>NZ_JBBJMJ010000010.1:0-112661 GCF_037719875.1 Aeromicrobium sp. | reverse complement strand
CTGATCGTGAGGCTGCGTTGGCGCAGCTCGCCAAGGAGCGTGAGGAGGCTGATGCACGGCTTCTTGATGTGAAGGCTGAGGCTGAGCGCATCGTTGCCGATGCTGACAGGACGTCCGCGAGTCATGTCGCCGCTGCTCGTGCGGAGGCGGACAGGGTCGCTGAGCAGGCTGCCGCTGATCGTGAGGCTGCGTTGGCGCAGCTCGCCAAGGAGCGTGAGGAGGCTGATGCGCGGCTTCTTGATGTGAAGGCTGAGGCCGAACGCACCGTCCGTGAGGCAGAGACCACCGCCGGCAGCCATGTGGCTGCCGCGAAGGCTGAGGCCGAGAAGTATGCACAGGAGACCGCGGCAGAGCGTGTCGCGATTGCCGTACGCGTGGCCGATGCCGAGCGCACTGCCGAGGACAAGCTCGTCGCGGCGAGGGTCGAGGCTGATCGACTCGCTGCAGAAGCGGCCGAGCGTCACGCGGAGGCAGCTGCCGAGCTCGCCCGCGAGCGCGACGAGGCCAAGGCCAGGGTCGAGCGAGCCAACCAGGAAGCCGACAAGTTGGCCAAGGAGGCAGAGGCCGAGCGCGCCGAGGCAGCAGCCAAGCTGGTCGAGGCCGAAAGCATGGCAGCGGAGAAGATCCGGGTCGCCCAGGCCGAAGCCGAGCGCGTCGCAGCAGAAGCCACCGAAGCTGCACGACTTGCAGGTGAGGCACGTGAGGAGGCCGAGCGCAAGCTCGCCTCCGATGTCGAGGCCGCGCGGCTCGATGCCGAGCGCAAGGTCGCCGAGGCTGAGAAGGACGCCGCCGAGCGGGTCGCTCAGGCCCAGGCCGAGGCCCGCCGGGTTGCGGACAAGTCCGAGACGGATGCTCGCGAGCGTGTCGCCGCGGCACAGGCCGAAGCGGAGCGTGTCACTGTCCAGTCCAAGCGCGATGCGCAGGAGCGGCTCAGCCAAGCCGTCGCCGCAGCGCGCGCCGCTGCGGAGGAAAAGCTGCAGGAGGCCGAGCGTACGGCCCTGGAGTGGGTCGCCGCGGCCGAGGCCGAAGCCGAGCGGGTCGCACAGGAACACATCGTGATGGCCAATCACTCGTCTGTATCGACCCCCCTGACGACGCCTGAACCCTTGGTCGATGAATATGTCGACGAGGCGCCAGACGACGACGAGGCGCCGGCCGACGCGACACCAGCCGACAAGGCGCCGAGCGAACCGGCACCAGCCGACAAGGCGCCAGACATCGAAGAAGCCAAGGATGCATCGCCCGAGGAGGTGAATGACGACTCTGGGGCAGCCGCCCCCACAATCAAAAAAAGAGTCGTCCGCCGCACGTAGCGTCCTGACCGCGGGTTCGATCGTCGCTGATCTCGATCAGTCCAGCCACGATGACGACGAGACGACCCCAGATCACACGGATTCCGAGGCAGTCGAGGCTCCTGAGGGAGTCCCGGTAGTCGAGTCGGAGCCCGATCACCGGGCCGCCAAGGCCGATGCCAAGGCGGCGGTGCGACGCGAGCGCGACGAGGCCAAGGCCGCGAAGGGTCAGCAGCGCGCTGATGCCAGGCAGGCCTCTCGGCTCGAGCAGCAGTCCGCCCGTCAGGCCAAGCTGGATGCCAAGAAGCAGGCCCGCGAGGAGCGGGCTGCGAACAAGGCTGCCGCCAAGTCACCGGTGCCCGAGCCGAAAAAGACCGAGACGCCGGCCGGACCCAGCAAGACGGCAGGCATTGCGGCCATGGCGACACCTGCCGCCGTTGCCGAACCTCGGACCGAGCCCGACGCGGCTCCCAAGGTCCAGCCGTCAACCGGGCTGGGCGAGCGGTTGGACGCCGAGCGGGAAAAGCTTGCCGCTGAGCGGGAGAAGTCGGACGCTGAGAAGCGTGACCGTCTCGCCAAGGAACAGGCCAAGGCCGCTGCGGCTGAGGCCAAGGCCACGGCTCGTCGTGAGCGTGGGGCTGCCAAGGCGGCGGCGCGTCAGGAGCGCTCTGATGCCAAACAGGCGTCTCGTCTTGCGCGTAAGGACGCGGCCAAGGGCCGGGTCGAGGCCAAGCACGTGGCCCGTGGTCAGCGCGATGAGGCCAAGGTTCGGGCCGCGACTGGCCGGGTCCAGAAGCGGGCCGATGCTGCTGCGGCCAAGGACGCCGCACGGGTCGACACACGTACACCTGAGCCGCCGGTACTCGAAGAGCCGGCGGTTCCCGAAGAGCCGGCGACAGCTGAGGTCGTCGGGCAGGTCGCGTCGGAGCAACCAGTCGAGACTCCTGTCGTCGAGGAGGCCAAGCCCGAGCCCGAGCCCGAGGTGGCCAAGCCCGAGCCCGAGGTGGCCGAGCCCGAGCCCGAGCGACGCGAGCACGATGCGAAGCACGAGAAGGAGGGCGCCAGGGCTGCCGCTAGGGAGGCCAAGCAAGCGGCCCGCAGCGAGCGCCGCGATTCAAAGCAGGCTTCGCGGCAGGAGCAGGTCGACGCCAAGAAGGTCGCCCGCAAGGAGCGCGAGGACGTCAAGTCCGAAGCGCGCACCGCCAAGGCTGCCGACAAGGAGGGCAAGAAGCGCGACCGCATCGTCGAGCCCCCGCGTGGCCCCAAGGTTTCTCTTCTCGAGCGACGCCGGCACAAGGCTGGAGAAGCCGACGAGGGTGGATCGCCGGATGCCTCCACCTCAGGTTCGACCGGCAGGGGGCGCAGACTGGTCGCCGTCGCTGCGGTCGTGCTCGGGGTGCTCGGACTCGTCTGCTCGCTCGTCCTGGCCCTGGGCGCGTTCCTCGCAGCCCTCGGGACCGGCCAGAGCAGCGGGACGTACGAGGTGGTGTCGAGCGTGTGCGATGTCCTCGTCGGCCCACTGCGCGACGTCTTCACCTTCGGGGGCCAGAACGGCGACGTCAAGGAAGCCGTCGTGGCCTGGGGCATGGGGTCCATGGCGTATGTGATCCTCGGGCTGGCCGCCCAGTTCGTCTTGCGTTCACGGATCGAGGACTAGCCGCGGAGGTGTGACCTAGCCCATGCCCTCGATGTGTCGCCCGCGTTGCTACCTCTAGGTAACATTCAGATGACGAAGGGCCGCCCTGTTTCGGCGCCGCATGGCGTGGAATGGTGGCTCTCGCACAGTCCAGAGACTGCCGTGACGGCCGCTTGGTCGTCGCGCCCCAGATTCACAGGAGGGTCCTCGTGACCAAAATCGTTGTCGCTGTGAAGTACGTACCGGATGCCACCGCAGACCGGAACTTCAGCGCCGATAACACCGTCGATCGCGTCGGTGTGGATGGGCTGCTGTCCGAGCTCGATGAGTATGCCGTGGAGCAGGCGCTGCAGGTCGTCGAGGCCGGCGAAGGGGAGGTGACGGTCCTGACCGTCGGCCCCGAGCAGGCCTCCGACGCGGTGCGCAAGGCCCTGCAGATGGGTGCGCACGCCGGTGTCCACGTGCAGGACGACGCGATCCACGGTTCGGACGCCTTCGCGACGTCGCTGGTGCTCGCGAAGGCGATCGAGAAGCTCGACTACGACCTGGTGTTCTTCGGCATGGCCTCGACCGACGGCGGTCTGGGTGTTGTCCCGACCCTGGTCGCGGAGCGCCTCGGCCTCCCGGCGGTCACGTATGCCTCGGAGGTCACGGTCGACGGTGACACGGTCAAGATCCGCCGCGACGGCGATGTCGCGACTCAGGAGATCGAGGCGACGGGCAAGCTCGTCGTGAGCGTCACGGACCAGACCGGCGAGGCGCGTTACCCGTCGTTCAAGGGCATCATGGCCGCCAAGAAGAAGGACGTCCAGGCGTGGGCGCTGTCGGACCTGGGCATCGAGGCCGGCGCCGTCGGTCTGGACAACGCCTGGACCAAGGTCGAGTCGTTCGAGCCCCGTCCGCCGCGGACCGCCGGTGAGATCGTCACGGATGAGGGAGACGGCGGCGTCAAGCTGGTCGAGTTCCTCACCTCCAAGAAGTTCGTCTGAGAAGGGCACTGACACATGACTGAAGTACTCGTTCTTATCGATGCCCCTGATGGCAAGGTCACCAAGCCTTCCCTCGAGCTGCTCACGATCGCCCGCCGCATCGGTGAGCCGTCCGCAGTGGTCTTCGGCTCCGCAGACAACGCGGTCCTCGCTGAGTACGGCGCAGAGAAGATCTACACCTACGAAGACGCTGCTTATGAGGAGTTCCTGGTCGGTCCCAAGGCCGAGGCGCTCGCGCAGCTCGTCGCCGACAAGTCCCCGGCGGCGGTCCTCGCGGGCGCCAGCACCGAGGGCAAGGAGATCAGTGCCCGGGTCGCGCTCAAGACCGAGTCGGGCTGGATCAGCGACGCGGTCGACGTTCAGGCCGACGGTGACACCATCACCACGACGCAGTCGGTCTTCGCCGGCAACTTCACGGTCAAGTCCTCGATCACCAAGGGCGCTCCCGTCATCACGGTCAAGCCCAACTCGACGACCCCCGAGGCCACATCCGGCGCGGGTGCGGTCGAGGCCGTCACGGCCGACATCTCCGATGCTGCCAAGACCGCCAAGATCACCTCGACCAAGGTCAAGGAAGCCTCGGGTCGTCCCGAGCTGACCGAGGCCGCGATCGTCGTGTCGGGTGGACGTGGCACGGGGGGCGACTTCACCGAGGTCGAGGCCTTTGCCGACTCGCTCGGCGCTGCTGTCGGCGCGAGCCGTGCGGCAGTCGACTCCGGCTGGTACCCGCACTCGTTCCAGGTCGGGCAGACCGGCAAGACGGTCTCGCCGCAGCTCTATGTCGCCAACGGCATCTCCGGTGCGATCCAGCACCGCGCGGGCATGCAGACGTCCAAGACGATCGTCGCGGTCAACAAGGACGACGAGGCACCGATCTTCGAGCTCGTCGACTTCGGCGTCGTGGGTGACCTCAAGGCCGTTCTGCCTGCGGCAACCGAAGAGATCAAGAAGCGCAAGGGCTGAGCACCACCAGCTCCCGCGACGGCCGGTCCCCTGTGGGGGCCGGCTGTCGTATTTTCTGCTGCTATCCCGGATGCTGGGACGGGTCACTGACCCGCGCGGACCACGAGGCATGACCCGCCCGGGCCATTGACTTCCCGTGCCTGTACCCGTCCGACCGTTTGGTAACACTTTGATTAAGCAGCGCTCGAACGCTGTTCGGTGAGCCTGATCGGGTGATAGTCATAGGGGGCGCGCGCCAGCGCGCACACCAAACATCAGGAGGAATCCATGCGACTCTCTCGGCGTACCCGTCTTGCGGGTGTGGCGTTGATCGCGGCCGGCAGCCTTACCCTGGCAGCCTGCGGTGGCGGCAGCGACGACAAGAGCGGCGACGGCGATTCCGCTATCACCGTCTATGGCACCAATCCCCAGAACCCGCTGATCCCGACTGCGACCAATGAGGTTGGCGGCGGCGACCCGATTGACAACATGTTCTCCGGCCTGGTGGCCTACAACACTGATGGCTCGGTCACCAATGACGTCGCCGAGAGCATCGAAGGCAACGCCGACAGCACCGTCTGGACCGTCAAGATCAAGGGCGATCAGAAGTTCACCGACGGCTCGGCCGTGAAGGCGGAGTCCTTCGTGAAGGCGTGGAACTACGGCTCCAACCCGGCCAACAAGCAGCTGAACAACTACTTCTTCTACCCGATCGAGGGCACGGACGAGGTCGGCAACACGACCAAGGGCGCCGACACGGTGTCGGGCCTCAAGGTCGTCGACGACACGACCTTCACGATCACGCTGAAGGAGGCTGAGTCGGACTTCCCGTTGCGACTTGGCTACTCGGCCTACTTCCCGGTCCCCGACTCCGCATACGGCGAGGACGGCAAGATCACCAAGGAGTACGGCAACAAGCCGATCGGCAACGGCCCCTACATGCTCACCGACAGCGGCTGGGAGAAGAACAAGCAGATCTCCTTGGAGCCCAACCCGGACTATGACGGCCCGCACAAGCCGAAGAACGGTGGCCTGGTCTTCAAGTTCTACAACTCGGTCGATGCCGCCTACACCGACGTGCAGTCGGGCAACCTCGACGTCCTTGACCAGGTGCCGCCGAGCGCGCTCACCACATTCGAGACCGACGACGCGGTCACGGCCTACAACGAGCCGGGCTCGAACTTCTCGTCCTTCACGATCCCGGAGCGCCTCAAGCACTTCAAGGGTGAGGAAGGCGCGCTGCGACGCGCCGCCATCTCCATGGCGACCGACCGCAAGGAGATCACCGAGAAGGTCTTCAACGGCGCTCGGACGCCGGCCCGCGACTTCACGTCGCCGGTGCTGGACGGCTGGACCGAGGACGTCGCCGGCAACGAGGTCCTGGAGTTCAACCCCGAAGAGGCCAAGAAGCTGTGGGCCGAAGCGAACAAGATCGACAAGTGGGACGGCACTTTCACGCTGGCCTACAACAACGACGGCGCCGGCAACAAGGAGTTCTCCGAGGCGATGGCCAACCAGATCAAGAACACCCTGGACATCGACACAGCCCCGAAGACGTACCCGACGTTCGATGAGCTCCGCACGGTCGTCACCGACCGGAGCATCAAGACGCCGTTCCGTACCGGTTGGCAGGCGGACTACCCGTCGATGCTCAACTACCTCGGACCGATCTACGCCACCGGCGCCGGATCAAATGACGGCGATTACAGCAACAAGGAGTTCGACAAGCTGATTGCGGATGCGTCGGCCACCAAGGGTGACGATCGCTACAAGCTCATCAGCGAGGCCCAGACGATCCTGCTCAAGGATCTGCCGGCCATCCCGCTGTGGTACCAGAACGCCACGGCAGTGACCACGAAGGATCTCAAGGATTACGTGTTCAACTGGAAGCAGACGCGGGCATACACGCCCGGCCCTAGTTTGCCCGCCCGCCACCTGGGGCGGGGGGGGACGCCCCCCCCGGGGGGGCCCCCGCGCGCCGCGCCTGATCTCAGTGCACTATGGCCCTTAGACCAAGTGGCCGTTGCATCAGTTCCATTCTTCTCTTCCTACACCCAGGAGGCTCTTGTGTGGTGGTATGTCGCCAAGCGGCTGCTCCAGGCCATCCCAGTCTTTCTCGGGGCCACGCTGATCATCTTCGTGCTGACGAAGTTGCGCCCGGGTGACCCCATCCTCGGCCTGACCGGCAACAAGCCGGTCTCGGACGAAGTTCGACAGGCCCTGCGCGACCAGTTCCACCTGAACGACTTCATCGGCCTCCAGTGGCTGTACTTCCTCAAGGACGTCGTGACCTTCAACCCTGACTTCGTGGGGCTCGACGGTCAGCCGGTCTTTGAGAAGATCAAGAATGCCCTGCCTGTGACAGGCCTTCTCGCTCTGATGGCTTTGACGATGGACGCCGTCATCGGCATTGTGGTCGGCACGATCGCCGGGCTGCGCCGCAATGGCTGGTTCGATTCGGTGACGCTGGTCATGTCGCTGGTCCTGTTGTCGGTCCCGATCTTCGTGGTCGGCTTCGTGCTGCAATTCCTCTTCGGCGTCAAGTGGGGCCTGTTTCCTGCGACTGTGCCCGTCGACTGGGGCCCCGCCGACCTGCTCCTTCCGGCCTTTGTGCTCGCGATCGCCAACATTGCGACCACGACTCGGTTGACCCGCACCTCGGTGGCCAACAACATGAGCGCCGACCATGTGCGTACCGCCCGGGCCAAGGGCTTGTCGGAGGGACTTGCCATCCGTAACCACGTGTTGCGCAACTCGCTGGTGCCGGTGGTGACCTACATCGGCATCAACCTCGGCTCGCTGATGGCCGGCGCGATCATCACCGAGGGCATCTTCAACGTCCAAGGCATCGGCAACCTCGCCTTCTCGGCGGTCAATCGCGGTGACACCCCTTTGACCGTGTCCGTCGTCGCGGTCATGGTCATGCTCTACGTGTTCATGAGCTTGATCGTCGACCTCTTGTATGTCGTTCTTGACCCGAGGATCCGCTATGTCTGAGCCGCTTCCGGGGCAGCAGCGCTTTGTCGCCCCCCTCGATGAGACCCCGTTGCGCGCCATCGACGCCGTCGATGTCGATGCCGTGCCGGAGAGCCAGTGGAGGGAGGCCTGGAAGCGGCTGCGCAAGTCTCCGCTGTTCTGGCTGTCCGCGGTGATCATCGTCGTTCTGGCTGTCATGGTCGCCTTCCCGACCTTGTTCACCAGCGCCGACCCCACCCAGGCATCGCTTGGCAACCAATTCGGCCCGCCGAGCGAGGGGCACCCGTTCGGCTACAACTTCCAGGGCGCCGACATCTGGGCACGCACCGTCTACGGTGCACGGGCGTCCGTGGCCGTGGGCCTGCTCGCGACCCTCGTCACCGTGCTGATCGGCACGGTCACCGGTGCAGTCGCAGGCTTCTACGGCGGCCCGATCGACACAATCCTGTCCCGACTCAGTGACATCTTCTTCTCGATCCCGGTGCTGCTGGGAAGCATCGTGATCATCTCGGTCATCAACAACATCGCGCCGAAGCGTGGGTTCTGGTTTTCGGTGCTCGTGGTGGTGCTGGCGCTCGCCATCTTCGCGTGGCCACAGATCACTCGCCAGATGCGCGGCGCGGTGCTCGAGGTCAAGAACCTCGAGTTCGTCGACGCAGCCACCGCGATCGGTGCGTCCAAGTTCACCAACCTCCGTCGTCACATCGTCCCCAACTCCTTGTCGCCGGTCATCGTTTCGGCCACGATCATGCTCGGCGTGTTCATCGTCTCGGAGTCGGCCCTGTCGTTCCTGGGGATCGGCCTGCCGCAGACCATCGTCTCGTGGGGCAACGACCTCTCCGACGCGCAGACGTTGGTGCGTTCAGGTCAGCACCTGGTCGTCATGTGGGTTCCGGCCACGGCCTTGGCCGTCACGGTGCTCGGCTTCGTCCTGCTGGGTGAGGCCGTCCGTGAAGCTCTCGACCCGAAGGCGAAGAAGTAATGACCGAGACCCCCCTGCTCGAGATCAAGGATCTGCGCGTCGGGTTCCGTACCGACAAGAAGAAGATCCTGACAGCGGTGGACGGTGCGAACCTCAGCATCTATCCCGGCCAGACCATCGCGATCGTCGGGGAATCCGGCTCGGGCAAGTCGACCCTGGCCCACTCGGTCATCGACCTGCTGCCCGGCAGCGGTCACGTCATGGGCGGCAGCATCCTGTTCGAGGGTGCCGAGATCAGCGCCGCCGGCAAGAAGTCGATCCTGGCGTTGCGTGGATCGTCCATCGGCCTGGTGCCGCAGGACCCGATGTCCAACCTCAACCCCCTGTGGAAGGTCGGCCGCCAGATCAAGGAGGCGCTGATCGCCAACGGGGTCGCCTCTGGCGACGAGGCGGACAAGCGGGTCGTCGAGCTCCTGGAGGAGGCCGGCCTGCCAGATGCGGAGCGCCGCGCCCGGCAGTATCCCCATGAGTTCTCCGGTGGCATGCGTCAGCGCGCACTGATCGCGATGGGCCTTGCAGCCCGCCCCAAGCTCCTGATCGCCGACGAGCCGACGTCTGCGCTCGATGTCACGGTCCAGAAGCAGATCCTCGACCACCTCGACCAGCTCACCGACACCCTCGGCATCGCCGTCATGCTGATCACCCACGATCTCGGGCTCGCGGCCGAGCGGGCCGACCACCTCGTCGTGATGTATCGCGGCAAGGTCGTCGAGTCCGGACCCGCTCGCGAGATCCTGCAGGATCCCCAGCACCCCTACACCAAACGGCTCGTCGCGAAGGCGCCTTCGCTGGCATCTCAGCGGTTGTCATCTGTGCAGGCGCGCACCGAGGTGCGTGAGCAGGCCGTCCAAACCGCGGCGGAGATCGCCCAGGAGATTTCGCAAAGTGCGAGCGAGTTCGGCGAGGGCCACGAAGACATCATCGTCGTGGAGAACCTCACCAAGATGTTCACGCTCCGTGGCGCCAAGCCGTGGCAGAAGGTGGACTTCGCCGCTGTCGAGGATGTCTCGTTCCGGCTGCGTCGCGGCACCACGATGGCGATCGTGGGCGAGTCGGGCTCGGGCAAGTCGACCGTGGCCCGCATGGTCCTCGACCTGTTACCGCCCACCTCGGGCGACGTGGTGTTCGACGGCAAGAACCTGCGCGAGCTGAAGACCAAGGCCGAGCGTCTGCGGCTCCGCCGGCAGATGCAGCCGGTGTTCCAGAATCCGTACGCCTCGCTGGACCCGCTGTACTCGATCTACAAGTCGATCGAGGAGCCGCTTCGGACGCACGAGATCGGAAGCGGCAAGGAGCGCGAGAAGCGAGTGCGCGACCTGCTCGACAAGGTCGCACTGCCCACGACTGTCATGTCGCGCTATCCCGGCGAGCTGTCGGGTGGCCAGCGCCAGCGCGTCGCGATCGCCCGGGCCCTGGCCCTCGACCCTGAGGTCGTCATCTGTGATGAGGCGGTGTCGGCGCTCGACGTGCTGGTGCAGGCGCAGATCCTCGAGCTGCTCAATGACCTGCAGGCCGAACTCGGCCTGAGCTATCTGTTCATCACCCACGACCTCGCGGTCGTGCGACAGATCGCCGACGACGTCCTGGTCATGCAGGACGGCCGGGTCGTGGAGGCCGCAGCGGTGTCCGAGGTGTTCGACAACCCGCAGAAGGACTACACCCGCAAGCTGCTGGACGCGATTCCCGGCGGGTCGATCGAGCTGGGTTCCTGACGCATCGGCAACGCTTCCGCAGGGTGACGAAGTAGTCCTCTCGGCGGATTGACTCCTTCGAACACATGTTCGAAGATGGGTCAATGACCGTTGCCGCTGCCCCGACCTTGAGCGAGCTGCGCGCACGCGTCGACCAGATGCAGGGCCGCCCGGCCGCACAGCCCGTCGCGACGCATCCGGCTTTCGCCGGTCTCCTGCAATTGCAGACTGGATCGAGCTATGGCGTCGACTCGGCGAGCCTCGCGATGGCACTCATGGCAGGCCCTTCGGCAGATGGGGCCTGGTGTGGTGTGGTGGGTTCTCCGGAGCTCGGGCTGGAGGCTGCAGCCGCAGCAGGCGTCGACCTGCGGCGCACGATCCTGGTGCCCGATCCGGGCGAGGCCTGGCTCGAGGTCATGGCCGCTCTGATCGACGTACTGGGTGTCGTGGTTCTGGCTGCACCTGCCAAGGTCTCCGACAAGGACGTCAGCCGAATCAGTGCCCGACTGCGGCAGCGTGGCGGGATCCTCATCGCCTATGGCGACTGGCCGCGGTGCGAGGCCCGACTGACGATGCGCGATGCCGAGTGGGTCGGGGTGGGGCGTGGACACGGCCACCTGCAGGCGCGCCGGGTGACGGTCGAGGTCCGGCGGGGCACGGCGCCACCCCGCACGGGCCGGTTGTGGCTGCCCGATGCCACCCAGGTCATCCGTCGGAGCGACGAGGAGCCCACGCGGCTGCGGAGCGTGAGCTAGATGGGTCGCACCATGGTGCTCTGGGCGCCGGACTGGCCCATCATCGCGATCGAGATGTCCGCCTCGACCCCGGCCGCGGTGCTCGACAAGGGTCAGGTGCTGGCCTGCTCCCAGGCGGCCCGGGCCGAGGGCGTACGCCGTGGCATGCGCCGGCGCGATGCCCAGTCGCGGTGCCCAGGGCTGGTCCTGCACGACTACAACGCCGATGCTGATGCGCGCGCCTTCGAGACCGTGCTGACCGCGATCGAGGAGCTCAGCCCGGGGGTGGCGCCGCTGCGCCCGGGTCTGTGCGCGATCAACGTCCCGTCCCGGTTCTACGGTGGCGAGGCCGAGGCAGCCGCGATCATCGCCGAGCGGCTCGTACGCCTCGGGGTGTGGGACGTACGGGCTGGCATCGCGGATGGACTCTTTGCCGCCGAGCAGGCCGCTCGGCGTGCGCTGGCCCAGGACAGTCTCGTCATCTCGGCGGGTGGTTCGGCCCAGTTCCTGCGGGATCTGCCGATAGATGCCCTCGACGATGCCCTGGGGGCACCTCCCGCGAGCGCAGCTGGGGGACTGGTCGGGCTCCTGCGTCGCATGGGACTGCTGACGTTGGGTGACTTCGCGAGCCTGCCACCGGCCGATGTGCATACCCGCTTCGGCTCCCACGGCGAGCTGCTCCATCGGATGGCCCGTGGTCTCAACCCCCAGCCGATCAGCCGGCGACGGGTGCCTCCGGAGTTCGAGGCGACCCTCGTGCTGGAGCCGCCTCTCGACCTGGTCGAGCCCATCGCGTTCAGCCTGCGCAGGACTGCCGAGGCATTCGTGACCGATCTGGCCGGCCACGGACTCGTCTGCACGACGGTCCTGATCGAGGTCGACACGGACGGCTCGCTCGCGACATCACGGCGCTGGATGCACCCGCGCTGGTTCGGTGCCACGGACCTGATCGACCGGGTGCGCTGGCAGCTGCAGGCCGAGGGGGCGATCCGGGCGCCGGTCGACGCCGTACGCCTGATCCCCGAGGTCACCGAGCCACTCGGCGACCACGCTGACAGTCTCTTCGGAGGTGGTCCGGATGAGCGGGTCGAGCGCGGGGTCGCACGGGTGCAGAGCATCGTGGGTCACGAGTCGGTCATGTCGGTCTCGGTCCAGGGTGGGCGGGGACCGGGGGAGCGGCGGTTGCTCGCGCCGTGGGGTGAGCGTCCCGTTGCCTCCCGCCCGTCCGGACTGCCGTGGCCGGGCAGCCTCCCGCCGCCTGCTCCGGCGACGGTCTACACCGAGCCCCAGCAGGCGATGGTCGTCGGTGAGACGGGACAGGCGATCGGGGTCACCGGTCGGGGCATGGTCACAGGTGAGCCGGCCCGGTTCCGGGCGGCGGTGGGACAGGACTGGCAGCCCGTGGCCTCGTGGGCCGGTCCGTGGCCGATCGACGACCAGTGGTGGGACGAGGTGGCCGCCCGCCGCATCGCCCGCTTCCAGGTCGTCGGCGTCGACGGCAGTGCCTATCTGATGATCGTCGAGGGTGGCCACTGGTGGATCGAAGCCAAATATGACTAACCTCCCCGCTGGGAGTGACGCTTTTGAGGCGACACGCCCGCGAGAACCACAAAAGCGTCACTGCCAGCGGGGACTGGGGTGAGCTGACGTGGGGTGGAACAACCCGGATGTCTCATGGCGTGAGCTCGAGCGCCGGCTCTCGGGGCGACCCGAGCCCGACGGTGGCGATGCGCCGGGATGGTCACGCAAGCGTGCCAAGACCGAGGCCAAGGAGATCAGCCTCCCCGATGGCCCGGTGGTGCCCTATGCCGAGCTGCACTGCCACAGCAACTTCAGCTTCCTCGACGGGGCGAGTGGGCCCGACGCGCTGGTCGAGGAGGCGATCGGCCTGGGCCTGCACGGCCTGGCACTGACCGATCACGACGGCTTCTATGGGGCGCCGCGCTTCGCCGAGGAGGCGATCAAGTATGACCGGGTCGGCCTCAAGACGATCTTCGGTGCCGAGCTCTCCCTCGGCCTCAGCCGGCCGCAGAACGGCATCGCCGATCCTGAGGGCAGCCACCTGCTGGTCCTGGCCCGCGGCGTCGAGGGCTATCACCGGCTGGCTGCGGCCATGACCGAAGCCCACTTCCGAGGGGATGAAAAGGGGCGGCCCGTCCACGACCTCGAGGAGCTCGCCGAGCGCGGGCGCGATCACTGGCTGATCCTCACAGGGTGCCGCAAGGGTCACGTGCGCCAGGCGCTCAGTCGTCAGGGGCTCACCGCCAGCGGTCGTGAAGTGGCCTCAATCGCCCTGGACCGACTCACAGCGCTGTTCGGCCAGGACGGTGTCGTCGTCGAGCTGATCGATCACGGTTTCCCTGACGACAGTGCAACCAATGACGCGCTGTCCGAGCTGGCCGCGACGCACGGGCTGCCGACCATCGCGACCAACAACGTGCACTTCGCCAGGCCCGCCAATCGGCAGCTCGCGGCCGCGATGTCGGCCGTACGCGCCCGCAGGAGCCTCGCCGACATGGACGGCTGGCTGCCAGCCACCGGAGCGGCGCACCTGCGGTCCGGAGCAGAGATGCACCGGCTCTTCGGTCGCTACCCGGGCGCGATCGAGCGTACGGTCGGGATTGCCGACGAGCTGGCCTTCGACCTGCGTGCCGCGACCCCCAGGCTGCCGCGCCGCGGGATCCCCGAAGGCCACACCGCGATGAGTCACCTGCGAGAGCTGGCGGACCAAGGCATTCGCGAACGCTATGCGCACAACCCCGTCGAGGCACGCGAGCGCATCGATCGCGAGCTCAAGGTCATCGAGGAGAAGGACTTCCCCGGCTACTTCCTGATCGTCCATGACATCGTCCACGAGGCCAAACGCCGCAAGATCTTGTGCCAGGGCCGAGGATCCTCGGCCAACTCTGCGCTCTGCTACGCCTTGGGCATCACGGCCGTCGACTCGATCTTCTTTGACCTGCCGTTCGAGCGGTTCCTCGCCACGACCCGTGAGGAGGAGCCCGACATCGACGTCGACTTCGACTCCGACCGGCGCGAAGAGGTCATCCAGTGGGTCTATGACACCTACGGCCGGCACAACGCTGCACAGGTCGCCAACATCATCACCTATCGGCCACGCTCGGCCATACGTGATGCGGCCAAGGCCCTCGGCTACTCCACAGGCCAGCAGGACGCCTGGTCCAAGCAGATCGATGCGTGGGGCTCGATCCCGACCGATGACGTCTCGGACGCGCCCGCACAGGTCGTGTCGCTGGCGCAACAGCTGCTTGCTGGGCCACGGCACCTCGGCATCCACTCCGGCGGCATGATCCTCACCGATCGGCCGATCGGTGAGGTCTGCCCCATCGAGCGTGGGCGCATGGACAATCGCACGGTCCTGCAATGGGACAAGGACGGGTGCGAGTGGATGGGACTGGTCAAGTTCGATCTGCTCGGCCTCGGCATGCTGGGGGCGCTCGACCACACGATGCGGATCGTCACCGAGCACCTGGGGGAGGAGTGGGACCTCGCTTCGATACCCAAGGAGGAGGCTGCGGTCTTCGACATGCTGTGCCGGGCCGACTCGATCGGGGTCTTCCAGGTCGAGAGCCGGGCGCAGATCGGCACGCTCCCACGGCTGCAGCCCCGGTCCTACTACGACCTCGCGATCGAGATCGCGCTGATCCGCCCGGGCCCGATCCAGGGCGGGGCCGTGCACCCCTACATCCGGCGGGCCACGGGCCGGGAGCCGGTGACCTATCCGCACCCCATCCTCGAGAAGGTCCTCAAGCGGACGCTCGGTGTGCCGTTGTTCCAGGAGCAGCTCATGCAGATGGCAGTCGCGATCGGTGACTGCACCGGTGACGAGGCCGATCTGCTGCGTCGTGCGATGGGGTCCAAGCGTGGCATCGAGCGCATCGAGTCGCTGAAGGACAAGCTCTATGCCGGCATGGCGGGCCATGGGCTCAGTGAGGAGGAGTCCGACGCGATCTATCTGAAGATCCAGTCGTTCGCCAACTTCGGCTTCGCCGAGAGCCACGCGCTGAGCTTTGCGCTGCTGGTCTATGCCAGCTCGTGGCTCAAGCTGCACTATCCCGCGGCCTTCCTGGCGGCGTTGCTGCGCAACCAGCCGATGGGTTTCTACTCTCCCCAGTCGCTCGTGGCCGATGCCCGCCACCACGGCGTGAAGACCTTGCGGCCGGACATCATGCTCTCGCGGGCCCAGGCTGATCTCGAAGTTGGGGGTCCCCCCACGAGCGCAGCGAGTAGGGGGATCGACTCCGCCGTGGTGACCGGCCTCGACAGCTGCCTGGAGCGGGACCAGCCGGCGGTCGGACGCTTCGTCCGCGGCACGCCGGACCCGACCCCCGAGCACCGTCGCGACATGGGATTCGCCGTACGCCTGGGGCTCGATGAGGTGCAGGGTCTCGGCCTGGAGGCGGCCCAGCGCCTCGTTGCAGAGCGCGACCGGCAACCGTTCACCGACATGGCCGACGTGTCCCGCCGAACTGAGCTGACCGTAGCGCAGATGGAGTCGCTGGCGACCGCGGGAGCATTCGACGGGTTCGGGCTGTCGCGCAGGCAGGCCCTGTGGAACGCGGGTTATGCCCAGAGCCAGGACCAGCTCGAGGGCACGGCTGTCGAGGCGCCACCGCCCATGCTGCCGGGCATGAGTGAGGTCGAGGAGACGATGGCCGACCTCTTCGCGACCCGCATATCGCCGGCGAAGCATCCAGTTGAGTTCCTCCGCCCGCTCCTGACGTCGGAGGGCATCTACTCCGTTGCCGGACTGGCCGGGGCCGAGCCGGGTCGTCGGGTCAAGGTGGCCGGCCTGATCACACATCGGCAACGCCCGGCCACGGCCGATGGGGTGACCTTCCTCAACATCGAGGACGAGACCGGGATGCTCAACGTCGTGTGCTCACAGGCGTTGTGGAAGCGCTATCGCCGGGTCGGCCGCAACTCCGCGGGCATGGTCATCCGCGGCATCCTCGAACGCTACGACGGGGTCATCAATCTCGTCGCCGACAAGCTCGAGCGTCTCGAGAGCGTCTATCCCGAGGCAGCCGAGGCGATCCCCGTACGCCACCAGGGCCGCGACTTCCGCTGATGACCCGTCACCGGACAGGAACTGACCCCTCAGCGGACGAGAACTGACCCGTCAGCGGGGTGGGTTAGGGTTGACGTGACTTTAAGGGGTCGCTAGAGTGGCCTTAGAGTCACAGTCACCTTAAGTCAGGATGATCGCCATGACGGTTGCGACGTCGATAGACCAGCGGGTCTCCCTCGCGGTCTCCACCGTGATCTTCGCGCTTCGCCCGCACCCCGACACCAAGCTCGTGACGCTGTGGCTTCCGCTCGTGCGCCGTATCCGTGAGCCCCACCAGGGGCAGTGGGCCCTGCCGGGTGGCCCCCTGGAAAGTGATGAGGACCTCGCGAGCTCCGCCTCCCACACCCTGCAACGCACCACGGGTCTCGAGCCGGGCTATCTCGAGCAGCTGTATGCCTTCGGCAACCTCGACCGCTCACACGTGGAGCACATCGAGTCCCTCGACCCCACACTGAACGACCGGGTCGTCTCGATCGTCTACTGGGCGCTGGTGCAGCCCGATGAGGTCGCCCGCGCCGTCGACGGTGAGAACGTCGAGTGGTTCGTAGCCGATGAGCTGCCTCCGCTGGCCTTCGACCACACCGAGATCGTCGACTACGCCCTGACCCGGCTGCGTGCCAAGATCACCTACACGCCGATCGCCCACGCATTCCTGCCCCCGGAGTTCACGCTCGCCGAGCTGCGAGCCGTACACGAGGCCGTGCTGCGGACCAATCTCGATCCGGCCAACTTTCGCCGCCAGGCGCTGGCCAGCAAGACCCTCGTCCCGACCGGCACCTGCTTGCAGGGCACGAGCCACCGACCACCGGCACTGTTCCGCTTCGAGGCGGACCCGCCGACCACCACCCCCGAGGAGCGCAGATGACCTCCATCAACACGGCGTCCATCAACGACAGGATCGTCGCCGAGCCCGCCGCGAGCTGTGATGTGGAGCTGGCCAAAGGGCCGTGGGAGTTCGACACCTTCCCCGGATACGGTCCGGGCGCCTCCGAGGACGACGTGATACCCGAGCCGGTCATACGCCCGGGGCAGCTCCCGGCCGAGTACCAACGCATGAGCGACGAGGAGCTGCACGCGCGCATCCGGGCCGCCAAGGAAACCCTCGGCAGCCGCCTGGTGATCCTCGGCCACTTCTACCAGCGCGACGAGGTCATCCAGTACGCCGATTTCGTCGGTGACTCCTTCCAGCTCGCCAATGCCGCGTTGACCAAGCCCGATGCCGAGACGATCGTGTTCTGCGGCGTGCACTTCATGGCTGAGACCGCCGACATCCTGGCTCGCCCCGAGCAGCACGTGATCCTGCCCAACCTCGCCGCCGGCTGCTCGATGGCCGACATGGCCGACGAGGACTCGGTCGAGGCGTGCTGGGAGGAGCTCATGGCTGTCTATGGCGCCGACTCGAGCGCCGACGGCAAGCAGGCCGTGATCCCGGTGACCTACATGAACTCATCGGCCGCCCTCAAGGCATTCTGCGGCAAGCACGGAGGCATCGTCTGCACGTCGTCCAATGCCGCGACCGTCCTGGAGTGGGCCTTCGAGCGGGGCCAGCGGGTGCTGTTCTTCCCCGATCAACACCTGGGGCGCAACACCGCCAAGGCGATGGGCATCCCGCTCGAGCAGATGCCCATGTGGAACCCGCGCAAGCCGTTGGGCGGGAGTACCGAGGCCGAGCTCATGGACGCGAAGGTCATCTTGTGGCACGGCTTCTGCTCGGTGCACAAGCGCTTCAGCGTGGCGCAGATCGACAAGGCACGCGCCGACTTCCCCGGGGTCAAGATCATCGTGCACCCCGAGAGCCCGATGCCCGTGGTCGACGCCGCCGATGCGGCCGGATCCACCGATGCGATCCGCAAGTACGTCATCGCGTCAGAGCCCGGCGACGTGATCGCGATCGGCACCGAGGTCAACATGGTCAACCGGCTCGCGGCGGAGTTCCCCGACCGGACGATCTTCTGCCTCGATCCGGTCGTGTGCCCGTGCTCCACGATGTACCGCATCCACCCCGGCTACCTCGCCTGGACGCTCGACGGTCTGGTGGCCGGTGAGCTCCGCAACGAGATCATCGTCCCCGATGATGTCGCCACCGACGCCAAGGTCGCCCTCGAGCGCATGCTCGCGGCGCTCCCGAAGTAAGGAACTCCGCAGATGACGGGCAGAGGGATCACCAGCATCATCGTCGTCGGCAGCGGTGTGGCCGGTATGACGGCCGCGCTCGAGGCCGTCGATGCCTACGACGTCACGCTCATCACCAAGGCCGAGCTCGCCCAGAGCAACACGCGCTATGCGCAGGGCGGTGTCGCGGTCGTGATCGATGCGATGAGCGACCCGGGTGCGCCACGACTCGGCGACACGGTCGAGTCACACGTCGCCGACACGCTCGTGGCCGGGGCCGGCCTCAGCGACCCCGACACGGTCGGCATCCTGTGTGCTGAGGGCCCGGCCGCGATCGACGAGCTCATCGAGCGGGGAGTGCCGTTCGACCGGCACGACGGACAGCTGTCCCACGGGCTCGAGGCCGCTCATGCCTATGCGCGCATCCTGCACGCGGGCGGTGACGCGACCGGGGCCGGCATCGCGTACGCCCTGATCGATCGCATCCGCGAGAGCCCGGTCAAGGTGCTGGAGCGGACGACCGTCGTGGATCTGGTGGTCGATGCCGGTCGTTGCGTCGGGGTCAAGCTGCTCGACGGGACGACGCTGGAGGCGGACGTCGTGATCCTCGCGACCGGGGGAGCCGGGCAGCTCTTCCCCTATACGACCAACCCTGCGATCGCCACGGCCGACGGGCTCGGCATGGCCCTGCGAGCGGGCGTCGTCGCCGCAGACCTGGAGTTCTACCAGTTCCACCCGACATCGCTCGACGCTCCGGGCAACTTCTTGGTCTCCGAGGCCGTGCGCGGTGAGGGTGCGACCCTGATCGACGCGGATGGCAAGCGGTTCATGTTGGAGGTTCACCCGGATGCCGAGCTTGCGCCCCGTGACGTCGTGGCGCGCGGCATCGCCGCCCAGATGAAGGCAAAGAATCATGGTCCAGTTCGTCTTGACGCCACTCATCTAGGCCCCGAGTTCCTCGCCAAGCGATTCCCCAACATCGATGCGGCTTGCCGTGCGCAGGGATTCGACTGGGGCCAGGTGCCGATCCCGGTGACCCCGGCGGCGCACTACTACATGGGTGGCGTCCGGACCGATGTATGGGGGCGCACCTCGATGCCGGGCCTCTACAGCGTCGGCGAGGCGGCCTGCAACGGCCTCCATGGCGCCAACAGACTCGCCTCCAACTCATTGCTCGAGGGCGCCGTCTATGGCACCCGGGTCATCGAGGGCCTGGCCCACCCGGCACCGACCGGTGCGGCAGGCGCCGACTGGCCGGCGCCGCTGAGGCTCGACCTGGCCGACAACCCCGACGGCGACGACGTCAACCGCAGCGACCTCCAGCAGCTCATGTGGGATGCCGCGGGGCTGTCGCGCAACGCCACAGATCTCGAGCGGGCCGCGAGCCGGCTCGCGGAGTGGAGGGCGCCGTCGGTGATCGATGCCAAGTCCGCAGAGGACGCCAACCTGCTCGTGGTCGCCCGCGCCGTCGTCGCATGCGCGCTCGCACGGCAGGAGTCCCGTGGCGGCCACCACCGCACCGACTTCCCGACGAGTGATCCGGCACTTGCCACCCACTCGTCGATCGCGCTGCAGCATGCTTGAGCGTCGACAGATCCAGCGAGTCGTCGATCTGGCGCTCGATGAGGATGCCCCGTTCGGCGATTTGACCTCGCAGACGCTGGTGCCTGCGACGGCGGTTGCCCGCGCCGATCTCGTCGCGCGCGAGCCCGGCGTCTTCGCCGGTGCCGAGGTGTTCCAGATCGCCATGACCAGACTCGATCCGCTGGTCGAGGTGACACTCTTGGCAGCCGATGGTGATCGGTTCGACCGGGGTGCCGTGCTCGCCCATGTCGAGGGCCCGGCGCGCTCGGTGCTGCAGGCCGAGCGGGTCGCGCTCAACCTGGTGCAGCGGATGACCGGCATCGCAACCATGACCGCGACCTATGTCGCTGCGGTCGCCGGCACCGAGGCGCGGGTCGTGGACACCCGCAAGACGACGCCGGGGCTGCGTGCCCTGGAGCGTCACGCCGTACGGTGCGGGGGCGGGCACAACCACCGCTACTCCCTCTCTGACGCCGTGATGGCCAAGGACAACCATCTGGCCGTGATCCCCGATGTGACGGCCGCGCTGCGCCAGGCCCGCATCGATCTCCCGCACACGACGCACATCGAGGTCGAGGTCGATCGGGTCGAGCAGCTCGACGCAGTGCTCGACTCGGGCGCGGCTGGCACGATCATGCTCGACAACTTCAGTCTCGACGAGCTGCGGGCCGGGGTGGCCAAGATCGGCGACCGCGCCGTGGTCGAGGCCAGTGGAGGCATCACGCTCGATACGATCGCCGAGGTCGCCCGGACGGGGGTCGACGTGATTTCCGTCGGCGCGCTGACTCACAGCGTCCGCGCGCTCGACCTCGGCCTAGACATCTCCGTGACATGAGGCGTCCATGATCTATCTCGACGAAGCCGCCACCACGCCGCTCAAGCGGGAGGTGTTGGAAGCCATGTGGCCCTACTTCGGTGCCGACTTCGGCAATCCGTCGAGCCACCACGAGGTCGGTGAGTCCGCCAGTCGCGGGCTCGAGCAGGCCCGGACTGACGTGGCGCAGGCACTCGGTGCGCGCTCCTCGGAGATCACGTTCACCTCGGGCGGCACGGAGTCCGTCAACGCGGCGGTCAAGGGCATCGCCCTGGCCACCCCGCGGGGCAGGCATGTCATCGTCTCCTCGATCGAGCATCCGGCAGTGCTCGAGTCGGCGGAGTTCCTCGGCCGCCTCGGCTTCGACATCACGATCCTCGAGGTCGACCGTGAGGGATTGGTCTCACCGGCATCGTTGACTGCCGCGCTGCGCGACGACACGACTCTGGTGAGCATTCAGTACGCCAACAACGAGGTCGGCACGGTCCAGCAGATCCAGACGCTGTCCAGGCTCGCCGCCGACAAGGGCGTCCCGTTCCACACCGACGCGGTGCAGGCGGCCGGGTGGCTCGAGCTGGATGTCACGCGGCTCGGAGTGCAGGCCATGAGCATCTCGGGCCACAAGATCGGTGCCCCCAAGGGCATCGGCATCCTCTACGTCCGGCGGGGCACCCGGCTCGAGCCGTTGATCCACGGGGGTGGGCAGGAGTCGGGTCGTCGCTCCGGCACCGAGAACGTCGCAGCTGCCGTCGGCATGGCGACAGCGCTCCGGCTGGCGAGTGGACCCAACGACGATGTGGTCGCGAAGCGCGAGACCTTCATCGACCGGGTCCTGGGAGACGTGCCCGGATCAATGCTCACAGGGGACCGCGATCACCGGCTTCCGGGCAGTGCATCCTTCGTCTTTCCCGGGACGAACGGTGAGACGATCCTGCTCGAGCTCGAGGCCCGGGGGATCGTGTGCTCCAGTGGCTCGGCCTGCGCGGCCGGCAGCGATGATCCCTCCCACGTGCTGACGGCGATGGGCATCGACGCAGAGGTCGCGCAGACAGCTGTCCGCTTCACGTTCGGACGCGCGACCACGGATGCGGATCTCGACGCGGCAGCTGGCGAGCTGGTCAAGGCCGTCGCGAGCGTGGGTGGGCGGGGGCCGGTGCAGGGCTGACAGGATGTGTCGCCGGGTTCGACGACCACAGGAGCGCCAGGGCCAGCGTGACGTTCAGCCGTGGCCGCCATGCGTCGATCTCGATCTACTCCCCGTGCGAGACGCCGCCTCGCTGAGGTCGGCCGGACCGGCTGAGCCACATCGCCGCCAGGGTGCAGAGCCCCCACAGCAGGAACCACGGGTCCCAGAACAAGGCGTGCCACTTCAGCGCGTACAGGTCCGCTTCGGCCGGGGCACTGACCACATCGCTGACGACGAGCACCCCCACGAACGTGAACATGCCGCCGTATGCCGTCAGGACGGCGCCCGCGGTCCACGCCAGGATGCGTTCGATCCTGCCGCCGCGCAGGACGGCGAGCCAGGTGAGCGCCACCGCGGTCACCTTGACCGCGACGACCACGAGCAGCAGCAGGCGTAGGCCGGGGCTGCCCGCGCGACCCCACTCCTCGATCTGACCGCCGACCGTCCCCAGCAGCCAGGTCCCTCCCAGAGCCCACCATAGGCTGACCGCCGCGTGCGCGAGCCCGAGAACCGTGGTGGCCAGGAGCCAGGGACGCGGCTCAGGCGATGACGGCATCGCCTATGGCCAGGGCTTCGTCGATGATCGCCAGACCGCGTCGGGCGTCGTCGTCGCTGATGACGCACGGCGGCACGACGTGCATGCGGTTGTAATTGGTGAACGGCAGGAGCCCGGCCTTCTTGCAGGCCGCGCTGATGTCGTTCATCGCGGGGCTGCTGCCGCCGTAGGGGGCCAGCGGCTCGCGGGTCTGGGGATCGGCGACCAGCTCGATCGCCCAGAAGGCGCCGAGTCCGCGCACTTCGCCGACGCAGGGGTGACGCTCGGCGAGCGCGGCCAGTCCCGGTCCGAAGACCTCGGCGCCCAGTCGTGCGGCGTTCTCGACGATGCCTTCGTCGGCCATCGCGTTGATCGTCGCGACCGCTGCAGCGGCAGCGAGCGGGTGGCCCGAATAGGTCAAGCCACCTGGATAGGCCCGGTGGGCGAAGGTCTCGACGATCGGGTCGCTGATGATGACCCCGCCCAAGGGCACGTAGCCGGAATTGACCCCCTTGGCGAAGGTGATGAGGTCCGGGACGAGGCCGAAGTGATCGAGCGCGAACCACGCCCCGGTGCGACCGAAGCCGCACATGACCTCGTCGGCGATCAGCATGATGCCGTGCTCATCGCACAGGGCGCGCACGCCCGCGAGGTAGCCCGGCGGGGGGATCATGATGCCGGCCGTTCCGGGCACCGTCTCGAGGATGATCGCGGCGATCGTCGCGGGGCCCTCGTTCTCGATGACCCGGCGCAGGTGCGTCAGGGCGCGCTCGCACTCCTCGGCCTCGGTCACCGCGTGGAACTCCGAGCGATAGAGGAACGGGCCGAAGAAGTGCACCGTGCCGCTGGTCGCCGTGTCATTGGCCCAGCGGCGCGGGTCGCCGGTCACGTTGATCGCGGTCTGCGTACCACCGTGGTAGGACCGATAGGTCGACAGCACCTTGGCCCGCCCGGTGTGGAGGCGGGCCATCCGGATGGCATGCTCGTTGGCGTCGGCGCCGCCGTTGGTGAAGAAGACCTTGTCGAGCCCGTCAGGCGCGCGCTCGGCGATGAGCCGGGCCGCCTCTGAGCGTTGATCATTGGCGTGGGGCGGGCCGATCGTGCACAGCCGCGCCGCCTGCTCCTGGATCGCCGCGACGACCTTGGGGTGCTGATGCCCGATGTTGGTGTAGACGAGCTGACTGGTGAAGTCCAGGAAGCGGGTCCCGTCCTCGTCCCAGACCTCACAGTCCTTGGCCCCGGCGATCACCATGGGCGAGATCTCGGCCTGCGCGGACCAGGAGTGGAAGACGTGTGCGCGGTCGAGGTCGTACGTCCGGCTCATGCGATCACCTTTGGCTGTCTGCTCACGTGGTTTCGACTAGTTGGCCGCTTCGCGGCGCTTCGGCCCGCCCTTGCCGGACGCTCGGCCGCAGGCGGCCTCGGCCCGGCTAGTCGTGGGTGGGAAAGGCAAGCTCCAGGCCGCCGGAGGGTGACACCGCCGGATCGGCCCACCTGCTGGTGACCACCTTGCCACGGGTGAAGAAGTGGACGCCTTCGACACCGTGTGCGTGGGTGTCACCGAACAGGGAGTTCTTCCAGCCGCCGAACGAGTAGTAGGCCATCGGCACCGGCACCGGCACGTTGACCCCGATCATGCCGACCTCGACGTCAAGCTCGAACTTGCGGGCCACGCCGCCGTCCTTGGTGAAGATCGCGACCCCATTGCCATACGGGTTGGCGTTGATCAGGTCGACGCCGTCGTCGTAGGAGTCGACCCGCACGACACTCAGGACCGGGCCGAAGATCTCCTCGGTGTAGACGCTCATGTCGGGGGTGACGTGGTCGAACAGGGTCGGCCCGAGCCAGAACCCGTCATCAGCGCCGTCGAACGGCGACTCGCGGCCATCGATGACGAGCGTGGCACCGGCGTCGGCACCGGCCTCGACGAACGAGGCGACGCGGTCGCGGTGGGCGAGGGTCACCAGTGGCCCCATGTCCGTGCCGCGGGTGCCGTCGCCGATCCGCAGGGTCTTGGTGCGCGAGGCGATCTTGTCGACCAGCTCGTCGGCGACCGGGCCGACCGCGACGACGACGCTGATCGCCATGCAGCGCTCGCCGGCGGAGCCATATCCGGCGTTGACCGCGGCGTCGGCGGTGAGGTCCAGATCGGCGTCGGGCAGGACCAGCATGTGGTTCTTGGCTCCGCCAAGAGCCTGGACACGCTTGCCGGCCTGGCTGCTGCGCTCGTAGACGTAGCGGGCGATCGGGGTCGATCCGACGAAGCTGATCGACTTGACGTCGGGGGAGTCCAGGAGGGCGTCGACCGCGACCTTGTCACCCTGCAGCACGTTGAAGACGCCGTCGGGCAGTCCGGCCTCCTTCCACACCTCGGCGGTCCAGAGCGCGGCGGACGGGTCCTTCTCGCTGGGCTTGACGACGACGGTGTTGCCGGCTGCGATCGCGATCGGATAGAACCACATCGGCACCATGGCCGGGAAGTTGAAGGGGCTGATGATGCCGACCACTCCGAGCGGCTGGCGCTTGGAGTGCAGGTCGATGCCGGTCGAGACTCCCTCGGAGTACGAGCCCTTGAGCAGGTGGGGCATGCCGCAGGCGAACTCCACGACTTCGAGTCCCCGGGTGACCTCACCGAGGGCGTCATCGAGCACCTTGCCGTGCTCGGCCGTGATGATCGCCGCGAGTTCTTCCTTGCGCTCGTTGACGAGCTCACGGAACCGGAAGACGATCTTGGTGCGGGCCGACAACGAGGTGCGTGCCCAGCTCCGGGTCGCCGCCTGCGCGGCGGCGATGACGCGGGCGGCATCAGCTTCGTCGGCGAAGGCGACCTGCGCGGTGACCTCGCCGGTGGCCGGATTGGTCACGTCGCCGAAGCGACCCGACGAGCCGATGTGGATGCTGTTGTCGAGCCAGTGCCCGATGACCTGCTTCTCGCTCTGCGTTTCGCTCATGTCCCAAATACTGCGCCCTCGACAGGCCAGCCGCAATGGACGTTGTGTCGCCAGATTGCCCTAACGGCTTACACATTGTCGCCTAGACTTGTGTCATGATTCCGACGATCGCCTCGATCCTGGCCGGACCAGCGGTGCAGACGGGCGAGCCCGAGGTGCTGAGCGGAGCGGGACGACTGGGCCGCCCCGTGAGATGGGTCCACGTGAGCGAGGTTCGGGAGGTCGGGGACCTCCTGGAGGGTGATGAGCTGCTGCTGTCGACGGGCCTGGCGATGAGTGGCCCCGTCGAGGACGCCCTGGCGTACGTCTCGGGGCTCGTCGCCGCCGGCGCAGCGGGGCTGATCATCGAGCTCGGTGAGCGTTTCCCAGCAGTGCCGCCCGAGGTCCTGGCGTATGTCCGGGCGGTGGACTTCCCGTTCGTCGTGCTCCACCGGCAGGCACGGTTCGTGCTGATCACCGAGGAGGTGCACCGCGGCATCGTCGCCGACCGCTTCGACTTCGTGCGCTTCGCCCAGGACGTGCACGAGACGTTCACCGCGCTGAGCCTGGCTGGGGCCGGCATCGAGAAGCTCCTACAAGCGGGAGCCGAGATGGCCGGTTCGTCGATGGTTCTGGAGGACCTCAACCGGCGGGTCGTGGCGTTCCACCCGATCGGGCGTCCGGCCGAAGGGTTGCTCGCCGATTGGGAGCGGCGTTCGCGGCTGTGCCAGCGGCGTGCAGACACCGGCCTCGCCGGTATCGAGGGATGGCTCACCACGATCGTCGGCACGCACGGCCACGAATGGGGGCGGCTGGTCGTGCCCAACCCGGCCGCGGATCAGCAGCGGCTCGGCATGCTCGTGGAGCGGGTCGCCCAGGCCGTCGAGCTCTCCCGCATGATCGAACGCGATCAGCTGTCGGTGCAGCTCCAAGCGCAGGGCGGCCTGCTCACCGAGCTGATGGAGGGCCGGTTGGTTGACGAACCGGTTGCCGTGGCCCGGGCAAGGGCTCTCGGCCTGCGTTCGGGAGATCACTATGTCGCGGCGGTCGTCCAGGCCGACACCGGAGCCGATGACGCGGCGGTCTCGCACGGGGCACAACGTCGCCTGACCGAACGTGTCTCCCGAGCCCTGCGTGTCTCCCGCCAGTCGGCGATCGTGGGCATACTGGGCGATGACCAGGTCATGTTGCTGCTCTCGGTTCCGGTCGGGTCGACCGACGACGCCACGTTGACCGCATTCGCCGACGCCATGCGACTCGACCCCGGCCAGGTCGCCGTGACGATCGGAGCCGGACCGGCCGAAGCCGACCTGCTCCCCGCCAGCGGCTCGCTGCGGACCGCACAGCACGTGGCGAGGGTCGCTCACGAGGTGCTGGGGCCCGGCCCGGCCTATCACCGCCAGGCCGACATCCGGTTGCACGGGCTCATCGCTCAGCTGCACGGTGATCCGCGGGTCCAGGCCTTCGCGGAGGCCGAGCTCGGCCCCCTCCTGGCCCACGAGGCGCGGCACGGAGGAGGTCTCCTGGAGCTGCTGCGCCAGTTCCTCGCCGCGGGCGGCAACAAGTCCCGTCTGGCGAGGGCCTCCCATCGCAGTCGTCCGGCGCTCTACGCCAAGCTCGCACAGATCGAGCAGGTGCTCGGCGTGAGCCTCGACGACCCTGATTCGCAGCTCTCCCTCGGCGTCGCGATGTTGGCCCAGGACCACGCTCGTTGATGCCGGGAATCTCTGGACGGGGTGCCGCGACCTGCTTAGAGTGAGCGCCTGACGACGGTCCGCGATCCGGACCTCGAGCGACGGGAGCGTACGTGACGGTCATCAAGGCGGCGATCACGCAGACGACGTGGACGGGCGACAAGGATTCGATGCTCGACAAGCACGAGCAGTTCGCGCGTGACGCGCAGGCCCAGGGCGCGCAGGTCATCTGCTTCCAGGAGCTGTTCTACGGGCCCTATTTCGGCATCACGGAGGACAAGAAGTACTACGCCTACGCCGAGCCGGCCGACGGTCCGATCGTGCAGCGCTTCGCGGCGCTCGCCAAGGAGCTGTCGATCGTCATGGTCCTGCCGATCTATGAGGAGGACATGCCGGGCGTCTACTACAACACCGCTGTCGTCGTGGATGCCGACGGCACGATCCTCGGGTCATACCGCAAGCACCACATCCCCCATCTCGAGAAGTTCTGGGAGAAGTTCTACTTCCGCCCGGGCAACCTCGGCTACCCGGTCTTCTGGACCGCGGTCGGGCCGATCGGCGTCTACATCTGCTACGACCGGCACTTCCCCGAGGGCTGGCGCGAGCTCGGCCTCAACGGTGCTCAGATCGTCTTCAATCCCAATGCGACCAAACCGGGCCTGTCGAACCGGCTCTGGGAGATCGAGCAGCCTGCTGCTGCCGGTGCCAACGGCTACTTCGTGGCCGCGCCCAACCGGGTCGGCACCGAGGACAACGAGTACGGCGACCTCGCCGTGACGTTCTACGGAAACAGCCAGTTCGTCGATCCTCGGGGCAACGTCATCGGCGGGTATGCGAGCGGTGACGCCGAGGAGCTGGTCGTCCGGGACCTCGACATGGACATGATCCGGCAGGTGCGCGACGACTGGCAGTTCTATCGCGATCGCCGCCCCGAGTCATACACATCGATCCCCAAGCCGTAGGAGAGTTCTGTGACGACGACACTCATCACCGGCGGAACGGTCGTCACGGCCACGGGCCGGTCGGCCGCTGATGTGCTGGTCGACGGTGAGGTCATCGTGGCGGTGCTCGCACCGGGATCGACCCTGTTGGGCAGCGATCTGGCGGCCTCGGTCGATGCCGTGATCGATGCGACCGGCAAGTACGTCATCCCGGGCGGCATCGACGCGCACACCCACATGGAGCTGCCGTTCGGCGGCACCGCGGCCTCCGACACCTTCGAGACCGGCACCCGGGCGGCAGCGTGGGGCGGCACCACGATGATCATCGACTTCGCGGTGCAGACATACGGCCAACGCGTCATGGACGGCCTCGCGACTTGGCACGAAAAGGCGCGGGGCAACTGCGCGATCGACTACGGCTTCCACCAGATCATCGGCGATGTCGATCCGGACTCGCTCAAGGCGATGGACGGCCTGATCGGCGAGGGCATCACGAGCTTCAAGCTCTTCATGGCCTACCCCGGGGTGTTCTACTCCGACGACGCCCAGATCCTCAGGGCGATGCAGAAGTCCGCTGAGACCGGCCTGATGACGATGATGCACGCCGAGAACGGGCCGGCGATCGACGTCCTGGTCGAGCAGCTGCTGGCGCAGGGCAAGACCGATCCCTACTTCCACGGCGTCGCGCGGGCCTGGCAGATGGAGGAGGAGGCGACGCACCGCGCGATCATGCTCGCCAACCTCACCGGCGCCCCGCTCTATGTCGTCCATGTCAGCGCCAAGCAGGCCGTCGAACAGCTCGCCGCGGCCCGCGACGCCGGCCAGAACGTGTTCGGTGAGACCTGCCCGCAGTACCTCTACCTCTCGCTCGAGGAGCAGCTCGGGGCGGCGGGTTTCGAGGGCGCCAAGTGGGTCTGCTCGACGCCGTTGCGGTCGAGGGCCGAGGGGCACCAGGACCACATGTGGCAGAGCCTGCGGACCAACGACATCCAGATGGTGTCCACCGACCACTGCCCGTTCTGCATGAAGGACCAAAAGGAGCTGGGATTGGGCGACTTCTCCAAGATCCCGAACGGCATCGGATCGGTCGAGCACCGCATGGACCTGATGTACCAAGGCGTCGTGAGTGGGCAGATCACGCTGGAGCGCTGGGTCGAGATCACCTCGACGACGCCGGCACGGATGTTTGGGTTGTATGGCAAGAAGGGGGTCATCGCGCCGGGCGCCGACGCCGACATCGTGGTCTACGACCCCGACGGCCACACCTCGATCGGCGTCGACAAGACCCATCACATGAACATGGACCACTCCGCATGGGAGGGGTTCGAGATCGACGGACACGTCGACACCGTGATGTCCCGCGGCACGATCGTCGTGGACAACGACGCTTACGTCGGAACCAAGGGGCACGGCCGGTTCGTCAAGCGGGATCTCTCGCAGTACCTCATCTAGCAAAAGGCTGACCATGGATTTCGGCGTCGTCCTCCAGACCAACCCGCCCGCGTGGCGCACGGTGCAGCTCGCCGCGCTCGCGGAGGCGCACGGCTTCGACCATGTCTGGACGTTCGACAGCCACCTGCTGTGGCAGGAGCCCTACGTCATCTACAGCGCGATCCTCGCCGAGACGCACCGCATCATGGTCGGCCCGATGGTGACCAATCCCGCGACCCGCGACTGGACCGTGACGGCATCGGTGTTCGCGACCCTCAACGAGATGTATGGCAACCGCACGGTGTGCGGCATCGGCCGCGGCGACTCGGCGGTGCGCGTCACGAATGGCAAGCCGTCGACGCTCAAGGAGCTGCGCGAGGCGACACATGTGATCCGTGAGCTCGGCAACGGTCGTGCGGTCGACTACAAGGGGTCGACCCTGCGGTTCCCGTGGACGCGGCACACCTCGCTCGAGGTGTGGATCGCGGCCTACGGGCCGATGGCGCTCAAGGCCGCCGGCGAGGTCGGCGACGGCTTCATCCTGCAGCTCGCCGACGTCGACATCGCCGCCTGGATGATCCAGACCGTCAGGGATGCGGCATCGGATGCCGGCCGCGACCCCGATGAGCTGTCGTTCTGCGTCGCCGCACCGATGTATGTCGGCGAGGACTGGGCGCACATGCGCGATCAGTGTCGATGGTTCGGCGGGATGGTCGGCAATCACGTCGCCGACATCGTCGCGAAGTACGGCGCCCCCACGGACTCCGGGACCGCGAATGCCGTGCCGCAGGCGCTGACCGACTACATCTCGGGGCGTCAGGGCTATGACTACAACGAGCACGGTCGCGCGGGCAACACGCATGCCGACTTCGTGCCGGATGAGATCGTCGACCGCTTCTGCATCCTCGGCTCACCCGAGGACCACGTTGCCAAGCTCAGGGCGCTCGAGGAGATCGGCGTGACGCAGTTCGCGGGCTATCTCCAGCATGATCACAAGGAGGAGACGTTGCGGGTGTATGGCGAGACGATCATCCCGCAGATCCGCGAGCACGTGACCGCCAAGGCCTGACCCGCGCGCACACGGGCCCGGCATGACGTGCGTCACGGGGCTAGGCTTGTTGAGCGATGAACAACCCCGAGCACCTGGCCTATCTCGATCATGCGGCGACCACGCCGATGATCCCCGAGGCGATCGCGGTCATGACCGAGCAGCTGGGCATCACGGGCAACGCCTCGTCACTGCACGACTCCGGCCGAGCCGCCCGTCGTACGGTCGAGAGTGCTCGCGAGCTGATCGCCGAACGATTCGGGGCGCGCCCCAGCGAGGTCGTGTTCTGCTCCGGCGGCACCGAGGCCAACAACCTCGCGATCAAGGGGCTCTATTGGTCGCGCCTGTCCCAGGATCCGGCGCGCAACCGGGTGATCTTCAGCTCGATCGAGCATCACGCGCTGCTCGATCCGGTGACGTGGCTCGCCAAGCACGAGGGTGCCGACATCGACATGACCCCGGTCGATCAGGCCGGCCGCATCCTCGTCGATGAGCTGCGGGCGAGCGTCGAGCGCAATCCCTCCGACATCTCGGCCATCACCACGATGTGGGCCAACAACGAGATGGGCACGGTCCAGCCGATCGCCGATGTCGTGCAGATCGCCCGCGAGCACGGCATCCCGGTCCACAGCGACGCCGTGCAGGCCGCCGGATATCTCCCGCTCGACTTCACCGGCAGCCAGCTCGACGCCATGACGATCACGGCACACAAGCTGGGCGGCCCGGTCGGCGTCGGCGCGCTCGTGATCCGCCGCGAGCTTGAGGCCACGCCGCTGCTGCACGGTGGCGGGCAAGAGCGTGACCTGCGGTCCGGCACGCTCAGCGTGCCTCTGATCGCGGCCTTCGCCACGGCCGTCGACGTCACCGTGAGTCGGCAGAGCGACACGGTAGAGCGCATCGAGGCCCTGAGGCACCGGCTCGTGAAGGGCATCGTGCGGGCCGTCCCCGACGCGATCATCAACGGCGACCCCGAGCCCGGCGCCGACCACCGCCTGCCCAACATCGCCCACGTGACGTTCCCCGGTTGTGAGGGCGATGCGATGTTGATGCTGCTGGACGCCCAGGGCATCGAGTGCTCGACGGGATCGGCCTGCGCAGCCGGCGTGCCCCAGCCCAGTCACGTGCTGCTCGCAATGGGCTATGACGACGTCGCGGCACGGGGCTCGCTCCGCTTCAGCCTCGGCCACACCTCGACCGAGGCTGATGTGGACCGGCTCATCGCAGCTCTGCCGGCAGTGCACCAACGGGCCCAGCGAGCCAACCTCGTCCGGAGCTCGTCATGAGGGCTCCGCGCCGGAGGAGCCGATGAGGGTCATTGCCGCGATGTCCGGCGGGGTCGACTCCGCTGTGGCCGCAGCGCGCGCCGTCGACGCGGGCCACGACGTCACCGGGGTGCATCTCGCGCTCAGCCGCAACCCGCGGTCATACCGTTCCGGTGCCAGGGGCTGCTGCTCCATCGAGGATGCCGGCGACGCCCGAAGGGCCGCCGACCAGCTCGGCATACCGTTCTATGTGTGGGACATGAGCGAGGAGTTCGCCGACCACGTCGTCGACGACTTCATCGCCGAATATGCCGCGGGCCGGACGCCCAATCCGTGCTTGCGCTGCAACGAGAAGATCAAGTTCGCCGCGGTGCTGGACCGGTCGCTCGCGCTGGGCTTCGACGCCGTCGCGACGGGACACTACGCGCAGCTCGAGACCGCCGCGGACGGCACGATCGAGATGCACCGCGCGATCGACATGGGCAAGGACCAGTCCTACGTCCTGGGCGTGCTGACCCAGGAGCAGCTCGCACATTCGCTGTTCCCGCTGGGCGACACGACCAAGGACGTCGTCCGGGCCGAGGCCGCGCGCCGGGGCATCCAGGTCGCGCAGAAGCCCGACAGCCACGACATCTGCTTCATCCCCGACGGAGACAACGCGGGCTGGCTCGGCGAGAAGCTGGGACCCAAGCCGGGGACCATCGTCGACGAGGACGGCGCGGTGCTGCGCGACCACGACGGCGCCTATGCGTTCACGATCGGTCAGCGCCGTGGGCTACGACTCGGCATCCCGGCCGACGACGGCAAGCCGCGTTTCGTGCTCGACATCGAGCCGGTCAGCGGCACCGTCACGGTGGGTTCGCGGGAGTCGCTGCTCGTCGACTCGCTGGCGTGCATCAAGCCGCTGTGGTGCGGCTCGACGCCGACCGACGCGCTCGACTGCACGGTCCAGCTGCGCGCTCATGGCGACGAGCACCGCGCCACGGTGCATGTCGACGGCGCGGACGTACGCGTCGACCTGCACGACCCGGCGAGCGGCATCGCGCCGGGCCAGGCCTGCGTGATCTATCACGGCACCCGAGTCGTCGGCTCGGCCACGATCAGCCATACCGCCCGCGTGGCGGTGAGTTAGCGACCCATCGTCCGGATGGGCGGTGTCCCAGCGACCTTTCCAGATGCCCGATACGTCGCTGACTCACCACCCTCGCAGATCAGACAGGAATCCCATGGCTTTCGCCACTGGCATCGGCTCCATGCCGGGCACCGACTTCGCCGAGTCATTGCGCATCGTCATGGGGGAGGTCGGCGACCTCGTGCATGTCCCCGAGCTGCCGGACCGCGGCGTGCATGCCGGGATGATCGGCAGAACCCTGGCCGTTCTCGACGGTCTCGGCGCGGACCTGCAGCCCGACGGATGGCGGATCGGCGTCGGGGAGGGTGCCGACCTCCGGCGCGCGCGTTCGCTGCTGGCGCAGGACCTCGATGTCGCCGAGGAGATCGCCGGTATGCACGATGGCCTGCTCAAGCTCCAGGTCACCGGACCGTTGACCCTTGCCGCGAGCGTCGAGCGACCGCGCGGGGACAAGATGCTCGCCGACCACGGAGCGCGGCGTGAGATCGCTGAATCGCTGGCTGAAGGGCTCCGCGCGCACATCGCCGTCGCCCGCCGCCGGTTCCCGCACGCCCAGGTCCTCGTACAGGTCGACGAGCCGTCGATCGTCCCGGTGCTGACCGGCGGGATCGCCACCGCGAGTGGATTCTCCCGTCACCGCAGCGTCCACCCGCCCGAGGCGGATGCCCTGTTGCGTGCGGTTGTCGAGGCGATCACCGAGGCCGGAGCGCGACCCGCGGTGCACTCGTGCGCGCCCGACGTGCCGGTCGAGCTGCTCGTCGGCGCTGGCTTCACCGCGATCACGTTCGATCTCTCGCTGGCTCGTCCTGATGACGTGTGGGCAGAGTCGTTCGAGCAGGGCACCGATCTGTGGTTCGGCGTCGTGCCGTCAACCGACACATCCGGCGTCTCCGACAAGGTCCTGGCGGACCGCATCGAGGCCTTCTTCGGCCACTTCGGCTTCGGCGAGGAGACGTATGCCGAACGGCTGGTCGTGACGCCGACCTGCGGGCTGGCGGGCGCGTCACCGACATGGGCGCAGAAGGCCCTCTCCACAGCGCAGAGTGTCGCCGCCCGGCGATAAAGTCGACCCATGGTGACGGACGACGACCTCAGGCAGCGACACAAGGAGCTGTCCGAGACGATCGAGGAACATCGGCAGCGCTACCACCGGGACGATGCTCCGACGATCTCCGACGGCGAGTACGACCAGCTGATCCGCGAGCTCGAGGGCTTGGAGGACCAGCTCCCCGAGCTCCGCACCCCCGACTCGCCGACCCAGCAGGTCGGCGGCATGATCTCGTCGACCTTCGAGGCATACGAGCACCGCGAGCGCCTCATGAGCCTCGACAACGCCTTCTCGATCGAGGAGCTCGAGGGCTGGCACGCCCGCATCCTCCGCGAGGGCGTCGACAACGCCGAGTTCCTCTGCGAGCTCAAGGTCGACGGTCTCGCGATCTCGTTGACCTACGAGGACGGCGTGCTGACCCGGGGTGTCACGCGTGGCGACGGGCGGGTCGGCGAGGACGTCACCGCAAATGTCCGCACGATCGGCGTGATCCCGCACCGGCTCAAGCCCTCGGAGATCTATCCGGTCCCGGCCTACGTCGAGGTCCGCGGCGAGGTGTTCTTCCCGACCCAGGCGTTCGAGGAGTTCAACAAGGCGTGGGCCGACTCGGGCAAGACACCGTTCTCCAACCCGCGCAACGCGGCAGCTGGCACGCTGCGCATGAAGGACTCGTCGGTGACCGCGAGCCGGCCGTTGTCGATGGTCTGCCACGGTCTCGGCTACCGCGAGGGATTCACCCCCGAGCGGCAGAGCGAGGCCTACGATGCGCTCAAGGCCTGGGGACTGCCGACGAGCGACCGCGCCAAGGTCCTGCCGGACCTCAAGGCCGTCGAGGAGTTCATCGATCACTACGGCGAGCACCGCCACGACGTGGTCCACGAGATCGACGGCGTCGTGGTCAAGGTCGACCAGGTCGCGCTGCAACGCCGCCTGGGATCGACCTCACGCGCGCCCCGGTGGGCCATCGCGTGGAAATACCCGCCCGAAGAGGTCAACACCCGGCTCCTCGACATCACGGTCAACGTCGGCCGCACGGGACGGGTCACGCCGTTCGGGGTCATGGAACCCATCCGGGTCGCGGGTTCGACGGTCCAGATGGCGACGTTGCACAACCAGCACGAGGTCAAGCGCAAGGGCGTCCTGATCGGCGACATGGTCGTCCTCCGCAAGGCCGGTGACGTCATTCCCGAGATCGTGGGACCGGTCGTCGCGCTGCGTGACGGCACCGAGCGTGAGTTCGTCATGCCGACCGAGTGCCCGTCGTGCGGGACCCCCCTGGCGCCGAGCCGCGAGGGCGACAAGGACATCCGCTGCCCCAACACCCGTTCCTGCCCCTCGCAACTACGCGAGCGATTGACGCATGTCGGCGGCCGAGGCGCGTTCGACATCGAGGTGTTCGGCTGGGAGGGAGCGACGGCGCTGCTCGAGGCCAAGGTGCTCGTCGACGAAGGCGGGTTGTTCTCGCTGACCGCGGAGCAGCTGCACCAGGTGCGGCTCTACACCCGCGCTGCCAAGAAGAAGGAGATCGAGGACGGTGCCGGCGAGCGGGTCCTCAGCGCCAACGGGATCGCGCTGCTCGACAACCTCGAGAAGGCCAAGGCCCAGCCGCTGTGGCGAGTTCTCGTCGCGCTGTCGATCCGCCATGTCGGTCCCACGGCTGCTCGGGCCCTTGCCACGCACTTCGCGTCGATGGAAGCGGTCCAGGGAGCCTCGGTCGAGACCTTGTCGGGCGTGGACGGTGTCGGTCCGACAATCGCGGACGCCGTGATCGAGTGGTTCGCGGTCGACTGGCACGAGGGCATCGTCACGCAGTGGCGCGACGCGGGCGTACGCATGCAGGACGAGCGTGACGAGTCGATCGTCCGCACGCTCGAGGGCCTCACGATCGTGGTGACCGGCTCGCTCGAACGGTTCACACGCGACTCGGTCAAGGAGGCGATCATTGCCCACGGTGGCAAGGCCTCAGGCTCGGTCTCCAAGAAGACCGACTACGTCGTGGTGGGTGACAACGCCGGGACCAAGGCCGACAAGGCCGGGGAGCTGGGTCGACCGATTCTCGATGAGGAGGGTTTCGAAAGGCTGCTGGCCGACGGCCCGGCAGCCCGGTCCGACGACGAGGAGTCCTGACGGCATGCTCGAGATTCGTCCCAATTGCGAGTGCTGCGACCGCGACCTCGACTCTGCGTCCACCGACGTCATGATCTGTACCTACGAGTGCACGTGGTGCCGCGACTGCGCCGACGAGGTCCTGCGTGGGGTCTGCCCCAACTGCGGCGGGGGTCTGGAGCGCCGCCCAGTTCGCCCCGCCGGCAAGCTTCTGCAGGACCCGGCATCGACTGTCCGCGTCTTCAACCCCGATTGCCTCGGCACTCGGACGTAGCATCGATGAGTGCCCCCACGTTCGCCGTTGCCCCCGCGCCACGGCCTTGGAGCTGCGTGGCTGCGCACTCCGGATCGTGATCGGCCACGGCCCGATCCGTGGCCCACGATGGGCGACTGGCTCCGGCACCGCGTGCCCGAACGGGTCGATGTCGCCCAGATGCTGGCGAACGACCGGTTCGTCTACGGCGACGGGCTGGCGGTGGCGGACACGCATCCTTACGCGCCCCACACGTTCGTGTGGTTCCACCGGGACCTGGCCGACGAGGTCGAGGTGCCCGGTGACATCCACATCGTGCATCGTGACGACCGGCTCGTCGTGGTCGACAAGCCCGCGTTCCTCTCTTCGATCCCGCGCGGTCGGCACGTGCGGGAGAGTGTCGTGGTGCGCCTGCGGCACGAGCTGGGGCTTCCCGAGCTGTCTCCTCTGCACCGCCTCGACCGGGTCACGTCCGGCCTGCTGATGCTGGCGACCGAGCGGCGATGGCGCGGTGGCTACCAGACGCTGTTCCAGGACAACGAGGTGCGCAAGACCTACCGCGCGCTGGCGCCGCTGCACCCGGACCTGGACCTCCCGGTGACCGTCCGCAACCACCTGGTCAAGCGCCGCGGCGCGTGGCAGGCGGAAGTGGTGCCGGATGCGCCCGTCAACGCCGAGACCCTCGTCGAGCTCGAGTCCCGGGCCGGCGATCTGGGCGTCTATCGCCTCACGCCACGGACCGGCCGCACCCACCAGCTGCGTGTCCACCTCGACGCGCTCGGCATCCCGATCGTCGATGACCCGCTCTATCCCACGGTGCAGGACATCGCACTCGATGACTTCGGCCGACCGCTGCAGCTGCTCGCCGACGAGCTGGCCTTCACCGACCCGTTCGACGGTATGGAGCGCCGCTTCGCGAGTGTCCGTGAGCTGCCGCTGACCGGTCCTGGTCCGGCCTGACTGGAGTCGGTGGACTCAGGCGTCCCGGCGAACGATGCCGCCGAACACCGCGATCGCGATGAGCGCGAAACCGATGCCCCACCACACGAGCCCGCCGGCCGCGGCATACAGCGCGACGGTCGAGAACATCATGACCTGCACCACGAACCGGGTCGGGTTGTCGAGGCGTCGCATCGACGTCGGCGCCATCCACTGGAACCAGATCCCGATCGCGACGAATGCCAAGAATGCGCCGAGGGCCCAGCCCTGCCACCCGCCGACAAGACCATGGCCGGCGAAGAGCAGCAGGACGAGCATCGCGAGCTCGCACATGAAGGCCAGTGCGTCGAGGATCCCGACGTCCTCGGGCTTGGTGGGTGGCACGGGACGAGACTAGACGCCGATGCGTCGTGAGATGACCTCGGCCAGCTCGGCCGGTCGCTCGTCGGGGATCCAGTGACTCGCGCCCTCGAAGACCTCGAGCTCGTAGGGTCCGGTGACGAACTGGGGCGTCAGCTCTGCGCCGCGGCGCACGAGGGCGGCGTCACCATCGCTCCAGACGTAGGTCGTGGGGACGGAGACCAAGCGGTTGAACCCGCCCGGCGCGAGGAACATCGAGCGGTAGTAGCCGAGCCCACCCTTGAGGGCGCCGTCCGCGATGATCTCGGTCCGGAACGCCTCGATCATCGGACTCGTCATGCCGGCACCACGCAGCAGCTTTTCCCCGGTGCCGTCCTGGCGGCTCAACAGCCACTCGGGAAGGAATGGGATCTGGAACAGCAGCATGTAGTACGACTTCAGGATCTGTGAGCTACTCAGCATCGACTTGAGGAAGGCGCCTGGATGCGCCACTGAAACCGCGGTCAGTGAGCGGATCGACTCGGGATGGTTGGCGGCCGTGCCCCACGCGACGGCTGCCCCCCAGTCGTGCCCGACGAGATGGACCGGCGTGCCGATCTCGTCGATCAGAGCCTTGACGTCCGAGACCAGCTCGGTGATCTTGTAGCCGAACCGCGACGACGGCCTGGCCCCGGGGGAGTAGCCCCGTTGGTCGAGCGCGTACGTCCGGAGCCCCTTGGCGTGCAGGTGCTCCGACACCGAGCTCCACGACGAGGCGCGCTGCGGGAAGCCGTGCAGGAGCACGACCGGCGTGCCGTCGACCGGGCCGCTGTCGATGACGTCGAAGGTGTAGGGGCCGTTGCGGAACTGCGTGATGCGCTGGGCAGACATGTCAGCATCCTCGCAGAGAACGCCATTATCTGGCACGGTGTGGCGCCCGGTCTTGCGGCAGGGTCGCGGTCACTAGGATGGATCAGCACCCACACCCGCAAGACCAACCCGCAAGACCAACCATCGCAAGGAAGTTGCATGTCTGAGCCCGTCAAGGGTATTTCCCGCGACGACGTCGTCCATCTGGCCGGCCTCGCGCGCATCGACCTCAGCGAGGCAGAGCTCGACCACCTCGCGTCAGAGCTGCCCCTCATCCTCGAGCACGTCGCGAGCGTCCAGCAGGCCGCCGGCGACGACGTGCCCGCGATGAGCCACCCGGTGCCGGTCGACAACGTGTTCCGTGAGGACGTCGTCCGTCCGAGCCTGACCCCCGAGGAGGCACTTGCTGCCGCCCCGGCCTCGGACCAGCAGCGCTTCCTGGTTCCCAAGATCCTGGGGGAGTCATGAGCGAGCGCCAGCGAGTGAAGCGTGGGGTTGTCATGACGAGTGCTCCTTACCGTTGCTTCTTCGAGGAGGTCTCGTCATGACCGAGCGCCAGCTGACCCGGCTCTCCGCCGATGAGATGGCCCGCGGGCTCGCCGCCAAAGAGTTCACTTCGGTCGAGGTGACCCAGGCAAGCCTCGACCGCATCGCGTCGGTCGACGGTGACATCCACGCCTTCCTGCACGTCGACCCCGAAGGCGCGCTCGCCACGGCAGCCGACGTCGACGACCGGCGCAGCAACGGTGAGCAGCTGGCCCATCTCGCCGGAGTGCCGATCGCGGTCAAGGACGTCCTCGCGACCAAGGGCATGGTCACGACGTGTGGCTCGAAGATCCTCGACGGCTGGATTCCGCCATACGACGCGACGGTCACTGCCAAGATCAAGGCCGCCGGTCTGCCGATCCTCGGCAAGACCAACATGGACGAGTTCGCGATGGGCTCCTCGACGGAGCACTCGGCCTATGGGCCGACGCGCAACCCGTGGGACCGTACCCGCATCCCCGGTGGCTCCGGCGGCGGCTCGGCCGCGGCCGTCGCCGCCTTCGAGGCGCCGCTGGCGATCGGCACCGACACCGGCGGCTCGATCCGTCAGCCCGGCGCGCTGACCGGGACGGTCGGGGTCAAGCCGACCTACGGCGGAGTCAGCCGTTACGGTCTCGTCGCGATGGCCAGCAGCCTCGACCAGGCCGGGCCGGTCACCCGTACGGTCCTTGACGCGGCACTTCTGCACGTGCTGATGGGCGGCCATGACCCCATGGACTCGACCAGCATCCCCGCGGCGGTTCCCGGTGTTGTCGCGGCGGCCCGCCGCGCCGACGTCAAGGGACTGCGCATCGGCGTCGTCACCGAGCTCGGCGGCGAGGGGTTCCAGCCCGGCGTCCGCGCACGCTTCGACGAGGCCGTCGAGCTGCTCACCGGCGCCGGCGCCGAGGTCGTGGAGGTCTCGATCCCGAGCCTCGAGCACGCCCTGGCTGCCTACTACCTCATCTTGCCGAGCGAGGCGAGCAGCAACCTCGCCAAGTTCGACGCGATGCGCTACGGCGTGCGCGTCGCGCCCGCCGGTGTCGACGACCCGAGCGCCGAGCAGGTCATGGCGTCGAGTCGAGACGCGGGCTTCGGTGATGAGGTCAAGCGCCGCATCATCCTCGGCACATACGCCCTCTCGAGCGGCTACTACGACGCCTACTACGGCTCGGCCCAGAAGGTCCGTACGCTTCTCGCACGCGACTTCGCGGCCGCCTTCGAGGGTGTCGATGTGCTGGTCTCGCCGACCTCTCCGACCACGGCCTACCCGCTCGGCGACAAGCTCGACGACCCGCTCGCGATGTATCTCGGCGACGTCGCCACGATTCCTGCCAACCTGGTCGGCATCCCCGGGCTCTCGCTGCCCGTCGGGCTCGCCGACGAGGACGGCCTCCCCGTCGGGCTGCAGTTCCTGGCTCCGCAGCAGGCCGATGACCGGCTCTACAACGCCGCCGCCGCCTTGGAGCGGCTGCTCGAGGACAAATGGGGTGCTCCGATGATCGCCCGGGCGCCTGAGCTGGAGGCGGCACGATGAGCGAGACTGAGACGCTGGTCCCGTTCGAGGAGGCGCTGACGCGCTACGACCCCGTGATGGGGCTCGAGATCCACATCGAGCTCAACACCGCGACCAAGATGTTCTGCGCCTGCCCCACAGAGTTCGGTGCCGAGCCCAACACGCAGGTGTGTCCCGTGTGCCTGGCGTTGCCCGGTGCGCTGCCCGTCGTCAATGCCAAGGCCGTCGAGTCGGCGATCCGCATGGGTCTCGCGCTCAACTGCGATATCGCCGAGTGGTGCAGGTTCGCCCGCAAGAACTACTTCTACCCGGACATGCCGAAGAACTTCCAGACCTCGCAGTATGACGAGCCCATTGCGCACGACGGCTTCGTCGAGGTCGAGGTCGACGGCGAGACCTACCGCATCGAGATCGAGCGCGCCCACATGGAGGAAGACACGGGCAAGGCGCTGCATGTTGGCGGTGCCACCGGACGCATCCACGGCGCGGACTTCTCGCTGGTCGACTACAACCGCGCGGGCATCCCGCTGATCGAGATCGTGACCCGCACGATCGAGGTGCCACCGGACAAGGCGCCCGCGGTCGCTCGTGCGTACGTGGCGTATGTCCGTGACCTGATCGGCGGCCTCGGTGTCTCCGACGTACGCATGGACCAGGGATCGCTGCGGGCCGACGTCAACCTCTCGCTCAAGCCCAAGGGGTCGACTGTGCTGGGCACCCGCTCGGAGACCAAGAACGTCAACTCGTTCCGGTCGGTCGAGCGGGCCGTACGCTTCGAGATCTCCCGCCACGCTGGCATCCTCGATGCCGGCGGCAAGGTCGTGCAGGAGACGCGGCACTTCCAGGAGGACACCGGTACGACGCTGCCGGGTCGGGAGAAGTCCGACGCCGATGACTACCGCTACTTCCCGGAGCCCGACCTCGCTCCCGTCTCGCCATCGCGCGAGTGGGTTGAGGAGCTGCGCCTGACGTTGCCGGAACCCCCGGCGGTGCGGCGTGCGCGGCTACAGGCCGACTGGGGATTCTCCGATCTCGACATGCGCGACACGATCGGTGCGGGCGCCCTCGACCTGATCGTCGAGACGGTTGAGGCCGGCACGACGCCGCAGGCTGCCAAGAAGTGGTGGCTCGGCGAGATGGCGCGCCGTGCCAACGAGACGGGCGAGGATCTCGACTCACTCGGCATCACCCCCGCACAGGTCGCCGAGATCCAGGCGCTGATCGATGCCGGGCGGATCAACGACAAGCTCGCGCGGTCGGTGTTCGATGGCGTCATCGCCGGCGAGGGCACGGCCGAGGAGGTCGTCGTCGGCCGGGGGCTTGAGGTTGTCTCTGACGATGGAGCCCTGGGCGCTGCCGTCGATCGCGCCATCGCCGGCGATCCGGACGCTGCCCAGAAGGTCCGCGACGGCAACCTCGGTGTCGCCGGTGCCCTGATCGGCGCCGTCATGAAGGAGATGCGTGGCCAGGCCGACGCGGGCCGGGTCCGCGAGCTGATCCTCGAGAAGCTCAGCTGATCGTGGACCCCGGCGGGCTGCTCGAGCGGGTGCGGTCGATCGCGCTGGCGCTGCCGGATGCCACCGAGCGGGTGAGCCACGGCTCGTCGGCCTGGTTCATCGGCCCTTCTCCGCAGTTCGCATCGTTTCTCGATCACCATCATGGCGTCGACTGGGTCGCGATCTGGGCCGCCTGCCCTGCCGGTGCGCGTGAGCCGCTGGTCGATGCCGATCCAGAGACATACTTCGTCCCGCCCTATGTCGGTGGGCGGGGCTGGATCGGTATGCGGCTCGACGAGCACACCGACTGGGATGCCGTCGCCGACCTGCTCGCCGATGCGTGGGAAACCGTGAAGAAGTAGCTCAGCCGATTCTGGCGATCAGGTGCTTGAGCTCGTCGAGGACGATGTCGGGGAATTCGATCGGGATGAAGTGCGTCGACTCGAGCTCGCGGAAACGCGATCCCTTGACTCGCTGTGACGCCGACAACATGTCGCGGGAGCCGGTCAGCATGTCCCACTTGCCAGCGATGAACGTCACCGGGATGTCGATGTTCGACAAGGAGACACGGCCGTGCTCGGAGACTCCGAGGGCGAGCTTGGCGTACCAAGCCGGATGGGTCGTGCAGAACTCCTGCATCAGCGTCCGCAGCTCGGAGGTGTTGGCCGCCGGGTTGATCAGCCGGGTCAGTCGCAACATGTTGGCGGTCGCATTGGTCCACGGGATACGCCGGGTCAGCGGGGCAAGCGCGTGCCCCGAGATCGAGGCGGAACGCGCGAGGCCGACCATGAGCTGCTTGGAGACCAGGGGCGGCAGTCGCAGGGGAGCGAGCATCGTCGCGAACGTGTTGCCGGGGACCCCGGCCACCGCGAGGATCCCGTCGACCCGTTCAGGATGCCGGGTGGCGAGCTCGAATGCGATCGTGACCCCGGCCGACCAGCTGGCGACGACGGCCGACTCGATGCCCGCGTGGTCCATCACGGCGATGGCATCCTCGATGAACGCCTCGAGATCGACCCGGTCGTCGGCGGGCCGCTCGGAACCGCCGACTCCCCGGTGGTTCCACGACACGACCCGCACGCCGCAGTCGGGATTCAGCAAGGCGGGCCAGGCGTGGGGATTGGTGCCCAGGCCGTTGGACAGGAACACGGTCGGTCCCTCGGCGTCGTTGGTCCACGCCCGCAGCCGGGTGCCATCCGCGCTCTCCACGTCGTAGTAGCGGACGAAGGCTGCGGTGGGTGGCTTCACAAGCGCTGATTGTCCCTGCCGTGCCGCTGCCGTGCAATTTCGGAGCCTTGGATGGTCCGGAATGGCGGCTGCTCGGCGGTGACCTAGCGACCTTTCGGCAGCTCGGAAAGGTCGCTGGTCCACCGCTCCCGCACCGCTGCAGTCCCGCTGACTTCGAGTTCAGCTCCGAGCCAGCACCGCATCGACGAAGCGCCGCTCGCCACCGTCCGACTGGGGCAGGAACACGCTCGGCTCCGTCAGCTTGAGCTCGATCACGAGAGGGGAGCCGTCCGCCGCCGTCACGAGGTCGACCCGCGCATAGAGGAACGTCGACCCGGTGATGCCCTCGGCGACCCTCATGGTGTGGTCCGCGATCTCACGCTGCGCCGCACTCGGCACCCTCGGCGTGATCGACTCGCGACTGTCGCGGTCCTGCCGAACGCCCTCGCCGCGCTCCAGCAGCGGGCCCTTGCGGATCGCGTGGGAGAGCTCGCCACCGAAGTAGAGCATCGCGGTCTCGCCCTCGTCGTCCACCGAGGAGATGTAGGGCTGGGTCATCGAGGTGCGGCCTGCCCCGATGAGCGATGCGCTGTGCGCGTAGACCTCCTCGGCAGTCGCCCACCGTGCGGTGTCCCGTGATCCGGCTGAGATCGTCGGCTTGACGACCCATTCGGCGTGCTCGCCGAGGTCATCGCCCTCGCCGACGTTCCACCGTGTCTCGATGATCGGGAGTCCGGCCGCCTCGAGCTGGCGGAGATAGACCTTGTCGGTGTTCCACGCCAGGACCTCATGGGGGTTGTGGATCCGGGGGACCGATGCCGCCCAGGCGAGGAACTCGGCGCGGCGCTCGATGTAGTCCCAGCACGATCGGATCACGACGGCTTCGTACGAGCTCCAGTCGACGGCCGGATCATCCCAGACCACGACCTCCGCCTCAGCGCCTCGGTCTTGTGCCGCGGCGAGGAGCAGCGGCAGATCGGCGTCGAGATCGCGGGCATACGTACTGGTCACGAAGGCTAGGGTCACGGCACCACGATAGGCACATCAGCCAGAGCAGCGTATGGCTTATATTTGTTCTAGTTCAGTGATAGTCTTATATTTATGACAGGCCAACAATCCGGTGTCGCCGTGATCATGGATCTGGTGGGCTCACGCCGTCAGCCCGATCGAGCTGACGCCCAGCGTCAGCTGGAGGCCGCACTGATCGAGGTCAACGCTGCCATCCCCGCGATGCAGCCCGTTGCGCCCACCATCGGGGATGAGTCCCAGGGCGCCTATGCCGATCTCGGCTCAGCGCTTCGCGCGACGTTGCTGCTGCGACTGTGCCTGCCTGCCCCGCTGGACTGTCGCTTCGGGCTCGGTGGCGGCACGTGGGAAATCGTCGGACGAAGCGAATACGGTCCGATGCAGGACGGGCCGGCCTGGTGGGCGGCGCGGGAGGCGATCGTCGAGGCCAAGAGTCGCGAGGTGCGCCGGCACAAGTCGTTGCGCAGCTGGTATGCCGTGGCAGATGGCGATGCCGGCGTGCATCCTCCCGTCGGACTCACCAACAGCCTCCTGATGTGCCGTGATGAGATCGTGAGCGGCATGAGTGACCGCACCCGGCGACTCGCGCTGGGGCTGCTGAGAGGTAGGACCCAGGTGGAGCTGGCACAAATCGAGGGCATCTCGCAGTCGGCGGTGTCGCAGAATCTGCAGCGCGGGGGCGCCTTCGCCCTGCTCGGCAGCACCGAGGTGCTCCGATGATCCTGCTTGCGCTGATGCTCCTGTCGTTGGGTGTCGCCGATCTCGCCCGGCCCCAGGATCAACCGGCCGATCGGCTCGCCGTGCTGCGCGCGGTCGGCGCCGGCGCCGCCGTCCAGGCGCTCGGCGCCTGGGGAGCGGGCCTCGACTGGCGGTGGGTTCTGCTGGGCATCGCCGTCCTGGTGGGCTGGGTCCTGACGACCCCGGTCGGCGCGCTCGCCGCCAAGGTCCACCCGTGGCCGATCGTCACCCTCGGCGCCCTGGCGCTCGGCATGCTCGCCGCCAGTGCCCACCTGCCGCGACCCGAGGGGTGGCTCACCGAGTGGTACGCCTCGCTCGCGCTCGGGTCGCTCAACGGTGTCGCTTTCGAGCGATTTGCCCTTGCCGCCGGGTGCATCGTCTTCCTGGTTGACTCTGCCAACATCATCGTGCGCATGGTCCTGGCCGGCACCGACCCCGGAGTCATGGCCAGCGAGCAGACGCTCAAGGGTGGCCGGGTGCTGGGACCCATCGAACGGGTCTTCATCTTCGCGATGGCGCTCTCGGGTCAGTACGCCGCGCTGACGGCCGTGGTGGCGGCCAAGGGCATCTTGCGGTTCCCCGAGATCTCCCGGGATGTTGCGGGGCGAAAGGCTGAGTACGTCTTGGTGGGCAGCTTCGTCAGCTGGTCGCTGGCGCTGATCTTCGTCCCGCTGCTGTAGCGCAGGGCTGATATCGGGCGCAATCAAGCCAGGGGCTGATATCGGTTGACCGTCCCTGCCTAGGTCGGTCCGGGGACGAGCCGTAATCTTGGACCATGCCCCCCGAGAACGAGATCGACATCAAGCCCCGCAGCCGCACCGTCACCGATGGCCTCGCGGCCACCGCGTCGCGAGGCATGCTGCGCGCCGTCGGCATGGGTGACGACGACTGGGCCAAGCCGCAGATCGGCGTCGCGTCCAGCTGGAACGAGATCACGCCGTGCAACCTCTCGCTCGACCGACTGGCCAAGGCGGTCAAGGTCGGCGTGCACGCCGGTGGTGGCTATCCACTGGAGTTCGGGACGATCTCGGTCTCCGATGGCATCTCGATGGGCCACGAGGGCATGCACTTCTCGCTGGTGAGCCGCGAGGTCATCGCCGACTCGGTCGAGACCGTCATGATGGCCGAGCGGCTCGACGGATCGGTCCTGCTGGCCGGCTGCGACAAGAGCCTTCCGGGCATGCTGATGGCAGCGGCGCGCCTCGACCTGTCGAGCGTGTTCCTCTATGCCGGCTCGATCATGCCAGGCAGCGTCGACGGCAAGGACGTCACGATCATCGACGCGTTCGAAGCCGTCGGTGCCTGCATCAAGGGCCTCATCTCCCGCGAGCAGGTCGACAAGATCGAGCGGGCGATCTGCCCGGGCGAAGGCGCCTGCGGAGGCATGTACACCGCCAACACGATGGCCGCCGCTGCCGAGGCCCTCGGCATGAGCCTGCCCGGCTCATCCGCCCCGCCCGCGATCGACAGCCGGCGCGACGCCTTCGCCGAGGAGTCCGGCAAGGCCGTCGTGGAGCTGCTTCGGCACGGCATCACCGCGCGCCAGATCCTCACCAAGCCGGCTTTCGAGAACGCCATCGCGGTGGTCATGGCGCTCGGCGGTTCGACCAACGCGGTGCTGCACCTGCTCGCGATAGCCCGTGAGGCCGAGGTCGATCTGACGCTCGACGACTTCAACCGGGTCGGGGACAAGGTCCCGCACCTCGGGGACCTGAAGCCGTTCGGCCGCTACGTCATGAACGACGTCGACCGGGTCGGTGGCATCTCGATCATCATGAAGACCCTGCTCGATGCGGGACTCATGGACGGTGACTGCCTGACGGTGACCGGCAAGACCATGGCCGAGAACCTCGCCCACATCGACATCCCGGTCGACGGAGACGTCATCCGTACCCTCGACAGGCCGATCCACAAGACCGGCGGCCTGACGATCCTGCGCGGTTCGCTGGCCCCCGAAGGCGCGGTCGTCAAGAGCGCGGGATTCGATTCGGACGTCTTCCGTGGCACCGCGCGGGTCTTCGACGGTGAGCGCAAGGCCATGGCCGCCCTCGAGGACGGCTCGATCGTGGCCAACGATGTCGTCGTGATCCGCTACGAGGGTCCCAAGGGCGGGCCGGGCATGCGTGAGATGTTGGCGATCACGGGGGCGATCAAGGGTGCCGGGCTCGGCAAGGATGTCCTGCTGCTGACCGACGGCCGGTTCTCCGGAGGTACGACCGGATTGTGTGTCGGCCATGTCGCACCCGAAGCGGTCGACGGAGGGCCGATCGCGTTCGTCCGTGACGGCGACCCGATCGTGCTGGACATGGCCAACCGCACCCTCGAGCTCGAGGTCGACGCCGACGAGCTCGAGGCCCGCAAGGTCGGCTGGGAGCCGTTGCCGCCGAAGTACACCAAGGGCGTGCTCGCGAAGTACGCCAAGCTCGTCAGCTCGGCGGCTGACGGCGCCGTCTGCGGCTGACCGCGTGACCGAATCGATCGATCCCGATGAGCTGGCCGTGGCACTCAGGGTGCTGGCTGCCGCCGAGCGGCTGGGCGAGGATGACCCCGACTACGTCGCGCTGCGCCGCGCCTGCGGCACGTTCTACAAGAACGTCAAGAAGCATCGGCGGCTCGACAAGCGGGCCCAGGTCGCGGCCGCCGACCGTGCGGTCGTGGCGACCACCGCCACCGGGTCACCGACGCGGATCGACGACGAGACCGAAGGCATCCCGCTCGTCTCGAATGCTGCCGGGGCCTCCGCGGGCACGTTGTTGGTCGCCCGGCCCTGCTACATCTGCAAGCAGAAATACACCGTCGTCGACGCCTTCTATCACCAGCTCTGCCCCGAGTGCGCGTCACTCAACCGGTCGAGACGCGACGCGCGGACCGATCTCACCGGCAAGCGAGCGTTGCTGACAGGTGGCCGCGCCAAGATCGGGATGTACATCGCCCTGCGGCTGCTGCGCGACGGCGCCCACACGACGATCACGACCCGTTTCCCGCATGATGCCGTGCGCCGCTTCACCGCGATGCCGGACAGCGCGGACTGGATCGATCGACTGCGCATCGTCGGGATCGACCTGCGCGATCCGGCCCAGGTCGTCGGGCTGGCGGACTCCGTCGCGGAGCAGGGACCACTCGACATCCTGATCAACAACGCCGCCCAGACCGTTCGACGTACGCCCGGGGCATACGCTCCGCTGGCCGAGGCCGAGTCGGCTCCGTTGCCGGACGGTCCTCTGCCGGAGCTGCTGACCTTCGGACACACCAGCGACGCCCACCCCGCCGCGTTGGTCGGCTCCGTGGATGCCCATCCGGTCCTCGCCGGCGACGCGCACACGGCCGAGGAGCTGACCTCGCTTGCACTGACTGCGGGATCGGCTGACCTGGACCGAATCGACGCGGGTGGCCTGGTCCCTGACACGGTCGACATCAACAGCTGGACCCAGCGCGTTCACGAGGTCGACGCGCTCGAGCTGCTCGAGGTCCAGCTGTGCAACACGACGGCTCCGTTCATCCTTGTGAGCCGGCTCCGCCCCTCGATGGCGGGAGCCGATGCGAGGCGCACCTACGTCGTCAACGTGTCGGCGATGGAGGGACAGTTCAGCCGCCGCTACAAGGGCCCGGGCCATCCGCACACCAACATGGCGAAGGCCGCGCTCAACATGCTGACCCGGACGAGTGCGGGGGAGATGCTGGAGCAGGACGGCATCTTGATGACTGCGGTCGACACCGGCTGGATCACCGACGAGCGTCCACACCCGACCAAGGTGCGGCTCGCGGAGGAGGGGTTCAAGGCCCCGCTTGACCTCATCGACGGGGCTGCGAGGGTCTACGACCCGATCGTGCGGGGCGAGGCCGGTGAGGACATCCATGGCGTGTTCCTCAAGGACTTCGAGGCCTCACCGTGGTGACGATCCCGGCGAATGTCGATACATCTCGTTCCACATGCTGGTACGTATCGTCTCAACACTTGACCACCCCCGCTCCGAGAGCGAGACTGTTGGCGTGCATGCAGAGATTCTCGTAGTACGCGACTGACGCGATGGCCTGATCCGGCCCCGCGTCTCCCTCGATTGCCTCCGGGCCGAGGGATTTTTTTATGCGAACAGCCGGGTCGCTCCGCGACATACGATTGACCGAAAACAGAAGGACGACATCATGACCGAGCAGCTCACGGGGGCCCAGAGCCTCGTGCGGGCGCTGGAGCACGCCGAGGTGGACACGATCTTCGGCATTCCGGGCGGCGCGATCCTGCCCGCGTACGACCCCCTCTTCGACTCCGAGAAGATCCGTCACATCTTGGTGCGCCATGAGCAGGGAGCAGGGCACGCCGCTCAGGGCTACGCGATGGTCACCGGCAAGGTCGGCGTCTGCATGGCGACATCCGGCCCCGGTGCGACCAACCTGGTGACCGCGATCGCCGACGCCCACATGGACTCGGTGCCGATGGTGGCGATCACGGGTCAGGTGCCCAGCGGCGCCATCGGCTCCGACTCGTTCCAGGAGGCGGACATCCGCGGCATCACGATGCCGATCACCAAGCACAGCTTCCTCGTGACCAATGCCGACGACATCCCGACGGTCATCGCCGAGGCGTTCCACATCGCCGGGACGGGCCGCCCCGGACCGGTGCTCGTCGACATCGCCAAGGACGCGCTGCAGGCGCAGACGACGTTCACGTGGCCGACCGACCTGGCGCTCCCGGGCTATCGTCCGACGACCCGCCCCCACGGCAAGCAGGTCCGCGAGGCCGCTCGGCTCATCGCCGCGGCGGAGCGTCCCGTGCTGTATGTCGGCGGCGGCGTCATCAAGGCGGAGGCCGCGGCGGAGCTCAAGGTGCTCGCCGAGATGACCCAGATCCCGGTCGTGACGACGTTGATGGCGCGTGGAGCGTTCCCCGACTCCCATGAGCTGCACCTCGGGATGCCGGGCATGCACGGGACCGTCGCCGCCGTCGCTGCGTTGCAGAAAAGCGATCTGCTCATCTCGTTGGGTGCGCGGTTCGACGATCGGGTGACGGGGCAGCTCAAGTCGTTCGCACCCCTCGCCAAGGTCATCCACGCCGACATCGACCCGGCCGAGATCTCCAAGAACCGCACGGCCGATGTCCCGATCGTCGGTGACTGCCGTGAGGTCATCGCAGACCTGATCTCGACCCTGCAGAAGCAGGCCGCCGAGGACGGGGTCGAGGGCGACTACACCGCGTGGAGGACCCAGATGCTCGGCATCAAGGAGCGGTATCCGGTCGGCTATGACAAGCCCGAGACGGGACTGGCCCCGCAGACCGTGATCGAACGGATCAGCGCGATCGCCGGTCCCGAAGCGACCTACACCGCTGGCGTTGGTCAGCATCAGATGTGGGCCGCGCACTACGTCGACTACGAGCGGCCGCGCCAGTGGCTCAACTCCGGCGGGCTGGGGACGATGGGCTATGCCGTCCCTGCCGCGATGGGCGCCCAGGTCGGTCTGCCCGGCACGGTGGTGTGGGCGATCGACGGCGACGGCTGTTTCCAGATGACAAACCAGGAGCTCGCAACCTGCGCGATCGAGGGCATCCCGATCAAGGTCGCGGTCATCAACAACTCGTCGTTGGGCATGGTCCGACAGTGGCAGACCTTGCTCTATGAAGGCCGCTATTCCAACACCGATCTCAACACCGGCCCGGAATCGATTGGCGCCCGACGCATACCGGACTTCGTCAAGCTCGCCGAGGCGTATGGCTGTGTGGGCCTGCGTTGCGAGACCGAGGAGGACCTCGATGCGACGATCGAGAAGGCGATGGCGATCAACGATCGCCCCGTCGTGATCGACTTCGTGGTCGAGCGGGATGCGATGGTGTGGCCGATGGTCCACGCCGGCACGAGCAACGACGCGATCCAGATCGCTCGCGATCTTGCTCCCGAGTGGGACGAGGAGGACCTCTGATGACCACCCCAAGGCTTCAGCACCCAATCCGACCTCGGCCAACCGAGGGCGCACCCACTCATACGGCCACCGCACCCGAGAGGAAGACCCACTGATGTCCCAGCACACTGGTGGCGTGACTCCCCAGCGCATGGAGCAGGTGGCGTTGGCTGAGCACCCAACTCGACCTCGGCCAACCGAGGGCGCGCCCACTCATACGGCCACCGCACCCGAGAGGAAGACCCACTGATGTCCCAGCACACTTTGAGCGTGCTTGTGGAAAACACTCCTGGCGTTCTCGCCAGGGTCTCGAGCCTGTTCATGCGGCGCGGCTTCAACATCGACTCGTTGGCAGTCGGTCCCACCGAGATCCCTGAGATCTCGCGGATGACGATCGTCGTCAACGTCGACGAGCTGCCCCTCGAGCAGGTGACCAAGCAGCTCAACAAGCTCATCAACGTGCTCAAGATCGTGGAGCTCGACTCCCACAGTGCAGTCGAGCGTGAGCTCATGCTGATCAAGGTCAAGACCGATCCTCAGACCAGAGGGCAGGTGCTGGAGACCGTCCAGCTCTTCAGGGCTAAAGTGGTCGACGTTGCCACCGATGCCGTGACGATCGAGGCGACCGGCGACGCGGGCAAGCTCACCGCGATGCTGAACGTTCTCGAACCGTTCGGCATCCGCGAGATCGCCCAGTCGGGACGCGTGGCAATCGGCCGCGGATCCCGTTCCATCACCGACCGCACACTTCGCGCCGTTCCCGGCACGCAAGCAGGCTGAACACTTCAAGGAGTAGTACCCCGTGGCTGAACTCTTTTACGACGACGACGCAGATCTGAGCATCATCCAGGGACGGCACGTGGCTGTCCTCGGTTACGGAAGCCAAGGTCATGCGCACGCCCTCTCGCTTCGCGACTCAGGGGTCGACGTGCGCGTCGGCCTGCTGCCCGGCTCCAAGAGCCGCGCCAAGGCCGAAGCCGAGGGGCTTCGTGTCCTCGATCCCGCCGAAGCGGTCGAAGAGGCCGATCTGATCGTCGTCCTCGCTCCTGACCCGGCCCAGCGCAAGCTCTACGCCGATGCGATCGAGCCCAACCTGGTCGACGGCGATGCGCTGTTCTTCGGGCACGGGTTCAACATCCGCTACGGCTACATCAAGCCGCCTCTGGGCGTCGACGTCGCCCTCGTGGCACCCAAGGGCCCCGGCCACCTCGTGCGCCGTGAGTTCGTCGAGGGCCGTGGTGTGCCCAACATCATCGGTGTCGAGCAGGATGCCACGGGCAAGGCGTGGGACCTCGCGCTGTCCTACTCCAAGGCAATCGGCGGAACTCGCGCCGGTGCCATCAAGACGACCTTCACCGAGGAGACCGAGACCGACCTGTTCGGCGAGCAGGCGGTCCTCTGCGGTGGTGTCTCGCAACTGATCATGTATGGCTTCGAGACCCTGACCGAGGCCGGGTACCAGCCCGAGGTCGCGTACTTCGAGGTCCTCCACGAGCTCAAGCTCATCGTCGACCTGATCTATGAAGGTGGTATCGCCAAGCAGCGCTGGTCGGTCTCCGACACGGCCGAGTACGGCGACTACGTCTCGGGCCCCCGGGTGATCGACCCTTCGGTCAAGACCAACATGGAGGCGGTCCTCAAGGACATCCAGGACGGCACGTTCGCCAAGCGGTTCATCGACGACCAGGATGCCGGGGGACCGGAGTTCCTGGCGCTGCGCAAGACCGGCGCCGAGCACCCCATCGAGGCCGTCGGCAAGCAGCTGCGTGGACTCATGTCGTGGGTCAAGACGTCCGACAACGATTACGTCGAGGGCCAGGCCGGCCGCTAGCACCAGTGGTCCTCCGGCTGAGCCTGACGTTTCGTATGCCGACACGCCCGCGTGTCCGCACACACTCGTCAGGCCCAGCGGGGGAGTTTCAGGCGATGAGCTCGAGGGTGTCGCTGCGGCCGTGGTCCGGCCCGCTCGCGATGTCGCTGACGACGTCGTCGTAGGCGATTCGGAGCCGTCGAACGGCCTCGGACAAGGTCTCGTGGGACTGCGTGTAGGGCAGGCGCAGGTGTCGCTCGCCGACCGATCCCGAGTGGGTGAAGAATCGCGGTCCCGGCGTCAGCAGCAGTCCGTGCCGGCCGGCCGCGGTCGTCAGCCGTGACGACATACGGTCGGGCAGGGTGACCCAGAGGCTGAGCCCGCCCGCGGGGCACGGCGCCTTGATGTCCGGCAGCTCCCGTGCCAGCTCGGCGAGCAGGTGGTCGCGGGCAGCCCGCAGCCGCGCCCGCCCGGCTGCCGCGGTCTGGCCACCTTCGGTGAGCAGCTCGGCGAGCACCAGCTGGTCGAAGGCCGACGAGCCGATGTCGTCCATCATGCGCGCCTGCACGATCGGCATGATCGCGGCCTTGGGTGCCCGGATCCAGCCCACTCGGAGTCCGCCCCAGTAGGACTTGGAGGATGATCCGATCAGGAGCGCCCGCGGATCGTATGTCGCGAAGACCGGCGGCAGATCGACGCCGTCGAGGTTGATCTCACGCAGGGACTCATCGACGACCGGCACGACATCGTGCCGGCGGAGCTCACGTGCCCAGGCAACCCGCTCCTCGTCACTCATCACGGCAGCGGTCGGATTGTGGAAGTCAGGGACGATGTATGCGGCGCGGTGCGGCGAGCCTTCCAAGGCAGATCGCAGGGCCGCCGGATTCCACGGCGTCGTGTCGATCGGCAGCGCTGTCAGTCGACCGCCGGCTGCTGCGAACGACTCATGGGCATGCGGATAGCTCGCCCCCTCGACGATCACCCGCTGTCCCGGCGCGAGCAGCGCGCGAGCCAGCAGTGAGACCGCACCCATCGCCCCGCTCGTCACGATGATCTGGTCGGGATCGGTTGGCAGGCCCCCGTCGGTGTAGTGCTGGGCGAGGATCTCCCGCAGGGTTGGCAGACCGTCAGGTAGATAACCGGTCGTTGTCAGGAGGCCGGGGAGCTTCGTGGCGGCAATCTCGAACGCACGTGCCAAGCCGGGCGGACCGACCGGAGCCGAGTAGGTCAGCGCGATCGTGTCGGCATCGTCCGGTGTGATGATGAGGCTGCTGGCACTCGATGCAGAGATCGGGATGCTGACGACGCTGCCCGAGCCCTGCCGTGACGTGAGCAGGCCCGTGCCGCGCAGCTCGGCATACACCCGAGTCGTGGTGGTCCGGCTGACCCCGAGCGCCGCCGCAAGCTCTCGCTCGCTCGGCAGCCGGGTCCCGTCGGCGACCCGGCCGTCCACGACCAGGAGGCGGATGAGATCGGCGAGCTCGCGATAGGCCGGACCGGTCCCGCGGGACGGTCCGAGGAGATCGGCTAGTCGGCGGGCGGAGATCGCAAGGGTCACAAGGCCACTGTCTCACAATTGGCTATATGTTTAAAGACCAGTTGCGGACACGATGGAGTCATGAACATCTTCGTCGGGCTGATCCTCCTGTTGGGGGTGCTCGCGTCGCTGGCGCGCACCATCGCGCGGGATGGGTCGGACTCGCGGATGCCCCCGCGGAGCCATCCGGAGGAGGTCGGCTCATGGGTCGAGCAGCAGCTCCGGCGATGAACGGCATGTCAGCCAGGCTCGTCCGTCTTCTGACCGGCTTGTTCCTCTACGGATTCACGATGGCGATGATGGTCGAGTCGACCCTGGGCCTGGACCCGTGGGACGTCTTCCACGAGGGCCTCGCCGAGCGACTGCCGCTGAGCTTCGGTCAGGTCGTGATCCTGGTTGGCGCGGTCGTGCTGCTGCTGTGGATCCCGCTGCGCCAGCGACCCGGGATCGGGACAGTGCTCAACGTCATCGTGATCGGTCTGGCGGCTGATTTCGGCATCGCCGTCATCGCGCAGCCCGATGAGCTGTGGCTACGAAGCCTGCTGCTCATCGGGGGAGTTGTGGGCAACGGGTTCGCCGGCGCCCTCTACATCGGCGCCAGGCTTGGTTCGGGTCCCCGTGACGGGCTGTGGCTCGGGCTGGTGAGGCGAACCCGCTACAGCGTGCGCTTCTGGCGCACAGCGATCGAGCTCACGGTGCTCGCCGCCGGATTCCTGCTCGGCGGCACCGTGGGGTTCGGCACGGTGCTGTACGCCCTCACGATCGGGCCGATCGTGCAGTTCTTCCTGCCCCGCGTCGAGGTCGCCGGTCCCGCCGGAGCGGTCGGCGGTCCTCAAGCCTCGTCCGGCACGATCCTCAGCCGGGCTCCCGCAGCCGTGGAGAGCGGCACGGGGCCGACCCCGTCCGCGGGCACGGGGGACGCGGAGTAGATACCGGGGGCGGAGTCGTAGTCCAGGAGGCGCAGCTCGACCAGCTGCTCGGCACGCTCGACTCCGTCGGCCACGACCAGAAGTCCGCAGCTGTGGGCCGCATTGACCAGCAGCGTGAGCAGGTCGTCCGACCCCGGGTCGTCGGAGCTGACGAGATCCTTGTCGACCTTGATGGCATCTGCGGGAAGATGCTGCAGCTGTCCGATCGGAGTCCGTCCGGTGCCGAAGTCGTTGATGCTGATGAACACTCCGGCGTGGCGCAGCGCGCTCAGAGAGAGGACTGCGTTGGGCACGTCCACCAGCACCATCTCGGTGACCCCGATCGTCAGCCGGTGCGGCGGCAGACCTGCCCGCGCCAACACGGTCTTGACGTATGCCACCAGATCCGGGGCGGCGAGCGTCCGGCCGGAGATCGTCACCGCGACCGTGAGGTCCCCGTGCCGGTCCGGATCCGCGGCGGTCAGCTCTGCGAGCTCGGTCGTCGCCTGGTCGAGAACCCACCGGTCGATCCGGCAGACGAGGTCGGACATCTCGGCAATCGGCAGGAAGGTTGCCGGCTCCTGGGGGGTGTGTCCGGGGCGATTCCACCTGAGCCGTGCCTCGTAGCCGTCGATGACATCTGTCTGGACCGCGACGACGGGATGGAAATGGACCTCCAGCTCCCCGGCTTCCAGGCCGGCGCCGAGTGCGGCTTCGAGCGCGGCGCATTCGCCCAGCTCACGCCGCAGACGACTGTCGAACATCTCGATCCGGCCCCGCCCGCCCGACTTGGCCCGCCGGACCGCGACGTTGGCCTCACGCAGCAGCTCGTCAGGATCGATACCGCCATCCATGCTGGTGGAGGCGCCGATGCCGGCCGCGATCGTGACGAGCTGACCTGACACGTGGATGGGCTGGCCGATGACCCACTGGAGCTGCGCCGCCAGTCGCGCGGTGTCCTGGTCGGAGGACACCGAGTCGATCAGGATCGCGAACTGGTCGCCGGCGAGGCGCCCGACCGTGTCGACATCACGAACTGCTGCCCGAAGTCGCTGCGCCACGGTGCGGAGCGCCAAGTCACCCACGCCGTGCCCGTGGCGGTCGTTGACGCCGCCGAAGTCGTCGAGGTCGACCACGAGGAGGCCAACCGATGTGCCCTCTCGCTGACCGCGCCGGAGCGCCGCGCCGATCAGCTGCCGCATGTAGGAGCTGTTGACCGTCCCGGTGAGGGAGTCGTGGGATGCCTCGTGGAACAGGTCAGACTCGAGCCGATCCCGCTGACGCACGGTGGTGCGGATCTCCTCGATGTTGTAGGCCATCCGCCACACGACCAGGAGGGACAGCGCGCTGGCGCCCAGGACCACGGTCCAGGTATGGACGTGGTGTCCCCGGATCTCCTGCACGATCACCAGCAACGGGGCGATCAGGGTGGCGCCGACGAGCGCCGAGAGGCGGCGGGCCGTGAACGGTGTGGTCCTGAGCGGGCTGGGTGTGGAGAGTTGCGCCATCGTGGGGTGAAGAGCGGTAACGCCGAACAGGACGTACGAGCCCAGCCAGAGCAGATCCAGCACGCCCGTGTAGTCGGTGGTCGGCTGCGTGGCGAAGATCGTGTCGGCGATGAACAGCGGAATCATCGCGCCGACCAGAAGGCGGAACGCCGTGGAGCGGCCCCCGGGGACGGCAACCAGACGGATGACCAAGGCCAGCAGCAGGATGTCTGCCAGGGGATAGGCCGCCGCCAGCGTCCGCTGGAGCACCGTCGCCGCCGTGTCGTCGAGGATGGGGTCTGCGACGAACACCCAGGACAACAGGCCGAATCCGATCGTGACGATGGCGCTGTCGATGAGACCCGCGAGGTCTCGGCCGGGACCTCGTCGCCTGCGGATCAGGATGGTGATGCCGGCGCCGATCAGCGGATACGCGGCGAGGTACGCCACGTCCGAGACGTAGGGCGACAAAGACATCGCGTCGGCGGTCTCATAGAGGATGTCGCCGGTCGCCGATGCGGCCTGGCCTGCGGCAATGAGGTACCACGGTGTTGCACTGACCGGCTTGTTGATGCGAACGCCGAGGAGAATCGCCATGACGCAGGACAGGCCGACCACGGTGTACAGCAGCGTGTGGGGCAGGCCGTCGGGCAGGACGAAATAGCCTGCTGTCGCCACCGCCCCGGCAGCCAGATAACGCCAATACATGAGTCCAAGTCTGCCGCATATTTCAGAAGGCTCACACATCTTGGGGTGTGACGACTTCGAGACCGCCTGACCCAAAAGTGGGCAGGGGCCGTGGACGTATCCCGGCTAGCGGCGGGTGGCGATGATCAATGAGGCGTCGACGTCGATCAGCATCTCCACGGCGGCGAATCGGCCGTCGGTGAGCCACTGCTCGCGCACGGTGTCGACGCGCCCCTCGACGATGGGGGGCCAGAACGCGGACGGGACGAAGTCGTCGAGGACTGCGATGCCCCCCGGCTCGAGCAGGTCGGCGATGACGTCGATGCTCTCCATCACTTCGCGGACATCGACGAACAGCAGCGAGAACGGGGCATATTGCTCGAGGGTCGACCAGTCGCCGGCGATCACGTCGACGTTGTCGGTGGTCGCGAAGATCTTCTGCACGTCGCCGGCGAGGGCCGGGTCGAGCTCGGCACTGACGACGCGCGCGTCCTTGGGGGCACCGCTGGAGAGCCACGCCGAACCCACTCCGCATCCGGTGCCCAGCTCGGCCAACGTGCCCGTGCGGGACGCAGCCAGTGAGGCCAGGAGGCGGCCCGTCTCGTTGCGGATCGACGTGATGAATCCGCGCTGACGAGAGAGGTCGAGAGTGCTCGAGACGAGCTCGGGGACTTCAGCGGGTGCACTCACCCGGCCAGTCTGTCACGAGCCGAGGGCTGCTCCATGCCGCGCCCGAACACGACACATCGTGAGACAGGCGGCGAAATCACCGCGGTTGGGCACCCCCCGGGCGTATGGTGTCCAGACCATGCGGAAGCAGCTCGTAGTAATCGCTTGCCGCGGCAGGGCCTCTTAGGGCTACACCCTGCCGCGGAGTTTCGGCGTTGGCCCGCCGTTTCGCCGCAGGGTTGTCGATCATGATCTGATCGCACGCTTTCGTACTCTCCTCGGATGATCTCCGGACATGTGTCTGGCGAAACGGCGGACGACCGTCGGACCCGCCACCGTCCACCACCGAAGGAGAAGTCATGGAACCCCAGCTGATGGAGTGGGGCCCCGCGCACCTGCGCGATGAGGCGTCCGCACCCGAGTTCGAGCTCGTCGACCGCCCCGACGACAACTGACCGCATACTGAGACGCAGGTTTCACATCCTGAGACGTCGACCCGTAGAATGAGACTCATGACCCGCTCCTTCTCCCTTGCCGTGGTGCCTGGTGACGGCATCGGACCCGAAGTGACCGCTCAGGCGCTCAAGGTCCTCAACTTGGTCGCCGCCGACCACGACGCCGCTTTTGCCAGCACCGAGTACGACCTCGGGGCCAAGCGATGGCACGCCACGGGTGAGACCTTGCCCGACTCGGTGCTGGGGGAGATCCGTGGCCACGACGCGATCCTGCTCGGCGCCGTGGGCGATCCGAGTGTCCCGTCCGGGGTGCTCGAGCGCGGCCTGCTGCTCAAGCTCCGATTCGCCCTGGACCACTACGTCAACCTCCGCCCCTCCAGGCTGTTCCCGGGCGTGGCCACGCCGTTGGCCGAGCCCGGCGAGATCGACTTCGTCGTCGTGCGCGAAGGCACCGAGGGCCCATACGTCGGCAACGGCGGTGCGATCCGGGTGGGCACGCCGCACGAGCTCGCGACCGAGGTGAGCATCAACACCGCCTACGGGGTCGAGCGGGTCGTCCGTGACGCCTTCGCCCGCGCCCAGGCGCGCCCTCGCAAGAAGCTGACCCTGGTCCACAAGAACAACGTCCTGGTCCACGCTGGCCACCTCTGGACACGCACGGTCGACGCCGTGGCCACTGAGTTCCCTGACGTCGCGGTCGACTATCTGCACGTCGACGCCGCGACGATCTTCCTCGTCACGGACCCGGCCCGCTTCGACGTCATCGTGACCGACAACCTGTTCGGCGACATCCTCACGGATCTGGCTGCGGCCATCACTGGCGGCATCGGTCTCGCCGCCAGCGGAAACGTCAACCCCGACCGAACCGCGCCCAGCATGTTCGAGCCCGTGCACGGTTCGGCACCCGACATCGCGGGCCAGGGCAAGGCCGACCCCACGGCGGCGATCCTGTCAGGCGCGCTGCTGCTCGAGCACCTCGGCCTGACCGAGGCCTCGACCCGGATCAGCTCCGCCGTCGAGGACGACATCGCCGTGCGCGGCACCTCTCCCCGCAGCACCGAGGAGGTGGGAGAGGCCATCGCTTCACGTGTGGCCGAGGGCGTAGCGGTCGGTTCCTGACCGCTTACCTTTGACCTGAGAAAGTACTAACGTGATTACTATGACTTCCAAGCAATTCGCGTGCAGCTTCGAGCAGAATCCTGCCGCGAGGACCGCCGAGCAGCGCGACGCCATCTTGGCGGATCCCGGTTTCGGCAACCACTTCACCGATCACATGTTCCTGGCTGAGTGGACGCCCGACACCGGATGGGCCGACGCGAGAGTCGTTCCCTATGGACCGCTCATGCTCGACCCGGCGACTGCCGTGCTGCACTACGCGCAGGAGATCTTCGAGGGCCTCAAGGCATACGTCCACGAGGACGGCTCGGTCTGGCTGTTCCGCCCCGAGGCCAACGCCGCGCGGATGCAGCGCTCTGCGCGCCGGCTCGCCCTCCCCGAGCTCCCGGTCGAGTGGTTCCTCGGCTCGGTCGACGCTGTGATCCAGGCCGATCGTGCCTGGGTCCCGGCCGGTGGGGAGAAGAGCCTCTATCTGCGTCCGTTCATGTTCGCCTCAGAGGTGTTCTTGGGGGTTCGCCCGAGTCAGCACGTGACCTTCTCGGTCATCGCCTCGCCGGCAGGTGCCTATTTTGCCGGCGGCGTCGAGGCGGTCTCGATCTGGCTGTCAACGGAGTATTCGCGCGCCGGAGCGGGCGGCACCGGCGCGGCGAAGTGTGGCGGCAACTACGCCGCCAGCCTGCTCCCGCAGCAGGAGGCCACCGAGCACGGATGCGCCCAGGTGGCGTTCCTGGACTCCACCGAACACACGTGGGTCGAAGAGCTGGGCGGCATGAACCTCTACTTCGTCCAGTCCGACGGCTCGATCGTCACACCCGAGCTGTCGGGCTCGATCCTCGAAGGTGTCACCCGCGACTCGATCATGGCGATAGCCCGCGATCTCGGCCACGAGGTCGTCGAGCGCCGGGTGAGCATCGATGAGTGGCGCTCCGGGACCCAGGACGGCACGATCACCGAGGTGTTCGCGTGCGGCACAGCCGCCGTCGTGACCCCCATCGCCTCGCTCAAGTGGGCGGGCGGCGAGGCCGTCAGCGGCGATGGTGAGACTGGCAAGGTCACGACCGACATACGCTCCGCACTGGTCGACATCCAGTATGGTCGGGCGGCCGACCGGCATGACTGGATGCGGCGCGTGGGGCGCGTGGCTCGCTAGCGCTCGCCACTCCAGCGACTGCGTCGCTGCCGTGCTTCGCACGGGCGCCTCCTCGCTCCGCTCGGCCTTGGTTGCTCTTGGGAGCGGGGATCGCAGCGGGTCGCGCGCTGTACTGGCCGGTACAGTCATGTCGCCTGCACCTGAGCGCCGGAGTGCTCTAAGGTCGGCCTGTGGGGCCCAATGACGTGCCCCGCGACCTGGAGGATTTCTGATGACCATTGCCACGCGCTCCGAGCACGATCTGATCGGCGACCGTGATGTCCCACTCGATGCCTACTGGGGTGTGCACACGCTCCGCGCCCTCGAGAACTTCCCCATCACCGGCATCCCCATCGGAACGAGTCCATTCCTCGTCGAGGCGCTGGCTGCGGTCAAGGAGGCCGCCGCTTCGGCCAATCATGATCTCGGTTTGCTCGATGACGAGCGCTTCCATGCCATCCGTGCTGCCTGCGAGGAGATCCGGGCCGGTGAGCTGCGCGACGAGTTCGTCGTCGATGTCATGCAGGGAGGTGCCGGCACCTCCACGAACATGAATGCCAACGAGGTCATCGCCAACCGGGCGCTCGAGCTGATGGGGCACAAGAAGGGCGACTACCACGTCGTCCATCCCAATGAGCACGTCAACTTGTGCCAATCGACCAACGACGTCTATCCGACCGCGGTCAAGATCGCGATCATCCTCGCGACGCACTCGCTCCTCGACGCGATGCAGGTGCTCGAGACCTCCTTCGCGGCCAAGGCCGACGAGTTCCACGACGTGCTCAAGATGGGTCGCACGCAGTTGCAGGACGCCGTGCCGATGACCCTGGGGCAGGAGTTTCGGACATACTCGCTGATGATCGGCGAGGACCGCAGCCGGTTGTCCGAGGCGGTCCTCCTGCTCCACGAGATCAATCTCGGCGCGACGGCGATCGGCACGCAGCTCAACGCCCCGGCCGGCTACGTGCCCGCGGCCTGTGAGCACCTGTCGCGGCTCACCGGGTTGCCGCTGGAGGTCGCGGTCGACCTGATCGAGGCGACGCAGGACTGTGGTGCGTTCGTACAGCTCTCGGGCACCCTCAAACGCGTCGCGGTCAAGCTGTCCAAGATCTGCAACGACCTGCGCCTGCTGTCATCGGGGCCCAGAGCCGGGTTCAACGAGATCAACCTGCCTGCTGTCCAGGCCGGCTCGAGCATCATGCCGGGCAAGGTCAATCCGGTGATCCCCGAGGTCGTCAACCAGGTCGCGTTCCAGGTCATCGGGCACGACATGACGGTCACGATGGCGGCCGAGGGAGGCCAGCTGCAGCTCAATGCGTTCGAGCCTGTCATCTGCTATTCGTTGTCGGCCGGCATATCCCGGTTGCGCGAGGCGATCCTCGTCCTGGCCACGCGCTGCGTCGACGGCATCACGGCGAATGTCGAGCTGCTCCGTAGCGAGGTCGAGAACTCGATCGGCCTCGTGACGGCGCTCAATCCGTACATCGGCTACGCCGCCGCGACCGACGTCGCGCAGGAAGCGCTGGCGACTGGCCGTGGTGTTGCCGAGATCGTCCTCGAGCGTGGCCTGCTGCCGCCCGACAAGCTCGAGGCCATCCTGCGCCCGGAGACACTCGCCAACCTGGCCCCCAGGGCGTAGGCCCGAGGGCGGCTAGCCGCTGGTCCTCGCCGCCCGTCAGCCAGATGGCCCAGGGGTCAGGGGGCGAAGAGGGACGCGGCGGGGTCGCCGTCGAGGGTGACGATGAGCAGGTTGGGGGCTGCGTCGTATGCCACGTCGACCTCGATCAGCCGGTCCCGCGGCGTGGATGCGGCCTCGGCATCGCCGAGCCCGTACGCGATGTCGCGAAGCGTCACGGTGGCGCGCCCGACCGGGTCTTTGGCGGGCCACTCGGCAAGAAGGCGGTGCACGAACCCGGCGAGGACCGCGCTGAACATCGGGTGTGCGGACTCATCGACTCCCGCGACGACGATCTCGGGCAATCCGAACGAGGCCAGACCGACCGTGCTGAGGCGCCCGGCGGACAGCTCGCCGTAGCTGACGGTGTACCACTGGGTGGCGTGCGCGAGCGAGACCTCGTCGGAGCGTTGCTCGACGATGCGCGGGACGCTCAGGTCGATCACGACCCCATCCTGCTCCTCAGCGAGGAGCAAGGCATCGATCCGGGCATCACGTGTCACGAACGCGACGTTCTCGAGCGGAGCCTGGCGCAGGATCAGCCGTTGGTGCGGGCGTGACCGCAATCGACGCAGCGCGAACTCGGAGGATCCGTAGTGCTGCAGCAGCTCGGGGGAAGGGGGCGGGATCAGGTCCTCGGCGTCGAGCGGCTGCGCGGTCATGACGGCATACATGACGCTCGGCTCCACGTCGAGTGGGACGGGTCTGGCGGTCATAGGTCGATCAGTCTAGACTGAGCCGCATGCAGAGCATCTCGATCATTATCGACAAGCGCGCCGGGCACTGACCAAACTCCCCGACGCGCTGCCTCCCATGACATGGGGGGCATTTTTTGTGTCAGGACAGTTGTTGCCCGACCGGGATGCCGACCAGGACGAAGGACAGACCAGTGGATGCAGGACACCAGAGCGTGAGTGACTTTCATGTCTACGACACGACGATGCGCGACGGCGCCCAGCAAGAGGGGCTGAACCTCTCGGTGCAGGACAAGATGCACATCGCCCGACACCTGGACGATCTCGGCGTCGGCTACATCGAGGGCGGCTGGCCCGGCTCCAATCCCAAGGACACCGAATTCTTCGCGCTGGCGGCCAAGGAGCTCGACCTCGAGCACGCGACCCTCGCCGCATTCGGCGCCACTCGGCGAGCCGGGGTCAAAGCATCAGAGGATCCGCTGATCCAGGCCCTGCGCGACTCAGGTGCCTCCGTCGTGACGCTCGTCGCCAAGAGCCACGACCGGCACGTCACCGAAGCGCTGCGGACGACGCTCGAAGAAAACCTCGCGATGGTTCGTGACACCGTGAGCTACCTCCGCCAGGAGGGGCAGCGGGTGTTCGTCGATCTCGAGCACTTCTTCGACGGCTACCGAGCCAACCGGGACTACGCGCTCGAGGTCGTACGCGCCGCGGGTGACGCGGGCGCCGAGGTCGTCGTGCTGTGCGACACCAACGGTGGGATGCTCCCGCACTGGGTGACCGAGATCGTCACCGATGTCGCCCGGACCGGCGTACGCCTCGGCATCCACGCCCACAACGACACCGGATGCGCGGTCGCGAACTCGATGGCCGCGGTCCGGGCCGGTGTGACGCACCTCCAGGGCTGCATCAACGGCTACGGCGAGCGCACGGGCAACGCCGACCTGATCACCTGTGTCGCCAACCTCGAGCTCAAGCTGGGCACTCCCGCACTGCCCGAGGGCAGGCTCGCGGACGCATCGCGGATCTCCCACGCGATCGCCGAGATCACCAACTACCCGCCGTCCGCGCGGCAGCCCTACACGGGGGTCTCGGCGTTCGCCCACAAGGCCGGGCTGCATGCCAGTGCGATCCGGGTGGACCCCAATCTCTATCAACACATCGACCCGGCCCTGGTCGGCAACGACATGCGGCTCCTGGTCTCCGAGATGGCCGGCCGGGCAACGATCGAGCTCAAGGGCAAGGAGCTGGGCTTCGACCTGGCACATGACCCGGAGCGCCTCGCGCGGGTCACGGACCGGGTCAAGGCGATGGAGCAGACCGGCTACACGTTCGAGGCCGCCGATGCGTCGTTCGAGCTGTTGCTGGCCGAGGAGATGGATGGGCAGCGCCCGTCCTACGTCGACGTCGAGTCGTGGCGCGTCCTGGCGGAGTCGGCGCGCGGCGATGATGCTGTCGCCGAGGCCACGGTCAAGCTCACCGCCGGGGGAGTACGACTGGCCGTGATCGGGGAGGGCAACGGTCCGGTCAACGCACTCGATCACGCCTTGCGGCAGGCGATCGAGCAGGTCTATCCCGACGTCGCTCGATTCCATCTGATCGACTTCCGCGTGCGCATCCTCGACCAGGGTCACGGCACCGATGCCATCACCCGGGTCCTGATCGAGACCTCGGACGGCAAGGACTCCTGGGTCACGGTCGGTGTCGGAGCCAACATCATCGAGGCCTCGTGGGAGGCGCTCGTGGACGCGCTGACGTATGGCCTGCGCCGCCACGGCATCGCTCCGCACATCAACGGTTGACCATTTCGGTTTGACCCGGCCCTGTGCCACTGCGACGGTATGAGGGTGAATGTGCGGGCCCGAAGGGTCGTGATCGCGCTTCCGGTGATCCTCACATTGCTGATCGCATTGGTCATCGGCGGCCTCATCACGCTCCAGAATCAGCGGCAGTCGCAGCAGGTCGGCGAGGCCGACGCCGTGGCTCAGGACTATCTGGCCGATGTCGAGACGTTCCGCTCCGGGGTCGTCGATCGGATCTCGAGGAGCAAGCAGACGGACCCCGGTGCGCTCAGGCGGATCGTCGACAAGGCCATCGCGCGACCTCCCAAGCTCGCGGACGCGCCGGCATACGGGCGCCAGAACTCCTCGACATACGCGGAGGCGGCACAGACCCAGGCGACAGTCCTCGGGTCGTTCAAGCGGCTGAGCTCGACCCTCCGTCGAGCAGACACCGCGCTGGGCTTCATCGTGGCTGCGCGCAAGGTGCTCACACTCCGGGCCACGGACTACCTCGGCTTCGGCCTCATCACCAGCAGCTCGCCGGTCCGCTCTGAGCTGATCCCCGCGTTCGTGGAGGCCCGTGACGAGTTCGCCCGGGTTCCGGTGCCCAAGGGCAAGGAGGAGCTGGCTGCGATGGTGCTCGACGCCGCCCAGTACGTCATCGACCAGGCCACGGTCCTGGCGCAACGGGTCGAGAGTCGCCAGAGCTTCGCGTTCAGCTATCAGGAGCAGTTCCAGAGGGCCGCGGATGCCGTGAGCGACTTTGGAACACAGGTCAAGGGCGACATCGCCGAGGCGATCAATGCTGTCACCGCAGACTCATGAGCTGATGACGCCCCAGGATCAGCGACCAGCCGTCCGCGACATGGGTGTGTGCACGATGCCGGCCTCGAGGTAGTCGTCCCCGGAGCGGACATAGCCGAACGACTCGTACCATCGCTCGAGGTATGCCTGGGCGTTGAGCTGCAGGTCGCCGTCGCCCCAGAGCCGGTTGATCTCGGCCATGAGACGCCCTGAGAGTCCCTTGCCGCGCTGGTCCTTGCGCGTGCACACCCGACCGACGTGGCGGGTGCCGTCGCTGCCGACGTAGACCCGGAGATAGCTCGTCGGCCCCTCGGTGTCCTCGAGCCACAGGTGTGTCGTCGTCGCCAGCAGATCGCGGCCGTCGACCTCCTCCTCGTCGACCTGTTGCTCGACCGCAAAGACCGCGTCGCGGATCTTCCAGATGTCGTAGACGTCCTGCGCCGTCAGCTGGTCGCCGGCCAACGTACGAATCATCGTGGCGCGCAGGTGTTGCAGGTGCCGAAGATCTCCAGGGTGTGGGCGACGTCCTGGAAGCCGTTCTCCTCGGCGATCTTGTCGGCCCATCGCTCGACCGTGGGACCCTCGACCTCGACGGTACGTCCGCAGGACCGGCACACCAGGTGGTGGTGATGACCGGCGCTGCACTGTCGGTAGAGGACCTCGCCCTCGTCGTTGCGCAGGGCGTCGACCTCGGCGGCATCGGTCAACCCCTGCAGGCTGCGGTAGACCGTGGACAGCCCCACGGACTCGCCGCGCTGCTTGAGGATGTCGTGGATCTCCTGTGCGCTGGCGAACCCGTCGAGATCCGCGAGGATCGCGACGACGGCGCGGCGCTGGCGGGTGTTGCGGGGGGCTTCGACCATGGGTCCTCCTCAGAGCGAATCTACTGGACGGCGTCGAGACCGGGTTCGGGTGAGGACGGCGCCGATGAGCGACGCGACCGCGAACACCGCGAGGGCCAAGATGACGATCGTCGGTCCGGGTGCCGTGTCGATCTCGTAGCTCCCGAACAGGCCGCCGACGGCCGCAAACAGGCCGATGCCCATGGCAGCCAGGTGGGTCGTGCGGAAGCTGCGGGTCAGCTGCTGGGAGGCCGCGACGGGCACGACCATCAGCGCGGACACCAGGAGTAGACCGACCGTCTGCATCGCGACCGTGATCGTGACGGCCGCGAGCACGGCGATCAGGATGCTGTAGGCCCGGACGGGGACGCCGCTGACCTTGGCGTGCTCCTCGTCCTGGCAGACCGCGAACAGCTGGGGGGAGAGGCCGAGCGAGACGACGACCACGACTAGTCCGAGGACACCGACGAGGACGAGGTCACCGGTGCCGACCGTCGTGATGGCGCCGAACAGGAAGGCGTTAAGCGAGGCGGCGCTCTCGCCGGCGAGGTTGGTCAGCAGGACACCGCCGGCGATACCCCCATAGAACAGCATCGCGAGGGCCACGTCTGCGCTCGTCCGGCCGTACATCCGCAGCAGCTCGATCAGGACGGCACCCAGTGCCGCGACCACGATCGCGGTGAGCGTGGGGGCGATGTTGGCGAGGAGGCCCAGTGCGACGCCGGTCAGCGCGACGTGCCCGAGCCCGTCGCCCAGCAGTGCGAGGCGTCGCTGCACCAGGAACGTGCCGACGGCCGGGGCCGCCAGCCCCGTGAAGATCGCGGCCGCCAAGGCGTACCGCATGAATTCGAACTGCAGGGCCTCAAACAACCTGGTCACGCCCCACCGGGTTGCCGCTGAATCCGTCTGACTTCTCCGGCCGGCTGCTGTGGTGGTGCACGTGGACGTGCTCGGCGTCGCGGATCGCCACGACGTCGCCGTCGTACGTCACCTCACCGCGTTCGAGGACGACGGCGCGGTCGATGAGCGGGCGCAACGGGCCGAGCTCGTGCGCGACGAGGAGCACGGAAGTTCCCTCGCCGACGAGGGTCGCCAGCAGGTCGGCCAGCGTCTCCTGGTTGTCGTGGTCGACGCCGGCGATGGGCTCGTCCATGATCAGCAGCTCGGCCTCGGTAGCCAGGGCGCGCGCTATGAGGGCGCGCTGTTGCTGCCCGCCGGACATCTCGCTGACGGACGAGCGGGCCCGGTCCGACAGGCCGACCTTGGCGATCGCGGCGTCCACCGCGGCGATGTCGGCCTTGGTGCGCCATCCGGCGACCCGGCGCCGGGCCAGGCGTCCGCTCATGACGATCTCCTGCATCGTCGCGGGGACACCCGCGACGGCACGGGAGCGTTGTGGGACGTAGCCGAGACGCGAACGGTCCTTGAACTGGCGGAGCGGTGTGCCGAACAGCTCGACGGTGCCGGCGCTCGTCGGGACGAGGCCGATCGCGGCGCGAACGAGCGTGGACTTGCCTGAGCCGTTGGCGCCGAGCAGGGTCACGAACTCACCGGCCGACACGTCGAGGTCGACCTGCCGCAAGACAGGTCGACCGTCGAGAGCCACGGTCATGCCGCGGACTTTAAGGGGGTGCTCCGTCATGAACAGCTGTTGGCCTTCTCCAGGGTCGTGAGGTTCTTCTCCATGAGCGTCAGGTAGTTCTCGCTCGAGGTGTCGTTGGAGAGTCCTTCAATGGGGTCGAGCGTAGCGGTCATCGCCCCGGCCTCCTTCGCGATGGTGTCGGCGATCGCGGGGCTCACGAGCTCTTCGGTGAAGATCGTCGTGATGCCTTCCTTGCGGACGAGCTGCGTGATGTCACCGAGCTGTGCCGGGGAGGGCTCGTTGGTCGGGTCGATGCCTGCGATTGGCACCTGCGTCAGGTCGTACCTCTTCGCCATGTATTGGAACGCGGCGTGGCTCGTGACGATGGTCCGGCGCTCGCAGGTCTTCAGGCCAGCGGCGAACGACGTGTCGAGAGTCTCGAGCTGGGCAACGAGCCTGTCGGTGTTGGCCCGGTACGTCGACGAGTGCTCGGGGTCGACCTTCGACAGCTTCGCCGACAGGTCCTCGGCCATGAGCACCATGTTGGTCGGGTCGAGCCACGTGTGCGGGTCTTCGTCGCCCTCCTCGCCCTCGTGCCCGCCTTCCTCCTGCGCGCCGGCCTGCGCAGGCAGCGCGTTGAGCACGGTGTCGGCGTCAACGGTGCTGTCCTTCGGCCGGTCGGCCTGGTCGACGGCCTCGTCCACGGCCGCCTGGAAGTGCTTCTCGTAGACCACCAGGTCAGCCTCCTGCACCGCGGCGACCTGTTTGGGCTTGAGCTCGAGGTCGTGCGGCTCGGCGCCGGGGGACGTGAGGTTGTCGACGTCGACGAAGGAGCCCCCGACCTGCTCGGCGACGTACGCGAAGGGGTAGAACGACGCGACCACGCGGGGCTTGTCGTTGTCCTTCGCGGCGGTGCTGCCACACGCGGCAAGGAGGGCGACGAGCGGTAGGACGGCGAGCAGGGCCGGGAACTTCTTCATGACAATGATTCTCAAGTAATTGGGAATCATTGTCAACTCGAGTCCACCGCTACAGCGTGATGTGGATCACGCTACGATGACGGGGCACGTCCACCCATCACTCGGATCGTCCGGCACGTACCTGCCGGTGAAGGGAAATATCTGCATGTCATCTGTCACGTTCGACAAAGCCACTCGAGTCTTCTCGGGTCAGGACCGCCCAGCGGTCAATCAGCTCGACCTCCACGTGGAGGACGGTGAGTTCCTCGTCCTGGTCGGCCCGTCCGGCTGCGGCAAGTCCACCTCCCTGCGGATGCTCGCCGGCCTCGAGGAGGTCGACGGGGGTCGCCTCCTGATCGGCGACGAGGATGTCACCGATCTGCCGCCCAAGGCACGCGACATCGCGATGGTGTTCCAGAACTATGCGCTCTACCCGCACATGACGGTCGCCGAGAACATGGGCTTCGCCCTCAAGATCGCTGGTGCGAGCAAGTCCGACATCAACGAGCGGGTCTCTGAGGCTGCCGCGATGCTCGACATCGTCGACTACCTGGAACGCAAGCCCAAGGCCCTGTCCGGCGGGCAGCGCCAACGGGTCGCCATGGGCCGAGCGATCGTACGCTCGCCGCGGGTGTTCCTGATGGACGAACCCCTGTCGAACCTGGACGCCAAGCTGCGGGTGCAGACCCGCACCCAGATCGCGCAGCTGCAGCGCAGACTCGGCACGACCACGGTCTATGTCACGCATGACCAGATCGAGGCCATGACGATGGGTGATCGGGTCGCGGTCCTCAAGGACGGCGTGCTTCAGCAGTGCGCCGCTCCCCGCGAGATGTATGACCGGCCGGCCAATTTGTTCGTCGCCGGATTCATGGGGTCGCCGAGCATGAACCTGATGGAGCTGCCGGTGACGGACGGGGGAGTGCGCTTCGGTGACCTCGTGGTGCCCGTGTCCCGCGACACCCTTGCCGACGCCGATGCGACCGTGACCCTCGGGATCCGCCCGGAGAACCTCGAGGTTGCCGAGACCGGGCTTCGGCTTGAGGTCGACGTCGTGGAGGAGCTCGGCGCGGACGCCTACGTCTACGGCCGGGCAGATGTGTGTGGCACCGAGCAGACGATCGTCGCGCGGGTGGACTGGCGCAATCCGCCGGCCAAGGGCGAGGCGGTCAACCTCGCGCCGGTTGATCCGGCTGGGGTTCACGTGTTCGCGACCGAGTCGGGCCGACGGCTGAGCTGATTGCCCGGAGCAGGATTTGCCCGGACCAGGAGCGCAGTGTGACCGACCCGGGGTGGATGCGGTCACACTGCGCTGACTGGGGTCCTGCTCAGAACTGCTGCCACTCGGGCTTGCTGCTCCACGTTTCACGGTAGTAGTCCGAGAGTTGCAGCATCGTTGCGGCGGCCTCGTCGACCACGACGGTTGCGCGGGGATGCATCTGGAGGACCGAAGCGGGACAGAACGCGCTGACCGGTCCCTCTGCGGCCGCCGCGACGGCCCGGGCCTTTGTCTCACCCGTGGCGATCAGCACCAGGTGTCCGGCTTCGAGGATCGTGCCCAGCCCCTGCGTGACGACGTGGTGCGGCACGTCGTCGACGGAGTCGAAGAACCGGGCATTGTCCTCGCGGGTCTGGCGGGTCAGCGTCTTCACGCGAGTGCGGGACGCGAGCGACGAGCCGGGCTCGTTGAAACCGAGGTGCCCGTCCGTCCCGATGCCGAGCAGCTGGACGTCGACACCGCCCGATTCGGCGATGGCCGCCTCGTATCGGGCGGCCATCTCAGGGATGTTCGTGGCTTCACCGTCGGGTCCGTCCACGCGATCGAGGTCGACATGATCGGTCAGCTCCCGGCGGATGACCGAGTCGTACGACTCGTGGTGCGCGCGTGGCAGGCCGACATATTCGTCGAGCAGGAATGCGCGGCAGCCGGACAGGCTCAGGGACTCCTCGCGGTGACGTCGGATCAGCTCCTGATAGGCCGGCAGTGGCGAGGATCCCGTTGCGAGGCCGAGCACCGCCCCTGCCCGCACGTGTTGCCCGACGATGTCGGCGACCAGGATGCCGGCGGCGGCCCGGTCCTCGACGATCACGACCTCCACGGTCCGACCCCCTCATCTGCGGCACCCAGCAGCGCGGCACCCAGCGCCCCCGCCGGATGCCCGGCTGGCAACCACCGTACGCGCTCGGAGATGCCGGCGAGCCGGCCGAGTGAGGTGCTCTCGTCCTTGCCGAGCTGGGCGAGGATCGCCTCGCGGAGGGCCGGCGTCGCCGACACGACCCCGCCCGTCACCAGGACACACGACACGTCGAGGCCGTACGCCAACAGGCTGATCGCCTGGGCGATGCCGGAGATGAGCTCGTCGCGGATCCGCGCGGCATCCGGATCGCCGGTGTCCGCCGCGTCGAACAGCTCGGCAGCCGTGCCGGGCCACTGGCGCCGAACCCCGCTGCCCGAGGCGTAGAGCTCGAGGCAGCCGCGCCGCCCGCAGGGGCAGATGGGACCCGTCGGATCGTGGACGAGGTGGCCGATCTCACCGGCCATCCCGCGCGAGCCGTGGCGCAGGCGACCGTTCAGCAGCAGACCGGCGGCGAGACCCGTCCCCACGTTGAGCAGGGCGAGGTCATCGACACCCGAGCCCTGCTCCCGGAGCCACTGCAATCCACCGAGGGTCGCGGCCTTGACGTCGTTCTCGACCGTCACCGTCACCCCGCCTGTGCGTGCCGACAGGGCAGCTGCGAGGTCGAGGGGATCACCGTCGAGGCCGAGGTTGACTGCGTGGGTCACCGCACCGGCATGGACGATGCCCGGGACCCCCAGTCCGATGCTGATGATCTCGGCATCCGGGGGCAGCCGGACCAGCAGTGCCTCGACCATCTCCGCGGTACCGTCGACGACGCCCTCGGCGCCCTTGCGGGTCGGGTGGGTCAGCTCCGCGATGAGAGTGTTGGGCTCGTCTGCGGCGACGCCGATCCCGTGGATCGTCGTGCCACCGATGTCGAGCCCCAGCCGAGTCTTCATCGGTCTCCTCGCATCGCTGCGGCGAGTGCGTCGGTCAACACCGCTGCCGATCCGTAGGTGCGGACCACTCGATCGTGTGCCGTGAGTGCGGGGTCGGGCCAGCCGAGCTCGATCAGGGTCGTGAGGGGGTTGGTGCTGAGCTGACGCTCGATCCACGCCCAGACCTCCGGCACTGCAGTCGCGCGACGCACCACGACGGCGACCTCACCCGGGTGGACGGGGGTGCTCGACACGTCAGCGGCGATCAGGTCGACAGTGCCACCGCCGAGGTCGAGCACGCCCCACGCTGTGTCGCCGACCGCGAGGTTCGTGCCGGTGTCGATCCGGATGACCTTCGCGGGCCCGTCGAACCGCGGAGCGGCGGCCACCAGCCCGGCCGCGGCTCGCACCGAAGCCAGGCGGGCATCGGCGATCACGCCCGAACCGCCGGGCCGAGGACTGAGCGCACTCCAGGTGTCCCGCAAGGCGGCGACGCTCGTGGCGGCCTCGGTCAGGCGGTCCAACGACAGATCACCGGACCCGACTGCACGGCATACGGCGTCGACCACCTCGTGGATGGCGTGGGGCTCTGCGGACTCCTCCGGACCGAGGCACAGCAGGTCGGCCCCGGCCGCGAGCGACATGACCGCGGCGCCACCGACCCCGTGGATCGCGCTCGCGCCGGCCATGTCGAGGGCGTCCGTCACGATCACCCCGTCGAACCCGAGCTCATCCCGCAGCAGCCCGGTCAGGACGGGATGACTCAGGGTTGCGGGCTGCTGGTCGTCGAACGCATCCAGCAGCACGTGCGAGGTCATGACGGTCGCGGCTGCGACGGCGAACGGCACCAGCTCCCGGGCTCGGAGCACATCCGTGGTGACGGTGACCCGGGGGAGGCCGAGGTGCGAGTCCGTGCTGGTGTCGCCGTGACCAGGGAAGTGCTTGACCGAAGCCGCGATCCCCTGCGAGGCCAGTCCGGCGACGAAGGCCGCTGTGTGCCTCGCGACGAGGGCGGGATCGGCGCCGAAGCTCCGGGTCCCGATCACGGGATTGTGCGGATTGCTGTTGATGTCGGCGCTGGGCGCGAGGTCCAGCCAGACGCCAGCCTGCGCCAGCTCGGCGCCGATCCCGGCGGCGACCGCGTGGGTCAGCTCGATGTCGTCGCAGACCCCGAGGGCGGCGTTGCCGAGGTAGGGGCTGCCGGTTCGGGAGTGGAGGCGGGTCACGTCCCCACCCTCCTCGTCGAGGGCCAGCACAGCGGTCGGATCGACCGCCCGCACGCGCCGAGCGAGTCCGGCGATGTCGCCAGAAGGCGGGATGTTGTTGCCATAAAGGCAGATGCCCGCGAGGCCGTCGGCATACGCCGGGGCGAGCCAGGCCGGCACCACGGGCCCGGAGAACGCGCCGAGGATGACCGCGTGCGCAAGCCGTCGGAGCTCGGTCATGCCGTCATCATTCGTTCGCTGGCGCTCGGTCATCCCTTCACCGCCCCGGACACCATGCCGGAAGTCATCCGGTTCTGCACGATCATGAACAAGATGATGACCGGCGTTGCCACCATCGTGGCCCCGGCCATCACGGCTGGCCAGTCGACGGCCTCGTTGGAGACATCGGTCAGGCCCTTGAGCCACAGGGGCAACGTACGGTTGGACGGGTCCATGACGACGACGGCGAGGGTGTACTCGTTCCACGCCTGGAGGAAGCCATAGACGCCGCTCGCGACGAGACCCGGCGCCAGCAGCGGGAACGTGATCGTGAAGAACGCGCGTGTGCGGCTGCACCCGTCGGTCATCGCTGCTTCCTCGAGGTCGATCGGGATGCCGTCGACGAAACCGCGCAGCATCCACACCGTGAAGGGCAGGATCAAGGCGGTGTAGAGCAGACCGAGGCCGACGACGCTGTTCAGCAGGCCCCACTCGCTGAGCATGTTGTACTGGGAGATGAACAGCGCCTCCGGTGGGATCATCTGCACCGCCAGGACCGTGAAGATGAACGACTTCCGCCCGCGAAACCGGAACCGCGAGATCGCGACGGCGGCCACGAACCCGCACAGCGCCGCGGCAACGATCGCCAGCAGGGTCACGGTCAGGCTGAGCTTGAGCGAGTCGACGAACGACTCGTCGAAGACCCGGCTGAACCCCGCGGCACTGAAGTCCGGGAGGAAGGACGGGTCTGGCGAGCGCAGCGCCTCGACCGGTTGGAACGCGCTGTTGACGATCCAGTAGACCGGGAAGGCCCAGATGATGGCCAGCACGACGGCGATCGCGCCCCATGCGCGTGCTCGGGTGTTCACCGGGACTCCTCCTTGAGCAGGGACCGCACGTAGCGGAAGGTCAGCACGAGCGTCAGGGCCAGGACGAACATGGCCATCGCCGACGCGGCGCCGTAGTCGTTCTGGCCGATGCCGAGCGAGTAGATGTAGGTGCCCAGCAGGTGGGTCTCGCTCGGGGTCCCGCCGGCGTTCTGCAGGAAGTTGATCTGGGCGAACACCCGCAGGTCCCAGACGATCTGCAGCAGCGCCACGATGGTCAGGATGGGCCGGATCGTGGGATAGATGATGTGACGGAAGCGTTGGATTGCCGTCGCCCCGTCGAGGTGGCTTGCCTCGAGGGTCTCCTCGGAGACCTGGCTCAGCGCTGCGTATGCCGTGAAGGCGACGAACGGCACGCTCATCCAGATCACGATGACGCCTGCGACGAAGAAGAACGAGAGCGGCTCGATGAGCCAGTTGTGGTCGTCGAAGTCGGACAGCCCGACTTTGGTCAGGAGCCAGTTGACCAGGCCGTACCGGGTGTCGAACAACCACTGCCACGCGGTCATCGCAGCGATGACCGGCATGGCCCACGCCAGCAGCATGCTGATCTGGAGGGTCAGCCGCGGCACGGTCGACACTGCCTTCATCAGCACCGCGAACGCGGTGCCGAGCACCATCGTGATCGAGGCGCAGACAGCGCAAAAGGCCAGCGAGCGAGAGATGACGGCCCACATCGTGCGGTCCGTCACGAGCTCGCGGTAGTTGTCGAGGCCGATGAATGGCGCCGGCTGTCCGAACTGCTGAGCACGACCGAACTCCTGGAATGACAGGATCAGCTGCCGGCCCAGCGGATAGGCCATGCCGACGACGAGCACCAGGATGGTCGGGACCAGCAGGCCGTAGGTGCCGGCCCGGTGTGTCAAGCGGGTGCTGCTCATGGTCTCCCTCCCTCCGATTGTCAGCCCAGCACCGTGAGCCTGGGGTTCCCGCGCTTGGTCGGCACAGGGAGCCCCAGGCTCACGGGTGGGGCTACTTGTTGAGTGCGTCGTTCAGCTTGGCGTCAGTTGCCTTGGCCGTCGCCTCGACGTCCTCGCCGCTGGCGATCTTGCCGAAGAACTCCTCCATCAGGCTGGCGCTCTCGACCGAGGCCCACTCCGGAGACGCGGGGGTCAGCTTGGAGCTGCCCGCCGCGGCGATCGCCGACTTGGCGAACTCGTCATCGCCCATCAACGAGGTGAACTCGTCGTTGGCCGGGCCGAGGCCGTTCTTGGCGAGCTGCTGCTGGTATTCATCGCTGTAGATCAGCTTGAGCAGCTTGAACGACAGATCCTGGTTCTTCGACTTCGCCGAGATGCCGAGGTTCGATCCGCCGGCGAACACGGGGGCCGCGCCGCCGTCGACACCCGGGAGCGCGAAGCCGCCGAGGTCCTTGGCCAGCTTCTCCTCGACACTGAAGCGCGCCCAGCTCGGCGCCATGAACATCGCTGCCTCACCATTGTTGAAAGCCGTCCACGGCTCAGCGTCCTTGCCGTCCTTGGGGGCCGTGGTGGCCTTCTCGAACAGACCCTGCAGCTCGGTCAGGCCCTTGATGCTCTCGGGGGAGGACAGCGTGCCGACCCAGTTGTCGCCGTCCTGCTTGGCGATGTCGCCGCCGTTGGCGAAGATCCAGCTGATGCCGTTGCGCCAGTCCTGACCCGGGAGCCAGAATCCGGAGTACTTCGAGCCGCCATCTGCCTTGAGCTGTGCGGCCGCCTTGGCGAAATCGTCCAGCGTCGTCGGGACTGCGATGCCGGCATCCTTGAACGCCTTCTTGCTGTAGAAGATGTAGCGCGATCCCCAGTAGTAGGGGACGGCCGAAACCTTGCCGTCGAACGTACCGGCCTCGACGAAGCTCTTGGGCCCGATGTCGTCACCGAGCTGGTCGAGCTTGTCGGTGAGATCTGTGAACGCCCCGACACTCGTGAATGTCGCGGCCTGGGTGTTGCCCACCTCGACGACGTCAGGTGTCTTGTCGCTCTGCAGTGCGGTGTTCAGGCGCGGGATCAGGTCGCCCCAGTCGATGTGCTGGACCTTGAGGGTCTTGCCCTCGTTCTGGGCGGCGAACTCCTTGACGAGCCAGTCCTCCACCTTCTTGGGGGTGTCCTCCTTGCCGGCGAGCCACAGGGTGAGGGTGTCGGAACCACCCTCGGCATCGTTGTCGCTGCTGCCACCGCAGGCAGCGAGTGCGGTCAGGGCGAGGGCGGATGCCGCCGCCACCGCCGCGATCTTGGTGAGCTTCATGGATTTCCTCTTCTCGGATGGTGCGTGGGTCAGTCAGGCAGATGTGCGTTGGTCAAGGCTGTGGCGGCAGGTCAGACCACCCCTAGCTCTCGGTAACGCACCAGCGCTGCCGCGCCTGTGAGCACGAGCTCGTCGCTCAGTGGGGCCAGGCGAACCTGGACGCGTTGGGCGACGAAAGGAAGGGTCTGTCGAGCGAGTGCGTTGCGCACGGAGTCCAGGAGCGCGCCTTCGAGGAGCTCGGCCGGACCGTAGAGAACGACATCGGCAATGCCGAGCGTCGTCACGACCGGCGTGAGCACGGAGCCGAGCTTGGACCCGACGTCGGCGCGGGCGGCGTCGGTCTCGAGGAGGCGGAGCGCCGGTGCGGCGAGGAAGGTCTCGAGGCAACCGCGGTTGCCGCAGTTGCACTGGCGGCCTTCGGGATCGACCACGACATGGCCGATCTCGCCGGAGGACTGCAGGGGACCGGCGAGAGCCCGGCCGTCGATCAGCACACCACCGCCGACACCTTGGCCGATCGTCACCAGCAGGAGTCCGCCGTCGTCCCCAGACCCGAATGCACTCTCGGCGACCGCAGCCACATTCGCGTCATTGCCGGCATGAACCGGCAGGTCGATCGCGGCGGCGAGCTCGCCCGCGAGGTCGAAGTCCTCCCACCCGAGGTTGGGGGCGAGCACCACGGTCCCGGACGCATCGACGATGCCGGGAGTCCCGATGCCGACGCCGAGGATGCGTCGCGGCGTGGCGTCACGCAGGCGACTCGCGAGATCCGAGATCACGGAGAAGTCGTCACCACGGCGGAACGCCACCTGCTCGCGCACGAGGATGCGACCGACGAGGTCCACGACACCCCCGGCGAGCTGTCCGTCTGCGGACAGGTCGAGGGCGATCGTGACCGGGGCCGTGGGAGAGATGCCGACTAGGGTCGCGGGCTTGCCCATGTGGGTGCCCGGCCGCGTGCCCAGCTCGTCGAGGAAACCCTCGGCGATCAGCTCGGCGACCAGATCGGAGATCGTGACCCTCGTCAAGGCGGTCTCCCGAGCGAGATCGGCGCGGCTCCGCGCACCGCCGTCGACGAGCTGCTGGAGGATCAGCGCACGGTGGTGGCGGCGGGTGTCCGAGGGACGTACCTTGCCCACGGGACGACGACCGGCCGTGCTGCGGGAGGGAGCCTCTTTGATCTGGGTCACATAGTTAATAAAGCGTACTAACAAAGTCTGGGTCAAGGGTTTCGGCCGAAAAATGCCTCCACGTTCGGTTCAGTGCCCGGTTCGGAGCGTGAGCGACCCAACGACTAAAGTGGGGGACTGCTCGGGCAGACCCGCCGACATCCAGCCGGATTGGAACACCCATGGCATCGACCGTCGACAACGTCATCAGTCTCAGCAAGCGCCGAGGCTTCGTCTACCAGTGTGGCGAGATCTACGGCGGGACGAAGTCCGCCTGGGATTACGGCCCGCTCGGAGTCGAGCTGAAGGACAACATCAAGCGCCAGTGGTGGCGCTCGATGGTCCAGGGCCGCGACGACGTCGTCGGCCTCGACTCGTCGGTCATCCTCCCGACGTCGGTGTGGAGCGCCTCGGGCCACCTGGCCGCCTTCGTCGATCCCTTGATCGAGTGCCTCAGCTGTCACCACCGGTTCAGGCAGGACCACCTCCAGGAGGAGTACGCGGAGAAGAAGGCCAAGAAGGATGGGCAGAGTGTCGATCCCGACACCGTCGCGATGGACCTGATCGCGTGCTCGCACTGCGGCACGCGTGGGCAGTGGACCGAGCCTCGGATGTTCAACGGGCTGCTGAAGACCTATCTCGGTCCGGTCGAGTCCGCCGAGGGGCTCCACTACCTCCGGCCGGAGACCGCGCAGGGCATCTTCGTCAACTTCGGCCAGGTCATGACGACAGCGCGCAAGAAGCCGCCGTTCGGGATCGGTCAGATCGGCAAGAGCTTCCGCAACGAGATCACGCCGGGCAACTTCATCTTCCGCACCCGCGAGTTCGAGCAGATGGAGATGGAGTTCTTCGTCAAGCCGGGCACGGACGAACAGTGGCACGAGACCTGGATCAAGGAGCGCTTCGACTGGTACGTCGGACTGGGCATCGATCCGGACAACCTGCGTCTCTACGAGCACGCGCAGGAGAAGCTGTCGCACTACTCCAAGCGCACCGTCGACATCGAGTACCGGTTCGAGTTCGCCGGCTCGACGTGGGGTGAGCTCGAGGGCATCGCCAACCGTACGGACTTCGACCTGAAGACACACAGCGAGCACTCCGGCAAGGATCTGACCTACTTCGACCAGCCCAACAACGAGCGCTGGACGCCCTACGTCATCGAGCCTGCCGCCGGTGTCAACCGGTCGATGATGGCCTTCCTGATCGATGCGTACGTCGAGGAGGAGGTGCCAAACGCCAAGGGCGGCACCGACACACGAACCGTCCTCAAGCTCGACCCGCGCCTGGCCCCGGTCAAGGCCGCGGTGCTGCCGCTGTCGCGCAACGAGAGCCTCTCGCCCAAGGCAAGGGCACTGGCCGCAGAGCTGCGGGGGTTCTGGAACGTCGAGTTCGACGATGCGCAGGCCATCGGCAAGCGCTATCGCCGCCAGGACGAGATCGGCACGCCCTTCTGCATCACGGTCGACTTCGAGACCCTCGACGACCACGCCGTCACGATCCGCGAACGCGACTCGATGACGCAGGAGCGCATAGCCCTCGACCAGGTGCAGCCGTGGCTCGCGGCGCGTCTGCCGGGTTGCTGATCCGGTCGTGGGTGACAATCGGCGCGTGAAGAGTTCGGGATCGGTCGCGGCTGCTGCCGTGATGGCCCTTGCGCTCGTGGCCGGCTGTGGGTCGTCCGAGCCGGACAAGAAGTCGGACTCCGTGCCAGTGCCCAAGGGCTTCGAGGTGCCTGAGGGAGTGACCCTCACCAAGGGTGGCGCGAAGCTGATGGAGGACTCGTCGGCCAGTGTGGTCTATCAGGTCGCCGACAAGGCGGCCAGCGCCATCACCGTGACGGTCACCTCGGTCCGCAAGGGGTCGATCAAGAAGGACTTCAAGTTCTTCTCCCTCGACGCCGCAACCAAGGCGGCGACCCCGTTCTATGTCGACGTCGCGGTCAAGAACGAGGGCCCGGCAGGGCTCGGCGGTGCGGCACTGCCGATCTTCGCCCACGACTCGAGCAACACGAATCTGCCGGCCAACGACATCGTCGGGTCGTTCAAGCCGTGCCGCAACGCGACGCTCCCCGAGAGCTTCCTCCCCGGCGCCAACGCGAAGCTGTGCCTGGTCTTCCTCGTCCCGAAGGGCAAGGCCCTGCAATCGGTCGATCTCCAGACCGGCTCGACCAAGGACGCCATCACCTGGAGCCCGTAGGGCCTTTCAGCCTCAGTAGACACTGACTCACCGCCCCGGCGGGTGTGGGGTGAATGGGACAATGGGCCCATGTCCACTGCCACGTTGCCGCGCACGCTTCGGCTCGGGAACCTCGAGGTGCCCAATCCGGTCGTGCTCGCCCCGATGGCCGGAGTGACCAATGCGGCATTCCGACAGCTCTGCGCCGAGCAGGGTGCCGGGCTCTATGTCTGCGAGATGATCACGTCGCGCGGAATCGTTGAAGGTGACCGGACGAGCCTGGCGATGTTGACGTTCGCCGCCAACGAGACGTACCGCTCGGTGCAGCTCTACGGCATCGACCCCGAGACGATCGGGCGTGCCGTGGAGATCCTCTGCGCCGATCACGGCGTCGACCACGTCGACCTCAACTTCGGCTGCCCTGTCCCCAAGGTGACCCGCAAGGGCGGGGGAGCGGCGCTGCCGTGGAAGGACACGTTGCTGGGAGAGATCCTCGCTGCCGCGGTCACGGCTGCCGGGCCCTACCGCGTCCCGGTGACGATCAAGACGCGCAAGGGCATCGATGACGATCACCTGACCTTCCTCGACGCGGGCCGGATCGCCCAGGACACGGGGTGTGCTGCGATCGCGCTGCACGGTCGCACGGCCGTCCAGCACTACTCCGGCCGGGCCGACTGGGACGCGATCGCCGAGCTCAAGGCCTCGGTCGACATCCCGGTGCTCGGCAACGGCGACATCTGGGAGGCGGCAGACGCGATCCGTATGGTCGAGCAGACCGGTTGTGACGGTGTCGTCGTCGGCCGCGGTTGCCTGGGTCGCCCCTGGCTGTTCCGTGACCTCGCCGCGGCGTTCGCCGGCAAGCAGGTCGTGGAGCTCCCAGCCCTCGGCGAGGTGGCAGCGGTCATGCGCAGGCACGCCGAGCTGCTCGGTGATCTCATGGGCGAGGACCGGGGCTGCATCGAGTTCCGCAAACACATCGCCTGGTACCTCAAGGGCTTCGCCGCCGGCAAGGACGTACGTAGCAGCCTGGGAATGGTGTCCTCTTATGCGGCCCTCGACGAGCTGCTGGCCCGGCTCGATCCCGATGAGCCCTATCCCGTCGCCGAGCTCGGGACCCCTCGCGGTCGACAGGGGACGCCCAAGAAGGTTTCCGTCCCGGACGGTTGGCTGGATTCGCGCGATGTGGTGTCGCCGATGGATCCGCTGGCCGAGGACGCGACGTCCGGGGGCTGATCTGGAACACGCCGCCGAGCTCTAGGTGCGAGCTGTGCGGGCGCGTTGGAGCTGTGCCAGCGCGATCCTGCGGGCATCCTGCTCGTCGAGGTTGCGGCCATCTGCATCGACCGGACCCTGCGGGGTGTGCACCTCGATCGTCGCGAGGCGGCGCCTTCGCTGCAGCGGTCCCTGCGTCAGCTCGACGGACTGGGTCTTGTGGTGCGGCACGATGTCGGTGGTCCGCTCGACCCAACCCTCGCGGGCCACGAACGTACGCTCATCGGCGCCGACCCATCGATAGCGCCAGCCGATGGGGGCGAAAAGCCGTGAGCGTCGCGGGGCTTGCGTACGGGACACGGACTCGAACGCCGAGCCGGGGATCAGCTCGGCGATGATCGCCGCCGCCAACGGGCCGTCCGCGATCGGCAGCAGGGTGGACGAGGAGTCGGTGTCGGTCTCGCCTGCGCTGGCTGCATAGCCGGCGATGTCGACCTCGAGCCGTTGCCAGCCGAAGCGTCGCCACACATAGGGCTCCTTGACGGCGATGCCTTGCACCCGAGCGAATGGGATCGTCTGAGACGTGCGCGACAGCAGACCGCGCTCGATCCGCAGGCCACCTTCGCCGCGGGAAAGCGTGAAGTCCCACTGCTGCAGCACGCGCTTGCCGACGATCTGCACGAGCCACGATCCCAGCGGGACGATGCCACCGAGCAGGACGATGACCTGCCCGAACCAGATCGCGCCGACCAACAGCCCGAGGGAGCCGAGCGCGGCGAATGCGAAGTCGAGCGACAGGACCGTGCCGATGATGACCCGCTTCGGGGGGACGACCGCGATGACGGTGCGGCGCTCCGGGGCGTGCGAATCTGCCTGCTGGTCACCGTCGGACCGTGCCAGCAGCACCCGGCGCAGCTCGCCGGCGCCGGCGAGGGGGAGGAAGTGCAGAGCCGTCCGGGAGTCCTTGCCACCGGCCATCTCGATCCGCAGCTCGGCGAGGCCGAAGAGACGGGCGATGAGCGGCTCGGCGATGTCGACCGACTGGATGCGTTCGTAGGGGATCCGTCGCGATGACTTCGTGATGACACCGCTGTTGATGCGCAGCTCGGCGCCATCGATGACATATCGCGTGAAGAGCCAGCTGAGGAAACCGACTCCCATGCCGAGCACCAGGCCGCCGCCCAAGGCGATGAGCAGGCTGAGCAGCGGGCTGAGGTCACCCCACCCGTCGCCGGAGAACACCGAGCTCACCAGACCGACGGAGGCGGCAGCGGCCCATCGAGCACCTTGGACGACTGCGGTCAGGGGATGGGTGCGCTGACCCACGACCTCGGACGATGAGTCAGAGTCCGGCGCCATGGGCCTCTCCGAGCTCGGTCAGCCGGTTGCGCAGCCGGGTTGCCTCGGCCGCGGGCAGTCCCGGTATGTCGGCCGCGGTCTCGGCGCTCGCGGTGTGCAGCGTCACGGTCGCGACGCCGAAGGCCCGGTCGAGCGGGCCGGCCTCCACATCCACGAACTGCATGCGGCCGTAGGGGATCGCGACGAGTCGCTTGAACATCACCCCACTCGTCACCAGCAGGTCGTCGTCGTTCTCGGCATATCCCCAGCTTCGCTGGTTGCGTCCGGCCCAGAACCAGCCCCACCCGGCAAGCGCGAGCGCCAGCACCACGGCAATCGCGCCGATCCACCGCAGGTCGGAGAGCAGGATCAGGAGCGCCACTCCGGCGATGAGAATCACCGATGTCGGCACGAGGATCAGGATGCGGCGGACCGTGGCGAGCTGGGGTGACACCCGCTGCCAGGTGCCGACCGGCGGGTTGAAGAGTTCGTCCACATCGGTGACCCTACGCCGGGGCGCCCGCCCCTCACCCGTGAGGCGGGCGCTCGACCTCGCGGCTCAGCTCGGCGGCGTCGGCGGTGTCTGTGGTGTCGGCGTCTTCGACGCGGTCACCGGCTGCTCATCCGTCGGTTGGTCGATCAGGAACCCGGCGTCATCGTCACCGTCGTCCTCGCGGCCAGGCGTACGCAGGTTCCACTTACGGATCACGAACCGGAAGAGGAAGTAGTAGATCAGCGCATAGCCGAGGCCGATGACGATCAACAGCTCTGGCCTGGTGGCGATGTTCCAGTTGAGCACGAAGTCGAACAGGCCGGCTGAGAAGCCGAAACCATCCCTGATGTCCAGGGCATTGACGAGCGCGATCGAGGTGCCGGTCAAGAGGGCATGGATCACGTAGAGCGGGAATGCGACGAACATGAACGAGAACTCGAGCGGCTCGGTCACGCCGGTCAGGAAGCTCGTGAGCGCCGCGCCGAACATGATGCCTCCGACGGCCTTCTTCTGCGCGGGCTTGGCCTCCTGCCAGATCGCGAGCGCGGCCGCGGGAAGGGCGAACATCATGATCGGGAAGAAGCCGGTCATGAACGCACCGGCGGTCGGGTCGCCATTCAGGAATCGGGCGATGTCGCCATTCACGACGCCGCTCGCGCCCTCGTACGAACCGAACAGGAACCACGGACCGGAGTTGAGTATGTGATGCAGGCCCAGCGGGATCAGCAGCCGATTGAGCGTGCCGTAGACGAATCCGCCGATGACGTCGTTGTCGGCGATCCAGTCAGAGACGTTGGTCAGGCCGCTGTTGAAGGCCGGATAGACCAGGGTCATCAGCACCGCGATGATGATCGCGGCGAATGCGGTGATCATCGGCACGAAGCGCCGACCCCCGAAGAACGCCAGATAGTCCGGCAGCTTGATGCGGTAGTAGCGCTGCCACAGGAACGCCGCGGTCAGACCGATCACGATCCCACCGAGCACGCCGTAGCCCTTGGCCACGGCGCTCTCGTTGTCGGCATCGATCGTCATGACCATCGGGACGACGGCCTGGTAGACGCCGTTGAACACGAGGTAGCCGACGATGGCGGCCAGGGCCGTCGAACCGTCGGACTTCTTGGCCATGCCAATCGCCACGCCGAGGGCGAAGAGCAGCGCCAGGTTGTCGAAGATCGCCCCGCCGGCAGCGCCGAGGACGGCGGCGACCCGGTCCCAGCCGAGTCCGTCGGCGCCCAGCAGATCGGGTTGCCCGAGGCGTAGCAGCAGGGCTGCCACAGGCAGCGAGGCGATCGGCAGCATCAGGCTGCGGCCGAACTTCTGGACGGAGGCGAGACCGGGAAGGCCTCGTCGTCCTGCGGTTGTCGTGGTCATCTCGATTTCCCCTCGGTGGTGGTGATTCTCGGACTCAACGGATGGACGGACCTCGCTGGAGGCTCATGGACAACTGATAGCGATCACCGCGATAGCGGCTGATGGTCTGTTCGACCGGCCGGACGTTTGACGACGAGACGCGGTCGAAGACCAACAACGGTGCGGTCTCGGCCACCGCGAGCACGTCGGCGTAGGCCGGTCCGGCCGGCTCGGCCCACGTGGTCTGCTGGGCATCGGTGATCACGACCCCATACGTCGACTCGAGGGTCGCGTAGAGCGAGGCGGTGAGGTCCTCGTCGCCGAGTCCGGGGAACAGTGCCTCGGGATACCAGCTGACCTCATGCGCCATGGGCTCTTCGTCGGCTAGTCGGAGGCGCTCGATCTCCCAGAGCAGGTCGCCCGGCGCGATGTCGAGGGCCAGGGCTGTCGCTTCGCCGGACTCCACGAGTGCGCTCGACAGCACGACCGTGCTCGGCCGGTGACCGCGGCGCCGCATGTCCTGGGTGAACGACGCCAGGTGCAGGTTGCTCTCGACCCGCGGGCGGGTCACGACGGTCCCGCGGCCGGGCACCGTGGTGAGCCTGCCCTCGTGGACCAGTCTGCTGATGGCCGCGCGGACCGTGGCCCGACTGACGTCGTAGCGGGTCGTCAGGTCGCGCTCCGATGGGATCATCGCGCCGGGCCGGAGCTCTTCATCGATCGTCCGCAGGAGTGCCGCACGCAGCTGTACGTGCTTGGGGAGGAGGCTGTCGTTCAGCATCGGAAGCTCCTCTCGACGGGCGTACGAACCGCTGGTACGATCCGGTACGTACCAGTGAGGATGGCCGGAAAACAACCGGCATGTCAACCCCTAGCCGCCGGATCGAGGTCACCGATGGGCGCCATCGTGGTGAGTGCGCAGCGTCTCGTCGGGTTGCCGGACGACGAGTCCGGTGCGGGCTGGATCGCGATCGCCGACGGGCGCATCGAAGCGGCGGGCCGCGGTGAGCCGTTGCGCCCGCCCGATGTCGTGCTCGGTCGAGGGATTCTCGCGCCGGGCTTGGTCGATGCCCAGATCAACGGCGCATTCTCGGTCGACTTCGCCGACTCTGACGCCGGCGACGTGCGACGCGTCGCCGAGCGGATGCTGTCGACCGGTGTCACCTCGATGGTGCCGACGTTCATCACGGCGACGCTCGACCAGCTGGTCGAGCAGGTGAGCCGCTACGACGCGGCCCGCCACTCGAGCAACCTGACCGGTTCGGCGACCCGACTCCTGCCCGCCCACATCGAGGGGCCGTTCCTGTCGCCGCGGAGACGGGGCGCGCACCGCGAGGCGCTGCTGGTCGACCCCACCCCGGACCGGGTCGCGCCACTGATCGGGCTCGCACACGCCATCTCGTACGTGACCCTGGCGCCGGAGCGCGACGGAGCCCTGCGCGCGATCGCGGACCTGGTCGCCGCGGGGGTGAGGGTCGCGGTGGGGCACAGCGATGCCACAGACGAGCAGGTCCGCGCCGCAGCCGATGCAGGGGCCACGATGGTCACCCACCTGTTCAATGCGCAGAGCCCGTTCCATCACCGCACGCCGGGCGTCGTCGGAGCCGCGCTGACGGATCGGCGGCTGACCGTGGGACTGATCGTCGACGGGCACCATGTCGAGCCCACGGCGGTGCGGCTCGCGTTCAGCGCGGCCCACGGCCGGGTCATGCTCGTGACGGACGCGGTCGCTGCGCTCGGCATGCCGTCCGGCACCTATGTCCTGGGCGGCGACCAGCTGCAGGTGAGAGCGGGCCACCCACCGTTGCGTGCCGACGGCACGATCGCCGGCGCTGATGAGCCACTCGACGCCAACATCGGCCACGCTGTCGAGTTCGGGATCGACCTGGTCGATGCGATCCGCGCGGCGACTCGTACGCCTGCAGACGCGCTCGGCTGCCATGACATCGGCCGGGTCGAGGTGGGAGCGCGGGCCGATCTGGTCCTGCTCGGAGAGGATCTGCGCGCCCGCGCCACCTGGCTCGGCGGCGGGAGAGTCTGGTCCGCCGATGGCACGATGCACCAAGGACCCAGCGCCACCGTGGCGTCCGGTCACGCCTAGAGGAGAATTCCCATGGTTACAGCTGAGCAGATCGTCGCCGGGCTGGGCGGTCGGGACAACATCATCGAGATCGAGCCCTGCATCACCCGTCTGCGCACCGAGGTCGAGGACGCGTCGCTGGTCGATCAGGCTGCGCTCAAGGCCGCCGGCGCATTCGGCGTCATCGTCGCGGGCAACGTCGTGCAGGTCGTGGTCGGTCCAGTCGCGGACACGTTGGCCAGTGACATCGAGGACCTCGAATGAGTGAGCCCTCCGCCGTGCTGGCCCCGGTGGCGGGGACGGTCTTGGCCCTGTCGGACGTGCCCGATCCGGTGTTCGCGCAGCAGATCGTCGGTTCGGGCATCGCGATTGATCCAGATCGATCCGAGCAGACGGTCGTCGCGCCGGCGGACGGCCGACTGCTCAAGCTCCATCCGCACGCATTCGTCCTGCTGACGGCGGCGGGCAAGGGGCTGCTCGTTCATCTGGGCATCGACACGGTCCAGCTCGACGGCGCAGGGTTCGAGCTGCTGGTCGCCGAGGGGGACGAGGTCACGACCGGGACTCCCATCGTGCGCTGGGATCCGTCCGCGATCGAGGCCGGCGGCCGGTCGCCGATCGTGCCGATCGTCGTGATGGATTCGGCGCCGGACAGCGTTGGCGGGGCGGCGAGCGGGAGCGTCCGTGTGGGGGACGAGATCTTCACGGTCTGAGCTCCCGGCATTCGAGGCAAGAAGTTGACCACAGGCAGACCTCGGTGGGAGACTGAGAGACGCAGGTCAGCCTCACCTGCCCCTTCCCCTCAGTTCCACTCCGCGGAGATTCTTCATGGCCAAAGCACTCATCGGCTACATCGGGGGTCCGCCCACCGAGCAGCTGCGCGAAACCGCCTCGCTCCACCGCCGGATCGCCGACCTCGAGGACGAGATCCTGCGCCTCAAGGTCGAGAACGACGGACTGCTCCGGACCATCCGTGAGCGGGTCGACCATGTCACTGCCGGCGACTTGATGCAGCCTGCGGCTCACTAGAGTCCCGGCGGTCTAGGGTGGCTCCAACCGGCCAACTGTCGTAGGAGTCAGAGTTGTACCTCAAGAGCCTCACCTTGCGTGGGTTCAAGTCGTTCGCCTCCTCGACGACCCTCCAGCTCGAGCCCGGCATCACGTGCGTCGTCGGGCCCAACGGCTCCGGCAAGTCCAATGTCGTCGACGCCCTGTCGTGGGTCATGGGCGAGCAGGGTGCCAAGTCGCTGCGCGGCGGCAAGATGGAGGACGTCATCTTCGCCGGGACGTCGGGTCGGCCGCCCCTGGGTCGCGCCGAGGTCGTCCTCACGATCGACAACTCTGACGGCGCACTCCCGATTGAGTACACCGAGGTCACGATCTCGCGAACGATGTTCCGCAACGGTGGGTCGGAGTACGCCATCAACGGCAACACGTGCCGGCTGCTCGACGTGCAGGAGCTCTTGAGCGACTCCGGCATCGGCCGGGAGATGCACGTCATCGTGGGCCAGGGCCAGCTCGACAGCGTGCTCCGGGCGACCCCCGAGGAGCGCCGCGGCTTCATCGAGGAGGCTGCGGGAGTCCTCAAGCACCGCAAGCGCAAGGAAAAGGCGCTCCGCAAGCTCGATGCGACGCAAGGCAACCTGACCCGGCTGGGCGACGTCCTGACCGAGCTGCGGCGCCAGCTCAAGCCCCTCGGCCGGCAGGCCGAGGTGGCTCGACGGGCGGCGGTGATCCAGGCCGAGGTGCGTGACGCCCGTGCCCGCATCCTGGCCGACGACATCGTCCGGGCTCGCTCGGTCATCGCCGAGGAGCTTGCCGACGAGACCGCTCTGAACGACCGCCGTCAGGCGGTCGAGCAGTCCATCGCGGCCGCCCGCGAGCAGGAGACCGAGCTCGAGGACCAGCTGCGCGAGGACTCCCCGCGACTGTCTGCCGCGCAGGAGACCTGGTACAGCCTCTCGGGACTTCGGGAGCGCATCCGGGGCACTGCCGGTCTCGCCAACGAGCGCGTACGCCTGGCAGCCGTCGAAGCGGATGACCGCCGGGTCGGGCGCGAGCCCGAGGAGCTGGAGGCCGATGCCCGTCGCGCGCAGGAGCAGCTCGAGCAGCTCAGCGCCGGGGTGACCGAGTCGACCCAGTCACTCGAGACCGTGATCGACGAGCGCAACGAGGCCGAGACCGCCTACACCGCCGAGGAGCGGCGGGTCGCGGGCCTGCTCCGTGCCGCCGCCGACCAGCGCGAAGGGCTCGCGCGGCTCCACGGTCAGGTCAACGCGCTCAAGAGTCGGGCGACTGCGGCCGGCGAGGAGATCGGTCGGCTGTCTGCCGCTCGCGCGGAAGCCGAGTCGCGGGCTGTCGAGGCCCAGCACGAGTTCACCAGCCTGGAGAACCAGATCGCGGGGCTCAACGCCGGGGAGTCCGGCCTCGACGAGGAGCTCGAAGGTGCCGAGGACGGGCTCGCCGAGGTCACCGAACGGCTCGCATCGCTGGGCACCCAGTCCCAGGAAGCCGAGCGCCAGCAGGCTGCGCTCGCCGCGCGCAAGGAAGCCCTCGAGCTGGGTCTGGCACGCAAGGACGGCGCGGGAGCCCTCCTCGCCGCGAATGATGAGCTCAGCGGACTCCTCGGCTCGGTCGCGGCGCTGGTGACGGTGCGCGCCGGCTTCGAGACCGCCATCGCCTCCGCTCTCGGCTCGGCCGCCGACGCCGTTGCGGTGGACCACCTCGACACGGCGGTCTCCGCGATGGAGAAGCTCAAGTCCGAGGACCTCGGCCGGGCCGGCATGCTGCTGGGAGGCGGGGAGGTCGACGACTCGACCTGGCCCGGGCTGCCCGACTTCGCCACCTATGCGATCGACGTCGTCGACGGACCGGCGCCCCTGCAGGGCGCGCTTCGCCGGTTGCTGTTCAAGGTCGCCGTTGTCGACGACCTCGAGCAGTCGCAGGAGCTGGTTCGGCATGCTCCCGACGTGACGGCCGTGACGCGGGATGGAGATGTCCTGGGAGCGCACTTCGCGGCCGGCGGATCGACGTCCAAGCAGAGTCTGATCGAGGTCAAGGCCGCGATCGCCCAGGCCGATGAGGATCTCGGCCGCGCGGTCCACACGCTCGAACGCCTGCGATTCGAGCAGGAAGCCGCCGGAGCCATCCGTGCAACGGCCCAGGAACGGGTCGACGCGGCGCTCGGTCGTCTGCACGAGTCGGATGCCACGATGGCCGCGGTTGCCGAGAATCTCGGCCACCTCGGTGCGACCTCCCGGGCGGCCAAGGGCGAGGCCGAACGGCTGGCTGCCGCGATCGCCAGGGCCGAGGAGTCGCAGGCCGGTGACCTGTCAGGTCTGGCCGAGCTGGAGGACCGGCTGGCGCAGGCGGAGTCCGCGCCTGAGGAGGAGCCCGACACGACTCTGCTCGAGCAGCTTGCCGACCGGGCGTCGACGCTGCGCCGTGCCGAGACCGACGCACGGCTCGCCCTCCGCACCAATGAGGAGCGCACCCGGGCCCTGGCGGGTCAGGTCACGGCACTGTTCGAGGCCGCTGAGGCCGAGCGCGAGGCGCGCATCAAGGCCAAGGCGCGTCGCGAGCAGCAGCTGCGTGAGGCCGAGACCGCCAAGGCCGTCATCCTCGCCAGTGAGCGGGTCCTGACGTCCCTCGAACACTCCGTCGTGCGGGCGTCGGCCCTGCGAGCGGAGATCGAGGCGTCCCGCACGGGCCGCGAGGAGACGCTGCGAAGCGTACGCGTCCAGCTCCGTGAGCAGATCTCCGAGCTCGACGGGCTGACCGACTCCGTCCACAAGGACCAGATGGCCAGGGCCGAGATGCGCCTTCGCCTCGAGGGACTCGAGGGACGAGCCCTCGAGGAGCTCGGCCTCGAGGTCGAGACGCTGGTGGCCGACTACGGTCCCGACCAGCTCGTACCACCCATCGTGGAGGACTCGGATGGCGAGCCCGGCGAGCCCATCGCGTTCGACCGCGAGACCCAGAGCAAGCGACTGCGCAGCGCCGAGCGCGCGCTGGCGATGCTCGGCAAGGTCAACCCGCTCGCGCTCGAGGAGTTCACCGCGCTCGAGGAGCGTCATCAGTTCCTGTCCGAGCAGCTCGACGATCTCCGCAAGACCCGACAGGACCTCCTCGAGATCGTCGATGAGGTCGATGCCAAGGTCGAGCAGGTCTTCACCGAGGCCTGGTATGACGTCGAGCGGGAGTTCGAGGACGTCTTCTCCCGACTGTTCCCCGGCGGTGACGGTGCGTTGATCCTCACTGATCCGCAGAACATGCTGACCACCGGCATCGACGTCGAGGCCCGCCCCCCGGGCAAGAAGGTCAAGCGACTGTCGTTGTTGTCCGGCGGCGAGCGCTCGCTTGTCGCGGTGGCATTCCTCGTCGCATTGTTCAAGGCGCGGCCCAGCCCGTTCTACATCCTCGACGAGGTCGAGGCGGCCCTCGACGACACCAACCTCGGCCGGTTGCTCGAGATCTACGAGGAGCTTCGAGCCAACTCCCAGCTGATTGTCATCACCCACCAGAAGCGCACGATGGAGGTGGCCGACGCGCTCTACGGCGTCTCGATGCGTGGCGACGGGGTCTCGGCGGTCATCAGTCAGCGCCTCCGCGAAGAAGAGTCGGCCTAGGGCATGTCTCCCCATTCGATGGCCGGCTCGCCCGGTGGTGTGAGCGAGTCGTCGCTCCCGTCGAACCGAGCTGATTTCGCCGAGCTCCGCACCATCACGACGCGGTGGGAGGACGAGGACGTCTACGGCCACGTCAACAATGTCGTCTATTACTCGTTCTTCGACACCGCGGTCAACGGCTTCCTGATCGAGGCGACCGGATCGGACATCCGCCGGCTCGACGCGGTGGGCCTCGTGGCCGAGACACAGTGCGAGTTCCTCCGTGAGCTGGGATTTCCCGGTGACGTGCAGGCCGGCCTGGCGATCACCAGGCTGGGGTCGTCGAGCATCGTCTATCGCATCGGGCTGTTCCAGGGCGACAGCGACGAACCGGCCGCGATCGGCCGATTCGTGCATGTCTACGTCGACGCTGCGACCCGGGCGGTGACGCCGATCCCCGATGCGATTCGCGCGGCCGTCACACCCCTCGTCGTGCCCTGACGTCGCGGCGAACCGGTTCTGCATAGGATCGCGGGTGTGACCCTGACTGTGCTGCTCCTGATCATCATCGCCGTTGTCGTCGTGCTGGGCACGGGCATCGGGCTCGTGATCGGCCGCGGCCGCAAGACGCTGCCTCCGCCGGCCGACCTGGACCGCCTGACCGAAGAGGTCATCGAGCATCCTGAGCATCCGGATCCGCACCTCGAGGACGAGGCGTCGCCGGCGCCGGAACCGGCCACCTCGGTCGACACGATCGAGCGCCCTGAGGCACCGCAGGGCCGGCTCGTACGTCTGCGCGCCCGACTCGCGAGGTCTCAGGGATCGCTCGGCAAGGGCCTGCTCTCGGTTCTCAGCCGATCCACGCTCGACGACGACGCGTGGGAGGAGCTCGAAGACACGCTCCTCGCCGCTGACGTCGGCGTCACGGCGACCGACGAGCTCGTGGCCAACCTCAAGACCCGGGTCCGGGTCGAGGGAATTGACGACCCGGAGCGGGCCAAGGCGGCACTGCGCGACGAGCTCGTGGGACTGATCGGACCGTCTCTGGACCGCACGCTGAACTCCACCGGGACCGGCGGCCTGCCCGGAGTCGTCCTGGTGGTGGGCGTCAACGGCACCGGCAAGACCACCACGGTCGGCCGGCTCGCCCGTGTGCTCGTCGCGGAGGACAAGAGCGTCGTGCTCGGCGCAGCCGACACGTTCCGAGCGGCGGCCGCCGACCAGCTCCAGACCTGGGGCGAGCGCGTCGGCGTGCAGACCGTACGCGGACCTGAGGGCGGAGACCCCGCCAGCGTCGGTTTCGAGACCGTCCAGCGTGGCATCGCCGAGGGGACCGACGTCGTCCTGGTGGACACGGCCGGCCGGCTGCACACGAAGTCCGGGCTGATGGACGAGCTCGGCAAGGTCAAGCGAGTCATCGAGAAGCAGGCGCCGGTCACAGAGGTCCTGCTGGTCATCGATGCGACCACAGGCCAGAACGGCCTGACCCAGGCTCGCGTGTTCGGTGAGGTCGTGGACGTCACCGGGATCGTGCTGACCAAGCTCGACGGCACGGCCAAGGGCGGCATCGTGATCGCGGTGCAGCGCGAGCTGGGTGTGCCCGTCAAATTCATCGGTCTCGGCGAGGGCGCGGACGATCTCGCGCCCTTCGACGCCGAGGAGTTCGTCGACGCGCTGCTCGCCTAGCGGTGGCCCGCGAGGCGTAACACGCTGTTTACACGGCTGCTGCATTCGTGACGCGGATGCAACATTGCCGCGCGCATACCGAAATCCCCCGACACCAGTGTGTGTCGCAACAGGCCGTACCTCGTCTTGTTGCGACACACACTTCTTTCGGAGGTTTCATGGATACCGGCGATACCGCATGGATTCTGGCCAGCTCGGCCCTGGTCCTGCTCATGACGCCAGGACTGGCGTTCTTCTATGGCGGCATGGTCCGCTCCAAGACCGTGCTCAACATGATGATGATGAGCTTCATCGCCCTGGCCATCGTGCCGGTGCTGTGGGTCCTCTACGGCTACTCGATCGCATTCAGCCCCGAGGGCAACGGCTGGCTCGGCGGCTTCGAGCGCCTCGGGCTGGACAACATCGGACTCGAGACCGCCTACGGAACGCTTCCTGAGTATGTCTTCGTCGCCTTCCAGCTGATGTTCGCGATCGTCACGGTCGCCCTCATCAGTGGCGCGATCGCCGATCGTGCGAAGTTCGGCGCCTGGTCGCTGTTCGTCGTCATCTGGGTCTCGGTCGTCTACTTCCCGGTCGCGCACTGGGTCTTCGACTTCGGTGAGAATGGTGGCTGGATCGCGACCGAGCTCGAGGCCCTCGACTTCGCTGGAGGCACCGCGGTGCACATCAACGCCGGTGCCGCCGGTCTGGCCCTTGCGCTGGTCCTCGGCAAGCGGGTCGGCTGGAAGCGCGACCCCATGCGCCCGCACAATCTGCCCTTCGTCCTGCTCGGGGCCGGCCTCCTGTGGTTCGGCTGGATCGGTTTCAACGCCGGCTCGGCAGTCGGTGCCAATGGTCTGGCGGGTCTCGCGCTCGTCAACACGACGGTTGCCACAGGCGCGGCCATCCTCGGTTGGCTCCTGGTCGAGTCGATCCGTGACAAGAAGGCCACCAGCCTCGGCGGCGCCTCCGGAGCCGTTGCCGGTCTCGTCGCGATCACCCCTGCAGCCGGCGCGTTGACGCCGGTCGGCTCGATCGGGCTCGGCGTCATCGCCGGCGCCCTGTGTGCTCTCGCAGTTGGACTGAAGTACAAGTTCGGCTATGACGACTCCCTCGATGTCGTCGGCGTCCACCTCGTCGGCGGTCTCGTCGGCACGCTGCTGATCGGCTTCCTCGCCGCCGGCGACGTGGGACTTTTCTACGGTGGCAACCTCGAGCAGCTCGGCAAGCAGGCAGTCGCCGCGTTCGCAGTTCTGGCCTACTCGTTCGTCCTCACGTACATCATCGGTAAGTTGATCGACGTGACGATCGGGTTCCGCATCAGCGAAGAGGATGAGGTCCTCGGAATCGACCAGGTCGAGCACCTGGAGACTGCGTACGACGAAGCCGGAATCATCGGCGGGTCCGCCCTCAAGACGGGAGTCTGAGCATGAAGCTCGTAACCGCGGTCATCAAGCCGCACAAATGGGAAGAGGTCCGGGAGGCTCTCGCCGCGGCCGGAGTTGCCGGCATGACGGTGACCGAGGCCAGTGGCTACGGCCAGCAGAAGGGACACACCGAGGTCTATCGCGGTGCTGAGTACGACGTCTCGCTGGTTCCCAAGATCCGCCTCGAGGTCGTCGTCGATGACGCCGACGTCGAGAGCGTGGTCAGCACGATCACCGCGTCGGCTCAGACCGGCAAGATCGGTGACGGCAAGGTCTGGGTCATCCCGGTCGACTCGGTCGTGCGGGTTCGCACGGGCGAGACCGACGAGGCTGCACTCTAGGCATACCCGACAACACCGATGATGGCGCAGCACCCGATGTGGTGCTGCGCCATCATCGCGTTGCGATAGTGTCCGGCAGCGACGTGGGATCCGATCGCTGCCGGCGCAGCGACGGCCCGCCCGGACCCGGAGGCTTGGATGGATTCAGGGGATACTGCGTGGATGCTCGCGTCGTCAGCGCTGGTGATGCTGATGGTGCCGGGCCTGGCGTTCTTCTACGGCGGCATGGTGCGTGCCAAGAGCGTGCTCAACATGATGATGATGAGCTTCCTGGCACTCGCGATCGTGCCGGTCGTCTGGTTCCTCTGGGGCTACAGCCTGACCTTCGGCGACGATGTGGGTGGAGGACTGATCGGTGGGTTCGACCTGTTGGGCCTCCGCGGCATCTCGCAGAGCTCGCTCACCGGGACGATCCCGACCTATGTGTTCGTGATCTTCCAGATGCTGTTCGGCATCGTCACGGTCGCGCTCATCAGCGGCGCCGTGGCCGACCGGGTGAAGTTCGTGGCGTGGGTGGTCTTCGTGCCGGTCTGGATGACGGCGGTCTACTTCCCGGTCGCCCACTGGGTGTTCGCCTTCGACACCGACGGGGCTGAGGGAGGCTGGATCGCCAACCGGCTCGGCGCGCTCGACCTGGCCGGTGGGTTGGCTGTCGAGATCACCGCTGGCGGGGCGGCGCTTGCCCTCGCCCTGGTGGTCGGCAGACGAGTCGGCTGGCGCAAGGAGCCGATGCGGCCGCACAACCTGCCGTCGGTGCTGCTCGGGGCCGGCCTCCTGTGGTTCGGCTGGTACGGATTCAACGCCGGTTCCGCGCTGGCTGCCGGCAATCTTGCGGGCCTGGCGCTGATCAACACGACGGGCGCCGGTGCCGCGGCGATGCTGGGCTGGCTCGCGGTCGAGGTCGTGCGGGACAAGAAGGGCACGAGCTTCGGCGCCGCCTCGGGCGCGATCGCCGGACTCGTCGCCGTCACCCCCTCATGTGGCACGATCTCGCCCCTGGGGTCGATCCTGCTGGGTCTGGTGGCCGGGTCCGTGTGTGCGTACGCGATCGGGCTGAAGTACCGCTTCGGCTTCGACGACTCGCTCGACGTGGTCGGGGTGCACCTCGTCGGCGGCCTGGTCGGCACGATCCTGATCGGGCTCCTCGCGACCCGCACCAATGTCGAGGCGCTCGGCTTCGGCAGTCCGGGGCTGTTCTACGGCGGTGGTCTCGACCAGCTCGGTCGTCAGGTCGTGGCGGCGGTCGTCGTGCTTGCCTACTCGTTCACCGTGACCTACGTGATCGGCACGGCGATCGACCGGACGATCGGGTTCCGGGTCTCCGAGGAGGACGAGATGACCGGCATCGACCAGGTCGAGCACCTCGAGACGGCATACGATCACACGGGATCGTCGCCCGGCGGCCCGCACCTCGGTTAGGAGCCGGACCATCGTGACGCAGCGGGCTGCTGGACCGGTGTCAGGCCACCCGGTCCGCGACCACCGGCACCTGGCCCACCGACGCGGTGAGCGCGCGCTCGCGGCCGATCGCCGGCTCCGCCAGCTGTTCTCCGCCGCTGTCCCGGCCGATGGCGGTGATCCGCGCGAAGGTCCGGGCCTGGCTCTCGTGGCGGTCGGCGGCTACGGCCGATCCGAGCTCTCACCGTTCAGCGACCTCGACGTGGTCCTGCTGCACGATCCGTCGATCGAGGAGTCAGTGGTTCGCGAGGTCGCGGAGGCGATCTGGTATCCGCTGTGGAACGACGGTGTCGCGCTCGACCACTCGGTGCGCGACACCGTGCAGATGCGGGAGGCCGCGGCAACCGACCACCGCGCCGCGATGGGCATGCTCGACGCACGTACCGTCGCGGGTGACGCGAGCCTGGTCCTCACGCTGCGCTCACAGGTCCTCGCGGACTGGCGGCGTGACGCCCGAACGCGGGTCGAGGAGGTTCGGGAGGCGCGCAACGCACGCATCGAGCGGGCGGGGTGGCTCGCCCACGCGGCAGTGCCGGACCTCAAGGAGTCCGGCGGCGGGCTTCGGGACAGCGTCATCCTCCGCGCGCTCGTCGCGACGTGGTTGATCGACGTACCTCATGGTGAGTCGGAGTCGCTGCGCTCGGAGCTCCTGGACGTACGCGATGCCCTCCACGAAACCGTTGGCAGACGGGTCGAGCGGCTCGACGCCGAGGTCATACCTGACGTGGCGCAGCTCCTCGGCATGGGCGCCGAGGAGCTGGATCTGCACACCCGCCAGCTCGGCCGCCGCATCGCGCACCTGGCCACGCTGTCGTGGCGCAAGGTCGACGACGCGTTGGCTCCGCCGCGCAAGCGGACCATCACGGCGACCGGTCCCGCCGTGGTGCAGCTGGCCGAGGGCGTCGGCGTGCTCGACCAAGAGGTCATCGTGACCGGCAAGGCCGATCCTGCGACCGATCCAGAGGTAGCTCTGCGCGCCGCGGCCGCCGCCGCGCGCGACCGACTTCCGCTGAGTCCCGGCTCGGCCTCCCGACTGGCGCGGTCGATGGGCGAGCTGCCCGATCCATGGTCACCCTCCTCATCGCGGCTGATGGTCGACCTGCTGACGGCGGGTCCGGGTCTGGTGCCGGTGTGGGACGAGCTCGATTTTGCCGGGGTGGTCGACGTCTTGCTGCCCGAGTGGGCGGCGATTCGGTTGAGGGGGTCCTCGTCGCCGGTGCACCGGTTCACGGTCGACCGACACAGCCTCGAGACGTGCGTCTTCGCCGCGAGGGTCAAGCGTGACGTGGCCCGCCCAGACCTGCTCGCGGTCGCCGCGTTGCTCCACGACATCGGCAAGGGCGTCGATGGTGATCATTCGGAGGTGGGTGAGCCCATGGCGACCCGCATTGCCCAGCGTTGGGGGTTCAGTGCCGACGATGCGGCCGTGGTGGGCAAGCTCGTGCGGTGGCATCTCCTGCTGCCGACGATCGGCACTCGCAGGGACATCGAGGACCCCTCGACGGCTGCCAACGTTGCCGAGATCGTCGAGACCGAGGACTTCCTCGACCTGCTCGCCGCCTTGACCGCTTCCGACGCGCAGGCCACGAGTCCGACCGCCTGGTCGACGTGGCGGCAGGGGCTGACCGAAGGCCTGGTCGAAAAGGTTCGCAAGGTGCTCGACGACTCGGTCAAGACGCCGTCGCCCGAGGACTACGAGGGTTGGCCCGCTGGCGTCCCGATCCCGGACTACGGCGTGATGGGACCGGCCGACTTCAGGCTGACGGTCCAGCCCCACCAAGGGGGCTCGCTGCTGACGATCGTGACCGCCGACCGCCCGGGTGTGGTGGCGCACCTGGCCGGAGGACTCGCCCTCGCGGGGCTGGCCATCAGATCGGCCCGCACGGTGACCCGGGGCGATGCTGCGGTGTCCCTGCTGGAGGTGTCGCGCCCGGACGTCGATGCGGCCCGTCTCACCGAGCGGCTCCGGCCGGCCATGGCTGGCGAGCTCGATCTCGCTGGCCGGCTCGAGCTGACTGCCATCCCCGACGCACCGGATGCGCGCGTACGTCTCCTCGACCGGCTCTCGGAGACGGCGACGCTGCTCGAGGTGCGTGCCCAGGATCGTCGCGGGCTGGTCTGGACCGTGTGCGACCAGATCGCGTCGCTCGGACTCTCGATCCGGTCCGCGCACATGTCGACCTACGGCGAGGAGGTCCGCGACGTGTTCTACGTCGTTGACGGCACGGGCGGCCGCCTCGACGACACCGCGGCAACGACCCTGCGCGACAACCTCGCCGCAGCCCTCACCTAGCCACCTCGTCGGTGTGGTCGCCAGCTCGTCGCCGCAGGCGGGGGAGGGGCGTCACGGCTCTCGGTTAGAGTTGAGCAGACCCTGTTCTTCCAGCCGAGGATGACGACCGACGTATGTTCGACACCCTGCAAGACCGCCTGCAGTCAGCGTTCAAGAATCTGCGCGGCAAGGGTCGACTCTCCGACGCCGACATCGACGCGGTGGCCCGGGAGATCCGCATCGCGCTGCTGGACGCTGACGTCGCCGTCCCGGTGGTCCGCGACTTCATCGCCAACATCAAGGAGCGTGCCCGCGGGGCAGAGGTCAGCCAGGCGCTCAACCCCGCCCAGCAGGTCGTCAAGATCGTCAACGACGAGCTCGTCACGATCCTCGGCGGGGAGACCCGGCGCATCCGCTACGCCAAGAGCCCGCCGACCGTCATCATGCTGGCCGGTCTCCAGGGCGCCGGCAAGACGACGCTGGCCGGCAAGCTCGGGCTGTGGCTCAAGGGCCAGGGCAAGTCGCCGATGCTGGTCGCTGCCGACCTCCAGCGTCCCAATGCCGTCACGCAGCTCCAGGTCGTCGGCGAGCGGGCCGGGGTCACAGTGTTCGCCCCCGAGCCCGGCAACGGTGTCGGTGACCCCGTCCAGGTCGCCAGGGCCGGCCTGGCGGAGGCGCGCCGCACGCTCCACGACGTCGTGATCGTTGACACCGCCGGCCGTCTCGGCATCGACGCCGAGCTCATGCAGCAGGCCGCCGACATCCGCGCTGCGGTCGATCCCGACGAGGTGCTGTTCGTCATCGACGCCATGATCGGTCAGGATGCCGTCGTCACGGCCCAGGCCTTCCTCGAGGGCGTCGACTTCACCGGCGTCGTGCTGACCAAGCTCGACGGCGACGCCCGCGGAGGCGCGGCACTGTCGGTCCGCTCGATCACCGGTCGTCCGATCATGTTCGCATCGACCGGAGAGAAGCTCACCGACTTCGACGCGTTCCACCCCGACCGGATGGCCGGGCGGATCCTCGACATGGGCGACATGCTCACGCTGATCGAGCAGGCCGAAAAGGTCATGGATGCCGAGGAGTCCGCCAAGGCCGCCGACAAGCTGGTCGGCGGCACGTTCACGCTCCACGACTTCCTCGACCAGATGGAAGCCATCTCCAAGATGGGCTCGATGTCCAAGATTGTCGGGATGCTGCCCGGCATGGGCGCGATGAAGGAGCAGCTCGCCAACTTCGATGAGCGTGAGGTCGATCGGATCAAGGCGATCATCCGCTCGATGACGCCGGCCGAGCGCGACAACCCCAAGATGATCGACGGCTCTCGCCGGGCCCGCATATCCAAGGGTTCGGGCACCGAGGTCAAGGACGTCAACCAGCTGGTCGACCGATTCTTCGACGCACGCAAGATGATGCAGCAGATGGCCAAGGGCGGAGGCATGCCCGGCATGCCTGGCATGGCGGGTATGCCCGGACTGCCCGGCGCCGGCAAGCGAGCCGGTGCCAAGCAGAAGCCCCAACAGAAGAAGAAGGGCAAACGCGTGTCGGGCAACCCCGCCAAGCGCGCTGCCGAGGCCGCTGGAGCGCCCAAGAACGATGGCGCCAACGCATTCGGCTTCCCGGCCGGCGGCGGCAAAGACGAGTTCGAGCTGCCCAAAGAGCTCAAGGACCTCCTCTAGCCCCGCGCACGTGCGCCGCCGAGAGCTGGGGCATACGGTCGGAGCATGAAGCCACCCCCACTCGTCGTGGTCATGGGCATCTCGGGTGTTGGCAAGTCCGTCGTCGGCCATGAGCTGGCTGATCGCTTCTCGATCGACTATGCCGACGGCGACGACTTCCATTCCGAGGCCAACATCGCCACGATGTCAGCCGGGACCCCGCTCACCGATGACGACCGATGGCCATGGCTCGACGAGATCGGCACGTGGCTTGCGGTGCATGGTGGTTCCGGAGGCGTCATCAGCTGCTCGGCGCTCAAGCGCGTCTACCGCGATGTGCTCGTCGACGCCGCTCCACGCACCCACTTCCTGCACCTCGTGGGTGACCATGACCTGATCAAGAGCCGGATGGAGCACCGCGACCACTTCATGCCGCCATCGCTGCTGACCTCCCAGGAGCGGACCCTGGAGCCGCTGCAGGACGACGAGAACGGTTGGGCCCTCGACATCACCCCGACTCCCGGCAAGATCGTGGACGGGTTCGTCGTCCGCGCCGGCCTGTCCGAGGAGGACATCGGCTGAATCGATGTCCGACCGGCCGCAGGCGCGGCCGCCATGTGGCGACGGCCGCGCATACGTGTCAGTTGATGCGGTAGTCCGACACCGGGCTCGAGAGCGAGGTTGACGGGCCGGGGGTGATGAACTGCTCATAGCGCGCGTCGTTGTCGACGTAGCGCTTGAGCCAGCTCACGGTGTACTTCGCGATCGTGGTGTTCGGTGAGTTGGGCGCGAAGTGGCTGGCGCCACGCAGCTCGAGGTAGCTCCTACGCTCGGCGGAGGTCAACGAGTTGTAGAACGGGATCGAGTGCGAGCTCACGGGAGCAACGGTGTCGTCCTCGGCGCCGAGGACCAACGTCGCGGCCTCCACCTCGGGCCATGTCTTGTCGGTGTTCCACGCCGTCAGAGGAACGGCAGCCTCGATGGACCGGCGAGTCTTGGCGGCTTCCAGGGCGCCGCCACCGCCCATCGAGTGGCCTACGACGGACTGGCGGGTCGGATCGATCCGTGCTCGGACAGTCGAGTCTGAGATCGTCTGGTCGAGTGCGGCCAGCAGCTGCGTTCCACGGGAAGCGGGCTGGTCGTAGCGCGAGTTCGTGTTGAACGTGATCACCACGAAGCCGAAGGAGGCAAGGCGGGATCCCAGCCACGAGATGGACGATTCGCTCGCGGTGTAGCCGGGCGAGATCGCCACGACGCCGAAGGTGCCCTCGGCGGTCGTCGACGGATAGTGGATCGTGCCCGAGCCGAAGCCGCGAGCCGCCGTCGCAGAGATGGTCTTGGTGCTGACCGAGTACGGGCCACGCGTCGACTCGATGCTGCTGTTGGTGGGAGCTGGCCCCCGCTCGTACGGATTGTCCGCCGCCGCGACCGGCGACGATGTCAACGCGCCGATCGTCAGGGCGGATGCGCCGATGAACGAGGCAAGAATCCTCTTGAGCTTCATGTGCTGTCCTTCCGGTGGGTGAGCCGAAAGTGCCGGGCGAATACGCCTTGCCACACGGATGTGGTGGTCGATATCCCCCGAGATCGCCGGCCGCACAGGTTTATGCACTCATAGTGCATGAATCATGGATTGGCGTCAACGAATGGCTGACGAATGGTTGCCGGTGATCCAGTGACTGGTTGACGACAAGCGTCGTGATGCACCGGTGGCCTGGCGGACGATCGCGGGGCTGCGATCCCTCCCGTTGGCTGCCGGTCGCTGATCTGTGCTGCGCAGGCCGAATTGGAGCGATGGCCGGTGTTCTGGCAGAATGACTCCTTGCGTCCGGTACGCGTGGAGACCCTCTCATCTCTGTGCTGTCCGGCTCACCGATTTCGTCGGCCGTGTCCCCATGCGGCACCGGCAGGTCACCACATTCACACATCTGAGGAGACACCACACTCGTGGCAGTCAAGATTCGCCTGAAGCGTATGGGCAAGATTCGTACGCCGTTCTACCGCATCGTCATCGCCGACTCGCGCACCAAGCGTGACGGACGCGTCATCGAGGAGATCGGCACCTACAACCCCAAGGCCGATCCGTCGATCATCAACGTCGACGGCGAGCGCGCACAGTACTGGCTCGGAGTTGGCGCCCAGCCGACCGAAGCCGTCGCCGCGCTGCTCAAGATCACCGGCGACATCGGTGGCAAGAACACCATGAAGTTCGCCGATGAGAAGCGCAGCAAGGAAGACATCTTCCAGGACGCGCTCAAGGAGCTCCACAGCGAGTCCAAGGCCGACGCGACCACCAAGAAGGCTGCCGCCGCCAAGAAGGCCGCCGCCAAGGCTGATGAGCCCAAGGCCGAAGAGTCGAAGGTCGAAGAGCCCAAGGCTGAGGAGTCGAAGGCTGAAGAGCCCAAGGCTGAGGAGTCGAAGGCTGAAGAGCCCAAGGCTGACGCTGCACCTGCCGACGAGGCCAAGGCCTGATCGTGGCCGCCCCCTTGATCGAGGTCATCGAGCATCTCGTCGCGGGCATCGTCGACAGCCCTGACGATGTCAACGTGCGGGCCAAGCAGACGCGCAACGGCGAGCTGTTCGAGGTGCGGGTCAACCCCGACGACCTCGGCAAGGTCATCGGTCGTCAAGGCCGCACGGCCACCGCAATCCGCAAGGTCGCGGGCGCGATCGCCGGACGTGGCGGCGCGCGCATCGACTTCGTGGACGTCGACCGACGCAGCTGACGATGCAGGTCGTCATCGGCCGCATCGGCCGTGCCCACGGCATCCGTGGCGAGCTGAACGTCGACATCCGAACTGACGAGCCCGACCGGCGTTTCGCCCCGGGCTCGTCAGTCGTCTGTGGCGACCGGGTGCTCACCGTCGCCACCGCGCGACACCACAGCGGACGTCTCGTGGTGTCGTTCAAGGAGGTCCCCGACCGCACCGCGGCCGAGGCGATCCACGGGACGACCCTCGAGGTCGACGTCGACCCGCTCGATGCGCCCCAGGACCCCGACGAGTTCTATGACCACCAGCTGGTCGGGCTCGAGGCGCGTACGGGTGACGTCGTCGTCGGCACCGTTACCGGCGTCGTGCACGGCCTCCACCAGGACACGCTGACCGTCGACATCGAGGGCCGCGAGGTCTTCATCCCGTTCGTCACCGAGATCGTGCCTGTCGTGGACGTCGCGGGCGGTTTCGTCACGATCAACGAGGTCGAAGGTCTGCTGGACCCCGCCATGGCCGAGACAAGCGGCTGACGTGAAGATCGACGTCCTGTCCATCTTCCCGGCCTACCTCGGCGTCTTGGGGCTGTCCCTCACAGGCAAGGCCCAGGAGTCGGGACTGTTGCAGGTCACGACCCACGACCTGCGGGACTTCACGACCGACAGGCATCGCAGCGTTGACGACACGCCCTATGGCGGAGGCGCGGGCATGGTCATGAAGGCGGAGCCGTGGGGCGAGGCGCTCGACGCCCTGGCCTTCGAGGGTTCGCTCGTCGTCGTGCCGACGCCCTCGGGCCAACCCTTCACCCAGCGCGTCGCCGAACGCCTCAGCTCGGAGAAGCATCTGGTGTTCGCCTGCGGACGATATGAGGGCATCGACCAGCGCGTCATCGATCACGCAGCCAGCCGGTGGCGGGTCGAGGAGGTGTCGCTCGGCGACTTCGTGCTCAACGGCGGCGAGGTCGCCGCTCTCGCGATGATCGAGGCGATCGTGCGGCTGGTCCCGGGGTTCATGGGCAACCCCGAGTCGCTCGTCGAGGAGTCGCACGGAGATGACGGCCTGCTTGAATATCCGGTCTACACCAAGCCCGCGAGCTGGCGAGGTCTCGACGTGCCGGAGATCCTGCTGTCCGGCAACCACGCGGCGATCGCGGCGTGGCGACGCGAGCAAGCGCACCAGCGTACGCGGCAAAGACGCCCCGACCTGATGGACTAACCGCTGCGCAGCCCGCCGTCGAGCAGGTTGCGCACCTGACGGTTGCCGCGAGCGGTGTCCATGTACTCCCGGACGCGCCTGATCCGGTCGCCGTCGAGCTCGAAGATCAAGCAATAGTCGTTGACGTAGTCGCTCCCGTCGGCGAGCGTTGCGCTCATGGTCTCCTCGACGACGACTGTCGAGCCTGCGGCGACGATGTTCGTGAAATCGACTTCGACATCCTTCACGAAGAGCCGAGGGAACTCGTTGGCCAGGAATGCGCCGATCTCCTGGGCGCCGATCATGTGATGCGGGACTCCCAACGCCACTGCCGTGGCATTCCGTGGCGGGGCCAGCCACTGCGCGTCGGGGGTGAAGGTGTCGCTGATGCGGTCGACATCTCCGGAAGCGAAGATCCTCCATGCGCGCTTGACCGTACGGATCTGATCAACGTCCATGTCGGCGACCCTAGGATTCGATCTTTCCCGGCACCGGCGGAAATCGGACCATGTCGTCGGCGCCTGCCGATTTCGTCCGGACCACACGGCTGTGGCAATATTGACCCTTGGCGCCGACGGTTCTGCCTCAGGGGAATCGTGATCACCGCCGCAATGACTTTCAATCACCAAGCAATCCGTGGGTGACCTGTGGCACCAGCGAGGAGTAGAACCATGACCAACATCGTCGACCAGGTGGCAAGCGCATCGCTGCGCACCGACCTCCCCGAATTCCGCGCCGGCGACACGCTTGACGTGCACGTCAAGGTCATCGAGGGCAGCCGCTCGCGCATCCAGGTGTTCAAGGGCGTCTGCATCAAGGTGCAGGGCTCGGGCATCGGCCGCACGTTCACGGTCCGTAAGGTCAGCTTTGGTGTCGGCGTGGAGCGTACGTTCCCCCTGCACACCCCGGTCATCGAGAAGATCGAGGTCGCGATCCGCGGCGACGTCCGCCGGGCCAAGCTCTACTACCTGCGCAACCTGCGCGGCAAGGCCGCCAAGATCAAGGAAAAGCGCGACGTCTGAGCGACTGCGCGTCAGTCCGAAGACCATCGCCGGTTGCGGCTAGGCTCATGCCGTGACGCGTCTGGCCAAGGGTTCGACCATCCGGCGGGATGCCGGACTCTACGGTTTTGAGCGAGCGCTGGCCCGGCAGGGCCTGCATCCGGTCGCCGGCGTCGACGAGGCCGGGCGTGGCGCGTGCGCCGGCCCCTTGGTCGCTTCGGCGGTCGTCCTCGAACGCCCCATCGCGGGTCTCGCCGACTCCAAGCTGCTGACGGAGAAGCGTCGCGAGGCGTGCTTCGACCTCATCATGGAGCGTGCGGTCGATGTGTCGGTCGTGGTCATCTCCGCGGCCGACTGCGATCGGATGGGCATGCACGTCGCCAACATCGCGGCACTCAGGCGCGCGTTGGCGCGGCTGTCCGTCCGACCCGGCTATGTGCTCACGGACGGCTTCCCGGTCGACGGGCTGAGCGCTCCCGGACTCGCGATGTGGAAAGGCGACCGGGTCGCGGCGTCGATCGCCGCGGCGTCCGTCATCGCCAAGGTGACGCGTGACCGGATGATGTTGCGCATGCACGAGGACTTCCCGGCATACGATTTCGCGACGCACAAGGGCTACAGCACGCCGGTCCACCAGCGGGCGCTGCAGCTGCACGGCCCCTGCGCGGAGCACCGGCGCAGATATGTCAACGTACGAGCAGCGATGGAAGGCACGGCATGAGCAAGCGATGGGGACGGCCGCATGAGCTCTGAGGATGTCGAGCGGTATGAGTCGGAGATGGAGCTCTCGCTGTATCGCGAGTATCGCGATGTCGTCACGATCTTCAAGTACGTCGTCGAGACCGACCGACGGTTCTACCTGTGCAACCAGGTCGACGTGAAGGTCCGGTCCGAGACCGGTGACGCCTATTTCGAGGTCTCGATGAACGACGCCTGGGTCTGGGACATCTACCGTCCTGCGCGGTTCGCCAAGAACGTCAAGGTCCTGACCTTCAAGGATGTCAACGTCGAGGAGCTCCAGGGTTCGGACTTCAAGGTGCCAGGCACCGACTAAACCCCGCCGCGCACCCCGACACCGGGCCGCGTCGATGTTGGGCGACGATCCGCCTCTGGGACACCGAGGCCCTTGAACCGAACCCTCGCGGTCAGGGGGCGAGGGTCATCCCCCAACGACGTCGAACCACCCAGTTGAACCGAGGGACGTTGAACACGTCGCCGGGGCTGCACTCCTTGTAGCTGGCGATCAAGGTGCGTAACGCGAGCAGGCCGAGACGGCCCTGCTCATTGGCCCGGTAGCGGGCTCCGGCTGCGGTGAAGAGGCGCTCGAAGTCGGCGTCGAGTTCACCCTCCAGGAAGGCGTCGCGAACGCCGCGCCCGGCATGGGCGACGAATCCCACGGGATAGTAGAAGAACGGATCCAGGCGCAAGCTTCCGAGGTCGATGGCCACCGGGGTCAGGTCTCCCAGTATGACGCTGTTCTTCGGCCGTGGGTCGGTGGCGGAGGGAATACGGGGCCAGCGTCGAACAGCCCTGGGGGTCAGCGACTCCTGGAGAAGTGCAGCCAGGTCGTCGGGCGGCGATGCCTGCCCGAGTGCCTCGAGCACTGGTCGCATCAGGGACTGAGATCCGCCCGAACCCTCTGCGTGCGTCAACGATTCGTATCCGGCGATCATGTTCCTGGTGACCTGCAGGCGCGCCCCCAGCGGGAGGTCGAAGAAGTAGCACCCAGCCACGAATTCCTCGCGGAGCGTGGTGCCGTTGTCCAGGACTTCGAAGAGCGGGCTGCGCACGTGCTTGGCGAAGACGCGTCGACGAGCTTCGTACTCGGCGTCGAACACCGGCATGGCGTAGGTGCGGGTGACGTGCCCTTGGGCGGGTGCCATGAGGACCGCGGCCCCGTCGTGCGCGCCGATGACCGCCGTCGCCTGGCCAGACCCTCGACTCCAGAACAGATACGGGGGGACGAGCGGGATCAGCATCCGGCGGGCGTTGATGGCGGGACCTCGTAGCGCTGGTACCCGTCTGACGACCCGGCGGATGAAGGGGTCTTTCAGCTGGGAGGCCCTGAACCTGTGACCCTTCGTGCGGCAGACGTGTCTGGGAAGAGGGCCGGACCACAGGCGCCACACCGCCGGTCCGGACGAGACGTACAGGCCAGGTCGTAGTCCCGGCTCCGCTGCCCTCACGACAGCAAGAGCGCCACGCTGTTCCTCCCGCAGGGCTGCCAGGCGGCTGATCTGGGGAGCCCATCGGGCTCGACGGTTCCACACATCTCGGAGTTGCACGCGGGACCCCACTTTTCGCTAGGACCGCTCCCACCAGCACCCTCTCACCAAGTTCTCAGACATTTCTAAGGCGCGCCCTCCAGCACGGTTGCTTTCTTGGGCAGGGGTGGGGTCTCCGTGCAGCACCTCTCCACAGGCCCACCGGGTTGGCACTCCGTCCACAGGGCGTGCTTCCGTCGCGGACAGTGGATGGCTCCCGCCGGGAGGCTGGCCTGATGACGTATGCACGCAACAAAGCCCTCGGCACCTACGGCGAGCGGATCGCTGCTGACCATCTTGAGTCACTCGGCATGGTCGTGCTGGCCCGCAACTGGACCTGTCGGTTCGGTGAGGTGGACATCGTGGCCCGAGATGGGTCGACGCTGGTCATCTGTGAGGTCAAGACCCGGAGCAGCACGACGTATGGCGGCCCGTTCGAGGCCGTGACGGGCCACAAGGCGAACCGACTGCGCCGACTCGCGATGCACTGGCTCGAGGTGCACGATGTCGAGCCGCCGAGCGTACGCATCGATGTCGTCTCGGTCGTCGTGCCGGCGCGCGGCGCCCCCGTGGTCGAGCGCATCGCGGGAGTCGCGTGATGGCCGCCGCGACGCACTCGGTCACCCTTGACGGGCTGTCCGGACGGCCCATCGAGGTCGAGGTCGACATCTCGGGTGGCCTGCCGGCAACGGTCCTGGTCGGTCTGGCAGACACCATGGTCAACGAGGCGCGCGACCGGTGCCGCTCGGCGGTGTCCAACTCCGGCACGACGTGGCCCGATCAGCGCGTGACGATCAACCTGGCTCCGTCGACCCTGCCCAAGACCGGATCGCACTACGACCTGGCCATCGCGCTCGCGGTCTTCGCCGCCAAGTCCCTCGTCCCGGCGGACCGTCTCATTGGCGCGGTGTTCCTCGGCGAGCTCGCGCTCGACGGTCGGCTGCGGGCCATTCGAGGGGTGCTGCCGGCCACCCTCGCGGCTCTCGAGGCGGGATTTGATCGAGTGTTCGTGCCGGAGGTCAACGTCCCCGAGGCGCAGCTGGTGCGCGGAATCTCGGTCGTTGGTGTCCGCTCGCTGAGGCAGACGGTCGCCCTCCTGACCGGAGGTGAGGAGCCGGACGACCCGCCGGTGCCACCGTTGGATGAGATCCCCGGCATGTCGTGGACCTCGGCTGCTCGCCTCGACCATCTCGATCTCGCCGACATCGCCGGTCAGGAGGACTCTCGTATGGCGCTGGTCGTTGCTGCGGCCGGTGGGCACCACCTGCTGATGACCGGCCCGCCCGGGATCGGCAAGACCATGCTCGCCCAGCGGCTGCCGGGCCTCCTGCCTGACCTGACCCACGAGCAGTCCCTCGCGGTCAGTGCCGTGCACTCGGTGGCCGGAGTCCTGCCGAGCGACGCGCCGCTGCTGCGACGTCCGCCATTCCTCGACCCCCACCACACCGCCAGCGCCGTGTCGATTGTCGGAGGCGGGAGCAAGGTCATCCGGCCCGGGGCGTTGTCCCTGGCACACCACGGTGTGCTGTTCCTCGACGAGGCCCCGGAGTTTGCGTCCAATGTGCTCGAAGCGCTTCGTCAGCCGCTCGAGAGCGGCCACGTCATCGTCTCCCGGGCGGCGTTGACGGCCGCCTATCCGGCCCGGTTCCAGCTTGTGCTGGCCGCCAATCCCTGCCCCTGCGGGCTGAGCTCTGCGGTGAGCGATCAGTGTCGCTGCACACCGCTGATGCGCCGACGCTATTCGGACCGGCTGTCGGGTCCGATCCGGGATCGCATCGACATCCACCGCTCACTGTCGGCACTGTCGCGCCCCGAGCTGGTCAATGCCGTGACTGGCGCCAGATCCACCGTCGAGCTGGCCGCGGAGGTCGCGCAGGCGCAGGATCGGCAGGCACATCGCTTGCGGGCGACGCTGTGGCGGCTCAACAGTGAGGTGCCCGGGGTCGAGCTGCGCAAGCAATGGCCGGTCAGCGACCGGGGCCGGGTGCTGGTCGACCAGCAGCTGCGCACCAACAAGCTCAACCCACGCTCTGCCGATCGGATCCTGCGGCTGTCGTGGACCGTCGCCGACCTGCACGGACACCCGGTGCCAACGGGTGATGACGTGGACACGGCGCTCTCGCTCAGGCGTGGAACGCCGCTGGGCAGCGCCTTGCGCACGATGGTGCAGGCATCGTGACCCGGCAGGACCGGCTCGCGCTGAGTCTCCTGGTCGAGCCGGGAGATCCGCGCCTGCGCGACCTGCTCCTGACGCATGAGCCGAGCGAGATCGTGGCGGCGATCCTGCGCAGGCACCGTCTGCCTGGTGCCGAGATGCCCGAGTCCTGGGTCGAACGCGGTCTCCGGCTGGATCGCGCGGCGGAGGCCGCCGCCGCGCGCGCCAAGGCGGCCGGGCTGCGCTGGGTCACGCCGGGTGACAAGGAATGGCCGGCGGCGCTCTCGGACCTCGACCATGTCGAGCCGCTCCACGGTGCGACCGGCGCACCGGTGGGGCTGTGGCTCCGGGGCGTCGGGCATCTGGGCGACCTCAGCAAGCGGAGCGTCGCGATCGTCGGGGCGCGGGACTGCACGACGTACGGCGCTGAGTGTTCCTCCGACCTGGCCGCGGATTGCGCCGACGCCGGCTGGACCGTCATCAGCGGCGCGGCCTTCGGAGTGGACGGATGCGCTCATCGCGGCGCGTTCCTCATGAACGCGCCGACCATCGCGGTGCTGGCCTGTGGGGCCGACCTCGACTATCCGAAACCGCACGGCGCACTCATCGGGCGGATCGCAGAGGTAGGGGTGGTCGTCAGTGAGCAGTCGCCGGGTGGACGGCCGTTGAAGGGTCGATTCCTCTCACGCAACCGGGTCATCGCTGCGTTGACGCAAGGAACTGTCGTGGTCGAGGCGGCGCTGCGGAGCGGATCGCTCAACACCCTCAACTGGGCCGATCAGCTGGGCCGCACCACGATGGCCCTGCCGGGGCCGGTGACATCGCGCCAGTCCGCTGGCGCCCATGCTGCGATGCGTGCCGGCAAGGCAGTGCTGGTCACGGGCGGGCGAGATGTGCTCGCCGAGCTGGCCGGTCCCGGCGCGGAGGCCGACGAGCAGACCTCCCAGCCGGTCACCGAGTTCGACCGACTCCCGCCGGCGGCACGGACCACGCTCGACGGACTGGACTGGGCCACGGCACGGACCGTCACGCAGATCGCGTCATCAGTTCGCCTGAGCACCCGCGAGGTGCGCGCCGCGCTCGACCTGCTCGATCGGCGAGGGCTGGTGTCCAGGGCGGGAGCCGAGTGGACGTTGTCCCGGCGCGCCGACGTGGGGTGACGCATCGGTCGACGCACACTTGATTCGATGACAGCAGAGTCTGAACGACTGGGGGAGCCCTGGTCGGCGGTCCTCGCCGCCTACGAGCACCACTTGCGGGCCGAGCGTGACCTCTCGGTCCACTCGGTGCGTGCCTACCTCACAGACCTCGAGAGCCTCGCCACGCACGCCGAGCGGCTCGGCATCGTCGACCCGGCGGGACTCTCGCTCCGCACACTCCGCAGCTGGCTCGCCAACCTCCAGACACTGGGCAAGGCCCGGACGACGTTGGCCCGCCGGGCCACCTCTGCTCGGGTGTTCACCGCCTGGTTGGCCCGGACCGGACGGGCGCCAGCCGACGCAGGGGCGCTGCTCGCCAGCCCCAAGGCGCACCGCGAGCTGCCCGTCGCACTCAGTGAGATCGAGGTCAGGGCGTTGCTCGACACCACGGTCCAGTCGCTGGCGGAGGACGGTCCGCGTGGGCTTCGGGACTTGGCGATCCTCGAGGTGCTCTATGCCACTGGCATCCGGGTCGGCGAGCTGGTTGGTCTCGACATCGACGATCTCGATCGCGGTCGGCGCGTCGTCCGGGTGTTCGGCAAGGGCCGAAAGGAACGTTCGGTGCCCTACGGACTGCCGGCCGCGGAAGCGATCGATCTCTGGCTCGATCGCGGGCGGCCATCGATCGCCACCGGGGCCAGTGGGACTGCTGTGTTTCTCGGCACTCGCGGCAGCCGCATCGACCAGCGGGCCGTGCGCCGGGTCGTGCACGAGCGGCTTGCCGGCGTCGACGGCGCCCCTGACATCGGCCCCCACGGTCTCCGCCACACGGCGGCGACCCACCTGCTCGAGGGTGGCGCTGACCTGCGCAGCGTGCAGGAGATCCTCGGCCACGCCTCGCTCGGCACGACGCAGATCTACACCCACGTCAGCAACGAGCGACTGCGAACCGCCTACAAGCTGGCCCACCCCAGGGCCTGAACCAACCCACTCACAAGAATCCCTGCGGGTTCACCGATCTTCCGCCCTTGAGGACCATGAAGTGCAGGTGACATCCGGTCGAGAGCCCGGTCGTGCCGGATCGGCCGATCACCTGGCCCGGACGCACGCGCTCGCCGACCGACACCGACTGGGCGCTGAGGTGGTTGTAGGTGGTTTCGAACCCGGGGCGGTGACGAATGACGACCCGTTTGCCGTAGGCCCCGCGGGATGACCGGCCGACCACACTCCCTCCTGCGGCGGCGTGGACGGGCGTGCCGCAGGGGACCCCGAAGTCGGTGCCGTCGTGCAGCTTGCGCACACCCGTCACCGGGTGGATCCGCATGCCGAAGGGCGACGTGATGGGACCACCCACGGGCCGCCGAAGGGCCCCGCCGACCCCCGCCGGCGGTGGAGGCGGTTTGCCGTCGGGGCTGATGAGCCGATACCTCCCTCCTCCGAGCAGGTCCAGCGGATCGAGGTAGTCGTCGCCGGCCAACCGCCCCAGGTGTAGACACGCACCCGAGCAATGGCTGGGAGAGCCCAGGAGCACCCCGATGACCTGCCCGGGCCGGACCGCGTCGCCGACCTTCGCCCGGGGCCGGACGGGCTGATAGGTCGATCGTTCGCCGCCGTGATCGATCGTGACGACCCCGACGCCGCCGACCTGGCCGGCGAACACCACCTGGCCCGCAGCGACCGCGCGCACCACATCACCGGCCGTGCCGGCGAGATCGACGCCGCGGTGCCCGCGGCCGTAGTCCGTCGCAGGAGGGTCGAACCGCTCGCCGATCGCGTGGTCGTCGAGCGGCCACCTCCACGGGTCGGGCGATGCCGCGCGAGCTGGTGGGGCCGTGATCAGGAGGAGCAACAGCGTGAGCACGAGGATTCGGCGGATCATGGGTCCAGCCAAGGGTGTCGCGACGGCCGGCGCAGCACTCGGCATACGCACGGGGGACAACCCGCGGAGGGGCGAGGCCTGTGGATTTCGTCCGGGGCGGTGAGGTGCCCTAGACTGTGGCCAACCACTTCTCCTGAAGTGGAATTCGCGCGCCTGTTTCCGTATGACGCGAGAGCTGAATACGGATGCGGTCCTGGTCTCCCAGCAGGGAGTGGGCCGCACTCGGCAGGCGCCAGGTCACCGTCAACCGGCGGTGAGTCAACCAGGAATGGCACACGTGTGCCACAAGGAGATACGACCATGGCCGTCGTCACCATGCGCCAGCTGCTCGAGAGCGGCGTTCACTTCGGGCACCAGACCCGTCGTTGGAACCCCAAGATGAAGCGCTTCATCTTCACCGAGCGCAACGGCATCTACATCATCGACCTGC
>NZ_JBBJMJ010000026.1:0-30947 GCF_037719875.1 Aeromicrobium sp. | reverse complement strand
CCTCTGTCGCCGCTGCCGGGCTTCGCCCGGGCGCCTGCCTCGCTGCGCTCGGCCCCATGGTTCCGTACGGGCGCTTCGCGCCCCTCAGCCGGCGGCAACCAGGGTGACGGCCAGAGCGGCGAAGACGAGGCCAACACCCTGCCAGCCGTGGATCTTCTCCCGCAGGACGACCGCGGCGAGCAGGACCGTGCTCGCGGGGTAGAGCGACGAGATCACCGACACGATCGACAGCAGCCCGTGGTGGGTCGCATAGAGGAACGCACCCTGCGCGGTCGCGCCGAGCGGTCCCATCACCACCGCGCCCCACGCTCGTCGGTCGCGGGGGATCCACACCTGGCGGAGCACGATCGCCGTGACCGCGACGCTCACCAACGAGGTCAGCTGCGAGAGGGCGAGCGGATAGAGGCCGGCGTCCTCACCGATCTGTCCGAGGAAGGTGAACAACAGGCCGAAGCCGACTCCGGCGATGACGCCGTCGATGACTCCGCCGCGATGCGCGGGATTGTCGTCGACGACCCGTGAGATCAGGGCGATCGCCGGGAATGCGAAGAGCACTCCGAGCAGCGCCAGCTCGGAGGGCCGGTCGCCCGTGGCAAGCCCGACAGCCGCCGGGATCAGCGCCGTGCCGATCGCCGAGATGGGGGCCACGACACCCATCCGTGCGGTCGCCAGTCCGCGGTAGAGGAACGCGACACCGAAGCCGCCGCCAAGACCCGCGAGGGCCCCGTATGCCAAGTCGGTGCCGGTCGGTGAGCCCGCCAGGAGGACTGCCGCCAGGAGGCTGAAGACCCCTGAGGACATCTGCCCCACGATCGCGACCTGCCAAGGCGATGAGCGCTTGGCGAAGATCCCGCCGAGGAAGTCCGAGATGCCGTAGGCCAAGGCAGACAACAAGGACAGTGCGATAGCCACCAGTGCAGCCTAGAGGTCTGCCATCAGCGCAACGTGCCTCACCTCCGTACGATGAACCCATGAAGTTCCGTCAGACGAACTCGCTCGGGTCGCAGGCCAACGCCGCGGTCGGTGGTTTTGCGGCGCGGGTCGATGGCCAGACCGGCGAGGTCGCCCAACGTGTGGCAGGCGTCGTCACGGTTGCCGTCCGGGTGCTGCGCATCCCGACCGCGATCCTGTGGGGGCTCTCGGTGCCATTCATCCTCGCCACCTTCGTGCTGGGTGTGTTGGCCGATGGCGGTCTGCGAATTGTCATCCTGATCGCTGCCGCCCTCATGGCTGCGGTGAGCGCAGCGTTCTGGGGGCGCCGCCGGCGCATCATCTGGGCCGTCGCCGAGCCGGACAAGCTCGCCACGGAGCTCGGCATCATGATCAGCCTCAGTGACAAGGTCGACGAGACGCGCGGGGCCCTGTCACAGATCGCCGGCGGCGGAGGGTGGCGCATCTTCAACCGCCTCAAGGGCGTGTGGGGCGGTGTGTCGATGACCGGTCGATGGATCGACGGCATCGGCGACCTGCAACGCGCCCGATACTTCGCCCCGCCCAAGATCGGGACGACCGTCACGATCGCCGTGGCCGCGTTCTGGCTCGTGCCGGTATCGGTTCTCGTGGCACTGTTCGCCATGATCGGCACGATTGCCGGATCCGCCTGAGCTCAGCTCATCAGAGGCTGCATCCCCGGGGCATACAGACGTACGACGTCGTCGACGGATGCGTCGGCCAGGGGAGCGATGCGGACGACATACCGAAGGGTGGCCATGCCGATCAGCTGGCTGGCTATCAGCGGAGCGCGCAGCTCGCGATCTTCGCCCTCCAGCGCACCGAGCAGGGAGCTGATCAGGACGTTCTGCGCCAGCTGGAGCACAGGCGCCTCGGAGTCACCGGACCCCAGAGTCGTCCGGATCAGGGTGCTGAAGACCTCGCGGTGCGGGTCCCACGCCTCGAGGAACGTCCGCAGCAATCGCTCGGCCATGCCATCCGGCCCGCCCTCGATGACCGATCCGATCTTGTCCACCGGGTTGACCGGCAGCTCCATCGTCGCGACCAGCAGACGGGCCTTGTCGCCGAAGTAGTGGCTGATCAGGCTGACGTCGACTCCGGCTTGGCGGGCGATGGCGCGCATCGAGACGCCGTTGAATCCCTTCGCCGCGAACTGCGTGCGGGCCGTGTCGAGGATCGCCGTGCGACGGTCAGCCGGGTCGCCGGCCGGTGGTCTGCCTCGCGCGCGCTTGTCGGTCACGGCGTCCGCCGGCGGAGGGTCAGAGCGGCGCCGGCCAGGGCGAGGACGCAGCAGCCGATCAAGATCACGAGGTCCTTGGTCATGGTCGGGGTGAAATCGCTCGTCGAGCCGAGCTCGGTGAAGGCGTCTGTCGCATAGCTCAATGGGAGCACGTCGGACAGCCAGCGGAGCACGTCGGGCATCGACTCCCGTGGCGTGAGCAAACCACACAGCAGGAGCTGCGGGATGACCACGAGTGGCATGAACTGGACCGCCTGGAACTCCGTGACTGCGAAGGCCGACATCAGCAGGCCGAGGGCCGTGCCGAGCACCGCGTCGGTGACGGCGAACAGCACCACGGCCCACGGGGTGTTGACATCCATGTCGAGCAACCAGATCGCACTGGCTGAGGTGATGAGTGACTGCACGAGCGCCGCTGCGCCGAAGGCGAGGCCGTATCCGGCGATGAGCTCCCCCCGGCGGAGGGGCGTGGTCAACAGCCGCTCGAGGGTGCCGGAGGTACGCTCGCGGACCATCGTCACCGAGGTCACGAGGAACATGATGACGAACGGGAAGATCCCGAGCATCTGCGGGCCGATCCGGTTGAACACCCCGGGGCTGCTGTCGAAGACATACTTGAAGAGCAGCAGCAGGATCGACGGCAGGACCACGATCAACGCGATGCTGCGAGGGTCGTGACTCAGCTGCTGGAGCACGCGGCGGGCGGTGGCGAGCGTACGGTTCATGCGGCTCTTCCTTCTGCGATCACGAGGAAGGCCTTCTCGAGGTCGTCCTCTCCGGACTGGGTGCGCAGACCATCGGGGGTCGCATCCGCGATGAGCCGACCCTCCCTCATCAGGAGCACGCGGTCACAGCGGCCGGCCTCGTCCATGACGTGGCTGGACACGAGCAGTGTCTTGCCGGCCGCCGCCAGGCTGTCGAAGAGCTGCCACAGATCGCGTCGGAGGACGGGGTCGAGGCCGACGGTCGGTTCGTCCAGGAGATAGAGCTCGGGATCGGACAGCAGCGCCGCCGCCAGCGAGACCCGCGTCCGCTGACCGCCGGAGAGATCGCCGACAAGTGTCTCGAACTTCTCGGCGAGCCCGACGTTGGCGACGGCATCATGCACCGCTGCGTCATCCGCACCGGTCAAGGCGGCGAAGTAGCGCAGGTTCTGCGCCACGGTGAGGTCGGGATAGACCGAGCTGGCCTGCGTGACATACCCGACCTGCTCGCGTGCGGCGGACGTGCCGGCCGGGCCGCCGAGCACCGAGACGGAGCCGGACTCGATGACCTGTATGCCCGCGATCGCGCGGATGAGGGTCGACTTCCCACACCCGCTCGGGCCGAGAAGACCCGTGACCGATCCGCGTGGAATCGAGATCGACAGATCGGGGATCACGGTGTTCGTGCCACGGATCACGACCAGGCCGGAGACGTCAACCGCCGAAGTATTCAACATACGTTGAATATAAATCCGGCTTGACCAGGAAGTCAACCCGTCTGCGCGACGTAGACTGACCGACATGGCCGAACGGACGCAACGAGATCGTTTTTCGAAGCTGCCCGAGCGCATACGCCTCGAGGACACCGTGACGACGTCCGACACCGACCCCGTGCCCGATCCGGAGGGTGGACGCGACACCGATCGCGACTTCCTGATCCGCTACGGCGCACTCTGACCGAATGGCCGGCGCCTGGACGCTGTCGCGCCGACCGGTCGGACGGTGGTCGGGACCGCGCTGCGGCGACCGATAGGATTCGGCTGTGACTGCAGCCCGCCAGCTCGACTCCGTTCAGCACGCCACCAGCACCCCAGACCAGGCTCAGCCCTGGGCCGAGCTTGGCCTCCGCGAGGAGGAGTACGCCAGCATCCGCAAGATCCTGGGCCGGCGACCTACGGGCGCGGAGCTGGCCATGTATTCGGTGATGTGGAGCGAGCACTGCTCCTACAAGTCTTCCAAGGTCCACCTCAAGAAGTTCGGCGACCTGCCGCAGGAGACCCCGCTCGGCAAGACGCTCGCCGGAATCGGTGAAAACGCAGGTGTGATCGACATCGGCCAGGGGTATGCCGTCACGTTCAAGGTCGAGTCACACAACCACCCGTCGTACATCGAGCCCTATCAGGGCGCGGCCACTGGCGTCGGCGGGATCGTCCGCGACATCCTTGCGATGGGTGCCCGTCCGGTCGCGGTCATGGACCCGCTGCGATTCGGACCACTCGACGCCGAGGACACCCGCCGGATCATGCCGGGCATCGTCGCCGGTGTCGGGGGCTACGGCAACATGCTCGGTCTGCCCAACATCGGCGGCGAGGTCGTGTTCGACGAGACCTATCTCGGCAACCCGCTGGTCAACGCGCTGTGCGTTGGCGTCCTCCGCCATGAGGATCTGCACCTCGCATTCGCTTCAGGGGTCGGCAACAAGGTGGTGCTCTACGGTGCGCGGACCGGCGGAGACGGCATCGGTGGCGTCTCTGTCCTGGCCTCCGAGACATTCACAGAGTCCGCCGAGGGTGGCTCCGGTCCCGCGAAGCGGCCCAGCGTGCAGGTCGGCGACCCCTTCATGGAGAAGCTCCTGATCGAGTGCACCCTCGAGCTGTTCCGCGCGGAGGTCGTCAACGGCATCCAGGACCTCGGCGGCGCCGGTCTCTCCTGTGCGACCAGCGAGCTCGCCTCGGCCGGCGACGGCGGTATGCATGTCGAGCTGGACACCGTTCCCCTGCGCGACTCCACCCTGTCGCCCGAGGAGATCCTCATGAGCGAGTCGCAGGAGCGCATGATGGCTGTCGTCGAGCCACAGCATCTCGACGCCTTCATGGCGATCTGTGCCAAGTGGGACGTCGAGGCAGTCGTCGTCGGCGAGGTCACGGACGGCGAACACCTCGTGATCGACTGGCACGGCGAGACCGTTGTGGACGTGCCGCCGCGCTCGGTCGCCCACGATGGCCCGACGTACGATCGCCCCTACGCCCGACCCGAGTGGCAGGATGCCTTGCAGGCGGACGGCGCCGAGCAGCTTCCGCGACCAGCCTCGGGAGATGAGCTCCGCGATCAGCTGATTGCGATCGTGACCTCGCCCAACATGGCCGACAAGTCGTGGGTGACCGACCAGTTCGACCGCTACGTGCAGGGCAACACCGTCCTCGCGCAGCCTGAGGACGCCGGCGTCATCCGCATAGACGACGAGTCCCACCTCGGCGTTGCGGTGTCGACCGACTGCAATGGCCGGTTCGCCAAGCTCGACCCCTACACGGGTGCGCAGCTCGCCCTTGCCGAGTCCTTTCGCAACGTCGCGGTGACGGGTGCGCTGCCCTTGGCCGTGACCGACTGCCTCAACTTCGGCTCACCGGAGAACCCTGACGTGATGTGGCAGTTCGAGCAGGCGACTCACGGGCTCAAGGACGCCTGCGCGGTGCTTGGCATACCCGTCACGGGCGGCAATGTCTCGTTCTACAACCAGACCGGCGAGACCCCGATCCTGCCCACGCCCGTCGTCGGGATCCTCGGGGTCATCGACGACGTACGCCAGCGCATCACCCACGGGTTCACCGCCGAGGGCAGCCACGTGCTGGTGCTCGGCGAGACCCGCGAAGAGCTCTCCGGCTCCACGTGGGCAGATGTCCTGCACGGCCATCTCGGCGGCATTCCTCCGGTGGTCGACCTCGCAGCTGAGTGCTCGCTGGCCGACCTCATGGTCCAGGCCGCCAAGTCGGGTGTCGTCGAGTCGGCGCACGACCTCTCCGACGGTGGACTCGCAATGGCGCTTGCCGAGGCGTCGTTCCGCAACGGCGTCGGCGTCACGGTCGACCTGGCGGACCCGTTCCTCGACCTGTTCAGCGAGTCGTCGGCCCGCGCGATGGTCGTGGTCACGCAGGATCGGCACGATGAGTTCGTGTCGATGGCGGAGAGCCATGGCGTCGAGCTGGCATCCGTCGGTCGCACGGGAGGTGCCACGATCGAGGTCACGGGTCAGTTCAGCGTGCTGGTCGCGGACCTCAAGGCCGCCTGGCAGGCGACGATCCCGGCAGCTCTGGCTTAGGGCGTGTCTCTCAATTCACCGCCGGCTCGCGTGCCCCCGCATCCCGCCTGACTGCGTTCTCGTCGCTCGCCGCACAACACCGGTGCGCCTCGTTCCTCGGCCTTGTCAGCCGGGCGCGGATGCCACGCTCCCTCATCGACGGCCAATTGAGAGACACGCCCTAGTTGTTCTGTCCACGGACGTTAGGAACGGCGTGCCGGGTGGACATGAGTGAAGACCTCCGGGTGAGGTGTGGAGCAACCACGCGTCCTCACCTTCACCGGAGGTCTTCATGCCCCACGCTAATGCCCCCTTGTCAGAGACTGGTCGGCTTCGTCTGGCCAAGGTCGTCGTCGATGACGATTGGCCGCTGGAACGTGCTGCCGAGCGTTTTAATGTCTCGGTCACCACGGCGCGGCGGTGGGCCAGTCGCTATCGGGCACTTGGCAAGGCCGGAATGGTCGACCGGTCCTCACGTCCGAAGTCGTGCCCACACCAGCTGCCGCGGCGGACCGAGCGCCGGATCGTGGGGCTGCGGGTCTCGCGCCGGTGGGGACCGGCGAGGATCGCTTACCGGCTCGGGTTGAACGTCTCTACGGTCCACCGGGTGCTGACCCGCTACGGGTGTCCGCCGCTGCGCTGGACGGACCCGGCCACCGGGGTCAGGCTCCGCACCTCACGGCGCGAGCGTCGCAGCTATGAGATGGCCGAGGCCGGCGACCTGGTTCACGTCGACATCAAGAAGCTCGGCCTGATCCCTCCCGGTGGCGGCCACCGATTTGTGGGTCGACGAGCAGGCCGGGCCAACAGCGGAACCCGTGGCCGCGGCTACGCGTTCATCCACAACGCTGTCGATGACCGGACCCGGCTGGCCTACTGCGAGATCCTCACCAACGAACGCAAGGAGACCGCCGCCGGGTTCTGGGAACGAGCCCGCGCCTGGTTCGCCGACGCCGGGATCGAGGTCAGAGCCGTGATGACCGATAACGGCTCTTGTTACAAGTCCAAGCTCTGGACCCAGACCCTCGGCGAAGCCAAACACGTCCGCACCAGGCCCTACCGGCCCCAGACCAACGGCAAAGTCGAGCGCCTCAACCGCACCATGATCGAGGAATGGGCATACGCGCGCCCCTACCGGTCCGAATCAGAACGCGTCGCTGAATTCGCCACCTGGCTCCACACCTACAATCACCACCGAGGACACACCTCACTCAAAGGCGCATCACCAGCCGACCTCGTTCCCAACCTGGCAGGACAGAACACCTAGGGCGTGCCGCTGATGACCGCTTCGTGACTGACCCCGGCGGCACCCCGTGAGTTGAGGTGGACCTCAACCGCGAGGGTGTTCGCCCGGTCGCCTGCCCTCAGCATGCTGGCAGGCACAGTGATCGTCCAGGCCCGGTCTGCGGTCTCGTCGCCGGCATAGGTCGTGGGCGTGATCGTCCCGGCCGGCAGGTTCTTGCGCCCGATCTCGGTGCCGTTGAGATAGACCACGGCACCGTCGTCGGACCGGGTGGTGATCGTGATGGTGGAGAAGTCGGCCGGGTCAGCGGTGAAGCGTCGACGGAAGTAGGCGGTCAGTGCGCGCTCTGCCGTCGTGGGTGTGTCGATCGAGGTCTCGGCATTGGGCCCCCAGCCAAGTGGTGCTGCGCCGTAGAGCCACGCGTTGCCGGGCTCCCAGGTCGGGCCCTTCCATCGAGTGTCGACCGGTTGGTCCCTGTCGAACCAATAGGCCCACTGCGCGCCGGCCGGAGACAGCGAGACCGACTCCGCGGGAGCGACTGTGCTGCTCACAGCGGGCGTCGAGGATGAGCGGTTGCCGTTGCCGTCGGTGGCGCGGACGTACCACCGGTCTCCGGCCGCAGAGCCGGGGACCGACACCGACGAGGCGTCAGCAGGGGTCGTCGCGACGACGCGGTTGTTGCGGAGCACCTCATGCGTGGCGCCGGACGTCGAGGACATGGTCCACGACAGGTGGGCTGTCGATCCGCTGAGCGTGGCCTTGAGCGCGCTGGGTGCAGCGGGGGGTGTGTGTGGACGCACCGCAAAACGCGCGAAGCCTCCGGTCCACTGGTTCTTGCCGTCGCGCCCGACGACGGAGGTGTAGTCGCCCCCTGACCACAGGGTGCCGTCGGCGGCGGTCATGAGGGCCCACGGCCCCTCACCGGTGCGGGTGTCGAACGTGGGGGAGAAGGAGGGTATGTAGTCGCCGGTCGAGGCGTTCCACGCGCCCACGCCGCCGATGCGGTCGACCTGCGTGTAGCCGGCTGCCTTGGGAGCGTCGTAGCGCGTCGTGCCGGAGTAGTTCCAGTCGAAGCAGTGGCACGACGCGTAGACGATCCCGCTCCGGGCGGCGATCGCCTGGAAATCACCCCCGCGGACGGTGATGTTGGAGATGCTGAGCTTGAGCGATGACGCGAGGTAGGCGAACAGGTTGTGCTGGCTGCCACCGGTCCACACCCGGGAGCCGACCTGCTTGACCGCCTGCTGGTAGCGAGTCCGTGCCACCGTGGAGCTGTAGACGATCGGCCACGACTGGAATGTCGCGGGAGCACTGGTCTTGATCGCGGCGAGCCCGGGCTTGGACACGGCGGTCTTGCCATCGTCGCCGACATAGCCCTGAGTGAACTGCCCAGCCGCATAGACCATCGCGCCGTCATCGGAGACGTCAAGGGACAGGACGCTTGAGCTCAAGGAGCGTTTGCCGTCGGACTGCAGGATCCCGGTCCCGAGGTTTGGCCGCCACGTGGTGTCGGGAGTGCCAGTTGTCGTGCTGACCCGCACGATGTTGCGGAAGGCGCGGGTCGTGCGGTCGGTGCCGCCTGAATAGCGCGTGAATCCGCCGCCGACATAGAGGTGGTTGCCCGACACATCGAGGGATCGGACCCAGCGGTTCGCTCCCGTGGTCGTCTGGGTGAGCGTCGCAGTGAAGGACGGATCGGTCGCGCCGCTGGTGGGGTCGAGCACCACGAGCGCAGTGGCGACCTTGCCGTTGACCTTTCCGAACTGGCCGCCAACCGCGAGCTTGCCGTTGGGGAGCACGGCCAGGGCCTTGACCTGATGGTCGAAGGTGGGTCGAAAGCTCGAGATCCACTCGCCGGTCCTGGCATCGAATGATGCGAGATAGGACTGCGTGTGGGAGATCGTGCCGGCGCTGTTGCGCACGGTCGTGAAGTTGCCCCCGACGTAGACCCGGGACCCGATCTGAGCGAAGGCCGAGACTTCGGTGGAGTAGTAGCTGGAACCTCCAGCCCCCAGACCGGTCACACCCCACGGGCTCGGCAGGGCGCCGGACTCCGGGATGGCCAGGCCTGCCTGCGAGGGAGTGCCAGAAAGTGGGATCGTGGGATAGGACATCTGGGTCGTCAGCAGCTTGGGTCGCAGATACATCTGGGTGAACGGTGTCGCGTAGTCGCCGCCGGCAACCGTCGAGTAGAGGAAGCTGTCTGCCGCGGTCGTGCCGTTCGGCCCGCTCTTGCCGTAGTTGAAGCCGCGGATGTATCCGTTGGTCGCGCTCGATCTGGTCCAGGCGCGCTGGGTGTCCGTCGAGATCCGCAGGTCGTCGGTCTTTTGGGCCGTTGTCACAGACGTGCCGTCGACCGAGTAGGAAGAGACCGGCAGCCCCGCCGCCAGGGCCCAGGTCCAGCGGTCGCGCTGGGAGATCTTGACTCGGGCTTCCTGCCACCGGCTGCCGGACGTGTCGGTCGCGCGGCGCAGGCGAATCCCGTCGGGCAGCGCGTCGACCCGTCCGCTGTTGAGCAGCCCGTCGATGACCGTGCCGGAGAGCTGCTTCGCCTTCATCATGGCCGCGCCGGACGTCGCTGCGCTCACGTCGGCCGTGGTGCCCTGACCATCGCCACCCTCGACCCAGCCGTGCCGGCCGCGGCCCACAAGAACCCATCCGCCACCGTTGGTGGTCTGGTCGCAGTAGAACTGCGTGGGCACCTGGAGCCGGGGCGTGACGATCCAATAGCGCCCGCTGGGGGCATCCGGATCGTTCTGCTTGATCTCCCAGCACGATGCGGCCGCACGTTCTTGGGTCGTCCCGTCGTAGGTCGCTGCGGCCTCGGCAGGCGCGGCGAAGACAAGGGTCGACGCTACGATCGCGGTCGTGAGCAGCGTGGCGGATCGTGATCGAAGGGTCATGTGTCCTGACGATTTCTTGTGAAGGGCCCACGTATGAGAGTCACAGGGCCCGCGGCTATGACGCGGCGATCGCAGTAGCCTGTCGGCATGGCACGCAGGCCGACACCGCTGTCGCACGAGGAGTTCGCCGAGATCTGTGGGCGGATCGATCTGGGCGAGCCATCTCGCGCCGATCTCAAGGCCGCCACGATGCATCTGGTCGCGCTGATCGTCGACAAGGCGCCCGGCGCGAGCGTCGAGGTGCGGATCCCACCGTTCGCGGCGGTGCAGTGCATCGCTGGCGCCCGCCACACCCGTGGAACTCCGCCGGCCGTGGTCGAGATGGACGCACCGACCTGGATCGCGCTCGGCCGCGGGCGGCTGCGTTGGACCGACGCAGTCGTACGAGCATCGGGTGAGCGCTCAGACCTGTCGTTCTTGCTGCCGCTCGATGAGGCCTGATCCAGACGTGCGCGGACTCAGGTCCGCGCGGCGAATGCCCGCGCCGGGTAGTTCGTGGTCACGAGCCAGACATCCGGGTGGTTCATCCAGTGCTCGAGCTCGTCGGGTCGATCGACGGTCCAGACCAGCAGGGGGAGGCCCCGCCGGCGGGCATAGGCCCTGAGCGACAGCCGGGCGACGAGCTTGTGCGAGACCACGAGGTTGGCTCCGCTGAGCCGCACGCGAAGGCGGGGAAAGGCGGACTCGACCTGAACCAGCCGGCGGACGAACCAGTGGCTCGAGCCCGCGCGCGGACTCGATGAGAGCCCCACCAGCAGGTCTGGCGCGTGCTGGTGTGCCCAGCGCCGCAGCTGCCGGACCGAAGAGTCCTCCGCGGTGGTGAAGATGACGTTGGAGGACCCCAGCGCCGTCACGATGTGGTCGACCAGCGCGATCTCGTCCCCGCGGACCTTGAGGTCGACGTGGGCCTTGATCCGGCCGCTGACCAGGGCGAGCACCGAATCGAGATCGACGAGCTGGGCATCGGCGATCTCGTCACGGCGGTGTCGGGCGATCGAGCGGACGCGGTCATCGTCAGCAATCTCATCGTCATGACAGATCACGGGGTAGCCGTCGGACGTCAGGCGTACGTCGAACTCGACGTAGTCGCACCCCAGCGCAATGGCGGCCTCGAATGCAGCCAGGGTGTTCTGGGCCGGCCGGTCGTCACCAGCGCCGCCGCGGTGGGCCGACACCAGGGCCATGTCGGGAGGCTAGCCTGCGGTCTTGCCGCGCTGGAGGAGCGACCACACCGACGACTCGGTGGTCGTGTAGGTGGTCAGTCCGCGCGCCTCGCGGTAGGCCTTGACGGCCGCGACGGTGTTGGTGTCGTAGAGCCCCGTGAGACTGGGGCGGAGCCCGGCGGCGATCAGCGACCGCTGCAGGCGCCACACCGACTGGCCGACCGAGCCCTGCTTGAGCACCCGCGGGTTGCTGCCGTGCGACAGCAGCGCCGTCCAGGTGGCCGGCGTCGTCCGACCGATCGGGCCCCATCCCAAGGTCTTGCGGAATGCGTCAATTGCCCGGGCGGTCACGCTGCCGAACGTGGTGTTGATCGAGGTCAAGAAGCCCTGCTCGCGCAGCAGGCACTCGAGCGCCGCCACTTCGGGCCCGGTGCTGCCGACTCGGATCGACGGATAGGACGCGAACGACATCTTGACGTCACATGGCAGGTACTGCTTCGCCGGCACCGATCCCTGGCCGACATCGAGAAAGTTCTTGTCGATGTTCAGCGTGCGGCCGCCATAGGTCACGCTGACGTCGAGGACATATTGGTGGATCCGCTGGTGATTGGCCCAACCCTCGTCGGCGAGGTAAGGCCCACCATCGGTGTTGGCGACGTTGTTGCCCCACGCGATCCACATCTGGTCGGGCAGCGTGAAGCCCGTGCGCCCAGACTTGCGAGCGGCGTCGATCGCCGCGATCGCCGCCGAGCCGCTGGAATAGACACCGGACTTGTATCCCTGGCCATGCAGATACTCGGTCCACGCGTCCGCGAACTCCAGGACGACGTTGTCGCAGGCGGACGTGCGGGCGTACCACTCGATGTCGAGATAGGAATAGCTACCGGCGCCGAATCCGTATTTCTTGAGGGCGGCGACGGTCTCGGCCGCGTCGGCGCGAGCCTGTGACCGGGCCGTGGGGACGTCCGTCGACATCCGCTTCTTCTGGACCCTGCTGTTCGGGTTGTTGACGAAGCACGGTGCCTGCCGACCCACGTGGATCGGCAGGAAACGCCAGCCGTGCGATGCGTTCTTGGCGACCCACTCCTTGCTGAGGTGGGGCTGGTAGGCATCGCCGCAGTAGCGTGAGCTGCCCGAGACGTAGATGCCGATCGCGCTGTACGGCGAGCGGGTGTTCCACGCGTCCATGACGCTCTGGCTCGGAGCGACGCATGCATCGAAGCCATATCCGGTGAAGCTGCCGGGCGCCGAAGGGCCTGCGGCCGCAGCGGGTGAGGACAGCAGAAATGTCGCGGCCAGGCCGGTCAGTATGCCGGCGATCGTGGGCCGCGAGGTGGGGGAAGGCACCAGGCGCATCTCATGAGGGTACGGGACAAACGCCGATTTGGTGAGAGGTCCATCACGGTGCGCGTGAGGCGTGTGTGACTCAGGCACCCGCAAACGATACGATTCAACCATCGTGGTCCCGGCCCCTCCCCTGGATGGTCGGGACCACGTTTTGCCTGGCTGGGGCATCACACTTGGCGGGCGCCCTCGCCCCAGTAGGGCTTGCGCAGGTCCCGCTTGAGGATCTTGCCGGACGGGTTGCGGGGCAGTGCCTCGACGACATCGATCGACGAGGGCGACTTGTAGCTGGCGAGCCGCTCTCGGGCGTACGCGATGAGCTCCTCCGGTGAGGCTGACTGGTCGGGCTTGAAGGCCACGACCGCCTTGACCGCTTCGCCCCACTTGTCGTCCGGCACCCCGATGATCGCGATCTCCGCGACGGCAGGGTGCTCGGCCAGGATCCGCTCGACCTCGGGGGAGTAGACGTTCTCACCGCCGGTGATGATCATGTCCTTGATCCGGTCCTCGATGAACAGGAAGCCGCCCTCGTCGACCCGGCCGAGGTCACCGGTGCGCAGCCAGCCGTCGGGGGTCAGCAGCTCCGCGGTGGCGTCGGGCCTGCCGAGGTAGCCGATCGTGGCCTGTGGGGTGCGGAACCAGACCTCGCCCGACTGACCCTGCGGCACGTCCTGGAGAGTCACGGGGTCGACGATGCGCATCTCGGCATGATCGACCGGCTTTCCGGCGGAGACGAGTCGTTCGGGATGGTCGGTGTCGCGATGGGCTTCGTCGTTGAGGGCCGTGATGACCCCGCCCATCTCGGTCATGCCGTAGACCTGTTGGAACTCGGTGTCGGGCCAGGCCTCCATCGCAGCCCGCAGCACCGGGAGCGGCATGGGTGCGGCGCCGTAGCCGAAGGACTTGAGCTTGCCGAACAGGCCCATGACCTGTGGGCCGGCGGCGATGAGCGCGGCGACGACCGCTGGCACGAGGAAGACGTGAGTGCAGCCGGCCATGATCCCGCCGGCGAGCAGAGCGCCGTCGACCTCGCTGATGATGTAGCCGGGTGCGCCGACGACCGGACCCAGCAGGGCGTAGGACGTGCCGCCCACGTGGAACATCGGCATCGCGACGAGCAACATGTCGCCGTCGTCATAGGTCGCGTCGCCGAGCCCGTTGACGCTGTGCTCGACCAAGGCGTGCTGGCTGAGCTGGACTCCCTTGGGGCGTCCGGTCGTCCCCGAGCTGTACATCACGACGCAGATGTCGTCCGGCTCCACCTCGGAGTGCCGGTCGGCCGGCGTTGCGGTGGCCAGCCACGCGTCGAACTCGTCATCATCGCCGCCCACGACGATGACCCGCTTGACGTGGTCGAGGCGGTCGCGGACCAGGGTGAACTGCGGGAGGAGCTGGTGCCCGACGAAGACGACCTCGGCTCCGCAGTCGTTCAGGACGTAGTCGAGCTCGTCGCCGGCCAGTCGCCAGTTGACGACCGTGGTGGCGGCCCCGAGCTGGCATCCGCCGAGGAGGACCTGCAGGACCGCCGGATTGTTCTTGTCGAGGATCGCGACTCGATCGCCGCGCTGTACGCCCTCGGCTGCGAGCGCCCCGGCAACCTGGCGTACGGACTCCCACGCCTCGCCCCACGACCAGGTCCTCTCGCCGAAGATCCAGCACGGCTTGTCTGGTCGCTCGGTCGCACGATGCGAGAGGAAGTCAGGCAGGAACGTGGCGGGAGGAATGGAGATCGGCATGGGCGCTCCTCGGCTGATGTGACTGGGGTCACGTCAGCGTACGGGACCACTGGCGCGGGAGGAGTAGACCGAGACCAGCCTAAAAGGATAGGCAACCAATGGTTGCGTTGTGAACGAACCGCACCTAGTGTTGTGCGCAACCAAACGTTGCAGAAAGAGAGAGATCCATGGAGATCGGAATCATCGAGCGCGAGATCCACGTCGACGCGTCTCCCGAGATCGCGTACGAAGTCATCAGCAGTCCCGAGCACATCCGGGAGTGGTGGAACGGTGCAGAGACCGACCTGTCGCCAACACCGGGCGCGACTGCTGAGCTCGCTTGGGGAAGGGGAACGGCGGAGCCGCACATCGAACAGCTCACGGTCGTCGACGCGAAACCGCCTCGCGTGTTCTCGTTTCGGTGGGTCTATGAGGGTGCGGACGTGGCGACGCCGACGAATTCGCTCCTGGTGACCTTCGAGCTCATCCCCTCGGGGGCGGGGACCACGGTACGTCTGACCGAGAGCGGATGGCGCGAGAAGGGCTGGGAAGCAGCGGTTCTCGAGGCGGCCTACACCGATCACGTGAATGGCTGGGACATCTTCATGCCCAGCCTCGGCGCGTACGTCACTCGACTGGTGTCGACGCCATGACGGTCGCCATCGATGACGGGTTGTGGTCAGCCATCGGCGACCCGACCCGACGCCGGATGCTCGACCTCCTGCTCGCTGACGGTGCCGGCACGGCCACGACCCTCAGTGACCGGTTGCCCGTGACCCGCCAGGCAGTCTCGAAACATCTGGTGGTCCTGGACCGCGTGGGCCTGGTCCACGTCACCCCGGCCGGACGCGAGCGGCGCTACCGGGTGGACGAGGCGCAGCTCGCCCGAGCGGCCGCACAGCTCGCAGATGTCGGCGCGACCTGGGACGCCCGACTGCTGCGGATCAAGCGCATCGCCGAGGCGATCCAGCGCGCACAGGACTGAGCTGCACCACCAACACTCACCACAACAGGAGGAATCACGATGCTCAACATTGTGCACAGGGTCGGCATGGAGTCGAAGTCAACGGATGACGTCTATGCGGCGCTCACCACGATTGAAGGCCTGGCGGGCTGGTGGGCGACCGACACCACGGGCGAGACCGGGGTCGGTGGAGTCATCGAGTTCCGGTTCGCGCCGGGCGGCTTCGACATGTTGGTGCTCGAGCTGGTGCCCGGCAAGCGTGTGCTGTGGGAGGTCGTCGACGGGCCGCCTGAGTGGATCGGTACGACGGTCCGCTGGGACCTCAAGCAGGTGGACGACTGGGCGATCGTGCTGTTCGCCCATGAGGGCTGGGCCGAGCCGGTCGAGTTCATGCACCACTGCAGCACCAAGTGGGCGACGTTCCTGGTGAGCCTCAAGCAGCTGGTGGAGACCGGTACCGGGGCGCCCGAGCCGTACGACCTCCAGGTCTCCGACTGGCACTGATGGCGCCCGCCGGATCTGCGTCAGCCCTCGAGCGTCTCAGCGATGCGCTCGAGGGTCTTGCGCATGCCGGTCTTCGCTGCCGGTGCCATGGGGCTTCGCTTGAGGAAGAACTTCTGCTTGTCCTTCGAGACGTCCCACGACTCCCGCACGAGGGTTCGGTCGCCGGCGGGCTCGAGCTCGTAGCGCCAGATTCGCCCGCCGACGAGTCCCTTCAGTCCGCTGGTCTGCCACGCGATGCGACGATCCTGCTCGAACTCGACGACCTTGTTGGAGGTCCGATAGCCGACACCCATGTGCATCGCCATGCCGAACGTGGATCCGAGGGTCAGGGGGCGGGACTTCTGGCGGGTCCCTCTCACGGTGCCAGAGCCGTCGATCTCGGCGTGCCGACCGGCATCCGAGATGACCGCGAAGATCTGGTCGGGAGAGGCGTTGATCGTACGTTCGACGGTGATGATGTCTGAGCTCATAGGCTCCATCTGACCGGTGGCCGCCGCCGGACGCAACCCGATATGGCTCACCCGCCGAGGACGAAGGCGACGAAGAAGCCCAAGGCGGTCGTGAGGCCGACCCACCAGCCGCCCTCCTTGTATGCCTCCGGCATGAGCGTGTCGGCGAGCACGGCAATCGTGGCGCCACCCGCGAACGCCTGCACGGTCGCGACGCTCGACGATCCGATCGAGTCGCCGAGCGCATCCGCGCCGACCGTCACCAGCACGAGGATCACCGCGGTGGCCGACCACAGCAGCATGACCCGGCGAGGACTGCCGCCGGGCGTATCCCGCACCGTCGCCGCGCCGCCGATCGCTTCAGGGGTGTTGCCGATCGCGATGGCGACGAGCAGCACGACTCCGCCTGCTTCGGAGAGCGACACACCGAGAGCGGTGTTCTCCGGGATGCCGTCGAGCAGAGTGCCCACCATGAGGCCCCAGCCGATTGATGCCTTGCCGAGCTTGAGGTCGAGGAGATGGCTCGCCACGACGTAGACACCCGCACCTGCCATGAGGGCAACACCGGCATGCCAGGGCGCGACGGTGCGAAACGCCGGCTCGAACAGCTCGGTGGTCGCCGCGGCGATCATCGTCCCGGCGCCGAAAGCCATGAGGGCGGCCAGGACAGGTCGGGGGATCCGCCAGCGCAGCCCGATCCCAGCGCCGACGACGAGTGGCAGCGCGGTCGCGAGCCCATAGAGCAACGCCTTGGTCACGAGCCCACGCTAGTCCCGCGCGAGATGTCCCGGTGCGTAATGCGGCATTGGGCCCGGCAGGGCGGGGCCTCTACACTTGGAGCGTGCCCCGCGGAGATGGACGCCTGACCCACGACCTCGATCCCCAGGACGCCGGACCCCAGGACGCGTGTGGTGTCTTTGGTGTCTGGGCCCCCGGCGAAGAGGTCGCCAAGCTGACCTACTTCGGTCTCTACGCGCTGCAGCACCGCGGCCAGGAGTCGGCCGGCATCGCGGTCGGCAACGGCCGCCAGATCCTGGTCTACAAGGACATGGGCCTGGTCTCCCAGGTTTTCGACGAGGCCACGCTGGAGTCGCTCAAGGGCGAGATCGCGATCGGTCACAACCGCTACTCGACGACCGGCTCCAGCGTCTGGCACAACGCCCAGCCGACGTTCCGACCAACCACGTCGGGTTCCGTGGCCCTCGGTCACAACGGCAACCTGACCAACACCGCCGAGCTGCTGGAGATCCTCCGCGAGCGCGACCTGGAGTCAGGCATGACGTCCAGCAAGGGCGAGACCGCGACCTCCGACACGTCGGTCATGGCAACCCTGCTCGCGTCCTACCCCGATCGATCGGTCGAGGAGGCGGCTCTGGACGTGCTGCCCAAGCTGCGGGGTGCGTTCTCGCTGGTGTTCATGGACGAGGGCACGCTGTATGCCGCTCGAGACGCCCAGGGCATCCGTCCGCTGGTGCTCGGCCGCCTCGAGCGCGGCTGGGTCGTGGCGAGCGAGACCGCAGCACTCGACATCGTCGGCGCCTCCTTCATCCGCGAGATCCAGCCCGGTGAGTTCATCGCGATCGACGAAAAGGGTCTGCGCACCGAACGGTTCGCCAAGGCTGAGCCCAAGGGCTGCATCTTCGAGTACGTCTACCTCGCCCGGCCCGACACAACGATCTCGGACCAGCGGGTGTTCTCGGTGCGTGCTGAGATCGGTCGCCGGCTCGCTCGCGAGTTCCCCGTCGATGCCGATCTGGTGATCCCGGTACCGGAGTCGGGCACGCCCGCCGCGATCGGCTACGCCGAGGAGAGTGGCATCCCGTTCGGCCACGGACTGGTCAAGAACTCCTACGTCGGGCGGACATTCATCCAGCCCTCGCAGACCCTGCGCCAGCTCGGCATCCGGCTCAAGCTCAACCCGCTGCGTGATGTCATCGCGGGCAAGCGGCTCGTGGTCGTCGACGACTCGATCGTGCGAGGCAACACGCAGCGCGCCCTGGTCCGTATGCTCCGGGAGTTCGGCGCCGCCGAGGTGCACGTCCGCATCTCTTCGCCACCGGTCAAGTGGCCATGCTTCTACGGCATCGACTTCGCTTCGCGGGCCGAGCTGATCGCCAATGGCATCTCGGTCGATGAGATCCGCCGCTCGATCGGTGCCGACTCGCTGGCGTACGTCACGCTCGACCAGCTCGTCGAGGCGACCAACGTGCCCAAGGACAACCTCTGCCGCGCCTGCTTCGACGGAATCTATCCGGTGGCGCTGCCCGAGGACGACCTGATCGGCAAGCACCTGCTCGAGGTCCAGGACACTTTGCCGCTGGAGGTCATCTGATGGTGTCGTATGCCAGTGCAGGGGTCTCGATCGAAGAGGGCGACCGCGCCGTCGAGCTCATGAAGGAATGGGTCGACAAGGCCCGCCGCCCCGAGGTCGTCGGCGGCATCGGCGGCTTCGCCGGGTTGTTCGACGCGTCGGCCCTCAAGGCATACGACCGTCCCCTGCTCGCGACCTCCGCCGACGGCGTGGGCACCAAGGTGCAGATCGCGCAGCGCATGGACAGGCACGACACGATCGGCTTCGACCTCGTGGGCATGCTGGTCGACGATCTCGTGGTGTGCGGCGCTGAGCCGCTGTTCATGACCGACTACATCGCCTGCGGCAAGGTCGTGCCCGAGCGCATCGCTGACATCGTCAAGGGGGTTGCGCAGGCGTGCGCCGAGAGTGGCACCGCGCTGCTCGGCGGCGAGACCGCGGAGCACCCCGGTCTGCTGGCGCCCGATGAGTACGACATCGCCGGGTCGACCACGGGCGTCGTCGAGGCCGACAAGCTGCTCGGTGCCGAGCTCGTGCGCCCCGGAGACGTCGTCATTGCGATGGCCTCGAGCGGACTGCACTCCAACGGCTACTCCCTGGTCCGCCACGTGTTCTTCACTCCGTCTGATCAGGGGGGTGCGGGCTGGCAGCTCGACCGCGAGGTGCCGGAGTTCGGCCGGTCGCTCGGCGAGGAGCTGTTGACACCGACCCGCCTTTACACCTTGCCGTGCTTGGCCTTGGCCGACGAGGTAGAGGTGCACGCGATGTCTCACATCACCGGTGGTGGGCTCGGCGCCAACCTCGCACGGGTCGTCCCCGATGCGGTGTCCGTACGTGTCGACCGCTCGACCTGGACCCCGGCCCCCGTGTTCGGGCTCGTCGGATCATTGGGCGGGGTTGCGCGGGCCGACCTTGAGCAGGCGCTCAACATGGGCGTCGGCATGGTGGCCATCGTGGCGCCGGATGCGGCTGATGCGGCCATACGGCTGCTCGCCGAGCGTGGCGTCGACGCCTGGATCGCCGGAGATGTTGCCGGCGCCGGGGTCCACGGCGAGGGTGGATCGGTTACTCTCACCGGTGCCCACCCCCACCCGTGACGGTTTACCACGGTCCCTAGGCAAGGCTCGTCCGCCCGCGGCAAATTTCCCCCGGGCGGACGACGGTTGCCTAGGGACCGTGGTAAACCGTCGACGGTTGGGGGGCGATGCCAGTTTTGTTGTCACCTTTGGGTACTCTGGGTTACACGACATACTGACTACTTTTCTGCGAGGGGGTCGACCCATGGGGCGCGGCCGTGCGAAAGCCAAACAGACCAAAGTTGCGCGCGACTTGAAGTACCGCACACCTGATACGGACTTCAACACCTTGCAGCGTGAGCTCCATGGTGAGTCGGGCGAACCGATTCCCGCTCAGTATCGCGATCTCGAACGAGAAGACCCGGCCGCCTCCTAGGCGACCGGGCCACTGGACTTCCTCGCTCAGCTAGGGCAACCACACCTGACGCAGGCGTCCAACCTCGCGCATGCGCTGCTCTGCCATGCGATCGGCCGCGATCGATGGCGGCACACCGTCCGACTTCGCCCGCTCCAGGACGCCGAGCGTGGTGTCGAAGATCGTCGTCGCCCGCATCTTGGCGCGCTCGAACACGAATCCCTCGAGCTCGTCGGCGACCTGGATGACGCCGCCGGAGTTGACGCAGTAGTCCGGGGCGTACGTGATGCCGCGCTCGTCGAGACGCTTCTCGATGCCTTCGTGGGCGAGCTGGTTGTTGGCCGCACCGCACACGATCGACGCGCTCAGGACCTCGACGACCTCGTCATCGAGCGCCCCGCCGAGGGCACATGGTGCATAGATGTCGAGCGGCTCACGCACCAGCGCCGCGGCGTCGATGACCGATGTGATCGAGGGGTATGCCTGCTGGAGCGCGGCGACCGCCCCGGCGTTGGGGTCGGTGACGACGACACGTGCACCCTCCTCGATGAGATGGCCGACGAGGTGCTTGCCGACCTTCCCGACACCGGCCACGCCGACGCGCTTGCCGGCCAGGGACGTGTCGCCCCAGACGTGCTGCGCCGAGGCGCGCATGCCTTGGTAGACGCCGAACGCGGTGAGGACGGACGAGTCGCCGGCGCCACCGTGCTCAACGGTTCGCCCGGTCACGAAGTTGGACTCGCGGGCGATGATGTCCATGTCGGGGCTGAACGTGCCGACGTCGCAGGCTGTGTAGTAGCGGCCGCCGAGGGTCTGCACGAACCGCCCGTATGCCCGCAGCAGCGCCTCGGTCTTGATCTTCGCAGGATCGCCGATGATGACGGCTTTGCCGCCGCCGAGGTCGAGCCCGGCGAGCGCGTTCTTGTATGCCATGCCCTGCGAGAGGTTCAGGACGTCGGTCAGAGCGTCCTGCTCGGAGGCATACGGATAGAAGCGGGTCCCGCCGAGGGCCGGGCCGAGGGCGGTGGAGTAGATCGCGATGATGGCCTTGAGGCCGGAGGCCTCGTCGTGGCAGAAGACGACCTGTTCGTGTCGGCTGCCGAAGGCGGACGGCGCGCTGGTGCTGGAGTTGGTCACGGTAGTGCTCTCTGTTGTGGATGGCGGAGGTGCGGTGGTGGGCACTTCCATCGTGGAGACGCGGGGTGGTGCGACTCGTCACAGACTCTACCGCCAGCAAGCCCCTAGGGTGTCGCGCATGACCGACCGTATGTTCCGCGCAGGGCTCGTCGCCCTCGCCGCGATCTTCACCGTACTTTTCGGCGCGATCGTTGTCCCTGCTCTCGTCGACAACGGTTGGGACGTGTGGGGTGGGGCCCTGGCCGGCTTCGACAACCCGTTCGCCGCCGGCTATTCGACAGATGTGCTCGTGACCTGGGCAGTCCTCGCGCTGTGGGTCACGTTCGAGGCGTTGGCCAAGGGCGTGCGGCATGGCTGGATCGCTCTGGTCCTCGGCATCGTGCCGGGAGTCGCCGCCGGCCTGGCGGCATACCTGCTGATCCGCATGCGTCAGGTCGAGCCGGCGAGGTAGGTAGCTCAGTCGTCCTCGCGGGCGGCCCGCTCGGCGGCGGCCTCGGGATCGGGGATCCCGCGAAACCTGCGGAAGCTGTAGACGATGAACCCGAGGGCGATGACCGACGAGAGAATCAACGTCGCCCCGGTGCCCCAGCCGCCGATCAACCACCAGCTGTCACGCAGCGGCCACCAGTCCGGCGCCGGTGGTCGTATGCCCCAGTAGACACCGATCGCCGCGAGGGCGAGCGCGCCGGCACAGCTGGCGATGATCCGGGGCCAGGTCTGCACACCGTCGGCGGCCGACTTGAACGCCATGACCTTGACCGGCTCGAGTCTGCGCTCGGCCCACTCGTACTGCTTGGAGAGCACCGCAAGGCCCGCCACCACCAGCAGCAGACCGGGGCCCGGAAGGAAGATCGCGGCGGCGCCGGCGAGAAGGAGCAGCCAACCGACGACCTCGAGAACGATCCGGCGCACGGGACGGGACTTGCGGGGCGCGTCGGCGGTCATCGTGGGCCTTCTCGGTTGCTCATGGTCCATCGTCTCAACTGGGTCTGCGAACTGCACACCCAGTCGCTCGGTGGCAGGGAGTCAGTCCTTGCTCCGTCTGGCCAACGACTTGTCCATGCGGCGGAACAGCGGCTGGGAGACGCGTGTGACGACACCGGGCAGGGCCGCCATGCCCAGCTCACCCATCGCTCCGGGCAGGCTGGAGACGCGGGTCGGCTTGTCGACGACAGCCTTGACGAGCCAGTTGGCCGCCTTGTCAGCGCTCAGCATCGGCATGGCCTGATAGATCTGTGTCGCCCCCGACATCTCGGTCCGCACCATCGGGAAGTAGACGACGGTGGACGTCATGCCCTGGTGGCCGAGCTCGGCGGTCAATGATCGGGTGAACGACTCGAGCGCCGCCTTGCTCGCGAGGTAGGCCGAGAAGAGCGGGATCGGGACCTGGGTCGACATGCTCGACGAGATCACGACATGTCCATGACCTTGCTGGAGGAAGCGGGGGACCATGGCCAGAGTCAGTCGCAGGGCGCCGAAGTAGTTGATCGCCATCGTGCGCTCGTAGTCGTGCACCCGGTCGACGGAGTCCTTGATGGGCCGGCGGATCGACCGCCCTGCGTTGTTGACGAGCGCATCGATCCGCGGGTGATCCGCGAGCAGCCGGGCGGCGACGGCATCGGCGGCTTGCGCATCGGCCAGGTCCACCGCATAGGCGTGAGCAACCCCGCCGGCTTCCTCTATCTCGGTGCGTACGCTCTCGAGCTCGTCCTCGCGCCTGGCCAGCAGGCACACCGTCGCACCGAGTCGCGCCATCTTGCGCGCGGCCTCGGCGCCGATGCCGCTGGACGCCCCGGTGATGATGATCGTCTGGCCGGACAGCCTCATTCGGACGCGCCCCCGAACAGCGCCGTGAGCAGCCGCATGCAGCGCTGCATCATCTGCTCGGCGCTCTCCTCGGGATGCTCCATCCACCAGTTCATGAGTGAGTCCACGATGCCGAGCCAGACCGCGGTCATGGCTGAGATGTCCAACGGGTCGTTGTTGCCCGCGAGCCCCATGAGCTCGGTGACGCCTTCATCTGCGAGCTTGCCGATCCGATCGGCATACAGGGCGATCGAGTCGGCGATCGGCCCCGTCGAGGGTGCGGTCGGGTCGAAGAACAGCCGCCAGAGGTAGGGCTGAGGCTCCAGGAGGTCGAACATCCCGGCCAGCGTCGCCATGCCGCGCTCGATGCCGACGGCGTCACCGCGGGCGATGCGCTCGATCTCCTCGGCCAGGAGCGCGCCGCCGCGGTCGAGGCAGGCCTCGAAGAGCCCTTCCTTGGACACGAAGTAGTTGTAGATCAGCGGCTTGGAGATCCCGGCCCTGTCGGCGATGGCCGCCACCGACGTTGCGGCGAAGCCGTGCGTGCCGAAATGCTCCGAGGCAATGTCGAGGATCTGCGTCTCCCGGTCCAGGCGGGGGACGCCCTTCGTGCCGGCGTTGGGTCTGACCACGGAATCAGTCTAGCGAACACATATGAGTCCATGGTAACTTACTCAAAGGTCATATTGCCGAGAGCGGGAGGTCACTGCCGTGCAAGAGTTTTTCGATCCGCTGAGGAACCCCACCCTGGTTGCGGCGCCGTTCTTCATCCTCGCGCTGCTCATCGAGCTCGCGGCGTTCGCCTACCTCGAGACCGATGCCGAGATGCGCGGCTATGAGCGCAAGGACGCGCGGACCAGCGTGTGGATGGGTGTCGGCTCGCTCGTCTCCAGTGCGGTCTTCAAGCTCAGCACGCTGGTCGTCTTCGTCGCGGTCAGTGTGCACCTCGCGCCGTGGCACCTGCCGACCGACACCTGGTGGTCGTGGGCGCTGCTGATCGTGGGTCTCGATCTCGCGTTCTACCTGCAGCACCGCTTCGTCCACCGCGTGCGTATTGGCTGGGCGGCGCACCAGGCGCACCACTCCAGCGAATACTTCAACCTCTCGACGGCGTTGCGGCAAAAGTGGAACCCCTGGGCCGAGGCGCTGTTCTGGCTGCCGTTCCCGTTCCTCGGGTTCGAGCCGTGGACCCTCTACGTCGCCTTCTCGATCAACCTGATCTTCCAGTTCTTCGTGCACACCGAGCGGATCGACACGATGTGGCGCCCGATCGAGCTGATCTTCAACACTCCGTCACACCACCGGGTGCACCACGGCAGCAACCCGGAATATCTCGACAAGAACTACGCCGGAATGCTGATCATCTGGGACCGGATGTTCGGCACATTCCAAAAGGAGCTGTTCCGTCCGACGTACGGGCTGACGGTTCCGGTCGACACCTACAACCTGTTGCGGCTGCAGTACGGAGCCTTTGGTGAGCTCTTCAGGGACGTCCACCGAGCCGACAGGTGGCGCGACAAGATCGGCTATGTCTTCATGCCGCCGGGCTGGCACCCGGGAGAGAAGCGTGCCGAGGCCGAGCAGCCGCGCGAGACGTCCCCGCAGAGCGCGCACCACGCGATCCTCGATCGGGGCTAGAGACTGCGTGACATGCCGCCGTCGACCGGGAGCATCACGCCGGTGAGGAATCCCGCGGCCGGGGACAGCACGAATGCCGCCGCGCGACCGAACTCGGACGGCTCCCCGTAGCGGCGTAGTGGGATCGACGTCTCGTTGGCCGCGCGGGCGGCAGCCGGATCGTCGCTCAGCGAGTCGAGCTCGCGGACCCGCTCGGTGTCGATGCGTCCAGGGAGCAGGCCGTTGACTCGGATGCCGCGGGGTCCCAGCTCGTCGGCGAGATTCTTGGCCGCCATCGCCAGGCCGGGCCTCAGCCCATTGGAGATGCCCAGTCCCGGAACCGGTGCCTTGGCCGAGGTGGAGAGCACGAACGCGATTGAACCACCTTCGTCGAGCTCCTCGGCGACAGCGAGCGCGAGTCGGATCGCGCCGAGGAAGACCGTCTCGAACGAGGAGCGCCACTCCTCGTCCGTACGCTCCAGGATCGGGCCTGCCGGCGGGCCGCCGACGCTGATGAGGGCTCCGTCGATCCGGCCGAAGGCGCTCTGAGCGGCCGAGATCAGCCGAGCAGGTGCGCTCGGATCGGCGTTGTCGACCGCGACGCCGACGGCTGTCGGGCCGAGGTCGGCGACGGCACGATCGACCGAATCCTGGTTGCGGGATGAGATCACGACCCGTGCGCCGTCGTCGACCAGCGCCTGGGCGGTGGCCCGCCCAAGTCCTCCAGAGGCGCCGGTGAGGAGGTAGACGCGATCGCTGAGTCCAAGGTCCATACGAGTCAGACTAGGCATTGCCGCGGCTCGTAGCGGCGGTGAGCCGGCCCTTCGTTCAAACGGTCAGTCCGGCGAATCTCTTGAGCGCCGCCAGCCCCTTCTCAGATCCGGGCCAATGTCGCTCCATTGCACCCGGACCGGCTCGCCTTGAGACCGACCGGAGAATCAGGATCACGACGATCGCGTCATCTGCATACCCGAGGACAGGGATGAAATCGGGAACCAGGTCAATCGGCGAGAGCAGATAGACAAGCAGGAGACCGATTCGCCAACGAACGGATCGGGGAAGGCCGGGGTCGCTCCACATCCGCCGGAGCATGAGCAGAACGTCAGGGATGAGACGCAGCATCTCCCGCAGGACCACCGGATCGCCTTGTGCCCGGCTGAGGTGCCAGAGAAGCCCGATCAGGACCACCCAGACTGCCGCCGCCGCGATTGCCATCGACAGCAGGACATCCAGCAGCACGTTCAGGGCTCCTCGTGTCTGTGGTGGCCAGGGCCGGGGTCGAACCGGCGACCCTCCGCTTTTCAGGCGGATGCTCGTACCAACTGAGCTACCTGGCCGTGCTCGTCTGAACGAGCGTCGATCACTTTATCGCACGGCCCCCATCCGGCCGAAATCGGTCTGGGAGCGAAAAATCCCACGCACCTGGACTCAGATGCGTGGGCATTTTCAGCTGGCGACCCCGACCGGACTCGAACCGGCGACCTCCGCCGTGACAGGGCGGCGCGCTAACCAACTGCGCCACGGGGCCTTGCTGTTTTCACGCGACTAACCGCGCACGCAACTGTAACGTACGGCCGCCGCCCCGGACAAAACGGGTCAGGTCCCCGGGCGCTCTCCGGGAGGCTCCTGATCGCGCCGTGGTTCGGCCGTGTCGGGAGCCGGATTGACCGAGTCGTCGAGCCGGTGCGGCCGCTGGGACGCCGCGGTGTCTGGCCCGTGCCGGACCGTCCGGAGCCAGAGCATGCCGACAACGACGACGATCAGGATGACGATGACAACGAGCCACTTCATGGCGTCCTCCCTGGCCTACCGCGCGCCGAGCGGGCCTCGGAGCAGTCCTGAGTCAGCGTAGCCGCGGACCTGCCTAGCGCATCTCGGGAGGCTTCCGTGGCGGTGTCCACGAGATGAGCATGGCTCTGAGCACTCCGCGGCAGCGTTTGTATGGAGTCATGACTGCCCGTCCCACGACTGATCCTTTCCTCTCGTTGGCCGAGCTCGCCACCCTCGCGAGCACGGTCGCCGAAGACGTACGCGCCGGCCACCACGAGGTCCACGCAGACGCAGAGAGCCGGTGGCATGTGCGGATCCGATGCGATGACCAGGTGGATGTCTGGCTGATCAGCTGGACGAGCGATCAGGGCACGCAGCTGCACGACCACGGCGGTTCGTCTGGCGCGTTCACGGTTGTCAGCGGTGAGTTGAGCGAAGCCGTGTGGACCCCCGGAGCCGAGGTGCTGCAGGAGAACCCGAGACGTGAGGGCGACGCGGTCCTTTTCGGTGAGCACTATGTGCACGATGTTCGAAATCTTCGGGACGAGGTCGCGGTGAGCGTGCACGCCTACTCCCCGCCGCTGTCGCTGATGAACTACTACGACGTCGACGGCCACCAGCTGACCAGACTTGCGTCGGTGTGGACCGACGACCCCGAAGCGCCGGCGCCCTCCCTGCGGGTCGCGTCATGACGATCTTGTATGCCACGGTGGACGACCTGCTGGAGTCGGCACGAGGGTCGCTGGAGCGGATCGACCCCCTCGAGGCGCGTTCGCGGGTCGTCGCGGGTGCGCTCATCGTGGACATCCGACCCACATGGCAAAGGGAGCTCGACGGCGAGATCCCCGGTTCTGTCATAGTCGAGCGCAATCATCTTGAGTGGCGTCTGCACCCGGCCTCGGGTGCGAGCCTGCCCCTGGCAGCGCAAGGACAGGAGTGGATCGTGGTCTGCACCGAGGGCTATACCTCCTCGCTCGCGGCGTCGTCCCTGGTGTCGCTCGGTCTTCGGGCCTGCGACATCGTCGGCGGGATCCACGCCTGGCGTGCGGCCGGACTGCCGGTCTTCGCCGGTCCGAGCCCGGTTGAAAGTGTGGTCGGTGCCATGGATCAGTCGTGAGACGAAACGCCGTTCCGATTGCCGCCTGAGTGGGTTAGGGCGAGACTGTCCCCAGCCCGCTGCCCCTGTTCAATGCCTACCTATCGCGAAAAGCGGAGGACCGCATGATCGAATATCGCTCCATCGGCAAGACCTTCGCAGACGGGACGGAGGCAGTCGGCGACTTCAGCCTTGAGCTCCCCTCCCGCACGACCACGGTCTTCGTCGGGTCGTCCGGATGTGGCAAGACGACGCTGCTCCGCATGGTCAACCGCATGGTCGAGCCCACCAAGGGGCAGGTCCTGATCGACGGTGTCGACATCGCGACTCGCAACAAGGTCGACCTCCGCCGCAGCATCGGCTATGTCATGCAGCACGCTGGCCTCCTCCCGCACCGCAAGGTCATCGACAACGTCGCCACGGTGCTGAGGCTCAACGGTGTGGACAAGAAGGACGCGCGCGAGCGGTCATACGCCGTGCTCAAGACCGTCGGCCTCGACCCGTCGCTGGCGATGAAATATCCCAGCCAGCTCTCGGGTGGTCAGCAGCAGATGGTCGGCGTGGCTCGTGGACTGGTCGCCGACCCCAACATCTTGCTGATGGACGAGCCGTTTGGCGCGGTCGACCCCATCGTGCGTGACGAGCTGCAGCAGGAGCTGCTGCGTCTGCAGCGCGATCTCGACAAGACCATCGTGTTCGTCACGCACGACATCGACGAGGCATTCCTGCTCGGGGATCAGGTCGTGATCCTCAAGAACGGTGGCGAGGTCGCCCAGGTCGGCTCTCCCGAGGAGATCATCGCCGAGCCGGCCAATGATTTCGTCCGCAGCTTCGTGGGTCTCGACAAGGGGCACCGCAAGCTGCACGTCGAAGAGCGTGACGGCGTCAGCATCGTCGTCGACGCGACGGGCAAGGCTACTGGAGTCCTGTCCTGATGAGCTGGTTGTTCGACAACTTCGACTACGTGTGGGACCTGACGGTCCGACACATGTGGCTGAGTGCGATCCCCATCGTGGTCGGCTTCGTGGTCGCTCTGCCCATCGGTTGGTATGCCAACCGGCACCGCCGGGTCCGTGGCGGGCTGCTCGGCGGGGTCAGCATCCTCTACACGATCCCGTCGCTGCCGCTGTTCGTGATTCTGCCCGGCATCCTCGGCACCGGATTCCTCAGCGCGACCAATGTCCTGGTCGGGCTCACGGTCTATGCCGTGGCGATCATGGTGCGGTCGGCGTCGGACGCTTTCGGCTCGGTGTCTCCGGCCGTACTGGATGCGGCCAGCGCGTCGGGCTACTCGTCGCGAGGGCGCGCGCTCGCCGTCGAGCTCCCGCTCGCCGGTCCGGTGCTGCTCGCCGGTCTGCGTGTCGTGGCGGTGAGCACCGTGAGCCTCGTCAGCGTCGGCGCGCTGATCGGCGTCAGCAGCCTCGGCTCGTTGTTCACCGACGGATATCAGCGTGACTTCCGGACCGAGATCGTCATCGGCATCGCCGCCACGGTGCTCGTCGCACTCGTCTTCGACGCCGTTCTGGTGCTGGCCGGCCGGCTGCTGATGCCGTGGGCATCGACTACGCGAGCGACGGCGGGTGGAGCATGAGCATCGTCACTGACACAGTCGACTGGCTGAGCGACTCAACGCACTGGAGCGGCGACGACGGCGTCCCCCATCGACTGGTCGAGCACATCGGCTACACCGCGCTCACGCTCGGCATCGCGGGCGCCATCGCGATCCCGCTCGGGCTGTGGATCGGCCACACCGGCCGTCTGCGTGGCATCGCGGTCGCATTGACCGGTGCCATGCGAGCGCTCCCGACCCTCGGACTGCTGACCTTCATCGTGCTGTTCACCGGCATCGGGCTCACCGCGCCGATCGTTGCTCTGACGGTGCTCTCGATCCCGCCGCTGCTCGCAGGTGCCTACGCCGGTCTCGAGTCGGTCGACCGGCAGACGATCGATGCGGCGCGGGCGATGGGAATGACCGAGTTGCAGATCCTCGTCAAGGTCGAGATCCCGCTTGCGCTACCCCTGATCGTTGGCGGCATCCGCTCGGCTGCCCTCCAGATCCTGGCGACGGCGACCGTCGCGGCATACGTCAGCCTCGGGGGGCTCGGCCGCTACATCATCGACGGTCAAAAGGTCAGCGACTACCCGCAGATGGTCGCCGGCTCCGTGCTCGTCGTGGCCCTGGCCCTCGTCGTCGATGGAATGTTTGCGGGGCTGCAGACCATCGCCCTCGGCGCCCGACCCGCCTCGCAACCCTCACGCGCATGACCCCACACCCACCCAGGAGAAGAAGAGATATGACCATCAGCAAGCTCACCGCGGCACTCGCCGCCACGGCCCTCGGGCTCTCGCTCGCCGCTTGCGGCGGTGACCCCACCGAGGGTGAGAAGGCCTCATCCGACACGATCGCCATCGGTTCTGCGGACTTCCCGGAGAATGCCATCATCGCCGAGATCTACGCCCAGGCGCTCGAGGCGGAGGGCGTCAAGGTCAAGAAGAAGCTCAACATCGGAGCCCGCGAGGCATACATCAAGGCGCTCGAGAACGGTGAGATCGACCTGGTCCCCGAATACTCCGGCAACCTGCTGTCCTACTTCGATCCCAAGACCACGGCGACGTCTGCCGATGAGATCGATGAAGCCCTCGACGACGCGCTGCCGGACGATCTCGAGGTGCTCGAGGCATCTGCTGCAGAGGACAAGGACTCACTCAACGTGACCTCGGAGTTCGCCGCCAAGAACGACCTCAAGACGATCGCCGACCTCAAGAATGTCGACGGGCTCAAGCTGGGCGCCAACCCAGAGTTCAAGACCCGCGCCTACGGCATCCCGGGCCTCGAGAAGGTCTATGGCATCTCGGACATCAAGTTCACGCCGATCGGTGACGGAGGTGGTCCGGCCACCCTCAAGGCACTGCTGGACGGCAAGGTCGACGTCGCCGACATCTTCTCCACCACGCCGTCGATCGTGGAAAACAAGCTCGTGACTCTCGAGGATCCCGAGAGCCTCATCGCCGCGCAGAACGTGCTCCCGCTGATCAACGACAAGAAGTCGTCCGACAAGGTCGAGGACATCCTCAACAAGGTCTCGGCCGAGCTCACGACCGAGGACCTGCTCGACCTCAACGGCAAGAACCAGGGCTCTGACAAGACAGCCCCGGACGTGCTGGCCAAGCAGTGGCTGACCGACAAGGGCCTGGTCTGACCCAAACCCCGGGCTGGGCCTGACGTTTCGTGCCCGACACGCTGCGCCTGTCGGGCACGATGTCAGGCTCAGCGGGGTCTTCAGACCAGGGCGGGGCGTACGAC
>NZ_JBBJMJ010000001.1:0-529175 GCF_037719875.1 Aeromicrobium sp. | reverse complement strand
GTCACCGTCACGGTCTCCTCGCGGGTCACAGTCGTCGACCACTCGATCATCACCGGCCCAGCCGCGGCCTTCTGGCGTGCGTCAGCCTCGGCACGCGCCTTCGCGATGGGCCTGGCCTCGGCGTCGGCCTTGGCGCGTGCGGCGTCGCGAGCCTTCGTATGAGCGTCCACCGTCGCGGCATAGAAGACCTCCCAATTCGTCGCAGCCCTCGCCGTGCCGGTCGCGGTCGCCGAAGCGGTCGCGGTGGCCGTCCCAGAACCCTGGAAACCATCGACGGTGGCCGTCTCGGTCACCGTCACGGTCTCCTCGCGGGTCACAGTCGTCGACCACTCGATCATCACCGGCCCAGCCGCGGCCTTCTGGCGTGCGTCAGCCTCGGCACGCGCCTTCGCGATGGGCCTGGCCTCGGCGTCGGCCTTGGCGCGTGCGGCGTCGCGAGCCTTCGTATGAGCGTCCACCGTCGCGGCATAGAAGACCTCCCAATTCGTCGCAGCCCTCGCCGTGCCGGTCGCGGTCGCCGAAGCGGTCGCGGTGGCCGTCCCAGAACCCTGGAAACCATCGACGGTGGCCGTCTCGGTCACCGTCACGGTCTCCTCGCGGGTCACAGTCGTCGACCACTCGATCATCACCGGCCCAGCCGCGGCCTTCTGGCGTGCGTCAGCCTCGGCACGCGCCTTCGCGATGGGCCTGGCCTCGGCGTCGGCCTTGGCGCGTGCGGCGTCGCGAGCCTTCGTATGAGCGTCCACCGTCGCGGCATAGAAGACCTCCCAATTCGTCGCAGCCCTCGCCGTGCCGGTCGCGGTCGCCGAAGCGGTCGCGGTGGCCGTCCCAGAACCCTGGAAACCATCGACGGTGGCCGTCTCGGTCACCGTCACGGTCTCCTCGCGGGTCACAGTCGTCGACCACTCGATCATCACCGGCCCAGCCGCGGCCTTCTGGCGTGCGTCAGCCTCGGCACGCGCCTTCGCGATGGGCCTGGCCTCGGCGTCGGCCTTGGCGCGTGCGGCGTCGCGAGCCTTCGTATGAGCGTCCACCGTCGCGGCATAGAAGACCTCCCAATTCGTCGCAGCCCTCGCCGTGCCGGTCGCGGTCGCCGAAGCGGTCGCGGTGGCCGTCCCAGAACCCTGGAAACCATCGACGGTGGCCGTCTCGGTCACCGTCACGGTCTCCTCGCGGGTCACAGTCGTCGACCACTCGATCATCACCGTCTCCGCGGTGGCCGCGTCCTGCCCGAGACCGATCCCCGTCAGGGCGATGGACACGGCGATAGAAGTGACGAAAACACGCGCGAACACCAAGCCGCGCCGACTGATGGCACTCATGTGGGCTCCCTCCCGATTTCAAGGGACACCACGACCGGAGCCGTCAGCGAGTCCGACACCCTCCCAAGTGTCAGGCCTCAAGTCCCCCTGTGGACAAGACCATAGTCCTCGGCCGGGCCGACATGGGGCACTTCCGGTGAATTGCGGACTCAGCCGATGTTGAAGCCGAGGGCCCGGAGCATCTCGCGGCCGTCGTCGGTGATCTTGTCTGGGCCCCACGGCGGCATCCAGACCCACTCGATCCGGAAGTCGTTGACGAGACCGTCGAGCGCCGCGCGGGTCTGGTCCTCGATGACATCGGTCAACGGGCAGGCCGCCGAGGTCAGCGTCATCGAGAGCACGGTGTTGCTGTGCTCATCGACGTCTGCGCCATAGACCAGGCCGAGATCGACGACGTTGATGCCGAGCTCGGGGTCGACGACGTCCTTCATTGCCTCGATGACGTCTTCCTGGGTCGTGGCTCCCTTGGGCTGACTCGCCGCTTCGACGTCGACGTGCGGAAGGTCTGTGTGGTCGGTCATCTGGTCTCCCCAGTTGTTGAGTTGGTGGTGACGAGCGCTTGTGAGACTGCGTCCTTCCAGGCCATCCAGCCCAGCAGCGCGCACTTGACCCGGGCCGGGAACTGAGCGACGCCGGCGAAGGCGATGGCGTCCTCGAGGACGTCTTCGTCGGGCTCGATCTTGCCCTTGCCCTGCATCAGCTCGGTGAAGGCCTCGAGCACTGACATGCCCTCATCGACGGTCTTGCCGATGAGGAGCTCATTGAGCACCGAGACGGACGCCTGGCTGATCGAGCAGCCCTGCGCGGCGTAGGAGACGTCCGAGACTGTCTCGCCGTCGAGGTGCACCCGCAGCGTGATCTCGTCACCGCAGGTCGGATTGACGTGGTGCACCTCGGCCTCGAAGGGCTCGCGCAGGCCCGCGCCATGGGGTCGCTTGTAGTGGTCCAGGATGATCTCCTGGTACAAGGAGTCAACATCCATACTTGGGTTAGACATACCGTCGCCTCACCTAGTTCCCGAAGTATTTCTTCGTGGCGACCAGACCACTCACCAATGCATCGATTTCCTCGCGTGTCGTGTAGAGGTAGAACGATGCTCGGGTCGTTGACTGCACGCCGAAGCGCTGGTGCGCGGGCTTGGCGCAGTGGTGGCCGGCTCGTACGGCGACGCCGCGTGAGTCGAGTAGCTGCGAGACATCATGCGGATGGATGTCGCCGAGGGTGAAGCTGATCGCTCCCCCACGATCCACGGCAGTCCTGGGCCCGACGATCGTCAGCCCGTCGATCTCCTGCAGTGCACCCAGCGCGTAGGCCGTGATCTCCTGCTCGTGGGCGGCGACATTGTCCATGCCGATCGCGGCGAGATAGTCGACCGCTGCGCCGAGGCCGACAGCCTGGGCGATCGGCGGGGTGCCCGCCTCGAAGCGTGCCGGTGGCGGAGCGTACGTCGAGCTCGCCATCGTGACGGTCTCGATCATCTCGCCACCACCGAGGAACGGCGGCAGCTCGGCGAGCAGGTCGTAGCGGCCCCAGAGCACACCGATACCGGTCGGGCCCACCATCTTGTGGCCCGTGAAGGCGACGAAGTCGGCACCGAGCGCGGCGACGTCAACCGGCAGCTGCGGCACGGCTTGCGACGCGTCGACGACGACCAGGGCACCGACCGAATGGGCCTTGGCGATGATCGTCTCGAGCGGGTTGATCGTGCCGAGCATGTTGGAGACCCAGGTGAGGGAGACGACCGCGGTCTGCTCGGTGATGAGCGAGTCGATGTCGTCAAGGTCGAGCCGTCCTTCGTCGGTCACCCCGAACCACCGCAGGCTCGCGCCCGTGCGCTGGCTCAGCTGCTGCCACGGCACGATGTTGGAGTGGTGCTCCATCTCGGTGATCACGATCTCGTGGTCCGGGCCGATGCGACCACGATCTCCAACGGCACTGTCGCCGAGCACCCGCGCCACGAGGTTGAGCGCCTCGGAGGCGTTCTTGGCAAAGATGACCTCGTCGCGGCTCGGTGCGCCGATGAATGCCGCAACCTTGTCGCGTCCGAGCTCGAATGCTGCGCTGGCCTCGGCACCCAGCTGGTGCATCGCACGAGCGACATTGGCGTTGTGATGGCGGTAGTGATCATCTATCGCGTCGATGACCTGCCGCGGCTTCTGCGAGGTGTTGGCGCTGTCGAGGTAGACCAGCGGGAGGTCGCCGGCCAGGCGACGACCCAGGATCGGGAAGTCCTCCCTGATCCTGGCCACCTCATACGACGAAGCGCCGTATGTCTGGGTGCCCTCGACGACGGTCATCCCTGTGCCGCGGCCTTGACGTACTTGTCGTAGCCCTCGGCCTCGAGCTGATCGGCGAGCTCGCGACCGCCGCTCTCAGCGAGGCGCCCCGCGACGAACACGTGGACGTAGTCGGGCTTGATGTACTGCAGGATGCGCGTGTAGTGCGTGATCAGCAGGACGCCCCGATCACCCTGCTGGCTGTAGCGGTTGACGCCGTCGGAGACGACTCGCAACGCGTCGATGTCCAGGCCCGAGTCAGTCTCGTCGAGCACGGCGAACTTGGGGTTGAGCAGCTCGAGCTGCGCGATCTCGTGGCGCTTCTTCTCGCCACCGGAGAAGCCCTCGTTGACGCTGCGCTGCGCGAACTCCTTGCCGAGCGTCACCCGCTCGAGCGCCTCGTTGACGTCCTTGACCCAGGTGCGGAGCTTGGGGGCCTCGCCGTCGATCGCGGTCTTGGCGGTGCGCAAGAAGTTGGCGACCGAGACGCCGGGAACCTCGACGGGGTACTGCATCGCGAGGAACAGCCCGGCGCGAGCGCGCTCGTCGACCTTCATCGACAAGATGTCGACGCCGTCGAGGGTCACCGATCCGCCCGTGATGTCGTACTTCGGGTGGCCGGCGATGGAGTAGGCCAGCGTCGACTTGCCGGAGCCGTTGGGGCCCATGATCGCGTGGACCTCGCCGGACTTGACCGTCAGGTTGACGCCTTTGAGGATCTCCTTGTCGCCTTCCTCGGTGTGCACCGAGACGTGAAGGTCCTTGATCTCAAGGGTAGACATGTGTGTTCAGCTCCTGGCTGTGCTTACGAGTTGGCAGAGAGGTCGACCATGACGGCGTCCCCCTCGATCTGGGTGGGGTAAGTCGGGATGGGTTCGGTGGCGGGCAGGTTGACCGGCTTGCCGGTGCGGACGTCGAAGCGCGATCCGTGCAACCAGCACTCGATCTCGCAGCCTTCGACATCGCCCTCTGACAGCGGAATCGAGGCATGCGAGCACTCATCACGCAGTGCGTAGACGTCATCGCCATCGCGCACCAGCGCGATCTCCTCGCCGCTGATGCTCACCGCGAGGACACCGCCCTTCGGTATGTCTGCGAGCTTCGCCGCGAACGTCACGCTGTTCATGCGAGGCGTCCTACGTGTTCGGCGAGCTCCTCCTCGATGGAGGCGATCAGGCGCTCCTGGAGGGAGGGGACGCCGATGCGCCGGATGATGTCGTTGAAGAATCCGTGCACGACGAGGCGACGGGCCTCTTCCTCTTCGATGCCGCGGCTCTGGAGGTAGAACAGGTGCTCGTCGTCGAAGCGCCCGGTCGTGGAGGCGTGACCCGCACCTTCGATGTCACCGGTCTCGATCTCGAGGTTGGGCACCGAGTCGGCCTTGGCGCCGTCGGTCAGCACCAGGTTGTCGTTGCTCTCGTAGGTCAGGATGCCTTCGGCCTCCTTGCGGATCAAGACGTTGCCGATCCAGACCGTGTGGGCGTCCTTGCCCTGGAGAGCGCCCTTGTATTCCACGTTGCTCTTGGTGCGCGGAGCCGTGTGGTCGACAAAGAGGCGGTGCTCGATGTGCTGGCCCTCGTCGGCGAAGTAGACACCCAGCATCTCGACGCTGCCGCCCGTGCCGAGGTAGTCCGCCGAGGTGCTCGCGCGGACGACGTCGCCGCCGAGCGAGACCGCGATGTGGCGCAGCCCGGCATCACGGCCGACCCGGGCGTGCTGTGTGACGACGTGGACGCTGTCGTCATTCCAGTCCTGGACCGTGACGAATGTCAGCTGTGCGCCGTCCTCGAGTACGACCTCGATGTTCTCGGCCCACGTCGCTGATCCGTCGTAGTCGACGATGACGACGGCCTTGGAGAATCGGCCTGCGCGGACGAGAAGATGTCCGGCGCCAGCCTTTTCGAGGCCGCCACCGTGCAGGCGGATCGTCGTGGGCGCCTCGACGATTGCATCGGCCGGGATCGTGATCTCGAAGACCGAACGGGCGGCATCCCACGCGCGAGCCGAGACGCGGTCGACAGGCACGTAGCCCGACGCACCACGGGCCGAGTCGGCGGCCGGGACCGAGACCGCGGTGACGCCTTCGGCGGCGTCGACCTCGACCTTGAAGTCCTCGCCGTCCAGTGGCGTGTCCTGATGGAGTCCGCGGAGGCGCTTGAGCGGGGTGAACCGCCAGATCTCCTCCAGGCCTGTCGGCACATCGTGGTCCGCAAGGTCGAAGGACCCCTCGGGGTGCAGATGCGACTCGACCGGGCTGAGCTCGAGCGCTTCGGCGACGGTTTGCGTCGTCGTCATCCGACTGCACCCTCCATCTGGAGTTCGATGAGGCGATTGAGCTCGAGGGCATACTCCATCGGCAGCTCGCGCGCGATCGGCTCGACGAATCCGCGCACGATCATCGCCATGGCCTCGTCCTCCTCCATGCCTCGCGACATGAAGTAGAAGAGCTGGTCGTCGCTGAGCTTGGAGACCGTGGCCTCGTGGCCGAGCGTCACATCGTCCTCGCGGACGTCGACATAGGGATACGTGTCCGAGCGGCTGATCTGGTCGACCAGGAGCGCGTCGCACTTGACCGTGCTGGCCGAGCCCTCGGCGCCTTCGAGCACTTGGAGCAGGCCGCGATAGGACGTACGCCCACCGCCGCGGGCGACGGACTTGCTCAGGATCGAGCTCGACGTGTTGGGGGCGGCGTGCACCATCTTGGCGCCGGCGTCCTGGTGCTGTCCTTCACCGGCGAAGGCGATCGACAGGGTCTCGCCGCGGGCGTGCTCGCCCATGAGATAGACCGCCGGGTACTTCATCGTGACCTTCGACCCGATGTTGCCGTCGACCCACTCCATCGTGGCGCCCTCTTCGCAGACGGCGCGCTTGGTGACGAGGTTGTAGACGTTGTTGGACCAGTTCTGGATCGTCGTGTAGCGGACGCGAGCGCCCTTCTTGACGACGATCTCCACGACCGCGGAGTGCAGCGAGTCGCTGGAATAGATCGGCGCGGTGCAGCCCTCGACGTAATGAACGTAGGAGTCCTCGTCGGCGATGATCAGGGTGCGCTCGAACTGGCCCATGTTCTCGGTGTTGATGCGGAAGTAGGCCTGCAGCGGGATGTCGACGTGGACGCCCTTGGGCACGTAGATGAACGAGCCACCGGACCACACGGCCGAGTTGAGCGCGGAGAACTTGTTGTCGCCGACCGGGATGATCGTCGCGAAGTACTCCTTGAACAGCTCGGGGTGCTCCTTGAGCGCCGTGTCGGTGTCGAGGAACAGGACGCCCTGCTCCTCGAGATCCTCACGGATCGAGTGGTAGACGACCTCGGACTCGTACTGGGCCGCGACACCGGACACGAGGCGCTGCTTCTCGGCCTCGGGGATGCCCAGGCGGTCGTAGGTGTTCTTGATGTCTTCGGGCAGGTCTTCCCACGTGGCGGCCTGCTTCTCGGTGGAGCGCACGAAGTACTTGATGTTGTCGAAGTCGATGCCGCCGAGGTCGGAGCCCCACGTCGGCATGGGCTTGCGTCCAAACAGCTTGAGGCCCTTGAGCCGCAGGTCGAGCATCCACTGGGGCTCGCTCTTGAGCGCCGAGATGTTGCGGACGACGTCCTCGCTCAGGCCACGCTTGGACAGCGCGCCGGCGTCGGTCTTGTCGGACCAGCCAAATTCGTAGCGGCCGACGTCCTTGAGACCCGGGTTCGCCTCCTCGATGGCATTGGGTGCCTTGTTCTCTGTTGCATCGGTCTCTTGGGACGTGGTCGTCATGATGGCAACCTCTCTGCAGGTGTGGCGGTGGGTAGGTGGGTCGTGCAGATGCCATCGCCGTGGGCGATCGTGGCGAGCCGCTGCACGTGGGTGCCAAGGAGACGCGCAAACATCTCGGTCTCGGCCTCGCACATCTGGGGGAACTCCTCGGCCACGTGGGCGACCGGGCAGTGGTGCTGGCACATCTGGGTGCCGGCGGGGGTGGAACCGACCGAAGCGGCGAAGCCGTCGGCGCTGAGCGCCTCGGCGAGTGCACGCGGGCGGTCGGCCGGCTCGGCCAACGCCAACAGCGGGCGATAGCGGTCCTCGAGGTCGGTGAGGCGGTGGCGGGCGAACGCGAGGACGGCGTCATCTCCCCCGGTCTCGGCGAGATAGCGCAGCGCGCCGGCGGCGAGCTCGTCATAGGCGTGGGCGAAATGGTCGCGACCCGCGTCAGTGATGACAAAGACCTTGGCCGGTCGTCCGCGTCCGCGCTGCCCCGTGATGCGCTGGTCCCGGGTCTCCAGGATTCCGGCTTCGAGCAGCTGGTCGAGGTGCCGGCGTACGGCGGCGGGCGTCAGTCGCAGCTGCACGGCCAGGTCGGCGGCGGTCGAGGGGCCGTGCTCGAGGATCGTGGTGGCGACGCGCTCGCGGGTCGGGGCGTCATCCACTGTGGCCTCCACAGTGGGTGCATCCTGCGACCCGGTGTATTTCACAAGACAAGTGTGCCTTTATTCACCAAGCCCTGACAACGAAGGTCATCCTTACCCGACCACCGCGGGCCTAGAGTGACGGTCATGGCAAGTGATGCGGTCGAGATCGAGGCCGGCGGGCGCGCGGTCCGAGTCTCGAGTCCGACCCGGGTGATCTATGAGGCAACCGACTTCTCGCCCGAGGTGACCAAGCTGATGGTCGCGGAGTACTACGTGGCCGTCGAGGAGGGGCTGATGCGCGCGCTGCGCGACCGCCCCGTCGCCCTCGAGCGCTGGCCCAAGGGCGTCCGCGAAGGCATGGTGATGTCGACCCGGGCCGACAGCCACGGCGATGCGTTCTATCAGAAGCGGATGATGCGGGGCGCGCCTCCATACGTCGAGAGCACGCGCATCCTGTTCCCCTCTGGCCGCATCGCCGATGAGATCTGCATGACGGAGATCGCCACGGCCGCGTGGGCCGCACACATGGGCGCCATCACCTTCCACCCGTGGCCGACCCGCCGTGCAGACAACGACCGCCCTGATGAGCTGCGCATCGACCTCGACCCGTTCGGCACGGCGACGTTCGCCGAGGCCGTACGCATCGCAGACGTCGCCCGTGAGCTTTTCGCCGAGCTGGGCATCCGCGCGTTCGCCAAGACCAGCGGCAAGCGCGGGATCCACGTGTACGCCCGCATCGAGCCACTGTGGACGTTCACCGACGTACGCCATGCCGCGATCGCCTTCGCCCGCGAGCTCGAACGCCGCACCGACGGTGTCACCACCGCGTGGTGGAAGGAGGAGCGCGGCGACAACATCTTCGTCGACTTCAACCAGAACTGCCGCGATCGCACGATCGCGTCCGCCTACAGCCTGCGGCCCGCACCCGGCGCGACGGTGTCGACTCCCGTGTCGTGGGACGAGCTGTCCGGGCTCGACGACCCGCGGGCCTTCACGCTCCACACCGTGCCCGGACGCCTCGCCGACCACGGGGACCCCTGGAGCGAGATCGATGATGTCGAGCACTCGCTCTCGTCGTTGCTCGAGCTGTGGGAGGCGCAGCTCGCTGCGGGCCTCGGCGAGATGCCCTTTCCGCCGGAGTATCCGAAAATGCCGGGCGAGCCGAAGCGCGTGCAGCCCAGCAAGGCGCGCCGTGATCCCAGTGAAGAATAGCCGCTGATGGTCATGGGTGGCCCGTCGAGAAGCTCAGGGCCGGCTCCCCCACAGCCGGGCCACAGGGCACCTGCCTACAGTGGCGGTGTGGACCCGATGCCGACCCGGATGGACCTCGGACGACTCATCGACCGGCCTGATGCGGACTTCGCGTCGGAGGACGTGCACCAGCTCCGTCAGGACTTCACCCGCTTCATGATGCGCTACAAGTTCGGCATGGAGGAGATCGTCACCAAGCTGTCGATCCTCCGGGACGAGTTCGCCCATCTGCACCACACCAACCCCATCGAGCATGTGACGTCACGGCTCAAGAGCCCTGAGTCGGTGGTCGAGAAGATGGGCCGCAAGAAGTGCGACCCGACCTTCGAGTCGATCGCCGAGCGCATCACCGACATCGCCGGGGTGCGCGTCACCTGCAGCTTCGTCTCTGACGTCTACACGGTCTTCGACCTGCTCACGGGACAGTCGGATGTGCGCGTCATCGAGGTACGGGACTACATCGCCCAGCCCAAGTCGAACGGCTATCGGAGCCTGCACGCGCTGATCGAGGTGCCGGTCTTCCTCAGTGACGGTGAGGTCCCGGTGCTGGTCGAGGTGCAGCTCCGCACGATCGCGATGGATTTCTGGGCAAGCCTGGAGCACAAGATCCACTACAAGTATCGCGAGGACGTCCCCCCGTCGCTCCTCGACGGGCTCAAGGACGCGGCCGAGACCGCCTGCGAGCTCGACGCCACCATGGAGCGCCTCCACACCGAGGTCAAGACGGCCGGCGAGCTGCCCGACGGGCTCAAGGACGAGCTGACCAAGCACACCGACGTGGTCCCCGACGAAGGGCTGATCGACCGCCTCCGTCACCTCAGCAGCTGATCAGGTCAGGATCTGACCGAGGTCGTACTTCGCGACCTCCTCGAGCTGACCGTAGGTGCACGACGCCGGCTCGCGGTCAGGTCGCCACCGCTTGAACTGCGCGGTGTGCCGGAATCGAGAGCCCTCCATGTGCTCATAGCCGACCTCGGCGACGCGCGTGGGCGCGAGCGTGACGAACGACAGGTCCTTGGTGCCAGACCAGCGGCTCTGGCCGCCAGGCAGGCGGGACCCGGCCTGCGCATCAGCGTCCTGCCACTTGCCCCAAGGGTGCTCGGAGGTGTCGACGATCAGCGGCTCGAGCTCGTCGATCAGCTCAGCGCGGCGGGTCTCGGTGAACGACGCCGCGACGCCCACGTGCTGCAGCTGGCCATCATCGGCATAGAGGCCCAGCAGCAGCGATCCCAGCAGGGGCCGCTCGGCGGTAGAGGTCTTGTGCAATCGGTAGCCCGCGACGACGACGTCGGCGGTGCGGGAGTGCTTGATCTTCAGCATCGTCCGGCCGTTGGGCGCATACGGCCGGGCCAGCGCCTTGGCCACGACACCATCGAGCCCGGCGCCCTCGAAGATCCCGAACCACTCGTGCGCCTCGGCCGCATCGGTCGTCGTGCGGGTCACGTGGATCGGATCGGCGGCCGAGCCCAGTGCCTCCTCGAGACGGGCACGGCGCACCGCGAACGGCTCGTTCATCAGCGACTCGTCACCGAGAGCCAACAGGTCGAATGCGACGAAGGAGGCAGGCGTCTCGACCGACAACATCGCGACCCGGGAAGCGGCCGGGTGTATGCGCTGCGAGAGCGTGTCGAACTCGAGTCGGCCATCTGTCGCGATGAAGATCTCGCCGTCGAGGACACAACGCTCGGGGGCCTCGGCCTCGATCGCCTCGACGATCTCCGGAAAGTAGCGGGTCAGCTCCTTGGTCGACCGGCTCGCGAGCTGCACCTCGTCGCCATCGTGGAAGACGATGCAGCGGAAGCCGTCCCACTTGGGCTCGTATGACAGGCCGCCCTCGACCGAGTCGGCCGCCGGCACACCCTTGACCGACTTCGCCAGCATGGGTCGCAGCGGTGGCATGACGGGGAGATCCATGACCGACAGCCTAGGACGGGCCTGGGACAGCGGCCACCTACACTGTGTGGGTGTCTGAGCCGGCTAGAGAGGTGCCCGCCGTCGAGGTCGTCGACCTCGTCATGCGCTATGGCTCGATCACCGCCGCCGACCGGCTCAGCCTGACGGTCGAGCCTGGCACCGTCACAGCGATCCTCGGCCCCAACGGCGCCGGCAAGACCACGACGATCGAGACCTGCGAGGGCTTCCGGACGCCGCAGAGCGGCTCTGTCAGGGTTCTCGGCCTCGATCCGATCGCGGATGGCGCCCGGCTCAAGCCACGGGTCGGCGTCATGCTTCAGTCGGGCGGAGCGTGGTCCGGCGCCAGAGCCCCGGAGATGTTGCGCCACATCGCCTCGCTCCACGCCCACCCGCTCGATGTCGGCATGCTGATCGAGCGCCTCGGGATGCAGGACTACGGGTCGACTCCCTATCGGCGGCTGTCCGGTGGCCAGCAGCAACGGCTCAGCCTCGCGATGGCGATCGTGGGCCGGCCCGAGCTCCTGTTTCTCGACGAGCCGACGGCCGGGCTGGACCCCCAGGCACGTCGATCGACCTGGGACCTGGTGACCGAGCTGCGTGACAGCGGCGTGACGACAGTGCTCACGACCCACTTCATGGACGAGGCCGAGACCCTCTCCGACCAGATCCACATCGTCGATGCGGGCCGGGTCATCGCATCGGGCACACCGCAGGCCCTCGCCGCCTCCGGCGCCAAGAACACGGTGCGCTTCACCGCTCGAGCGGGCCTCGATGTCGAGAACCTCATGCTCGCGCTCCCGCACGACACCAAGGTCGACGAGGTGAGCCCAGGCGCATACGTCATCGCCGGCGACGTCGATCCGGCCCTGCTCGCGACGCTCTCGGCGTGGTGTGCAGGTCAGGGCGTCCTGACCGACTCAGTGCTGGTCGAGCGCCAGACCCTCGAGGATCGTTTCCTCGAGCTGACCGGCAAGGCCCTGCGATGACCCTCGACCTCTCCCCCCGTCCCGGTGCTGCGCCGCGCCCGGCCATGCTGCGATCGCAGATCGCCATGGAGCTGCGGCTCCTGACCCGCAATGGCGAGCAGGTGCTCCTGACGCTCGTCATCCCGCTGCTGCTCCTCGTGCTCGGCACCCGGTCCAATGATGTCGTCGACCTCGGTGCGGGACGGCCCATCGACATCATCACGCCGGGCATCCTCGCTCTCGCGATCTTGTCGACCTCGTTCACCTCGCTCGCGATCGCGACGGGCTTCGAGCGTCGCTACGGCATCATCAAACGGCTCGGCGCCTCTCCCCTGCCCCGGTGGGGGCTCATGGTCGGCAAGATCGGCGCGATCGCCCTCGTCGAGGCCGCTCAGCTTGCCCTCCTGTCGGGCGTCGGACTCCTGCTCGGCTGGGAACCACACGGTGGCCTCACCGCATTCGGTCAGCTGATCGTGCTCGCCGTCCTCGGCACCGCCGCGTTCGGCTCCCTCGGGCTCCTGATCGCCGGCACGCTCCGAGCAGAGGCAACCCTCGCGGTCGCCAACCTCGTCTATGTCCTGCTGCTCGTCGGCGGCGGTCTGCTGGTGCCCCTGAGCCGCTATCCCGAGGCGTCCCGCCACGTCCTGGAGCTGCTGCCGTCAGGTGCGCTGGGCCAAGGGTTGCGTGACACGTTCGCCGGCAACGGTCCGGGAGCATTCTCGATCGTCGTGCTGATCGTATGGGCCGTGTGTTGCGGCCTCGGAGTCTCGAGGACGTTCAAGTGGGAGTGATCGCAAGCCTTCGGGCGCCGGACCGCAGGTGCGTCGAGTGGTGGGCGTGGGCTGCGGTGGTGGCCAACACCGTGATCGTGCTGACCGGTGGCCTCGTCCGCCTGACCGGCTCCGGTCTTGGCTGCCCGACCTGGCCGCGGTGCACTGACGACTCGTTCGTGCCGCACCGGGAGCTCGGCGTCCACGGCGTCATCGAGTTCGGCAACCGGATGTTGACGTATGTCCTCATCGCCGTGGTCATCGCCACGTTCGTCGCGGTATGGCGATGGGTGGGCACGACTCGCGAGCTCCGGCGACTGGCGCTGCTGATCGCCCTCGGCGTGCCGTTCCAGGGGGTCATCGGCGGCATCACGGTGCTGACCGACCTCAACCCGTGGATCGTCTCGTTGCACCTGATCCTCTCGATGCTGCTCATCGCGGCGTCGGTGCTGTTGGTCCTGAGGACCCGCGAAGCTGCCGACCTGACCCTGCCCACCCTGACCCGCCGGCTCGTCCTGGCGACGTATGGCGTGCTGTGGGTCGTGGTCTATCTCGGCACCGTGGTGACCGGCAGCGGGCCCCACGCCGGCGATGCTGAGGCACCCCGCAACGGGCTCGACCCGCAGCTCATGAGTCACGTGCATGCGATCAGCGTCTATCTGCTGGTGGCGCTCACGATCGCCTGCTGCCTGGCACTGGGGGACACCCGGGCCGCACCCCTGGCGGTCGTCTTGCTGGTCGCCGAGCTCCTCCAGGGGACGATCGGTTTCGTGCAATACCTCACCGACCTGCCGATCGCCCTGGTCGCGGTGCACCTGGTCGGTGCGGCGGTGTTGATCGCCGCCGGCACAAGGCTGTTGGTCGAGGTCGCGTCGACCGCACCAGCATCAGCCCGGGCCGAGAGCATCGACAGCCGCTGACCTGACGAACGTCACGCGTCGTCCTTGCCCCTGTCCTTGGCCAGCCAGCGATCGGCGTCGATCGCATAGACCCAGCGGCGGCCCGGCCACTCGGTGAGCGACCAGAGCTGCCGGCGCTGCGGCCAATAGGTGATGTCCTCCGGGCCGGTCGGCAGCACCCCTCGGTGACGCGTGTAGTCACCGGGTGTGCCGACCCAGAGGTCACCGGCGTTGTCCTCGCCATTGCTCGAGGTGATCGCCCAGGTCCCGTCCACGATCACCGCACCCTGCATCCGGGCGACCTGCCGGTCGTGCAGCTCCGTCGCGCGGGCCCGCCCCCGCTCATCGCTTTGGAGCAGCTCGGTGTCCCGGTCGATCGGATAGCGGATCAGCCGGTGGCTGCCGTCCTTGCGGCCATACTCCCCGGCAACCAGATGATCTTCCGCGCCGGCCCGGTCCAGGGACATGAACGAGTAGGTCATCTTGCCCACGCCCTCGTCGTGCTCGGCGCTGTAGGACGAGTACTGGGGCAGGACATATCGATAGCCCTTGGCCCGCAGGCGGTTGCGGACGCGGACGATGTCGTCGAGGCGGAACACCCGGATCCCCGACGAGCTCCCCGCCACGAACAGGTGGTCGCCGTACCAGACGATCCCGCCGGCATGGACCCTCACGGGTCGCAGGAGGTTGAACCCCCAGCGCCGCTTCGGATCCGCCAGCAGGACGTGCCGATAGCGGGGTGCCTCGTCATCGGTCCAGTCGATGACCGACACCCGCGAGCCGAGCTGCAGCCAGCCCCGCCACCCGTGGGCATACCAGCTGACGATCACGACGTCGCGCCCCTCGAAGGTCCCCCTCGTCGGATCGGGTCCATAGGCGTCGGCCGAGGTCGTGATGCCCTGCGGGAACCAACGGGTGGTGTCCTGGTCGTCGCGCTGCCACGCCATCCCGGCGACCGGCGCCTCGCCGGGCACCTTCGTGATCGTGCCGACCCGGTTGAGATCGGCCAGGACCCCCCGGAGCCCCACCCTCCTGAACCGGCCGAAGAAGCGTTCGGACAAATTCAGCTCCCGCGCCGCCGCGACGAGCCGGTAGGCCGCGGGGTTCACCTCAGGAACGGATCGACCGCCGCAGCGACGAACAGCAAGGCGAGATAGGCGTTGGAGAAGTGGAACAACCGCATGGGCTTGAGGATCGCGAGATCCTCGGTGTCCGCTGCCCGCGCCTTGAGGTCGTAGGCCTCGATCATGAAGACGATCCCGAGCGTGATCGCGACCGCTGGATAGAACCAGCCCGTCGGGGTGATCGGCCACAGGAGCAGCGACGTGCCGAACATGACCCAGGAGTAGATCACGATCTGGCGGGCGACCTCGGCGGAGGTGGCGACCGATGGGAGCATCGGAACGCTGGCAGCGGAGTAGTCCTCGCGATAGCGCATCGCCAGCGACCAGAAGTGCGGAGGAGTCCAGAAGAACACGACCAGGAACATCACGACCGGCGACCATGCGAGCTCGCCCGTCACAGCGGTCCAGCCGATCAGCGCGGGGAAGCAACCCGCGGCTCCGCCCCACACGATGTTCTGCGTCGTGCGGCGCTTGAGGATCATGGTGTAACCGACGACGTAGAACACGTTGGCGGCGAGAGCCAGCATCGATGACAACGGGTTGACCAGGGTCCACAGCCACACGGTCGACACGACCCCGAGCACCAGCCCGAAGTACAGCGCTCCGCGGGTGCCGACCTGGTGACGTGGGAGCGGCCGGCGAGAAGTGCGACGCATGAGCTGATCGATGTCGGCGTCGACAACGCAGTTGAGGGCGTTGGCGCTCCCGGCCGAGAGGGTCCCGCCGATGACCGTGGCGACAACGAGCCGGCCCGAGGGCACACCCTGCTCGGCGAGGAACATGATCGGGACGGTCGTCAGGAGCAGCAGCTCGATGATGCGCGGCTTGGTCAGCGCAACATAGGACTTGAAGACGTCGGTGAGACGCGGGGAAGTGGGTACGTCAGCCGGGTTGGCGGACTTCACGTCGACGGCGGTCACGTGCAGCAGTCTAAAGGACGCGAGTAGGCTCGTCGTGCCGGCCTGTGAAGCTGCCGGACCATGTCTCTCGTACGACGATCAGGAGCCACCGCTGTGACGTCCGGAACCCCCACTCTGGAGTGGACAGACCTCGACAAGAAGGCCGTGGACACCGTCCGTCTCCTGGCCGCCGACGCCGTGGAAAAGGCCGGCAACGGCCACCCCGGGACCGCGATGAGCCTGGCTCCCGTGGCCTACCTGCACTACCAGAAGCTCCTGCGCCACGACCCGAACGATCCGCACTGGAGCGGCCGTGATCGCTTCATCCTGTCGTGCGGCCACTCGAGCCTCACGCAATACATCCAGCTCTACCTCGCCGGCTACCCCATGACGCTCGACGACCTCAAGAGCCTGCGCACGTGGGGCAGCCAGACCCCGGGCCACCCCGAGTACAACCACACCCCGGGAGTCGAGGTCACCACCGGCCCGCTCGGCCAGGGTGTCGCCAACGCCGTCGGCATGGCCATGGCGGCCCGCCGCGAGCGTGGCCTGCTGGACCCAGCGACCCCAGCCGGCGAGAGCCTGTTCGACCACCACATCTATGCGATTTCCTCGGACGGCGACCTGCAGGAGGGCGTCTCGGGCGAGGCGTCTTCGCTTGCCGGCCACCAGAAGCTCGGCAACCTGACCCTCCTGTGGGACGACAACAAGATCTCGATCGAGGACGACACCGACGTCGCGTTCACCGAGGACGTCGCGGCGCGCTACGAGGCATACGGCTGGCACGTCCAGACCGTCGACTGGACCAACGGCGGCACCGGCTATGTCGAGGATGTCCAGGCCCTCTGGGACGCCTACCAGGCCGCCGCGGCGGTCACGGACAAGCCGAGCTTCATCAAGCTCCGCACGATCATCGCGTGGCCCGCTCCGACCGCCCAGGGCACAGGTGGTTCGCACGGGTCGGCGCTCGGTGCCGACGAGATCAAGGCGACCAAGGAGCTCCTCGGCTTCGACCCGGAGCAGTCGTTCATCGTCGACGACGACGTCATCAAGCACACGCAGCAGGCGCGCGAACGCGGTGCGCAGGCGCACGAGGAGTGGCAGAAGGACTTCGACGCCTGGGCCACGACCTCACCCGCGGGAGCGGCGCTGCTCGAGCGACTGAGCAATCGTGAGCTGCCAGGCGGTTGGGACGCCGACCTCCCGACATACGAGGCAGATGACAAGGGTGTCGCGACCCGCGTCGCCTCGGGCGAGTTCCTGACCGCGGCGGCGCCGAACCTGCCCGAGCTGTGGGGTGGCTCTGCCGACCTCGCAGGCTCCAACAACACGACGCCCAAGGGTGAGCCGTCGTTCCTGCCGCCCGAGCACTCGACCGAGAAGTTCCAGGGCGACTGGTATGGCCGGGTGCTGCACTTCGGCATCCGTGAGCACGCCATGGGCGCGATCATGAACGGCATGGTCCAGCACGGGCTGACCCGTCCCTACGGCGGCACGTTCCTCGTGTTCAGCGACTACATGCGCCCGGCTGTGCGGCTCGCAGCACTTCAGGAGCTGCCGGTCACGTATGTCTGGACGCACGACTCCATCGGGCTCGGCGAGGACGGGCCGACCCACCAGCCGGTCGAGCACCTCGCCGCGCTGCGGGCCATCCCGGGCCTCGACGTCATCCGGCCGGCCGACGCCAACGAGACCGTTGCCGCGTGGCGCACGCTGCTCGGCATCACCAACCGACCTGCGGCCCTGGCGCTGAGCCGGCAGAACCTGCCGACGTTCCCCCGGGGCGCCGATGGTTGGGCCGAGGCCTCGGAGGTCGCCAAGGGCGCCTACACCCTGATCGACGCCGAGGGTGATCCCGACGTGATCCTGGTGTCGTCTGGCTCCGAGGTGCAGCTCGCGATCAAGGCGCGCGAGCTCCTCGCCGCCGACGACATCTCGGCGCGCGTCGTCTCGATGCCGTGCCGCGAGTGGTTCGAGCAGCAGGACAGCTCCTATCGCGACAGCGTCTTCCCGCCGCACCTGCGCGCCCGGGTCTCGGTCGAGGCCGGCGTGTCCTTCGGCTGGCGCGATGTCGTCGGCGATGCCGGACGCATCGTGAGCCTGGATCACTATGGCGCGTCGGCCGACTACGCGACGCTCTACGACAAGTTCGGCATCACCGCCGAAGCCGTCGCAGCGGCGGCCAAGGACTCGATCGCGACTGCCGCGGGCGAGCCCTCCGCCCCGTTCCATGCCCGACCCGCGGGAGCCGTCGGCCCCGGGGACAACGCTGACGCTCCCCACTGACCGCACAACTGAATCGAAGGAGACACCATGAACGACCGTCTGCAGGCTCTCGCCGACTCGGGAGTATCCATCTGGCTCGACGACCTGTCCCGCGAACGCATCGAGACCGGCAACCTTGCCGCCCTCGTCGCTGACTCCGGTGTCGTCGGTGTCACCACCAACCCCACGATCTTCGCCGCTGCCATTGCCAAGGGCGAGCGCTATGCCGAGCAGGTCAAGACCCTCAAGGCCTCCGGCGCGGACCTCAAGACCACGGTCTTCGAGCTCACCACGACCGACGTCCAGCAGGGCTGCGACATCCTCCGGCCGGTCTACGACGCCACCGGCGGAGTCGACGGCCGGGTCTCGATCGAGGTCGATCCCGACCTTGCCAAGGACACCGACGGCACCGTGGACCTCGCCAGGCGTCTGTGGGAGCGGGTCGATCGCCCCAACACGTTGATCAAGATCCCCGCAACCGTCGAGGGTCTGCCCGCGATTGCGGCAACGAGCGCCGAAGGGATCAGCGTCAACGTGACCTTGATCTTCTCGCTCGAGCGCTATCGCGGCGTCATGGACGCCTATCTCTACGGTCTCGAGCAGGCCGACGCCAACGGCCTGGACCTCTCGACGATCCACTCCGTCGCGTCGTTCTTCGTCAGCCGCGTCGACTCCGAGGTCGACAAGCGCCTCGCCGATGACAGCCCGCTGCGTGGCAAGGCCGCCATCGCCAACGCTCGCCTGGCCTACGAGGCATTTGAGGAGGTGTTCGGGTCCGAGCGGTTCAAGGCGCTCGAGGCCAAGGGCGCGACCCCACAGCGGCCGTTGTGGGCCTCAACCGGCGTCAAGGACCCGGCCTACTCCGACACGATGTATGTCACCGAGCTGGTCGTTGCCGACACCGTCAACACGATGCCGGAGAAGACGCTCGAGGCCTTCGCCGACCACGGTGAGGTCACCGGGGACGCGGTCCACGGCACCTACGACGAGTCGCGCCAGGTCATCAGCGACCTGGAGGCCCAGGGCATCAAGTACGACGAGGTCGTCGAGCAGCTGGAGGTCGAAGGCCTCGAGAAGTTCGACGCATCCTGGAACGAGTTGTTGGAGACCGTCTCGACCGAGCTCGACAAGGCCTGACCCGTGGTGCAGATCGCGCTCACGGTCCCGGTCCAGCACGAGTTCGATGTCGCGCTGCGCAATGCCATCGAGCAACGCGTCGCGTCCCGGCTCTCCGCGCAGGACGCCACCTTGTGGGGTCCCGACGCCGAGTCCGAGGCCGGCATCCGGCTGAGCTGGACCCATCTGGCGGAGACATCACGTCCGCTCGTGGACGAGATCGCCGAGCTGCGGAAGCAGCTCGCTGCCAAAGGGCTCGACCGGGTCGTGCTGTGCGGCATGGGCGGATCATCGCTCGCACCCGAGGTCATCTGCCACCAGGACGGGGTGCCGCTGACGGTGCTCGACTCGTCTCAGCCCGACATGGTGCGCACCGCGCTCGCCGACGGCCTCGAGCGGACGATCGTGGTGGTCTCGAGCAAGTCTGGTGGCACGGTCGAGACCGACAGCCAGCGTCGCGCATACGAGCAGGCGTTCAAGGACGCAGGTCACGATCCGGCCGACCACATCGTCGTCGTCACGGATCCCGGCTCGCCCTTGGACGAGGAGGCCACCGGCGCCGGCAATCGCGTGTTCCACGCCGATGCCGACGTGGGCGGACGCTACTCGGCGCTGACCGCGTTCGGTCTGGTTCCGAGTGGGCTGGCCGGCGCTGACATCGGCGCGCTGCTCGACGCGGCCCAGCACGCCCAGGATGCGTTCTATGCCGATGACGCCGACAATCCGGCACTGCGCCTCGGCGTGCTGATGGGTGTCGCCAACCGGCACCGGATCGACAAGCTCGTGATCGCCGACCAGACCCGCCACGGTGTCGGGGACTGGATCGAGCAGCTCGTCGCCGAGTCGACCGGCAAGCTCGGCAAGGGCGTCCTCCCGGTCGTCGTGCCATTCGAGAACGCAGTCAACTTCAACCCCAGCACGGCCGACTCGATCCTCGTCACGATCGGTGCGCACGTCGCCGCCGAGGCGCAGTCCGGCTATGCCGCGGCGATCGATGCGGACCTCGGCGCGCAGATGCTCCTGTGGGAGGTCGCCGTCGTGATCGCCGGCCGGATCATCGGCATCAACCCGTTCGACCAGCCCGACGTCGAGAGCGCCAAGAAGGCCGCCCGGGAGCTCCTGACGGGCGGCGGTGAGGCGCCCAGCCCGGAGTCCACCGATGACGGCATCGACATCTATGGTCAGGGGTCGACCCTCGAAGGGGCCGTGCGCTTCCTGCTCGACCAGATCGACCTGCAGCACGGCTATCTCGCCGTGCAGGTCTATCTCGACCGCATCGCACACGCCGACTTCGCCGGGGTCCGTGAGGTTCTCGCGCAGCGGGTCGGCCGGCCGGTCACCTTCGGTTGGGGGCCGCGGTTCCTGCACTCGACGGGGCAATATCACAAGGGCGGTACGCCCAACGGTGTGTTCCTGCAGATCACCGGCTCCCCCGCCGAAGACCTCGCCGTGGCGGGCCGAGACTTCACCTTCGGCACGTTCATCGACTCGCAGGCCGCCGGCGATGCCGCAGTGCTGCGGGACCACGGCCGGCCCGTGCTCCGGCTGCATCTCAACGACACCGAGAGTGGACTCGCCAGGCTCCGCACGGTATTCAGATGACACTCGGCGACAACCCACTGAGGGATCGCAGCGACCGGCGTCTTCCCCGGATAGCCGGCCCGTGCAGCCTGATCCTGTTCGGCGTGACCGGCGACCTGGCCAAGAAGAAGCTCGTCCCGGCGATCTACGACCTCGCCAATCGGGGCCTGCTGCCGCCCGGATTCGCCCTGGTGGGGTTCGCCCGACACGACTTCGGCACCACCAAGTTCGCCAGCATGATCAAGCAGGCAGCCAAGGACGGCGCGCGTACGCCTTGGAGCGAGACGGTCTGGAAGCAGCTCGCCGCCGGCATTCGGTTCGTGCCGGGTGAGTTCGACGACGACGAGGCATGGGAGCGCCTCGGCAAGACCATGGCCGAGCTCGACGAGCAGCAAGGCACGGGGGGCAATCACGCGTTCTATCTGTCGATCCCGCCCGGTCTGTTTCCCGTCGTCGTGTCGCAGATCAAGAAGCACGGCCTCGCAGAGTCCTCTGAGGGCTGGCGCCGGGTCGTCATCGAGAAGCCCTTCGGCCACGACCTCACATCCGCCGAGGAGCTCAACCGCATCGTCGCGGAGGTGTTTCCCCGTCAGTCGGTCTTCCGCATCGACCACTACCTCGGCAAGGAGACCGTCCAGAACATCTTGGCGTTCCGCTTCGCCAACGGGATGTTCGAGCCGATCTGGAACAACCACTACGTCGACCATGTCCAGATCACGATGGCCGAGGACATCGGCATCGGCTCCCGCGCCGGCTACTACGACGGCATCGGTGCCGCACGAGACGTGATCCAGAACCATCTGTTGCAGCTCATGGCGCTGATCGCGATGGAGGAGCCGGTCTCCTTCAACGCCTCGTCCCTGCGGATCGAGAAGCAGAAGATCCTCGCCAACGCGCGGCCCCCGGCCCGAATGGACCTGCACACGGCCCGCGCCCAGTATGTCGGTGGCTGGGCCGGCGGCGAGCATGTTCTCGGCTACAAGGAGGAGGCCGGCATACCGCAGTCCTCGACCACCGAGACATACGCCGCGATCCGCATCGACGTCTCGACCCGCCGCTGGGCCGGCACCCCGTTCTACCTGCGTGCCGGCAAACGGCTGGGTCGCAGGGTCACCGAGGTCGCCGTGGTCTTCAAACGTGCCCCCCACCAGCCGTTCAGCCAGCACGACGTCGAGGAGCTCGGCCAGAACGCCCTGGTCATGCGGATCCAGCCCGACGAGGGCGTGACGTTGCGGTTCGGCGCGAAGGTCCCAGGCACGACGATGGAGATCCGCGACGTCAACATGGACTTCGCCTACGGCGGAGCATTCGTCGAGAGCAGCCCCGAAGCCTACGAGCGGCTGATCCTCGATGTCCTGCTGGGCGATCCGCCGCTCTTCCCGCAACACGAAGAGGTCGAGCTCTCCTGGAAGATCTTGGATCCGGTCATCGCGCACTGGGATCGACAAAAGAGCATCGACACCTATCCGTCCGGCACGTGGGGACCTGCGACTGCCGACAAGATGCTGGCCCGCGACGGCCGGGCCTGGAGGCGTCCCTGATGGAGATCGCGCTCGAGAAGACCAATTCGGCTCGCATCGCTCGTGCCATGGTCAAGGCCCGTGTGGCGGCCGGCAGCCCTGCGATGGACATGGTGCTCACGCTGCTCGTCGTGACCGACGACGACAACGTCAGCGAGGCGCTCAAGACCGCGACGACGCTGTCGCGCGAGCATCCGTCGCGCGTCATCGGCGTGATCCTCGGCGACGGCCGCGGAGCCCCCCAGCTCAACGCCAAGGTCCGGGTGGGCGAGAACTCCTCGGGAGAGTCGATCCTGCTGCGCATCTCGGGCGAGCTGACCAAGCATGCGGAGTCCGTCGTGCTGCCGCTGCTGCTGCCCGACTCCCCCGTCGTCGTGTGGTGGCCCGGCAAACCTCCGACCCATCCATCCGAGGATGCGATCGGCCAGCTCGCCCGCCGACGCCTGACCGATGCTGAAGCGACGGACTCGCCCGTGCGATCGCTCAAGGCCGTCGCGCGCAACTATGTCCCCGGTGACACCGACCTCTCGTGGACCCGGCTGACACCGTGGCGCGCGCTGCTGGCGGCTGCACTCGATCAATCGGCCGGCAAGGTGACCGGCGGGACAGTGGTCGCGGGCACGGGCAACCCCGCAGCCACGCTGCTTGTCGCGTGGCTCGAGAGCCGGCTCAAGGTGCCGATCACGAGGCGCTCGAGCGACACCGAGCAGATCCACTCCGTCGTGCTCCACACGCCCGAGGGTGACGTGCTCATCGAACGCATCACCGCGCACTCGTGCCACTTCAGCGTGCCGAGCTCTTCACCCCGTGAGGTGCCGCTCGGGGCGCGTACGCTCGCCGAGCTGCTGGCCGAGGACCTGCGCCGCCTCGACGCCGACGATGTCTATGCGGCCACGATCAAGCACATGCTGGATGCCTGATGTGCGGGTTCCGGCCGGAAGGAATGCTTTGAGCACCAGCACAGAGGTCTATCCAAGCAGCTCGGCGCTGGCCGTGGCGATCGCGGAGAGGTTGACCGGTCGGATCGCCCTGATCCAGGCAGAGGGTCGCCGCCCGAAGGTCGTGCTGACCGGCGGGACCATCGCGATTCAGGCATACGAGCTGATCGAGAGCGAGCTCGTCGACTGGACCGAGGTCGACTTCTACTGGGGCGACGAGCGCTTCGTCCCGGACGGCCACGCGGATCGCAACGACCAACAGGCGCGAAACGCATTCCTCGACCGTCTGGGGGTGCCGACCGAGCGCATCCATGTGATGCCGGCGCACGGGTGTGACCTCAGCACGGCTGACGCGGCCGATCAGTATGGCGCGGCGCTGCCGGCCGAGCCGTTCGATGTCGTGCTGCTCGGGGTCGGTCCGGATGGCCATGTCGCCTCGTTGTTCCCCGGGTTCGATCAGCTGCACGAGTCGGAACGGTTGGCGGTCGAGGTGTTCGACTCCCCCAAGCCGCCACCCGTACGAATCACGCTCACCTATCCGGCCCTCAACTACAGCGACGTCGTCTGGTTCCTCGTCGCCGGCGAGGGCAAGGCAGCAGCGGTCGCGCGGGCGCTGGGCGAGGGAACGCTCGAGGACACCCCGGCTCGTGGAGCCCACGGACGTACCGAGACGACCTGGCTCCTCGACGAAGCCGCCGCCTCCCACCTCTGAGCGGTGAGTTAGCGACCCATCGCTCCGTACGGCGGTGACCTAGCGACCCATCAGCCCTGCTGAAAGGTCGCTAACTCACCGCCCGCTGCCGCGATCGGTCGCTAACTCACCGCTCGATGCACCGCAGGGGTCAGAAGATGACTTCGCCGGACTTGCGCTTGCTGCGCAGCATGTCGACGGCCTCTTTGAGGATCTCGTCGGCCTCGGTCTCGGAGCGGCGCTCTTTGACGTATGCGAGGTGCGTCTTGTAGGGCTCGATCTTCTTGGCGGTGGGCCGGTTGTCCGAGTCGACGCTGGACGGCATGCCGCACCGCGGGCAGTCCCACGACTCGGGCACTTCGGCCTCGATCGCGAACTGCAGCTCGGTCGTGTGGTTGTTGATGCAGAAGAATGTCACGAACTGCCGTGGTGCGGCCTCGCCACGCTCTGCCTCGCCCATGGGTCCGGAGCCGATTCGGCTGCCCCGGATTGCACCTGCTGCCACTAGTTACTCACCTTCAGGAGCAGGCCGAGCGCGAAGATGCACACGACCCAGACGACTGCGATACCGACTGTGATGCGGTCGAGGTTGCGCTCAGCGACCGAGGAGCCACCGAGTGAGCTGGACACACCGCCGCCGAACATGTCGGACAGGCCGCCGCCGCGTCCCTTGTGCATGAGAACCAGGACGATCATCAGCAGGCTGCTGATCGCCAGGATTACGGAGAACGTCAAGATCACGATGGGCCTTCGTTGTCAGGCGCCGGACAGATCCGGCATGGCATAGAACCGGGCAATCCCGGCGAACTCGTCGGCCTGGAGGCTTGCTCCGCCGATCAGGGCTCCGTCGACATCCGACTTCGCCATGATGGCAGCGATGTTCGCCGCTTTCACCGATCCGCCATAAAGGATACGCATTGCCGCCGCGACCTCCGGCGACCAGGTCTCTTCGACCCGCGCACGGATGGCCGCACAGACCTCTTGGGCGTCCTCCGGAGTCGCGACCTCACCCGTTCCGATCGCCCACACGGGCTCGTAGGCGATGACGACCGAGGCGAGTTGCTCCGCGGTCAGACCCGCGAGTGAACCGTCGATCTGGGCCACGGTGTAGGCGACGTGGTCACCGGCCTGGCGGATCTCGAGACCCTCGCCGACGCACACGATCGGGCTGATGCCCGCCGCGAGCGCCTTGGTGGCCTTGATGTTGACGACCTGGTCACTCTCGGCGTGATATTCACGCCGTTCGGAATGACCGACCACGACATAGGAACAGCCGAGCTTGGCGAGCATCGACGCGGCTATCTCACCGGTGTAGGCGCCGCCATCGTGCTCGGAGACGTCCTGTGCGCCATAGCCGATCGCGAGGTGGTCACCATCGATGAGCGTCTGCACGCTTCGGATGTCGGTGAACGGGGGGATCACGACGACCTCGGACTTGTCGAAGTCATGCTTCTTGTCCTGCAGCGTCCACGCCAGCTTCTGGACGAGCACCACGGCTTCCTGGTGATTGAGGTTGGACTTCCAGTTGCCGGCCATGAGTGGCTTGCGTGCGGAGGCCATGTCAGCTCCCTTCCAGATTCTGTTGATCCAAGATGGCCAGGCCGGGGAGCGTCTTGCCCTCGAGATATTCCAGGCTCGCGCCTCCCCCGGTCGAGATGTGCCCGAAGTCGGAGTCCGCGAAACCGAGCTGGCGTACGGCGGCTGCCGAGTCGCCCCCGCCGACGACCGAGAGTCCGTCAACTTCAGTGAGAGCCTTGGCTACTGCGTACGTTCCCGCGGCGAAAGCGGACATCTCGAAGACACCCATCGGGCCGTTCCAGAACACGGTCTTCGAGCCCTTGATGATGTCGGCGAACGTGGCGGCCGAGTCGGGCCCGATGTCCAGGCCCAGCTGGTCGGCCGGCATGGCGTCGGCGGCGACTGTTGTCGCGTCAGCGTCGGCAAATTCCGGTGCGATGACGATGTCGGTCGGCAGCACCAGCTCGACGCCCTTGGCCGCCGCCTGCTCGATGTAGCCACGCGCGATGTCGAGCTGGTCTTCCTCCAGGAGCGACTTGCCCACCTCGTGACCCTGAGCCTTGAGGAACGTGAACACCATGCCGCCGCCGATCAACAGGCTGTCGGCCTTGTCGAGCAGGTTGTCGATGACACCGAGCTTGTCGGACACCTTCGAGCCACCGAGCACGACAGTGTAGGGCCGCTCCGGGCTCTCGGTCAGGCGCTTGAGCACCGTCACCTCGGTCTCGACGAGCCCGCCGACCGCTGCCGGCAGCCGGGTGGCGATGTCGTAGACACTCGCCTGCTTGCGATGCACGACGCCGAACCCGTCGGAGACGAAGACATCTGCCAGAGCCGCGAGCTCGTCGGCGAACGCCCCGCGCTCCGCCTCGTCCTTGCTGGTCTCACCGGCGTTGAAGCGTACGTTCTGCAGCACCGCCACCTGCCCGTCCTGGAGGGCGGCCGAGATGCGCTGGGCCCCTGGCCCGACCGTGTCGTTGGCGAACAGCACGGGCGAACCCAGGACCTCTGCGAGCCGTTCGGCGACCGGCGCCAAGGAGTAGTCCTGGTTGGGCACGCCCTCAGGCCGACCCAGATGGGCCACCACGAGGACGCGGGCACCTGCGTCGGCGAGCTGCTTGATCGTCGGGACGCTCGCGCGTACGCGGCCGTCATCGGTGATCACCGCGCTGGATGAGGCGCCTCCCGGCGCGGGACCGTCCAGCGGCACATTGAGATCGCTGCGGACGAGGACGCGCTTGCCGCGCAGGTCACCCAGCTCTGAGACCGTCTTCACAGGTCAGAGCGACGTTCCGACATGGACCACCAGGTCGGCGAGGCGGTTGGAGTAGCCCCACTCGTTGTCGTACCAGCCGACGACCTTGACCTGGTCGCCGATGACCTTGGTGAGGCCCGAGTCGAAGATGCAGGACGACGGGTCCGTCACGATGTCGGATGACACGATCGGGTCCTCGGTGTAGGTCAGGAAGCCCTTCAGGGGGCCAACGGCAGCATCCTTGACGATCTGGTTGACCTCTTCGACCGTGGTCTCGCGGGACGCGGTGAACGTCAGGTCGGTCGCCGATCCCGTGGGCACCGGCACGCGGAACGCGAAGCCGTCGAGCTTGCCCTTGAGCTCGGGGAGCACAAGGCTGACGGCCTTGGCGGCACCCGTGGAGGTCGGCACGATGTTGATCGCGGCGCCGCGGGCACGGCGCAGGTCCGAGTGCGGCGCGTCCTGCAGGTTCTGGTCCTGCGTGTAGGCGTGGATCGTCGTCATCAGGCCGCGCTCGATGCCGAGCCCGTCATTGAGGGCCTTGGCCATCGGGGCGAGGCAGTTGGTCGTGCACGAGGCGTTGGAGATGACGGTGTGCTCCGCCGGGTCGTACGTCTCATGGTTGACGCCCATGACGATCGTGACGTCCTCGTTCTTGGCCGGGGCCGAGATGATGACCTTCTTGGCACCGCCGTCGATGTGCGCCTTGGCCTTGGTGGCGTCGGTGAAGAAGCCGGTCGACTCGATCACGATGTCGGCGCCCACCGAGGCCCAGTCGAGCTTGGCGGGGTCACGCTCGGCGAACGCGGAGAACGTGTGGCTGCCCACCGTGATCGAGGTGTCGTCGAAGGTCACGTCCTCGTCGAGGCGGCCGAGGATCGAGTCATACTTGAGGAGATGGGCGAGAGTCTTGTTGTCCGTCAGGTCGTTGACGGCGACGATCTCGATGTCTGCCCCGGCGGCACGGGCCGCGCGGAAGAAGTTGCGGCCGATGCGGCCAAATCCATTGATGCCTACGCGTACGGTCACGGGGACGTGTCTCCTGCGGGGTCGGGGTGAGTGCACGTTCACCCTACCGAGTTGTCATCCCTACCGGCGAGTCACCTCAGCCCGCCCGCAGACGGTCAGCTCTCGGCGAGACTCTCATCGCCGAGGCTCGACTCGGTGTCCGGCACTCCAAGCTCCTCGGCACGCTTGTCGGCCATCGCGAGCAGGCGCCGGATCCGCCCTGCGATCGCGTCCTTGGTGAGCGCCGGCTCGTGCAGCTGACCGAGCTCCTCGAGGCTCGCCTGACGGTGCTCGACCCGCAGGCTGCCGGCCATCTTGAGATGATCGGGCACCTCCTTGCCGAGGATCTCCAGAGCGCGTTGCGCACGAGCGCCAGCGGCGACAGCGGCCCTGGCCGATCGTCGCAGGTTGGCGTCGTCGAAATTGGCCAGTCGATTGGCCGTCGCCCGGACCTCGCGACGCATGCGGCGCTCTTCCCAGGCGAGCAGGGACTCGTGGGCGCCGAGCCGGGTCAGCAAGGCCCCGATGGCCTCGCCGTCGCGGATCACGACCCGGTCGATGCCGCGGACCTCACGCGCCTTGGCGCTGATGCCGAGCCGACGGGCGGCTCCGACCAGCGCCAGCGCGGCTTCCGGTCCCGGGCAGCTGACCTCGAGAGCCGAGGAGCGGCCGGGCTCGGTCAGTGAACCGTGGGCGAGGAACGAGCCGCGCCAGGCAGCGACCGCGTCGCACGACGAACCGGAGACGACCTGCGGAGGTAGTCCGCGAATCGGTCGCCCGCTGCCGTCGATCAGGCCGGTCTGGCGGGCGAGCGCCTCACCATCCTTGGAGACGCGGACGACGTAGTGGGTGTCCTTGCGGATGCCAGCGTTCTGCATCACGAGTACTTCGCTGTCGTGACCGTAGATCTCGGCGACGTCCTTGCGGAGGCGCCGGGCCGCGGCTCCGGTGTCCAGCTCAGCCTCGATGACGATGCGACCCGAGACGATGTGCAGGCCTCCGGCGAAGCGCAGGATCGAGGAGACTTCGGCCTTACGGCAGCACGACTTGGTGATCGTGGTGTTGGCCAGCTCTGCCTTCACCTGAGCCGTCATCGCCATCGTGCCGAGCCCCTTTGCGTCGAGAAGAATGTGGTCACTCTATGCCTGTCTCATGACCCGGCCGAACGCGGCCGCGAGCCGTCCGGGATCGTGCTGATCCGACCCCGGGGTGTCCGCCACGTCCGCAACGTACAGCCGTGCCCCGAGCGCCCGGGCCGTCGACTCCAGCGTGCCACGCGTGTCAACCAGGCTCGAGTCTGCAATGACGGCATCCAGCCCCAGCTCGGGGGCATGGGCGGCGAGAACCTCGAGATGATCCGTCGGCGTCAGCCCCTCGGTCTCGCCCTCCTGCTCGAGCAGGTTGAGGACGAGGATGCGCTTGGCCTTGGTCGTGGTCAAGGCGTCGCGCAGGCCCGGGACGAGCAGTGTCGGCATGACGCTGGTGAACCACGACCCGGGCCCCACCACGACCCAGTCGGCGTCCTCGACCGCCGCCACGGCCTCGGGGCAGGCCGGCGGGTCGCTTGGATCGAGGCGGACGCTCACGACCTGGCCGTCGGTCGATGACACCTCGACCTGCCCGCGTACGACGGTCAGTCGATCGGGTGCCGAGCGCAGATGCACATCAGCCTCGATGTCGAGGGGCACCGCGGCCATCGGCAGGACTCTGCCCTGCGCACCGAGCAGCTCACCGACCAGATCGAGCCCGGCGACGTGATCACCCACCTGATCCCAGATCGCGGCGATCAGGAGATTGCCGACGGCATGGTCCTTGAGCGGACCATCACCGGAGAAGCGGTGCTGAAGGACTGCGGCCCAGGTGCGACCCCAGTCGTCGTCGCCACAGAGCGCGGCGAGCGCCATGCGGAGGTCGCCGGGTGGCAGTCCTCCGAGCTCTTCACGGATGCGACCGGACGATCCACCGTTGTCGGCCACCGTCACCACGCCGGTGAGGTCTGTCGTCAGCCGGCGCAGGGCCGAGAGACTCGCAGCGAGCCCGTGCCCGCCGCCCAGCGACACGACCTTCAGGTCGCCTTCGGCTCGTCCCGCGACATGCGCGGGTCTGGCGGTGGTCACGCTACTCACGCCCCAGGTCGCGGTGGACGACCATCGTGCGTACGCCCTGTCCCCGCAGCCGGTCGGCGAATGCCTCGGACATCGCCACGCTGCGGTGCCGGCCGCCGGTGCAACCGATCGCGATCGTGAGGAAGTGTTTGTCCTCGCGGAGGTAGCCATCGGTCAGGAGTGCGACGAGCCCTTCGTACTGTTCCAGGAACTCCGCGGAGCGAGGTTGCCGCAGGACGTAGTCGCGCACGGGTTCGTCAAGTCCGCTCATGGGCCGCAGGTCATCGACCCAGTAGGGGTTGGGCAGGAAGCGGAGATCCGCGACCATGTCGGCGTCGATCGGCAGACCGTACTTGAACCCGAACGACATCACCGAGGCACGCAGACCACCGGAGCCCGGATCCTCGAACGCCGCGCGTACACGCTGACCGAGCTGGTGCACGTTGAGGTTGGACGTGTCGACGACGATGTCGGCCCGGCCACGTATGCGCCGCAGCAGCTCTCGCTCGCGGTCGAGACCGTCGATCAGCCGGCCCTCGAGGCTCAGGGGGTGCGGGCGGCGCGCGGCCTCCTGGCGGCGGACAAGCACCTCGTCGGATGCCTCGAGGTAGAGGATCTTGGAGCTGATGCCCTCATCGCGCAAACCCTCGATGGCCTCCACGAGACCGCCGAAGAAATGTCGTGAGCGCGCGTCCACGACGACGGCGAGCCGGTCGATGTCCTCGGACTCCTGGATCGTTGCCACCGCGGTGGAGAGCAGGCCCGGTGGGAGGTTGTCGATGACGTAGTAGCCGAGCTTCTCCAGGACCTTGGCGGCCGATCCTCGCCCTGCACCGGTCATCCCGGTCACGAGCACCAGCTGCGTCAAGGTCGTCAACGGTCCTCCAGGATCTCGCCGGTCGCGGTGTTCACGGCCGGGGTCTGCTCGCCGGTCGCGAGCGCTTCCACGATGGATTGTGCCGTAGCCGTGCCGATCCCGGGAACAGCGGCGATGTCTTCGGCGGTTGCCGACCGGAGCTTCTTGACCGAGCCGAACGACTTGAGCAACGCCTTGCGGCGGGTCGGCCCCAGGCCGGCCACGGGATCGAGCACGCTCTCGATCATGGACTTGCTCCGCCGGCCGCGGTGATGTGCGATCGCGAATCGGTGTGCCTCATCGCGCAACCGTTGCAGGAGATAGAGGCCCTCACTGGTGCGCGGCAGGATCACGGGATCCTCATCCTGCGGCAGCCACACCTCTTCAAGCCGCTTGGCGAGGCCCACCAGTGCGATGTCCTTGATGCCGAGCTCCTGCATCGCGGCATGGGCGGCGGCGACCTGCGGGGGTCCACCATCGACGACGACGAGGGCAGGCGTGTAGGCGAAGCGTTTGGGCTTGCCGGTCTCGGGATCGATGCCCGGGCCGTCCTCGTGATTGCTCTCGCGCGCCCTGAGCAGCTGGGTGAATCGTCGGGTGATGACCTCGTGCATCGCGGCGACGTCACTTTGGCCCTCGTTGCGGATCGTGAACCGGCGATACTCGGACTTGCGAGGCAGCCCGTCCTCGAACACCACCATCGATGCCACGGTCTCGGTCTCCCCGAGGTTGGAGATGTCATAGCACTCGATGCGCAGCGGCGCGGTCTCCAGGTCGAGCGCCTCCTGCAGCTCCTCGAGAGCGAGGCTGCGGGCGGTGAGGTCCGATGACCGCTTCATCTTGTGACGCATCAGCGACTGCTTGGCGTTCTGCTCGACCGTGGCCATCAGGGCCCGCTTGTCTCCCCGCTTGGGCACCCGGATCGTGACCGGACCTTCACGGCGCTCACTCAGCAGTTCCGAGACGATGTCGGCGTCGGCGGGCATCGTCGGCACCAACACCTCGCGCGGGATCGCTGCGGCGTTGGCGTCCTGATAGAGCGTCATCAGCGCACGCTGGACGAGCTCGGGGAACGCTGCCTCGTCGGCCTTCTCGGCGACCCATCCGCGTTGGCCTCGGATCCGTCCGCCGCGGACCGAGAAGATCTGCACCGCAATCTCGAGCGGGTCATCGACGAATCCCAGCACGTCCGCGTCGGTGCCGTCGCCCAGCACCACGGTCTGCTTCTCAAGCACGCGGCGCAGCGCGCCAAGATCGTCACGCAGCTTGGCCGCGAGCTCGTACTCCTCCTTGTGGGAGGCCTCGCGCATCCGGGTCTCGATGCGCTTGGTGAACCCTGCGGTCTGACCGCCCATGAATGACAGGAAGTCGTTGACGATCGCGCGATGCTCATCGGCACTGACTCGCCCCACGCACGGCGCTGCGCATTTGCCGATGTCTCCGAGCAGGCACGGCCGGCCGATCGCCTTGGAGCGGCGGAAGACCCCGGCGGAGCAGGAGCGCATGGGAAACACCCGCAGCAGGGTGTCGACGGTGTCGCGAATGGCCCACGCGTGGCCGTATGGCCCGAAGTAGCGGACGCCCTTGCGTTGGGCGCCTCGCATGACCGTGACCCGCGGGAACTCCTCGCCGACCGTCACGGCAAGCCACGGGTATGACTTGTCGTCGCGGTACTTGACGTTGAAGCGTGGATCGAACTCCTTGATCCAAGAGTACTCCAACGCCAGGGCCTCGACCTCGGTGCTGACGACGGTCCACTCGACGGAGCACCCGGTCAGGACCATCTGTTGCGTACGCGGGTGCAGGCCCGAGATGTCCTGGAAGTAGGAGCTCAGCCGTGGCCTCAGTGACTTGGCCTTGCCGACGTAGATGACTCGCCGTTCGGCGTCACGGAACCGGTAGACGCCCGGTGCTGCGGGGATCTCCCCCGGTGCCGGGCGGTAGCTTGCGGGATCTGCCACCGGCCCAGCCTACGAGGTGGCGAGGAGCGGCTTGAGGAATGACCCGGTGTGGCTGTCGGGACTGTCGGCGATGTCCTCTGGAGTGCCCTCCGCGATCAGGAGCCCGCCCCCGCTGCCGCCCTCCGGGCCCATGTCGATGACCCAGTCCGCGGTCTTGATGACATCGAGGTTGTGCTCGATGACGATGACCGAGTTGCCGGTGTCGACGATCCGCTGCAGGACGCCGAGGAGCTTGCGGATGTCTTCGAAGTGCAGACCGGTGGTCGGCTCGTCGAGCACGTAGACCGTGCGCCCGGTGGACCGTTTTTGCAGCTCGGCCGACAGCTTGACCCGCTGGGCCTCGCCACCGGACAGCGTCGGGGCGGACTGACCGAGGCGTACGTATCCAAGTCCGACGTCGACCAGGGTGCGCAGGTGACGGGCGATCGCGGGGATGGCCTCGAAGAAGTCGACGGCCTCCTCGATCGGCATCTCGAGCACCTCGGCGATCGTCTTGCCCTTGTAGTGCACCTCGAGCGTCTCGCGGTTGTAGCGCGCGCCGTGGCAGACCTCGCAGGCGACGTAGACGTCGGGCAGGAAGTTCATCTCGATCTTGATCGTGCCGTCGCCCGAGCACGCTTCGCAGCGGCCGCCCTTGACGTTGAACGAGAATCGTCCCTGCTGATAGCCCCGCATCTTGGCTTCGGGCGTCTGCGAGAACAGCTTGCGCACATGGTCGAAGACACCTGTGTATGTCGCAGGGTTGGACCTCGGCGTGCGGCCGATCGGCGACTGGTCGACGTGGATGACCTTGTCGATCTCCTCGAGCCCGGTGATCGTGCGGTGACGCCCCGGGATCGCGCGGGCGCCGTAGACCGTACGTGCGAGCTGCGTGTAGAGGATGTCGTTGACCAGCGTCGACTTGCCGGACCCGGACACACCTGTCACGGCTACGAACAGGCCGAGGGGGAACGTCACGTCGATGTCGCGAAGGTTGTGCTCCTTGGCGCCGTGGACCGAGAGCTCACGGCCGGGGACGCGCTCGCGGCGCGACTCCGGCAGCGGGATGGTCTTGCGACCCGAGAGATATTGGCCGGTCAGCGAGTCCTTGCTCTCCAGCAGCTCCTTGACCGGTCCCGAGACGATGACCTGTCCCCCGTGCTCACCTGCGCCGGGTCCGATGTCGACGGCCCAGTCGGCAGCACGGATCGTGTCCTCGTCATGTTCCACGACGATCAGCGTGTTGCCGAGATCGCGGAGCCGCACGAGGGTCTCGATCAGCCGGTGGTTGTCGCGCTGGTGCAGGCCGATCGAGGGCTCGTCGAGGACATAGAGCACACCGACGAGCCCCGCACCGATCTGCGTGGCGAGCCGGATGCGCTGTGCCTCGCCGCCGGACAACGAGCCGGCCGCGCGGTCGAGCGCGAGATAGTCCAGTCCCACGTCAAGCAGGAATCGCAGCCGCTCGTTGATCTCCTTGAGGACCCGCTCACCGATCTGACGTTCGCGGTCGCTCATCTCGAGGGTCTGGAGGTATTCGGAAGCCTCGCTGATCGACATCGCGCAGACCTCGGCGATGTTTTTGTGCCCGAACTTCTCAGACTCCAGCGTGACCGCCAGGATCACGGGCTTGAGCCGCGTGCCCTGGCACACCCGGCACGGGACCTCGCGCATGAATCCCTCGAGGCGCTCCCGGTTGGTCTCGGACTCGGTCTCGTCGTGACGCCGCTCGAGATAGGTGATCGCACCCTCGAACGCGGTGTAGTAGGACCGCTCGCGCCCATAGCGGTTCTTGTAACGGACGTGGATCTTGGTCGGGTGGCCGTGCAGGATCGCGTCGCGCACGCCCTCGGGGAGGTCACCCCACGGTGTGTCGGCGCTGAACTCCAGCTCGTGGGCGAGCGCACCAATCAGCCGGGAGAAGTAGTCGGAGACGTGTGCGGACGACCACGGGGCGACCGCACCCTCGTTGAGCGACTTGGCGTCGTCGGGCACGACGAGCTCGGGGTCGACCTCCATGCGTGTGCCGAGCCCGTGGCACTCCGGGCACGCACCGAACGGCGCGTTGAAGGAGAACGATCGAGGCTCGAGCTCGTCGACCTCCAGCGGGTGGTCGTTGGGGCAGGCCAGCTTCTCGGAGAACCGTCGGGTGCGGTGGAGATCGTCGGCCGGCAGGTCGACGTAGTCGATGATCACGAGGCCGTCTGCGAGCCCGAGTGCTGTCTCGACCGACTCCGTCAGGCGCTGCTTGGTGCTGTCCTTGACCTGCAGGCGGTCGACGACGACATCGATCGTGTGCTTCTTCTGCTTCTCGAGCTTGGGTGGCTCGTCGGCGAGCATGTGGACCTCGCCGTCGACGACCGTGCGGCTGAAACCCTGCGACTGCAGCTGGCGGAACAGCTCGCCATACTCGCCCTTGCGCCCGCGGATGATCGGTGCAAGCACCTGGAAGCGGGCGCCCTCCTCGCCGGCCATGATGCGGTCGACGATCTGCTGCGGGGTCTGCCGCGTGATCAGCTCGCCGCACTTGGGGCAGTGGGGTCGGCCGGCGCGCGCATAGAGCAGGCGGAGGTAGTCATAGACCTCGGTGATCGTGCCGACGGTCGACCGCGGGTTGCGGGACGTCGACTTCTGGTCGATGGAGACCGCCGGGGACAGCCCCTCGATGAAGTCGACGTCGGGCTTGTCCATCTGGCCGAGGAACTGACGAGCGTAGGCCGACAGCGACTCGACATAGCGACGCTGACCCTCGGCGAAGATCGTGTCGAACGCCAGGGACGACTTGCCCGAGCCGGACAGCCCGGTGAAGACGATCAGCGAGTCTCGCGGGAGGTCGAGTGAGACATCCTTGAGATTGTGCTCTCGTGCGCCGCGGATGACGAGGCGGTCGGTCACTGGCTCCCCTGAAATGAGTCGTGGTTGCGGGCAGAGTTTCGGGCAGAGTTCCGCCCCCACCATTGTATGGAGGAGGGCCGACACTTTCCTTCCGGAGAGCGGTGACTGTGCCATGCATCACCGACGACGGCGGTGACGGTGCCACGTGCCGCCGCAGGCCGCGGTGCGTCAGCCACCGTCCGAATCCAGGACTGGTGGCTGATGCGCCGCCGGTGGGTTCTGGCAGGCTGACCCCATGACGTACACCGGAGAAGTCGAGGTCGGCGGGCCGGCCGACGTGCAAGCCGCAGGAGATCTGCTCATCACCAAGGTCGCGGTCGGCGAGATGAACAACAACGCCTACATCCTGCGGTGCGCCCTGACCGGCGAACAGGTCCTCATCGACGCCGCCAACGAGCCCGAGACCCTCTCCGGGTTGATCGGCAACGATGGCCTCGCCCGGGTCGTCACGACACATCGCCATGGCGATCACTGGCAGGCACTCGCAGCGATCATCGAGCGCACCGGCGCGGAGACCGTAGCCGGGGAGCTGGATGCCGACGAGCTCCCCGTCACGGTCGACACGCGCGTACGCACAGGAGCCCGCGTGCGGGCCGGCTCGTGTGAGCTTGAGGTCATCGAGGTTGCCGGACACACGCCGGGCTCGATCGTCCTCGCCTACGACGACCCCGACGGGATCGTGCACCTGTTCACCGGCGACTCGCTGTTCCCCGGCGGGCCCGGAGGAACAGCAGACCCGGAGGCATTCACGTCTTTGATGGATGACCTGGAGTCCAAGATCTTCGCGGCCTACCCCGACGACACCCGGGTCTACCCCGGACACGGGTTCGACACCACGCTGGGCGTCGAGCGTCCGCACCTGGCCGAGTGGCGCGAGCGTGGTTGGTAATGCCGTGTCATTGAGACGGCAGGGACAGGCGCAAACGCCTAGATTCGAGACATGAAGACCGTCGCCACGCTTGCCCTCCTGGCCATCCTGGCCGCGTGCGGATCGAGCTCCGAGGATGAGCCGGCCAAGCCCAAGCTGTCCGCTGAGAAGGCAGCCGAGCAGACCTGCACCGAGGTCAATGCCGGCATCGAGGAGTTCAACCAGGGCGACTATGCCGGAACCGTCACGCACTTCGAGAAGGCCAAGATCACGGCCAAGGTCTACGCCATGGTCAGCGACGAGCCGGAGGCCGACGCGCTCCTGGACGCGGTCCAGTACTACGCGAACCTCGACCCGGCGGACTATCCGGAGGCAGCACGCTCCTCAGAGAACTTCGCCCGCAACAAGGCCATCACACTCAACCAGTGCGCCGATGCCGACGACGGCACAGACGGTCAGAAAGTCTGACTACTCATCGCGCGGCAGCGACACGTAGACCGCGTTGACTGCGACCGCCTGCTCCAGCTCGTTCGAGAGACCCGCGAAGAATTGTGACCGATATGTCTCGTCGGTGACCGCATAGACCGTGAAGTAGAGGCCGGCGAACGACGCGAGGAACACCGCAACCTGGAACAGCTCGTTGGTGACCGGCAGATGCTTGCCCAGCGATGACGGCAGGTCCGTGACCGCTTCCCCCGTCCACGAGGCGACCGTGGTGTCCGGGATCGTGAGCGAGCCGAACACGACGAAGAACGCGAACAGGCCGAGGCTCAGCAGCAGCACCTGGATCGCCTGGCTGAAGAGCAGGACCAGCACCAGGTTGGCGCGTGCGAACCTCGGCAAGTCTGCGGGGGTGGCCGTGATCTGACGGGCGGCCTCGGCCGCCGGAGTCCCCGCGCAGCTGTCGGCCAACCGATCGCCGGCAACCTCGCGCTCCACGCGTCGCACCTCTTCGGGCAGCCTCACCAGCAGGAAGACCGTGGCGATCACGGAAAAGAATCCGACCGCGAGCCACAGGACATGGCGCGACATGAGCGCAGCGACCTGCCAGACCTCTGCGTTGATGAACAGGAATGTCACAGCCAACAGCAGCAGGGGCAGCGCCCGGGTGAGCAGCGGGAACATCAGGCCGAGCGACCCGAACGTACGCCTCACAGCCCAGCGCAGCATCGTCCCCATGCGCAGGAAGCGCCCAGCGAACAGGCCCAGCAGCGCCAAGAACACCGCGACACCGGCGAATGTCCCCCACGACCCGTCGTCAGTGACAAGCACGCCCACCACGATGCCGCTCGCGACGGCGGCAGCAATGATGAGGACGATCACCGCGGTGATGCGCTTGCTCGACAGCCAGCCTTCGACGCGCTCGGCATGGTCGCCGGTGAAATAGGGCAGACCGTGATCGTCGAACCAGTCCTCGATCTCGCGCGACGTCTGCGCGTTCCCATCCGCCACGTCAGAAGCTGACCGGCAGCTCGTCGACTCCGTAGACGAACGACAGCTGGCCCATGTCCCACAGGCTACGTGTGAAGGTGGCCAGGTCCAGACTCTCGATCACTCGTTGAAGGGTGTGAAGGGCAGGCTGGTGGCGATTCGGCCGAGGCTAGAGATGTCGGTGCCAGAGAAGTTGTTCTGGTTGGCGTCGTAATAGGCGTACACCGAGCCCTGCGTGGTCACGCCGATCATCCCGCCGTCGGTGAAGCCGTCAGCACAACTGAAATCGGTGTTGATGGTTGCCATCCCGCCCCAGCCGGAGCTCTTGAGCTGCTTGCGGGACCAGGACTTGGGGTTGGCTCGCGGGAAGGCGTACTGCACCAGCTCACCGGTCGAGCCGATCACGGCCGTGAAGGCGTCGACCGTCACGCCGTTCAAGGTCTTCGAGCCGGCCGTGGTGAAGGTTTTCAAGCTCCCCCAACCGGACGTGGCGATGATCTGGTCCGTGGCGACGGTACGAGCTCCATATGCTCCGGAAACCCGGTAGCGGTTGATGCCACCGGCAGTCGTCAGCGCATACAGGTAGGCGCGGTCTTGGCTGAACGAGATCTGCCGGATGCCGGACCAGCTCGTGCCGATCACTCGCTTGGTGTACGAGGTCGAGTAGATGTGAGCGTTCGCATCGGTCTTGGATGCTTGGGAGATCTCGTAGAGGGTGTTTCCGCTGAGGGCGAACCAGTACAGATTCAGCGTCCCGGGGCCGCCCCCGAACCCGAACCACGGCGCGCCCGCGGTGTCGCGGGGCACGAAGCCGAGTGTCCCTGGACCGTAGGTCTCGACCCGCCCGACTCCCCGGTCGAGGTAGTAGGAAGCAGGGACTCCGGCGGAGTTGACTCCGGCCACGTGTCCCGAGCACGACCCGAGCGGCGGGACAGCCGCGTTGGCGGGAGCGGCGGCGGTCAGCGAGGTCGTCACGACCGACAGGCACAGGACAGCGGCAGCGCAAAGCTTCTTCATGGGAGCCCTTCAGCATGAGAGGGCGCCCCAATGACGTCCCCCGACGGCGGGTCGGCTCAGGCAGCGTGCCAAGCCGATCTCCAGGTCAGAGCATACCGATGCGGCAGGTCACTTTCACCCAAATCGTCAGGATGTCTCGAAAGAAGTTCTCGACCCTGGCCAGATGTCGTTCTCACCCCGCCACGTCAGAAGCTGACCGGCAGCTCGTCGACTCCGTAGACGAACGACAGCTGGCGAAAGCTCAGCTCCTCCTGCGGCTTCGCGAGGGCGAGATCGGGGAACCGCTGGAACAGCTTGGGCAGCGCGATTCGCAGCTCCATACGGGCCAGCTCGGCACCGATGCAGCGGTGGATGCCGTGCCCGAACGCCAGGTGCCCGCTCGACGGCGTGCGCAACGGATCGAACTCGTCAGGCTGCACCCCCGCCGACGATGAGTCGCGATTGGCGCCGCTCAGCGAGGCGAGCACGACGTCGCCCGCCCTGATCTGCTGACCGAACAGCATCATGTCCTGCTTAGCGAACCGCGGGAACGCAACTTGCACGACCGAGAGATAGCGCAGGAGCTCCTCGACGATGCGGTCGACGTCCTGGGGCTCGCCCCGGCGGATCAGGGCGGCGTAGTCCGGGTCCCTCAGCAGCACGATCGTGCCGAGCGCGATCATGCCTGCGGTCGTCTCGAAACCGCCCGTGAAGACGCCGTCGGCGAGGCCCGCCAGATCGATGTCGGAGATCAGGTCGCCCTCGTCGCGGAGGATCTGGCCGATGAGTCCGGGGCCGGGCTCCTTGCGCTGCCGGGCGACCGCCTCGAAGAGGAACTTCCGCTGCTCCGAGACAGCACCGAATGCCGCTGCGCCCCCGTTGGTCGCATCGAAGCGTGCGCTCCCAAGCTTCTCGAAGGCGTCGCGGTCCTCATAGTCCAACCCGAGCAGTGCGCAGATCGTCTGGAAGGGCACCGGGAACGCAAGGTGCTTGGCCATGTCCGCACCGGTTCCCTCGGCCGCCAAGCTCTCGAGCTGGCGATCGACGATGTCTGCGATCATCGGCTCGAGCCGGGCGAGGCGCCGCATCGTGAACTCCGGCGTGACGATCTTGCGAAGTCGGGTGTGCAGGGGCGGGTCGGTGAACCCGAGGCCACCGATGTCGTCGGACGTGGCCGGGCCGTCGCCGTGGAACATGTGCCGAATGTCGTTGGAGTACGAGTCGCGGTCCGTCAGGATGCGGCGGGACTCTTCATAGCCGGTCACGAGGTAGGCCCGGAAGTTGAACGGCAGATCGAGCTTGTGCATCGGGTCCGAGGCGCGAATCTCCGCGAGCCTCGGGACCGGATCCATGCCGTTGCGCTGCAGCGGGACCTTCGTGGTCTCCGGGATGAACGAGATGCGGGAGAGGTCGATTCCCTTCTTCTGGATCCGGCGCATGACCAGCCTGCCAACCCAACCGGCAAACCTGTTCTTGACATCGACCACGGGATGAAACTACACCGCCACCTTGCGATCACGAGCCAGTCGGTGAAGGGTGAGACCAAACTCCGCCTGATTTAGCGCGTACTCGAAGGGGAATCATGAGCAGCGAGACCACCGAATCGAATCAGCCCACCGAGCTCAGGCGGGTGATGGGGCCCCGGCTACTCCTGCTGTTCATCGTGGGCGACATCCTCGGCGCCGGGGTGTATGCCGTCACCGGACAGATGGCCGGAGGCGTCGGCGGCATCGTGTGGCTGCCATTCCTGCTGGCGTTCGTGGTCGCGACGATCACGGCACTGTCCTACCTCGAGCTGGTGACGAAATATCCCCAGGCCGCCGGGGCTGCGCTCTACACGCACAAGGCGTTCGGCATCCACTTCATCACCTTCATCGTCGCGTTCGCCGTCGTGTGCTCCGGCATCACGAGCGCCTCGACCGCCTCGGCGACCCTGGCCGGCTTCCTGACCGACGGCATGGCGGTCAACGGCTGGATCGACGCTGGCGTCGGCGCGGGCACCATCACCGCGATCGCCATGGGCTTCATGCTTTTGCTCGCGGCCATCAACCTGCGGGGCGTCGGTGAGAGCGTGAAGTTCAACGTCGTCCTCACCTTGGTCGAGGTGGCGGCCCTGGCGATCGTGATCGGTGTCGGCTTCTTCGCCATCGCCAACGGTGACGGCGACCTCAGCCGGATCACGGTCTTCGAGGACGCGAACGACAAGGGCCTGTTCCTTGCGGTGACCGCCGCGACCTCGATCGCCTTCTTCGCAATGGTCGGCTTCGAGGACGCGGTCAACATGGTCGAAGAGGTCGAGGAACCCCAGAAGATCTTCCCCCGCACGATGCTGACAGGGCCTGGGTATCGCGGTGGTGCTCTACATGCTGGTGGCCGTGTCGGTCGTCAGCGTGCTCACCTCGGACCAGATCGCCAAGATCAACGAGGAAGAGGGTCGGGCGTTGCTCTCGGTCGTCTCGGTCGGCGCACCGGACTTCCCGATCGACAAGATCTTCCCGTTCCTCGCGGTGTTCGCCGTGGCCAACACCGCTTTGATCAACATGCTGATGGCGAGCCGGCTCATCTATGGCATGGCACGTCAAGACGTCCTTCCGCGCCAGCTGGGCTCGATCCTGCCCTCGCGGCGGACGCCCTGGGCCGCCATCTTGTTCACCACGGTGATGGCGCTCGGCCTGATCTACTTCGTCAGCCAGGACCCGGAGAGCAACGTCGTGGTCAACCTCGCGAGCGTCACCTCGCTGCTGCTGCTGTGCGTGTTCGCGGTCGTCAACATCGCCTGCATGGTGCTGCGCGGAAAGCGCCACGACCACGTCAAGACGTTCTTCACCTCACCCGGGCCGTTGCCCTACGTCGGCGCGTTCCTGTGCCTGTTTCTCGTCGGACCGTGGGTCGATCGCGATGCGATCGTCTACAAGATCGCCGGCATCCTCATGCTGATCGGCGTCGGGCTCTGGGCCGTGACCTTCGCGATCAACAAGGCGACCGGACAGGGCGACAGCGACTTCGAAGACGTCGATCGTCTGGGGTGACCGACCCCATGATCGTCGCCGGTTGGATCGAGGTGGCGCCGGCGGACCGAGCGGCATACTTGGACGGGTGTCGCTCGGTCGTCGAGCAGGCCCGAGCTGCGCAGGGGTGCCTCGACTTCGCCATCAGTGCCGATCTGGTCGAGGACGGTCGGATCAACGTCTACGAGCGGTGGGACAACGAGGTCGACCTGCTGGCGTTCCGGGGCGCGGGCCCCGGCGACGACCAGCAGGTCGCCATGCTCGACGCGTCGGTCCGGCGCTTCGAGATCTCGTCTGAGGGTCCGGCCTGACTCAGCCGGCGGACTCGCGGCGCTTGGACACCGTCAGGCTGACGACTGCCGTGATCGACAAGATGGCGACGATCACACCCAGGCTCAGCAGCGTCGGAATCTCTGGCACGTTGACGTTCTCGCCGCCATTGATGAACGGGAGCTCGTTCTCGTGGAGGGCGTGCATGACGAGCTTGACGCCGATGAACGCGAGCAGGATCGCCAGACCCTGCGACAGGTAGATGAGCTTCTTGAGCAGATCGCCGAGCAGGAAGTAGAGCTGGCGCAACCCCATCAGTGCGAAGACGTTGGCCGTGAAGACGAGGTAGGGCTCCTGGGTGAGTCCATAGATCGCCGGGATCGAGTCGAGCGCGAACAGCAGGTCCGTCGTGCCGAGGGACAAGATGACCAGGAACATCGGTGTGATGAACGTCTTGCCGTTCTCCTTGATGAACAGCTTGAGGCCGTGCCACTCCTCCTTGGTGTTGAAGAACCGGCGAGCGAAGCGTACGACGCCGTTCTCGCCGTCGTCGTCGTGCTCGGTGTCCTTGGCCAGTGTCCACGCGGTGTAGAGCAGGAACGCACCGAAGATGTAGAAGATCCACGAGAAGTTGTTGATCGCGACTGCGCCGAGCGCGATGAAGATGCCACGGAACACCAGGGCGATGATGATGCCAACGAGCAGGGCCTCCTGCTGCAGCTTCCTCGGCACCTTGAAGCTTGCCATGATGATCAAGAAGATGAACAGGTTGTCGATCGACAGGCTGTACTCGGTGAGCCAACCGGCAAAGAACTGCAGCCCGAAGTCGCCGCCCTTCTCGCCGGGGCCCGGGGTGACGTCATGGTGGACCATGACCCAGATGCCGAAGGCGATTGCGAGCCCGACGTAGCCCGCGAGATAGGCCGCGCACTCCTTGAGCGTCGGCTCATGCGGCTTTCGCGCCACGACGATGATGTCGAACAGCAGGACCGCGAGCGTGACGATGATCGTCACTGTCCACTCGGTCTGCGAGACCGACATGCCGATCGTCTCGGTGGTGTTCTCGGCGAGGGGCAGTTTCACTGTTTAGGTCTCCGGTCGTCTGGCGCCGGAGGTCTCTTCCGCCGCGCGATGCGGCCCGCAACACCGGGCGATTGCTGGGAATCACCGTGATGACGACATTGCGATCGGGGAATACTCCCCTCCGCAGTCCATTCTTGCAGGCAGGGCACGGCGCGACGAATCGGGACGCACCCTGCCGGACCGGTATCGGTCAGACCTCGTTGATCGCACCGGTCGCGACGTCGAAGACAAAGCCACGGATGTGGTCCTTGAGGGGGATGAACGGGTTGGCCTCGATGCGCTTGATGCCCTGCTTGACGTCGGCAACCGGCTCGGGGAACGCCTCGGAGGACCAGGTCGGCCGGATGCCGGTCTCGGCCTCGATGCCTTGGCGGAACTCATCGTCCTGGAACGTGACCATGCCGCAGTCGGTGTGGTGCAGGAGCACGATCTCCTTCGTCCCGAGCAACCGCTGGCTGATCGCCAAGGAGCGCAGCGCGTCCTCGGTCACGACTCCCCCGGCGTTGCGGATCACATGGGAGTCGCCCTCCTCGATGCCGAGGATCTTGGCGGGATCGAGGCGGGCATCCATGCAGGCCACCACCGCGACCTGCCGGGCCGGCGGCAGGGGCAGCGGGCCTTGGAAGCCTTGCTGGTAGGACTTGTTGGCTTCGACGAACTCGTCGGTCACGGTCATGGGGGTCTCCTCGACTGGTGGTCCTGGAGATCCCACGATCCCCCGTGAACCGGTGAGTCGGGGCGCGTATCAGACCGTGACACCACCGGGCAGGATCGGTGGCACGTGCTAGAGGAGGCGCCCGTTGAGCTCGAGCCAGATGCCGCGGGGCCAAGATCCGTCCGGCTGGAGCTCGGGGTGCGTGAATGCGTCGGGTGGTGCGGTCTGCGGCTCGACACAGACCGTGTCGGCGGGCTGGTCATAGATGACCCACCACGGTGTTGAGGAGGTCAGGGTCAGCTGCAGGACGCCGGGCCAGGTCAGGACCGGCGCCGAGCCCAGCCGGAAGCAGTCGTCCCACGGCCCCGTTGATGGATCGACCAGCCTGCCAGTCGGGAGGCCGTCGTTGCCGCGCTCGACCATGCGTTCGATGTCGAGCGAGAGCTCGACCTCCTCGCCGCGGTCGAGTCGCCGCCTGAACCACGGGTGCAGGCCGACCGAGCACGGTGTGTCGGTGTCGTCGTCCCACGAGAGCTCGATCCGAAGTCCTGCTGCAAGCAAGGTGTAGGTCAGTGTCGCCACGCCCGGGGTCGGCCAGGGTGAACTGATCGCCAGCTCGAAGCTGCCAGCTCCGATCGATTGCCAGCCGGTGACGTGACCGAGGCCGTGCAGGGCGTTGCCGTCGTCGACCGTCGGGAGCTGGTAGTCGTGGCCCCCCAGATGCAGGACGCCGTCGCGGATGCGGCCGGCCCACGGGACCATCGGGAAGCAACCGTCGCCGATGGCCGGGTCGATCGCGGGGTCACTGGCCCGGGCAAGGACCTCGTGCCCGTCGAGGAGCAGGCTCGTGAGCCGGGCGCCGCGCGCCGGGTCGATGACGGCTCGGACGCGATCGCTCTCCAGGACAACAGGCACTGGCCCAGTCTCGACCATCCGTCGCCGAGTCAGACACCTGCCTGGAGCATGCTGCGGAGCTCCTTCTTGAGGTCACCGATCTCGTCGCGCAGGCGAGCTGCCACCTCGAACTGCAGCTCTGCCGCGGCGGCCCGCATCTGCTCGCTGAGCTGCTCGATCAGGTCGGCCAGCTCACCCGACGGCAGGTTGGCCAGGTCGGCAGTGTGCTGGCCCAGCGGGACGGGTGCGCCCTTGCGCCGCTTGTCGCCTGTCGCGGCGAGCAGGGTCGCGGTGTCGGCGTCCTCACGCGCGAGCATGTCGGTGATGTCGCCGATCTTCTTGCGCAGCGGGGTGGGGTCGATGCCGTTGGCGGTGTTGTAGGCCACCTGCTTCTCACGACGCCGGTTGGTCTCCTCGATCGCAAAACCCATCGAGTCGGTGACGCGGTCGGCATACATGATGACCTGCCCTGACACGTTGCGGGCGGCACGGCCGATGGTCTGGATGAGCGACCGCGCCGAACGCAGGAAGCCCTCCTTGTCGGCGTCGAGGATCGCGACGAGACTCACCTCCGGGAGGTCGAGTCCCTCGCGCAGCAGGTTGATGCCGACCAGTACGTCGTACTCGCCCATGCGGAGCTCGCGGAGCAGCTCGACGCGGCGCAGCGTGTCGACCTCGCTGTGCAGGTAGCGCGTGCGGATGCCCGCCTCGAGGAGGTAGTCCGTGAGGTCCTCGGACATCTTCTTGGTCAGCGTCGTGACCAGGACCCGCTCCTCACGATCGGTGCGGGTGCGGATCTGGGAGATCAGGTCGTCGATCTGACCCTTGGTCGGCTTGACGATGACCTCTGGGTCGATCAGGCCGGTCGGGCGGATGATCTGCTCGACGACGTCGCCCTGGACCTTTTCCATCTCGTAGGTGCCTGGCGTCGCCGAGAGGTAGACGGTCTGGCCGATCCGGTCCAGGAACTCGGCCCACTTGAGCGGTCGGTTGTCCATCGCGCTCGGCAGCCGGAAGCCGTGCTCGACGAGGGAGCGCTTGCGGGACATGTCGCCTTCGTACATCGCGCCGATCTGAGGGATCGTCACGTGCGACTCATCGACGACCAGCACGAAGTCATCGGGGAAGTAGTCGAGCAGGCAATGGCCCGGCGTGCCGGGGCCGCGGCCGTCCATGTGGCGCGAGTAGTTCTCGATGCCGGCGCACGTGCCGACCTGCTGCATCATCTCGAGATCGTAGGTCGTGCGCATGCGCAGCCGTTGGGCCTCGAGCAGCTTGCCCTCCCGCTCCAGCTCGCTCAGTCGCTCCTCGAGCTCGACCTCGATCGTGCGCATCGCGCGGTTCATGGTCTCGGCGCCCGCGGCGTAGTGCGTCGCGGCGCCGACGAAGAGCTCCTGATCGTCGCTGAGGACCTCACCGGTCAACGGGTGCAGCGTCATGAGCCGCTCGACCTCATCGCCGAAGAACTCCACCCGCACGGCGTGCTCCTGGTAGACCGGGAAGATCTCGACAGTGTCGCCCTTGACCCGGAACGTTCCACGGGTCGAGGCGATGTCGTTGCGGACGTATTGCGCCTGGACGAGGGTGCGGAGCAGCTGATCGCGGGGCAGCTCCTCACCGACCTTGAAGCCGATCATCCGCTCGAGGTATTCCTGCGCGGAGCCGAGACCATAGATGCACGACACCGTCGCGACCACCACGACATCGCGGCGGGTCAACAGCGACCAGGTTGCCGAGTGCCGGAGCCGCTCGACCTCCTCATTGATCGAGGAGTCCTTTTCGATGTAGGTGTCGCTCTGCGCGATGTAGGCCTCGGGTTGGTAGTAGTCGTAGTAGGAGACGAAGTACTCCACTGCGTTGTGTGGCAGCAGCTCGCGAAGCTCGTTGGCGAACTGGGCTGCCAACAGCTTGTTGGGCATCATGACGAGCATCGGCCGTTGCAGCCGCTCGGCCAGCCATGCCGTGGTCGCGGTCTTGCCGGTGCCGGTCGCGCCGAGCAGGACATTGTCGACCGCGCCGGCCTTGATCCGCCGTTCGAGCTCGTCGATCGCTGCCGGCTGGTCACCGGCCGGCTGATAATCCGAGACGACCTCGATGGGCGCCACTTGACGCTGGAGCTCGGTCACCGACCTCATGCCATCACCACCGCGAGAACCCCGCGATGAAATGCCGTCGGCGTGATGGCTGCCCTGTCGTGCCCGCTGACGCTCGCTCTCATACGTCGAGCCTACGACCCGCCACCGACAAAGGGATCTAAAGTGTCTTCCATGGCCGTCACGGAACGCCGAGCAGAGCGCAAGCGGGAGATCCTCGAGGCGACCCGTGCGCTGTTCGACGAACGGGGTGTTCGAGACGCCCAGATCGAGGACATCGCCCGGGCCGTCGGTATCAACCGCGCCATCATCTATCGACACTTCTCCGGCAAGGAAGAGCTGTTCGCCGAGACGCTCGTGGGCTATCTCGACGAGCTCGACAAGACGTTGGCGTCGGCCGACGACATGGCGCGTCCGCCGGTCGACCGCCTCATGACCCTCGCCGAGGTCTTCCTCGAGTTCGGTGCCGGGCTGCCGGCGTTCGTCGACTGCGCCCAGGCACTGCTGCGGCGGCGGGGTGACGAGCTGATGGAAGAGGTCAACGAGCGCGTCATGTTCGACCTCGGCCGCTCGATGGCGTCGTGCCTGTCCCACGTCGTGGCGGTCCTCGAGGCCGGAGTGGCCTCAGGAGAGTTCAACGTCCGCGATCCCGACCTGCTGGCCAATGTGTTCTACACCCAGGCGCTCGGTGTCATGAACCTCGCGACGCTCCAGCTCTCCGTACGCGAGCAGAATCCAGGCCTTCCCGCTGTGGATGCGGTGCCCTTCGATGAGGTCAAGGCGCTGGTGCAGGTCGCTGCTGTGGCGATGGCTCGCGGCACTGCCTGAGCTGCACCGATCTTTGCTGCACCGCTTTGCTGCACCGAACTTTCTGCGTTTGCGCGGCCCTGCCGACGCAAACGCAGAAAGATCGGTCCTGCCGTGGCGCGGTTATGCCTCGAGGATGGCGACGACTCCCTGGCCGCCGGCGGCGCAGATCGAGATCAGGCCACGGCCCGATCCCTTCTCGTGCAACAGCTTGGCGAGGTTGGCGACGATGCGGCCACCGGTGGCCGCGAACGGGTGGGCGGTTGCCAGCGACGAGCCCTTGACGTTGAGACGGCTGCGATCGATCGAGCCGAGCGGCGCGTCCAGGCCGAGGCGCTCCTTGCAGAAGGTCGGGTCCTCCCACGCGGCGAGGGTCGTCAGCACCTGGCTCGCGAACGCCTCGTGGATCTCGTAGAAGTCGAAGTCCTGCAGCGTCAGACCCTGGCGCTCGAGCATGCGCGGCACGGCGTATGCGGGCGCCATCAGCAGGCCCTCGGCACCGGACACGTAGTCGACGGCCGCGGTCTCGTAGTCGACGAAGTAGGCCAACGGGGTCCAACCGTGCTTCTTGGCCTCCTCCTCCGAGGCCAGCAGGACCGAGGAGGCGCCATCGGACAACGGGGTGGAGTTGGCGGCGGTCATCGTGGCGCCCTCGCCCCGGCCGAACACCGGCTTGAGCGTCGCCAGCTTCTCCAGCTTGGAGTCCGGACGCAGGTTGTTGTCCTTGGTGACCCCGAGGAACGGCGTCATCAGGTCGTCCTGCCAGCCCTCGTCGTAGGACTTCGCGAGGTTGTGGTGCGAGGTCACGGCGAGCTCGTCCTGAGCTTCGCGCGTGATGGCCCACTCCTTGGTCGTGATGGCCTGGCTGTCACCCATCGACAGACCCGTCCGCGGCTCGGAGTTGCGCGGCTGGTCAGGCGCGAGGTGGCCCGGACGGATCTTGGCGATCGCCGCCAGACGCCCCTTGTTGTCCTTGGCCCGGTTGGCCTCGAGCAGGATCTTGCGGAGCTTGTCACCAACGGCCAGCGGGGCGTCCGACGTCGTGTCGGCACCACCGGCGATGCCGGACTCGATCTTGCCGAGCGCGATCTTGTTGGCGACCAGCACGGCCGCCTGGATGCCGGTGTCGCAGGCCTGCTGCACATCGTATGCAGGGGTGTCCGGCGAGAGCTTGGAGCCGAGCACGGTCTCACGTGCCAGGTTGAAGTCACGGCTGTGCTTGAGCACGGCACCCGCGGCGAACTCGCCGACCCGCTCGCCCTCGAGCCCGAACCGGTCGACCAGCCCGTTGACCGCAGCGGTCAGCATGTCCTGGTTGGAGGCGTCGGTGTAGACCGTGTTGGAGCGCGCGAACGGGATGCGGTTGCCACCGATGACGGCCACCCGGCGTACGGTCTGGGCACCACCAGCGGCCGAAACCGCGTCGGACACGGCCTCTGCGACCTTCTTGGTCGGGGCCTTCTTTGCCGGGGCCTTCTTGGCGGGCGTCTTCTTGGCAGGTGTCGTGTCGGCCATGGCGGTCTCCTCGGTCTTCGTGAACAGAGTTGAAACGGTGATCAGGAACGTGACGTGCGCCGCATCCACCGTGGTGGACTGGCACCGATCCATGAGGTTACAGTTTCAGGAGCATTCCAGATACCAATGGTATCCGAGAGATAGGACACACCCGAATCATGGCCGACCGCTATCAGTCGCTCGCTCACAACCCGATCGGCAAGTTCCTCGTCAAGAACCTGGGTCTGCCCAACCCGCCGGTGCTCGAGCGCTGGACAGAAGGGTCCCCGCTCGTCCGCGGAACCGTCCTGATCGGCGCCGCGGCGGGTGGAACCCTCGGCAAGAAGCTCACCAGCACGCTCAAGTCCAGCGGCATCACGGCTGTCGGGGTGCGCGCGGACGGCAAGACGTACAAGGCGCTGGTCTTCGATGCGACCGGCATCACCGACACGGCCGGCCTCGCCGACATGCAGCAGTTCTTCACCCCGGCCCTCCGCAGCCTCGCGTCTTCGGGTCGGCTCATCGTGATCGGCACCCTCCCCGGGCAGGCCACGTCGGAGACCGCGGCCATCGCGCAGCGGGCGCTTGAGGGATTTGTACGCTCTGCAGGCAAGGAGGTCGGCGGCAACGGCAGCACGGCCAACCTCGTCTATGTGGGCACCGGTGCGGAGAATGCACTGGGATCGACCCTCGAGTTCCTCCTCTCCCCCAAGTCGGCCTTCGTCGACGGCCAGGTCATCCGCCTTGGTCTCACCGAGCTCGTCACGTCCGACCCCGTCGCCGACCCGGCGAAGCCACTGGCGGGCAAGGTCGCGCTCATCACCGGTGCCTCGCGCGGTCTCGGTGAGGCCATGGCTCGCACGCTCCACCGTGACGGTGCCCAGATCATCGGCCTCGACGTCCCGCAGCTGTCGTCGGAGCTGGAGGCAGTCATGGCCGAGCTCGGCGGCACTGCGATCGCCGAGGACATCACCTCCCCCGACGCTCCCAAGGTCATCGCCGCGGCCGCCAAGGCGGCACATGGTGGTGTCGACATCGTGGTCCACAACGCCGGCATCACCCGCGACAAGCGGCTCAGGAACATGGCGACGGAGAATTGGAACCTCGTGATCGACATCAGCGTGGGCGCTCCCCAGCGCATCACTGCCGAGCTGCTCGAGCAGGGGCTGATCCGTCCCGGCGGACGGGTCATCGGCATCTCGTCGATCGCCGGCATCGCAGGCAACAACGGCCAGACGAGCTACGGCACGGCCAAGGCCGGCGTGATCGGCTTCGTCGAGGACCTGTCCAAGCGGGTCGCCAAGGACGGCATCACGGTCAACGCGATCGCACCCGGATTCATCGAGACCGACATGGTCCAGACCATGCCGCTCGGGATCCGCGAGGCCGGCCGGCGACTCAGCTCGCTGTCGCAGGGCGGATTGCCGATCGATGTCGCCGAGGCGATCGCCTGGTATGCCAACCCCGGCTCGTCGGCGATCTCCGGCAATGTCGTGCGGGTGTGCGGCCAGGCACTGATCGGAGCCTGACATGGTCACCCGTACGTTCGACAGGGCGCCGTCCACCGCCCCGCTGATGCTCAAGGCAGTGCTGCCGGCGATCCCCGTGATCGGCGGGTTGCCCGGCGTCAAGCATGCCAAGGGCACGGTCCCCGACATCGTGCTGGAACGCAAGGGCGTCGAGACCGACCCAAAGCACCTGGAGACGTACAACGAGGTCTGCGGGTTCCCGCGCGGCGACCACCTGCCGACGCCGTACCCCCACATGGCCGCGTTCGGGCTGCACATGTCGCTCATGACCGACACGGCGTTCCCGTTCGCGCCGATGGGGCTCGTCCACCTGCGCAACACGATCCGTCAGCATCGCCGGATCGGAGTCGCCGAGACCCTCGACGTGTCGGTGCACGCCGCCGATCTCCGCCCGTTCCCCAAGGGCTCCTTGGTCGACGTCATCACGGAGGTCTCAGTCCGTGGCGAGCTCGTGTGGGAGGAGGTCATGACGCTGTTCTCCCGTCACAAGGGTGGCTCGGCGGAGACCTCACCTGCTCCCCTCGCGGGCGTCGAGGCGCCTGACGGGGTCGTGCACTGGAAGCTCGGCGGCGACCTCGGTCGTCGATACGGCTCGGTGTCGGGCGATCGCAACCCGATCCATCTCTACCCACTGACCGCCAAGGCCTTCGGGTTCCCCAGCAACATCGCCCACGGCATGTGGACTCTCGCGCGCAGCCTGTCGGCGGTCCAGAACAAGCTGCCCGAGGCCTTCACCGTCGATGTCGAGTTCCGCAAGCCGATCCTGCTTCCCGGCACCGTCGTGTTCGGATCCCGGGCCGACGGCAAGGACCTCGTCTTCGGGGTCAAGGGAGCCAAGAAGCCCATCACGCACCTCGTCGGGCAGATCGTGGCCCACGCGTAACTCAGAGTTACAATTCGTCGTTGGACCCCATCGCCGACGGCAGCGGTGACCTTGCGACCTATCGCCGACGGCAGCGGTGACCTTGCGACCTATCAAAGGGGCTGATACGTCGCCAACTCACCGCCTCTGCGTGGGCGGGGAGCGTCAGTCGTGCGGGGTCACGCGGCGGATCAACCCTTCCTGGGCAACGGTTGCCACGAGGGTGCCGTCCTCGGTGAACACCCGGGCGACCGACAACCCGCGCGCGCCGGAGGCCGACGGCGAGGACTGGTCGTACAGGAGCCACTGATCGGCCCGGATCGGGCGGTGGAACCAGATCGTGTGGTCGAGGGACGCCGGCAGCACCTCCGGCGAGCCGATGAACTGCCCGTGCGGCACGAGGCTCGCCCCGAGCAGGCTCAGATCGCTGATGTAGGTGAAGGCGGCATTGTGGACGATGCGTGACGGGGGCAATGCGCCGTCCGCGCGGAACCAGAGTCGCTGGACGGCCGGGACCAGTGCCCGCTGCGGATCGTCCGCCGCACGGTTGTCACCGACATAGCGCATGTCGAACGACGACCATTCGCGCTTCCAGTGATCGGCAGCCTCCGGTCCGCGCATCGCGACGATGTCGGTCAGCGAGGTTGCCTCGCCCGGAGGCGGGACCGGCGGCATGACGTCCTGGTGGTCCCAACCGTCCTCGACAACCTGGAACGACGCCGTCATGTAGAAGATGATCTCGCCGTGCTGCCGCGCAGCCACGCGGCGGGTCGTGAAGGATCGACCATCGCGCACGTTCTCGACGTCATAGACGATCGGGATGCTCGGGTCGCCACCGAGGATGAAGTAGAGGTGCAACGAGTGGACATGGCGATCCTCGGGCACGGTCAGCTGGGCGGCCATCAGGGCCTGCGCCGCGACCTGCCCGCCGAACACCCGCTTGAGCGAGGATCCCTCGGGCTGGGAGCCCCGGTAGAGCCCCACCTCGAGCTGCTCGAGATCCAGAAGGCCGATGACGTCGTCAAGAGATGCAGGCACCCCCTGATCCTAGCGGGGACCACATGTGACACCACTTCGACTTGTGCACGACACCATTATGATGTCATCGTGACGTCATGGACCTGAACCCCTACATCGATGATCTTCGTCGGCACCTCGACGTTGCGGCCGCTGCCGGCGGCGAGGAAGCCCGAAAGATCGCGGAGCGCCTCGTCGCACCACTGGAGTCGGCCGCCCGACTCGTGCTCCTGGATGTGCTGTCCGCGGCTGCCGCTGAGATCACCACAGAGCTGGCACCGGGTTCTGTTGACGTACGACTGCGGGGCCGAGACCCCCAGCTGGTCGTGACGTCTCCCCCGACCGAGCAGTCCTTCGGCGAGCAACCCGCGAGCACCCAGGCCTCCGCGCCGCCACCGGTGGACTCCGACGAGGGCAACAGCTCCCGGCTGACGCTCCGGCTCTCCGAGCAGCTCAAGCTGCAGGTCGAGAAGGCCGCCGGCCGCGATGGTCTCTCGGTCAACAGCTGGCTCGTACGTGTTGCGGCGTCTGCCGCTGATCCGGATCGGGAGCGCAGGAGCGCCACGACAGGCAACACGAGCCAGCGACTCAGCGGATGGGTGCGATGACCATCACCGAGTTCCAGACCCCGGGCCCCGTCTCGGTGACGATCGACCTGGCCTGCGTCGGAGATGTCCGGCTCACGGCCGACAGTCGCACCACGACCATCGTTGAGGTCCATCCTCGCGACGGCCAGCGTGCCGCCGACGTACGCGCGGCCGAGCAGGTCACGGTCGAGCTCACGGGTGGGCTCCTGCGGATCACTGTGCTCCGCAGCTGGCGCGCGTACAGCCTCTGGGGCAACGGCGGCGCCGTGGACATCGCAATCGCCCTGCCAGCCGGATCCGACCTCGCGGCCGACCTCGCGATGGGACGACTCGATGTCGAGGGACCGCTCGGCAGCTGCCGGGTCAAGACCGCGCTGGGCAATGTCCGGCTCGACCGCGTTGGCGCCCTGCAGGTCAACACGAGCTACGGCGACATCCTGGTCGACACCATCGCAGGGGACGCCGACCTGACCACCGGATCGGGAGCGCTGCGGATCACCCGGATCGAGGGTGACGCAGTGATCAAGAACTCCAACGGCGACACCCGCATCGGCGACGTCGTCGGAGCGCTGCAGGTCAAATCGGCCAACGGCGGCATCACTGTGACGCGTGCGCGCGACTCCGTCAGTGCCAAGACCGCGTACGGCAACGTGCGCGTCGCCGAGGTCGAGCGTGGCTCGGCCGCACTCGAGACCGCATACGGCGATGTCGAGATCGGCATCCGCAGCGGCACCGCGGCGTGGCTGGACGTCAGCTCCAAGGTCGGGACGGTGCGCAGCTCGCTCGAGACCGCGGAGTCCCCTGCTGAGTCCGACCGGACCGTTGAGGTGCGCGCCCGAACGTCCTACGGCGACATCTCGATCCACCGCTCCCCCGCCTGAACAACACCATCCTGAAACGAGGAACCATGAGCAACCCCCCAGCCAGCGCGGCGATCACCGCGACCGGCCTGCGCAAGTCGTACGGCGATCAGGTCGTGCTCGACGGCACCGACCTGAGCATCCCTGCCGGGACGATCTTCGGACTGCTCGGCCCCAACGGGGCCGGCAAGACAACGATCGTCCGGATCCGGTCTACGTTGATCGACGCCGACGGCGGCACGGCCACCGTCGGCGGCCACGACGTGGCCGGTGATCCTGTGGCCGTACGCCGCCAGATCGGCGTGACGGGTCAGTTCTCGGCGATCGACAGCCTCCTGACGGGCCAGGAGAACCTGCTCCTGATGGCGGACCTGAACCACCTTCCGCGGGCTGTCGGCCGCCAGCGCGCTGCGGCGCTGCTGGAGCAGTTCGACCTCGTCGAGGCTGCCGGCAAGACCCCGGGAACATACTCCGGTGGCATGAAGCGTCGCCTGGATCTGGCCATGACCTTGATGGGAGATCCGCGCATCATCTTCCTGGACGAGCCGACCACGGGGCTGGACCCCAGAAGCCGGCAGACCATGTGGAAGATCATCCGCGAGCTGGCGGCCGACGGCGTCACGATCTTCCTGACCACGCAATACCTCGAAGAGGCCGATCAGCTCGCCGACCGGATCGCGGTGCTCGACCGTGGCGCGATTGTCGCCGAGGGCATCCCGTCCGAGCTCAAGCGACTCATCCCCGGCGGTCACGTCCTGCTGACGTTTGCGGACGCCGCAGGCCTCGAGTCCGCGGCGCGGGCACTCCCCGAAGCCGTCCCCGACCACGATGCCTTGACGCTCCACGTGCCAGGAGACGGAGGACTGACTTCGTTGCGGGAGCTGCTGCACCGCCTGGACGACTCGGTCGACGTCGCGGATCTCACGATCCACACTCCCGACCTGGACGACGTGTTCTTCGCCCTCACCACCACCCGAAAGGCCAGCTGACCATGAGCAACCTCACGATTGCCGCACACGACTCGCGAACGATGCTTCGCCGCAACCTGAGGCACATGCAGCGCTATCCCTCGCTGACCCTGATGATCATCGGGATCCCCTTGGTGTTCCTGCTGATGTTCGTCTACGTGTTCGGCGGGACGATGGGGACGACCCTCGGTGTGACCGGCGAGGGCCGCAGCGCGTACGTGGAGTACCTCGTGCCCGGGATCTTGATGATCGCCATCGCCGGAGTCGTGCAGGGCACAGCCATCTCGGTCGCGATGGACATGACCGAAGGCATCGTCGACCGCTTCCGCACCATGTCGATCTCCCGTGGGGCTGTGCTGGGCGGACACGTCATCGGCAGCATGATCCAGTCATTGCTGACCCTGACGGTGGTCATGGCCGTAGCGATTCTGATCGGCTTTCGGCCATCGGCCGGTCCCCTGGAGTGGTTCGCCGCCATCGGTGTGCTCGCAATGATCACCTTTGCGATCACGTGGCTGGCAGTCGCGCTCGGCATGGTTGCCGACAGCGTGGAGACCGCGAGCAACACTCCGATGCCGCTGATGCTCCTGCCGTTCTTTGGCAGCGGGTTCGTGCCGACCGACACGATGCCCGCCGGTCTCCGCCTGTTCGCGGAGTACCAGCCGTTCACACCGTTCATCGAGACGATCCGCGGACTGCTCACCAATGCGGAGGTCGGCAACAGCTTCGCGCACGCGGTGGCGTGGTCGATCGTGATCACGCTGCTCGGCTATGTCTGGGCCATGCGCTCATACGAGCGAGGAGCCGAGCGGGTCTGAGGCCAAGCAGCGTCAGCCTTGGTCGTTCTTGCGCTGGCGGGCGAGGAACTGCTCGAACTGGTCGGCGAGCTCGTCGCCGCTCGGCAGGTCCGCGTCGCTGGCGAGCAGAGACTCCGCGGCACCGCGGGTGAACGCGTCGTACTGCTCCTCGAGGCCACCGAGCAGGCTCGCGCCCCCCTGCTCCTCGATCTGCTGCTCGATCTCGGCGATGGTCTCACCCTGACGTGCGCGGAGCGAGTCGGCGTCGATGCTGAGGCCGGTGCGGTCCACCAGCGCGTCGATCAGTGCGAGCGAGGCGGGCGGATAGTCGATCTGTGCGAGATAGTGCGGCACGTGCACGACGTAGCCGGCGGCGTCATGGCCCCACTGCCCGAGCCGGTACTCCAGCAGCGCCTGGGCGGACGACGGAACCGTGACCTGCGCGGACCAGAGATTCTGACGGTCCACCAGGTCGGGGCGGGTGCCGTGTGCGGTGATCATCGGCGGCCGCGTGTGGGGTACGCCCATCGGAACGGCGCCGAGACCCACTGTCAACGGCACATCGTGCTGCTCGATGACGGCATGCACCTCACCGATGAACTGCTCCCACCGGAAGTCCGGTTCGGGTCCGGCCATCAGGAGGTAGGGCATGAGGTTGTGGTCGTGCTCGAGCACGATCTGCAGCTTGGGGTCGTCGTAGTCTGCGTAGTGATCCTCACGGAAGCCGATCATCGGCCGACGTGCGCGATAGTCGAACATCTCGTCGAGGTCGAACTCGTGGATGACGTCACCGTGGCCCGTGCGCAGCTGCTCGGACGCCAGCCTGGCCGCCGATCCGGCCCCGAGGAAGCCGTCGAGGGCGTGGATCAGCACCGGGCCCTTGCCCTCGCGAGGGGGCTGGTCAGGGGTGCGTCGAGGTAGCCATTTCATCGCCATGGTCAACCACTCACCCTTCTGCGCTATTCCGCGACAACGCCTCGAGGGTGTCCTCTGCCACCGCCTGCGGGGTCAACCCGAGGCGCTGGAGGATGACGTCACGCTTGGCGTGGTCGAGGAACTCCTGCTCGACGCCGTGGACCCGGATCGGGACCTCACACCCGGCGTCGCGCACGGCCTGGGTGAATGCTGCGCCGACACCGCCGTGGCGACCGTTGTCCTCCAGCGTCACGACCAGCCTGAAGCCGGAGGCGAGCGCGACGAGCTCGGGGTCGACCGGCTTGACCCAGCGGGGATCCACGACCGTGACCCCGTGGCCCGCGGCGCGGACGAGGTCAGCGACGTCGGCACCGAGATGGCCGAACGAGCCCACTGCCACCACCAGGACGTCGGGGGCCGCGTCGCGGGAGAGCACGTCACATGCTCCGATCCGTTCGATCGCCGGCAGGTCCTCGCAGACGCCCCCCTTGGCGAAGCGGATGACGGTGGGAGCATCGTCGACGTCGATCGCCTCGCGCAGCAGCTCACGCAGCTGCGAGCCGTCGCGAGGCGCGGCAAGCCGCAGGCCGGGGACGATCTGGAGGAGGGACATGTCCCACATGCCGTTGTGGCTGGCACCGTCATCTCCGGTGACACCCGCACGGTCGAGCACGAAGGTGACGCCGCACTGGTGCAGCGCGACGTCGAGGAGCACCTGGTCGAAGGCGCGGTTGATGAACGTCGCATAGACCGCGACGACCGGGTGAAGGCCACCCATCGCCAGCCCGGCAGCACTCGTGACGGCGTGCTGCTCGGCGATCCCGACGTCGAACACACGGTCCGGGAACTTGTCGGCGAAGGCGTCCAGACCCACCGGGTAGAGCATCGCGGCGGTGATCGCCACGACATCGGGACGCTCATCGGCAATGCGCACGATCTCGTCGCGGAACACCGAGGTCCAGCCCGCAGGGGCCACGTTGACGGCCTCGCCGGTCTCCCGATCGAAGGGAGTGGCCTGATGCATCTGGTCGTTCTCGTTGGCGACCGCAATGTCGTAGCCCTGACCCTTGGTCGTCAGGACGTGGACGAGAACCGGCCCCCCGAACTTCTTGGCCTGGGCCAGGGCGCGCTCGAGGGTGGGCCGGTCATGCCCGTCGACGGGACCGATGTATTTCAGTCCGAGGTCCTCGAACATCCCCTGGGGCGCCAACGCGTCCTTGACGCCCTTCTTGATCGCGTGCAGGGCTTCGTATGCTGCCGGACCCACCACCCGAGTGCGGGTGAGACGTTCCTTGATCACACCGAGCGCGGGCTCGTACTTGGGGTTGGTCCGGATCTCGGTGAGCCGGTTGGCCAGCCCGCCGACTGTCGGGGTGTAGGAACGACCGTTGTCGTTGACGATCACGACGAGGCGACGATCGTTGTCGGCGGCGATGTTGTTGAGCGCCTCCCAAGCCATGCCGCCGGTCAGGGCCCCGTCGCCGATGACCGCGACCACGTGGTCCTGCTTGCCCAGGATGTGATTGGCCTTGGCCATGCCGTCGGCATAGGAGAGACTGGTCGAGGCGTGCGAGTTCTCGACCCAGTCGTGCTCGGACTCCGCGCGGCTGGGGTAGCCCGACAGGCCACCCTCGGTGCGGAGCGTCTCGAACTGGCCGGCGCGGCCGGTCAGCATCTTGTGGACATAGGCCTGGTGGCCCGTGTCCCAGACGACGCGGTCGGCGGGAGACTCAAAAACCCGGTGGATCGCCATGCCGAGCTCGACGACGCCGAGGTTGGGACCCAGGTGCCCGCCGTTGGAGGCGACCGACGTGATCAGCAGCTCTCGGATCTCGGCGGCCAGGCGGGTCAGCTCGTCCTCGCTCAGGTCGCGCAGATCGGAGGGGCCGGTCAGGTTCGCGAGAACGCTCATCGGTGTCTCCTCGCGTCGTCGGTTCCCCTGTTCAAGGGCTGAGGGTCAGTCTATCGAGGTCGGCCGTCCGCGCCGAGCCGGCCGGTCAGGCTAGTCCTCGCGCGTCGGGTCGAGGTAGCGCCCCCGCAGGTGGACCAGGGCGGTCTCCGCGCCCACGGTGACCGACTCCACGACGCCCTCGACCAGCAGGCCCCAGCCGACTGAGCGTGGTTCTGCCTCGACCAGGCGCACGCCGATCCACCCTGCGGTCCCGGCCAGCACGGGTCCCCACTCGCTCTCGCTCCAGTCGCCGAGGGTGAACAACCCGCCGGGGGCTGGGGCGTTGCCGGCGAACGCATCGGCAAGGAATCGGTGCTCGGGCCCGAGCAGATTGATCGTCCAGGTCGTCGGAGCCGACTCCCAGAACTCGGAGTCCACGTCCACCAGCCCCAGGACCCGCCCAGGGTCACCCTCGGCGAGCAGCACCGACGAGACAGTCAGGCCGCGACGACCCGCGCCGGAGCCGGCCGCCCACACCGTGACCGGGGCGGCCATCCGGCCGCGCATCCGGCGGAGCTGGTCGCGGTCGCCCTCGGCCGGCACGAACGGGTGGTCCGAGTGGATCGTCATCCCGCCAGACTAGTGAATAGGGAGGCAGGCGCCGGAGCGCATCACGGCCGGCTGGTCTCCTGCTCGACCGTCTCACGGCTGATGTCCTGATCGGATCGACGGCGCAGGTCCTTGACTGCAGGCGGACGATCGTAGGTCTGGTTCAGCGTGGGCACCCGGTCCTCGATCACGAAGGTGGCCCGCGTGAAGGCCGGCGCCCCCGCAGTCTTGACCTCGTCGAGGCAGCGGAAGTCGGCGCTGAGGTCATCAGGCGTGATCGTCGTGTTGACGTAGCCCCGCAGGTTGTTCTGGAACTTCAGGTGCGGATTCCAGCCCAGCCATGGGTGCGCGGTCGACGCCGAGTCGGTGCCGTTGCCACCTGACGTGATCGAGGAGCACACCAGCTCCGTGCCGACCGACGTGGTCGTCGGATCGTCATAGTCGAGCTTGAGCTCGCTGGCCCAGTGCGCGTGCACGTCGCCGGTCAAGACAACCGGATTGCGTACGCCCGCGTCGACCCAGCCCTGCGTGATTCGATCGCGGGAGGCCGCGTAGCCGTCCCACGCATCCATCGACACGGTCTTGACCGGCCCGGAGTTGCTGTCACGTTGAGCGAAGAACACCTGTTGACCGATGACGTCCCAACGAGCGCGGGACTGGTTGAATCCGTCGATCAACCACTCCTCCTGCGCCCCGCCGGTGATGGATCGAGCGGGGTCGACGGCCGCCGGGCAGTCCGCACGATAACCATCGCCGCAGCCCTGGTCGTCGCGAAACTGTCGGGTGTCCAGCAGGTGGAAGGTCGCCAGCTGGCCCCAGTGCAGACGCCGATAGAGCTGCATGTTGGTTCCGCGCGGCACCGAGCCGCGGCGCAGCGGCATGTTCTCGTAGTACGCACGGAACGCGGCCCGGCGCCGCTCGAGGAAGCCCGGCGTCTCTGCCGGCCGCTCCGGGATGTCCGCGGCCCAGTTGTTGTCGACCTCATGGTCGTCGAACACCACGGCCCACGCGGTGGCGGCGTGCGCGTCCTGCAGATCGGCGTCAAGCTTGTACTGAGCGTGTCGCTGACGATAGTTCTCCAGGGTCACTGTCTCGGGCCCGTCGTGGTGGCGGACGTTGCCACCGGGAGCGACATAGGCATTGGCGGTGTACTCGTACTGGTAGTCCCCCAGATGCAGGACGAGATCGGGCCGATCCTCGGCCAGCCGCCGGTATGCCGTGAAGAAGCCGTGCTCGTACTGAGCACATGACACGAAGGACATCGCCAACGACGCCGGCATCGCGTCGCGGCGGGGCGCCGTGACGGCGCGACCCACGCGCGAGAGGTGTGAACCGGCAGCGAACCGGTAGAAGTATTCGCGGCCGGGCTGGAGCCCGTCGGCCTCGACGTGGACCGCATGGCCGAGATCGCGATGCGTCACGACAACCCCTCGGCGCACGATCTGCCGGAATCGCTCGTCGCGTGCGATCTGCCAGCTGACCGGGATGCGCCGGTCCGGCATGCCGCCGAGGCCATCGCCGGCCAGCGGATCGACCGCAAGTCGGGTCCAGAGCACGAAACCGTCCGGCGTGGGATCACCAGCCGCGACGCCCAGCGTGAAGGGGTCGCGCGGCAGCTTCAGCGCATGCGCCCGTGCGTCTGCCGGGCCAGCCGCCAGGATCGGGGTGATGGCGCCGGCGCCGAGCGCAGCGCCGTAGGTCAGGAAGTCGCGTCGCGTTGTGGGCATGGTCCAGTGATGTCGGCGCTGGGTGAACGGCCGATGACCTCAGCAGGTCCAGCCGCGACAAACTGTCCGACGATCCAGTGGCTCGTCAGTACTCGGCGGCGATGGCGAGCTTGTCGATGAACGGCTGGAAATTGGACGCATCGATCGCGGCAAAGGCGCCCTGGCCGCAGAATGTGCTCAGCACGAGCGCGAAATCACCGCTGCGGTAAGCGTAGATCTCGCCCTCGACACCGTCGCCACCGGTCAACTTGGCGTGCGAGACCTTGGTCGTCGCAGAGAGGTCCTCGGAGCTGGTCACCAACGGGAACGACGAGACGTCACGACCGCTGACGTCCAAGGTGGTGCCGAGCGCCCGGCCGGTCCGCTTGGCGTACTCGTCGAGGACCTGTTCCTGGGTCGGTTCCTTGGCCGTGCCGAGGCCCGCCGGTTGGAACAGGCTGACCACGCAAGGGCCGCCGACCTGCCACTGGGCTTCACCGGGATCGGTCTTCAACCGCTTCCACGAGGACGGGGCCGCGGGCACGCGCCACCGGACGTCCGTGGGTGTGCCCGTGATGATGCCGGCGACGTCGTCGGAATCGACGCCCTTGGTAGGGCTCTTCGAGGGTGAGGGCGCCGGATCACCCGCCGAGGCGTCGTCATCACCGCCACATGCCGGAAGGGCGAACACCAGTGTGGCGGCGAGTCCGCCCAGAACAGCACGGCGCATGACAAGTCCCCCGATGGTTGTGCGATGTCCGGCCACCGTAACGGAATCTCGCACACCACGGCACTTGACTTAATTCAAGAGTCGTACTAAACCTGAGGGATGGCAGCGGACCTCGTACTGGGCATTGACTCATCGACTCAGTCGACCAAGGCCCTGCTCGTCGATGCAGGGAGCGGAGAGGTTGTTGCTCGTGGGTCCGCGCGCCATCCGGACGGGACCTCGGTCGACCCACGAGCCTGGCTCGACGCCTTCGACCAGGCCACCGACGGGCTGCTCGACCGGGCGACCGCCCTGGCGGTCGGCGGCCAGCAACACGGCATGGTCGCCCTGGACAGCGCAGACCTGCCGGTGCACGACGCGATCTTGTGGAATGACACCCGCTCCAGCGGCGCGGCACTCGACCTGATCGCCGAGATGGGCGGCCCCGAGGCCTGCGCCGACGCCGTCGGCAGCGTGCTCGTCGCGTCCTTCACATCGACCAAGCTGCGCTGGCTGCGCGACCACGAGCCCGAAGCGGCCGGGCGTACGCATCGGGTGCTCCTCCCCCACGACTACGTCTCGCGGCACGTCACCGGCGGTGATCCGTTCACGGATCGCGGCGACGCATCCGGGACCGGCTACTTCTCCACTGCCGAGGATGACTGGCTCCCCGAGATCGCCGAGGCGGCCCTCGGCCACGCCGTCGCGCTCCCCCGGATCGTCGCGTCCGGTGAGGTCGCCGCCACGACGGCATCCGGCCTCGTCGTCGGCGCGGGCACGGGCGACAACATGGCCGCGGCCCTCGCGCTCGACCTCGAGCCGGGCGACGTCGTCGTCTCGATCGGTACGTCCGGGGTCGCCTCCGCGATCACCGAGGCGCGCATCTGCGACGGCACGGGATCTGTCACGGGATTCGCCGACGCGACCGGCCACTTCCTCCCGATGGCGACCACCATGAACGCCGCTCGGATCCTGGACCTGCAGGCCAGGCTGCTCGGCGTCGACCATGAGGAGCTGGGCCGGCTCGCCCTCACCGCGCCACCGGGTGCGAATGGGCTGACGATCCTCCCCTACTACGACGGCGAGCGGACCCCCAACCGTCCCGACTCCACCGGCACGTGGGCAGGTCTGACCTCATCGACGTCCCGCGAGGACATCGCCCGTGCTGCGTTCGAGGCGCTGCTGTGCTCACTCGCCGACGCGGTCGACCACCTGTCCGGCCAGACGGGCCTCATCCCGCGGCGGATCCTCATGGTCGGCGGGGCCGCGAGCAACGAGGCCGTCCACGCGATCGCCCCCGCCATCTTCGAGACTCCCGTCACGGTGCCCGCCCCTGGCGAATACGTTGCGCTCGGCGCGGCCCGCCAGGCCGCCTGGACGCTGGCCGGCAGCAAAGCGCCCCCGTCGTGGGGCCTGGCCGACGCCAGGACATACGAAGCGGAGCCGACCCCTCACGTGCGTGAGGCCTACGCACTCCTCCGCGACCACTGATCATCACCACACCACCACGACAGAAGGCAGAAGCATGAGCATCCCGACCCCCACCCCGTCCGACAAGTTCTCCTTCGGTCTCTGGACCGTTGCCTACGCCGGCCGGGATCCATTCGGGGAGCCCACCCGTGCTCCGATGGACCCCGTCTACGCCCTCGAGCGCCTCGCGGGCCTCGGGGCGTACGGCGTGAACTTCCATGACGACGACCTGATCCCGTTCGGGTCCGACGACACGACCCGCACCCAGATCGTCGACCGCTGGAAGAAGGGGCTCGCGGACACGGGTCTTGCCGTGACCACCGCCACGACCAACCTCTTCGGCCATCCGATGTTCAAGGACGGCGGTTTCACGTCCAACGACCGTGAAGTTCGCCGCTTCGCGATCCGCAAGGTCATGCGCAACATCGACCTGGCCGCCGAGCTCGGCGCCAAGGTCTATGTGTGCTGGGGTGGGCGTGAGGGTGCAGAGTCCGGCGCCGCCAAGGATGTCGCCGCCGCGCTCGACCGATACCGCGAGGCCTTCAACCTGCTCGGCGAGTTCGTCCACGACAAGGGCTACGACATCAGGTTCGCGATCGAGCCCAAGCCCAACGAACCTCGCGGCGACATCCTCCTGCCGACGATCGGACACGCGTTGGCCTTCATCGAGACACTCGACCGGTCCGAGGGTGTCGGGGTCAATCCCGAGATCGGGCACGAGGAAATGGCCGGGCTCAATGCCGCTCACGGCTACGCCCAGGCGATGTGGCAGGGCAAGCTGTTCCACATCGACCTGAACGGCCAGACCGGACCACGCTACGACCAGGACTTCCGGTTCGGCGTCGGCAACGTCCGCGGCGCGTTCTGGGTCGTGGACACGCTGCTGAGCGGCGGATATGACGGACCAGTCCATTTCGACTTCAAGACGCCCCGCACCGAGGACGACGAAGGCGTGTGGACCGCGGCGCGGGCGTGCATGACGAACTACCTGATCCTGCGCGACAAGGCGCTGGCCTTCCGCGCTGATCCGGACGTACAGGAGGCGCTCGAGGCCGCCAAGCTGCCCGAGCTCGCGCAGTCGACCCTGTCCGACGGCGAGGGTTGGGCCGACCTGGAGGCGGCCCAGCTCGGCGACCCCGACGAGCTGGCGGCCCGGGGCGCCGGGTTCGAACACCTGGACCAGCTCGCCCTCGAACACCTCTATGGAGTGCGCGGAGAGTGACTTCCTTGGCCGGGGTCCCGACCGGGACGGAGCATGTGCGCAGGCAGAACACCGGCCTCGTGCTGCGCTCGTTGCGGGGTCAGGGACCGGCCACACGGACCGAGCTGGCGCGGCGGACGGGGTTGGCCAAGGCCACGGTCGGGACGATCGTGGGCGAGCTCGAGGCCGCCGGCGCCGTCATGCAGGACGACTCGGTGCCCACCGGCCGCGGGCGGCCAGGACGTCCCGTCACGTTGACCGGCGAATCGATCCTGGGACTGGGCCTCGAGGTCAACGTCGACTACGTGGCGGCTGTGGCCCTCGACCTCGCCGGCAACGTCCGAGTCGCTGAGACTCGTCCGGTCCAGACCGCTGGCCGGCCACCGAGCGCACGCGAGCTCGTCGACCTGGCGACCGATGTCCGTACGGCACTGATCAACGACGGAAAGTCGGTCATCGGGGCGACGGTCGCCGTGCCGGGCCTCGTCGCCCGCGACAACCGGACGGTCTCGTGGGCCCCCAACCTGGAATGGGAGGGCCGCGAGCTGGCAGCCGAGATCGAGGGCCATTTCGGCCATGACTGCCCCACCACGATCGACAACGACGCCAACTGCGCCGCGCTCGCCGAGGCGTCGCACGGTGTCACGACCGACGTGCAGCACTCGCTCTACATCACCGGCACGATCGGCATCGGTGCCGGCATCGTCCAGGACGGCGCGCTCCTGCGGGGGGGAGCCGGGTTTGCCGGCGAGGTCGGCCACATGCCGATCGGCGACCCTGACCAGATGTGCGGCTGCGGGCGCCTGGGTTGCTGGGAGGCCTCGGTCGGCCTGCGGGCGATGCTCGCGGCGGTCGGCATGGAGGAGCACTCGACACCCCTCCAGACCGCGATCGCCGTCGCCGCCCGAGCCGCCGACGACAGGTCTGTGCGCGACTCGCTTGCCCGGCTGGGGCACGACCTGGGCACCGGGATCGCGACTCTGGCCGCGGTGCTCGACCCTTCCGTCATCGTGCTGGGCGGCTACTTCGTGCCGCTGGGAGAGTTCGTCCTGCCCGCGGCCGCGGAGGTGCTGGCGGCGCGTCTGCCGTCGGCCGGAATCCACCTGCCGGAGATCCGGCTGAGCTCGCTCGGCATCCATGCCGCGGCGCTGGGCGCCGCAGAGGACGCCCTGGCCGACGTCTTCGCCGGCACCGTGGCGGTCTGAGCCACGACGCTCAGCGGCCGCGGCCGCCGCTGTTCCCGGGGTAGAAGGAATGCGTGGCCGTCACACCGCCATCGACCGCGAACTCGCCTCCAGTCGTGTAGCCGCTCTCGTCGCTGGCCAGGTAGACGTACAGCGGAGCAACGTCCTCGGGCGTTCCCACGCGCTCCAGCGGGACCCTTGTCGCTCCCCACTGCATCGCCGCCTCGCCGCCGGCCGCCTGGGTCATGGCTGTGTCGATCATCCCCGGGTGCACCGAGTTGACGCGGACCCCGTGGGCGCCGAGCTCGACCGCCGCCGCCTTGGTCATGCCGCGGATCGCGAACTTGGTGCCGGTGTATGCCGTCAGCGAGGCCATCCCCGCGAGCCCTTCGACAGAGGAACAATTGATGATCGACCCTTGGCGGTTGCGTTTCATCGCGGGCGCGACGGCCTGCATGCCGAGGAAGCATCCCCTCATGTTGACGCTGATCAGCAGGTCGAGATCCGCAAGCGGCATCGTGTCGACCTCGCCGAAGCGCAGGATGCCGGCGTTGTTGACCAGGACGTTGACCGATGTCCCGAATCGCTCCTCGGCTTCTGCCACGAGCCTGTCCCAGGATGCCGGATCGCTCACGTCGTGGTGGCTGAAGTACGCCACCTCACCCAGCTCGGAGGCCAGCGCCAGACCCGCTTCGTCTGCGACATCGGCGATGACGACCCTGGCTCCCTCGCGAACGAAGGCGCGCGCGATGGCCGCGCCCTGACCTTGGGCCGCGCCGGTGATGATGACGTGCTTGTCCACGAGACGGGACATCGTTCTCCTTGAGCCGGGGGTGGGTGGGTTAGAGCGAGAGGATCGAGTCGGCGGCGAACGAGGTCTCAGGGTCGCGGCCGGCGAAGAAGTCACCGAGCGTCCGGTCGAGCTCGTCGGCCGACCACAGGTCGCCCGTTGTGTCGAACCGCTGCTCCACGACAGGCGCGGCCATCAGCGCGACCATCCCCCCGTAGACGACGAACACCTGGCCATTGATGCGCTTCGCCGCGGGAGAAGCGAGATAGGCAACCAGCGGTGCCACGTGGTCCGCGCTGTAGGTGTCGACCGCGTCGCCGGACTCGTCTGCCCCGAAAACGGCGGCCGTCATGGCGGTGCGGGCACGCGGGCAGATGGCGTTGGCCCGCACGCCGATGCGGGACAGGCCTCGTGCCGTCGAAAGGGTCAGCGCCGTGATGCCCGCCTTCGCAGCCGCGTAGTTCGCTTGGCCGGGCGAACCGGTCAAGAAGGCCTCGGAGGCGGTGTTGACCACGCTGGCATCGACCTGTCCGCCGGTCTCCTTGGCCACCTGCTTCCAGTGTGCTGCGGCATTGCGGGACAGCAGGAAGTGGCCCCGCAGGTGGATACGCACCACGAGGTCGAACTCGTCGTCCGACATGTTGAACAACATCCGGTCACGCGTCACCCCGGCGTTGTTGACGACGATGTCGAGGGAGCCGAAGGACTCCAGTGCGGTCTGCATGATCAGGTCCGCGGTGGACCTCTCGCCCACGTCGCCAGGAGCGACCACCACCTCCGCGCCCAGGGCCTTGATCTCGACGGCGGTCTCGTCGGCGGCCCCAGGGAGGTCGTTGAGCACCACCCGGGCACCCGCGCGGGCGAGCGCGAGCGCCTCCGCACGCCCGAGACCCGCGCCCGCGCCCGTGACGACAGCGACCCGGCCGTCCAGAGACGTGCCGCTCATGCGACGTCCACGATGCGCAGCGCCGACTTGGGACACGCAGCAACGGCCTGGCCCACGCGGATGCGGTTCTCGTCGGTCACCGTCGGATCCTCGACCTGGAGGAAGTCATCGTCATCGACGACGAACACGTCCGGCGCCATGGCCTCACACAACGCGTTCGCCTCACAGGCATCGAAGTCGACCTCAACCTTTGCCACCACGGACCTGCCTCCTCGACATCGGGGATCTCGAACTAGAACGTGTTCTAGTCTAGCCCAGGGCGGTCAATTTGGACATCACCCAGTCACCGTCGCCCCTGGTCAAGGTGATGACCAGGCTGTTGCGACTCAGCTGCTGGTTCGCCTTCTTGCCGACCCCGGCAGTTGTCGTCTGGTTGATGAACACCAACACCTTGGCCTCACGTTCGGTCGCGTCGATGATCGCCGAGGAGACCACTGAGGCCTGGAGCGCGATCTTGTTCTTCGTCGTGTTGTCACGGACCTGCTCCATGGTGGCCTCGTACTCCTTGCGGAACTTGGGCGTCATTCGGGCGAGGGCGACCTCCATGTCGTTCGCCAGGGACTTGTAGCTGTAGGACAGCGTCCTCTGCGTCAGGTCAGCGGCCGCGATCAACACCTCGGTCCGAGCCTCCTCGCCGACGAGGAGGCCGTTCGGAGCGGCTACGGACGACGCGTTCTCGGCGCGCCACCACAACGCACCGACGCCCGCCCCTGCGAGGAGGACGAGCACGGCCAGCAGCATCGTCAGCCGTCTCTGCACGAATGCCCAGCTGAACCGAGGGCTCTTTGCACCCCCATCCTTCGGATCAGATGCATCCTCCTCCTCCGTCGGATTCGGCGCGTCCTCGTCCGGCGGGTCCCCAGCCTCCTCGGCAACAGTCGCAGGGCCGGATCCTCCCCGGGTCCAAGGCTGCAGCCCGACCTGACGTCTGGGCCGCGACTCGGGGCCGGCTTCGGGAGTCACGTCGGACTGACAGAACCGACAACGGGTGGCGGCGAGCTTGATGTTCTCCGCACAGAATGGACAGACGCGTTCGTCACGCTTCGTCTTGGCCATGGCTCAGCCCACGAACTCGAGCTGGGAGACCAGCCAGCGGCTGTTCTCCTTGGCCATGGTCAGCTTGATCCGCCAGGACCGGTCCTCGGCCTCGCCCTTGGTGCCCTTGTTGCGCACTTCGCTGCCGGCCGCCACGAAGACCGACGCGGAATCGGCGTCGACCTCGCTCAGTCCGATCTCTCCGACGCTGCCCTTGGAGTACGACTCCTGGCTGGCTGCCGACTCCTTCAGGGACTTCAGGGACGCCCGATACTGATCCTTGAAGGTCCCGGTCGAGATGTCGAGAACCCGGTCGGTGACGTCATCCATGCGGGTGTGGTCGATCGCGAGGAATGCCAAGGTCGCCTCGCGCGCGGCTCGCGTGATGTCCGAGTACTCCTGGGCCTGCTTCTCGTCCGGTGTGCTGCCGGGCGCCGCCGCGCTGCCTCGGACGGCGAACAGCGTCAGCCAGCCGAGCAGCACCACGAGCACCACAGCGAGCACGATGTTGATCGCCGTCGGGCGGGTGACCGTCGGGCGGTTCACCGGTCAAGTCCGGCCGGCGGTGGCGCGTACTTCATGCCACGCATGTTGATCGGCGGGCCAGACTTGCACTCGGCGGGGAAGAATGGCACAAAGCTCTCCTCAGAGGTCGGCCGCCACTGGCCTGGCGGGAGGTACCCATCCATGCACGCCGGCGGCTCCTGGTTCAAGTTGAGATTGACCCGACCGAACTTCTGACCGTCCGCGTCGGCAAGCGCCGATGGGCCGGCCGCAACGAGTCGCGGGAAGGTGACGAGCAGCTGCTCGATCGCGGGGAGCCGCGCCTCGACGACCTCGCTCACGCTCACCAACGGCTTGAGCAGTGGTGGGAGCTGTCTCCGCAGGTCACGGAACAGGCGCGTGAGCTCCACGGCGGAGGGCCCGGCGTCATTGAGGATCTGCCGGACGTCAGGGTCCGAGTCGGCCAGCGTCCCCGTCAGGGCGTCGAGGTCGCGGGCGAGATTGCGAATGTTCGCGGAGTTGTCCTGCTGGGTCTGCAGCACCGTCTGGGCATTGCGAAGCAGGGCGACCGTCTCAGGCTCGTTGGCCAGCGCAGCGTCGATGAACAGCTGGGTGTCGTCCACCAGCGAACGCAGAGGTGCCGCGTTGTCCCCGAACATGGTTCCGAGCTCGGTGACGACCGTGTTGAGCTCCTCCCCGTCCAGGCTCGAGACGAACCGGCTGAGGTCCTCCAGGAGGAGGTCCTCCCCCAGCGGCAGGCTGTCCTTGCTGCCGCGGATGGTGTCGCCGTCCTCCAGGATTCGTCCCTCCTTGGATCCGGGCTCGAAGGAGATGTACTGCTCGCCCACGGCGCTGAGGTTGTTGACGAAGACCAGCGAGCTCGCCGGCACCTCCGCGTCCTCCTTGAGGGCAACGTCCACCCGCAGGCCCTTGTCTTTCACGGACATCTTCGACACCTTGCCGATCTTGACGCCGCGGTACGTGACCTCGCTCCCTTCGAAAAGACCGCCCGACGCCGGGAGAAGGACGTGCACCGTGTAGCCACGCCCGAGGATCTTGTCGACGAAGCCGAGATAGGAGCCACCGACGTAGACGAGGCTGACGGCACTCAGGAGCACGAAGGCGATCAACCTGATCTTGATCCCGCGCCTCATGACGACCCACCCCCAAGCAGGCCACGAAGAAGTTGGTCGACGGGCGATCCACCTCCGCCAGAACCCTGCGAGGGCCGCGGAAGAAGCGGCTCGACGGGCGCGAGTGGGTCGGTCGGAGTCGGTCCGGGCACACCCAGCTGGGCCTGTCCAGTGCCGGCAGCGCCGGGTGCGGCGCACAGCGGCAGTGAGGCGAGCACCTTGCAGAACTGCTCGACCGCGTCACCGCCCGGTGCGCAGATCGGCGCGGCGGGCGTCGCGCGGCACAGGGTCGTGAGGTCATCGAGCGTCGTCGGCAACAATCCACCCTCACTGATGGGGGTGAGCTTGAACTGCATCTTGAACACGACATTCGCGAAGTCACCGCGGATGGTGTCCGCCGCATCGATCGGGAACGGATAGCTGGCCGCGGCGACCGCACCCGGCACGAGCGAGTCGCCGGTGTCGGCGAGCTCCCGCAGCACGGGCTCGAGGTGGCCCAGCTCGGCCACGAGGTCGTCCTTGATCTTGTCGACCACCCGCGTGCCGACCTCGCCGAGCTTGTCCAGCTCGGTGAGCACCCCGACCAGCTCGTCGTGCTGGTCCCGCAGGACGGTGATGGCCGGCGCAGCTGCCTCGATGGCTTCACCGATGGTGTCCTTCTCGGCGACCAAGGTCTTGCTCAAACCGTTGACCGACTCGAGCGCCTGGACGATGTCGCCGCGCTGGGTGTCGAGCATCCCGACGAATGTGTTGAGCTTGTTGAGCACACCGCGGATCTCACCGGTGCGTCCCTCCATGATCTCGTTGAGCTCGCTCGTGATGGTCTGCAGCTGTCCGACACCGCCGCCGCTCAGCAAGTAGGACAGCGCACCGAGGACCTCCTCGACCTCAGGATTACGACCGGTGCTGTCCATCGGAATCACGTCACCCGAGCCGAGCCGACCGGTGCTTGCCTCGATGGCTCCTGAGTCCGAGACCGGGGGCGGCGCAGACAGCTCCACGAACTTCTCACCGAGCAGGCTCGTCTGACGGATCTCGGCCTCCGCGTTGTCGGGGAGGACGACATCTTTGCGGATGCGCATCTTCACGCGAGCGCGCCAGCCAACCCGGGTGACGGATTCGACCTGCCCGACCGGGACGTCTGCCACCAGCACCGAGGATCGCGGGACGACATTGAGTGCGTCGGCGAAGTCGGCGCTGATCTCGAAGCTGTTGTCGGCACTGACCTTGTTGCCGGGAAGTGGCACGTCATAGATGTCGAAGGAGCAGCCACTCACGAACAGCGCAGAGGTCATCACGGCCACCGCACAGGCCCGGAAGGATCTCATCAGCGATCACCACCCAACAGCTCGAGCAGGGTGGCCGGTCCATCGCCCGGGGTGGGCGAGGCGGCCTCCGGGATGATCCCCAACTCGTCCGGGTCAAGAGCCTTCGCGGGCTCGGTGGCCCCAGCGGCTCCTCCCGAGGTCGCGGGAAGCAACGGTTGGAGGATGTCGGTGAGCGACGCGCACACCGACTCCGGGGCGCCATTGCTGACCAGGATCTGGCAGAGGAACTGGTCGGGACGGAACTGGATGCCCGGTGCCGCCTGGATCCGGGAGCCGAAGGTGCCCGTGGTGGGCTCGAACGACAGGGCGAGGTTGCCCAGCGCCAGCGGGCCCTTCTGGAGCACCAGCCCCACGGAGTCCTTCTGCCGGTCCACCCGGTCGAGCAGGCTGGTCAACGACTCGACATTGGCGCTGAGGGCCTTGCGGTTCTCGCCGACGAATCCCTCCACGGAGCCAAGGACCTCGCTCAAGGACGCCAGGACCCGCCGGAGCTCGTCCCGCTCGCCCTCGAACTGGCCCGAGACAGCGGCAAGATCCTTGAGGAAGGCCTCCACCGTGGTGTCGTTGACGGCCAAGGTCTCCGTGATCTCCGCGAGTGCGCGGACATTCTCGAACAGCGGTCCACGGTTCCGGGCAAACGTGCCCGCCGCGGATGACAGGTTGCGGATCGTCTCGGACCCGAGCTCGCCGTTGCCGTCGAGGGCCTTGGCCCCCGCCGAGAGCAGGTTGTCCAGCGCGCCGGTGGTCGAGCCGGCCTTCGGCCCGAGGGTCACCGCGAGGTCGTCCAGCGACTTGAACATCCGATCGAGCTCGATCGGGGTATCGGTGCGTGCCAGCGGGATGTCCCCGCCGTCCCGCAGAGCGGGCCCTTCGGAGTATGCCGGGAAGACCTGCACATAGCGGTCCGCCACGAGCGTGGGAGTCACCACGGCTGCCTTGGCATCTGCCGGCAGCTGGTACTCCTCGTCGTAGGTCATCTCCACCCGCACACTGTTCCCGTCCGGCACGACCGCCGTGACCTCTCCGATCCGCACACCCATGACTCGGAGCTCAGTCCCCGGATAGACCGCGATCGCCCGCTCGAAGTGCGCGGTCACGGTCTGCGACCCTCCGCCGGGGAACACCACGAACGCAAGCACGAGCAAGGCGACGGGCAGAGCTGCCGCCACCAGCTGAGACTTCCTGCTCCAGTAGGTCATCGGACACCTCCCGCTGGTGCGGGCTCGAACTCGCCGCTGAACACGCCGAGGATGTTCGGCACGTAGGCGTCGAACCATGGACCCGAGCCGACGACGTTGCCCAGGATGTTGACGTAGGGCCCGTAGTTTCGCAGGAGCGTCTCGATCTGCTTTTCTCGCGCCTGCAGGAAGTTCAGCACATTGTCCAGCCGATCCAGTGTGGGACGAAGCTGTTTGCGGTTGTCCTCGACCAGGCCCTCGAGCTCGACGGCCAGCTTGTCGGCGTTGACCAGGAGGTCGTGGATCGTGTCCTTGCGCTGCTGCAGCTCCTGGAAGATCAGGCTGGCCTTCTTCATCAACACCACGAGGTCACCCTTGCGCTCGTCGAGCAGCTTCGTGACCCCACTGGATCGCCTCAGCAGCTGCTCGATCTCCGCGTCGCGGGACGCGATCGTGGTCGAGAGACGAGACAGGCCGCTGAAGCTCGAACGCACCTCCGGAGCAGCCGAGTCGAGAGTCTCGGCCAGGGCGTCCAGCGCGTTGGTGAGGTTCTCCTTGTCGGTCTCCTCGGTCTGTGTGGTCAGCTGACCGAGGGTCCCGACGATGTCGAACGTGACGTCCGTACGCGACAACGGGATCGTCGCACCGGAGTCCAGACTGCCACTTCCCTCGGACGTGATGTTCAAGAACTTGTCCCCCAACAGGCTCTTGACCTCGACGCTGGCCCGCGTCGAACGGCCCAGCGTCGCATCCTTGACGTCGAACTCGGCGACGACCTTCTCGGGGCCGATGCGCAGCTTGTTGACCCTGCCCACACGGACGCCGGCGACCTGGACCTCACTGCCGGCACGCAGTCCGCTGGCATCGGTCAGCTCCGCGCGGTAGGTCGTGCCGCGAAATCCCGGCAACTTCTGCAGGTTGAACGATGCCACCATCACGAGCAGCAACACTGCCAGCGAGATGATGCCGATCTTCAGGATGTGGGATTCACTTCTGTCCGCCATCACTGACACCTCGATGCTTTGCTGACCAAGGTGAATTCGGCAATGGACTTCTGGACGTCTTCTGGCAGCGTGTCCATCAGCTGACTCGGCAGCACCACGCCGCCCTGGAACTCACAGAGGTAGTAGTTGTACCAGGACCCGTAGACGCCGATCCGGGTCTGCTTGGCGAGCATCGACGGGAGCAGGTCGAGCGTGCGGTCCAGATAGGCCTTGTTCTTCGGTTCCGCAAGGATCGTGAACAGGCGGCGCAGCTGAGCGATGTCCGCCTTCAGTGGAGGACGGGCCTGGGTCAGCAGGTCGGCAACCGTCTCGGTGACCTCGGAGATGTTCTTCAAGGACGATCCGATGACCTCCCGGTCGTCGGCGAGGGTGCCGAACCACGACCGGAGGCTGACGATCAGCTCCTCCAGCTCCACGTGGCGGTCGTCAACGGTCTTCATCAGGGCGCTGAGGTTGGTCACCACTTCGCCGATGAGCTCGTCCCGGTCGGCCAGCGTGCTCGTCAGCGAGGCCGTGTTGGCGAGCAGCTCCTGCACCGTGCCGCCCTCGCCCTGAAGCACGCGGACGAGATTGAGCGACAGCTTGTTGATGTCTTCGGGCCGCAGGGCCGCAAACAGCGGCTGGAAGCCGTTGAACAGCTCGGTCAGGTTGAGGGCGGGCGTCGTGCGACTGAGCGGGAGGGTGCTGCCAGCCTTCAGCCGGGACGCACCCGCCTTGCCCTCCGACAGCGCCATGTAGCGGTCGCCGATCAGGTTGAGGAACCGGACGTTGGCCCGCGAGTCCTCGGTGATCGGCACTCCGTCCTTGACCTCGAACGTCACCATGGCCTGCTCCCGGCGGTGAATCTTGACGTCCTTGACCTGTCCGACCACGACGCCCGCGATCCGTACGTCGTCGCCGGACGCCAGCTCGGAGGCGCTGGAGAAGACCGCCTTGTACTCGCTCTTCGAACCGCCGCTGAAGCCGCCGATGATCGAGACAAGCGCACTGGTGATCAGGACCGATGCCAGCGTGAAGATGCCGAACTTGACGGCGGCCAGCATGAAGGTGGAGTCGCGGGTGTTCATCCGAGGCCCCCGTCCGGCTCGTCCTTGTCGGATCCGTCCTTCAACGGCTCGAACGTCGCCGGGATCCGATGGTTGTCCGGCAGCCCCAGACACCAGGGACCGTGGCCGACCTCGCCGTATGACGCCGCGTCCGCAGCGGTGTAGCCAGTCCGCTGAGGTGCGCCGAGCTCGAGGGTCTGGTGGATGATGTCGTTCTGGAAGACGTTCGCGGTGTTCGGGATCTGCCGGTCGAGCCCGGTCAGCACACATTTCAGCTCGGGCGAATAGGTGTCGAGGAGGGCCAGCAACGGTCGGGCCGAGCGCGTCTGGGCGATCAGCTGGCGCTCGTTCTCCGCCAGAGTCACGCGGGCGATGCGCGCCAGGCCGGTGAGGCTGCCCAGCGCCCGGTTGAGGTCGCCCTCCTTCTGCGTCACGGTGCGCGCAGTCACCGTCGCGTTGCGCAGGAGCCCGATGAGGTCGGGCGCGGCGAGGTCATAGGTCTTGGCCACCTGGCCGAGCAGCCGCATGTCCGTGCGCAGCGTCGGCAGCTCCTGATTGATCCGGCCGAGGTAGTCGTTCAGGTCGACCAGGGTGTCCCCGATCTGGTCACCCTTGCCCTTCAGCGCCGAAGCGAGCGCGTTGAGAGCGGCGTTCAAGTCGGCCGGGCGCACCGATCGCAGGAGCGGGAAGAGATCGGCGAGGATGCTCTGCAGCTCGACATTTGTCGTGACCCTGCTGGCGGGGATGATCGAGCCATCCCGCAGCGGGCCTGCCGACGTCTCGGTCTCGGGAGGCACCAGCTCGAGGTAGTTCTGCCCGAACAGCGTCGTCGGCAGGATCCGCACGCCGATGTCACCGGGGAGGGCTCGGGCGGCCTCGGGTCGCAACGAGACGGTGATCACGGCTCGCTCGCCGTCGCTGTTGATGCTCTTGACGTGGCCCACCAGGGCGCCGTAGACCCGGACGTCGCCGAATCGGGCGAGCTGCAGGCCAGCACGGTCGGCCATCACCGTGACGGTCGTGCTGGAGGTGAACCGCTTGTCGTAGATCGCGATCGACAGCACGATCAGCAGTGCCAGCGAGGTCATGAAGGCGACCCCCGCGATCAACAGTCGCCGGTGCTCTCGCGCGGAGTCGTCATAGATGTTGGCAAGCATCGCGTTAACCCGTGATCCGAACCGTCGTCGTCGATCCCCAGATCGCGAACGTCAGGAAGAAGTCGGTCACGACCACGGCCACGATCGAGGTGCGAATCGCCTGGCCGACAGCCATTCCCACGCCGGCGGGACCACCGGATGCGGTGTAGCCGTAATAGCAATGGATCAAGATGATCACGACGGCAAGGATGATCAGCTTTCCGAACGACCACAGCACGTCGATCGGTGGCAGGAACTGCAAGAAGTAGTGGTCGTACGTGCCCACGGACTCCTTGTAGATCATCGTGGTGATGAGCCGTGGCGAGAGGTATGAGGCCAGCAGCGCCACGGTGTAGAGCGGGATCACCGCGATGAAGCCGGCGATCATCCGGGTGGTCACGAGATAGGGCAGCGACGGGATCCCCATCACCTCCAGAGCGTCGATCTCTTCTGAGATCCGCATCGTGCCGAGGCGCGCGGTGTAGCCGCAGCCAACCGTCGCCGCCAGGGCGATCGCGGAGACCAGGGGTGCGACCTCCCGGGTGTTGAAGTACGCCGAGATGAATGCCGTGAACTTCGCGACCCCGATCTCGCTCAGTGACGCATAGCCCTGCAGGCCGACCTCTGTGCCGGCGAAGAAGGCCAGGAAGGCGATCACGCCCACGGTCCCGGCGATCACCGAGAGGGCTCCGACTCCGAAGACGACCTCTGCCAGGATCTTCGCGATCTCCTTGCGGTATCGACGCAGCGCGTACGGCGTCCAGGCCAGGGCCTTGGCATAGAACAGCAGCTGGTCACCCAGGGTCTCCATGCGGAGGCGGCGCTCCTTGACGAACGCCGATCCGAGCTCGCTCACGACGCTCATCAAAGGCCTGCCTGCGGGACGATCTGGAAGTAGAGCGCCGTGATGATGGAGTTCATCAGGAACAGCAGCATGAACGCGAGAATGACCGACTCATTGACGGCACGCCCTACGCCGCTGGGCCCACCGTCAGCGCTCAGGCCCTTGTAGGCGCCGACGATCGCGGCCAGGAAGCCGAAGATGCCCGCCTTGATCATGGCGACGTAGATGTCAGGCAACGTGGCAAGAGCCGTGAACGAGGAGAGGAACGCTCCAGCGGATCCTCCTTGCACGACCACTGTGAAGAAGTAGCCACCAGCGATGCCGGCCGTGATCACGATGCCGTTGATCAGCAGGGCCACCGCCACGGTCGCGAGCGCACGCGGCACGACGAGGCGGGCGATGGGGTCCACGCCCAGCACCTCCAAGGCATCGATCTCCTCGCGCATCTTGCGCGCGCCGAGATCGGAGCAGATCGCCGAACCGGCTGCGCCGGCGATGACCAGGGCCGCCGCAATGGGGGCGGCCTCCCGCACGGTGGCGAGCACGGCGGTCGCCCCGGCGAACGACTGCGCGCCGAGCTGTCCGGTGAGGCTGCCGACCTGGAGGGCGATGATCGCGCCGAACGGGATCGACACCAGGATCGTCGGCATCAGGGTGACACTCGTGATGAACCAGGCCTGCTCGATGAACTCTCGTCCCTGGAAGCGCGTGGTGAAGGCCAGCTTGACGACGTCGAACGCCATGCCGGCGATCTCCCCGGGTCCGCGAAAGACCGCTGCTGGGCTCAGGCCCATTTCTCCTCCTGTGGCCCGGTGACTCCCTGAAGGCGATGCCCCTGGCGGAGATTGAGGTTCATTCGCGTTACCGGCCGGTCCCAGAAGCGTAACGATGAAGTGTGACCTGCGTTACGTTTTCGCGGTATCCCAGGGCAGCATGACGGCCGGCACGCCGTCCGAAGAACGACGCCTCGCCGAGCTGGGTCCCCGATGCATAGCCCCGGCCGTCAACGGCGATGTTGGAGGCGCAGGCGCCGGCCGCAAAGACACCGCCGATGACCGTCCGGTCACTGCGCAGCACCCTGCCGTCGTGGTCCACCCGCAGCCCGCCACAGGTGAACCCCGAGTAGAAGCACTGACCCGGGGTCAGGTCATAGGCACCATACGGCGGGGTCTCGAGAGCTTCGACCCATTCCGTGGCCTTGTGGAACACCGGATCGGCTCCGGTGCGCGCGGCCGCGTTGTAGTCATCGAGGGTCTGGGCCAGAGATCCCTTGGGCAGACCCAGCCCCACCTCCATCTCGGCGACGGTCTCCCACCCGTCCACGAGAGGCTGCAGGCCGTACGCCGGCTCGGCCATGTGGAGCGAGTCCAGGATCAGCCACGCCTTCTGCTCCGGCTGGTCGAAGACCAAGGCAGAGGTCCGTGAGTGATAGGAGTCCTCGGCCACGAAGCGTTCACCACGACTGTTGACGCAGATCCCCTTGACCAGGTCACCCGGCGGGTAGAACGGTGCCGTCAGGAATGCGCCGTCCATGTGCTCGGCGAAACCGCCCACCGACTCGCCCAGGCGGATGCCGAGGCCGTCATCGTGCGTGTTGCCCAGCGCCATCCCTCGCGCCAGCAGCGCCTCGAGGCTCGGAGCGTATGCGTGCACCATCTCGGTGTTCATCACGAAGCCTCCGGCAGCGATCACCACGGCACCCGCACGAATAGCACCCGTTTCGCCGAAGCGCTTCCAGGTGGCCCCGACGACCGACTCGTCGTCCGGCCCCTCGTGATCGGTCACGAGGGCCGTGGCACCGGTGTCGTAGCGAACCTCGACACCCAGCGCGTCCAGCTTGTCGAGGGCGAGCTCGAGCACCAGTGCGGCGCCTCCCATGTCGCCGGCCACGGGTGGCTTGTGCCCGCGCGGCGCCGGCACAGCCATGTCTGCGAAGGGCCAGACCTTCTCGTTGCCGCTGAACATCACACCCTCGGTGCCGGGCTGGATGGCTGCCTTCTGCGGGTAGAAGGACCTCTCGAACTCGAATCCCAGGGACTCGAGCCAGCTGAAGTGCTCGACGCTGCCCTCGCTGTAGACCCGGATCTTCTCCGGGTCACAGTCGGGCGAGACCGCAGCGAGGTACTTCGCCATCTCATCAGGCGTGTCCTCGAACCCGGCCGTCTGCTGGACGGGCGTGCCACCGCCAAGATAGAAGTGTCCGCCGGCCATCGCGCTGGTGCACGACAGGCGGCCTCCGCGGTCGATGACCAGGACCCGGGCGCCCGCCTGTGCTGCCTCGATCGCAGCGGCCGTGCCGGCCATCCCGGCCCCGATGACGAGCACGTCGACGCTGTCCGACCACGACGTCACATCATGGGCCGGCGCCGGGGCGGGAATGTCCATCTGAGAGCTCGTGGTCATGAGTAGGTCACCCGAACCTTCTCCGACGCCGCGTCGCTCTGGCACGCGAGTCGGATGCCGTCGGCGAGGTCCTCATCGTCCAGCACATCGTTGGCGCGCATCGTCACCTCGCCCTCCAACAGCCGGATCGCGCACGCCGAGCACTCCCCTTCCCTGCAGGAGTAGGGCGCCTTGACCCCCTTGCTCTCCAAGTGCTCGAGCAGCGTCATGCCTGATTTCCAGTCAGTGAACTCGTGGTTCACACCGTCGAGATCGACCTGGAGGTGAACCGCGCCGACGGACTGCGGGGCCGGTTGGCCGGTTGGCGGGGCGAGCTCGACCGGAACGTCGGGGACCGGTCCCACGCCGACGTCGAAGGGGTTTCCTCCCAGCGACACGAACTTCTCCTGATGGCGACGCTCACGCGGAAACCCGAGCTCTTTCAAGGCGGCCACCGTGGCTGCCATGAACGGCGCGGGACCGCACACGAAGGCGTCCCTCTCGACGTAGGGACCCGCGAAGGCGCGCAGCTGGTCCTGGGTCGGCAAGCCCTGCACCGACTCGAGCCAGTGCACGACCTGCAGGCGTTCGGGATGCTCGACCGCAAGGTCGGCGAGCGCCCGGCCGAAGATGACCGATCGTTCGTCACGGTTGGCATAGAACAGGACGATCCGCCCTGACCCACGAGCCAGGGACGAGCGGATGATCGAGATCACCGGGGTGATCCCGCTGCCCCCCGCGAACAGCAGCAGGTCGGCATCGAGATCCTTCGGCGTGAAGATCCCACTCGGCGGGAGGACCCGCAGCCGGTCGCCCGGACGGACCTGGTCGCAGATCCACCCCGAGGCGTAGCCATCTGGTGTGCGCTTGACCGTGATCGTCAACGGACCGTCGTCCCCCGGCGTCGAGGACAGCGAATAGCTGCGGGCCACGAGGCCGGTGCGGTCGCTCGGGACGGCGACCGTGAGGAACTGTCCGGGGACGTAGGAGAAGTGCTCGCGATGCTCGCCCGGGTCGAGAACCACCGAACGGGCCTCCCCCGTCTCCTCGACCACGTCGAGCACCGTGAGCTCGAACGAGTCACTGGTGGCCTGGCGCTCACTCATGCCTCGATCGCCTACTCATCGGGCAGCCCGACCGCGAGCGCACCGTCGCGCACGGCTTCCTCGATCGACGCCGAGAGCTGCGCACAACCCGCGTGAACCGGACGGCCGCCCGCCTGTCGGGCCAGCGAGGCGAAGGTCGCACAGTCCGCGACGGCTGCCCGTGTCCACTGGATCGAGGTCTGGTGATCGCTGTTCTTGCGCACCTTGACCCGCGCCTGGCAGCCCTGGCACGGCAGCTCCACAAGCCTGCTCTGGATGTAGAGCGCCCGGTCCGCGAGGGTCTCCGGCAGGGACGGGACGATGTAGACCATCAGGCGTCAACCGTTTCGTCCTGACGGTCCTCTGATGCCTTGCGCGCAAGGTTGTCCGCGACCTCGGCTCGCCAATTCTCGTTCGCCTTGGTGGTGTCCACCTCGAACTCGAACCGATCGACCATCTCGGGCGCGACGTCGGCTGCGTCGACATAGAACTGTTCGTACCAGCGACGGAGCTGATAGACCGGGCCGTCCTCTTCGCAGAGCAACGGGTTCTGCACCGGCGCCTTGTTCTGCCAGATGGCGACGTCCTGCAGGAAGCCGACCTTGAACGTCTCGGCGTACTTGTCCCCGATGTATTTCGCGGTCGCCTCGTCAACGCCTTCCGGCTTCTCGACACAGAGCCCGTACTGCAGGTTGAAGGAGTTGGGCCCGGTCGGGACATGGCAGTTGATCAAGACGACCCTGGTGAGGAAGCCCTTGTAGTCGGTGTCCAGCCAGTTGATCATGTAGGACGGTCCGAAATAGGTCGCCTCCGACTTGAGGATCAGGTCCTCGTCGCCATAGCCCTCGGCCTTCATGTCCGGTCGTCCGGTGGACTCCATGAACTGAGTGGCCTTATCGCCCTCGAAGACGTTGCGGAAGTGCGTCGGGAACGCGAAGTGGATGTAGAAGAAGTGCGCCATGTCGACGACGTTGTCGATGATCTCGCGGCAGTGGGCGTTGTCGACCTCGATGACGTCCCAGGTCCACTCGGTGTAGCGGTCCGTGCCGACACCCTCGAGGAGTGGCGGCAGAGCCTCGAGGTCGGCCGGAGCGCCCTCGGGGTCGTGCCAGATCAGCAGCTGCCCGTTTCGGACCGCGCTCTCGTAGCGCTGGGTCCGGGCCCGCAGCGGCACCCGTCGCGCGTAGGGGATGGCCTTGCACTTGCCGTCGCCGCCCCAACGCCAGTCGTGGAACGGGCAGGCGATCTCGTCGCCCTTGACGGTGCCTTGCGTCAGGTCACCGCCCATGTGCCGGCAGTAGCCGTCGAGGACGTGCAGCTCCCCCGCAGAGTCTGCCCACACGACGAGCTTGCCGCCAAATGCTTGGACTTCGTGAGGCTTGCCGTCGGTGAAGGCTTGCTCGAGACCAAGGCAGTGCCAGCCCCGGGCGAAGCGGTCCGGGACGGAACCGGCGTCAAGAGCGCGGGTCTCAGTCACGATTGCCTCCGAGGGAGCGGGTCTCTGTGGACCAAAACAAGAACACGTTATAGTTTTACCACATGTACGTCTCTCTGACAGCCGACCAGCTCCGCCTTCGCGATGAGCTGAAGGGCTATTTCTCCGAGCTCGTCACCCCCGAGCGCCGGGCTGCCCTCGCCGCGTCATCCGGGGAGTTCGGCGACGTCACCGTCTACAAGGACGTCATCCGCCAGCTCGGTACCGACGGCTGGTTGGGCATGGGGTGGCCCAAGGAGTACGGCGGCCAGGAACGCTCGATGGTCGAAGAGCTGATCTTCACCAATGTCGCTGCCGTCGCCGGAGTACCCATCCCCTACCTGACGCTGAACACGGTCGGTCCGACGATCATGCGTTACGGCACCGAGGCGCAGAAGGAGTACTTCCTCCCGCGGATCGTCCGTGGCGAGCTGCACTTCTCGATCGGATACTCCGAGCCCGGCTCCGGCACCGACCTCGCGTCACTGCGCACGCGGGCCGAGCTCGACGAGTCGACCGGTGAGTGGGTCGTCAACGGCCAGAAGATGTGGACATCGTTGATCCAGTACGCCGACTGGATCTGGATGGCGTGTCGTACTGATCCGGATCTTCCCCGCCACAAGGGGCTGTCCATGATCCTCGTCCCCGCCAGGGCGGATGGCTTTTCGTACACACCCGTCCAGACCCTTGCCGGTGTCGGCACGAGTGCGACCTACTACGACGATGTGCGGGTGCCAGCGGAGAACCTGATCGGTGGACGCGGGGGTGGCTGGGCGCTGATCACCAACCAGCTCAACCGCGAGCGGGTGGCCCTCACCTCGTCGGCCCCATTGGTCCACTCGATCGAGCTCGTCACCGACTGGGCACGGCAGACCAAGGATGCGAACGGCGTCCGCGTCCTTGACCAGCAATGGGTGCAGATCCTCCTGGGCCGCGCTCAGGCGCGTACCGATGCCCTGACCCTGATGGGCTGGAAGCTCGCGACCGAGATCGACACCCTCTCCCCCGCCGACGCGTCCGCGATCAAGGTCTACGGCTCCGAGCTCGCTGTCGAGGTCTACCGCTCACTCACGGAGATCGTCGGGCCCGCTGCCGGGATCGCAGCCGGTTCGCCCGGCGCCGTGCTCGCCGGGCGGCTCGAGCGCTACTTCCGGTCGTCGCTGGTCATGACCTTCGGCGGCGGCACCAACGAGATCCAGCGAGACATCATCGGCTACGTCGGGCTCGGCCTCCCGGCCGCCCGGCGCTGAACCCAACGAACCGCTCAGGAGCCAACGCATGGACTTCACATTTTCACCCGAGGCAGACGACGCCGCCAGCCTGGCCGCCACGATCCTCAAGGACCACACCGGGCCGGAGCGGCTGGCTGAGGTGGAGGCCGCCGGCAACCGGTTCGATCCGGTGCTGTGGCGTGCCCTCGGCGGTGCCGGTCTGCTCTCCCTGACCACCCCCGAGTCGCATGACGGCGCGGGCCTCGGCTTCCTCGAGCTGTGCCGAGTGCTGGTCGAGGTGGGCCGCACAGTCGCGCCCGCACCTCTGGCCAGCGACTCGGTCGCGCGACTCTTCCTCGCAGAGCACGGCACTGACGAGCAGCAGCGAGACGGATTCGCAGCTGGAGTGCTCACCTGCGCGATCACCGAGGAGCACGAGCACGCGCCGACCCTTCCGAGCACGACCGCTGCCCTGGACGATGGCGCATACGCCCTCACCGGCACCAAGTACCTCGTCCCCGCGGCCACGGTGGCGACCGCCTTCCTGGTCACGGCCACCACACCTGACGGCACTGGCGCCTTCCTGGTGGACGCGGACGCCCCCGGCCTCCAGGTGCAGGAGCAGCACCTGAGCGACGGTGACGTCGCAGGACTGGTCGAGCTGGATGGCGTCCGGGTGCCTGTCGATCGCCGCGTCGGCGACAGCGAGGCAGCCGGGCGCCTAGTCGACCTGCTCACCGTCGCGACCTGCGCCGTGCAGCTCGGCGTCACGGAGGGCGCCATCTCCCTCACCGCCGAGTACGCCAAGACCCGGGAGCAGTTCGATCGCCCCATCGGCACGTTCCAGGCGGTCTCGCAGCGGCTGGCGGATGGTTACATCGACACCCGCTTCCAGGCACTCACGGTGTGGCAGGCCGCCTGGCGGCTCTCAGAGCGCCTTCCTGCCGAGGAAGCGACAGCCACCGCCAAGCTCTGGGCCGCCGACGCGGGCCACCGGATCGCACACACGACCGTACACATCCACGGAGGAGTGGGCGTTGACCTCGACGGAGTGGCCCACCGATACTTCACGGCAGCCACCAGGTACGAGTTCCAGCACGGCGGAGCGACCGAGCAGGCGCTGCGACTCGGTCAACTGCTCGCGGCCGGACCCGCGTGACCGTACGGGACCTCCTCCTTGCGCGAGCCGAGCAGGACACCCCGGCGCTTCTGACGCGCGAGCGTTCGTGGACCTGGCGCGAGCTCGTCGCCGACGCGTCGGCCCGCGCCGCGGCCATCCGGCAGGTCCTCGAGCCGGGTCGACCTCCCCATGTCGGGCTGCTGATGGACAACACCTCGGAGATGCTCCTGGGCCTGGCATCCGCGGGGTTGGGCGGACACGTCGCCGTTGGAGTCAACAGCACCCGCCGCGGTGAGGCCCTGGTCGCCGACCTCCGTCGCGCGGACGTCCAGCTTCTGCTGACCGGGGCAGCCCAGCGCCGCCTGCTGGACGGGCTCGACCTGTCCGGCATCACCGTGATCGACACCGACGGAGTCGGCTGGCGCGACCAGATCGTGCCAGTGTCCGTCCCGCCGGCCGAGCCCACCGACGAGTCGCTCTTCATGCTGATCTTCACCTCGGGCACGAGCGGACGCCCCAAGGCTGTACGCATCACTCACGAGAAGGTGACCTATCCCGGCCGATACCTCACCGAACGCCTCGGACTCAGCGCCGAGGACGTGCACTACGTGGCGATGCCGTTGTTCCACTCCAATGCGGTCATGGCGGGGTGGGCACCCTCCCTTGTCACTGGCGCTCCCGTGGCGCTCCGGGAGCGCTTCTCGGCCTCGGAGTTTCTCAGCGATGTGCGCCTATACGGAGCGACCTATGCGTCCTACGTCGGCAAGCCGCTGACGTACATCCTGGCCACACCCGAACGTCCTGACGACGCCGACTCCTCGCTGCGGCTCGTCTTCGGCAACGAGGCCGGAGACCGCGACATGCGCGCGTTCGCGGAGCGATTCGGGTGTCACGTGATCGACGGGTTCGGCTCGACGGAGAACGCGGTCATCGTCAGCAAGATCCCGGGCACACCTCCGGCCGCGCTCGGCTGGCCGGCCGATGGTGTGGCCGTCCACAACCCGGAGACAGGTCTGGAGAGTCCGCGCGCCGAGTTCGACGAGGACGGCCGGGTCGTCAATCTCGACGCGTGTGTCGGCGAGTTGGTCAACACGACGGGCAAGGGCCAGTTCGCCGGCTACTACAACGACGACGAGGCCACGGCCGAGCGTATGCGCGGCGGCATGTACTGGTCCGGCGACCTCGCCTATCGCGACCCGGACGGCTGGGTCTTCTTCGCCGGACGGACCGCCGCGTGGCTGCGCGTCGACGGGGAGAACCTCGCCTGCGCCCCCATCGAGCGGATCCTGCTCCGACATCCCGCGATCGACCAGGCGGCCGTCTATGCGGTCCCTGACGAGCGTTCCGGCGACCAGGTCGCAGCCGCGCTGGTGCTGCGTGGCGAACTCGGCCCGCACGAGCTCGAACAGTTCCTCGACGAGCAGCGGGACCTGTCGCCCAAGGCACGACCGCGCTATGTCCGGCTGGTGGACGACCTCCCCCGCACCGCGACCCACAAGGTGCTCCATCGCGAGCTCAGCGCAGCCGGGATCACCGGGATCACCTGGACCCGCGAGGAACGCGGGACCAGCTACGTCTGATCGTCCACGCCGGCGACGTGTGCCAACGCCTCGAGGAAGACCGGGCACCAGCGAGCGGAGTCAAGCACGACCGACGCGTGCCCGCCCGGGGCTGTGAAGACCTTGGCGTCCGGGATCGTTCCCGCCATCTCGTACTGACGCACCGGAGCGATCACCTTGTCGTTGCCGGTCACGACCACGGCGGTCGGCACCGTGACGGAGGCAAGGTGTTTTCGCGCGTCGAAACGGCCCAGCTCACCCAGCACCTCCGGCAGGGACCAGAAGCTGGTCGCCCGGAACTCAGCCCACGCCCAACGCACCACATCGTCCTCGATGTCGGTCAACGGCGGGAGCGAGCTGGCGTGACCCTTGACCTTCGAGGAGGTGTGCCGGCGTCCCATGAACGTGATCGCGGTCAACATGGGATAGAACACCGCCTCGGCCGCGCTGCCCTTCCACGTCATGGCGGTCGAGCACAACACCAGACCCGATATGCGATCAGGGTGTTGCCGGGCAAAGACCTGTGCCAGCGCTCCCCCCATGGAATAGCCGACGACGATGACTCGGTCGAGGTCCAGGACGGTCAGGAGGGCCGCGATGTCGTCCGCGCACTCCGCGAGGGTGAAGCGGTCCGCTGGAACACCGCGGCCGTGCCAGCGCTGGTCCATCAGCACGACACGGTAGTCGGCGAGCATGCCATCGACGGTCGTGAACCAGCTCAGGGACGCCGTGGTCGCCACAGCGTGCAGCAGGAGCACGGTTGGCGCGCCCGGACGGGGTTCGCCGGTGTCCACGACAAAGACGTCCCCACGCCCCTCCAGGTGGATCATGCGGCCGGGAGGCAGAGGGTTTCTTTCCGGGAGCCTGCCGGACCGAGTGACTGCACGATGCACCCCGCCAACGACCACCGCGCCCGCCAGCCCTGCTGCCGCCGCCGTGGCCGGGCCCAACTTGCCAGTCAGCTGCCTCATGGTCATCCGGTCGCTCCGTCCGCGTCGAGATCGTCTTCATCGTTGGTGCAGTCCCCGGTCGCGGCCTCGAGATCAAGCTCGGCGAGCGCCGCGGGGAAGTATGAGGCCAGCACCTCCACGTCGGGGAGCAGGTCGGCGCAGGCAAGCAACGAGAAGTTCAGCTTCGTGACGTAACTCCACACCGTCACATTGAGCCCGATGCCGTCGGCAAGCGGTCCCACGCTGAACATGTCGCTGAGTCGTGCCCCGCCGACCGAGACCGGCTCCCGCGGCCCCGGCACGTTGGAGACGGTCGCGTTGAACGCTGCCGGGTGCCAGGACGCGGCCTTGGCTCGGGAGTAGGCGCGCACGAGGACCGGGAAGACGCTCGGAGGGATGAACTGGCCCCAGTCGGACATCAGCTCGACACCCATGCGCTGCTGGATCTGCTTGGCGCTCGAGCTCGTCCGCGAGATGTGGCGCAGGCGTTCGACAGGATCGTCGATGTCCGTGGCCAGGGTCGTGAACATGTTGGAGACGCGGTTGCCCCCCAGACGCGGAGCGGCCCCACGTTGGTCGGCTCCGACGGGCACTCCTGCGGTCAACGAACGCGAAGGGTGCTCGTCGTGGGCGGCAAGCCAACGGCGCAGCACTCCGGACACCAGCGCGAGGACCATGTCGTTGATCGTCACCCCCTCGTGCTGCGAGCGGATCCGTCTGACTTCGGCGAAGGGCAGCGTGACCGTGGCGAAGTTGCGCTTTGCAGTCAGCGAGCCGTTGAAGGACGTGCGCGGCGCATCGAGCACTGGCATGGGCACCTCCCTGCCGTGCGCGCGCCGGTAGCGTCCGGCCGCCCACAGGCCCAGTGCTGTGCGCTTGAGAAGAGCAGGCAGCGAGAAGACCTGCATGGTTGCGTCCACGAGCGCCCGACGCACCAGCCACGGCCGGCCCGGGACCCGGTCGGTCGACTCATAGACCTCGTCGGGCGCCGGTGGCACGGCCGCGCTGCGCACGTCGGTGACGTTGCCCAGCAGCGCGTTGGCCGCAGATCCGTCGGCGAGGGCGTGGTGCATCTTGCCCACGACGGCGACTCGGCCGTCCGTCAGGCCCTCGCAGTAGTGCAGCTCCCACAACGGGAATCGCCGATCGAGCTGGGTGCTGGCGATCTGACCGATCAGCACCTCCAGATCGCGCATCGTGCCTCCGCCAGGAATTCGTTGGCGATGCAGGTGCCGCTGGGGGTCGATCCGTCGCTGGGTGACCCACATGGGGTGGTTCAGTCCGAACGGAGTCATCACCACCCGCCGCCGCATCGGCGGGAGCCGCTTGAGTCGAGCCAGGGTGCCGGTGACGAACGAGTCGAACGTGAGGTGCTCGGATGGCTCGAGGATCGCGATCTTCAAGGTGTGCATGTGCACCGTCGGCGTCTCGAGGTAGAGGAAGCCAGCGTCCATGCCCTCCATGCGTTCGATCGCCGGGTGCACCCGGGTGGCGCTCATCTGTTCACTCGCTGGCGCTCGCTCATGGGGTCGCCTCCGGCAGCTCGCGCACCATGACTTTGCCCGACGCGTTGCGTGGCAGCTCGTCAAGGAACAGCACGTCCCGCGGCACCTTGTAACCGGCGAGATTGGCACGTACCAGCTGGGTGAGGGTGCCGGCGTCCACCTCGCCGTTCGGGACGACGTACGCCGCAAGTCGTTGCCCGAAAGCCTCGTCGGGGACGCCGACCACGACCACCTCGCGGACGGCGTCGTGTGCGCCGAGGACCTTCTCGACCTCGATCGGATAGACGTTCTCACCGCCGCTGACGATCATGTCGTCGTCCCGGCCGAGGACGTGCAGAAGGCCGGCGGAATCGATCCGGCCGACGTCGCCGGTGACCATGAAGTCCTCGACGAAGTCCTTGGTGGCACCAGAGGTGTAACCGTCGAAAGGCGAGGAACCTCGCACCACGATTCGCCCGACGTCATCCGGCTCCAGGGCACGTCCCTCGTCGTCAACGATCCGGATCAGGGTTCCGCGCACCGCTCGACCGGCGGCGTCCGGCGACTGGCGCAGGTCCGCCGGGCCGGCGACGCTGATCTGTCCGGCTTCGGTGGCGTTGTAGCTGTTGTGCAGCACGTCGCCGTAGCGATCCATGAACCTGGTCACCGAGTCCGGTCGCATCCGAGAACCGCTCGCGGAGACGAACCGCAGACTTCGCAGCGAATGGCGGTCGAGGACGTCAGCCGGCAGATCCATGATCCGCTCGAGCATCACCGGCACGACCGACAGCCCGGTGGCGCCGTGCTCGTCGACCAGGGCGAGCGTCGCCTCGGGACCGAACCTGCGGCGCATCACCACGGTACAGGTCATGGTGGCGCCGATCACCAGCTGACCAAATCCCCAGGCGTGGAACATCGGGGCCGCGACGACGACGGTCTCCCCACCGCGCCAGGGAATCGCCTCGAGCATCCCGGCCAGCTCATCAGGGCCGCCGCCGGATCGCCGTGCGCCCTTGGGTGCGCCCGTGGTCCCAGAGGTCAGCAGGACCACCCGACCCGGTACGGACGCGTGCGGGGCAGGGCTGTCACGGTGCTGGGCGATCAGGCCGTCAGTGGTGAGGAGATCGGTGCCAATATCGGTGACGGTGTCGGTGTCGGTCCAGGCGAGGATCTCGACCAGATCATCGACCCGTGCTCTGGCGTCGGCAATCACCTCGGCGAACTCCTCGTCGTACACGATCACCCGCGCCCCCTCGCGCTCCATCACGTCGGCCAGCTGCGGCCCGGAGAAGCCGGTGTTGAGCAGGAGGGTGTTCGCGCCGACCCGGGTGCCGGCGAGCAGTGCGTCGATGAAACCGCGGTGGTTGCGGGCCAGGACCGCAACAGACTCCAGCGGACCGCCGTGAGCGGCAAGGAGGCCGGCACCGAGCGCGCCGGCGCGCACCTGGATCTCGGCCCACGTCACGCTTCCGCGATCATCGATCAGGCCGACGCCGCCGGGGTCGCGGACCGCGGCGAGCGCGAAACCGCTGGTGGCGTGGGTGCCTTGAGTTCGGAGGACCCTCGCCATCCCGAAGTACTTGTCCGGCCGCATGAGGGTGATCATCCGGCTCCCGAACAGGACCTTTCCGACCCACAGCTGCTTGGCCAGAGCGACCCAGAGTCGCCGAACGGTGTGCGTCACGGCCATGTCAGCCCAGCACCGGGAAGCGACGTTGACCGGCCAGGACATCGAGGGCGTCCTGCATACGGCTGCGGATCTCCACGTCGACCTCGGCGACATCGGGATCGGGCCCGAACTCAGCGATGATGTCGACCGGATCGAGCACCTGCGTGGTGATCTTCGACGGCAACGGGAGGTTGATCGGGAAAGCCGGGGTGAAGCCGAACGGGAACCCGAAGCTGATCGGGAAGTAGGGCATCCGCAGCGCCCTGCTCACGGGGCTGAATCGGGCGATCCACTCGCCGCGGGTGAGGTGGAACTGGTCCTCGTGGCCGCCGATCGAGACGACGGGGAGGATCGGGACCCCGGTCTCGATCGCGGTACGGACGTAGCCCGTGCGGCCACCGAAATCGATGACGTTTGCCTTGCTCTGCTCTCGCAGGCAGTCATAGTCCCCGCCGGGGAAGACGATGGTGGCGCCACCGGACGTCAGCACCTCCCGAGCGTTCTCCCGGGTGGCGCGGATCATCCCGTACTTGCGCATGATCCCCCCGAGCGGACCGATGAACAAGATGTCGTGCGAGAGGCAGTAGAGCGGTCGGTCATGCCCGAACTCATCGGCGATGCCGACTGCGATGATCGGCACATCCATCGGCAACAGGCCGCCAGAATGGTTGGAGACGATGAGCACACCACCCTCGGGCAGGCGATTCATGTCCCGGACCTCGCTCCGGAAGTAGCCCTTCATCGCCAGCCGAAGCAGCGGCATGACCTTGGCCACCGACTCCGGGGCTCTCCCGTCAACCCCGGTCATGCCGACGCGATCTTCGTGTCCGGTGCGGCCGGCGCGAGCAGATGCCGCCACTCGAAACGCTGCCACGCCTCGGGGTCCTGGCGGAGGCGATTGACCACCACGGCGAGCACCAGCGGACTCGCGACCATCCCGACATGGCTGCTGACGACCTCGATGTTCTCGGCGATGACAGGGGTGGTCGTCTCGTCCACTGTGCAGCCGGCCCACGAGGTGACTCCGTCAGAGCGAGACCAGATTGCGGTGGTCGGAACAGGCACCGGCTGTCTCAGCTCGTCGACGATGTCACGGGCCTGATCCGAGAGCCCGTGGCGGATCCGGGAACGCTCGAACATGGCGGTCGCGCGGGTCCGCTCGCCATCGGCCCTCCAAGGGGAGCCGAGGCAGATGATCTGCCGCACACGGTCCGGGTATGCGTGTGCGATGCGGCGGGCGAGCAGGCCGCCGAAGCTCCAGCCGATGATCGACACCGCCTCATCAGAGCTGTCGGCCACCTCAACGAACCGGTCCATCAGTCCGTCGACCAGCCGGTCGGTGAGGCCGACGTTGCGACCCAGCCGCCACCCGTGAGCGCGGAATCCGCGCTGGCGCAGGTGCGCGCGCAGCCGTCCGGTCGCGAAGTCGTTGGCCGAGAAGCCCGGCAGCACGAGCACCGAGCGCCCCTCGCCGAGGTTGCTCGTCGGGCTGACGGTGTCGAGGACGCGCGAGGACGCATACTCCCCGATCCAGCGCGGGAGCTCCAGTGCGGTCAGCAGAGCCGAGGGCGGGCCATGAGGGGTGCGCGCGTCATATGAGCCGGGCGTGGGCCCGGTCTCGCTCTCGAAGTCGTACACGCTGCTCCCCAGATCTCGAAACTAGAACACGTTCTAGTATGCCTTCTTCGAGGATCGGAGTCCAGATGGCCGTCGTCACCCGCGTTGCTCGGGCCCCTTCACCCTGGGGTCGTCGGGATCGGCCGAGTCGGTCCCGGGGATCGAGATCACCGCACCCCCGTCGGTGTCCAGGATCGTCCCCGTGACGTAGGACGCGGCGTCCGACGCGAGGAACAGCGCACTGTCGGCGACGTCGTCATTGGTGCCCCATCGCCGGAGCGGCATGGCTTGGGTGATCCGGTCCTTCATTTCCTGGGTCGGTGAGGCGACGTTCTCCATGCCCCAGGAACCCTCGATGGGGCCCGGGGAGATGCCGTTGACCCTCACGCCGCTCGGTCCCCACTCCAGCGCCAGGCACTTGATGAGCATGTTGACGCCGGCCTTGGCGGCACACACGTGGGCCTGGAAGTTCAGCGGCCTGACGGCCTCGGGAGCCGTGATCGCGATCAGCGCAGCACCGGGCTTGCGGAGCAGGTCGTGGCTGCCACGGAACACGTTGAAGGTGCCGACCAGATCGATGTCGACGACCGCCTTGAAGCCGTTGGCGGACATGCCTGTCGCCGGCGCATAGAAGTTGCCGGCCTGACCGGCGACCACGATGTCGATCGGGCCGAGCTCCTCGGCGGTGCTCGTGAGCGCAGCCTCGATGGCGTCGTAGTCACGCACGTCACCGCTGAAGCCGCGGACCTCACCGCCGATCTGCTTGAGCTCATCGACCGCGGCGTCGACCCGCTCCTGGTTGCGGCTCAGGACCGCGACCTTCGCACCCTGCTCGGCATATCGGCGCGCGATCGCCAGATTCATGCCGCGGGTGCCACCTGCGACGAAGGCCACCTTTCCCTCGAGGATCCGGGTCCCGAACGTGTCCGTCATGCGCTCGTGAGACGAGCGATCGTCTCGTCGTACTCGCGGACCAGGTCGGCCATCACCTCTGCGACGGGTCGTACGGTGTTCATCGAACCCACGATCTGGCCCACCGGCATCGAGATCGCGTCCGGGTTGCCGGCCGAGTTCATCCGGTTGTGGGCGTCGGCCACCAACAGGTTCTGCAGTGGCATCGGCAGCGGTGCGGGCGCGTCCTCGGTGTCCCACGCCTGGGTCCACCTGGTCTTGAGCAGCCGGGCCGGCTTGCCGGTGTAGATGCGCGTGCGCACCGTGTCGGCGCTGGATGCACGCAGGAACGCCTCGGTCATACCTGCGTTGGTGTTGAGGTTCTGGTATTCCTCGGTCGTCAGCCACACCGACCCGGTCCAGACCCCTTGAGCGCCGAGGGCGAGCGATGCCGCGACCTGGCGGCCGCGGCCGATGCCGCCCGCGCCCAGGACCGCGACGTCAGGTCCGACCGCGTCCACGATCTCCGGGGTCAGCACCATGCTGGCGATCTCACCGGTGTGACCGCCGGCCTCGTAACCCTGGGCGATGATGATGTCGACGCCGTTCTGCACGTGCGACAGCGCATGCTTCGCAGCGCCTGCCAGTGCTGCCACCTGCACACCGTGAGCGTGGGCCTTCTCGATGATGTCCGGCGGGGGCGACCCGAGAGCATTCGCGATCAGGACGGGGCGGTGGGCCAGAGCCACGTCGACGTGCGATCGGGCGACTGAGTGCAGCCAGCCCAGGACGCCGTCGCGCCCTTCACCCTCCGGCAGCGGAGGTACGCCGAGCTGCTGCAGGGTGCGCTCGACGAACGAGATGTGCTCCTGCGGGATCATCGCCTTCAGGTCGACCGATGAGCCCTCGGTCGGCACCGTCATCGGCATGACCACGTCGACGCCATACGGCTTGCCGTCGGTGTTGTCGTCGAGCCAGTCGAGCGTACGGTCGAGCTCGTCGGCCTCGTTGAACCGGACACAGCCCAGGACGCCCAGGCCGCCAGCCCGGGAGACGGCAGCCGCGACGTGCTCGGACGGGGTGAAGGCGAAGATCGGGAGCTCGATCCCGAAGCGCTCACAGAGCTCAGTGCGCATTGGCGTCGGCTCCTCGGTGGGTGGCTTCGGCGAGCTCCTTGGCGGCCGGATAGTTGGCCTTGCCCGTGGCGCTGCGAGGGATCTCATCGACGTACGAAACCGATCGCGGCAGCTTGTAGCCCGAGAGCAGCGGCCGCAGGTGGTTGCGGAGCTCCTCGAGGGAGGGTGGCTCCGCCGATCTCGGCTGGACGACGGCAGACACGTGTTGACCCCACGTGTCGTCGGTGACGCCGACCACGAGTGCGTCGTAGACCTCGGGATGACTCTTGAGCGCCATCTCGACCTCCTCGGGGTAGACCTTCTCGCCCCCGGTGTTGACGCAGTTGGAGCCTCGTCCGAGGAAGCTCACCAAGTTGCCGGCCTCGATGCGGACGTTGTCGCCGGGCACCGCGTAGCGCACACCGTCGACCTCGATGAAGGTGCGCGCCGACTTCTCGGGGTCGCCGTAGTAGCCGAGAGGAACGCTGCCGGAGCGGGCGAGGCGTCCGATCGCGCCGACGTCCGAGGGGTCGATCACCCGGTTGTGGTCGTCCAGGACGACGGTCTCCGCACCCAGCGCGACGACGGGCCCCTGCCCCTGGATGTTGTCGCTGTCCTGCAGGCCGGTACCCGAGAAGCCGGTCTCCGACGAGCCGACGGAGTCGGTGAAGAAGGCATTCGGGAATGCCTTCATCCAGCTCTCCTTGACCGGCCGGCTAAAGATCGCCGCACTGCTGGCGACAGCGACGAGCGAGCTGCCGTCGAATGTGCCCTGCTCATAGGCCTCGATCAGCGGGCGCGCCATCGCGTCGCCCGTCATGAAGATCAGCTGGACCTTCTCGCGGTCGATGATGCGCCAGGTCTCCGCCGCACTGAACGTCGGCTCGAGGATCGTCAGGTGCCCGGCGAAGAGGTGCATCAGCATTGCCGCCTGGGCACCGCCGTGCATCAGGGGACTCAGCGGGAACGTCACCATCGGCTCGCTGGTCCCGGCCTGCTCGGACTGCGTGTACTCCTCGATGCGGGTGCCGGACATGAAGTCGATGCCACCCCCGAGGACCCGCCAGAAGTCCTCATGGCGCCACATCACGCCCTTGGGGAAGCCGGTGGTGCCGCCGGTATAGACGATGTAGACATCGTCGCCGCTACGCGCCTCGAAGTCCCGCTCCGAGCTCTGTCCGGCCAGCGCCTCGTCCCATGAGATTCCGCCGAACGCCGAGATGTCGGCGTCATTGTCGGGATCCGTGGGATCGGGCATCGCCATGACGGTGGTGAGCTTGGCGTGCTGGGGCGCGGTGCGGGCGACCAGGTCGGCATACGTGCGCTCGTGCAGCAGAGCGACCATGTCGGAGTTCTCGAAGAGGTAGTTGAGCTCACCCTCGACATACCGATAGTTGACGTTGATCGCGACGGCACGGATCTTGAAGATCGCGAGCAGGGACACGACGTGCTCGATGCTGTTCTTGGCGTAGATCCCGACGTGGTCGCCCGTGCCGATACCCCGCGAAGAGAGGAAATGGGCGAGCCGGTTGGCCTGCTCCTCCAGCTCGGTGTAGGTCACCCTGCGGGGCCCGACCTGGATGATCGGACGCTCCGGTACGACGTCAACGGCATGCTCGAACAGGTCGGCGATGTTGAGTGGCATGAGGCCAAGACTAGAACACGTTCTCATTCTTGACTACGCTCTGGATCATGTCTTCCCACACTGAGCACTGCCTCGTCGAGCTGCACGGCAACACCTTGGTCGTCACGATGAACCGTCCAGATGCGCGCAACGCGCTGTCCGCCGAGATGATGGCGATCATGAGCGACGCCTGGGACCGGACCAATTCCGATCCTGACGTCAAGGTCGTGATCCTGACTGGCGCCGGCGGCTATTTCTGCGCAGGCGCCGACCTCAAGTCGATGTCGTCCTCCGCACCGACCGACCGGTTCGAGTCGGGCGAGTTCGACCCGGCGATCATCAAGCCGCTGCTCAAGGGTTTCCGCCTGACCAAGCCGCTCATCGCGGCGGTCGAGGGCCCGGCGATCGCCGGCGGCACCGAGATCCTGCAGGCCACTGACATCCGGGTCGCCGGCGAGTCCGCACGATTCGGCGTCTCTGAGCCGAAGTGGGGGCTCTACCCCCTGGGCGGCTCGGCCGTGCGGCTCCCCCGCCAGCTCCCGTACACGGTCGCGGCGGACCTGCTGCTCACCGGACGACACATCTTTGCGCCGGAGGCCAAGGAGATCGGCCTGATCGGACACGTCGTGCCCGACGGCGAGGCACTCGCGAAGGCGCACGAGCTGGCCGACCTGATCGCCGCCAACGGACCGCTCGCGGTCCAGGCAGTCCTCAAGACCATCCGCGACTCCGAGGGCAAGCACGAGGACGAGTGCTGGAAGGCGGACGCCGACGTCGGAGCCGCGGTCTTCGCCTCCGACGACGCCAAGGAAGGTCCCCGCGCGTTTGCCGAGAGGCGGACGCCGCAGTTCCAGGGCCGCTGACCGGCTGTCAGGCGGCCTGTCTGCGGCGTTCGATAGGCTGAGGGCGGCAGCCTTACGATGTCACTAATTTCCTGCAATAACAATAAAAATAGTCGCACATGCCTTGCATGAAGCAGCGCTTTCTGATTGAATAGAACACATGTTCGAGTCCTCCCCGCTGCCGACCGCCGTTGCGCCCGCTCTGTCAGCGGCCGCCGGTGCGTTGGACTCGATTGCGCTCGGCTCCTACGCCACCTTGACGCAGGCGGGCCAGATTGCTGCTTGTGAGGCGCTGGCCCGGCTGGAGTCCCGGGTCAAGGCCCATCAGCTGGCCGCCGCTCATGCGGCCGACGCCTCCGAGGCGGCCGCGACCGTGGGCGCAACGTCGACCGGCGCGATGCTGGCCAACACCTTCGGTGGCGATCCCGCCGCTGGCAACCGGCTGGTCAAGCAGGCCATGAAGCTCGAATCAGTGTCCGCCACCCAGCAGGCACTGGCTCGGGGCGAGGTGTCCTTGGCTCAGGCAGAGCTGATCGCCGACAAACTCACGGCACTACCCGGCGGGCCCACCGAGGCGCAACGTGACGGGTGCGAGAACCAGCTGCTGGACGACGCCCCGCGAATGACGTTGAAGGACCTGTCCCGCCGAGCCGACCGGATCAGTGACACCTTCGCTCCCGACAAGGTCGACGCACACGAGAACGACATCCTCATCGCTCGAGAGGCCAAAGCCTGGGCCAACTCCTATTGGTGGATCGCGGACCGCCGCGACGGCACCTACAAGGGCGAGTTCATCATCCCTGAAGCCCAAGGCGAAATGCTCAAGAACGTCCTCCAGGCCATCAACGCACCCCAGATCAAGATGGCCGCCGGCAAAGCAGTCGACGACCCGGCGCTGGCGGTGCTGGACGACAAACCGACGTATGGCCAGCAGATGGCCTCAGCGTTCTGCACCCTGATCGAACACCTGCCCGGCGACAAGCTCCCCCAGACTGCTGGAGTCGGCACCACCGTGACCGTCAACATCGACCTCGACAGCCTCATCGACGGGCTCAAGGCGGGCACTGTGTCCACCGGATGCCGCATTTCCGCCGGTGAGGCGCGTCGCATGGCCTGCGAGCAGGGGCTTCTGCCGATGGTGTTCAACGGTGGCCCACTCCCCCTGGACTGCGGACGCAAGGAACGTTGCTTCACGACAGCCCAACGCCGGGCCATGGGCAAGCGTGACGGCGGCTGCACCTTCCCAGGCTGCGACCGCCCGCCGTCCTGGTGCGTCGGCCACCATGCACGCAAACGGTGGGCCGAAGGCGGCACCACCGATCTCGTCGACGGCGTCCTCATCTGCGCCCACCATCACCGCATCGTGCACGTCCAACACTGGGACATCGTCTTCGCCGAGGACGGGCACCCCGACTACATCCCACCCGCCACGGTTGACCCCCGACGCAGACCCCTGCGCAATGCGAGATTCAGACCCCACACCGCGGCTGCCTAACCGACGCTGCGGGCGCCGGTCCAGAACTGCGACCTCAGCGCCTTCTTGTCCGGTTTGCCCAGAGCGGTCAGCGGCAGGGAGTCCACGACGATGACCTGCTTCGGCGACTGGACCGCACCCTTGCGATCCTTCACCGATGCCTGGATCTCTGCCGTCAACCTGGCACATGCCTCGTCGTCATGGGCCGCGTCCTCGCGCAGCACGACGATCGCCGTGACCGCCTCGCCAAACTTCTCGTGCGGAGTGCCAATCACGCCGACCTGGGCGATCGCCGGGTGCTCAGCAATGACGTCCTCGACCTCGCGCGGGAACACGTTGAATCCACCGCTGACGATCATGTCCTTCACTCGATCCACGATGTACCAGAAGCCGTCCTCGTCCTCGCGTGCGATGTCACCGGTGTGCAGCCAACCGTCGTGGAACGCCTCCGCGGTCTCCTCAGACTTGTTCCAGTAGCCGGCGGCGAGAACCGGTCCGGCGACACAGATCTCCCCCGGCTCTCCCTGCGGCACGGGGTGACCGTCCTCGCCTAGCAAGGCCGTGCGCAGGAAGGCGCTGGGGCGGCCGCAGCTGGCGAGTCGCTCGGGGGTGTGATCGGCCTTGGCCAGATAGGTGATCACCATCGGGCACTCGGACTGACCGAAGTACTGCGCGAAGATCGGGCCGAAGCGATCGATTGCCTCAGCAAGACGGGTCGGGTTGATCGCCGCGGCGCCGTAGTAGACGGTCTCCAGGCTGGACAGGTCACGGGTTCGTGAGTCCGGATGGTCCATCAGCGCGTAGAGCATGCTCGGGACCAGCATCGTCGCGGTGATCCGCTCCTCCTCGATCGTACGCAGCACGGTCGCCGGGTCGAACCCGGGCAGCACCACGAGCCGCCCACCCTTGGCGACCGTCGGGGCAAAGAACGCCGCACCGGCATGCGAAAGCGGTGTGCAGATGAGGAAGGTCGGAGCGTCAGGCCACTCCCACTCGGCCAGCTGTACGTGGGTCATCGCAGCGATGCTCGACGCCGTACCGATCACGCCCTTGGGCTTGCCGGTCGTACCCCCGGTGTAGGTGACGCCGACGACGTGATCGGGTGGGAGCTCCTTGGCGACCAGGGGCTGCACCTCGTACGTCGCAGCCCTCGCCGCGAGGTCGTCGATCGTGATCACCGTCGTGAGTCCGGGGACCTTGTGCTGAAGCGCCTCGGCCCGCTCCAGGAAGGGCGGCAGGTTGTCGACGATCAGGGCAGTCGCGCCGGCGTCCTCGAGCACGTAGGCGTGATCGTCGAGCGATCCGAGCGGGTGCAGTGCGGTGCGCCGATATCCCTGCGTCTGCCCGGCGCCGATCAGGAACAGGACCTCCGGCCGATTGGCGGCGAGCAGGCCGACCGCGGTGCCGGTGCCCGCGCCCAGATCCTCCAGCGCTCGCACGTAGCAGCTCATCTGGTCGGCCATCGCCTGCCCGGTGATGGTGCGGTCCCCGAGCTGGAGGACGGGGGCGTTGCGGTGTCGCCTGAGTGAGTGTAGGAGCATCTGCCCCGAGTGCGGGACTCGGTAGGTGTCGCCGTCGATTGTCAGAGCCATGGCACGAGACTAGATCACAGATAGAACGTGTTCCAGTTTTTGGCCTACCATGTGCGGATGAACAGCCGCCAGCGACCGAGTCATACGGCATGACGTCCGACGTCGTCGTGGTCGGATCAGGTGGCGGAGCCCTGATCGGGGCCTACCTGGCGCAGCGGTCGGGCCTCAGCACAGTGGTGCTGGAGCGCACCGACCTGATCGGTGGGACCTCGGCCTACTCCGGCGGCGCCTGCTGGCTCCCCGGTTCCGACGTGCAGCAACGGGCGGGTGTCGACGACTCAACCGAGTCCGCGCGGGCCTACCTCGAGGCGCTGCTGCCCGCGCCCTTCCCCTCCGTCGTCGAGACCTTCCTGGCCGAAGCCCCGACGCTCGTGGCGACGCTGGAGGCCGACGACGCGTTCGAGTTCGAGTGGCTGCCGTTCCCTGAGTACTTCGACGCTCCCGGGCGCGTGACGATGGGGCGGTCGATCCAACCCGTCGACATCCGCCGCGACGAGCTGCCCGCGGAGGTCGCCGCACTCGTACGCCCACCGGTCGAGAGTGACCGGGTCGGCGCGGGCGGACGCAGGACCCTCACGGGTGGGCAGGCGCTGATCGCCCGCGCGCTCCATGCCTTCGTCCGCGAAGGAGGCACCGTGCTGACCGGCCACCACGTGACCGACTACCTCGTCGAGGACGGTCGCGTGGTCGGCGTCGAGGCGACCGCCGCTGACGGACCGACCTCGATACGGGCCGACCGGGGCGTCCTCGTCGCCGCGGGCGGATTCGAGGGCAGCTCGGCCATGCGTCTCGAGTACGGCGTGCCCGGCGACGCCGAGTGGACCATGGCGCCGGCCGGTACGAACGCCGGCGAGCTCATCGAGGCCGGGCTCACTCTCGGAGCCGCGATCGACCACATGGACCAGGGCTGGCTGTGCCCCGGCCTCGAGCAGCCGGACGGCGGCGGATCCTTCACGCTCGGGTTCCGCGGAGGCGTCATGGTCGACACGCACGGCCGTCGGTATGCGAACGAGTGCCTCCCCTACGACCGCTTCGGACGTGCGATGGCCGAGTCAGCCGACCGGATTCCGTCCCACCTCGTCTTCGACTCCCGCGAGGGTGGGCGGTTGCCGGCGATCGCGATGCCCGAGGGCGATCCGGAGCAGCATCTTGCCGCCGGCACGTGGGTCCGCGCTGACACGCTTGCCGAGCTGGCGTCCCTGCGTGGTCTGACCGACCTGAGTGAGACGATCGACCGGTTCAACGCAGGTGTCGAGAGCGGCCTCGACGACTTCGGCCGCGGCGTCGACGAGTACGACGCCTTCTTCACCGGCGGGGCCGACAGGGCTCTGGTCCCGATCGACACTCCCCCTTTCTACGCCGCGCGGTTCGTGCTGTCGGACCTCGGCACCAAAGGTGGTCTGGTCACCGACGAGAACGGGAGGGTTCTCCGCGGGGACGGCCGGCCGATCCCGGGCCTCTACGCGACCAGCAACAGCGCTGCATCGATATTCGGTTCGGTCTATCCCGGGCCCGGCGCACCGCTGGGCCAGGCGCTGGTGTTCGCCTCGCTCGCCGTGCAACACATAAGCGCGGCGGAGGGGACATGAGCAAGACCCAGTCGTTGGTCCGCGTCGCCCTCGCATACGTCATCGCGTTCGCCGTCGCGGCCGCCTGGCTCGGGTGGGGTCCCAGCACTGACCGGCTGTGGCTCGACACCTTGGTGGCCGATCTCCTCGCGACCCTCGTGATCTTCGGCGCCAGCCGGATCTACCAGAACTCCAGCTTCTACGACGCGTACTGGAGCGTCATCCCGCCGGCGATCTTCATCTACTGGTGGGCCGAGACCGGCGCCGAGGGGGCCCGCATGTGGCTCGTGCTGCTGGTCATCTCCGTGTGGGCGATACGCCTGACGGCCAACTGGGCGTATGGGTGGCCCGGCATGCACCACGAGGACTGGCGCTACCCGATGCTCAAGGAGGGGGCCGGCAGGCTCGAGGCCTCCACCGACCTGATGGCGATCCACGTGTTCCCGACCTTGCAGGTCTTCTTGGCGTTGACCCCTGCCTATGTCGTCGTCACGCATACGGACCGGGGCGTGGGCTGGCTCGACGTCGTTGCCTGCGGGGTCGGCCTGGGCGCGGTCGCCCTCGAGCTCGGCGCCGACCAGCAGATGCACCGGTTCGTCCGGGATCGCCAGCCGGGTCAGGTCATGGACCGCGGCCTGTGGTCGTGGTCGCGGCACCCCAACTACGTCGGCGAGGTCGGCTTCTGGCTGTCCCTGGCCCTGTTCGGCCTCGCCGCGTCGCCGGACGACTGGTGGTGGGTGTTCGCCGGAACCCTCGCGATGCTGATGATGTTCGTCTTCGCGAGCATCCCGATGATGGAGAAGCGCAGCCTCGAGCGCCGTCCGGACTATCAGGACGTGATCGAACGGGTCTCCGTCTTCTGGCCGCGGCCACCGAAGGCCAAGCGTTGACCAGGCCGAAGGTTAACGACGCCCTGCTCCAACCACTGATCGTGAAGCGCGGCATCTACCGCGGCATCAGAGGCAACCCATCGAAGGAGAACTCATGATCACCTCGGACGCCATCACCTGGAACGCCCCGAACGACCCCCACCCCGCGCGTGAAGCATCGCAGCGCTCCTACTCCGCGGTCGCCAAGGGTGACCTCACGGAATGGCTCAGCGTGTATGCCGAGGACGCCGTGCTCGAGGATCCCGTCGGTCCGTCGATGTTCGATGAGAAGGGTGAGGGACACCGCGGTCACGACGGCATCTCGGCGTTCTGGGACGTCGCCATCGCACCGATCGACACCTTCGAGTTCACGATCACCGACTCGTTCGCCAATCCCGGCAGCAGCACGTGTGCGAACGTCGGGCGGATCAAGACCTCCTTCGCCGACGGCTCGCACACCACGACCGACCTGATCATGGTCTACGTCGTCAATGACGACGGCCGGGTCGCCTCGATGAAGGCGTACTGGGAGCCCGACCGCACGATGGCGTCATTCACCTCGGCCTGACCGGCAGAGACCTCTTGCAGGCAAAACTAGAACGTGTTTCACTTTGTCCCGTGACCGGACATGGAACCCTGCACGCACCCCTGAACGTCGAGTTCGACTACACCCGATCGCTCGGCCCCACGCTCTCTGGATTCATGACCGGCCTCAAGCGCCGTCAGATCCTGGGTGGCGTGCTCTCCGACGGAACCGTGGCAGTCCCGCCGCCTGAGTACGACGGCACGACGTTCGCCCCCATCACCGAGCTTCGGCCGGTCGCCGATGTGGGCATCGTCCAGAGCTGGGCCTGGGTGCCGGAGCCCGTGCCCGGCCAGCCGCTCGACAAGCCGTTCGCGTTCGCGCAGATTGCGCTCGACGGTGCTGATCGACCGCTGCTCCACGCCGTCGCCGTCGACTCTGCCGCCGACATCCAGACCGGTATGCGCGTGCGCGCCGTGTGGGCTGACGAACCTGTCGGAGCGATCAACGACATCCGCTGGTTCGAGCCCGAGTGCGACTCGCCGGCGACCATCCCAGGTCCCGAAGGCGACCAGGTGGAAGGGATCATCTCCCCGGTTCACCTCCTGTATGACTACGCCGCGTCGCCAGAGGAGTCGAAGTTCTTCCGCGGGCTCGCCGAGGGCAAGCTCATCGGCCAGCGCTGCCCCGTGTGCGAAAAGGTCTACGTGCCACCGCGCGGCGCCTGCCCCGTGGACGGTGTGCCGACCACGGACGAGGTCGAGGTTGCCGACACCGGCACCATCACCACGTTCTGCATCGTCAACGTGCCATTCGCCGGACAGAAGATCCAGATCCCCTACGTCTCGGCCTACGTGCTGCTCGACGGGGCCGACATCGCGTTCCTGCACCTGATCCTCGGCGTGGACGCCGCTGACGTGCGGATGGGCATGCGCGTCAAGGCGGCGTGGAAGCCGAAGGACGAGTGGGGCACCACTGTCGAGAACATCAGCTACTTCGAGCCGACGGGCGAGCCCGACGCCGACTACGAGACCTACAGGAACCACCTATGACGAGCGAGCGCCAGCGAGCAAGCAGTCAGCACCTCATGCCGATGCCTCCGTACCGTGCCTTCTCCACGGAGCCGATGCCTCCGTACCGTGCCTTTTCCACGGAGGTGGCGGCATGAGAGACGTGGCGATCGTCGGGTTCTCCCAGCGGCAGGAAAAGGTGTTCGACGGCTCGCCGACCTGCGTCGAGCAGCTCGTACCGATGTTCGCCGACATCTGGGAAGAGACCGGCTGGACCAAGAGTGACATCGACTTCTGGTGCTCCGGCTCCAGCGACTACCTCGCCGGGCGCGGCTTCTCGTTCGTCGCAGCCGTCGACGCGATCGGCGCACTGCCGCCCGTCATGGAGTCGCACGTCGAGATGGACGCCGCCTGGGCGCTGTACGAAGCGTGGATCAAGATCCAGACAGGCCACGTCGACACCGCGCTGGTCTATGGCTTCGGCAAGTCCTCCGCGGGCACGCTCCGCCGCACGATGACACTGCAGCTCGACCCCTACACCGTCACGCCACTGTGGCCCGACGCCGTGTCGATCGCCGGCATGCAGGCACGTCTGGGACTCGAGAAGGGACTGTGGACCGAGCAGCAGATGGCCGAGGTGGTCGCCCGGTCGATGACTGATGCCGCGGACAACGAGTGGGCGATCCGCAAGGGCGCCACCACTGTCGACGTCGCGCTCAGCCAGCCGATGTACGCAGACCCACTGCGTCGCTGGGACTGTGCACCGGTCTCCGACGGAGCATCCGCCCTGGTCATCGCCGCCGCAGACTCCCCCGCGCTGGAGCGCCTGAAGAGCACACCGGCCTGGATCACCGGGTTCGAGCATCGCATCGAGCCGATCTCACTGACCGCTCGTGACCTGACCACCTCCGAGGGCACGGCCGCTGCGGGTGCTGCCGCTGGAGCTGACGGGGTGGACCTCGCCGAGCTGCATGCGCCGTTCTCGCACCAGGAGCTGATCCTGCGCAAAGCGCTGGGACTTGGCGACGACGTACGCATCAACCCGTCGGGTGGGGCGCTCACCGCCAACCCGATGTTCACCGCCGGACTCAATCGCATCGGCGAGGCCGCCAGCGAGGTGCAGGCCGGACGCTCGAAGAAGGCGCTGGCCCATGCCACGTCGGGACCGGCGCTGCAGCAGAACCTGGTGCTCACGATGGAGGCTCGTTGATGTCCACACTCGCTGCCGTGATCGGCTTCGGCCAGACTCACCACCGCGCCAAGCGCGAAGATGTGTCGATGGCCGGGCTCCTGCGCGAGGCGGTCGATCGTGCTCTCGAAGACGCCCAGGTGACGTTCAACGACATCGACGCGGTGGTCGTCGGCAAGGCGCCCGACCTCTTCGAGGGCGTGATGATGCCCGAGCTCTACCTCGCCGAGGCACTCGGCGCTGCGGGCAAGCCTCTGCTCCGGGTGCACACCGCCGGATCGGTCGGCGGATCCACCGCGATCGTTGCCGCGTCGCTGGTCGAGTCCGGGGTGCACCAACGCGTGCTGACGGTCGCGTACGAGAAGCAGTCCGAGTCCAATGCCATGTGGGCGCTGTCGCTGCCGGTGCCGTTCATCATGCCGGTGCACGCCGGAGCTGGCGGCTACTTCGCACCGCACGTACGCTCCTACATCCGACGTTCCGGGGCCCCTAGGCACATTGGCGCGATCGTGGCCGCAAAGGACCGGCAGAACGCGCTGAAGAATCCGTTCGCCCACCTCAAGAACCCCGACACCACGGTGGAGTCGGTGCTCGCATCACAGATGCTGTGGGACCCGATCCGGTACGACGAGACCTGCCCGTCCTCCGATGGCGCAGCAGCCTTGGTCATCGCCTCGGAGGGTGCCGTTGCGAAGTCCAGCATCAAGAACCCAGCGTGGATCCACGGCACCCAGATGCGCAGCGAGCCCACGACGGCCGCAGAGCGCGACCAGGTCAACCCCCATGCAGGACGCGAGGCCGCTGCTGCATTGTGGAAGCAGGTGGGCATCTCCTCGCCGATCGACGAGATCGATTGCGCCGAGATCTATGTGCCGTTCTCGTGGTTCGAGCCGATGTGGCTGGAAAATCTCGGCTTCGCCGAGGCCGGGGACGGTTGGAAGCTCACCGAGGCGGGTGAGACCCGGATCGAAGGTCGCATCCCCGTCAACATGAGTGGTGGCGTCCTGTCCTCCAACCCGATCGGCGCCAGCGGCATGCTGCGCTTCGGCGAGGCAGCGCTCCAGGTGATGGGTGAGGCCGGCGAGCACCAGGTCGACGGTGCCCGAAAGGCGCTGGGGCATGCGTACGGCGGCGGCTCGCAGTTCTTCGCGATGTGGGTCGTCGGCGCCGACAAGCCCGCCCACTGACGGCTTCGGCCCGCCCCCCCGCGGGGGGGGCCGCCGACGCGGCGATGACGGTCAGGCGTACCTGACCGGGAGCTCCTTGATGCCGTTGATCCAGCCATGCCGGAGGCGTCGAGCCTCACCGGTCCTGGTGATGTCAGGAAGCCGGTCGGCGATCGTGTTGAACATGATCTCGACCTCGAGCCGGGCGAGGTTGGCGCCGATGCAGTAGTGGGCTCCATGTCCGCCGAACGACAGGTGGGGGTTCGGGCTTCGGGTGATGTCGAAGGTCCCGGGGTCGGTGAAGACCTTCTCGTCGTGGTTGGCGCTGGCGTAGTAGAGACCGACGCGCTCGCCCTGCTTGACCTGCTGGTCGCCCACCATCACGTCGTTGAGCGCGGTGCGCTGGAAGACGGTCACCGGCGTCGCCCACCGGATCACCTCATCGACCATCGTCGCTGGCCGCTCGGCCTTCCACAGCTCCCACTGATCGGGGTGGTCGAAGAACGCGTTCATGCCGTGAGTGATCGCATTGCGGGTGGTCTCGTTGCCGGCGACCGCCAGCATGATCACGAAGTAGCCGAACTCGTCCTCGCCGAGCTTGCCGTGCCCGTCGACATCGGCTGTGACGAGCTTGGTGATGATGTCGTCCTGGGGGTTCTCCCGGCGCTGCTCGGCCAGTCCCATGGCATAGCCGAGAATCTCAGCGGCGGCATCATCTGGACTCCCCTCGAAATCGGGGTCGTCGTAGGACATCATCGTGTTGGACCAGTCGAAGAGCTTGCGCCGGTCCTCCTGCGGTACGCCCATCAGGTCGGCTATTGCCTGAAGGGGCAGCTCTGAGGCGACCTCGTCGACGAAGTCGCCTGAGCCCTTCTCGATGGCGAGGTCGATGATGCTGTTGGCCCGCTGGACGAGGACGTCATGCTGGGCGTCGATCGAGCGCGGCGTGAAGCCGCGACTGATGATCTGCCGGATCTTGGTGTGGTCCGGCGGATCCTGGTTGATCAACATCACCTTCTGGAACTCGACCTGGTCCCGGGTCATGTCAGGAGCGAAGCGGATGATCGCGCCGTTCTCCTGGCTGGAGAAGTCCTTGCTGTTCTTCGACACGGCGGACACGTCGGCGTGACTGCTCACCGCCCAGAAGCCCTCACCGTCGAAGCCGGCTCGTGCTTCCGGCGGCTGCTCGACCCACCAGACCGGCGCCGTCTGCCGCAGCTCGACGAATTGCTCGAGTGGGACACCCACCTGACACAGGTCGGGGTCGGTCGGGTCGAAACCGGCTGGAACAGCGGGAACGGCAGGGGCCGAGGGCGTTGTGGTCACATCACTCCTGATTTCTAGAACACGTTCTAGTTCATCCTGACACGATTCCCAGCGTTTCGGAAGTCTTGTGCAGGACGAGAACGTGTTCTAGTTTTACCCCATGGGCACCCCCGTGATCGTTGATGCTGTCCGCACGCCCCAAGGCAAGAAGAGCGGCGTGCTGGCCGGACTCCACCCCGCCGTTCTGCTCGGCCTGACCCAGGCCGAGGTGATCTCCCGAGCCGGTGTGCCCGCGGACGTGGTTGACCAGGTCATCGGTGGCAACGTCACCTCGGCCGGCGAGCAGTCCAACAACATGGTGCGCCGTGCGTGGATGCATGCAGGCCTCCCCAACGCCACGGCCTCCACCCAGATCGATGCGCAATGCTCCTCAGCGCAGCAGGCGACCCACCTCATCCACGCCATGATCGGCGCCGGACTGATCAGCGCGGGCATCGCCTGTGGTGTCGAGTCGATGTCCCGCGTCCCGCTCGGCGCCAACGTCCCGTCCGGCGCGGGGTCGCCTCGGCCTGACGACTGGTCGATCGACCTGCCCAACCAGTTCGAGGGCGCCGACCGGATCGTGCGCGATCGTGGGTTCTCGCGGGCCGATGTCGACGCCTTCGGTCTGTGGTCCCAGGAGAAGGCCCGCGCGGCTCGCGACGAGGGTCGCTTCGCTCGCGAGATATTCGCGATCAAGGCACCGGTCCTCGATGGGGACGGCCAGCCCACCGGTGACGCCCAGGTGGTCGAGACCGATCAGGGCATACGGGAGACCTCGTTGGAGAGGCTGGCCGGCCTCAACCCTGTGCTCCCCGACGGGACCCATACGGCAGGCACCTCGTCACAGATCTCGGACGGCGCATCGGCGCTGCTGCTGATGGACTCTGATCTGGCCGCCACGCTCGGCCTCACACCTCGGGCCCGGATCATCGCCTCCTGCCTCGTCGGATCGGATCCCTATTACCACCTCGACGGACCCGTCCAGGCGACCGAAAGGCTGCTCGCGGACACCGGTATGTCGATCGCCGACATCGACATCTGCGAGGTCAACGAAGCGTTCGCCGGCGTGGTCATGTCGTGGGCCAAGGTGCACGCTGTCCCAGAGGACAAGATCAACGTCAACGGCGGAGCCATCGCCCTCGGCCACCCCGTCGGCTCGACCGGCACCCGGCTGCTGACCACCGCACTGCACGAGCTGGAGCGCCGGGACGCGACCACCGCACTGATCTCGATGTGTGCCGGCGGCGCACAGGCATCCGGCACCATCATTGAACGCATATGACCGAAGGATCGCCATGACTGACAAGAACACCCCGCGCAACGAGGCCGACTACGTCGTCGTCGGTGCTGGCAGCGCTGGAGCCGCCGTCGCGTCGCGTCTCGCAGCGTCCGGCGCCTCGGTGATCCTGCTCGAGGCGGGCAAGAAGGACACCGCCTTCCTCGTCACCAAACCGGGCATGATCGGGCCGATGCACGCGGTCCCCCAGCTGAAGAAGACCGTCGACTGGGGCTACTACACGACCCCGCAGACCCATCTCAACGGCCGCCAGCTGCCGCAGCCGCGCGGCAAGGTCGTGGGCGGTTCGAGCTCGATCAACGGCATGCTCTGGGTGCGCGGCAATCGCGCCAACTACGACTCGTGGGCAGCCGAGGGCAACCCCGGCTGGGACGCCGACTCCGTCAACGAGTCCTACCAGCGAGTCGAGGACTTCGAGGACGGCGCCGATGACTACCGCGGTGCGGGTGGTCCGATCAAGGTGACCCGACACACCCAGCCGACCGAGGCATCCCTGCAGTTCCAGCAGGCGGCAGCAGACACGCTCGGCGTCAAGATCCTCAAGGACTACAACGCCGCCGAGCAAGAAGGTGTGAGCACCTTCCAGCAGAGCGCGCACAAGGGCAAGCGATACTCCGCTTCACGTGGATACATCACCGATGCCGAGCCGGCCACCCTCAGCGTCCAGCCGCAGACCAGGGTCAACCGGGTGATCATCGAGAACGGCCGCGCAACCGGAGTCGAGATCACCGACAAGCGCGGCGCAACACGGACGATCCGTGCCGGCAAGGAGGTCATCCTCTCAGCAGGGGTGTTCGGCTCCGCCCAGCTCCTGATGCTGTCGGGCATCGGTCACGCCGCCCATCTGGCGGATCAGGGCGTCGATGTTGTCGCCGACCTCCCGGTCGGTGACAACCTCCACGACCACATGTTCCTTCCGACCACCTGGCTGATGCCCAGCGCGCTCCACCGCGGCAGGGCGTCGTACTTCGCGCGAGGTCTGGCCAAGGAGCTCACCCGCGGTGGTTCGTTCATGGAGAACTCGGTGTTCGAGACGGTCGCGTTCGTCCGCACCTCATTGGCCACCGACGTCCCAGACCTGCAGATCCACGTGCTGCCCTGGGCATACCCGTCACCCAACCAGGACGCCCCCATCCGCCACCAGGTCGATCCGCGCGCCGCCCTGACCGTGATGTCGACGCTGATCTACCCGCGCAGCCGCGGCACGCTCCGGCTCGCATCTGCCGATCCGGGCAAGGCGCCGCTGATCGACATGAACTACCTCGCCGAGGCCGGCGACCAGCAGGTGCTGCTCGAAGGTGTCGAGATGATCCGGGAGATCATGCAGTCGGCCGCCTTCGGTGACAACGTGAAGTCCGAGCTCCATCCTGGCAAGGACCTGGATGCGCATGCGATGAAGGCCGAGCTGTTCAATCGGGCCACGAGCGTCTATCACGGCGTCGGGACCTGTCGAATGGGCGTCGACGACCAAGCGGTCGTCGGGCCGGATCTCAAGGTCAGAGGTGTGGAGGGCCTGCGGGTCGCCGACGCATCCATCATGCCGTCGATCATCGGCGGCAACACCAATGCGCCGTCGATCATGATCGGCGACATGGCCGCCGAGCTGGTGCTGTCATGAGCACCGCAGCGGCCCGGCCCACCACCATCACCGCACCATTCCTCGACGGCCTGGTCCGGCGTGTCCCCGGGAGCACCGGCAACACCTGGAAGCTGACCGAGGTCTACACCGGCGACCTGCTGGTCGAGCTGCCCCAGTCGTCCGAGGGGGACATCGCGCAGGCTTTCGTCGACGCTCGTGCAGCGCAGCAGGTGTGGGCGTCGTGGCCGCTCAAGAAGCGGCTCAAGGTGATCAAGAAGTTCCACGCGCTCGTGATCAAGAATCAGCTCCTCATCACCGACCTCATCCAGGTCGAGAGCGGCAAGAACCGGCGGATGGCGTTCGAGGAGTCCTGCGACGTGCCGATGGGCACCAGCCACTACATCAAGCGCGCTCCGTCCCTGCTCAAGGACCGTCGTCACGCCGGTCCGGTCCCCGTGCTGTCGCACTCGACCGAGGTGCGCCGGCCCAAGGGCGTCGTCGCGATCATCGCCCCCTGGAACTTTCCGTTCGCGACCGGGATCTCCGACACGATCCCGGCGCTGATCCCCGGCAACGGTGTCGTGCTCAAGCCCGACAACAAGACCGCCCTCTCCCCCTTGTTCGGTGTGCACCTGTTGGAGCAGGCGGGCATGCCTCGCGGCCTGGTCCAGGTCATCTGCGGAGAGGGTCCGGATGTCGGAGGGCCGATGTTGGCGCAGGCCGACTACGTCATGTTCACCGGCTCGACGGCCACCGGCCGGATCATCGGTGAGCTCGCCGGCAAGCACCTCATCGACTGCTGCCTCGAGCTGGGTGGCAAGAACCCGATGCTGGTCCTCGAGGATGCCAACGTGGATGAGGCCGTGCACGCCGCGCTGTTCGGCGGCTTCGGCAACTCCGGCCAGATCTGCATGCACATCGAGCGCTTGTATGTCCACGACTCGATCTACGACGAGTTCCGGGACAAGTTCGTCGCTGCGACCAAGGCCATGAACATCGGCGCGACGTACGACTTCGAGCCTGACATCGGCTCCCTGGTCTCGGTCGACCACCGTGACCGGGTGATCGCGCACGTCGAGGACGCCAAGGCCAAGGGCGCCACCGTGCTGACCGGTGGACAGGCGAGGCCTGACCTCGGACCGGCGTTCTTCGAGCCGACAATCCTCGAGGGCGTCACTGGGGAGATGCTGGCCGGCTCGACCGAGACCTTCGGCCCCGTGGTGGGCCTCTACTCCTTCAGCACCGAGGACGAGGCGATCGCTCTGGCCAACGACACGGACTACGGCCTCAACGCAAGCGTCTGGAGCACGGACCTCAAGCGCGCGACAACCGTGGCGCGACGGATCGACTCAGGCAACGTCAACATCAACGACATCCTCGCCACGGCGTACGCCTCGAAGGGCACTCCGTCGGGCGGGCTGAAGCAGTCGGGTGTCGGCGCTCGTCACGGTGACCAGGGTCTGCTGAAGTACACCGACGCACAGAACATCGGCGTGCTCAAGAAGCAGGTCATGGAGCCTCAGGCCAACCAGACCTATGACGCGTACGCCAAGCAGACCCAGCTGTCCCTGCGCCTGATGCGCAGGACCCGTCTCCGCTGAACGTCCTGCTCAGCCGGCCTGGGCCCGAGGCATGCCCGGGACCAGGACGACCCGACCGTGCAGTCCGCCGGCGGCCACCAGCCGCTGCGCGTGATCGGCATCGCTGAGTGGCAGCTGGGCGTGGATCGGGACGTCCAACGGACGCCGGACATGGTGCGCCAGCAGGCCCGCCATGTCGGCGCGCGTTGCACCCGACGAGCCGGTGATCTGTAGGCCGAACGTGATGACATAGCCGATGTTGAGCTCGATGCGCTCACCGGTGATGTTGCCCACCGCCACCAGGCGGCCGCCGACGACGAGGCTCCGCAGCGAGGCATTGAGCGTCGGGGCCCCGACGCAGTCCATCGCGATGTCGACGGGCCCGCCGGGGAGCCCTCGATGGAAGCTGCTGCCGTCGTCCACGATGACGCTGTCGGCGCCCATCGCCTCGGCGGCGCTGGCCTGCTCCGCCCGGCGCACCACCGCGATCGTGGTCGCGCCCAGACCGCTGGCGATCTGCAGCGCCGCGACGCCGACACCTCCGTTGGCGCCCGTGACGAGCACCCGCGAGCCGGCGCGGACACCAGCACGGGTCAGCCCACGCCACGCCGTGCCCAGAGTGCAGTGGAACACCGCCGCCAGCGCCGGTTCCATGTGGTCGGGGATGGCATAGAAGCAGCCCTGTGGGGCGGCGAGCCAGCGGGCATACCCGCCGTCGATCAGCAGGCCGAGGACTGCTGCACCCGAGCCGCACAACGAGGTCTCACCGGCCACGCACGACTCACAGGTGCCACAGCCCTCCCTGTGCATCGAGGCCACCCGCTGACCGACGCTCCACTCCGTGACGTCCGGGCCGGCGGCGACCACCCACCCCACCGCCTCATGGCCGGGGGTGATCGGGACCTGGACGAACCCGAACCGTCCGGCGCGATCGATGCAGTCACGGCCGCAGACGCCGCAGGCCTCGACCTCGACGACGATCTCGTCGCCGGTCGGCACCGGCGGTTCCCCAACCGGCTCGACGACGAGGTCATGGTCCCAACCGAGCTCGCTCAGGCGCGCCCTCATGCCCACAGGAGCTCTGCTCGGGCCTTGAGAGCGTGGGCCACGGCGTCGAAACCCGCCTTGATCCAGTCCCCCGTCAGCTGCAGGGCGACGTCGGCCAGCTCGCCGCTCAGCGTGTCGGCCGTGCCGTAGGAGCAGCGACCCGGTCCGAGCTCGATGATCCACTGGTCCCTCACCCCGAGGACGCCCGGGACCTGGTCGGCGTTGTCGTATCGCAGGTGGCGTGGCGGATCGACCACCCGGATGAATTCACGGGTGGTGAACAGCTCCTCCGATCCGTCATACGCCGGCAGGGTGAGGTCGATCGGCGCACCGACCTCCAGCGTCGTCGTCGCGGCAACCGTGTAGGGGTTCCACTCCGGATAGCGCTCGTAGTCGACCAGCACGTCCCACACGAAGGAGGCGGGCGCCTCGATCTCGACGGCCACCGACGTGACGACGTGCCCGGCTCCGGACCGGGTCATGAGGCGCTCATGCCGGCATGTACTCCCCGCCGTTGACGTCGATCGTCGCGCCTGTCACCTCGGAGGCGAGGCTCGACAGCAGGTACAAAATCGCCCCCGCGCATGCCTCGTCCGGCGGGATCCGGTTGAGCGGATTGCGCGACGCGATGTCGTCGTAGACCTCCTGCTCGGTGATGCCCTTCTCCTCGGCCGTCATCGTCAGGAAGAAGCGCACGCCCGGGCCGTCCAGCCAGCCCAGGATCGCCTGGTTGACCCGGATGCCCTTCTCGCCGAGCTCCAGGGCCATGTACTGCGTCGCACACCCCATCGCCGCTTTGGCGACGGCATATCCGCCCTCGCCGCGCATGGGCTTGCGCGTCGACATCGTGCCGACGTTGACGATCGAGCCACCACCGCTCATGTGCGGGACGACGGCACGACTCATCCCCAGCGACCCGTGGAGGATGACGTCCATCGCCCGACGGAGCTGCTTGTCGGGCGTCTCGAGGAGGTCGGTGAAGCCGGGGTGGGAGTATGCGCTGTTGACCAGCCCGGTGATCTTCCCGTACTGCTCCACCGCCGTCGCCGCGACCCGCTCGACGTCCTCCTGCTTGCGGACGTCACAGAGCACCGCCACCGCGTCGCCGCCGGCTGCGGTGATCTCCTTGACCACCTGGTCCGTGACATTGCCGGACCGGGCAGCCAGGACGACCTTGGCGCCCTCTGCCGCCGCGCGGGCGGCCAGCCGTGCACCCAGACCGGCCCCGACGCCGGAGACGATGACCACGTCGTCCTTGAGGATCATCGTGCGATCTCCTTCTCGTAGAACGCGAAGTCGCCCTCGAGCTCGGCCTCGGACAGTCCGAAGTCCTCCGCGGTGTAGGTGTGTCCGCCGGAGCCGTGCCGCTGCGAACGGTTGCGCTCCATGTACGACTCGAGAGCATCGCGGTCGGCTGGTAGTCCCAGCGCCTCCGAGACCCGCACCGCGACCCCGACCGGGTCGGAGACCACGTCCTTGAACTGCACGTCGACGATCCGGTCGGGCCGCCGGTCGCGTACGTCGCCGAGCTCGCGAAGCGTGGTCACGAACCGGTCCCGCCAGTAGCGTCCGATCGCGACCGGATCGACCTGGTCGCTGTACTGGCTCGAGATCGCGCAGACCATCGAGGCATATGACGGCACGGCCTTGGTCGGGGATCGGTGGGTCATCACGATCTTGCAGTCTGGGAACGTGTCGAGCACGGTGTCGACCGCCGTGAGGTGATGTGGCGACTTCAGCACCCAGGGCTTGCCGGCGCGGTCCGGGTCCTGCCACTGCAGCACCTGCAGCCACTCCTTCAGCTCCCGGTAGGCGGGGGCCTGGTCGAACTTTCGCAGCCACAGGCCGTACGTCGGCACCTGGTAGAACGAGTCGTAGCTCATTGACACGAACGTGCGGTCGAGCACGATGACGTCTTCCTCCGGACCATCCCACTCGATCGTGTGGATGTCGCCGAAGTCCGGACTCATCTCCAGGAACATCTCGAAGCGCTCGCGGGCCTTGTTCTTGCGCACCTCCGCGCCGGGCCCCTCCCCCGGGAACGGCAGCAGATAGGTCGTCTCCCACGACAGCGTCGACGTCACGTGCGGCGACGAGGCCAGCAGGCGGTGCACCAGCGTCGAGCCGGTGCGCGGCAACCCGCAGATCTCGGTCGCGACGACGACCTGCTCCTCGAGGATCTCGGGGTGCTCCGCCTGCAGTGCCCGCAGCCGCAGGCGGTCAGCGAGCAGCGCGGTGAGACGCTGCTGCGTCAGCATGAGCCCCATCTCGGAAAGCCTCGCCTCCGATGCGAGCGCTGCGGTGAGCACCTGCAAGGGTTCGATGAACCACTCATCGCCATAGTCGGTCAGGCCGGTCTTGTCGCGTGCGGCGGCGAGCAGCGCATCCACGCTGAGCCTGTCGAAGACGTGTGCACCGGCAGGATGTGCGGTCGTCATGGTGCCTCCAGGTCGATCACGCGGCAGGTCGGTATGGGGTGATGGTCGGCGCCGAGCCAGCGCAGCAGCGCCGTGCCGGTGCTGTGGCCGCACGTGTCGATCCAGTTTCCGGCCACGTTCCGGCCGGGATCGCGGTCGGCAACGACGATCGTGAGCCGGCCGTCGTCATCGAGCTCGGCGGTGTGCTTGTTGACGGTGGTCCGGCGCTCATGGTCGAGCGACTCCATCCACCAGTTGTCGAGCTGGAAGTTCCAGTACGGGCAGTCGGGGACGTCCGTCTCGATGACCCACGCCTGCCCGGGCTCGAGCGTCCAGTAGCCGTGGGCATAGAAGATCTCCGGGTCGCCGCCCGCCCGCTGGAACATGTCCTGCCCGAAGTCGGGCAGCTCGTTGGGGCGGGTCATGAACAGCTCGGTCCAGTCAGCAAACGTCGCCGCCGTGCCGTGCACTGCGAGCGTCGCCCGCTGCAAGGCCTTGGCCAGGAACGCCGGGTCCAGCTCCTTGCGCTCGATCGGCTCGCCGACCCGCTCGACATGCCACCGGCCGGCGACCTCGGTGGTGCGGTCGAGGTAGGTCTGGCGTACGACCAGGCCTGTGGAGTCCGGTGCGAGCGGCAGCCAGTTCTTGTCGTGCGGGGTGGCGCTCGCGATGATCTCAACCGTGCCGTCGGCATCGACGACGAGATCCCGGTCGGAGAGCTCGCCGGTGGAGGCCATGGTGCCGTCGATCGCATAGCGGTTGGCCTTTGAACCGATGCTGAAGTAGGCGATCGTGCCGCGCGTGCCGGTGATCCGATAGGTGCGGTCGCCCCGGATGTTTGCCGACAGATAGACGTTGTCGGGGTTGTCGGCTCCGAGCTTGACCCGGTCGAGCTCGTGCAGCCGCGGGAAGTCGGGGTCGGAGTTCTCGATCGTCGAGTACAACATCTCCCTGAGCAGTCGGGTCAGGTAGCGGTAGCCCTCGGCCCGGTCGAGCGGCGTGTGGGGCGCGGTGTCCCGGAGGATGACCTCGCCGGCCTGCTCGAGCGCCCGGCAGAACTCGGTCCATTCGCTCCCGGAGAACGCCTCCGCAGCCGCATTGCCGCTGAGCCCTGCCACTGGCACCTCCAGAGAGAAATCTAGAACACGTTCTACCAGTTCGCCGCGCAATCGACAACCGCTCGGTAGAGTTCCGAACCTCATGACCCAGGACCTTTCGACAGATTTCGCCGGCGCCCCCGGCGCGGCCCTTGTGATCGGCGGCAGTGGGGGCCTGGGTGCGGCGATCGCCCTGATGCTCGCGTCCCGAGGCAGTGACGTCGCCGTGACCTACCGAGCCAACGAGGAGGCCGGCACGAGCGTTGCGGCGGCAGCGGCCGAGTGCGGCGTACGCTCGTCCGCGCATGCGCTCGACGTGACATCAGCAGACGAGTGCGCCGAAGTGCTGTCGGCAGTGGCCGAGGCGCACGGCGGCCTGCACACGCTGGTCCACGCCGCCGGACCGAACGTCCCGATGGTTCATTTGTCGAGCGTCGCCCCCGCGGAGTTCGCCGAGCAGCTCAACCAGGACGCGGCCGGGTTCTTCAACCTGGTCCAGCCGGCCCTGCCGTTGCTGCGGCAGAGCAAAGGCTCGATCGTGGCGGTGACCACGGCCGCCACCGCGCGCTTCCCCGTGCGGGACGGGTTGTCCTCGGCGCCCAAGGGCGCGGTCGAGGCCCTCGTGCGAGGTCTCGCCGCGGAAGAAGGTCGCTACGGCGTACGGGTCAACGCCGTGGGTCCGGGGATGCTCACCGACGGCATGGCCGCACGACTGATCGAATCGGGCGAGCTCGACGACAACGCCCTGGCGATCACCCGCTCGAACATCCCTCTGCGCCGGTTCGGCCGGGCATCGGACATCGCCGAGGCGGTCTGCTTCCTCGCCTCCCATCGGGCCGGGTTCATCTCGGGGCAGAAGCTCGACGTCGACGGGGGCTACACCGTCTGAGACCCACTCACCTGCCTCCCGTCCTCAGAGCAATGTCGGCCACGGTTTGTGGGCGGTGCGCCAGCGACCTGTCCGCGGCCCCGATAGGTCGCCAGGTCACCGCCGACTGGTGGGTCGTCGATCGCCTCTGGTCGTCAGGAGGAAGACCTTGATGCGGCGGTCGGTGCGCTTCTCGTACTTTGCGAAGTTCGGCCAGGTCTCGAGCATGTGCGCCCATGCGTCCTCGCGCTCATCACCGGCGAGACGGCGTACCCCCATCTCTGATGTACGTCGCCGAAAATTGATCGTCACCTCGGGGTTCGCCTCGATGTTCTTGACCCAGATCGGCTCCTTGTCGCTGCCGAAGTTGGAGCCTGCGACCAGGATGTCCTGGCCGTACGGCACACAGAGCAGCGGAGTCTGGCGAGGGATTCCGCTCTTGCGACCGAGCGCCGTGAGCGTCAGGTTGGGGAGCCCCGCGATGCGGAGCAGGCTGAGTCGGCCGCCTGTACGGCGTTGGAGCCACTTGTCCACCCTCATGATCTGCGGCAGGTAGCGCGGCAGCCAGGGCATCGCGCCGACTCGTATGGCAAGTGGAGTGAGCAGGCCCATGCGCGAAGACTACGGCTCCGCGTCAGCCGGCGCCGTAGACCGGCTCTGGGGCAGCGCCCTCCGCCAACATGTCCCTCAGTGCAGGACCGACCTCGGAAGCCTCCCACCGACGACCGAGGTCGCGACGGGGACCGTGCGCCCATCCCTGCTCCACGCAGATCTGGCCACCATCGATCTCGATCACCCGACCCGAGACGTCGCGGGACTCCGCCGAGGCCAGCCAGGCGACCACCGGTGAGTTGTCCTCCGGGGCAGCCATCGCCGAGGTGTCGAACGCTCCCTCGGTCATACGCGTACGGGCGACCGGTGCGATCGCGTTGACCGTGACGCCATACCTGCCGAGCTCGGCGGCAGCGACGAGCGTCATACCGGCGATCCCCGCCTTGGCCGAGGAGTAGGTCGTCTGGCCGATCGAGCCCTGGAGCCCGGCGCCGGACGAGGTGTTGATCACGCGGGCATCGCGCTGGCGGCCTTCCTTGGACTCGGTACGCCAATAGGCACCCGCATGCCGCAGGGGGGCGAAATGCCCCTTGAGGTGCACCCGGATGACCGCGTCCCACTCCTCCTCGGATGTGTTGACGAGCATCCGGTCGCGGACGAACCCGGCGTTGTTGACCAGGATGTCGAGGCCGCCGAACGATTCGATCGCTTGCTCCACCATCGCCTCGGCCTGCACGAAGTCAGCGACGTCGGCGCCGCTGGCCACGGCCTCGCCGCCGAAGGCCTGGATCTCCGCGACCACCGAGTCCGCGGGCGATTCCTCGCGCTCACCCGCCAGCGAGACGCCGAAGTCATTGACCACGACCTTCGCGCCGTGCCGGGCGAGCTCGAGCGCGTGGGCCCGACCGATGCCCCGACCCGCTCCGGTGACGATGGCGATCCGACCTTCAAGCATGCTCATGTGTGCTGCTCCTTCGTGACGATGTGCAAGAAGACGGGCGGCTCGCCGCCCCCGTGACAGGCGAGATTGGCCCCCGAGACATACGAGGCGAGGTCCGAGCCCAGGAAGGCGACGACCCGGCCGATCTCCTCGGGCTCGGCCATGCGGCCCAGCGGGATGGTGGCCTCGATCGCAGCAACGGTGTCGGCGCCGCCATAGTGGTCGGCGGACTCATCGGTGCGACACAGTCCGACGTCGATGGTGTTGACCCGGACACGTGGTCCCCACTCCACTGCCAGGGACCTCGTGAGGGAGTCGACTCCGGCCTTGGCGGCGCCGTACGAAGCCGTGCCGGGCGAGGGCCGCACTGCGGAGACCGACGAGATGTTGACGATGGCACCACCGGCGGGCTGCTGCTGCATGACGGCATTGGCCGCCTTGGAGACGCTGAGGACGGCCGAGAGGTTGAGCCCCAGGATCTTGTCGTCCAGCCGCGAGCTCGACTCGGCGGCCAGGGCATATGGCGCCCCGCCTGCGTTGTTGACGACCAGATCGAGTCGACCATGCGTGGCGATGATCCCCGCCACCAGAGCCTCGACGGCGTCGGCGTCGCGTACGTCGCACACGCGGTAATCGACATCCGCGACCGGCTCCGGGGCCGGCTCCGGGGCCGCTGAACGGCCACAGCTGATCACCGTGGCGCCCGCCTCGACCAGCACGGCGGCGATTCCGCGACCGATCCCACGGGAGCCACCGGTCACCAGGGCGACACGTCCGGACAGGTCCAAGGCCACAGTCATGCTGCTAGGCTACCAAGCAAATGTTAGGTAGGTAGGCATGAGTGTCACTTCCGATCTCCGTCCCGACGGCATCCGCGTCATCACGATGGACCACCCGCCAGTCAACGCGCTCCCCGTCCAGGGGTGGTACGACGTTGCCGACACCATGGTCGAGGCCGGGGCGGACCCCGCCACGAAGGTGGTCGTGCTGCGTGCTGAGGGCAAGGGGTTCAACGCCGGCGTCGACATCAAGGAGATGCAGCGCACCACGGGATTCGATGCGCTGATCGGGGCCAACAAGGGTTGCCATGCCGCGTTCAAGGCCGTCTACGAGTGCGCCGTGCCGGTCATCGCCGCGGTGCAGGGCTTCTGCCTCGGTGGCGGCGTGGGACTTGTCGGCAACGCGGACATCGTGGTCGCCAGCGACGATGCCTACTTCGGTGTGCCCGAGGTCGACCAGGGCGCGCTCGGCGCGGCGACGCACCTGGCCCGGCTGGTCCCCCAGCACCTGATGCGCACCCTCTACTTCACCGCCCGGACGATCCCCGCCGTCGACCTGGTGCAGCACGGCTCGGTGTTCGACGTCGCCCCGCGCGATGGGCTCGACGACCTGGCCCTGGGCCTCGCCGCGGAGATCGCGGCCAAGGACGGCCGGGTCATCCGCGCCGCCAAGGAGGCGCTCAACGGCATCGACCCGATCGACGTCAACACGAGCTATCGCTTCGAGCAGGGATTCACGATGGAGCTCAACCTGATGGGCGTGAGCGACGAGCTCCGCGACGACTTCGCCGGGACGGCGAAAGGTCAGCAGGGTGCTGGGACAGCGAAAAGACAGCAGGGTGCCGGGACCAACAAGGCGGCGAATGCATGAGGGCCCCCTCCAAGGAGCTCACGATCGACGAGGTCGTCGGCCGCATCGAGAGCGGGATGACCGTCGGCATCGGCGGGTGGGGTTCCCGGCGCAAGCCGATGGCGCTGGTGCGGGCGATCCTCCGCAGCGACCTGACCGACCTGCACGTGGTCTCCTACGCCGGCCCCGACGTCGGTCTGCTGCTCGCGGGCGGCAAGGCCAGCCGGGTGACGTATGCGTTCGCCACCCTCGACTCGATCCCCCTCGAGCCGTGGTTCGGGCGGGCCCGACAGGACGGCACTGCGCAGTTCCGCGAGTGGGACGAGGGCATGTTCCAGACCGGGCTCCGCGCCGCGGCCCAGCGAGTTCCGTTCCTGCCGATGCGCGCGGGGCTGGGGTCCGCCGTGTTCGACAATGACCCGGACCTCCGCACAGTCCGGTCACCGTATGACGACGGCGAGGAGCTGACCGCCGTACCGGCCCTCACGCTCGACGTGGCCTTGGTGCACATGAACCGGTCGGACAGCCAGGGCAACGCGCAATACCTCGGCCCCGACCCCTACTTCGACGACCTGTTCTGCATGGCGGCGCGCGAGGCATACGTCTCCACCGAGCAGATCATCGACACCGCCGGACTGACCGTCGAAGCGCCGCTGCAGAGCCTGTTGCTCAACCGCACCATGGTCACGGGCGTCGTCGAGACACCCAACGGCGCCCACTTCACCACCTGCACCCCGACATACGAGCGGGACGAGAAGTTCCAAAAGGCCTACGCCACCGCCGCCAAGTCACCCGAGGACTGGACTGGGTTCGCCGAGCGGTTCCTCGCAGGCGATGAGGCGGACTATCAGGCGGCCGTGACCGCATTCCACGAGGAGGCGAAGGCATGACCAACGTGACCCGCGCTGAGTATTGCGCTGTGGCCGTGGCCGACTGCTTCGCCGATGACGGCGAGATCATGGGCAGCCCGATGGGCCTGCTCCCCACGCTGGGTGCCCGACTGGCCAAGAACACGACGAATCCGCAGCTGATGCTGACCGACGGCGAGGCGAGAATCCTGCGCGGCACCCCTCCCCTGGGCCAGAGCACGGATGTCGTCGAGGGCTGGATGCCATTTCGGCTCGTGCTCGAGTCCGTCGTCCCCTACGGCAAGCGGCACGTCATGATGGGGGCCACCCAGATCGACCGGCACGGCAACCAGAACATCTCTGCCATCGGACCCTGGGACCAGCCCACCCGCCAGCTCCTCGGCGTGCGCGGCGCCCCGGGCAACACCGTCAACAACAAGACGTCCTACTGGGTGCCCAAGCACTCCGCGCGGGTCATCGTCGAGCAGGTCGACATCGTCTCCGGTGTCGGTCGGTCACGGGCCGAGGAGGCCGGGCCAGCGGCGACACGATTCCACCAGGTCGACTGGCTGGTCACAGATCTCGGTGTCTTCGACTTCGGTGGGCCCGGGCACACCATGCGCTTCGTCTCGGTGCACCCGGGTGTGACCGTCGAGGACGTCCGCGCCGCCAGCGGCTGCAAGATCCACGCCGATGGCGAAGTCCCTGAGACCCGTACGCCCACGGGCGGCGAGCTGACGCTGATCCGCGAGCTGCTCGACCCCGGCAACCTCCGCGAGCGAGAGGTGCCTGCACGGTGATCGATCAGCTGCTGGCGACCCCGCTCACCCAGCTGACGGGCGTACGTCATCCCGTCGTGCAGACCGGCATGGGCTGGGTCGCCGGACCCAGCCTGGTCAGCGGCACCGCCAACGCGGGCGGCCTGGGCATCCTCGCGTCAGCCACGATGACCCTCCCCGAGCTCGAGCAGGCCATCATCGAGGTCAAGACGCGTACCGATCAACCATTCGGGGTCAACCTGCGGGCTGATGCCGCGGATGCCCCTGACCGGTGCAAGGTCCTCATCGAGCACGGCGTCAAGGTTGCCTCCTTCGCGCTGGCCCCCAAGCCCGAGCTGATCGCCCGCCTCAAGGAGCACGACATCGTCGTGATCCCCAGCGTGGGGCTGCCCAAGCATGCCGTGAAGGTCGCGTCCTGGGGCGCCGACGCGGTGATGATCCAGGGCGGCGAGGGCGGCGGCCACACCGGCTCGGTCCCGACCACGTTGTTGCTCCCCACGGTCCTCGACGCCGTCGACATCCCGGTCATCGCAGCGGGCGGCTTCTTCGACGGGCGCGGGCTGGCCGCGGCGCTGTCGTATGGCGCCGCGGGGGTCGGCATGGGCACGCGGTTCCTGCTGACCGCGGAGAGCCGGGTGCCGGACGCGGTGAAGCAGCGATATCTGGCAGCCGGCCTGGACGACACCGTGGTCACGAGGAAGGTCGATGGGATGCCTCACCGCATGCTCCGCACCGACCTCGTCGACCAGGTCGAGGGTGCCGCCGGCGTACGCCGCTTGCTCCCCACGGCCCGGCGCACTCTGGAGTTCAAGCGGATGGCCGGGATGACGTGGAAGGAGCTCGCCGTCGATGGACGTGCGATGCGCAAGGAGCAGGGTCGCACCCTCAGTCAGCTCGCCCTCGCCGCGAACACCCCGATGATGCTCAAGGCCGGCCTGGTCGACGGTGACGCGACGGCCGGCGTCCTCGCCTCCGGCCAGGTGGTCGGCGTGATCGGCGACCTGCCCACCTGCGAGGAGCTGATCGACCGGGTCGTCGCCGACGCTGCGGCATCGTTGGGACGGGCAGGCGCGTACGTCCTGTAGGGCCACGACCCCAGTTCAGAAAGGCCGATCCTCCTTGCCGTCGCAGCGATTTGTGATAGACTCGAACACGTGTTCGAGTCTGTTCCTGTCGCCGATCTCCTGCGGCAAATCACTGTGCATGACTTCGCCGCGGACCCCGTTCATGAGGGTGGTGCGTCGCGGATCGACGCGATCAAGGCGCTCGATCGTCTGGAGTGCGTCGTGCAGGCTGCCCGTCTCGATCAGATCGCAGCCCTCCGCCGTGAACGACGCGTGCTGATGCCTCTCGGGACTGGTGATCCGTCGCTCTCGGTCATAGGTGAAGTCGCGATGGCCCGCAACATCTCCCCTGGTGCGGCTGGCACCCAGTTTGGGCTCGCCATGGGACTCCAGAGGCTCCCCCTGGTCTTCGGGCTTTTCCGTGACGGCATCATCGGCGAAGCGGTGGCCCGAGCCGTCGTCCGGGAGTCGGAGTCCCTGTCCGTGGACGACTTCGTGATCCTCGACGCCGAGATCGCACCGCGGCTGCCCGGTCTGACGCACGTCAGGGCCGCGCAGGCCACTCGACGTGCCGTGATTGGGATCGACGCCGAAGCCGCACACGCACGAGCCGCGAGCAACCGCGCCGATTGCCGCGTCACCTTGTGCCCCGAACCCGACGGCGTCGCCGTGCTGCGCGTCCGAGGACCGGCCGAACAGATGGTCGCTGTCCACGACACGTTGGATGCTTGGGCGCGAGGCCTGCGGTCTTCTGGTGATGAACGGACGTCCGGACAGATCATGGTCGCCACTCTCGTCGAACGGGCGACCGGCGTGGTCCATGCCGACTCGATCGATGTCGAGATCGGCCTCGTCATGGACGCCGCCACGATGCTCGGCGCCGGCGACGAACCCGTCGACCTCGCCGGTTACGGGCCGCTCTCCCCTGACGTCGCCGACGACCTCATCGCCCGAGCGCACCGCGCCTCAGTCCGCAGGCTGCTCACCGACCCCGTCGACGGAACCCTGCTGGCTCGGGACCCCCGCCGCCGCCGCTTCGACGGACCCCTCGCCACCCACATCCGCTCACGCGACCGCCGCTGCAGGCAGCCCGGGTGCGATTGCAAGATCCGCGACCTCGACCACGTGATCCCGTACGAACTCGGCGGCCCTACCGCCGAGCGCAACGGTCAAGGTCTCTGCACGCGGTCACACACCATCAAGCACCAACCCGGCTGGATCGTCGAAGTCGACGGCAGAGCGTCCATGTGGACCACCCCCACCGGTCACCAGTACCGCTCCACATCACCGCCCCTCCTCGGCCACCTCCGGCAATAGCGGGCGCCACAGGTACACAGGCAGGGTCGGGTCCAGGGGCACAGCGAACCAGCTCAGATTCCCTCTCGTGATCAAGGGTCGCTTAGGCGGCGGCTATCGCGGCGAGGATCTCGTCGGCGAGATCAGCCCGACAGACGACGAGGTCGGGCAGATAGGGATGAGCGGCGTTGTACGTCAAGGTCGAGCCGTCCACCCGCGACGCGTGCAGACCGGCTGCGAGTGCCACGCCGACCGGCGCCGCCGAGTCCCATTCCCACTGACCACCCGCATGCAGATAGGCATCGGCGTCGCCGCGCAGCACCGCCATCGCCTTGGCCCCGGCCGATCCCATGGTCCGCAGCTCTGCACCGCACGCCGCGGCCACCGCAGCGGCGAATATCGGTGGCCGGCTGTCGCTGACCAGGAAGATCGGGGTGGACTGCGCCTGCCGTGCGACTGCTCCGCCCTCCGTCGAGTAGACGGTGGACAGTGCCGGCTGTGCCACAGCGGCGGCGGTGATCGCCGAGCCGGACGCGCCCCGCTCCCACAGCGCGACGTGAACCGCCCAGTCGGTGCGACCCTCCATGCCGTATTCGCGCGTGCCGTCGAGCGGATCGATGATCCAGACCCGGTCGGCGCGCAGGCGTGCCGCAGAGTCCGCCGACTCCTCCGACAGCACGGCGTCTCCGGGACGGCCTGCTGCAAGGAGCCCGAGGAGCAGATCGTTGGCTGCCGCATCACCGGCCGTGCCGAGCTCCTTGCCTGTGAGTCCGGGCGTGTGCTGCAGGTCGAGGAGCAGCGCCCCGGCCTGCTCGGCCAGATCGGCCGCGAACGCCGCATCGCTCTGCTCGATCACCGCTCCCCTGCCTCCTCGACTCGATCGATGACGATCCCTGCCAGCGTCCCGACATCGCCATCAGCTGGACGCAGCATCAGGTCGGGTCGCAACGGCGCCTCATAGGGCGCACTGATGCCGGTGAAGTCGGGGATCTCGCCCGCTCGCGCCTTGGCATACAGACCCTTTGAATCACGTGCCTCGGCGATGTCGAGCGGGGTGTCCATGAAGATCTCGAGGAACGGCAGGGCGTCGGCCTCGTGGATGGCGCGAGCCGCCTCGCGGTGCGCACGATAGGGGCTGACGAGTGAGACGATCGCGACCACGCCGGCATCCGCCATGAGCTTGGCGACCTCGGCCACCCGGCGTACGTTCTCCTGCCGGTCCTCGGGACTGAACCCGAGGTGGGAGTTGAGGCCGTGACGGAGGTTGTCACCGTCGAGGATGTATGCCGGCTGCCCGGCGGCGACCAGGCGACGCTCGACCTCGACAGCCACGCTGGACTTGCCCGAGCCGGACAGGCCCGTGAACCAGAGAGTCATCCCCTGGGTCCTGCGCTGCTCGCGAGTCACGGCGCCGCTGTGCCAGACGATGTTGGCGTCGTGCTGGCTGGCTCCGAGGATCATGCCCGCGGCGACGGTGTTGTGGGTGGCCTCGTCGATGAGGATGAAGCTGCCGGTGTCACGATTGCGGCGGTAGGGGTCGAAATGCAGGGGCTTCTGGGTGCGCAGCCGCACCCGACCGATCTCGTTCAGCCCGAGATCGACGGCCTCACCGCGGTGCAGGGTGTTGATGTCGAGGCGATATTCCAGGTCCTTCACCGACACCCGTGTGTCACGCGTGGTGTGCAGGATGGTGTAGGTCGAGTCGGTCGACAGCCTCAGATCACTGTCCATCCAGCAGATCATCGCATCGACGTCCTGCGTGCTGGTCGGCCTGTTGTTGGGCCGGCACAGCATGTCGCCGCGGCTGATGTCGAGATCGTCGGCGAGCTCGATCGTCACGGCCTGACCGGCGATCGCCTCGTCCAGCTCCGTACCGCCCGGACCCCGGACATGGGTGACCTTGGTCGAGAACCTCGACGGCAGCACGACCACCTCGTCGCCCGGGCGGAAGACGCCACCGGCGATCGTGCCTGCATAGCCGCGGTAGTCGTGGAAGTCGCCCCGCTGGGGCCTGATGACGTACTGCACGGGCATGCGCGTGTCTATCAGGTTGCGGTCCGATGCCACGTGCAGCTCCTCGAGGTGACGAAGAAGTGCCGGCCCCTCATACCAGGGCATCGCGGTGCTGACGGTGACGACGTTGTCGCCGGCGAGCGCCGAGACCGGGATGAAGGTGAGGTCGGGGACCTCGAGCTTCGACGCGAACGCCGCGAATTCCGAACGGATCTCGTCGAAACGCTCCTGCGAATAGTCGACGAGGTCCATCTTGTTGACGCAGAGCACGAGGTGCGGGATGCCGAGCAGGCTGGCAAGGAACGCGTGACGACGCGACTGCTCGAGGACCCCCCGCCGGGCATCGATCAGGATCAGTGCGACGTCCGCGGTGGACGCCCCGGTGACCATGTTGCGCGTGTACTGCACGTGGCCGGGCGTGTCGGCGATGATGAACTTGCGCTTCGGCGTCGCGAAGTAGCGGTAGGCGACGTCGATCGTGATGCCCTGTTCGCGCTCGGCCCGAAGGCCGTCGGTGATCAGGGCAAGATCAGGACCCTCGTGACCGCGGGCCACGCTCGCGGACTCGACGGCGCCGAGCTGGTCCTCCATGATCGCCAGGCTGTCGAACAGCAGCCGACCGATGAGGGTGGACTTGCCGTCGTCGACGCTTCCGGCGGTGGCGATGCGGAGCAGCTGCGACATCAGAAGTAGCCCTCCTTCTTGCGGTCTTCCATGCCGGCTTCGGACACACGGTCATCAGCCCGCGTGGCCCCTCGCTCGGTGACGCGGGCCGCAGCAACCTCAGCGACGACCGCCTCCCGCGTCGCGGCCTGCGACTCGACGCAGCCGGTGCAGGTCGCGTCGCCGATGGTGCGAAATCGCACGGTCGCCTCGAACGGCTCCTCCCCGGGCTGGGGCTGGATGAACTCGTTGACCGCGAGCAGCATGCCGTCGCGCTCGACGACGGTCCGCGTGTGCGCGTAGTAGAGGTCCGGGAGGTCGATCTCCTCCTGGCGGATGTAGCTCCAGATGTCGAGCTCGGTCCAGTTGGAGAGTGGGAACACCCGCATGTTCTCGCCCGTGCGGTGGCGGCCGTTGTAGAGGCTCCACAGCTCAGGGCGCTGATTCTTCGGATCCCATTGCCCGAACTCGTCGCGGAAGCTGAAGACGCGCTCCTTGGCGCGTGCCTTCTCCTCGTCGCGTCGCGCTCCACCGAACACCGCGCCGAACCGGTTCTCCTTGATGCCGCGCAACAGCGAGACGGTCTGGAGCTTGTTGCGCGGGCCCAACGGACCACCGATCTCGACGACGCGGCCGGCATCGATGTCGTCCTGCACCGAAGCGACGATCAGCCGCAGCCCGAAGCGTTCGACCGTACGGTCACGAAACTCGATGACCTCGGCGAAGTTCTGACCGGTGTCCACGTGCATGACGGGGAACGGCACGGGAGCGGGCCAGAACGCCTTGGCCGCCAGGTGCAGCATCACGACCGAGTCCTTGCCGCCGGAGAACAGCAGTGCCGGCCGTTCGATCGTGGCCGCCACCTCGCGGAAGATGTGCACGGCTTCGGCTTCGAGCTCGTCCAGATCAGTCAGCTCGGTGAGGTAGAACATGTTCTAGTTTCGCAGTCGAACGCTCCAGCGTCAACGGCTTTCGACGTATGCCTTGAACCCCTTGCTGCCTGTGTCGAGCGCGCCCTTGAGGATCCGCTTCACCACGAACCCGGGCAGTGGAGCCTTCACGCCGATCTCGAGGTCGAACCGGACGTGGGTGCCGCCGTCCGTCGGGGTCAGTGTGTAGGTGGCGGCCTGTGCGGACTGGAACGAGCTCTCCACGAGTGTCCACGTCACGGACTGCAGCCCGTCCCACGTGTAGTCGGTGACCTCCTCGTCGGTGAGTCCGGCGGCGCTCACCGTGGCGCGTACGCGTTGGGGCCGGCCGTCGGCGTGGCGGGACTCGACCACGGCGGACTGGTGCGAGCTGGAGCGCTTCGGGAGGTCTTCGATCGCCGCGACGGCGTCCATGACCTGCTCTGGCGACGCCGTGACATCGAACTCGGTGCTGCCTGTGACTGCCATGCGTGGCACGCTATCGCGAGCCTGGACTCGTGTCCGGAAATTCCCATCAAGCGGTGACCTAGCGACCTGTCCGAGGTGCCGGAAGGTCGCTAGGTCACCGCCACCTGGCGTCGTCCTCGCTGTGACGCCGCGCTAGAGCCTCTCGATGATCGTGACGTTGGCCTGGCCGCCGCCCTCGCACATGGTCTGTAGGCCGAACCGGCCACCGGTCCGCTCCAATTCACCCAGGAGCGTGGTCATCAGGCGGGTGCCGGTGGCGCCGATCGGATGACCCAGGGCGATGCCCCCGCCATTGACGTTGACCCGCTCGTGCGGGACATCCAGCTCCTGCATCCACGCCAGCACCACTGACGCGAATGCCTCGTTGCACTCGAACAGGTCGATGTCGGCAACCGCCATACCCGCCTTGTCCAGCGCATGCCTGGTGGCAGCGATTGGCCCGGTCAGCATCCAGATCGGGTCGTCGGCACGCACCGAAAGGTGGTGGACCCGTGCGCGTGGCGTGAGCTGGTGATCCTCGACCGCCTGCTCCGATGCGATGAGCACGGCACTCGCCGCATCGCTGATCTGGGACGCGACAGCCGCGGTGATCCGGCCATCGGGTGCAAGCGGCCGCAGCCCGGCCATCTTCTCCAGCGTTGTCTCACGGGGGCACTCGTCGGTCGTGAAGCTCTGCCCGTCATCGAGGGCCACCGGCGCGATCTCCGCGTCGAACCTGCCCTCGGCGATCGCCGCACGCGCACGCTCGTGCGAAGCCAGCGCGAGTGCCTCCATGTGCTCGCGGGTGATCCCCCACTTCTCGGCGATCATCTCGGCGGAGCGGAACTGGCTGACCTCCTGGTCTCCATAGCGCGCCTGCCAGCCGGGTGACTCCGCGAAAGGAGTGGTGAACCCGTACTGGTCGGCGACCAGCATCGCCGCGGAGATCGGGATCGCGCTCATGTTCTGCAGCCCACCGGCGACGACCAGGTCCTGCGTCCCTGACATCACACCTTGCGCGGCGAAGTGCACTGCCTGCTGGGACGAGCCGCACTGCCGGTCGATGGTCACCCCGGGGACGTGATCGGGCAGCCCGGCCACCAGCCACGCGGTCCGGGCGACGTCGCCAGCCTGTGAACCGATCGTGTCGCAGCAGTCCATGATCACGTCGTCGACCGCTCCCGGGTCGACCCCGGAGCGGTCCATCAGGGCCCGCCACCCGGGGCCGCCGAGGGCGGCGGAGCGCACCCCGCCGCGCCCGCCGCCGCGCCTTCCGACCGGGGTCCGGACTGCGTCGACGATGTAGGCGGTGGTCATGCGGTGATCCCGTCGAGGAGGATGGTCAAGTACTGGTCGGCTACGTCGTGGTGGCTGAGCTTGCCCCCCGGCCGATACCACCGCACCGCGACCCACACCGTGTCGCGGATGAAGCGATAGACCAGCTCGACGTCGAGGTCCTGGCGCAGCGTCCCGTGACGGACTCCCTCACCGAGCAGCGTCAGCCAGACGTCGCGCGACTGCAGGTTGCGGTCCGACAGATAGGCGAACCGGTCGAACGTACCGAGGTAGTCGGCCTCGTTCTGGAAGATGGCCACCTCGTTGCGGTGCCGGTCGATCGCCTCGAACGACACTCGGACGGCCGCCTCGAGCTTGGCGCGCGGATCGGCGGACCCGGCCACGATCTCGGCGTATGCCCCGAACAGCTCGTTCTGGAACGTCGAGAGGATCTCATCGACCATCGACTCCTTGGAGTCGAAGTGGTGATAGAGCGAGCCGCTCAGGATGCCTGCAGCGTCGGCGATGTCGCGGACCGTGGTGTTCTTGAATCCCCTGGAGGCAAACAGCTCTGCGGCGATCTTCAACAGCTCGTCGCGGCGGTTCGAGCCCGGCGCGCTCTTGACGGCTTGCTCGCTCATGTCAGGCACGCTGACTCGAGACGGAGATGACTTCGCCAGTCACGTACGACGAGTAGTCCGACGCCAGGAACACCATCACGTTGGCCACCTCCCACGGTTCGGCCGCACGGCCGAACGCCTCACGCTGCTTGAGCTCGGCCAGCAGGTCGTCGCTGGTGACCTTGGCCAGGAACGGGTGCATCGCCAGCGACGGAGCGACCGCGTTCACCCGGATACCGTACGGCGCGACATCGAGCGCAGCGCATCTGGTCAGGGCCATGACTCCGGCCTTCGCGGCGGCGTAGTGGGCCTGCCCCTCCTGCGCCCGCCAGCCGATCACCGAGGCGTTGTTGACGATCACGCCTGGCTTGTCGGCAGCCCGCATGCGGTTGCCCGCGGCGCGGACACATCGAAAGGTGCCCGTCAGGGTGATGTCGAGCACGCGCGACCACTCCTCGTCGGTCATCTCCAGGACGTCGGACGTGCCGCCGAGACCGGCATTGTTGACCATCACGTCGACGCCGCCGTGCTCGTCCGCGAGGTCGAGCAGCGCCTGCACCTGGGCCTCGTCCGTGACGTCGACAACGAGAGCGCGTACGCGGTCCTCGCCGAATTCAGCCGCCAAAGACTCCCGCGCCTCGGCAAGACGCCGCTCGTGGGTGTCGCTGATGACGAGCAGGGACGCCCCCTCCTCGAGGGCCCGGCGCGCCACAGCTGCGCCGATACCGGCGCCGGCTGCGGCGGTCACCACCACGACCTTGTCGGCGAGCAGGCCGTGCCCCGGGACGTAGTCGGGCGACGGCTGCTCGGGCCGACGCTGCTGGGTGTCTGGGCGAGTCATCCGCGGATCTCCTTGGGCAGGCCGAGCACTCGCTCGGCGAGGATGTTGCGCTGGATCTCGTCGCTGCCGCCATACAAGGTGTCGGCGCGGGAGAAGAGGAAGAGGTTCTGCCAACGGTCCAGGTCGTACGCCTGCGTGGCCCCGGTCAGGGATTCGGCGCCGGCGACCTCCATCGCGAGTTCACCGAGGCGTCGGTGCCAACCGGCCCAGACGAGCTTGGCGACGTTGTCCGCGCCCGGCGTGGCCTCGGTCAGCGACCGGATCGCGTTGACCCGCATGACCTCGAACTCCGCGCTCTGCGCCGCGAGGCGGTCCCGAAGGACGGGGTCGTCGAGGGCGCCGTTGCTGCGGGCCAGGTCGATCAGGTCGCCCAGCTCTCGCTCGAAGCCGACCTGTTGGCCGAGCACGGACACCCCGCGCTCGAAGCCGAGCAGCGCCATCGCCACCGGCCATCCGTCCCCCGGCTGGCCGACCACCATCGACGCAGGCGTGCGGGCGCCGGTCATGAAGACCTCGTTGAACTCCGAGCCCCCTGTGATCTGCTCGATCGGCCGGATCTCGACACCGTCCTGGTCGAGCGGCAGCAGCAAGAACGAGAGTCCGTGGTGGCGCGACGAACCCGGCTCGGTGCGGGCCAGGACGAACATCCAGTCGGACTCCTGGGCCAGGGAGGTCCAGACCTTCTGACCGTCGACGACCCACTCGCCCGCTCCGCCAGCGCCCGGGTCGAGCACCGCGCGAGTGCTCACCGCCGCGAGGTCGGAGCCTGCGCCGGGCTCGGAATAGCCCTGGCACCAGAGCTCGTCGACCGAACGTATCCCGGGCAGAAACCGCGCCTTCTGCTCGTCGGTGCCGAACTCGATCAGCGTCGGACCGAGCAGCTGCTCACCCAGATGGTTGACCGACCGCGGTGCGTCGGCACGGGCGTACTCCTCGTGGAAGATGACCTGCTGGGCGAGGCTGAGCCCTCGTCCCCCGTGCTCGACCGGCCAGCCGAGGCAGGTCCAGCCGTGCTCGGCGAGGTTGCGGTTCCAGGCACGTCGATCCTCGTATGCCTCGTGCTCACGGCCCGAGCCACCGAGTCCCCTCAGATGTGCCCAGTCGCCGGTGAGATGCTCGGCCAGCCAGTCCCGCACCTCGTCGCGGAAGGAGGCGTCATCGGCAGCTGCATTCACCGTTGGCTCCTTCCGGCTCGAGATCGTCCCCGCTAAGGTAGCCTACCAAGCACTTGTTTGGTCAGCGGTGAAGGAGGGCACGTGAGCGAGCTCGTGAGCGACACTGTCCCCGCGCTCGTGCGCCGCGCCGCACAGATGTATGGCGACGCTCCGGCCTATTCGATGGACGGCCGTTCCCTGACCTTCACCGAGCTGCACTCCTTGGTCCGCGACACCGCTGCGGCCTTTCACCACCGCGGCCTGCAGAAGGGCGGTCGCGTCGTCCTGTGGGCTCCCAACAGCATCGACTGGGTCGTGGCCGGGCTCGCCGTCACATACGCGGGCGGCACCCTGGTGCCGGCCAACTCCCGCTACACCGCCCACGAGGTTGGCGACATCGTCGATCGCACGCACGCGACGCTGGTCGTCGTTGCGGATGGCTTCCTCGGCCGCACCCAGATCGCCGACCTGCGCACCCTCGTCCCTTCTGCCCCGATCCTCGACCTGGCGGACGTCGCCGATCTCGCAGCGAGCGCCCGGGCAGAGGATGTCGACGCGGTCGACGCGGCGGCCGACTCGGTGACCCCCGACGACATCGCCGACATCCTGTTCACCTCCGGGACCAGCGGCCGACCCAAGGGCGTGCTCAGCGCACACCGGCAGACCGTCGCCGCGGCAGCGAGCTGGAGCGCGGTCGGCGAGGTGGGTCCCGCCGATCGCTACCTGGTGATCAGCCCGTTCTTCCACTCCTACGGCTACAAGGTCGGTGTGCTCGTCGGCCTCCTGCACGGATGCGTGCTGCACCCCATGGCGACCTTCGACGCAGATGCGGCGCTCGAGCTGATCGAGTCGGCCCGCATCACGATGGTCCCGGGCGCTCCCGCGATCTTCCTCGGGCTGCTGGAGTCGCCGGCCTTCGCCACCACCGACACCTCATCACTCCGCTTCGCCAACACCGGCGCCGCCAACGTGCCGGTCGCGCTGGTCGAGCGGCTGCAGACCGAGATGGGCTTCGACCTGGTGATCACGGCGTTCGGGATGACCGAGTGCGTCGTCGCCACGATGTGCCGCCGGGGCGACAGCGACGAGACCGTGGCAACGTCCTGCGGCCGCGCGATCGACGGCATGGAGACGGCGATCGCCAACCCCGAGACCGGGCAGCACCTGCCGGTGGGCCAAGAGGGTGAGCTCCTGCTCCGCGGCCCGCAGGTGATGCTCGGATATCTCGACGATCCCGCGGGCACCGCCGAAGCCATCGATGCCGATGGGTGGCTGCACACCGGCGACGTCGGCGTGCTCGATGACCGCGGCTATCTGCGCATCACCGATCGACTCAAGGACATGTACATCTGCGGGGGCTTCAACGTCTATCCGGCCGAGGTCGAGCAGGCACTCGTACGCCTCGACGGCGTCGTCGACGTCGCCGTGATCGGCGCCCCGGACGAGCGCCTCGGCGAGGTCGGCAAGGCGTACGTCGTGCGGCGCGACGACAGCGGCCCCGATGCAGAGACCGTGATCGCGTTCGCCCGGGAGCGACTGGCCAACTTCAAGGCGCCGCGCGAGGTGGTCTTCGTCGACGCACTCCCCCGCAACCTGTCCGGCAAGGTCCTCAAGAACGATCTGCGCACGACCCACGAAGGGAGCACCCCATGACCGAACACCCCACGACCGAACACCCTGGGCTGTCTGCAGAGGTGGTGACCTACGAGGTCGTCGACCAGATCGCGCGCATCACGCTCAACCGGCCGGAATATCGCAATGCCCAGAACTCGGCGATGACGTATGCCCTGGACGCCGCGTTCCAACGAGCGACCGACGATGACCGGGTCAAGGTCATCGTCCTGGCCGGCAACGGCAAGCACTTCTGCGCCGGCCACGACATCGGGACGCCCGGGCGTGACGTCGACACGACCTTCGAGCGCAAGGCCGTGATCTGGTGGGACCACACCGACAAGGAAGGCGGCGACCAGCGGTTCGCCCGCGAGTCGGAGGTCTATCTCGGCATGTGCCGCCGGTGGCGCGAGATCCCCAAGCCCGTCATCGCGATGGTGCACGGCGCCTGCATCGCGGGCGGGCTGATGCTGGCCTGGTCGTGCGACTTCATCGTGGCCTCGGATGACGCGTTCTTCTCCGACCCGGTCGTGCGCATGGGCATCCCCGGCGTCGAGTACTTCGCGCATCCATGGGTCATGAACCCGCGCGCTGCCAAGGAGTTCCTGTTCACCGGCGACCGCTTCCCCGCCAGTCGCGCCCTCGAGCTCGGCATGGTCAACCAGGTGGTGCCGGCTAGCGAGCTGGAGAGCACGGTGCTGGCCATGGCCGGCCGGATCGCGCAGATGCCCCGCTTCGGCCTCGCGCTGACCAAGAAGGCGGTGAACCAGGCCGAGGACCTGCAGGGCATGCGCGCCGGTATGGACTCGGTCTTCGGGCTGCACCACTTCGCCCACGCCCACAATGCCGAGGTCGGGGGCGACTCCCTCGGGGGCCTCGACGCCAAGTCGATGGCCGACAAGGCTCGTGACCGAAAGGACGGCGAGCAGGGGTGAACCTCGACTTCACCCCTGACGAGCTCGCATTCCGCGACGAGGCCCGAGCCTGGTTGGCTGCCAACGTCCCGGCGGAGTGCCTGCCGTCGATGGACACCGCCGATGGTTTCGTCGCCCACCAGGAGTGGGAGCGCCGACTCGCCGACGCGCGCTGGTCGGTGGTGTCATGGCCCGATGAGGTCGGCGGGCGTGGCGCTTCCCTCGTCGAGTGGGTGATCTTCGAGGAGGAGTACTACCGCGCAGGAGCACCCGGACGAGTCTCGCAAAATGGCATCTTCCTGCTCGCGCCGATCATCTTCGACCACGGCACGGCCGAGCAGCAGGAACGTTGGCTGCCGCCGATGGCGACCGGCGAGACGATCTGGGCCCAAGCCTGGTCCGAGCCGGAGGCCGGCTCCGATCTCGCCTCGCTGCGATCGACCGCGACCGCGGTGGACGGCGGCTGGCGACTGAACGGCCAGAAGACCTGGTCATCCCGCGCGGCATACGCACATCAGGGGTTCGGCCTGTTCCGCTCCGACCCCGAGGCTGAGCGCCATCGCGGGCTGACCTATTTCTGCTTCCCGCTGGACGCTCCCGGCGTGACGGTGCGGCCGATCGCGCAGCTCGACGGCGAGGCGGGCTTCGCCGAGCTGTTCTTTGACGACGTCTTCGTGCCGGATGCCGATGTGCTCGGCGAGCCGGGCGACGGGTGGCGGGTGGCGATGAGCACGGCGGGCAACGAGCGGGGCCTGTCGCTGCGTTCGCCCGGGCGATTCTGCGCGGCCGCCGATCGGCTCCTCGGCGTGTATGCCGAAGCGCCCGACCCGGCGCTGTCCTCAGCCGTGGTCGAGGCCTGGGTCCGTGCCGAGGCCTATCGCCTCTACACCTGGGGCACCGTGACCCGGCTCGCCGACGGCGGTGACGTCGGTGCGACGGGTTCGATCAACAAGGTGTGGTGGAGCGAGCTCGACGTGGCGCTCCACGAGACGGCGCTCGACCTGCTCGGAGACGAGGCCGAGGTCGCATCGACGTGGACCGACGGCTATCTGTTCTCCCTGTCCGGGCCGATCTATGCGGGCACCAATGAGATCCAACGCAACATCATCGCCGAGCGCATCCTCGGTCTGCCCAAGGAACCACGCGGAGCGGCACGCGGGGAGCCCGGATGAACTTCGAGCTGACCGCAGAACAGACCGGCTTCGCCCGGTCCCTCGACGACCTGCTGTCCCGCGCCGACGCGTTGGCCGTCAACCGAGCCTGGGCTGCCGGCGACCGCGATCCGGGCACCCGGCTGTGGTCCCGCCTGGCGGACCTGGGCGTGACAGCCCTCGCCACCGAGGCCACCCCGGTCGAAATGTGTGTCGCCTTTGAGGCACTCGGCCGCTACGCCGTGCCCGGCCCATGGATCGAGTCGGCGGCCTACCTCCCCGTGGCGCTGCCAGCAGCAAACCTCTCGGAGTCCTGGGCCACCGTGGCGATGCCATATGCCCTCGATGCCGACGTGGTGACCGATGTCTACGCGATCGTCGATGCAGGACTCCATCAGGCCTCTGCGGGTGATCGGGTGACATCTGTGGATCCCAGCCGCCATCTGTTCGAGGTCACGGCCGGTGAACCGGTGGAGCACGGAGACCTCGATGCGGCCTTCGACCTTGCCGTCCTGGCCACCGCGGCGGAGCTGCTCGGCGCCGGTGAACGGGTGCTCGCCGACACCGTGGCATACGTCAAGCAGCGCACCCAGTTCGGCCGCGCCATCGGCTCCTACCAGGCGATCAAGCACCAGCTTGCTGACGTGCGGATCGCCCTCGACTTCGCCCGCCCGCTGGTCTTCGGTGCGGCGGTCGACCCGTCACCGCGTGCCGTCTCGGCGGCCAGGGTCCACTGCGCGAGCGCGTCCCGTCTTGCGGCGCGCGTCGGGCTGCAGGCCCACGGGGCGATCGGCTTCACCGACGAATATGACTTGAGCCGGTGGCTCCTGCGCATCCAGGCCTTGCAGTCGGCCTGGGGCACACCGGCCTTCCACCGCGAGCGCGTGCTCACATCGCTCTTGGATGCGCGATGACCGAGCGCCAGCGAGGGAGCAGTCAGCCGCTCATGCCGGCGACTCCGTATCGTGCGTTTCTGACGGGGGAACCGGCATGACCGATCTGGTCCCCACGAGGGAGCACACCGAGCTCGCGAGCGCGGTTCGCAACCTGCTCGATCGCCGCTCCGACAGCCGGTCGGTGAGGCGTGCGATCGAGCAACCCACCGGGTTTGACACCGACCTGTGGTCGACGCTCTGCGATCAGATCGGCGCGGCCGCGCTGGCCATCCCGGAGGAGCATGGCGGGGCCGGCTTCACCCTCGCCGAGACATACGTCGTCCTGGAGGAGCTCGGTCGTGCGCTCACTCCGTCACCGTTGCTGCCGTCCGTCGTGACTTCTGCTGCCCTGGTCTCTGCCGGAGGTCAGGGTCCCCTGCTCGAGCGAATCGCCGGCGGCGCCATTGCCACGCTGGCTTGGTCGGGTGTCACGGGTCCCGCTGACACCGCCGCGGAGGTCACCTGGAGCGACGGAGCTCTTCACGGCTCGGTCTCCCCTGTCCTGTGCGGCGATGTCGCCGAGATCCTGCTGGTCCCCGCCCACCACGATGGCGGCATCGGCCTGTTCTCCGTCGATCCGACCGCAGCGGGCCTCACCCGTACGCGTGTCGCCGGCCTCGACCCGACGATCAGCTTCGCCGGGCTCACCCTCGACGGCGTGCCGGCCGAGGTCATCGAGCTCGACGCGGCCAACGTGCTCGCGACGACACACCTGGTCGGCACCCTCTCGACGACCGCACTCCAGGTCGGCTGCGCCCAGCGCGGCCTCGACATGACGGTCGACTACACCAAGCAGCGCGAGCAGTTCGGGCGCCCGATCGGCTCGTTCCAGGCGCTCAAGCACCGGATGGCCGACCTGCTCGTAGGCGTGCAGATGTCGCGCGCGGGTGCTTGGGCGGCGGTTCAGGCACACGTGCACGGCGCACCGAACGCTGACCGCCTCGCCGCTGCTGCCGCGTCCTATTGCGGTGAGTCCGCGATGGCCGTCGCGGCCGAGACGATTCAGCTGCACGGCGGCATCGCGATCACGTGGGAGCACGACGCCCACCTGGTGCTCAAGCGGGCGCAAGCCCTCAACCAGCTCTTCGGCCTCCCCCACCAGCAGCGGGCAGCGCTCATCTTCTAGGGGTGTCCCCCACGTGTGATTGAGTACCGCCATGGCCCAGAACGAGAACATGTTGCAGGCAGCCTTCGACCGTTATGCGGCGCGCGTCGACGAGATCTGCGCGAGCGGTGACTGGTCGGCGTTTGCCGACATGTTCACCGAGGACGCCACCTATTGCGAGCATGCATACGGCGACTTCTCCGGCCGCGAGGAGATCCGGCAGTGGATCATCGGGACAATGACCACATTCCCCGCCAACGAGATGATCGGGTTCCCTGCCGCCTGGCGGGTGATCGATCCACCCACCAACCGGGTCATCTGCGACATCCGCAACATCATGCGCGACCCGGGCGACGGTTCGGTTCACGAAGCCTCCAACATCACCATCTTGACCTTTGACGACGAGGGCGACCTGATCCGCGAGGAGGACATCTACAACCCACAGAAGTTCGCTGACATGACGCTGGACTGGTGCCGGGTGGCCGAGGGTCACGGGACGCTGAGCGAAGCCGGCAAGAGGATGCTCACGGCATGGGGCGGATGACCTGCGGCTGATCGGTGGCTGGGGCCGCTGCTCAGTCGAGCGAGCCGGAAACGGCCCCTTCGCGCGCCCACCGTGGAACGATGAACAGCCCGGTCGCCTCGACCGCTGGTTTATCGCCATGGTCGTCGCTTCCGAGGTGCGCCGTGACGGTGACCTTGCGGTCGTCCTCCCTCGAGATCTGCGCCTGCATGTGGATCCTGCCCAGCGGGAGCGGACGCAGATAGCGCAACGTGAGGCTCCCGGTGACGATGAGTCGGGTGTGCGCCGCGCTCCCGCACTCACCCATGAGGTGGTCGAGCAGGAGGGCCGAAACCCCGCCGTGCACGCAGCCGGGCGGACCCTCGTAGGCCGCTCCCAGGTCGACCTCGGATCGTACGGTTCGGTCGTCGACCCAGCGCAGGACCACCGGCGGAGCGATCGCGTTGCGGACGCCGACCACCGCGTTGCCCCAGTTCCACGACCTGCCCTCGGTGTTGAAGTGAATGCCTGCGGCCTCGGGCGAGGCGTCCTCGGCCAGGATCTGCTCCGCCTGCCGGACCAGGTCGCGTGCTGCTGCGACTCGTTCTGCGTCCACCCGGGTGCGGATGGCGACGTCGACGAGGAGGCGCACGTCGGCGGCCAACCCGCCATACAGCACCTCGGAGGCCTCGACCGCTGCGGTGGACATCTCGGAGAGGACGAACGACATGGACGACAGCGTCATGAACCACTCCCGAGTCCGAGGCGCGCAGCCAGCTCGATTCCGCGGACAGCCGGGGACAACACGATTCCAGAACACATGCCATCAATGTAGAACACGTTCTAGGATTCGGTCATGGATCTTGAATCGCTCGAATCAATCCGTCGCCTGAAGTACCGCTACTTCCGTGCACTCGATCTCAAGCGGTGGGACGAGCTCGAGGACACCCTGACCGAGGATGTCCAAGCTCGCTACGGGACCCAGGCCATGGACACACCTCTGCACTTCGACAACCGTGCCGACGTCGTTCGCTACATGTCGGAGAACCTCGGCACGGGGATCATCACGATTCACATCGGCAACTACCCTGAGATCGACGTCGAGGGTGACACGGCGACCGGCTCGTGGGCGTTCGAGGACACGGTGATCGTGCCCGACTTCAAGGTGACCATCCGTGGCGGCGGCTACTACTCCGATCAATACCGCCGGGAAGCCGGCACGTGGAGGATCTCGGCCACCGGGTACGAGCGGATCTATGAGGCGATGACCTCGATCGACGACACCCCGAGCTTCAAGCTGCTGGCCAACCGCTGGGATCCGGCGATCAGGCGCTGACGCCAAGAGCCGGTCATGCGCGACCGTCGCAGGACGACGAACGAGGAGACTGACGTGGCAGACAAGGTTCCGTTGGCAATCGACCTGGCCTTTCACGGGCCGCCTTCGCACGCCGGCGCGATGGCCAGGGAAGTGGAAGGACGAGGTTGTGTCCGCGGGCTCTTCGTCCCCGAAGCGGTGCACGATCCATTCATCACCCTGGCGCTCGCAGCGGCGAACACCGAGACGTTGGAGCTCGGCACCGGCATCGCGCTCGCGTTCGCGCGCACACCCATGTCGATGGCCTACTCCGCCTACGACCTGCACCAGCTCTGCGGAGGTCGGTCGATCCTCGGGCTGGGATCGCAGATCAAGGCCCACATCACGCGGCGCTACGACATGCCGTGGTCCGAGCCGGCCAAGCGGATGGGCGAGTACGTCAAGGCACTCCGTGCGATCTGGCACTCCTGGCAGACCGGGGACGCGTTGGACTTCCGCGGCGACTTCTATGCGCACACCCTGATGCCGCCGTTGTTCAACCCGGGCCCGCTGGGCTTTGACGCCCCGCGTGTCTGGGTGGCCGCGGTCGGACCGCTGATGGTGAAGGCGGCCGGAACGTACGGTGACGGGATCATCTGCCATCCCCTGATCTCCCGCAGCTATCTGGAGGACGTGACGGTCCCGGCGCTGACGAAGGCCCGTTCAGGTCGGACAGACCACACCTTCGAGATCGCCGCCATGGCCATGGTGGCCAGCGGACACACCGAGGAGGCCCTGGCGGGTGCGATCGCCGGAACTCGCCAGCAGATCGGCTTCTACGCCTCGACGCCGGCCTACAAGCCGGTCCTCGACCACCACGGGTGGGGCGACCTGCACGAAGAGGCCAACATGCTGACCAAGACCGGCAGGTGGTCTGAGCTCGCCGACCTCATTGATGACGAGGTGCTTCACACCTTCGCCGTCGTGGGTGAGGTCGCAGAAGCGGGCACGGCCATGCGCGAACGACTCTGCGGCCTGGTCGACCGCTTGACCCTGTCGATGCCCTATCAGGGCGCCGATGGTCTCGCCCTGGACCTTGCCGAGGCAAGCCACGGCTAGCTCAGTCAGCGCCCACGGGTTCGTCGACCCTCGCTCGGCGACCCGTGTGCAGCATGGCGAGAATCGCCGCAGCGCCGATGAAGCAGGCGAGCGTGTAGAGACCGCTGCCGATCGGGGTGCCGTCGCTCGTGATGCCGTCGTCCACGTCGAGGAATGCCGGCAGCGCCGCGAGCCAGAGCGCCGCGAACACCACCAGGTAGATGGCCGGGTAGATCCGCGCGAACAGAGTCATCGGCTCCCCCGCCACACCGCGGCGTACGTGGGTGGCCAGGATCCACGCGCCGGCGAGCCATACGAGTCCCAGCTCCACCCCTATGACCCAGGCCTGTGCCGTGACGTTGGGGGTCTCACCGCCGAAGATGCCAGCGGGGATGCCGAAGAGCCCCATCGCAGGTGGAGCCAGCACGCCGGCCAGGACGATCCGCCAGGTCAGCGACCATCCACTGCGTGGGCCACCGCCCACGAGCTTGACGACCAGGAACGTCATGACGCCGAATGACACAGCGGCAAACAGCAGCATGCTGTTCATCGGCACCGAGGCGAGCGCGGGATGGTTCACATCCTGGTTGTCGTCGTTCCATGCCCACCACTTCAGCTGGGGACCGAGCTGGTCGAAGATCTCATAGAAGACGTGGCACACGAATGCGACCGCCACCGACCCCACCAACGCTCCCCGGTCCCGAAAGATTCCGAGGACCCGCACGATCTCGTACGCCAGCTGGGTCAGCGCCGGATAGATCGCGATGATGTAGAGCGGCAGGCGATCCCACATGAACTGCACCGTGAAGATGTTGTGCGCGAAGATGAAGCCGAACTGCTCGTCGAGCCCGAACCACTCCGGGAAGTACAACGGCGGCTCGGTGACGAACAGATAGACGAGCGGCGCGCACCACAACGCCAGGTTGATCGGGTCACCGGCTCGGAGCCTGCGGATGGCGTGCACCAGCGCGAACACCGCCCCGCCGATGATCAGCACCTCGAGCACCGGCATGGTCCAGCTCGCGAGGTCGAACGGGTTGTGCACCGACACGACAGGACTCACGTCATGACAGTCAAAACCCAGCTCACGTGTGACCTGCTCTGCGGCCTCCTCACACGTCGCGCTCACCCCGTCGCCTCCAGCTGGGCTTCACGGTCGCCGGTCCGCCGGGTCCAGTCCGTGCCCGGAGGCTCGAGCTGGGAGTCAAACCCGAACGGGATCTGGTGTCGACCGAGCACAGCCTTGACCTGGTAGCGGAGCAACCCGTAGATCACGCGTGGACTTCGCATCATCTGGCCGATCGACTCGTCCAGGTTGAAGACGTTGGCGAAGTGCTCGTCGATGACAGCGTCCTCACGAGAGGCGCCGGTGATCGCGTTGAACATCGGCCATGTCGTCGCGGCCAGGAGCTTGCGCAGCCATGCCGGCGCCGTCTCGGTGCCGGTCGCACACTCATAGCCCCGGTCGCGCGCCATCGCCATCGCCCACGCCACCTTGAGGTTCTTGCGCTGCGCCGCAAGGAGTCCCTTGAAGAACCTCTGGTCCAGCTCGGTCGTCGACTCCAGCGCATCTCGGAGCAGGACCGCGGAGGCAGCTGCGGCGCTCATCCCCTGGCCGTAGAACGGGTTGAACGCACAGATCGCGTCACCGACGAACACGATGCCCTCGGGCGCGGTCGGCAGCTTGTCGTAGCGCCGCCACTTGTTGCCGGTCGACCGAGTCAGGTGGACCTGGGACGTCGGTTCGCTGGCCGCCATCGCCGCGGCGAACTGGGGCGTACGCAGGCGATCGGCACACGCGGCGAAGGCATCGACCGTGCGAGGCATGTCGATACCCCAGGAGCCCATGCAGGCAATCGAGCGGTTGCCCTCAATCGGGAAGAAGTTGACCAGGAACTCGTGCTCGGGCGGATGGTCGCCCTTGTCCTGCGTCGGCATGATCACCATGTGCTTCCACCACCAGGAGGTGGACTTCTGCTCAGGTTCGGGCACGTCATACCAGCGCGAGACATACGTGACCTTGGCGTCCAGCGTCTTGACCGGGACCTCTCGCTGGCCCGCAGCGACGAGCCAGTCCGAGACCGACGAGCCCCGGCCCAGCGCATCGACCACGAGGTCAGTGCCGAAGCGTTCGTCGCCTGCCGTCGAGGTGAAACGCACGCCGGTCACGCGACCGCCCTCATCCGTGTCGATCCCGTTGACCGATACACCCTCGCGGATCATGACGTTGGGCAGCTGCCGCACCCTGTCCCGAAGGACGCGCTCGATCAGGATGCGGGAGCCATAGACCATGTCCAGCGCCCCTTGCTTGCGTGGCGCCCACCCGGCCTCTTCGAGATATGCCGTGTCCATCGACGCGATCAGCGGCATCCCGCCGGCGGTGATGAGATCGGCCTCGAAGCCTGGGAACAGCGCGTCGATCGCTCGCCGCCCGGAGTTGAGCAGGAAGTGTGGGTGCTTGCTCTGTGGCACGCCGCGGCGGTGCTCGGCGTCGGGTGGCAGCTCATCACGCTCCAGGACGATCACCTCGCGGAAGTGCGGCGCCAGTGCCCCGACTGCGGACAGCCCCGCCATGCTTCCACCCAGTACTACTGCAGTGCGGCCAAGATTCATGTCGCCCTCGCTCAACCCGGTGTGGCAGATGTGTGTGGTGGCTACTCCGCTGTGCGGTAGCGCCCTTGGTGGAACAGCAATGGCTTGTCCGTGTGGCCCTGCCCTTGGCCGAGGTCCTCGACCTTGCCGATGACGAGATAGTGGTCACCGGCCTCGTGGACGTCCTGGACGGTGCAGTCGACCCAGCCGACCGTGTCCTCGAGGCGAGGCATGCCGTTGCTCGTCGAGTGCCACGCGACTCCGTCGAACTTGTCCACGGCCTGTGACGCGAAGCTGTTCGACACATCAGTCTGGTCCGCGGCGAGGAAGTTGACGCAGAACCGCCTGGACTGACGGATCGCCGCGAAGGCGCGCGATGTCTTCATCGGCAGGAAGGCGACCAGCGGTGGATCCAGCGAGACGCTGGTGAACGACTGGCACGTCATGCCGACGGGCACACCGCCGAGCGTCGTGGTGACCACAGTGACGCCGCTGGCATATTGCCCGAGCACATCGCGGTATGTCCGGGCGGCGGCCTGCGCTGCCTCACCGTCGATGTGGACGACCTCGCCGGGACGCCAGGCAAACATCTCGTCGCTGCCGCCCAGGAACGAGTCGATCAGCTCACGGGGCGGCCACGAGGCTGCGGCGTCCGGCCTCATGCCGTCGGGGACGTTGGCGTCGGTCAAGGGGTCCACGGTGGGGCCGCCTAGCCCGACTGGCCGAAGGCGTGGCCCCAGTAGGACACCGCGGTCGACTCCCGCGCCACCCAGCGCTGGTCGTCGACCGTCATGCCCTCACAGCCGAACTCGATGTCGAAACCACCGGGCGACTTCACATAGAACGACACCATCTCGTCGTTCATGTGGCGGCCGAGCGTGGCCGACAGCGGAGCCTTGTGCTTGCGAACCCGCTCGAGGGCGCGGCCGACGTCGTCCAGCTGCTCCACCTCGAGCATCATGTGCACGCATCGACTCGCGTTGGGCATCGGCAGGAATGCCAGGGAGTGGTGCCGTGGATTGACGCCGAGGAATCGCAGCCAGACCTTCGATCCGGGCTCCTTGCCCACGAACTCGCCGGGCATCGACATCGAGTCGCGCAGTCGGAAGCCGAGCACGTCACGATAGAAGCTCAGCGCCTCGACATCATCGTCGACGGGGATCACGACGTGCCCCATCCCCTGGTCGCCGGTGACGAACCGGGCGGCATACGGCGTGACGACCGGGCGCGACTCGTAGGTGATGCCGTGGAAGAGCTCGAAGGCGTTGTCGAAGGGGTCGGTGAACCGAATCAGCTCCTGCACCCGGCGCTCGGCCAGCTCCTCGGGCGTGCCCTCCGCGAAGTCGACGCCCGACTTGATCAGGTGCTCGCGCGCTGCCTGCAGCGCGTCGTGGTCGGCGAGCTCCCAGCCGACGCAGTCCAACCGGTCCTCGTCTGCGGGGAACACGACCAACCGGCTCGAGACCTCGTCGATCCGGAAGTAGAGGTTGCCCTCGGTGGGCCCGCGCCCCTCGGCGAGACCGAGGACCTTGGTGCCGAAGTGCTGCCACGCGCCCAGGTCCGTGCTGGCAACCCGCGCATAACCCATCGACCGTATGTCGATCATGACTTACCCTTCGATCGTTCGACGTGACGTGCGAGATAGGCCGTGCATACCTCTCGGAACTCCTCGGCCGCCTCGATCTGTGCCCAGTGCCCGCAGTTGGGGAAGACGTGGAGCGACGCCTTGGGGATCATCTTCAGCGCCACGAAGGCGCCGTCCAGCGGATTGACCCGGTCCTCGCGACCCCACGTGAGCAGGGTCGGACGCCGCAGCCTGTGCGCGTCGCGCCACAGCAGGCCGTCCTCGAAGCTGTCCGGGTTCCAGAACGACATACCCATCGACTGCATGGCCTCCATCGAGCCCGGTGCCGTCGCGTCGGCATACCGCTCCGCGACGAGCTCGTCGGTGACCAGGTCCTGGTTGACGACCATGCTGGAGATGAACGCCCGCAGGGCCTGCTCCGATGGTGCGCTGGAGAACTCGATGAGTCGCTTGACGCCCTCGGTCGGGTCGGCGTGGAAGAGGTTGAGCGACAGCCCGCCCGGCCCCATCAGCACGAGCCGGCCGACCCGCTCCGGATAGAGCAGTGCGAATCGCATCGCCGTGCCGCCGCCCAGACTGTTGCCCAGCAGGTGGAGGCGCTCGATGCCCAGCTCGTCGAGCAGCTCCTTGACCGCCTCGGCAGCGAAGCGGAAGTAGTTGCCCACGACGGGCGGCTTGTCGCTCTGCCCGAAGCCGGGCTGGTCGACGAGCAGGGTTCGGAAGTCGCCGGCGAAGCCGGGCAACGCGGGGCCGAAGTTGGACCACGCCGATGCGCCCGGCCCGCCGCCGTGCAGCATCACCAGCGGCAGACCGCCGCCCACCTCGGTCGGCTCGCCGGCTTCGTAGTAGTTGAGGGTCAGGTCGCCGGCCTTGGCGGACCGCCGGGTGGACTCGCGATCGAGTCCTCCGTTGGAGCTGGTGACCATCAGTACATTCCCGGGTCGACCTTGTGCCCGAACTCGAACATGCCGTACATCTGCAGCGCTCGCTCGGGATCGTTGGCCGCGTGCACCCGGCCGGCATGCGCATCTCGCCATGCGCGCTGGAGATAGGTTCCTTGGGCCAGAGCACGGCCACCCGAGGCCTCGAAGAGCGCGTCAATGGCGTCGATGGCGCGCTGGGTGCCCAGCACCTGGTCGCGGCGCACCCGCAGGCGCAGCGAGAGCGGGATCTTCTCGCCTTTGGCGACCAGCGCCTGCTCCTCGCGGATGTTGGACATGCACAGCGCCCATGCCCCGTCGATCTCGCTCGACGCGCGCGCGATGCGTACGGCGGCGAACGGGTCGGAGGACGCCTTCTCCCCCGCATATGCCGCTCGGACGCGCTTCTGCTGCATGTCGACATGCTCGGCATACGCTCCGCGGGCCATGCCGACGATCGGCGCCGTGATGGTCGTGGTGAACAGCGAGTGGAACGGCAGCTTGTAGAGGTCGCTGGGGTTCTGCTCCTGCCCCGGGCCGACGCAGCGGCCGGTCTCGCTCATCGAGAGGGTGAACTCCTCGGGGATGAAGGTCTCGTCGACCACGATGTCGTTGGAGCCTGTGCCGGACAGGCCGACGACGTTCCAGACGTCGACGATCTCGTACTTGTCGCGCGGGACGAGGAAGGTCTTGAAGTCGACGACCTGACCCTCGTCGTTGAAGACCAGCCCGCCGAGCAGGACCCAGGTCGCGTGCGCCGAGCCGGAGGAGAAGCTCCAGCGGCCCTGCAGCTGGTAGCCGCCGTCGGCGACGGTGGCCTTGCCGGTCGGTGCGTATGACGAGCTCAGCCGGGTCGAGGTGTCATCGCCCCACACCGCCTGCTGCGCGGTGTCGTGGAACAGTGCGATCTGCCACGGGTGGACGCCAAGCACCGACGAGATCCACCCGGTGGAGCCGCAGGCCGACGCGATCATGCTGACGGCGGTGTAGAAGTCGACCGGGTCGGCCTCGAGCCCGTCGAACCGATGCGGTTGCAGCATGCGGAAGAAGCCGGTCTCGACCAGCTCCTTGACCGAGGCCTCGGGCACCTGGCGCAACCGGTCGGTCTCTTCCGCGCGCTCGCGCAGACCGGGAAGAATGTCTCGCACGCCGTCCAGCACAGCCTGGCTCATCACAGCTCCTTGGAAGTTCGTCCCCCAATACTAGAACACGTTCTAGTGAGGTGTCCATCGTGGGGCTGTGCGGGTCGCCGCGACGGCTGTTTGCTTCAGCCGCGAGGCGTTCCTCCGGCCTCCAAACTTCGCTTCGCCATCGCTCGAAAGACGTGCTCGGCCCCCGGTCATTTCGGCTCCCCTCTGTTGTCAAGATGCGGCTGGCAGGGGGTTGTTTGGCGAAGCCTTCCGTCGTCGTGCGGCCGGTTGTAGCGTCTGGTCTGCGGGTCCGGGAAGTGGCTGATCCGAAGTGTCGATTCGCGGGGGTAGGTCGACCGCGCTGGATTTCATAGACGCCCCGCATTGCCCTCCCGGACCTGCACCAGTCTCTTGTTGGCTGAAGGCTCGAGCGTCAGCGACCAACTGTCGGAACACGGCATCAGAGATCCGGCGCTTGAGACAGCGCATCGCTTCCATCCTGGTTTTGCCGGCCGCGAGCTTGCGTTGGTAGTAGGCCCGTCCTTCGGTATCGAGCCTGATCTGGGTGGTCGCGGCGATATGGATCATCCGGTTCATCCGACGGTTCCCGGCTCGGGAGAGACGATGGCGTGTCTGCTCACCCGATGATGCGTCAAGCGGCGCGGTGCCCGTCCAGGACGCGAACCGGTTGCGGTCAGCGAATCTGACGACGTCTCCGACATCGGCCAAGATCCGCGCGGCCACGACTGGGCCGACACCGACCAGGTCCATCAGGTTGGAGCCACGTGCGTTCACGAACGTCTTGATCTCAGCGGTCAGCGCTTTGACCTTCTTCTCGATCGCCAACAGGGTCGCGAGTTCGTCGGCGGCGACACGGCGGCGGGTCTTTCCGACGATGTCCCGAGGACGGACGCTCGCCAAGATGGCCTTGGCCTGCAGGGAAGTCATGTCCTTCTTCGACTGGCCAGGGACGAGCTCAGCCAGCAGCCGGTGCAGACGGTTCACGGTCGCGACTCGTTGGTTTGAGAGCTGATCCCGCTGATCGACCAGGATCCGCAACGCCTCGAGCTGACCGTCAGGGGCCAGGACACGCAGGTCCTTGGCGCGGACCGCGGCGACCGCGACAGAGTGCGCGTCGTGGGCGTCGGTCTTACGACCGTGACCGGTGTCGAGAAGCCGGGCCCGGGCAGCGAGCTTGGCAGGAACGTCGACCACCTGTTCGCCAGCTTCCATCAGTCGTTGCGCGAGCGGACGGCCGACGCCGAGGCTTCCCTCGACGGCCCACCTGCGTTCGGACCACTGCTGGACGTATTTACGCAGGGCCGCGAAGCCGCCTTTGTCGGTGGTGAACCTCCCCGACCCCAGGATCTTCTCTCGATCGTCAACGACCTCGATGGTCACCGACAGCTTGTGGGGATCGACCCCGATGATGACTCTGCTCATGAATGCACTCGCTCTGCCGTGAAGGGATAGGACGGCGAGGTGGGCATTGCTACTACGAGCAGGGCAGTCCCCTCTTGAGCCACACCTCGTCACGGTGCCCGACGGTCCGCAAACCGAAATAGAGCCACACCCGCACGCAGGTGGGCAGCCCAAAATTGAGCATTCCGCCGAGCACCTGGATCGAGTCTGGCCTGACGCCGATCCTGCGTGAAGTCTCTAGTAGCCCAGAATGACGTCGTCCTCAATTATCGACGGCGAACTCGGCAGTTCATTTGAGCTGTCGAAGTCGGTGAGCGTTCTCATTCAAGATTGAAATCATCTCGGAAGAGTGCACGCCTAGCCAACCAGCCATTTCTTCAACAACGTCCGGGAGGTCTTTGGGCTCGGCAGGGCGTCCTATGAACGTGCAGTACGGACCGTCAGTCTCTAGTAGAAGCCGGTCGTGAGGTACAGAAGCGAGAACTCTGGCGCCGCTCTTGGACCGGACCATGGCGCTGTTTATGGAGAACCAGAGCCCAGCGTCGACCCCCCGCGACGCTTGTTTCGGAGTGCCTGTGAACCAGTGGAGCACTGCCTGACTCCCGTCCCCGCAAGCACGGCGACGGCATCGTCTGCCGCGCCGCGTGAGTGAACAGTCATAGGGCTGGTCCTGGCGAGTTCGTGGTCTACCACGGCGGAGAAGGTCGAATACTGGGCCCTCCGCTCTCGTGCGCCAACCCGGCTGTTGTAGTCCAAGCCAACCTCTCCGATCCACTCTGCGCTGGGGAGCATCCTGAAGAATCGCTGCAACTGCCCTGGTGCAGATGCCGCAGGACTGGCTGGGTGTAGACCGAGGGCAACGCTGACGCCCGGAATTCGTCCGAGGCGGGTGCGAAAGCGTCGGAAGGCGTCGGGGCTTTCAGTGACAGCGACAACGTCCACACTTGCAGCGCGCGCGGAGGTCAGGACCTTCAGCGGGTCAGCGTAGCTGTCGAGGGGACAATGATATAGCCCGGTTGGGGAGAGCCGCGACGTCGTCCTGCAGGGCCCCATCCGGTGCATCTTCCCGTCAGGCAAACGCCAAGACTTGGATGCGGACAGGGTGGTCATGGCCGGCGACGAGATCCGCACCATGACTGTCCAGTACGTGGGTTGAACCGACCCGTTGGTGCAGGCCGGTCAAATGTTCGGCCGGGCAATATGCAGACTGTTTGTTCCGTCAGGGTCCAGCGTGGTGCTGATCTGGAACGGGTGAGGGCCGTTCAAGGTGAGCATCGGTCCGGTGTTGCGCGCGTGATAGATGAATCTCAGGTTGGGCTTCTGATCCGCGTTGACAGAGAGCATCATCCAAGTGATTGCCAGCAGCGGTGGCGTTGCGGGATCGACCTGGGCCATGCCGAGCTGCTGGATGACGTCACGCAGCGCTTCGTCGGCTAGGACAGCTGCGCACCAGATGAGATACACGCCGAGATCTACCTCGCCGACCTGATCGACGACTACTTCATGGAGAACATCTGGGACGGTTCTGCTGAGGTGGCTGCCGTTAGTGTTGGCATACGCGGTGATGAGTTGCGCCCATGTGTAGTACTCGCGGTGAAGTCCTTCCTTCGACAGCGCGAGGCTGTTGATCCAGTCGAGAACTCCCACGTAGTTGGTGTGCTCGTCACCGCTGTCGTCGATACCTACCGGGAGGGCTCCGAAGGCGAGTTTCAAGTTTCGTTGCCGAGTGATGGGCGCTGAGACGAGAACGATCGGCTCTTGGAGCGAGAACCGTTTGATGGCCTTCCTCACGACGTCGTCACCGGCACCGCGAGTGAGCAAGGTGCGGAGAACTGCGGCCAGATCATCCGTCGCAGATAGTCGACCTGCGTGAAGCGACGCGGTGTGTGAACCCAGACGCTCCTGCAATCTCACCAGGAATTGTTTGAACTCGTCGTCGGATCGCTCTGTGGTGCCGGGCTTGGACGTCATGGATCGAGAGACTAGCCCGACGTGGCGGCTCGCATTCGCCTCGCGATGGCGTCCGGCCCTCTCGGTGGCCGGCCGCCGCGTAGTGGGCATAGACGGACATGGGTTCACGGATCGTGGTGGCCCCCGAAATGCTGCACAGCTGCCGGGCCCCGTCAGGACGGTAGTAGCCACCCGCAATCAAAGAGCGCTCAGACTCAGCCGCAACCACGGAGAGAAGGTCGGACAGCGCATCCTCGAGAACCAGCTCCAGTCGGTATTCGAGCGAGCGACTGATCGTGGGACTTACGTCGCGCAGCAGGGAGCATGTCCCGACCGATGAACCCGTCGTTCATACGCTGGCTCGCGATCGCTTTCGGTCTCGCCGGCGTGGGCCAGCTCTTGTTGTTCGCCTTCGGCGAGCATCGCATTCTCAACGGTGTTTCTGCAGCGTTATGGCTGTCGCTCTTGGCCCTTTGGGTTAGGGAGTGGCGTCGCAAACAGCGAACTTACTCGGAGTGGCTCGAGCGAGGCCAACGCTAACCACCTCGTTCGCCGTCGGCCCTGCGACGCTCCTATGCTTCGTCAAGCCGCTGCGGCCGTGTTTTCGAGTAGGCGATAGAGGTCGCGGGCGACGTAGCGGGCAAGGCAGCGTTTGATCTCTCGGCCGGTCTTGCCTTCGGCAGTACGGCGAGCGACGTAGTCGCGGGTGGCTGGCTGGTACTGAATCCGGCTCTGGACCACGGTGTGCAGTGCGTTGTTGAGCTGGCGGTCGCCGTAGCGGTTGAGCCGATAGCGAGTGGTGACTTGGCCACTGTTCGCCGGGATCGGTGCCACGCCGGCGAGCATCGCGAACGCTGCCTCGGAGTGGATACGGCCGGGGTGGGACCAGGCGCACAACACCGTCGCGGCCACGATCGGTCCGACGCCGAACTCCTCGAGCAGGTCAGGACGCCAACTACGGATGATGGCCACGATCGCCTTCTGCAGCTCCCGTGCCTCTTTCAGCATCGCGTGCGCGCGACGTGCCAAGGTCCGCAGCGCCACCACGGTGCTGGTCGTCTCGGTGTCCCAGGAGGCGTGCAGTCGCAGGTTCGCGGCGGTGTTGAGCATCGCGGCAAGCTTCTGACCGCGGAATCTGAGTCGGATCGGTTCGGGTGCTGCGATGACCAGGCTGAAGACCTGCAGCTGGGCCTCGGTGGAGGCATTGATCGCGGAGCGGCGAGTAGCCAAAAGCACCGACAGTGCTTGGCGTTCGCCCCCAGTGCGGGGAGTTCCCAACCGCGGCCTGGCCATCGCTTCACGCGCAGCGCGGATCGCATCGAGCGGATCGGACTTCGCGCCGTTGCGGCGCGCAGCCCGCTTCGGACGATCCAACTCGATGACGATCTCTGAGGCCTCCAACAGGTGACGACTCAGACCGGCGCCGTGACCGCCGGTCCCCTCTATCGCCCAAGCCCGCAACATCGCGTGGTTGTTGGCGAACTCCACCAGCTCGGCATAGCCCTGGGCTGTTGCCTCGATGGTGATCTCATCGAGGACACCACCAGTCGCAGCATCAACCACGGCCGCGGAGTGGGTATGGACGTGGGTGTCGACGCCGATGACGACATCGACCACCTCACGCAGATCGGTCAGACTGTTCATGCGTTCTCTCCTTCGCCGGACGGGACGTGGTTCCGGTCCGGGACGGAGGCTCGGCAGGACTGTGATGAGACACATCCGGCGCCACTAACGCCAGATGGTCAAGCTCCTGATCAGGCCAGCTCCTCCAACCGGGCCGGGGCCGGCAACCGCGAGCGGACAGGTCGCAACAAGGCACAAAGCCAGTCATTCCAGGGGTCACACTCACGGTCACCAACCACAGCCCAGCACCTTCGGGCTGCGTTGGCGATCCTCACAGTCATTCCACCGCGTAGCCGGTGGCTCGCGCAGGCTGGTCCCAGTGCCTCGACGTAGAGGCCTCCCTAGGCAACTACTGGTGGACCCGGCGCGAGGTTGGCAGGTTCAATGCCAAAGCGACTACGAGCATCCCAGCCAACCCGAGGACGCCCGGTACGACGCCTCCAATGTCACCCTCGCCTGACCAGTGGTCCAGGTAGGTCCCACCGGCCGAATAGAGGACGACCGATACCCACGTGAACAGAAGTTCGGCCGCGCTGATCTGGTTCGCGCGAAAGGCGAGCACTGCTGCAACGGCGGCGCTGGCGCCAAGCGCGGTGGATGCGATCGAGTCTGCCCACGACGAGTTTGTGATGACGAAACGGGCCGCTAGGGCCAATGCGGCTGCCAGCCCCGTGACTCGGCGGTATGTCATCGGATCAAACTATCGGTCCGTAGGGGCAACGAAGCAACCGAGACAGCCTGCGGCTAGCTAGTGACGACGACTAACGACCTGCGCTTTAACGCCGCGTCAGAGGCGCAGGCCTCCACCACTATCTGCGCGCCAAGCCGCTAGTTGCGGCGCGCGGATCGGAGCCCATCTGCGTCTGTTTGGGCTATCCGTCGCACTTAGTAGAACGCGGTAGCCCTCCGACGCACAACTCGCGCTGCGGCCGCAGCGATCATCCCGACCAGCAGACCTCCTGCGGTCAGAAACTGCCCGACCCAAAGTGCTCGGTCAACCCTCGGCGACATCCCCGCCTCGACGGAGTCGAAACCGTACGTCCACAACGCGAACGAGCCAACTCACGCGACGAGCGAGATCACAGCCGCAAGGTAAGCGCTTCCGCGGACAGTCGCCACCCCCCCGCTCGTCCGAAGCGCCCGCAGTCCACGAGTGGCTCAGGTATACCGTCCACACCGCCACCGCGATGGTGAAGGGGAACCCGAGCACGAGCGCGAAGGTCCAGCCGAGGGCGAACTCCATCACGTCAGTCTCGCACCTCGCCCTTCATACCCGCGTCTTTCACCGCGACCGCCGCCACGCAGCCAGTCCTCATGACTTCGATCGCGCTGCTAAGCAACCCCCCTCGTCATCGCTCCGCGGTAACTACACGGCGAGCGGGCGCGGGTCGTTTCCATCGTCAGCATCGGCGAGGTGGCCTACCGTGATGTTGTGACCGACGACGATCCCCACGCCGCGGGTGACGAGAGCGACTGGGCCCAGCCGATCCGGGTTGAGACGTCGACAGTCGATCACGTCACCTGGGACTCCTGGCGCGCGGACGTCTCCAAGGGCATCACCGCTGCACGTCGTCTGAGCGCCGTCGCGAGCTCGACTGTATTTACTCTCGCAGCTGCTTCCGGCGTAGTCCTACTCCCCCGTGCGTGGTTGGCAGCAACGGTGCTCTACTGCCCGCTTCTTGCCTGGGTAACCTGGACTTTGATGTTGTCGGCAGTCAGCCGAAGGCTGACCCGTCGAACACTGCGAAGCATGAGAGCAAGACTGGCACCCGCACAAATCAGTACCTTCGAGCCTTCTGTGCTTCTCGCGATACTCAGCCGGACCCAGGTTCCCGCCGCGAAGCATCACCGCTTTGTGACCGTGGCGCTCGTTCCCGAGCAGGCCACGGTCTCCGTCGCCGAGTACGACATGACTCGTTTCCCCGGTGGCGACATACCAAATGCTGGCCAAATGTCGATGTAGCGAACGGCCTATCGGTCATCACACCAAGGAGCGGCACGGCGATTCGTAAATAGCCCGATGAAGCCATCCGGTATGCGAATGGAGGTCGGCTCAAACGCCCACCGAGCGGCCGGCCCTGATCAGAGGCTTGCGGCGATCCTCCGACACCGGCCGCCTTCAAACGCGGCGGCTAACGTAGATGGCCACATATGCCCAGCCGTGCTGGCGGCGGGCGTGGCTGAGCGCGTCGACACGTCGCGGGTGTCTTCATGTCCAATCCGACCAGTCTTTTCCCGTTTCAACCGGCCACGATGTCAACAGCGCAGTTGGCTGCGGTCTCGTATCTAGCCCGCTACTCCGGGCAGACCCACAACCTCTACGCCTCTCAGCTCCGGCGGTGGTTCGCCTGGTGTGGCAGCAACGGCCTGGACCCGCTAGTCGGGATCCAGCGCCCCCACGTCGAGCTGTACATCCGCCAACTCGGGGATGCCGGCTTGATGGACTCTTCGGTGACCACGATGATGCATGCCGTGCGGGGGTTCTTCCGCTTCGCGCACATCGACGGGCTCATCCCATCCGATCCAGCCGTCTACGCCAGACTGTCGAAGATTTACCACGACGAATCACGCACCCAAGGCCTCGACCGCCTTGAGCTCATCCGCTTCCTGCAAGTCGCCCAAACCATCACCGTCCACCACGGCGCCCTGGCGTACCTGCTCGGAATCAACGCCCTGCGCGCTTCAGAGGCAGCAGCGGTCCGGATCGACGACTACGGCGAAACCCTGCGAGGGCACCGGGTGCTGCACCTGGTCGGCAAGGGCAACAAACCGGCGACTTTGCCCATCACCGTCCCGGTGCTGCGGGTGCTGGAAGCGTGCAGGGGCGAACCCACCACCGGGCCGCTGATCCTGCGGCCGAACTCGGGCAATCCGATCGACCGCCGCGACGTCTACCGGATGGTCGCCAGGATCGCGAAAGTCGCGACCATCCCACGGCACATCAGCCCACACTCGCTACGCCACGCGGCAATCACCAACGCCCTGGATGCCAGGGCGTCCCACTCCGCGATGCCCAGATCCTCGCCCGACATGCCGACCCACGTACCACCGAGCACTACGACAGGGCCCGCGGCAACCTCAACCGACACGGCGTTCATTTCCTCACCGCCTACGTCGCCAGAGTCTGAGCCGACCGCAAGAACGTCGCATCACCGCAGCGCCAGGTGTACACGAGCGGTCTCGGCAGAGATGTGGCCATTCGATGAAACCCGCAGGTCACCCGCTCACATAGTGGAGGATTGAGCCATGAGCTATCGGCGCGAGAACTGGGCCTTGGGCATGTCGTCAGTCGGCTTGGTTCTTGGACCGGTCGGGATCGGGGTTGGTCTGTTCCTGGCATTCACGTCCCGAAGGTGGACCCTCCCGCAGAAGTGGGCGATCTTGATGATCCCAGCGGCCCTGGTTGGGATCAGTTTTGTAATTGGGGGCGCGGGCGGGTACACCTGCACGCAGATCGGTGACGGGCCAAAGACATGCGAATCGCATCCCTCACCGGTTGTCCCCCTACTCACCCTGGTCGCCCTGATCGCCACAGCCGTGTTGACAGCTGTCTACCTGTTTCGCACTGCTCGACGGTCAACGGTGCGCTGAGCACCCCGGAGCACGAGGAGCGGGCACGCCGGTCAACCTCGCTCCACCTCGAGCCCGGATGCAGCGCACCTGGCGTTGCTTCGTGCGCTAACCCCATCATTGGCGCAACCGTTGGTCCGAACGGCATTTGTCTGGTCAAGCCCCCGGAAGTGGTGTAGCGCTGCGTGACCCCTCGTGGGGTTCAGGCGGTCAGTGCAGGTAGGTCCTCCTTGTCGATGTCGGTGCTGCTCTCGGGGACGATGTTGAGGCGGGACTTGGCGAGGATTTCGAGGCCGAGGTAGCGGCGTCCTTCGGCCCATTCGTCGGTTTGTTCGGCCAGGACGGCTCCGACGAGACGGATGATCGCGTCGCGGTTGGGGAAGATCCCAACGGAGTCGGTGCGCCTACGGATTTCTCGGTTCAGGCGCTCGTTGGGGTTGTTCGACCAGATCTGTTGCCAGAGGCCTTCGGGGAAGGTGGTGAACGCGAGGATGTCCTCGCGGGCGCCGGTGAGGTGTTCGGCGACGGCTGGGAGCTTGTCGTCGACGTAGTCCAGCAGCCGGTCGAACTGTGCTTGAACAGCTGCCGCGTCTGGCTGGTCGTAAACGCTGTGGAGCATCGCTTTGACCGCCGGCCACATGCTCTTGGGCGTCACCGACATCAGGTTCATGGCGTAGTGGGTGCGGCACCGCTGCCAGGCGGCGCCGGGCAGGTTCGCTGCGATCGCTTCCTTCAACCCGGCGTGCGCATCAGAGGTCACGAGCCGGACGCCTGCGAGGCCGCGGGCGACGAGATCAGCGAAGAACGTGTTCCACGCAGTCCCTGTCTCGCTGGTGGCGACCTGCAACCCGAGGACTTCTCGGCGTCCGTCAGCGTTGACGCCGGTCGCGACCAACACGACGGAGGCGACCACTCGGCCACCTTCGCGGACCTTCATCGTCAACGCGTCAGCGGCCACGAACGTGAACGGGCCAGCGTCACCGAGGGGGCGGTGGCGGAACTCCGAGACGCTCTGGTCCAGGTCAGCGGCCATCCGCGAGACCTGCGACTTGGACAGGCCGTTGATGCCGAGCGTTTTGACGAGCTTGTCCATCCGGCGCGTCGAGACGCCGGCGAGGTAGCAGTCCGCGACGACCGTGATCAGCGCAGCCTCGGACCGTTTGCGGCGCTCGAGCAACCACTCAGGGAAATACGACCCCGAGCGCAGTTTGGGGATCTGGACGTCGATCGTGCCGACCCGGGTGTCCAGGGGCCGGTGTCGGTAGCCGTTCCGCTGGGCTGTTCGGTCCGGGCTCGGGCGACCGTACTCGGCGCCGACCACCGCATCAGCATCGGCGCAGAGCAGCGCGTTGATCGTGGTCTGCAGCAACGTCCGCATCAGATCTGGGCTGGCATCGGACAGGGCTTCGCCAAGCAGGCCAGCAGGGTCGACAATGTGTGGAGCGGTCATCGTTGTGTCCTCTTCAAGGTGGTTGTGAGAGATCTCTTGAAGGATCACGCGGTGGCCGCGTCTATGTCCATCCAGGCGATGAACTCGACGACCGCGCTACACCACTATCAGGGACTTAACTGAAGTGGGATGAAGCCGGTGGGTCAGATGCCTATCCACGCCAGCGCCGTCAAGCCGCATCCGCGTGTGACAGGGAGATGTTGCTGGAGGGTCTCGCTGCTGCCGGCCCGACTAGCATGCGATCTGTGACCACATTGCCAGCCTCCGCGCCGTCCCTCACGCCCGAAGAAGACGAGCTAGTGGAGGCCGCGCGACGCACGATCGAGTCAGCGACCGACGCCGGTCCTCACGAGGACGGGATCCATACGATGGGAGCAGCGGTCCGCGCTAGCGATGGACGCATCTTTGTTGGCGTGAACCTCTATCACTTCACGGGAGGCCCCTGCGCTGAGCTTGTCGCTCTTGCGGCAGCACGCGCGGGTGGCGCAACCGCGGTGACACACATCGTCGCCGTGGGAAACCACGGGCGCGGACCGATCGGTCCGTGTGGCCGCGACCGGCAGGTGCTCTTTGACTACTACCCAGGCGTTCGCGTCATACTGCCAACCCTCCAAGGTGCCAGAAGCGTGACTGTCGAAGACCTCCTACCCATGGCAACCTCGTGGTCGCTGGAGGACGGCGCGCAGATGGCGTAGTCCACGAGCGGGTCCGAAGCACGTACACACCCACCTACCGAGCGGCCGCTCGCCACTCGGACCCGCGTCACACCCACCGCGTTCCGGACGCGCCTGATCCGAGCCCCTTGCTCGCGCAGCTCGGGCCGCACCTGAAGCGGCGTTTGTCGATGAGCGCGAACGCGGCGGGCCGCCGGTCGGCAGTCGTGGCCAGGGCAGCGGCCGAATCCCTCAGGTGGTCGACCGACCTTGGCCGTCTCGCGGTTGGGCCGGGTCCTGGTCTTCGGCGTGGGCGACGCCGGGTCGCCAGGGCTCGTGCGCGTGCGCGAGCCAAACCGTCTCGGGATCGAGCGCGCGGATTCGCCGCTGTCCTTCGGTGCGCGGCTCGTCCAGCTCACCGAACCACACCGCTGCATCGCCACAGATGACGACCGGATGTCCGCCGGTCTCGACCACCACGACTTGTGTCCCGGGTGTGTGACCTGGCGCTGGGACGAGCCGGACGCCGGGAAGCAGGTCGAGTTCTCCGTCGACCGACACATACCTCAGTCCGGGACCGTTGACCCACTCGCGAATGGTGTAGTCGTCCTCGCTGAGGGCGTCCTCGAGCTCTCGACGCTGGACGTAGATCGGCTTGTCGGCAAAGAGGTGGTTGCCGCCGCAATGATCGGCGTGCAGGTGCGTGTTGACGACGATGTCGATGCCGGCGACGTCGAAATCCTGCCTGCTCAGTGGATAGAGGACGGGATCGAAGGCGGCCACCACCGCAGGGTGCAGCTCCGTCATGCCGGTGTCGACCAGAACCCGAGCATCGGGATGGTCGATGACGTGCACGTACACAGGCATCACGGCGCCCTCGACGAGCAGGTCGGCAACGAGGATTGGCGTGACGGTGATGGTGGCGGAGACGTTCATCGGTCTCGGGATCCGCCGTCGGCTGGGGCCGAGGTGAGCCCACGGCTGAGGCTCGGGATGATGATGGCCGCCGCCAAGAGCTGGGCTGCGACGAGAACCGCTTTCGTGGCAGAGTCATCCGGTAGCGCGATTGGCGGGATGAGCGACAACCCGGTGACGACCATGCTCACTACGAGGAACCGTCGGCGCGCGCGAAGGAGTCGAGCCATCAGGACTCCCAGGGCGGCCCCGACGAGGGTCCACAGCGCGAAGGCGGCGATCGGGATGGCCGCGGCGTCGACCTCGAGACTGACGTCAGCGGCGCGGGCGATAGCAGCCATCGCCGTGGTACCGACGGACGCTGCCGCACCGGCCAAGGCGCCGCGTCGAACGAGCGTCAATGTGCTCGGTTGGCCGGACTGGGGGTGCGTTTCGTGATGCTTCGGTTGCGAGGTGGTCATTGGGGTGTTCCTTCCTTGGCGTGTAGCGCATTGAGGTGCCTGGCGAGGTTGTCGAGCCAGGGCGTCTGTTCGTCGGGGCCGAACGGGATCTCGCCCCAACCGGCCACCATCTCGGCGAAGTACTCGTTCTCCCAGTCCGCTCCGCTCCCGTACGAGCTCGAGACGACGCGGAGCACGCAACTGCCGCCGGAGGCTGCTTCGATCAGGAACTCGGTAGCGATCGGGGAGATCGACGCCAGCTCTTCGTCGGTGATCTCGTGCCCGGCGGTGTCGGCCACCCATTCACGCATCTCCTCGGTCATCGGCCAGGGCTCCTCATACGCGAACCGACGATCTGGCGTGTAGTCGGTGACGACACCCGTTGACCGGAACCCACCTTGATCGAACGACACCTCACCACCGATCCGCGGATCCAGTCGGGTCGGCACCATCCAGGCCGAGATCCCCTCGTCAGTCGCAATCGCCGCCCACACCTGCTCCGGGGTGGCGGACACCGCAAGGGTGAACTTCGCCCGGTGCTCGACGCGGTCAGGTCGGTCGGGATCGGTCATGAGGGCTCCTCAGGTCGGGGATAGGACGAAACGGTCAGACGATGGGGGCGCCCGTCGTCGTGGTGGTACCTGGCGACCAGCGTCGTGATCGCCGACTGAAGCTCCGAAGCGAAGGAGGCACGCTCGTCAGGCGACCGGAACCCGATCACCGTGTCGACAGTCAGGGTCGGCATTCGAGTGCCCGCCCCGACGCTGCTCGCGATCGAGCCGACCTCGGACACGGTCCGAGCGTTCACCGCTATCAGATACGAAGCGGAGAGACGATCGGCGACCTCGTTCGGATCGGAAACTCTGCCTTCGAGTACGTCGGGGGCGACGACGAGGTGTCGTGCCGAGCGCCGGACGTAACGCTCCGTGATACCGCCCCAAGCGCGTTCGCCAGCCAGCTCGACCAGTCCATGCGCCTCCAGCGTCTTCAGGTGATAGTTCACCTTCTGACGAGTCAGGCCGACCGTCGCCGCGACCGATGCCGCTGACCCTGGCTCAGCCAGAGCATCGAGGATCGAGGCCCGGATCGGATCGAGCGCTAGTTCGACGACGGCGGCGTCACTGAGTACTCGAATGTCGTCCATACGCTTGAACGTAGCCTTTGACAGAAAATATTGTCAAGGGCCTTCTGCAGTTGATGGACGAGCATGGGAAACCGCGCTACGTCGCCGGCTCAACCGAAGATGCAGGACTGATCGAACTTCTGGAGATGCAGACCGCCGAAGGGCACTTCACGACTTGGAAGAATTCCCGGCGTGAGAAAGAGCCGTCCGTCGCGCGAGAACCAACCAACACACGATCGCGATCGCCGAGAACAGCGCCGGGACGACGTGTTCGAGCATCAACGAGGCCGCCATCGCGCAAGCGAATGCCGTGAGGTTCGCTACGACGTCGTGGACGGGCGCGATGAATCGGCGGTTGAACACATGGGTAACAGCAATCACAACACCGCAGGCGAACGTGACAGCCAGCAAGAAACTCACCACAAGGATCGAGTATGCGGCGTCCACCCAACGACTTCATGCATGTGGAAGATCGCGCCGCGAGGCGGGCTGCCGCGCTGCGTAAGCGTGACAGCCCGCCCTCATCTGGCTAGACGTCGATCGAGGTTTGCGCTTCGGCCGCCTCGATGTGGATCTTGCGCGGCTTGGCCTTCTCGCTGATCGGGATCACCAGCGACAAGGACCGAAAGGAGCCAGCGGCCCGCGGGCAGTGATCTGACCCGCGCGGTCGGGATGTATCGCCGGATCAATCGCGATGGCCTGACTCATGTCAGATGGTCGAAGTCGCCGCTAACCCAGTGGATGTAGCGATCGGCCGATCGCCGTACAACGGCCCGAGCATCGGCGTCGATGACATTGTCGAAGTTGCCGTAGAGCCGCTCGAAGGCGAAGCGGTCGACGTGGTCCGCGACCCGGCGCACGACTGCAGCGGACATCGGGATCCGATTCGGAAAACTTCGCATGAATGTCACCGAGGTTCTGTCGGGGTTCGGCGCGATCGTGTCACCGGCGAGGAGGGCGCCACGACCGCCAACACCGGCGGCCCAGTGAGCGACGGCGCTGCCTGGGAAGTGACCGCCCGACTGGCTCAGGACGACTCCGGGGAGGATCTCGCGATCACCGGACCAGAGCTCGACGACAGGGTCGGGCCGGGCGATCCAGCCGGCATCAGCCTCCGCGACGAGCACCGGAGCCCCACCGAGCAGCCGGCTCCACTCGACCTGAACACCGAACATGTGCGGATGGCTGGCAACGATCGCCCGCACGCTACCGAGCGCGAGCACCTGCTCGGCGATGTCCGCGTCGACGTACCCGAGCGGGTCCCACAGCAGATTGCCTTCGTGTGTGCGCACAAGCTTGGCCTGCTGGCCGATGCCGGCCAACGGCGTCGTTGTGATGCCGTACAAGTCCGGCTCCAGCTCGGTCAGGTCGGCGCGATAGCCCTCGGTCTCCAGCTCATCAAGCGTCGTCCACCGCTGTCCCTCAACCGGGACCCACTGGCGTTCATCGGCGCAGATCGCGCAGACGTCCACCTTTCGGGCATGCTCAACCGCGCACGTTCGACAGATCCAGAAGACTTCCGAGTCGGTCATGTCACTCACGATAAGACACGTTCAGCGAGTCACTGAGCTTGGTGCTCCCTGAGCCAGGCCGATCCTCGTGTGGCCGATGCGCGGGACAGCCAGGCGTCCTGCACGATCTCTGCGAGCTCGGAGCACGTGATCTCGCCGATCTGACTGGCCCGCAGCAGCACCGACGGGTGGCCGTTGAAATGAGGGGTGGTGAAGAAGGGTGAAGCGTCATCCTGAACGAGCGCGAGCTTGTCATCCTCGCCAGCGACCCAGAAGACGATGACGTCGTCGTATCGGTCGCCGGTCTCCGGGTCAAAGGCGTCGGGGCGCGGATTTCTGAAGAACACGAACGACTTGCCGCCAACTTGGTAGACGGGCTTGTTCTGAGTGCCGGGATGGATCGTGACATGCGGCATGCCGAGCGCAAGATCGTGAACGTCCGCGACCCTGGCCGGTCGTTGCCCGCTTCTCGCCACGTTCTCAGGGTAGGCGCCGGTACCAGTCGCCGACCGACCGTTGCTTCACTCCAGCTCGGCAGCATCGACGTCTTGACATCGTCATACCTGTCAGCACATGCTGACAGGTATGAAGACTTCCGTGGGTGCAGACGACGGTGACGCCGTGAGTGAGCTCGCTGCGATCGCCGAGGCCAAACGCGTCATGAGCCGCCGCGAGGAGGTTGCGGTTCGCAGGGCTCGACACACCGGCCTCAGCTGGGCCGAGATCGGAACTCTCCTCGGCGTGACCCGACAGACGATTCACCGCAAATATCGCAAGGTGGGCTGACTACCCACTCACACGTTCCAGCTCGCCATGATTTCGGACATGTTCACGCTCAGCGTGCCGCGGCGTAAACGGCCGTGCGATACCGACAAGGCGAGCGCGGCATCGAAGATGCCCGCTACCGAGCCGGCTGGTGTTAGGCCCGCGTCAGAGAACGAGAATGAGCACGATGATGACCGCGATGATCAGGGCAATGATGGCAATAGTCCGTGTGTCCATGGGACGCCTCCTGTTGTCGTGGCCGCTTGAGTGCCTCGGTTGAACCTCAGTGTGGCACCGAGCGAGGTCATCGGCGAGGCGGAGCGTGTCCCGCCTCGCCCAGGAAGGACTTCCGAGGATGTCGAACTACTACCTCTCCCCGTTCTTCAGCATCAGCGCGATGTCGATCAGCTGGTCTTCCTGGCCGCCGATCAGCTTGCGCCGACCCGCCTCGAGCAGGATCTGCGCGCCCGAGACGCCATAGCGATCAGCGGCATTGCCGGCATGCTTGAGGAACGACGAATAGACCCCGGCATAGCCCATCATCAGCGTCATCCGGTTGAGGGTGCACTCCTCGGGCATCGCGGGGCGTACGACATCTTCGGCCGCATCGACGATCTGCAGGAAGTCGACGCCGGTGTTCCAACCGAGCTTGTCGGCGACGCCGATGAACGCCTCCAGCGGCGTGTTGCCGGCGCCGGCGCCAAACCTGCGCACCGAGCCGTCGATCTGGGTCGCGCCGGCACGGGCAGCGATGACGGTGTTGGCGACCCCGAGGCCGAGATTCTCGTGGCCGTGGAACCCGATCGTGGCCTCGCCACCGATCTCGGCGACGAGAGCCGACACCCGGTCGGCGACTCCCTCCATGACCAGCGCCCCGGCGGAGTCGACGACATAGACGCACTGGCAGCCCGCATCGACCATGACGCGAGCCTGATTGGCGAGCACCTCAGGCGACTGGGTGTGGCTCATCATCAGGAAGCCGACGGTCTCCAGGCCGAGCTCGCGCGCGAGACCGAAGTGCTGCCCGGACGTGTCGGCCTCGGTGCAGTGCGTGGCGATCCGGCAGATCTGGCCGCCGTTGTCCTGAGCGGCGCGGATGTCGTCCTTGGTGCCGACGCCGGGCAGCATCAGGAACGCAATGCGGGCATTCTTCGCCGTCTCGGCAGCGAGCTTGATCAGCTCCTGCTCGGGAGTCTTGGAGAAGCCGTAGTTGAACGACGATCCACCCAGCCCGTCTCCGTGGGTCACCTCGATGACCGGTATGCCCGCAGCGTCGAGGGCACCTACGATGTCGCGTACCTCCTGGGGCACGAACTGGTGTCGCTTGTGGTGCGAGCCGTCGCGCAGACAGGTGTCGGTCAACCGGAGGTCGAGCGTGCTCGAGGGGTCGGTCTGCGACCAGGTGCGTGCGAGCGAGTCGACCGACGCGTCGACTCCGGAGACGGGGGCTGGAGCGTTCATCGGGCGGTCCCCTCTTCGAGCAGCACGTGCGCAATCGACTCGCCGACGCGGGTGGCGGCGGCGGTCATGATGTCGAGGTTGCCGGCATAGGGCGGCAGGTAGTCCCCCGCGCCCTCGACCTCCACGAAGATGCTGACCTTGGCCAGGCCCATCGTCGCTTCGGACGCGTCATCGAACTGCGGGTCCTGGAGCAGTCGATAGCCGGGTACGTACTCCTGCACCTGCTTGACCATCTGGAACACCGACTCCGCGATGGCATCTCGGTCGGCGTCGGCACCGACTCCGCAAAAGATCGTGTCGCGCATGATCATCGGCGGCTCCGCCGGGTTGAGGATGATGATCGCCTTGCCGCGCTCGGCACCGCCGATCGTCTCGACGCCGGCGCTCGTCGTGCGGGTGAACTCGTCGATGTTGGCGCGCGTGCCGGGTCCGGCCGAGGCGCTGGACACGGAGGCGACGATCTCGGCATACGGCACCGGCGCCACGCGCGAGACGGCGTGGACCATCGGGATCGTGGCCTGGCCGCCGCAGGTGATCATGTTGACGTTGTCAGCGGCGACGTGCTCCTGCCCGTTGACCGGCGGGATGACCGCAGGCCCGACCGCCGCCGGGGTGAGGTCGATCGCCGTGATGCCGGCCTCGGCATAGCGGGGGGCGTACTCGCGGTGCACGTATGCCGACGTCGCCTCGAAGATCAGCTCGGGCAGCTCGTCCTGCTTGAGCAGCCAGTCGACCCCCTCGTGCGACGCCTCGACACCGCGCTGGCGTGCCAGCTCGAGGCCCTCGGACGCAGGATCGACGCCGATCATCCAACGAGGCTCGATCAGGTCGCTGCGGAGCAGCTTGTACAACAGGTCGGTGCCGATGTTGCCGGGTCCGACGATGGCCGCGGTGACTTTGCGGGTCATCACATCTCCCCTACTCGGTGAAGGACAGCTGGACGCTGCCCAGGTCGGTGAACACTGCTTCGAAGCTGTCGCCCGGGTGGGCATCGATGGCGCGGTGGACGCTGCCCGGCAGGATCACGTGGCCCGCCTCGAGGGCCACGCCGAACGAGGCGACCTTGCGCGCGAGCCAGGCGACTGCGGTCACCGGGTTGCCGAGGACGGCGTCGGATCGTCCAGCCGCCACCTCCTCGCCGTTGCACAGCAACGTGGCCTCGATCGCTGTGAGGTCGACGGTGGCCGGGTCGATCTCGGCCGTTCCAAGCACGAAGCCGGCGCTGGACGCGTTGTCGGCGATCGTGTCGGCGATCTTGATGTCCCACTGGGTGATGCGTGAGTCGATCAGCTCGATCGACGCGGTGACGTGGTCGGTCGCGGCGAGCACGTCGTCCGCGGTGCAACCCTCACCCGGCAACGTCTGGCCGAGCACGAACGCGACCTCGACCTCGACGCGCGGCATGCAATAGCGGCCAGCGCTGACCGGCACTCCTGAGAAGACCTCCATGTCGGAGAGCAGGTGGCCATAGTCGGGCTCGTCGACACCCATCATCTCCTGCATGGCCTTCGAGGAGAGTCCGACCTTGTGGCCTCGAACGCTCGCGCCCCGCGAGAGCCGGTCGGCGATGTTGAGCAGCTGGATGGAGTAGGAGTCCACCACGTCGAGGTCGGGCCACGTGTCCCGCAGGGGCGGGACCGGCTTCCGGTCACGCTCGGCCGTGGCCAGCGTCCGGGCAACGGTCTGTCGGACCTCGTCGGAGAGCATGTGAGCATGGTAGAACCTGTTACAGTTTTGCGGTAGTTCACCCCCGACGGAGGTCACATGGAACAGACGTGCGACGTCGTCGTCGTGGGCGCTGGTGGCGCCGGGATGACCGCAGCACTTGCGGCCGCAGAGCTCGGACTGGACACCGTCCTGATCGAGAAGAGCGCCTATTTCGGCGGGTCGACCGCCCGCTCCGGCGGCGGAGTATGGGTTCCGGGCAACCATGCGCTCCGAGATGCCGGCCAGGTCGATGCCGACGATGCCGAGGAGGCCCGGCGCTATCTCGACTCGATCGTCGGCGACGAGGTGCCGAAGGAACGGCGCGACACGTTCCTCGAGCGCGGCCCGGAGGTCATGGACTTCATCGTCGCCAAGACTCCCGTGCAGTTCACGTGGGTCCCCGAATACTCCGACTACCTCCCCGAGCAGCCCGGTGGCAGGCCGCGCGGACGCAGCGTCGAACCGGTGCCGATGGACGGCCGGATTCTCGGCGCCGAGCTTGCCCACCTGCACCCGCCGTATGCCAAGGCGCCGGCCAACCTGATCGTCACCCAGGCCGACTTCCGCAAGATCAGCCTCGGGCTGCGCAGCATCCGTGGCCCCCTCACGATGCTGCGGGTGCTGTTCAACCGGACCGTCAGCACGCTCCGCGGCCGCCGGATGTATGCGATGGGCAACGCGCTCACGATCAGCCTGCGCAAAGGGCTGATGGATGCCGGCGTGCCGGTCCACTACGAGACTCCCATGACCGGACTGGTCATCGAGGGAGGCCGGGTGGTCGGCGTCCGGGTCGAGCGCGGGGGCATCGAGACCGTGATCCGCGCCCGTCGCGGTGTCATCCTCGGCTCGGGCGGATTCGAGAAGAGCGAGGCCCTGCGGGAGAAGTATCTCCCCTCCCCCACCGATGCCGACTGGAGCACGGCGGCGGCCAGCAACACCGGCGCAGGCATCGAGGCCGGGGTGGCCGTCGGCGCAGCGACCGACCTGATGGACGACGCCTGGTGGGGTCCGACCATCCCCCTGCCATCCGGCCCGTGGTTCTGCCTCGCCGAGCGCAACCTCCCCGGCTCGATCATCGTCAACTCGGCCGGCCGGCGGTTCATGAACGAGGCGTTGCCCTATGTCGAGGCAACCCACGCGATCTATGAGGGCGAAGCCACCGGGGTCTCGCACGTGCCCGCCTGGCTGGTCATGGACCAGCGCTATCGCAACCGTTACCTCTTCGCCGGGCTCTCCCCTCGGCAGCCGTTCCCCGGCCGCTGGTACAAGTTCGGCACGGTGCGCAAGGCGTCCTCGCTCAGCGGTCTCGCCGACGAGATCGGCGTGCCGGCCGATGCTCTGCAGGAGACCGTTCGCCGGTTCAACACCTTTGCCGACGCCGGTGTCGACGAGGACTTCCACCGCGGCGAGAGTGCCTACGACCGCTACTACGCCGACCCTCGCGTCAAGCCCAACCCCTCGCTGCACAGCATCGACCGGGGCCCGTTCTACGCAGTCAAGATCGTCCCCGGCGACCTCGGGACCAAGGGCGGGATCGTCACCGACGAGCGTGCCCGGGCGCTGCGTCCCGACGGGTCCGTGATCGAGGGACTGTATGCCGCTGGCAACTGCTCCTCAGCCGTCATGGGGCGGACGTACGCCGGCCCCGGCGCCACGATCGGACCCGCCATCACGTTCGGCTACCTCGCCGCGGAGGACATCGCTTCACAGCCCGCCGACGATGACGGGAGCGCCGACTGATGCCGATCGATCCGAGCGTCGCCATCGGTGCCGAGGTCGGCACCCGCGAGTTCTCGTGGACGAGCAGCGACGTGCTGCTCTATCAGCTCGCCGTGGGAGCCGGTTCGCATGCCGCCGACCACGTCTCGGCCGATGCCCTGCGGTGGACGCTCGACGACGACTCGCTCCAGGTCCTGCCCAGCTTCGCGGTGGTGGCGCCGTCGTTCCACGAGACCGACCCGCCCTCGCTCGACCTGCCAGGCTGCGACATCAACCTGGCGCAGGTCGTCCATGGCGCTCAGGAGGTCCACGTCAGCGGCCCGCTGCCGGCCTCCGGATCGGCCCGCCTGACGACCCGCATCACCGACGTCTGGGACAAGGGCAAGGCGGCCGTCATTTGGCAAGAGGGCGTCGCCACCGATCCCGGCGGCGCCGAGCTGTGGCGCGTACGGTCCTCGATCTTTGTCAAGGGTGAGGGCGGCTGGGGCGGCGACCGCGGCGAGAGCACCGCCGTCGTCGTGCCGGACCGCGCGCCCGACGCGTGCACGACCTACGCCGTCACACCGCAACAGGCCTTGCTCTACCGGCTGTGCGGCGACCGCAATCCCTTGCACGCCGACCCGGCATTCGCGAAGGCTGCCGGGTTCCCGGCGCCGATTCTGCACGGGCTGGCCACGTACGGCATCGTGCTCCGCGAGGTCATCGACCTGCTGCTCGACGGAGACGCCAGTGCCGTCGGAGGCTTCGGTGCGAGGTTCGCCGGAGTGGTCTTCCCGGGCGAGACCTTGTCGATCCAGGCCTGGGACGAGGCGGGCCGCATCGTGGTGACCGTGACGGTGGGCGATGACGGTCGACCCGCGCTGGCCGACTGCCTCGTGACGCGGGCCTGATCCCGGCCACCTCCCCTAGGCTCGGCGGCATGGATCCCCAGTCCCGTACAAACAGTTCCCGCACTATCGCGTCATACGAGCAGATCGCCGTCGAGTACGCCCGCGACACCGCCGGCAGCGGCGTCCTCGCCGGAGCGCTGGCGCGCCTGGCCGAGGTGGTCCCGAACGGCCACGCGCTGGAGATCGGCTCCGGCCCCGGGTGGGATGCCGATGTCCTCGAGGAGGCCGGGCTGACTGTCCGGCGTACGGACGTCACCCAGGCATTCATCGACTTCCAGGGCTCTCGTGGCAAGGCGGTCGATCGCCTGGACGTGATCAGCGATGAGCTCGACGGTCCCTTCGATGCCGTCGTCGCACTGCACGTCCTCCAGCATGTCGGGCCGGACGATCTGGCTGGCGTGCTGGCGAAGGTTGCCGGGGCCTTGCACCTCGGCGGTCGATTCCTCGTCTCGATACCTGTCGGCGAGGGAGTCAGCTGGGAAGACGGCGAGTCAGGCAATTCCTATTATCGGGTTCTTCGAACTGAGGATGCGTTCACCGCAGAGCTGGCACGTGTCGGGCTCTCGCCGGAGTGGACGGAGCGATCGGCCGACGAGGGCGGCTGGCTCGCCGTGCTGGCCCAGCGCCGCTAGCGACCATCCGGCCGGGTGGATAGCGCCTGTCCGCCGAGGATGAGGCCCGAGGTCGGCACGCCGGTGCCCGCCGTGACCAGGACATGCTGAGCACCCTCGACCTGATTGACCGAGCTTCCCCGCACCTGGCGCACGGCCTCGGCGATGCCGTTCATGCCATGGATGTAGGCCTCGCCGAGCTGTCCGCCGTGGGTGTTGAGCGGCAGCCGGCCGCCGATCTCGATGGCCCCGCCGGCGATGAAGTCCTTGGCCTCGCCCCGACCGCAGAAGCCGAGCTCCTCGAGCTGCATCAGGACGTAGGGCGTGAAGTGGTCGTAGAGCACAGCGGTCTGGATGTCCTCGGGCGACAGGCCGGACTGTCGCCACAGATCCCGGCCGACGACGCCGATCTCGGGGATGCCGATGTCGTCGCGGTAGTAGGACGTCATCACGAACTGGTCGGCCGCGCTGCCTTGCGCGGCAGCCACGATCGGGACCGCACCGGCGCGGAGGTCTCGCGCCCGCTCGGTGGAGGTCACGACGATCGCAACGGCTCCGTCGCTCTCCTGGCAGCAGTCGAGCAGGCGCAAGGGGTCGGCGATCATCCGCGAGCCCTGATGGTCCTCGATCGTGATCGGCTTCTCATGGAAGAACGCCGCCGGGTTGGTCGCCGCGTGCCGACGATCGGCCACCGCGACCGCACCGAAGTCGGCCGAGGTCGCGCCGTACTCGTGCATGTAGCGCCGGGCCTGCATCGCGACTGTCGCCGCCGGCGTGGAGAGACCGTGCGGGTAGGACCAGGCGTTGTCGAGACCGTTGGTGTTGACCTGCTCCGCGGCCCATTTCTGCACCTGGCCGAAACGCTGACCCGAGCGCTCGTTGAAGCCGCGGTAGGCCACCACGACGTCCGCCATCCCGGTCGCCACCGCCATCGCCGCCTGCTGCACCGTGGCGCAGGCCGCACCTCCGCCGTAGTTGATCCGGCTGAAGAAGCGCAGGTCGCCCATGCCGAGCTCGCGCGCCAAGGCGATCTCGGAGGTCGTGTCCATCGTGAACGTGACCAGACCGTCGACGTCGGAGGTCGAGAGCCCTGCGTCCGCGAGGGCGGAGAGTGTCGCCTCGGCCGAGAGCTGCAGCTCCGAGCGTCCTGACTCCTTCGAGAACTCGGTCGCGCCGATGCCGGCGATGGCTGATGCGCCGCTGAACGTGGTCATGCCGTCTCCTCCAATTGAAGCCCACGACACGGAGGCAACGGCATGAACCCTGCTTCAAAGCTCGCTCGCTGGCGCTCGCTCACCGGCGGATCTCCAGACGCGCGTTGGCGTGGGTCCCGATCGAGACCGCGGCTGTGACGTCAATCGTCGTCACACCGTCGTTCTCGGACACGATGGTGCCGGTAAAGCACAGGGTGTCGTTGGGAAATGCAGGCGCTCCCAGTCGCAACGCGCACGACAGGACCTGCGTCTGAGGACCGGCCCAATCGGTGACATAGCGCTGCACCAGGCCGTTCGTGCTCAGGATGTTCACGAAGATGTCCTTGCTGCCGTGTCCGATGGACCGATCACGGTCGTGGTGGACGTCCTGGAAGTCCCGGGTCGCCAGCGCCGTCGACACCACGAGCGTCGGTGTGATCGGAAGCTCCCAGACCGGGATGTCGGACGTCACCTCTGGCTCCGGGTCGGGCTCGGGGTCGGACTCTCCAGCGGGACGCCACGTGGCCAGCGTCACCTCGTCGTCGATCGGGTCGAACCTCACCTCGACCTCGTCGCCGATCGCGACTTCGGCTTGACCGCCCTTGACCTCGCCGATCATCCGGACCCCTTCGTCGAGGTCGATCAGGGCCAAGGTGAGCGGGAGCTTCTTGCCCGGCACCGCCGGCGCATGGTGCACCAGGAACGAGTGCACGCGGCCCTTGCCCGACGCGACCAGGTGTCCGCGGTCCATCGCGTGACACGACGGGCACACCGGGCCGGGCGGGTGCCGGAGCTCACCGCACGCGTTGCAGGTCTGGATGCGCAGCTCGCCTGCCGCGGTGCCTTCCCAGAAGTAGGCCGTGTCGCGGTTGATCGTCGGTCGGGCCGTCTTGGTCGGATCCACTGCAGGCCGGCCGGTGCCGGGCTTGAACTTGAGCACCCGGAAGGTCATCGTCGCGACCTCTTCGTGGCCGACGGTCCAGGTGCTCTGCGTGGTGATGAAGTAACCCTCTCCGACGCCGGTCGCCTTGGGACCGACGACGTCCGCGAGGCGCGTGCTGATGCTCGGAACCTCGCCGGGTCTCAGGGTTCGGGCGTAGGTTTGGTCGCAGTTGGTGCCCAGCACGGAGGTGTAGCCCGCGTCGTCCAGCACCTTCATGCTGTCCGGGAGTGGGTCGCCAGGCATGCGCTCGGGGTCGAGCCCGTACATCGTCCACACCTGGGCCATCGCCGGCGGTGCCTCGGTGTCGGGGCCGGGTGCCCACCGCGGGTTGGTGTCGCCGATCGCCTCGGCCCAGTGCCTGATCATCGGTACGTTCACCGGGTCCGGCGCCTCGCGGGCGGGGCTGTTGCCGCGGGCCTTGATCTCGTCGGTCCGCTCGATGATCTCATCGTGGCGCTCGTTCATCGCGGCACCCGGGGAAGGTCGAGCCCGAACATCGCGATCAGCTCACGCTGCACCTCGTTGACCCCACCGCCGAAGCTGAGGACGAGATTGCGCTTGGCTGTTGCGTCGAGGAACTCAGCAAGCCGTCCCGTCGCAGGGTCGGCAGGGTCGCCGCACGTGTCGACCACATCGGCCAGAGCCAGACCCAGCCGTTGGATCTCGTCACTGGCGAACACCTTGGCAGTCGACGCGTCCGCGACCGCCGATCTGTCGGACGACGCGCGGGCGATGGCCCAGTTGAGCAGCTCGTTGACACGGAACGATGCCGTGGCGCGCGCCAAGGTGTCACGCACCCACGGCACCTCGAGCACGGGCGTGCCATCTGGACCGACACAAGTCTCGGCCCAGTCGTGCACGAGATCGCGGAGTCCTTCGATCCTGCCGGCGGGCCCGAGCATCACCCGTTCGTGATTGAGCTGCGTCGTGATCAGCTGCCAGCCGCGGTTCTCCTCGCCGACCAGCATGTCGACCGGCACCCGTACGTCGTTGTAGTACGTCGCGTTGGTGTGGTGGGAGCCGTCGCTGGTCACGATCGGGGTCCACGAATAGCCCGGGTTCTTGGTGTCGACGATCAGCACCGAGATGCCGCGGTGCGGAGGCGCGTCGGGATCGGTGCGGACCGCCAGCCACACATAGTCGGCCGCGTGGCCGCCGGTGGTCCACATCTTCTGACCATTGACGACGTAGTGGTCGCCGTCCCGCCGGGCGGTGGTGCGCATCGACGCCAGGTCCGTGCCGGCGTCAGGCTCGCTGTAGCCGATCGCGAAGTGCACGTCACCGGTCACGATGTCGGCGAGAAACATGTCCTTCTGCTGGTCCGTGCCGAAGGCCTGCAATGTCGGTCCCACGGTCTGCAGGGTCACGGACGGCAGGTGCACGTCTGCGCGGGCCGCCTCGTTGACGAACACCTGCTGCTCGATGACCCCTCGACCCTGGCCGCCGTATTCCTTGGGCCAACCGACACCCATCCACCCGTCCGCGCCCATCTGCTTGATGATCCGGTGGTATGCCGGCCCGTGCCGGTCAGAGCGCATCTCGTCCCGATCGGCATCGCTGGCCAATCCGGTGAGATAGGCGCGAGCCTCCTCCTTGAAGGCGCGCTCCTCCACAGTCAGCTCGGCGTTCTTGCCTAGGGTCTCCGCGACCGGCACGTCAGCCAGCGCAGCAGGCCCACCCAGGTGACGCACGATGTCCCGCACCCGCGAGAAGTAGCGCGTCATGGGATAGGTCACGTCGACGCCCATGCCGCCGTGGAGGTGGTGGCAGACCTGCATCATGGCCGGGGCTCGGTCGGCGAACCAGTGGGCGGCGACCGCCAGGTCGTCGGTGGACGGATCCCCCGCGTCGAGGCGCCGGACCACCTCTCCGGCGGTCAAGGTGAACGTACGCGAGGCGATGTAGACATCGGCGATCTGCTGGGCGACCGCCTGGAACTCAGCCAGCGCTCGACCGAACTGGCGCCGGTCGCGGATGTATCCCGCCGTCAGGTCCCGGGCCCCCTCGACCACACCTGCACCCAGGGCGGCTAGGCCGGCGATGGCGTGGGCGCGCACCACCTCGGCATCGAGCATGCCCAGGACCGGCGCCGAGGTGAATGTGTAGGTTGCCTCGGGCGCACCACGCGAGGTCCGTGTGGGGACGTGGACGACTCCTGCGCCGTCGGGATCGACGATCGCCACCGCCGGCCCGCCATCGCCGGTGGCGGAGACAAGCAGGAGCCTCGTCCCCTCGAGGACTGGCACACCGACCTTGGTGCCGGTGACGCCCCCGTCGCCATACGTCGTCGCTGGCGCGACCGGCAACGCGTCCCCTGCCTCACCGAGGGCCGGTGCGAACAGCAGCTCCCCAGCCAGGACCCTGGGGACGAGCTCGCCCTGAAGTGCCTCGGAGCCGGACCGGACCAGTGGCAGCAGTCCACAGGCCAATGTCTCCCAGACCGGGAGCTCAGCCGCGCGCCGTCCCACCTCATGCAGCAGCACCGCGACCTCGCCCAGGCCGAGGCCCTCGCCGCCGTGTTGCTCCGGGGCGGCCAGCGACAGCAGTCCAGCCTCGTGGAGGGCGCGCCACGACCCGTCACCGCGGTCGAGCACGTCCCCGATCACGGAGCGCACCTCGTCGAGCACCTGGTCCACGTGGATCGTCTCCTTCGAGGCGGCGTAACTTCCGGCACATTCTGCTGCTCCAAAACTATAACGTGTTCTAATCTCATGGAAGCCAACCGCGAGGAGTGCCGTGACCAACCCGTTCAAGCTGTGCGCCGGGGCCGCGCGACACCTGCTCCCCGATCCTTCGACGTGGGACCTGTTCGACCTGCCCCCCGTGGAGCTGCCAGAAGGGCGCTGGCTCGACTTGCCCCGACGAGGCCGCACCTGGCTGACAGACGTACCCGGACCCACCCCCGATGCCCCGGCGATCGTCCTCCTGCACGCCGTCGGCTGCACGGGCCAGCTCACCTGGTTCCCCGCGATCCCACAGCTGGCGAAGCACTACCGGGTGATCACCTTCGACCAGCGGTGGCACGGCCGGGGCATCACCTCCGAACGATTCCTGATCACGGACTGCGCCGACGATGTGGCGGCGGTGATCGACGCGCTCAGCCTCGTACGACCCATCGTCGCCGGTTATTCGATGGGCTCGGTCATCGCACAGCGCGTGTGGCGTCAGCATCCGGACGCGGTCGGCGGGCTCATCCTCGCTGCCAGCACCGCGCACTTCCGCACCATCGGTCGCGAGCGCGTCTTCCACGCAGGCATGGAGGTGGGCATGGGCCTGAGCGCGACCCTGTCACGCTCGCGAGTCATCAGTCGCGCCAGCACCGCCGCAGTCGAGGCGATCGACGCCGACAGCTCCGACACCGCTAGCTGGGCGATGCGCCAGTGGCGTGCCACAAGTCCCTGGGCGGTTGGGCAGGCCGTCGCATCCCTCGGCCGCCACCACTCCACGTTGTGGCTCTCGCACATCGACGTGCCCACCGCAGTCGTCGTGACCGCCGACGACCGGGTGATCCCGCCCGAGCGCCAGCTCGACCTCGCCGCACGCATACCGGGGGCCACGGTGCACGAGGCCGCCTGCGGCCACGCAGGATGCGTGCTGGACCACAAGGCCTTCGTCCCCGCACTGCTCGAAGCGGCTCACGAAACTGCGGCACGCATCAGCGCCCGGCAGCCCGTCAGCCGCTGACCCCGCCCGGGGGCGGTGACTTAGCGTCCTTTCCAGCCACGGCAAAGGTCGCCAACTCACCGCCGAACCACGGCAAAGGTCGCCAACTCACCGCTCGTCGGTGTATGGGGTCAGTCGCCGAGCACGGCCGACTTCATCGCCTCGAGCTCGATCGGGAACTGGTCGATCAGGTCCCACACGCCCGGCATCAGCTCGCTGCAGGCGATCGCGCCGATGTGCATCTGTCCGTTGTTGCTCATCACCGTGATGTTGAGCCCTGCGCCGTGGAAGACGGGTCCGAGCGGATAGAGCCCATCGATCCGCGATCCGACGAAGTACAGCGGGACCGGTGGCCCGGGTACGTTCGAGATGACCAGGTTGTGGATCACCGGTGCCTTCTCGGCGAGCCGCAGATCGGACACCATCCGCACCGCAAGCCCGAATGTCCGAGGCGCGGCGAACTCGGCCCACTCCTGCAGGGTGTCTGCCGGGACGGCCTGGTGATGGTCCTTGGCGTTGGCGTTGTCCACCGACATCGCGGTGATCCGCTCGAGCGGGTCCTCGACGTCGGTGCCGAGCCGACAGAAGATCGACGACACCTTGTTGCGACCGCCGGTCCGCTTCGACTCCTCGCGCACCGAGACCGGCACGCTGGCCAGCAGCGACGTCTCGGGCAGCTCGTCGCGATGCTGGAGATAGCGACGCAGTGCCCCGCCGCTGAGCGCCAGCACCACATCGTTGACGGTGGCCCCGGGAACTGCCTTCTTGATCGCCTTGATGTCGTCGAGGGAGACATCGGTGAAGGCGATCGACCGGCGGCCCGAGATGGTCCCGTTGAACGACGTGCGCGGAGCCGTCATCGGCGCGGCCATCGCCGTGCCCTGCCTCGCCCGCGTGACGCTCTCCACCAAGGTCCGCGCGGTTGGCGCCACCAGCTTGGCCAGCTGCCACGGCTTGGTCGCGGTCGCCAGCACTCCCCGGCCCACCAGCTCGAGGTCGGACGGTGGACGCTGATGCTCGTTGACTCCCGGTGCCGTCCCCACGTCCAGGGGTGGCGCGTCGGGTTCCAAGCTGCACAAGTACGAGATCATGTTCGAGCCCGAGACCCCGTCGACCGAAGCGTGGTGCATCTTGGAGAAGATCGCGATCTTGCCATTGGCCAGGCCTTCGATCACGTGCATCTCCCAGAGCGGCCGCGACCGATCCAAGGGGATGCCGGCGAGGTGCCCGGCGAGCTCGGCGAGCTCGCGGTCGCCACCCGGCGCGGGTGTGGCCAGCCGGTGGACGTGCCGGTCGATGTCGAACTCCTCGTCCGTCACCCACACGGGGAAGTCGATCCCCCCGGGGACGAGCTTGAGCTTGCGGTTGAACATCGCGATGCCGGACACCCGGCTGGAGAGCTCCTGCTTGAACCGGGTGAAGTCATAGCCGCCGGGGATCGTCGCGGGGTCGAGGGCGATCACCCCGCAGACATGCATCAGCTGAGCGCCGCTCTCGAGATACAAGAAGCTGGCGTCGAGTCCACTGAGTCGATCCATGGCCGTATCCTAGTCCCACTAGAACAAGTTCTACCCCCGGTTCCGAGGAGCATCTATGTCATCCGGGTACGCCCGTCGCCAGCTCACCCTCGCCGCGCTGGCCCTCAACGCCGTGCGACCGACGGCCCGAGGCTGGTCCGGCATTCCGAGCTTCGCGCTCGGCTGGCCGGTCAGCGAGCTGGCTCCCCACCTGCTGGTCGCGGCCGCAGGCGACACTGCTGCCGAGCTGACCATGCGACGACGCTCGAGCAAGCCGTCTACAACGGGGCTGCTCGCGGCCGCCGCGGCCGCCGGGCTCCTGGCCTGGACCATCGCCGGTGCGCGGCGCGTCGGCGCAGAGCTCGACGAAGCGCTCCGCCAGAGCATCGGCGAGGGCTATCTGGACGACCTCGACCTCCCCGGTCCGGTCGACCTTCGCCTGCCGAGGGGATCTGTGGTCCGGCCGTTCAGGCTGCGCCAGCGCGACGTCGAGGTCCTCCGCGACGTCCCCTATACCGAGGGCGGACGCCGGGCCCACCTCGACATCTATCGTCCCCGCGACCGCGACCTGCGCGGCGCGCCGGTGCTGATCCAGATCCACGGTGGCGGCTGGACCATCGGCACCAAGGAGCAGCAGGGGCTCATCCTGATGAACCGGATGGCCCAGCAGGGTTGGATCTGCATCGCCGCCAACTACCGACTCGCGCCGAAGCACCGCTTCCCCACCCAGATCGTCGACGTCAAGCGAGCCATCGCCTGGGTCCACGAGAACATCGAGCAGTACGGCGGTGACCCCTCATACATCGCGATCACGGGCGGATCAGCGGGCGGGCATCTGTCGGCCCTTGCGGCTCTGACCCCGGGGCTCGCGGACTATCAGCCCGGCTTCGAGACCGCCGACACCTCGATCTCCGCGTGCGTCCCGTTCTACGGCATCTATGACCTCGCCGGCATGACAAAGGACCAGGCAGCCGTTGACCTGAGGGACCGGTTCCTCGGTCCTTGGGTGTTCAAGAAGGATCCGCGGACCGACCTCGACGACTTCGTCCGCGCGTCGCCGCTGGCTCAGGTGGGCGAGCACGCTCCCGACTTCTTCGTGATCCATGGCCGCAACGACACGCTGGCTCCCGTGCACCAGGCGCGAGCCCTCGTGGCTGCCCTCCAGGAGCGGTCGGACGCGACGGTGACCTACGCCGAGCTGGCCGGTGCACAGCACGCGTTCGACGTGTTCTCATCGATCCGCAGCCAGCACACGATCGCGGCCGTGCAGCGGTGGCTGCAGTGGCACCGGGCGACGAGTCAGCGATCGGCTCGTGACGTTGCGGGCCGTCACTCGCGATACTGAGCACCATGCCCCTGCGTCTGCACCACGTCGTCATCGACGCCCATGACCTGCCCGCTCTCGCCCAGTTCTGGTCCGAGGCGCTCGGCTGGCCCGTGCTCTCCAGCCGGGAGCGTGAGGTCGTCCTCGGTCCGAGCGCCGACGCGCCAGTCGGCCTGTGCTTCATGCCGGCCGGCGAGACCCCCAAGACCGTTAAGAACCGTGTGCATCTCGACCTGACCACGACAGATGGCGACCGCGACCCAGAGATCGAGCGGCTGATCGGCCTCGGCGCCCGGCGAGTCGACGTGGGTCAGGGCGATGACGTGTCGTGGGACGTGCTCGCCGACCCCGAGGGCAACGAGTTCTGCGTCGTACGACCCAAGACCACCCTGGTGAGCTGACCTCAGCTGCGGGGCAACCCGAGGATGCGTTCGGCCACCACGTTGCGCAGGATCTGGGTGGTCCCGCCGGCGATCGACAGGCAACGGGTCAGCAGCATCTCGTGCACGTCAGCCGCGACCTCGTCACCCGCCCCGAGCAGAGCCGCGGGCCCGAGAAGGTCGACCACGAGCTCGGACGCCTCCTGACGGTTGCGGACGCCGAGCAGCTTCGCGACGCTCGACTCCGCGCCGGGGGCGTGCCCAGCCAGCGAGCGAAGCGTCGACCGCACGCCGAGCAGCTGGCAGACCGTCGCCAGCGCAACCTGACGACCGACCCGTGACGCATCGGTCGGCGAGTCGGACCCAGCGAGCAGCTCGACCGCTCGTTCGGTGCTCATGCCCAGCTTGGTCCCTGCCATCGCGACGCGCTCGTTCGCCAACGTGGTGCGGGCGAGCTTCCACCCGTTGTCCACCTCGCCCACGACGCACTCGTCGGGGACGAACACCTCGTCGAGGAAGACCTCGTTGAACATCGCGTCGCCGGTCAGCTCGCGCAGCGGACGCGTGTCGATCCCAGACGACGACATGTCGACCAAGAAGTAGGTCAGCCCCCGGTGCCGCGCGGCGTCCTTGTCGGTGCGGGCGAGGCAGATGGCCCAGTCAGCCTCACGCGCCCGCGACGTCCATACCTTCTGGCCGGTCAGCTGCCAGCCGCCGTCCGTACGTACGGCGCGAGTGCTGAGCGACGCGAGGTCGGAGCCCGCACCCGGCTCGCTGAACAGCTGGCACCAGAGGAGGTCGCCGAGCAGCGTCGGAAGGACGAATCGTTCGGCCTGCTGGGCTGTCCCATGCTGGATGATCGTCGGCACCGCCCAGGCCCCGATGGCCAGGTCGGGGCGGCCGAGCCCGGCGCGGGCCAGCTCTTCGTCGACGACCAGCTGCTCCACCGGGCCGGCCTCGAGACCGTAGGGCCGGGGCCAGTGCGGTGTCAGAAGTCCGGCCTGGGCGAGCGCGGCCCGTTGCTCACCCGCAGGCCTGCCGGCGATTTCCTCCATCCGCTCACGCATCACCTCGCGGATCTGCGCGTCCGCACCGCCGAAGTCGATCTTGGGCGTGCGCCGCTGTCCGTTGCCGGCACGACGGGCCAGCCTCACCGCTGACCGCTCGGCCCCCCCGGTCATCGCGGCCACCGCGGTGCGCAGCGCAATAGCGCGGCGGAGATAGAGGTGCGCTTCGTGCTCGAACGTGAAGCCGATGCCGCCAAGCACCTGGATGCAGTCCTGCGCGACAGACACGGCACCGTCGAGGGCCACGATCGCGGCGACATCGGCGGCATACTCCGTCTCCCCCGCCGGTATGTCCGGCCGATCAACGGCACCGACGTCCCAGGCAACCGCCGCGACCGACTCCGTGGTCTCCAACATCTCCGCGCAGAGGTGCTTGACCGCTTGGAACGAGCCGATCGGCGCGCCGAACTGCTCGCGCACCTTGGCATAGGCCACCGCGGTGTCGAGGCACCACTGCGCCACGCCTGCCGCCTCGGCCGCCGCCAGCGCGACGAGGACGTGGCGCACATCGTCGTCGCCCACGCCCGGCAGGAGCACGACCTGCTCGCTGGTCGCAGCCACGGAGACCCGACCTCCGCGCCGAGACAGGTCGAGACCGACCTCGGGCTCGGCCGTCCAGCCGTCCGACGCGATCAGTGCCCACGAGCCGCCGCGTGTCGACGCGAGCAACCAACCGGCGTCGACGACATCGATCGCGACGTCGAGGTCGCCGCGCGCTCCGGTGTCGTCGAGCGTGATCGCTCCCCCAAGCGCCAACGCTGCGCTGGCGCCGCCGGCGAGACCCGCGAGCACGTCGTCCCAGCTCCTCGTGCCGGTGCTCCCTGCGTCTTCGGCTTTCCGCGCGACTGCCTGCCCGACCACCCGGCCCACGAGGCTCGTCCCCAACAGCGGCCCTGGAACCATGGCCTGTGCTGCCGATTCCAGCGCCACCATCTGGTCGAGCAGATCGCCGTCGCCACCGCCGTGCTGCTCGCCGAACCCGACGACGGCCACGCCCATGTCGACGACTGACTGCCAGGTCTTTGCGAAGGATGCACCGGCATCGTTCTCGGCCGCTCGCACCGCGGCGGTCCCGCCGAGGCCAGCGGCCCAGGCCCGTAGGATGGATCCAAGTTCGAGGTGATCGTGCGTCACACCTATCGACACAGGGGTGCCTCCAAATCTAGAACGTGTTTCAATATCATAGTCACGGTAGACGTGGCTATCCTCAGCCAGCAGACCGTGGACAGGAGACGATGACGGATGACGAGCGCCACCGAGACCACTCCCGGGTCCAACGCCCAGCGCGAGCGACGTCGCCGCATCCTCGATGCCACGATCGCCCTCGCTGACGAAGGCGGCTTCGACGCGGTGCAGATGCGCGCGGTCGCCGACGACGCCGATGTCGCGCTCGGCACGCTCTACCGCTACTTCCCGTCGAAGATCCACCTCCTGGTCACGGCCCTCGGGCGTCAGTTCGACCGCGCCGAGCAGCAGTCGCGCAGCCGCCAGGTGCCCGGTGACACACCGCACGAACGCGTCATGCATGTGCTCGGGGTGACCACCACGGCTCTGCAGAAGCAACCCAAGCTGACCGAGGCGCTCACCCGGGCCTTCATGTTCGCTGACGCCTCGGTCGCCGACGAGATCCATGACGTGGGGATGAAGCTGACCGCCATGCTCACGCATGCGATCGACGGCACCGACCAGACCCGGGAGCCCACCGAGGAGGACGAGGCCATCGTCCGCGTGATCGGCGACGTATGGCTGTCGGCACTCATGGGCTGGGTGACCGGCCGCACCTCTGCAGCCGACGTCACCCGCTCGATGGATGTCGCGGTCCGGCTGTTGCTGCGCTAGACATCTGGCAGCCAAGCCGGCAGCGAGCGGCTCAGCCGATCCTGCGCAGCTGGTATGTCCCTGTCGTGGTGGCGACCAGCGTTCCCTCGGCGTCATGCACCTCGGCCACCAGCTCGAACTCCGCCTTGCCGGCCTCGCTGGCCTGGGCCGTGAGCCGATCGACCGTCTCGTCGTCCATCGCCACCGTGGCGCGCACCGCGCTCCGGGCCGGGCGCAGGAAGCTGATCGTCAAGCCCTTGACCACCGGTGCGAACGCAGACGTGTCGAAGGTCGAGATGGCCAACGCGCCGCCGAGCAGCTCGGCCACCGTGAACAGCACGCCCGCATACATCGTGCCCAGATGATTGCCATTGCCCTCGATCGGTGCCTCGGCCGCCGCGTGACCGGGTCCCAGCTCGACGAAGCGGATGCCCATCCCGTGGGCAACAGGGATGGTCATCTCGAGGCCGCCGTTGGCCAGGTCCAGCAGCTCGGCCCCCTCGCTCATGCCAACACCCCCTTGGCGACGTGGGTGAGCTGCACCTCGTTGCTGCCGGCGTAGATCATCAGGGACTTGGCGTCACGGGCCAGCTGTTCGACGGGATATTCCGACATGTAGCCGTTGCCGCCGAAGAGCTGGATCGCATCCATGGCGACGTCGGTTGCGGCCTGGGAGCTGTAGACCTTCATCGCCGAGGCCTCTGCCAGGGTCGGTTGCTTGCCGTCCTTGGCCATCTCGAGGGTGCGGAACACCATGTTCTGCACGTTGACACGGGCGATCTCCATCTTCGCGAGCTTGAGCTGGATCAGCTGGTAGTCCGCGATCGGGTGACCGAACTGCACGCGTTCCTTAGCATAGGTCGTCGAGACCTCCAGGCACTCCTCGATGATGCCCAGACTCATCGCAGCGATGCCCGTGCGCTCGGCGACGAAGCCGGTCTTGGCGCTGTCGCGCCCGTCGCCTCCCTCGTGCTCCTCCGTCTCGCCCAGGAGTCGGTCACGCTCGAGGCGTACGTCGTCGAAGAAGAGCTCACCCGTCGGCGAGGAGTGAAAGCCCATCTTGCGGAACGGCTTGCCCTGGGTGAATACCGTCATGCCGGTATCGAGCACGAAGGTCAGGATCTTGCGATCGGCCGGGGCCGATCGTCCGTCGTCAAGCTTGGCGTAGACGACGGTCGTGTCGGCATACGGCCCGTTGGTGATGAAGGTCTTCTGGCCGTTGAGCACATAGCCGTCACCGTCACGCTTGACGTAGGTCTTCATCGCGCCGAATGCGTCCGACCCGGATCCGGGCTCGGTCAGTGCCCACGCCCCGACCTTCTCGAACGTCGCGAGCGCGGGCAGCCACCGCTCCTTCTGGGCCAGGGTCCCGCGCGCCACGATGGTCGAGGCCGTCAGACCGAGGCTGACCCCGAAGCACCCAACCAGACCCGGAGAGACCCGGCACAGCTCCTTGATCAGGATGACCCCCATCCCGCCCTGGTCGCCGCCGGTAAGCGAGCCCGACTGACCGCTCCCACCGTCGCGCTCCTTGGCGAGCATCTTCTCGACCGCGTCTGCGCCCATGGCGTCGATGCCGAAGGTCTTCCACAGCAGGCGGAGCACGTCGTACGGCGGGGTGTCCCCGAACTCCAGCTCCTCGCGGCGCGGCCGGATCTCGGTGTCGACGAACTGGCGGACAGCTTCCTGGACAGCCAGGTCAGTCTCGCTCCACTCATACATGACGCGCCTACTTCCAGTCGGCCGTGAGGTCGCAGATGGTGTCGATCGACCACGGTCCGTCGTGCGATATGGACCGTCCGACAGACCAGTTCTGCAGCTCCTGGATGCTACCGCCCTGCACGGCGAACACCTTGCCGGTCAAGGGGCACTTCTCGGTGCCGAGGTAGGCCACCAGCGGCGAGATCTGATCAGGCGCCAACGCGTCGAACTCACCCTCGGCGACCGGCGCCGCGAAGATCGCCCCCATGCCCGGCGTGTTGAGGGTGAGCCTGGTGCGGGCGATCGGGGCGATCGCGTTGACACGCACCCCGTAGCGTTCGAGCTCGTCCGCGGCCACCAAGGTGAGGGCTGCGATCGCTGACTTGGCCGCACCGTAGTTGGACTGGCCGGCGTTGGGCATGATCGTGCCCGACGGGGAGGCTGTGTTGATGATCGAGGCGGCGACCTGATCACCGGCCTTCGACCTGGCCTTCCAGTACGCCGCCGCGTGCCGCATCACCGCGAAATGACCCTTCAGGTGCACCTCGATCACCAGGTCCCACTCCTGCTCGGACAACGTCGCGATGAACCCGTCCCGCAGGATCCCGGCGTTGTTGACCACGATGTCGAGGCTGCCGAAGGTCTCGACTGCCTGGTCGATCACGGTCTTCGCGCCGTCCCACGTGGCGATGTTGTCGGTGTTGGCGACGGCATCCCCGCCGGCAGCGAGGATCTCGTCGACGACCTCCTGCGCGGGCCCGGCGTCAGCACCGGCCCCATCGGCGCTGCCACCGAGGTCGTTGACGACGACTCGCGCGCCCTCGCTCGCGAACAGCAGCGCGTGCTCGCGGCCGATGCCGCGTCCGGCGCCTGTGATGACGGCTATGCGCCCGTCGAGTGCTCCCATGATCAGGTTCTCCAGTCTTGTCGGGTGTGTCGGTGGTTGTCGTGCGCCAGCTGCTCAGTCGGCGACGACAGCCAGCCCGTCCTTGATGACGACGACGCCGTCGACGGTGCTCTCGAACGCGTACGTCGTGAGGCCGTCTGCCGCGCGCGACTTCCAGATGGTGGTGGTGACGTCCTGCCCGGGGAGGACCGGCTTGGCGAAACGTACGGCCAGGCGCTTGAGCCGCGAGGAGTCTCCGCCGGCCACCTCACGGACGACGGCCCACGAGGTGAATGCCTGGGTGCACAGGCCATGATTGATGATCCCGGGAAGCCCGGCCGCCAACGCCGCCTCCTCATCGAGGTGGATGGGCATCGGGTCGCCGGAGGCCGGCGAGTAGCGGAAGGTCTGGTCGCCGTCGACGTGCGCGGTGACCGTGGCGACCGGCTCCTGCTCCCGCAGCGCCTCGTCGAACGTGTGTGGCGGGGCCAGCTCGCCGACGCTCTCACCCACATCGATGCCGCGGAAGAACGCCGTCATGTACTGCTCGTTGACGATCTGATCCTCGGCGTCGCGGGTCTCGAGAACGAACGCCAGCGTCGTCCCGTTGGCGGCGCCGGAGTATCCAAGGGGTTTGACCCGTGAGGTGAGTGTGTCGCCGGGTCTGATCGGGCGACGCAGGTGGAAGTCCTGCTTGCCATGGACGACCCTCATCGCGACCTCGGGCGGAGCGACGGTGAACGCGGCACCGATCATTCCCATGAACACCGGCACGATGGCGAAAACCGGCGAGGCGACATCGCCGGCCAGGTGCGCCTCGATGGGATCGTTGGTCGCGGCGGCATACTCCGCGATCCGCTCGCGGGTGACCTCGAACGTCTCGGGGTCGCTCCACCTGCCTATCGCCTCGGAGACGAACCGGACCCCGCTTGCCTGGTCGGTCATCAGCTCAGCCCAGGAGCTCGGCGAGAGTGGCCAGCGACGTCTCGAGGTCGGCGAGGCCGGCCTTCTCGACTGCCGCGCCGATCGCACCGACCAGCATCTGGCCCTCGAACGACGTCTTGAGATCGAGGGTCGAGCTGTCACCGTGGTCCGTCACGGCGGCCGTCATGGCGATCTTGACTCCCGCCATGCCCGTGCCGGCCAGCGTCACCGACTCGCCGGGTGAATACTCCTCGACCGTCCAGGTGATCGTGTTGGGCATGCCCATCACGCTGACGACCTCGACGATCGTGTCACCCTGCTTGATCTCGGCCGGCACATCGCCCTTCCACTTCTGGTGCATGCTCAGCCAGTCGCCGAAGCGATTGGGGTCACCGGTGACGGCCCAGAGCTTCTCGGCAGAGACGGGGAAGGTGGCGGACTTCTCGATGGTTCCCATGGTGGTCCTCTCGATGACTAACGCTGGGCGGGACGGTAGGCGGTGACGACGGCAGCGCCGCCGAGACCGATGTTGTGCTGCAGGGCCACGCTCGCGCCGTCGACCTGACGCTTGTCCGCGGTGCCGCGGAGCTGCCAGGTGAGCTCGGAGCACTGGGCCAGGCCGGTGGCGCCGAGTGGATGGCCCTTGGAGATCAGGCCACCGGACGGGTTGACCACCCATCGGCCGCCGTAGGTCGTGTCGTTGTTGTCCACGAGCTTGCCCCCCTCTCCTTCTGCGCAGAGGCTGAGCGCCTCGTAGGTCAGCAGCTCGTTGGTCGCGAAGCAGTCGTGCAGCTCGATCACGTCGACGTCATCGGCGCTGATCTGGGCCTGCTCGTAGACAAGATCAGCAGCCCTCCTGCTCATGTCGGCGCCGACCAGGGTGATGGCGGATCCGGACTCCAGGGTGCCGGGCAGGTCGGTGACCATCGCCTGCCCGACGATCTCGACGGCCTGGTCGGCGAGGTCGTGCTCCTCGACGAAGCGCTCGCTCGCCAGGATCGCGGCGGCCGAGCCGTCTGACGTCGGCGAGCACATCAGCTTGGTGAGCGGCTCATAGATCGATTGCGCGTCCTGGATCTCCTCGAGGCTGTATTCGCGCTGGAACTGGGCGTAGGGGTTGTTGACCGAGTGACGGTGGTTCTTGTGGCCGATCTTGGCGAAGTGCTCGGCGGTGGTGCCGTACTTGTCCATGTGCTCACGACCTGCCGCGCCAAACATGTAGGGCGCCGGCGGCATCGCGAACTCCCAAATCTCCGCGAGGGCGAGCATGTGTCGCATCATCGGCTGCTCGCGGTCCTCCCAGCTCGACGAGAGCGAGCCGGGCTGCATCTTCTCGAAGCCCAGAGCCAAGGTGCAGTCGGCGAGGCCACCGCGGATCGCCTGGGCGGCCAGGTAGAGCGCAGTCGAGCCGGTCGAGCAGTTGTTGTTGACGTTGGTGATCGGGATGCCGGTCATGCCGAGCTCGTAGACGGCGCGCTGGCCGGCCGTGGACTCGCCATAGACGTAGCCGACGTGTGCCTGCTCGACGAGGTCGAACCCGATGCCGGCGTCCGCGAGCGCCTTGGTGCCCGACTCCTTGGCCATCTGGGGGTAGTCCCACCCGTCTTTGCGGCCGGGCTTCTCGAACTTCGTCATCCCCACCCCGACGACGAAGACCTTGTGATGCTTGGACTGCTGCATGGTGACGACCACTCCTCAACTGATGACGATCGTCATCACATTAGATCTGAGGACGGATGTCGTCAAGGGTTGGAGCTCAGCGATCAGGCGTCATCGGGCAGCGGCGCGATCAGGTCGACACAGAACTCGACCAACTCCTCGATGGTCACGTGCAGGTTGCCGAGCTGCATCGTGGCGAACAAGGTGGCAATCGCCCCGCCGACTGCGACCGCGCGCATGGCCCGTTCGGCACCCGTGCCGGGGCCGGGGAAGTTCTGCGCAAGCATGCGGGTCATCGTCGGCGCCCCGGTCATGCCCGCCGCGATCAGCGCCGACTCTGAGAGCGGTTCGCGCAGCAGCATCCGACCCTTGCGCGGGTCGTCGGACGTCAGCAGCACCAGTGCCATCAGTGATGCCCGCGCCTTGTCCCTCGGGGTGCCGCCGACCTCGTCGATGACGCGGCTTGCGGTCGCGTACATCTCAGCGGAGACCTCGTCGAAGACCGCGACCAGCAGTTCGTCGCGGCTCGCGAAGCTCTCGTAGAAGTAGCGATCTGTCAGGCCGGCGGCCCGGCAGACGGACCGCACGGACACCGCGCTGCTGCCACCCTCGCCGACGAGGTCGAGGGTCGCCTCGACGAGAGCGGCCCGGCGTTGCTCGCGTCGAACCTCGAGCGTGCTTCCGGCGTACGTGCGCTCACTGCGTGCCATGCCGCGCATCCTAACCGTGGCAGCAGCCCGTCAGCGTGCGCGAGACGAGGCGCAGGCTACGTGTTGACCAGGCCGCGACCCGTGACCAGCGGCAGGTCGAGCGTCGTGACCAGTCCGGCCTTCGCGCCGATGACGGCCGGGACCGAGTTGACCAGCCGCATCGCGGTGGCCTTGAGTCCAGCGGTGTTGTGATCGCCGTCGGTGCCGAGCAGCTGAAGGTCGAGCGTGTAGTTGGGCTCTCCCTTGATCTCGACCCGGTAGCAACCCAGCCCGGCCGGTTGCGGCCAGTCCGGACCGATGTCGTCGTGGACACGGGTCACGTGCTCCAGCACGACGACGACCTTGTCGCCGACCTTGCCGCGGACCTCGAAACGCAGACCCGCCACGGTGCCCTGCTCGATGGTCCCGCTGTCGATGTCGAATGTCTCGGTGGCCGGCAGTCGCTCATAGAACTCCTCGACGTCGTCGAGCTCGATGCCGAGCCCCGGGGCGCTCTGGTGCCGGACGCTCCCCCACGCCCTCGGGAGGGGCCCCGGCTCGGGCGGCCTCGGGACGTGGTCCATCGGCTTGCCGAACCCCATCACGTCGAACACGATCATCGCCTGGTTGTACGTGTTGTAGTTGAGCAGCTCCGTGCAGCGCACCTGGTCGATGCGCTCACTGATGCTGGTCAGCGACAGGGGCAGCCAGTCATTGGCGAAACCAGGATCGATGCCATTGACGTAGAGCGAGACGCCCCCGTCGAGCGCCGCCTGCTGAACGCCGTCGGCCATGCCGCGCGCTGCTCCGGACGGGAACTGGAGGAACACCGGACCGCTGGAGACGACGTTGATGCCGGCCCGGAGCAATCGCTCCAGGTCGGCCATCGCCTCGAACAGCCGATCATCTGCCATCGCGGTGTTGACGACGCAGTCCGGTTCAAGGGCGATGATCTCCTCGACGTCGTTGGTGGCGAGGACACCGAGGTCACGATCGAGGCGGGCAAGGCGACCTGCGTCCTGGCCCACCTTGTCCGGGTTGGACACCCACACACCGACCAGCTCGAGGTCGGGCCGGTTGTCGATGCCTGCGATGGCGTGCCGTCCGACGTTGCCCGTGCTCCATGCCACGACTCGACTGGTCATAGTTCTGCTCCCAGGTCAGGCAACCCCATGTCGAGGTTGGGTTGGTCGATGCCACCGTCGGCCTCCAGCACCTTGCCCGTGAGGTAGGCGCCAGCGGGGCTCGCGAGGAACAGGACGGTGGCCGCGATGTCTTCGGGTTCGCCGATGCGGCGAAGTGGGGTGTTGGACTCCATCTGTGCCGTCAGGCCCTCGTCGCCGGTGACGAGCTCGAGGGCCGAGGTCGCGACCGAGCCGACCGCGATCGCGTTGACCCGGACGCGAGGCGAGAGGTCACGGGCCGCGAGGCGGGTCCAGTGGGCGAGCGCGGCCTTGGCCGTGCCGTACGCCAGGTAGCCGCGGCCACTGACCCGGCCCATGACCGACGAGATGTTGACGACGGCGGCGCCCTCGTTGGCCAACAGGTGCGGGAGGGCAGCCCGGGTCAAGGCGTGTGCGGTCGAGACGTTGAAGTGGAAGGCGTCCTCGAGGGCCGCGACATTGGTCTTGACGAACTCCCGAGGCATCGCTCCCCCGACGTTGTTGACGATCACGTCGAGACGGCCGAGTGCGTCGACGGCGGTCTGCGCCACCGCGGCCACCTGATCGAGGTCGGACAGATCGGCGGAGACGACGACAGCCTTGCGTCCCATGCCCTCCACCTGCTCGGCAACCTCGCGCAGCTGCTCCTCCGTGCGGGCGGCCAGGACGACGTCTGCGCCTGCCTCGGCAAGTGCGAGGGCGCTGGCGGCCCCGATGCCACGGCCCGCTCCCGTGACGATCGCGACGCGACCGTCGAGTCGGAACTTCTCAAGAACCATGCCGGGACAGTAGCGCAGAACTGGAACACGTTCTAGTCTCGCTTGCGGGTCAGTCCGATGCTGTGGCGATGACGTCCGCGGCGAATCGCTCAAGATGCTCGATCTTCTTGCTCAGCGGCTCGGTGTCGGGTCCCTTGACGTACGGGACACGGAACCCGACGATCACATCGGTCACGCCACGATCCGCAAGGCGCTTGCAGCCGTCGACGCTGTAGGCGTCCATGGAGATGACGTGGACCTCGAACGGCTCGTCGTCGACACCTTCGGCCTTGCGGATCTCAGCGAGCCGATCGAGCAGTGCGTCGAGGTCCTCGTGGGGTCCGCCGCCATGCATCCAGCCGTCTCCGCGAGTCGCGGCCCGGCGCAGGGCTGCGTCCGAGTGCCCACCGACCAGGATCGGGATCGGCTGGGTGGGAGCGGGCGTCTGGGTGATCGGCTGGATGTCATAGAACTCGCCGTGGAACTCAAACTCATGGCCAGACGTCAGGCCGCGGAGGATGTCGATGCACTCGTCGAACCGCTTGCCGCGGCGAGCCCACGGGACGCCCATCACGGCGTAGTCCTCGGGCCACGGCGAAAGTCCCACACCGAGTCCCAACCGGTTGTCGGTGAGATAGGCGATCGAGGATGCCTGCTTCGCGACCAGCACGGGTGGCCGGATCGGCAGCTTCAGGACGAACGGAGTGAAACGGATCGTCGTGGTGACCGCGCCGAGCATCGCGCAGAGCGTCATGGTCTCGATGAACTCCTTGCCCTCGAGGAACTCGCGGTCACCGTCATCGGTGTAGGGATAGCTCGCATCCGAGTCGCTCGGGTAGATCAGCGAGTCCGCCACCGTCATCGAGTGGTAGCCGGCGGCCTCCGCGGCCTGCGCGAGCGGGGCGTAGAACTTCGAGTCGGTCATCGCCTCGGCATACGTGAATCGCATGGCCGCCATACTAGAACGTGTTTCAGTTTAGGGCTACGGTCGGATCATGCTGGATCTTCAGACCCTGTCCGACCGCATCGAGATCGATGACCTGATCACGTCCTACACCCGGGCCGTCGACACGCTGGACTGGCCGCGATACGACGCGGTCTTCACACCCGACGCGACGATCGACTACACCGCGAGCGGTGGGATCAAGGGGACCAGGGATGAGGTGCGCGACTGGCTTGCCCAGACCCTCCCGATGTTCTCGACGATGCAGCACTACGTGTGCCAGAAGGAGGTCACGCTCGACGGCGACCACGCCGACGTACGCGTCTACCTCATGAACCCGATGGCGATCGCGCAGCCCGATGGCGGCACCTGGCGCATGGAGGTCGGCGGCTACTACATGCACCGGCTCGTGCGTACGCCGGACGGCTGGCGCAGCCGCGAGCTCATCGAGGAGATGGCCTGGGAGCGCAAGGACTGACCGCCCGCCTCCCCCGCGCCGACGCCTGAAAGGCTGGGCCCATGTCCTTGGCCATGTTCACCCTCGAGAATGACCAGCTCATCCCCACCGAGTTCTCCCGCAGCATGTGGAGCCCGGACCAGATGCACGGCGTGGCCGTGAGTGGCGCGCTGGCACGCGCCCTTGAGGTACGCCTGGCCGAGGCTGGACGGGGCGACCTCCAGCCGTCCCGCTATACGGTCGATCTGTTCCAGCCCGCCAAGATGGTCCCCTCCACCGTCACGACCGAGGTCGTGAGAGAGAGCCGACGGCTGTGCCTGATCGACGCGTCTCTGATGCAGGACGGACATCGGGTCGCCCGGGCCAGCTGCATCTTCCTGTTGCCGACGGAGACACCGTCCGGGCTCGTCTGGACGCCGGACGAGCACCCGGAGCCCCCGCCGCTCGAAGTCGTACCGCCGAGCGACGAGCCACGCGTGCCGCACTTCACGAGCGAGGCCCCGTGGTCGCAGTCGTTCGGTGACCACCAGAACCGCGGGCGCAAGCAGACCTGGCAGGCCGGGCTGCAGGTCGTCGGCGGCGAGGTGGGGACCCCGTTCCAGTCGGTGGCGAGCATCGCCGACGCAACCAGCATGGTCGTGAACTGGGGGTCCGAGGGAGTGCAGTTCATCAACACCGACATCACCCTCGCCCTGGCGAGGCCGCCCGTTAGCCGTGAGATCGGCTTGTCGGCGACCGACAGGGTCGAGCACGACGGCATCTCGGTCGGCACGGTCGAGGTCTTCGATCGTGCCGGCCCTCTCGGCACGGCCATGGTCACGGCGATCGCCAACGCCGCCCGTCCCGTCGACTTCGAGAACGTGGAGTTCGATGACGACGGCGGCCGCCGGACCTCCGGCACCTAACCCCCCGGCGGTTTACCACGGTCCCTACGCAAGTGTCGTCCGCCCGCGGGAGATTGTCCTAGGGCGGACCACTGTTGCCTAGGGAAGACGAACGGTTTGCCTAGGGACCGTGGTAAACCGTCAACCGGCGAGGGCTGCGTCGACGTCGAAGCACGCCGACGCGAGGCAGCCGACCGGATCGGCCAAGAGTGCCTCAAAGGCCAGCTCGGCGGCGCCGTGCAGCACTGAGTCCCCGCCCAGGCCGGGCAACGTCACGAGCACCTGCTCACGCGTCGCGATCAGCGCGTGTATGGCGAGCTCGGCCTCGACTTCCTTCTGGACGAGCGGGAACAGCGAACGGAGATAGCCACCGAGCACCACGACCCGCGGATTCAGCAGGTTGACGGCACCGGCCAGCCCGCGACCCAGATGCCCGGCGACGATGCTCAGCTCGGGCGTCGACTCGTGGACACCCTCGAGGAACTCCCCCAGCGCCCCGATCCGCTCGGGGGGGCACCCAACTGCCAGCGCGATCGCCAGCGCCCCGATCTCGGTCTCCCAGCACCCGCGAGCACCGCAGTGGCACAGCTTGCCGTCCGGAACGAACGGCATGTGCCCGATCTCGCCGGCATAGCCACCGGCACCCTCGAGCTTGCGGCCGCCGACGATGACGCCGGCGCCGACACCGACCTCACCAGACAGATAGACCAGGTCCTCGACCCCGACGCCGGCACCCCGCAGGTGCTCGGACAGGGCACCGAGGTCGGCGTCGTTGCCCAAGACAGGCATCCCGACGGACCCGATGCTCTCCGCCAGGAGCTTGGCGAACGGTACGTCGTGCCAGCCCAGGTTGGGAGCCAGTCGCACGAGGCCGTCCTCGGCACGGATGATGCCCGGCACTCCGACGCCCACACCCACGAGCGCGGCGCCGGGCTCGACATCCTTGACGACGAGCCGCAACAGGTCGACGACGGACGCGGCGGTCGCCTCAGGATCGTGATCGGCCGGTATGGGGCCGGACGCGCGAGCCCGCACCACGCCGCCGATGCCGACCCGGGCCACCGTGAGCCCGTCGACTCGGAGGTCGACGGCCAGGACGTAGGCACCGGGACGCGCCTTGACGTCGACGGACGGGCGTCCCGCGCCGATCCGGATCCCCGTCGGCGCGGCCTGGTCGGCCAGCCCCAAGGACTCCAGCTCGGCCACCAGACCGGCGATCGTGCTGCGGTTGAGCCCCATCCGTGCCGTCAGCTCGGCCCGGCTGATACGCCCGGCCCGATGCACGTGGCTGAGAGCGGTCCCGAGATTGTGACGGCGGACGTCCTCCTGGTTCGTGCCCGCTCCCGACCGTCCCGTGGCTGCCATGTCTAAAGCCCTGTCGCGGAACGCCGCCTGCGCGAGATCGCGTCGACGCTCGCTGCCAGGAGCAGCACGCCTCCGGTCACGATGAAGTTGATGTACGACGCCTGGTCGAGCAGCCCGAGACCGTTGGCGATCGTCGCGATGACCAGACCGCCGATGACGGCATCACTGGCCTTGCCCTTGCCACCGAATAGGCTCGTGCCACCGATGACGGCCGCGCCGACCGCGTACAGCAGGGTGTTGCTGCCGCCCGACGAGGTCGAGACCTTGCCGAGGTTCGAGGCCGCGATCACGCCGCTGAGTGCTGCCATCGACGAGGCGATGACGAACACGGAGATCCGGATCCGATCGACGTTGATGCCGGCCCTGCGAGCCGCTTCCGGGTTGCCTCCGACGGCGTAGACGTGGCGGCCGTAGGCCGTACGGCTGAGGATGAAGGTCCAGAAGATCAGCAGGCCGGCGACGAGTGGCAGGACATACGGTATGCCTTCGATCACGAACCCGGGATTGGGGGCGCGGTTGATGTTCAGGACATAGGTCAGTCCCAGCAAGATCACGGCAAGCGCGATGATCTGGGCGACGACGACCGCCAACGGCTGGTGCTGCAGCCCCTTGGCGACCTTTGCCCGGTGGCTCCGAAGAGTCAGGAAGGCGAAGACGACGATCAGGACCACGGCGAAGATCCATCCCCACATGACGGGGACGTTGTTCTTGGTGATGCCCTTGACGACCTCCTGGTCGACGCGCACGGACCCGCCCTCGCCGATCAGCCTGAGGGTCAAACCCTGCAGGCCGAGGAAGAACGCGAGCGTCACGACGAACGACGGAATGCCGAGCTTGGCCACGAGCAGGCCGATGACCAGGCCGATGACGGCGCCGGTCACCAGGGCGGCGAGCACAGCGAGTCCCCAGGGAGCGCCACGATCGGCGATCAACAGGCCCATCACCGCGGCCGAGGCGCCGCCGGTCACACCCGCGGACAGATCGATGTCACCGAGCAGGAGGACCATGACCAGTCCCATTGCCAGGACCATGATGGCGCCGGCCTGCGTGATCAGGTTGGCCATGTTGAGAGCCGAGATGAAGCGGTCGTTGGCGAGACCGAACACGATGAACAGGACGATGAGTCCCAGGATCGCCGGGAGGGCACCCATGTCGCCGCCACGGACGCGGTTGACGTAGGCGTGAGCGGCCTCGCCCAGCGTGTTGGACTGGGTGCGGTCGTTGGCGAAGCCCGCCTCTTCCGCGTCAGTGATGATGTCAGTCATGTCAGTCCTCAGGCATTCGCAGACGGGGCCGCGGCGCCGTCCAGGTCGGAAGATGTACCGGTTGTGATGAGCTCGACGACCTGGCGCGACGTGACGTCCTTCGTGGCGACGTCGGCAGCCACGCGGCCGAGGTAGAGCGCCGTGACGCGGTCAGCGACCTCGAAGACGTCGGTCAGGTTGTGCGAGATCAGCAGGACGCCCACGCCGGAGTCCGCGAGGCGACGCACGAGGTCGAGCACCTGCCGCGTCTGGGCGACGCCGAGCGCCGCGGTGGGCTCGTCGAGGAGCACGACCCGGGAGTTCCAGAGCGCCGCCTTGGCGATAGCGACCGTCTGGCGCTGACCGCCCGACAGGCTCGAGACGCTCTGCCGCACCGACTTGACGGTGCGTACGGACAAGGAAGCAAGGACCTCCCGCGCCTTGGCCTCCATCGTGGTCTCGTCGAGGACAGGGCCGGTCTTGGCCTCACGCCCGAGGAACATGTTCTCGACGATGTCGAGGTTCTCGCACAGGGCGAGGTCCTGGTAGACGACCTCGATGCCGAGGGCAGCGGCGTCCTTGGGGCCGTGGACCGTGACGGGCTTGCCGTCGAAGAGGTATTCACCGCTGTCGAGGGGGTAGATGCCGGCGACGGCCTTGACCAGCGTCGACTTGCCGGCGCCGTTGTCGCCGACGAGGGCCGTGACCTGGCCGGGATAGATCGCGAGGTCGACGTCGTGGAGGACGTGGACGACGCCGAAGCTCTTGTTGACTCCGCGCAGCTCGAGGAGTGGGGACGTGTCGCTCATGGTGAGCCTTCCGAAGTGCGGGTTCCGAGAATGAGGGGTGCGGCGCAAAAAGCAGTGGGTGTGGCCCGCCGGGTTGCGACGGGCCACACCCCTGGATCAGCTGATACCTGCGTCAGCGCACAGCTTCGCGAAGTCGCCGGTGCACAGATCAGCGGCCTTCATGTCGCCCGCATCGATGACAGCCTTGACGTTCGACTTGTCGATCGCGACGGGGTCCAGCAGGATCGCCGGGACGTCACGCTTGCCCGTCTCATCCTCGACGGTGCCGGTCGTCTTCGGGTCCTCACCCTTGACCATCGCGATGGCCGTCTCGGCCAGCGCCCCAGCCTGACCGGTCGCCGACTTCTGGATCGTCATGCACTGGTCACCGGCGAGGATGTTCTGCAGGCCCTCGACCGTGGCGTCCTGACCCGTGACGGGGACCTTGCCGGCCTGACCGTTCTTGTCGAGGATCGAGATGACACCGCCCGCGAGGCCGTCGTTGGCGGCGTAGACGCCGTCAACCTTGCCGTCGACCTTGGTGTAGAGCTGCTCGAAGATCGTGACGGCCTGCTCGTTGTCCCAGTCCGGAACCGCCTGCTCGCCGACCTTCTTGTACGACGTCACCTCGTCGAGGACGCTGTGGGCTCCCTGTGAGAACAACGTCGCGTTGTTGTCTGTCGGCGAGCCGTTCAGATAGATGATGTTGGCATCCTTCTCGCCGAGACACTTGGCGAGGCCTTCACCCTGGAGGGCACCGACCTTGCTGTTGTCGTACGAGATGTAGACGTCAGCCGAGCCGCCGAGCGTCAGCCGGTCGTAGTCGATGGTCTTGACACCCTGGCTCTTGGCCTTGTCCTCGATCGCGGCACCCGAGTCGGAGTCGAGGTTGACGATCGCGAGGACGGTCACGCCATCGGTGATCATGCCGTCTGCGATGGTCTGCATCTTGTCGGCGTCACCCTCGGCGTTCTGGATGTCGTAGTCGACGCCGGCCTTCTTGAACGCGGCTTCGAGCGCGGGCTTGTCGGCGCTCTCCCAGCGGACCGAGGACTTGGTGTCGGGCAGGATGACGCCGATCTTGCCCTCAGCCTTGCCGCCGTCTCCACCACCGTCACCGTTGTCGCTACCGCCGCAGGCACTGAGCGCGAGGGTCGCACCCATGAGTGTTGCAAGTACGAGATTGCGTGTCCGCTTCACACAGACCGCCTCCTATTTCCTCCAGTAGTGCGCCGCGGCCGCATTGTTTCGTCCACGTGACGCGTTTGTTGTTTGAAACAACGTATAGCGTGATGGGGGTCACGTCCAGCGCTTCGGACAACAAATTGTCGTGTCGAGCCACATTTAGTTCCTCGCACAGACACGCCAAGGGCACCGCCTTGTGAGGCGGTGCCCTTGGGCGCGACTGCGATTCAGCCCAGCAGGCTCCGCAGGACGTACGGCATGATGCCGCCGTTGCGGTAGTAGTTGGCCTCACCCGGCGTGTCGATTCGGACCACTGCGTCGAACTCGACCGCCGAGCCACCTTCTGGAGTGGCCTGGACGTGGACGGTCTTGGGAATGCGACCGTCGTTGAGCTCGGTGATGCCAGTGAAGTCGAAGGTCTCCTCCCCCGTCAGCCCCAGCGACTCGGCGCTCTGACCTTCGGGATATTGCAGCGGGAGGACGCCCATGCCGATCAGGTTGGAGCGGTGGATGCGCTCATAGGACTCGGCGATGACAACCTTGACGCCCAGCAGGGCCGTGCCCTTGGCGGCCCAGTCACGGGACGATCCAGAGCCATACTCCTTGCCGGACAGGACGACCAACGGGACGCCGGCCTCCTGGTAGGCCTCGGACGCCTCGAAGACCGAGGTGACCTCACCGCCGTCGATGAGGTTGCGGGTATAGCCGCCCTCAGTGCCCGGTGCCATCTGGTTGCGCAGGCGGATGTTGGCGAACGTGCCACGGATCATGACCTCGTGATTGCCGCGACGCGAGCCGTAGGAGTTGAAGTCCCGCGGTCCCACTCCGTGCTCGGAGAGGTATGTCCCTGCGGGACTGTCCTTCTTGATCGCTCCGGCGGGGCTGATGTGGTCCGTGGTGACCGAGTCGCCGAGCTTGAGCAGCACGCGCGCGCCGCTGACCTCTTCGACCGGCGACGGCTCGAGCTCCATACCGTCGAAGTAGGGCGCCTTGCGGACGTAGGTCGATTCTGGGTCCCACTCGAAGACCGCACCGTCGGGGGTCGACAGGTTCTGCCACCGCTCGTCACCTGCAAAGACGTCGGCGTACTCCCTGGTGAACGTCGCTGAGTCGATCGACGACGCGATGACGTCCTCGACCTCCTTGGGGGTCGGCCAGATGTCCTTCATGTAGACGTCGTTGCCGTCGGTGTCCTGACCCAGCGGATCGTTGTAAAGATCGACGTCCATCGATCCGGCCAGGGCATACGCGATGACCAGCGGGGGCGACGCCAGGTAGTTCATCTTGATGTCGGGATTGATGCGGCCCTCGAAGTTGCGGTTGCCCGACAGCACCGCGGTGACCGCGAGGTCCCCGTCGTTGACGGCCTTGCTGACCTCGGGGATGAGCGGGCCGGAGTTGCCGATGCAGGTGGTGCACCCGTAGCCCACGAGGTTGAAGCCGAGCTTGTCGAGATAGGGCGTCAAGCCGGACTTCTCGTAGTAGTCCGTCACGACCTTCGAGCCGGGAGCCAGGGTCGTCTTGACCCATGGCTTGCGCTGCAGGCCCTTCTCGACGGCCTTCTTGGCCAGCAGAGCCGCACCGATCATGACCGAGGGGTTGGAGGTGTTGGTGCAGGAGGTGATCGCGGCGATCGTCACGGCGCCGTGGTCGAGCTCGAACTCGGTCCCGTCCTCGAGCGTGACCTTCTGCGGGTTGCTGGCACGTCCGGCACCCGAGGGCGCGGGCGCGTTCGGCTTGTCACCGTTCTTGCCTGTCTCGCTGCTGCTGGGGGCGTCCGAGGCGGGGAACGACTCGTCGACGGCCTCGTCGTAGCCGCCGAGGTCCTGCTCGGTGTAGTCGGCCAGAGCGGTGCGGAACGCGCCCTTGCTCTCGGTCAGCGACACCCGGTCCTGCGGGCGCTTGGGTCCGGCGATCGACGGGACGACGTCACCGAGGTCCAGCTCGAGGTATTCGGAGAAGCGTGGCTCCTGGTCCGCATCGTGCCACAGGCCCTGCGCCTTGGCGTATGCCTCGACGAGCGCGATCTGCTCGTCGCTGCGCCCCGTGAGCCTGAGGTACTTGGTGGTCTCGTCGTCGATCGGGAAGACCGCGATCGTCGAGCCGTACTCGGGACTCATGTTGCCGATCGTGGCCCGGTTGGCCAGCGGCACCGCGGCCACGCCGGGCCCGTAGAACTCGACGAACTTGCCGACCACCCCGTGCTTGCGAAGCTGTTCGGTGATCACGAGGACGAGGTCGGTCGCGGTTGCGCCCTCGGGCAGCTCACCGGAGAGCTTGAAGCCGACGACGCGCGGGATGAGCATGCTGATCGGCTGGCCGAGCATCGCTGCCTCGGCCTCGATGCCGCCCACACCCCAGCCGACGACGCCGAGGCCGTTGACCATCGTGGTGTGTGAATCCGTGCCGACACACGAGTCTGGATAGACCACGGTGGCCCCATCGGACTCGCGGGTGAACGCGACGCGGGCGAGGTGCTCGATGTTGACCTGGTGCACGATGCCGGTGCCCGGCGGGACGACCTTGAAGTCGTCGAACGCGCCCTGGCCCCAACGGAGGAACTGGTAGCGCTCGCGATTGCGCTCGTACTCGATCTCGACGTTGCGCTCGAACGCTTCCGGCGTGCCGAACACGTCGGCGATGACGGAGTGGTCGATGACCATCTCGGCCGGAGCCAACGGATTGATCTTGGTCGCGTCGCCGCCGAGGTCGGCCATCGCCTCGCGCATCGTGGCGAGGTCGACGACGCACGGCACACCGGTGAAGTCCTGCATGATCACGCGCGCAGGCGTGAACTGGATCTCCTTGCTCGGCTCGGCATCGGCGTCCCACCCAGCCAGCGCCTCGATGTCGGCCTTGGTGATGTCAGCGCCGTCCTCGGTGCGCAGCAGCGACTCCAGCAGGACCTTCAGGCTGAACGGCAGGGTCGACACGTCGAGGCCATCACCCGTCACCGCCTCGAGGCGGTAGTAGTCGTAGGTGGAATCCCCGACTGTGAGGGTGTCCTTCGATCCAAAGCTGTCGACGGCCATCGTCTTCTCCTTCGCGTCATCTTCCATCCTGCCCAGCGTCGCCGTACGACGCACGGTCAGGTAGTCCTAACCCGGACTGCCATATCTCTTGACATCAAGATACATGATGTCGAGAGGTTTGCCCACTCCCCGCTCGGGTCAGAACAGGTCAGGGAAGCGCAGGAGAGGAGCGAAGTAGACGATGTAGGCCGCTGCGACGGCGAGCAGGCCCATGACGCCGACGATGTCGATGATCGTGAGGACGGTGCGACGTCGCGGACTCGTCACGGCATCCGCCCCGGTGGCTCGGATGACCTCGGTCCGCGCGAGCCGGTCGGCCAACCCGCGGTCGGTCGGAACCAGGAGGGGTATGACCAGGACGATCAGCGCCAGGTAGGCAGCACCACCGACGTGCCACTCCTCGGGCGTCAGCCGTCGCAGGACCGTTGGCAACCCGATCGGGATCGCCGCCGCGGCGAGGTCGAGCAGGACAGCCATCGTGAGACCCCTCACCAGGCCACGACCGGCGCCGGTCGGGGCGCCGTCCCCCACGTCGACGACCGCGAGCCCCACTCGGTGCTTGCCGATGCTGTGGCCGCGTACGCCCTGGCGCAGGCCGTTGTTCCACACCAGGAACAGCTCGCCGGCAATCAGCCCGCTGAGGATCAGGTCCTCCGAGAGGCTGACCGACCAGAAGTCTCCGTCGGGTCCGCCACCAAGGGCCTGGAGGACCGTGCGGGCCAGGAAGTAGGCAAGCGCTCCGCCGGTGAACGCCGCGCAGAACAGCAGGGCGTCCTGGCCCAGCGCGTCGCGCCGCAGCTGCCTGACTGTCCTGAACTCGGTCATGTGGTTCACCCCTATCGCATGGATCGTACGTAGCCGACGAGCTTGCGGCCGTCGCGGACGCGGTCCTCCCAGGTGATGCCGAGACCCATCGAGATCGCGCCCAGGACGGCGATCAGCGCGACACGTGGTGCAGCGTTGGCGTACGGGCCAATGTTGAACAGGATCAGCAGCGTCAGGATCGTCACGCCGAGCACGAACGGCGCCTGCCACCCGAGCCGGACGCCGACGGCGAGCACCACGGCGGAGCCGAGGCCCAGCAGAAGCGCCCTGAGGTCGGTCGGGTCTACGAGCGCCTGCGGCACGCTCGGCAGGAGCGCGATCGCCAGGCCGGGCCCGAGCAGGACCCAGGTGCTCATCTCGGGCCGCTTGCGCGCGAAGTACAGGCCGACTGCCAGGGCGATCGCACCGAGCGGCAGTGTGTACGCCTCGACGAAGGAGAACCCGCTGTCGACGATCAACAGGATGTAGGCGATGACCAGGGAGACGATGCCGGGCCAGAGGTACCAGCGCCGGTCGGTCACGACGGCGCACAGCGCGAGCAGCGCCACGCCGACGATCGTCCAGCGAACCGCGAGCTCGCCCGACGAGCCCTCATTGAGCACAGCGGCCACGGCGACGAGTCCCGCGGCTGCCTCGACCGGCACCCGGAGTCGATGGTCCTTCGCCACCGTCCCCACAGCCGCCACGAGTCCGAGAGCACCGACCAGGACGACAAGGGAGGTGACTGCATCGTCGACATCGAGCAGCTCGACCGCGGCGGCGACACCGGCCAGGCCCAGCAGCACGGCCACGACGGCATAGATCTCCGGCAGCGGTTCGGGGGCATCGAGGCGGGCCAGCGCAGCGAGCACGACAGCGGACAGCAACCACGTGACGGCCGAGACCTCGTGCGAGGCAGCAGCCAGGGCCGACGCGGCAGCCACGAGCACCAGCGCGACCGGGCCGACGTATGTCGCGGCGGCGCGCGTCTGCACCACGACGAGGGCGACAGCCAGGATGAGCAGCAGCGCCACCGCGAGCCAGAGCGGGAGCCGGGCCGCCACCACCGCGTCGAGGACACCAAGGCCGGCGAAGCAGGCAAACACCGGAGTCACATGGGAACGCAGCTTCGCCAGCTCAGGCCACCGGGGCAGGAACCAGCCGACGACGAGCAGGGCGGCCAGGACGATCGGCGCCACCCAAGGCTCGTTGTTGGCGACGATGTCCGCGTCGAGCCGGACGCCGGCACCGGCCTCCCACGGGTCCTCGATGACAGCGCCCATCGCCTCGATCACGTCGAGCAGGAGGGCGATGTGCAACAGCACGATGCCGCCGACCGCCGGGATCGCTCCCAGCCGCAGACCCCGCGACCAGTCCCCCGTGCCGCGTGAGGCGACCACGACCAGCACGGCGGACAGCGCAGCGATCGCGACCCAGCTTCCCTCCTGGCCCCCGTGGTCCGAGGAAGGGGTGATGACGAGCGCCGTCACGGCGAGCACCGCGAGCGCGACCGATGGGATACGGACCGGTGTCACGAGGGCCGCGACCACGATCGAGGCGATGGCCATCAGCAGCATCGGGATGCCGCGCGCCCCGGCGACCAGCTGCTCGAGGGAGGGGTTGTCGACCAGCTCCACGAATGCCGCGACATACGCCGCGACGAAGAACCCGGCGAAGACCACGCGCGCCGTGATCGTCATGGGCCGCAGGCCGGCAGGCCGCGTGGCGAGGGCGAGCAGGCCGGCGACCACGAGCGCGACGATGGCCCGCCACGCGAAGTCCCAGTCCTCACCGACGGCACCGGCGCCGACACCGGCGATCGTGATGCCGAGACCACCGGCGACGGCTGGCGCCACCAGGTCGACCTTGACCAGGGGCCGAGCCCACACGGAGATGCCCACGCTGAGACCCAGCGCGATGGCACCCCAGACGACCCACGCCCAGTCGAGCTCGAGCGCCCGCAGACCCAACAGGTCCTCGTGTCGGGCGGCGAAGAAGTCCAGAGTCAGCAGGGCCAGGAAGACCGTCCAGACCGCCTCGGCGGAGGCCCGGAGCGGGCGACGCGTGACCCAGACGCCGAGTCCGCCCATGACCGCCGTGACGCCGAGCAGGATCAGGGTCTTGCCGGCCAACCCGATGTCCTCCCACGAGCGGGTGACGAAGATCAAACCGGCGACGATCAGGCCGAAGGCGCCGAGGACGAGCAGGATCGTCCCGACCGACCACGGCCGTTCCTTGGCTTGCGCGGGAGGCGGCTGGTCGGGCCGTGGATAGCTCGTGAAGGGGTCACCCGGCGGGCGCACGGGTGGCACGGTGGCGTGCGAGGGCGCCTGAAGCGGCGCCGCCGGCGTTGGGGGGTCGGTCAGTGGTCGTGGCGGTGGCGGTGGTGGTGGTGGCGGCGGCGCGGCTGCCGTCGGCGGGGCCCCGCCGGGACGCGGAGCAGCCGCGCCGCGATCGCGGCTGCGAGTGGCCCGGACCAGCAGCTCATCGGCCTGCAACAGCGTCTGCCAGAGCTGACGTACCTCGGGGGACGTCAGGTCCAGACCGCACTGCGGGCACACCGTCTGACCTGCGATCGCTCCTCGGCAGTCCGGACAGGCCTGCGGGTCGGCGAAGCGCATGCCCTCACTGTGGCCTGAGTGTCAGGCTGGCACAAGCACCGCCACGCACTCGACGTGGTGCGTCATGGGAAACAGGGCAAAAGCTCGTAGGCCGTGCAGCACATAGCCGTGGGATGCGAACGAAGCGAGGTCTCGCGCCAGCGCGGCCGGGTCGCAGGCGACGTAGACGATCCGTCGTGGAGAGAGCCCGGCGATGCCGGCGACGGCCTTCTTGGCTCCCGTACGTGGCGGGTCGAGCACGACCACGTGCGCGGCGGCCCCAAGCACACCCTGCCGGAGGGCGCGCTCCACTGGCTCGCCAATCAGGCGTACCTGCGGGAAGTCATGCAGGTTGCGACGCGCGTCCCTCGTTGCCGAGGCATCGGACTCCACGCTCAGGACCACACCTTCCTCTCCGGTCTCATCGGCAAGGAACGTCGTGAAGAGGCCGACTCCGCCGAACAGGTCGAGCACCGTGTCTCCGGGAGCGATGTCCGCGGCCTCGATGACTGCCTCGACCAACGTCGTCGCGGCATCGGGGTGCACCTGCCAGAACCCCGATCCGGTGACGCGGAAGTCTGCGGCCAGGACCCGCTCGACGACCGAGCCCCGCCCGCCGCGGATCGTGCCGTCGACCGCCACGACTCCACCGACCGACGACTCGACGTCGTCGGAGATGCTGGCATCGGTGACCAGGAGGGTGTCGCCGGTCGACGACACGATTGACTCGACCGACTCGGCGTCCCACGCCCGTCCCAGCACCTCGGGCAGATCGGGGTGGGCAATCAGGCACTCCTCGACCGGGATGATCTCGTGGGAACGATGCTTCCGCAGCCCTGGCCGGCCGTCACCGTCGACCGCGAACTGCATCCTCGTACGCCAACCCAGCGCGTCCGGCTCGACCGCCTCGACCTCACCGTCCCACGCGATGCCGGCCAGCCGGCGGAGCTGTTCGCGCACGACGTCACCGAGCAGTCCGCGCTGCACCGCCGGGTCGACGTGCTGGAAGTCGCAGCCACCGCACCTACCGGGGCCGGCGTAAGGGCATGGCGGCTCGACCCGTCCGGGCGCGGCCTCGAGGATCTCGACCGCATCAGCACGCAGGAACGACTTCGATCGATCGGTGATGTGGATGCGCACCCGCTCGCCCGGCAGCGCATGTCGCACGAAGACGACAAGGCCGTCGAGGCGCGCGACGCAGTGACCGCCGTGCGCAACCGGCCCGACGTCGACGATCGGGTCTGCCGACATCTACCGATCCCGGAAGCCGCGGCGCACGTCGCCCGGCGCCGGACGATCCTTGCCAAGCCGCTGCTTGGCACGACCGGCGGAGCTGAGCTGGTAGGGCACGCTCGTGACCATGACGCCGGGCATGAACAACAGTCGGCCCTTGAGCCGGAGGGCCGTCTGGTTGTGCAGCAGCTGCTCCCACCAGCGACCGACGACGTACTCGGGGATGTAGACCGTGACGATGTCGCGGGGGCTCGACTTGCGGAGCTCCTTGACATAGCGGACCACGGGACGGACCAGCTCGCGATAGGGCGAGTTGACGACCTTGAGCGGGACGGGGATCGCGAGCTCCTCCCACTGCTCCATGAGCTTCTCGGTCTCGGCCGGGTCGAATTCGACCGTCAGCGCCTCGATCGAGTTGGGCCGGGAGACCCGCGCATACGCCAGGGCGCGCATCGTGGGCTTGTGGAGCTTGCTGACCAGGACGATCGCGTGGACCCGCGACGGCAGGGTCACGTCAGAGTCATCGATCTCCAGCTCGGTCGAGACCTGGTCGTAGTGACGGCCGATGCCGCGCATGATGAGGAAGATGATGATCATTGCCACGATCGCGATCCATGCACCCTCGAGGAACTTGGTCATCAGAACGATGATTAGGACGGTGATCGTCATCGCCAAACCGATCGTGTTGACGACCCGCGAACGCTGCATCTTCTTGCGGGCGGCTGGATCGGTCTCGGTCTTCAGGTGCCGGTTCCAATGCCGGATCATGCCCAGTTGGCTCAGGTTGAACGAGACGAACACCCCGACGATGTAGAGCTGGATCAGCTTCGTGACCTCGGCGTCGAACGCCTGGATCAGCACGATCGCCGCGACGGCGAGCAGGATGATGCCATTGCTGAAGGTCAGGCGGTCGCCGCGGGTGTCGAGTTGACGGGGCAGGAAGCCGTCGCGGGCCAGGATCGAGCCGAGCACGGGGAATCCGTTGAATGCGGTGTTGGCCGCGAGGATCAGGATGATTCCGGTGCAGGCGATCGTGAAGTAGAACAACGGCGTGAAATTGCTGTAGAGGCTCCCCGCGAGCTGGCCGATCACAGTGTCCTGCTGGTAGCTCGAGCCCACCGGCTTGCCATCAAGCAGGAGCTGGCGGCCGGGATCCTCGACGTAGCGCAGGCGCATCAGGTCGGCGAGCACGATGATGCTCATCAACATGGTGATCGACAAGGTCCCGAGCAGCAGGAGCGTGGTCGCGGCGTTCTTGCTCTTGGGCTTCTTGAAGGCTGGGACTCCGTTGCTGATCGCCTCGACGCCGGTCAGCGCTGCACAACCCGACGAGAAGGCCCGCGCGAGCAGGAACACCAACGCGACGCCGGTCACGCCCTGCTCGAACTGCTCCTCCGGCGCAATGTCGTAGATCGCGCTCGGGGCGTCTGGCAGGCTGCCGGTCAGGAAGCGAAAATACCCCCACGCGCCCATCAGGAGGATCGCCACCATGAACAGGTAGGACGGGATGGCGAACGTCGTGCCTGACTCCTTGGTGCCGCGCAGATTCATGCCCATCAGGATCAGTACCAGGATCGAGGCCGTCGTAGCCTCGTGCCCATCGAGCCACGGCAGTGCGGAGCTGGCGTTCTGAACGCCCGACGAGACGGACACTGCGACCGTGAGCACATAGTCGACCAACAGCGCACTGCCGACTGACAACCCCGCGGTGGCGCCGAGGTTGACCGTCGCTACCTCGTAGTCGCCGCCGCCACTCGGATAGGCGTGGACATTCTGCCGGTAGGACGCGATGACGATGGCGAGCACGAGTGCCACCGCGATGCCGATCTTCCAGTTGAACGTGTAAGCCGACAGTCCACCGAGGGACAGGGTCAGGAAGATCTCGTCAGGAGCGTAGGCGACCGAGGACAAGGCATCGCTGGCGAAGACCGGCAGCGCAATCCTTTTCGGGAGGAGCGTCTCACCGAGCTGGGTGCTGCGGAGCTTACGGCCGACCAGTGCTCGCTTGACGACCTCGGTGATACCCACGAGAGACGATGCTAGCCGTCACCTGCCTTCTGTGCGCAGCGCGTCCCGTCGCGGTGTAGCGTCGCCTGCGTGCATATCGTGATCATGGGCTGCGGCCGCGTCGGATCGACCCTCACGCGGAGCCTGGAGGAGCGCGGCCACACCACGGCCGTGATCGACACCAACCCGGACGCGTTCCGCCGCCTCGGCCCCGGTTTCGGTGGCGTCACGGTCACCGGCATGGGATTCGACCGCGAAGTCCTGATCAAGGCCGGCATCGAGCGCGCCGACGCATTTGCCGCGGTCTCCAGCGGTGACAACTCCAACATCATCTCGGCGCGAGTCGCCCGGGAGCAGTTCAAGGTCGACAACGTCGTCGCCCGGATCTATGACCCGGGTCGCGCCGAGGTCTATGAACGGCTCGGTGTGCCCACCGTGGCCACCGTCCCCTGGGCCGCGGACCAGGTGCTGAGGCGCCTCGTGCCCGCCGGGTCCGAGCCTGCCTGGCGGGACCAGTCCGGCGATGTCCGCCTCGACCTGGTGTACGCACCCTTCAGCTGGGTCGGCCACAAGATCGCCGAGCTCGAGGCCGCCGCCGACGTACGCGTCGCCTATCTCACCCGGCTGGGCAGCGGGCTCATCGCGAAACCCGAGACCGTGATCCAGGAAGGCGACTACTTGAACCTGTTCATGCGTGAGGACGCCGCCGAGAAGGCGCATGCCGTGTTCGATGCCGGGCCGGAGGCCGACTGATGCGCGTCGTGATTGCCGGAGCAGGTGCCGTCGGCCGTTCGGTCGCCCAGGAGCTCATCGACAACGGTCACGCCGTGCTGCTGATCGACAAGTCGCCGACCGCCATCCGTGCCGAGGCCGTGCCGAAGGCCCAGTGGCTGCTCGCCGACGCGTGCGAGCTGTCGTCGCTGGCAGAGGCACAGCTGGAGTCGTGCGACGTCGTCATCTCGGCCACCGGCGATGACAAGGTCAACCTGGTCTGCTCGCTGCTCGCCAAGACCGAGTTCGCCGTGCCCCGCACGGTCGGACGGGTCAACCACCCGAGCAACGAGTGGCTCTTCAGCGAGTCCTGGGGCGTCGATGTCTCGGTCTCGACCCCGCGCCTCATGTCGGCCCTGGTCGAGGAGGCCGTCACGGTCGGCGACCTGGTGCGCCTGTTCACGTTCCGGCAGAGCAACACGACCCTGGTCGAGCTCACGATGCCAGAGGACTCGCCATACGTCGGCAAACGGGTCGGCGAGGTGCCATGGCCAGATGACGTGGTGCTCGTGGCGATCCTGCGTGACAACGCGATCGAGCGGCCCGATCCCGACCGCTCGCTCGAGTCCGGTGACGAGCTGCTGTTCGTGACGCCGGAGGATGCCGAGGATCACCTCGGCGAGCTCCTGTCCCCCAAGCACTAGCCTCCTATCGCCCCCGGCACCGGTGACCTAGCGACGTTTCCCCAGCAGCACCGGTGACCTAGCGACGTTTCCCCTGCAGCGATAGGTCGCTAGGTCACCGCCCGCCGAGGGGGTCAGGCTTCCTTGGCCTCGATCGGGGTGTGGTTGCGGCCGAGGAGCCAGGCCATGACGGCGAAGGAAGCGATCTGCAACGGCCAGCCGAGGATGATCTTGGACGTGCCGAGCAGGCCGATCTGGTGGTCGAGCCAGAGCGGGAGCTGGACCGCGACGCGGATGACGCACGGGATGGCGAGGATCCACGTCAGCTGGGAGCAGAGCTTCACGATCGCGCGGTCGGCGTGCCATGCGACCGGGTCGCCCGTCACCGATCCGACCATGAAGCCGACGATGGGCCAGCCGATCAGGATCGTGAAGATGATGACGACGGCATAACCGCTGTTGAGGAGGAGTCCGGGGGTGAAAACCGCCCGGGCGACGTCCTCCTCCGAACCACCGGACTGTGAGGCCCGATAGGCGAAGAACGCGCCGATCCCGATGCCCAGCAGGGCATTGAGGACGAACTGCGTCGTCGAGCGCTGCACGATGCGGACCAGGAGGAGTGCGGCAGTCACCGCAATGCTCACGATCAGCGACAACCGGATCTCATCGGAGACCAGGAAGCAGATCGTGAAGAGCGCGGTCGGGACGGCACTCTCGATGATGCCGCGACGGCCGCCGAGTGCCTTGGCCAGCTGCGACCGTACGGCCTGCTCAACAGTTGCGTGCGCGGCGGTCTCCCCCGAACCCGGTGGGGGCGTCATGCCTCGAGTTCGTAACGCGGGTTGTAGATGACCCTGTTGCCCGACCTCATACCGATGCGACCGAATGCCTTGAGCCGGCGTCCTGCGGCAACACCCTCGATCTTGCGACGCCCGAGCCAGATCAGGGTCACGCAGTCGGAGCCGTCGTAGAGCTCGGCCTCGAGTGCCGTGACGCCGTCGACAGGGCGCAGCGTGACCGAGCGGAGGACACCGTGGATCGTGACGACCGCACGATCGGCCTGGGTCGCGATGAGCTTGCAACCCGCCTTGGCGGCATCGCTCTTGAGCTCGCCGGCCTCGATGTTCTCCGACGAGAGCCGGTCCAGGGTCCTGCTGATACGTCCCATGCCCCCAGCCTACTCTTCGTCCACGTTCGCGACGGCGCCCTGCGGAAGCGTCAGCAGGAGCGCCTCCCGGGGTATGCGGGGCTCGTCGCCGCGCACGACGATGACCTCCCGCAAGGCGTCCATCAACAGGCCCTCGTCACTCGGGTTCAGGCCGGCCTCACCGAGGAAGGTGCCTCGAAGGAGCCAACGCGGTCCCTCGATACCGACGATGCGGCTGGGCTGGAACCCCTCCTCGCCCTCCGGCAGGTCGACCGGCACACGGATGTGCAGCTCGGGCCCGAATGGCCCGTCGACCTGTTGGCTGTGACCCTTGAGCCGCTCGACCTCCAGGATCAGGTCGTCACGCACCTCGTCCCACAGACCGCCCGAGCGGGTCGCGGCGAAGGCGCGCAGTTCGAGGGCGGCATCCTCGGCGACGAGCACGACCGACCCGAGCTCGTCTCCGTCGCCCTCGGTCGGGATCTGCAGCTCGAACCCCTCATGACCCCGAACGATCAGCGCACCGAGATCGACGTAGGTCGGGTCGTCGCCGGGCGACTTCTCCGAGGCGTCCCACGGACCGTTGTCGCGCACGCCCGGGACCACCTCGGTCGGGGCGGCAGCCTCTTCGGGCTGGACCTTCTTGCCTCGGCGCGCCATCAGCTCAACTCCCCGTGATCCCGGCGGTCGCGTGACCACCCGTTGAACCGTAGCCCCCAGCACCGCGGGCCGACTCGGGCAGGGACTCGCTCGGCGTGAACTGGACACGTTCGACCCGCTGGATCACGAGCTGGGCGACGCGGTCGCCCCTGGACAGCTCGATCGTCTCGCGCTGGTCGTGGTTGACCAGGAGGACCTTGATCTCGCCCCGATAGCCGGCATCGATGGTTCCCGGTGTGTTGACGATCGACAGGCCGTGACGCAGCGCGAGGCCCGAGCGCGGATGGACGAATGCGGCGAGTCCGTCCGGCAGCGCGAGTGCGATGCCGGTCGGCACCAGGACCCGCTCCCCCGGCAGGAGGCTCACGTCGACCGTCGTGACGAGGTCCGCTCCGGCGTCACCCGGGTGCGCATACGTCGGCAGCGGCACCCCCGGATCCAGCCGTGTGACAGTCACCTCGAACATGGCAGCGACCCTACCTGCGTCTCGCCGTCGCCGGGCATGAGGCAAGGTTGAACCGTGACCACCTACCGCGAGCGCCTCACCGCACCCCTCTCCTGGTGGGTGGCGGCCGTCGCCTTCGCGGCCGTGTGGGGTTGGGTCATGCTCGTCGCCACGACATGGCCCATTGCGATCACGATCACCTCCGTTCTGGCCGTGATCGACCTGTATGCCGTCTGGCGCTACGGCTCGCTGCTGATCAGAGTCGGGCCGGAGGGTCTCAGTGTGGGCCGCGCGTCGATCGATCGTGCGCACATCGGAGCCGCCGAGCCGCTGCACCGTGCCGACTACCGCGAGCGGCTCGGGACCGCTGCAGACGCCAGGGCCTATCTGGCGACCCGCCCCTACCTCGACCGTGGTGTGCTCGTGCCGGTCGTCGATGACAGCGACCCGGCTCCATATTGGCTCCTGTCCAGCCGGCGCCCCGACGCGCTCGCGGCCGCCTTGGGCCACACTGATGTGGCGCCGCAGTCGACGGTGCCTGACACGATCGGAGACATGACCCGTGGCGAAGAAGAAGTCTAAGCACGGCGAGAAGCTCTTGGCCGAGGCCAAGAGCACGCCGAACACCAAGTCTCCGGGCAAGGGCGCCTGGCGGGTCATGGACCGTGGGTCGTCGATCGTCGCAGGCATGCTCGCCACCCGGTTGTCGGTCGCCGCGTGGCGTGCTGTGACGGGCAAGAAGCCGCCAAGCAGCGGGCGCCACCCCGATGTCAGCACTGGCGAGGCCGTGGCCTGGGCCGTCGTGGGCGGTGCCGTCATCGAGCTGGTCAAGGTCGGCGTGCGCCGCGGGACGGCCACCTACTGGGTCAAGTCGACCGGGCACCTGCCCCCCGGCATGAAGCCCCTCGAGAACTCCAAGAACAGTGCCCTGAAAAACGAGAAGGAGCCGGTCCTCGCGGATCCGGCTCCTGGGCGTTCGTCGACCAAGAAGATCAGTCGGCGCAATCGCGGCAGATGAAGACGCCCTTCTTCTCCGACGCGAGCTGACTGCGATGGTGCACCAGGAAGCATGACGAACAGGTGAACTCGTCAACCTGCTTGGGCACGACCTGGACGGCCAGCTCCTCGTGTGAGAGGTCGGCTCCGGGCAGCTCGAATGACTCCGCTGCCTCGGTCTCGTCCTCGTCGACCTTGCCGGAGTTCTTCTCGTGCCGACGCGCCTTGAGCTCCTCGATGCTGTCCTCGGACTGCTCTTCCTCGGTCTTGCGCGGTGCGTCGTAATCGGTAGCCATCAAATCTCCCTCTGTGCGGAACAACCGGCGTGATTGTGCCACACGTACGTGGTGCGCTCACACTCAGAACCCACAAGCACGCACGAGGGCAAAATATTCCTCAGCAATGGCGGGGTGCGCAGCCATCACCATACGTTCATCCGGGCCACCGTCGATACCGCTCAGGACAAGCCCCGACTCGGCCGCGACCAGCCCCCCGGCGGCCAGGTCCCACGGCTTGAGACCCTGTTCGAGATAGGCGTCGTACTGACCCTCCGCGAGGGCGCACAGATCCAGTGCGGCCGAGCCGATCCGGCGGATGTCCCGGACCTGTGGGAGGAACGAAGCCATCGCGGCGGCCTGCGTCGTCCGGATCTCCGGTATGTAGTTGAACCCCGTTGCAACCAGCGCGTGGGCGACCGAATCGGGCCGCGGCGCCGACAGCATCCTGCGGGAGGAGTGCTCGTAGCGCCACGAACCGGAACCCAGGATCGAGCCCCACTCGGCGCCTGAGGCGATGTTGACGACGTAACCCACGACGACCTGCTGGTCCTGCCGCGCGGCGATCGACACACCGTAGGTCGGGATGCCATAGACGAAGTTGACGGTGCCGTCGATCGGGTCGACAACCCAGTCGAACCCCGAGCTGCCGGCAACGTCGTCACCCTCCTCGCCCACGAACCCGTCATCGGGTCTGACCGCGAAGATGCGCTCGCGGATCAGCCGCTCGCACGCCTCGTCGATCTCTGTGACGACATCGGTCGGGCTCGATTTGGTCGCGGAGACGTCGACCCGACCGGCCGGCCGTCGGTCCGCGACGAACGCCGCCGCCTCGCGGCCGACCTGACGCGCCAGCGTCAGCAGATCCTCATGCTCGGTCAAGACGTGGCTCCCGCAACCGTCGGCAGCGCGGAGCGCGGGTTGAGGCAGCAGTCGACCGGGCACACGTCGTGGGACGGCCCGAGCTCACCGAGCGCGGGTCGCGAGGCCTCGTCGCCGCGTTCAACGGCCGCGCGCTCGAGCAGCAGCTCACGCACCATCGACACGAAGTCCGGGTGCGCGCCGGGGGTACCCACTCGTTCGAAGCGGAGGCCGAGGTCGGCGGCGGTCGCCCCGGCCTCGGTGTCGAGGTCGTAGATGACCTCCATGTGGTCCGAGATGAAGCCGATCGGCACGACAACCACCGAGGCGACGCCCGAGGCATGGAGCTCGCGCAGGTGGTCGTTGATGTCGGGCTCCAGCCACGGCACGCGCGGCGAGCCGGACCGGGAGCAGAAGGCCAGCGACCAACGCCGTGCACCCGCACCGTCAGCCACCAGCTCAGCAGCGCTCCGGTGTTGTCGGACATACATCTCCCGACCAGGCCCACCGCTCGCGACGTTCATGGTCTCGGGAATCGAGTGCGTGACGAACACGACGTGCGTGCCATCAGGTGCGACCGCGAGCGCCTCTGCGGTGGCACCGGTGAACGGTCCGATGAATCCTGGATGGTTGAAGTAGTGCCGCAGCCTGCTGACCTCGATCGGGTGCCCGCTCACGGCGTCATGGAGATCCTCGCGATACTGCCGGCAGCCCGAGTATGACGAATAGGCACTCGTCACGAAGCACGCCGCCCGCTGGATGCCGTCCGCCGCCATCTGGCTGGTCGCGTCGCGGAGGTAGGGGTCCCAGTTGCGGTTGCCCCAGTAGACCGGCAGCTCGATGCCGTTGTCGGCGAAGTCCTTGCGCAGCGCGTCGAGCAGCTCGAGGTTGAGGTGGTTGATCGGCGACTTGCCGCCGAACAGGAAATAGTGCTGACCGACCTCCTCGAGCCGCTCACGCGGGATGCCGCGTCCAGCGGTGACGTTCTCGAGGAATGGGACGACATCATCGGGATGCTCCGGCCCACCGAATGACACCAGCAGGAGCGCGTCGAAGGGGCGTACGTCCATGCGCTCATCCTCCCACCCGGGTCGATAAGGTGCTCAGGCTGGGAGGCGACCATGCTCACGACATACCGGGACGTCCTGTCCCGACCCGGTGCTGCCCTGTTCTCCTTCACCGCCCTGTGGTCCCGCCTGCCCTTGGCCATGACCGGGCTCGGCATCGTGCTCCTCGTCTCGGAACGCACCGGGTCGTACGGCCGGGCCGGTGTCGTGGCTGCCGCCTATGTCCTCGCTGCGGCGGCATGTGGACCCTTCCAGGGCCGCCTCGCCGACCGGGTCGGCCAGGCCAAGGTGCTGTGGGGTGTCGGCGCCATCTATGCCGTCGGCATCGGACTCACGCTCGCGGCGATCGACCTGGGCTGGTCGACTCCGCTACCCCACCTGTGCGCCATCATCGCCGGCGTCGCCACACCGCAGACCGGCAGCATGGCGCGGGCCCGCTGGACGCACGCTGTCTCCGACCGCGACCAGCTCAACACGGCGTTCTCGATCGAAGCAGTCCTCGACGAGGTCGTGTTCGTGGTGGGGCCAGTCCTCGTGACCTTCCTGACGCTGCAGGTCGCCGACGTGTCCGGCCTGATCTTCGCGGGCGCCGCCGCAACCCTGGGGTCGTGGGCCCTCGCGCTTCAGCACAGCACTGCCCCACCGCTCATCGTCCACGAGGGCGGAGCGAGAATCCCGATCGGGTGGAGCCTGCTCGGGCCCCTCGTCGCCGTCTCGGTCGGCCTCGGTGTGCTGTTCGGCTCGACCGAGGTCATCGTCGTCGCCTACACCAAGGAGCAGGGACAGCCCGGCGCGGCCGGCGCGGTCCTCGCCGTCTGGGCCGCCGGCAGCCTGATCGCCGGCGTCGCCGTCGGGGCGCTCCCCCAGAGCCGCAATCCCCTCCGCCTGTTCAGGTGGGCGGTGCTCGCGTTGAGCCTGCTCTTCGCGCCGCTCGGCCTCCTGCCGAGCTCGGTCTGGCTGGCGGCCGGCATGTTCTTCGCCGGCGTGATGATCTCACCGACCCTCATCGCGATGGTCAACCTGATCGAGATGGGCGTTCCGTCGGCCCGCCTGACCGAGGCCCTCACCTGGACCGGGACCGGCATGGCCGTGGGGGTCGCCCCCGGGGCCGCCGGAGCAGGCTGGGTCATCGACGGACACGGCGCCTCGGCCGGCTTCCTGGTCCCCCTCCTGGCCGGGCTGGTCGCCTCGGCGGTCGCCTGGACCTTCCACTCCGGACCAGGTCGTGGCGCGGGGTGAAGTTCGAGCCCGCGGGCACTAACCTTGGGCACGACATGACCGAACTCACTCTCGCCGAGCGCAGCGTCGACCTCGTGCGCGCCTGGATCGACCCGAAGCGCGCCCCCAAGCGACGCACCGACGCTTCTGCCGCACGCCTCGCCACGCTGCTCAAGGACCGTCAGGGGCTCGAGTTCACGATCGGATTCGTCGATCGGGTGGTCCGACCCGATGACCATCGAGTCGCGGCTCGCAACCTCCGTACGCTCGCCCGCCACACACCGTCGTTCCTTCCTGCCACCCAGCGCCTGCTGCTCAAGCTGGGTGCCGTCGCGGCGGTCCTGTTCCCCAAGCTGGTCGTGTCGATGGCGCGGCGGACCCTGCGCCGCATGGTGGGTCACCTTGTCGTCGACGCCCGCCCCAAGCAGCTCGGGGGCACCATCAAGCGGCTCCGGGCCGGTGGTGACCGGCTCAACCTCAACCTGCTCGGCGAGGCCGTCCTCGGTGAGGGCGAAGCGGCACGTCGGCGGGACGGCACGATGCGGCTGCTCGAACGCGATGATGTCGACTACGTGTCGGTCAAGGTGTCCTCGGTCGCGAGCCAGCTGTCGATGTGGGCCTTCGACGAATCGGTCGCACGCGTCGTCACGCAGCTGACACCACTTTACGAACGCGCCTCGACCGGTGAACCGACGTTCATCAACCTCGACATGGAGGAATATCACGACCTCGACCTCACGGTTGCGGTGTTCAAGGCGATCCTCGAGTCATTCCCCGATCTCGAGGCCGGCATCGTGTTGCAGGCCTATCTGCCCGACGCCCTCGGCGCGATGCAGGACCTGCAGGAATGGGCAGCCAAGCGCCGCGCGAACGGCGGAGCCCCCATCAAGGTCCGCGTGGTCAAGGGTGCCAATCTCGCGATGGAGCGGGTCGACTCGACGGTCCACGGCTGGCCCCTGGCGACCTGGACGACCAAGCAGGAGACCGACACCAACTACAAGCGCGTGTTGGACTGGGCGCTGACAACCGACCGCATCGACGCCGTGCGCATCGGCGTCGCCGGACAGAACCTCTTCGACATCGCCTACGCCTGGCTGCTCGCAGGTGACCGAGGCGTTCGCGACGCCGTCGACTTCGAGATGCTGCTCGGCATGGACAGCGGTCCGGTCGATGCCGTTCGCAAGGACATCGGCCAGCTGCTGCTCTATACGCCGGTCGTGCACCCGTCGGAGTTCGACGTCGCGATCTCCTACCTTGTACGCCGGCTCGAGGAGAATGCCAGCAGCGACAACTTCATGTCGGCGGCCTTCGAGCTCGCCAAGGAGCCCGAGCTGCTGACCCGCGAGATCAGCCGATTCTTCGCCTCTGTCCACGACCTCGATGACACGGTGCCCGAACCCCACAGGACGCAGAACCGGCAGGTCGAGGTGGCACCTGTGCACGCCGACACCTTCACCAACACCCCTGACACTGATCCGTCGACCGCTGCCAACCGCGAGTGGGGCCGGCTCGTGCTGGCCCGCTCGTCCTACACCCAGGTCGGCGCCGAGACGGTCCGCGTCAACAAGATCCCCGGCCCTGCGAGCCTCGAGAGCGTCATTCACGACACCCGAGCGGCCGCCAAGGCGTGGGAGGCCAGGGGCTCAGAGCTGCGCGGCTGGATCCTGCATCAGGCCGGCAATGCGCTCGCCGCGCGCCGCGGCGACCTCGCCGCCGTGATGGCCGCCGAGGCCGGCAAGACCATCGCCGAGGCCGACGTCGAGGTCAGCGAGGCGATCGACTTCGCGCACTACTACGCCCAAGCGGCCCGGCGCCTCGATGCCGTCGACGGCGCGGAGTTCGTGCCGGACTCCCTGACGGTCGTGACTCCCCCCTGGAACTTCCCGGTCGCGATCCCAGCCGGCTCGGTGCTCGCGGCGCTCGCGGTCGGCAGCGCAGTCATCATCAAGCCCGCCCCCCAGACCCGCCGGTGCGCTGCCGTCATGGTCGAGGCGCTGTGGCAGGCGGGCGTGCCGCGCGACGTCCTCCGATACGCCACGATCGACGAAGGGCCTCTGAGCAAGACGCTCGTCTCCCACTCGAACGTCGACCGGGTCATCCTGACGGGTGGCTGGGAGACCGCCAACCTGTTCCGTTCGTGGCGACCCGACCTCCCGCTGCTCGCCGAGACCAGCGGAAAGAATGCGATCGTCATCACGCCGAGCGCCGACATCGACCTCGCCGTCGCCGACCTCGTCAAGAGCGCCTTCGGGCATGCCGGTCAGAAGTGCTCGGCCGCGAGCCTGGCGATCCTGGTCGGCTCCGTCGCGGAGTCCGAGCGATTCCACAGGCAGCTGCTCGATGCGGTCTCATCGCTCACGGTCGGCCTCCCGGATGATCCGGAGGTCACGATGGGCCCGATCATCGAGCCTCCGGCCGGCAAGCTCGCGGACGGTCTGACGACCCTCGGCGAGCAGGAGCAGTGGCTGCTCGAACCCCGGCAGCTCGGGGCCGATGCCCGCGTCTGGTCGCCTGGAGTTCGCACGGGCGTACGACCGGGGAGCCAGTTCCACACGACCGAGTACTTCGGCCCGATCCTCGGGATCATGCATGCCCGATCGCTCGAGGAGGCCATCGAGTGGCAGAACGCCACCGACTACGGCCTCACTGCTGGCATCCACTCCCTGGATGCCGAGGAGGTCAACACCTGGATCGACACGGTCCAGGCCGGCAACCTCTACGTCAACCGCGGCATCACCGGCGCGATCGTCCAGCGTCAGCCGTTCGGTGGGTGGAAGCGGTCATCAGTCGGCACCACGGCCAAGGCTGGTGGTCCCAACTACCTGACCCACCTCGGCACGTGGCGGCCACGTCCGCTCCGCGGCACTGGGACGCCGGAGCTCTCGAAGGCCGTGGGCCGACTGCTGGACGCTGCCCGACAGCAGGTCAGCTCGGCCGAGCTGCGTGAGCTCACCGCCGCTGCCGGATCGGACCACGTCGCGTGGACCCGCGAATACGGCGCGCTCAAGGACGTCTCGAAGCTGGGTGTCGAGCGCAACGTGTTCCGTTACGTGCCGGTACCGGTCTCGATCCGGTTCGACGGCTCCCTGCCAGAGCTGATCCGCGTGCTGCTCGCCGCCACACGTATGGGCGCGCCGGTTGTCGTCAGCTCGGAGCTCCCCGTGCCGGCTGACCTGGTGCCGCAGGTCAGGGTCGAGACCCACGACGAGTGGTTGGCCCAGGTGGCGAAGATCCGGCCGGCGCGCGTGCGCCTGATCGGGTCGGACGCCAAGGCTGTCGCCGTCGCGGTCGAAGGCGATCCCGACGTCGCGATCTATGGCGGACCCGTCACCCAGTCCGGTCGCATCGAGGCACTGCCATTCCTCCAGGAGCAGTCGATCTCGATCACAAACCACCGTTTCGGCAACCATGACGCCGAGTTCGAGCACGTGCTCCCCCGCACGCCTCAGCGCTAGCCCCGGTCGGTGCCGGGCGGGAGGGGTGCGGTCCAGCCCCGCTTGAGCGCGATCAACCGCCAGCCCAGGCAGACCGCGAACGCCAGGACATACCACCACTGGCTGAGTCCCTCCTGGTGCACGAGAGTCGCGATCAGCGCACCGGCAAAGGCCGGAGTCGCATAGAGCTCGCCGCGAAAAATCACCGGTACGCGTCCGGCCGCCACGTCGCGCATCATGCCGCCGCCGATGCCACTCAGCATGCCGAGTGCCGAGGCGGCCAGGACGCCGAGCCCTGCCTCGTCCGCCTTGACCGCTCCGGTGACGCAGAACAGCGCCAGCCCTACGGCGTCGAGGACCATGATCTGACGTTCCATCCGTCCGAACGCCGGGTGGAACGCGAAGACGAGGACAGCGGTGACGGTCGGGACGACGAGATAGCGCCAGTCGTCCAGGGCCGCAGGAGGGACAGACCCGATCAGCACGTCCCGCAGGACACCGCCCCCGAGCCCGGTGATGAGCGCAAGGACGATGACTCCGAAGACATCGAGCTCCTTGCGTACGCCGACGAGCGCTCCGGTGGATGCGAAGACCGCGATCCCGGCCAGATCGAGGACCAGCAGAAGGGTGTCGGACACGGCGACGACGCTATCTGGTGTCGGCGCGTCACCGCAGGTTCGCTCCCAGCCCGCCTAGGATGGAGACACGCTTTGAGTGAACGCCCACCCGGAGCAGGAGTCACATCGGAGGCGATGACATGCGTGATCTCGGTCTCGACGGACTGAGCGAGGACAGTCGGTTCCTCATCGCGCGTGACAGGTCCACCGGTGAGAAGTTCCGCATCCCCGCTGATCACCGCCTCTCTTCCCTGATCGGCAAGCCGTCCCACTCTGGGAACACCTCCGGCCAGTTGGAGATCCGCATGGAAAGCTCACTCAGCCCGCGCGACATCCAGACCCGCATCCGTCGCGGCGAGTCACCTCAGTCGGTCGCCGACTCTGCCGGCGTTCCGGTCGAGCAGATCGACGGCTTCGCCGGACCGGTGCTCGCCGAGCGTGAGTTCATGTGCGAGCAGGCCCGCAAGACCTCCATCCGTCGCAAGCACATCGGTGGCGCGGGCGTCCTGCTCGGCACCCTCGTCTCCGAGACCATCTCGGCGACCGGCGGGGTGCCCGAGTCCGCGACCTGGGACTCCTGGCGCCGCGAGGACGGCCGCTGGACCGTGCTCGTCACCCCCGACGGCGCCGCCCATCCGGCAACCTTCCTGTTCGACGTCAAGAGCCGCTATGTCGTGCCCGCGGATGAGTTCGCCCACGACCTGGTCGGCGACGTCGCCCTGCCTGACTCCGCCGACATGGCAATCGCCGATGCCGTACGCGCCCCGGATCGGCCGGTCGGGCCCTCGGCCGGGACCTCCGTCCTTCCCGAGATCCTCGACGATATCGAGATTGAGATCGAGATCGAGGTCGCCCAAGTCCATACCGAGGTCCATGAGGACCCCCGGACCGGTGTCTCGTCGCTCAAGGCGGCCCGCGACCGCAAGGCGCTCGAACAGCTCGTCATCGGCGAGACCGACGAGCCCGACGACGCCGAGACCGTCGCGGCGCTCGAGCGCGAGGTCGACGACTTCGAGGACTCCCTCGAGCACGACGTCGCAGTGCCCGACACGTTGGGTCCGCGCAAGAAGCGTCACGAGCGTCGCCGCGTCCCCAGCTGGGACGAGATCATGTTCGGGGACAAGGGCGACTGAGCTCGGTCAAAACGGGAGGACGTCGGGAGACATGGCAGCGGCCTTGGCGGTCGCGGCGGTCATATGCCGACGATGGTGACGACGGCACAACACCTCGTAGCCCACTGTCGGGCTCGGGCGGCCGATCTCCTCGACATCTCCCACCACGATGACCTCACCCTCGGTCACCATGATGCCGTCCTCGGTCCGGGCGTTGTGCGTGGCCCGTTCGCCGCACCAGCACAGCGCCTCCACCTGGAGCGTGTGCACGTGGTCGGCCAGCTCGGTCAGACGCAGCGAGCCGGGGAACATCCTGGTCCGAAAGTCCGTGAGGATCCCGAACGCGAAGATGTCGATCGACAGCTCGTCGGTGATCTTGGCCAGCTGATCGATCTGACCAGAGGTGTAGAACTGGGCCTCATCACACACGAAGTAGTCGATGCGCCCGCCCTGCGTCAGCTCGTCGACGGTGAACTGCCAGAAGTGGAAATCGTCGTCGACCTCGATCGCTGGGACCGCGAGGCCGAGCCGGCTGGACAGCGTCGCCGTGCCGGCCCGGTCGTGAGACGTGAAGACCCGGCCGACCCGGCCGCGCGCGCGATGGTTGTGGTCCATCTGCAACGCAAGGGTGCTCTTGCCGCAGTCCATCGTCCCTGAGTAGAAGTTCAGATCCGCCACGGAGACCATCTTGCCAGCCAGCCACCCGTGCAGGGGCGGTGGCTGGCACACCGCCTCTGGTCGGGTCAGGGCGCGACGAGGACGGGGATGCGCAGCTCGGCCTCGGTGATCGAGCCATGGAAGCCGGTCATCTTGAGCTCGATGCCGAACTCGCGAGACGAGAAGACCGCGAAGTCGCCCAGCGCGGCGACCACGACATCGCCGATACGGCCGCGGACATCCGGTGCGATCGGACCGAACCAGTCCTCGATGCCTTCCTGCGTACGGACGACGACGCGGTCGCCGAGCTCGCCCTGCCAGCGTGCGGCGACGTCGGCTGCAGCCCCCGACCGCGTGTAGACGTGCCGGAACCGAGCCTCACCGGCGAGCAGGGTCACATCGTCGAGCAGCATGGGGCACGAGTCGACATCGAACCGGCCGTCCATCGGCAGGTCGACCATGCCGTGATCGGCGGTCACGATCAGCACCGTGTCCCGCGGCAGCTCGTCACGCAGATCGGCCAGCTCGGTGTCGATCGTGGTGAGCATCGTGCGCCACTCCTGCGAGGCGCTGCCCTTGGCGTGACCCGTGTGGTCGAGCCGCGACTCATAGGCGTAGGTCATGGAACGGGTCGCGGACTCGATGACGTCCACGACGACGTCGAGCCGCTCCCAGATCGAGTTGATGCCGTGGAACGGGACCCCACGCTGGCTGCAGAGCGTCAGGCCGCTGTCGGCGAACTTCACGTCGTTGACCGCCGACGCCGCGATCCCGGCCTTCTGGATCAGCTCGAGGACCGTGGGGTGCGGCTGCCAGATGTGCGGATCGACCGGCTGGTCCCACTTGAGCGAGTTGAGCCTCTGCCCGCTGCCCGGGACTCGCGAGGTGTAGCCGACCATGCCGTGCTCGCCGGCACGAAGACCGGTCCCCAGCGACGTCAGGCTCGTCGCGGTGGTCGATGGTATGCCGCACACGACGTCCTCGACATTCCTCAGCGAGGCGAGGAATGGCGCGGCATCGGCGTGCTCGCGCAGGAGGTCGAGTCCCAGCCCGTCGACGAGGAAGATCACATAACGCGGCGCCTCGGGCAGCCCCAGCGTGTCGGCGAAGCCGGGAGTCCCCAACGCCGCGGCCACCGACGGCATGACCTGGTCGATCGTCGCGCGACCGCCGAGTCCGAGCGCCGTCATGCCGCCCGGCCGGTGGTGGCAGCCGACAGCCTGCGGGCGAATCCGAGCAGTCGCTCGACGGCCGACCCCCCATCGGCGGCCGCGGCCAGCCGCAATGAGAAGTCATCGCCGGTCAGGCTGCCGGTGTAGCCGTGATCGGCCTCGCACTCGGGGTCCGTGCAGCGTGCCGGCTCCAGCTCGACGCGCGAGACCGCGCCCCAACCCACCGTCAGCAACGCTTCCTCGAGCTGCTTGGACTTCGACGTCACCATGCGGGTCACCACGACCGAGCGCACCTGCGCGAGCGCGACGGCCTCCGAGGTCGTCGAGGTGTAGGGCTTGGGCAGCAGGTCGTCGCCGGGATGCTCATCGGTGTGCACCAGGATCAGTCGGCTCGGGGTCAGCGCAAGCACGGTCATGTGCCGGCGGATCTCGTCGTGGTCGAATGTCGGCTCGTGGTGCAGCACATAGGCCGCGACGGGCTCCTCCGCGAGCGCATCACGCAGGCCCTGCGAGACGATCTCGGGGTAGTAGCCGCTCATGGAGACCTCGTCGAACAAAGCCCTGGTGTCGTCGGTGGTCATCACGCCAGAGTATCGCCCGCCGAGGCAGGTTGACTGAGCCGTCGGACGTACCACTCGCCGCGACGATCGGCCGACGGTATGACCTTGGCGCGCGCGCTCAGCGCCGTGTAGCCCTTGCCGTGCACCAGGACCGGCTCGAGGTCGAGCTCGGCGATCTCAGGCAGGTCGTCCTTCATCGCCGCGAGCCGCACGATGATGTCCTGCACCGCGTCGACGTCGACGGCGTCGGAGCCGCGGTAGCCATAGAGGAGTGGTGCCGACCTCAGGTTGCGGATCATCGCCTCGGCGTCGAGATCGGTCAGCGGCGGGATGCCGTAGGACCGGTCCCCCAGGAGCTCGCTGGGCGCACCCGCCAGCCCGAACGACACGAGTGGGCCGAACAAGGGGTCCTCGATGACGCTGAACGACACGTGGATGCCGTCCGCCGCCGCGCGCTGCACGAAGAATTTGGTGTCCTTGCGCATCCCGGTCCAGGTCGTGAGCTCGTCCCACGCCTTGCCCATCTCCTCCGGGCTGCGGATGTTGTGCCACACATGGGCCAGGTCCGGGCGCGAGCGGAGGTGCTCACTGCCGGCCTTGAGGACGACCTCGCCGCCGAACTTCTTCCCCGCCTCGATCGCCTCCTGCCTCGAGTGCACGTTGATCCAGGTCCAGAGGTCGATGCCGTAGCAGGCGAGCAGCGCGTGGACCTGCTCGGTCGACAGGATCGCACCACGAGGAGCCGCGGCGAGGACCTGCCGCACGAGCGTCCGTGCGTCACCCGTGCGGTGGTCAAGCGAGAGGTGGAACTCACCGTGGTCGCGGGCAGCCCACTCGGCATAGTTGACGACCCTGGCCAGCGCCCGGACCGCCGACTCAGGCGCGGCATAGGACGGGACGGACCCGCGGCCGGCAGATCCGCCGAGCAGGTCCGGCACCCGGAGCAGGACCGGCACACCTTCGCTGCCGAGGAATGTCGAGACGATCGGCTTGTCGGACTGCTCCCCGATGGCGGCCAGCACGTTGGCGACCTCCTCACCGCTGGTGTTGAGGGGGGGTATGTAGATCGCGACGAGCGCGTCGGTGTCGGGGCTGGCTATCGCGGCCTCGATCGCCGCCTCGAAGTCGTCGGCGTTGGCATCAGCACCCAGCGAGACCGGGTCGGTGACCTGCAACCCCGCGGCAGCGGCGGCGTCGGCGACGATCAGCGCCACGGCGTCGGAGTTGCCGACGATCGATATCCGGTTGCCGCGCGGCAGCGGCTGGTGCGCGAGGAGCTGGGCCACGTCGAACATCTCGTCCAACGTGTCGACCTGGATGACGCCGGCCTGCCGAAACATCGCGTCGACCGCGGACTGCGGTGCTGAGGTGCGCTTGACGGTGTGACCGACCGGTATGCCCTGGGTCGAACGTCCGGACTTGACCGCGACGATCGGCTTGGTGCGTGAGACTCTGCGGGCGATGCGGGAGAACTTTCGCGGATTACCGATCGACTCCAGATAGAGCAGGATGACCTCGGTCGAATCGTCCTCCTGCCAGTACTGCAGGAGGTCATTGCCGGACACATCGGCGCGGTTGCCGGCCGACACGAAGGTCGAGAGCCCCAGCCCACGGCGGGACACCGACTCGAGGATCGCCGTCCCGAGGGCGCCGGACTGGCAGAAGAAGCCGACACGCCCCTGCGGTGGCATCGACGGTGACAACGACGCGTTGAGCTGCAGGTCGGGCGCGGTGTTGATGAAGCCGAGACAGTTGGGTCCGATGAGCCGCAGACCATACGAACGGCTGAGCCCCAGCAGGGCGCGCTGACGCTGACGGCCCTCGGGCCCTTCCTCGGCGAACCCGGCCGAGATCACGATCAGTCCGTGCACGCCTTTGGCAGCGCAGTCCAGCACGACGTCGTTGACCGAATCCGCGGGCACCGCGACGATCGCGACGTCGACGTCGCCGGGGATGTCCTGCACGGTCTTGTATGCCGGCAGGCCTGACACCGCCTCGGCCTGGGAGTTGACGGCGTAGACGCTGCCGCTGAAGTCGCCCAGCACGAGGTTGCGCACCATCGCCTGACCGATCGAGTCCTGGCGGCGGCTGGCGCCGATCACCGCGATGCTGCGAGCCCGGAAGATCCGCTCGATCGACGCGGCCTCGGCGCGCTGCTCGCGGGCCCGCATCACGCCGACGGCGAGGTCGGTCGGCTCGATCTGGAAGGTCAGCCGCGTGACGCCACTGTCGACCGTGCCGTCGACCTGATAGCCCATCTCTCGGAAGATCTGCTGCATGCGCGAGTTGGTCGGCAGGACGTCTGCGACGAACGTACGGATGCCCCTCTCGCGACCGGCCTGCGCGAGGTGCTCCAGGAGCAGCTGGCCCACCCCGCGGCCCTGCTGCGCGTCCTCGACGAGGAACGCGACCTCGGCCTCGTCATCGCTCACGGCGTCGTAGCGTCCGACGCCGATGATCGTGGAGTGGAGCGTCACGACAAAGGCGACCCTGCGGTCGTGGTCGACCGTCGTGAACCGGGCGACATCCTTGTCCGACAACGTCGGATAAGGGGCGAAGAACCGGAAATACTTGGACTGCTCGGAGACCCTTGAATAGAACTCCACGAGGCGTTCGGCATCGTCCTCGAGGATCGGTCGGAGCTGAGCCACCCGCCCATCCTTGAGCAGGACATCGGCCTCCCATTGTTGAACGGGATGCACCTCGCTGGTCACGCCCCCAACCTATCGGGTGGGTCACGGCGTGGCGCGGGAAGTCCGCAGGTCAGGCCGGGGAAAATGGATGCGGGGTCCACGGAGTTGGACACCCTGATCAGGAGAAGACGCATGGCCCGCACCAGCAAGCAAGCTCCCGAAGAAGACTTCGAGGAGCACATCGTCGACACCAACGTGAGCGACGAGATGCGATCCAGCTTTCTCGAGTACGCCTACTCGGTCATCTATGCGCGAGCGTTGCCCGATGCGCGCGACGGCCTCAAGCCCGTCCAGCGCCGCATCCTCTACACGATGGATGACCTCAACCTGCGAGCCGATCGCGGGCATGTCAAGAGCGCCCGGGTCGTCGGTGAGGTCATGGGTCGCCTGCACCCGCACGGCGACAGCTCGATCTACGACGCGCTGGTCCGGCTGATCCAGCCGTGGTCGCTGCGCCTCCCGCTCGCCGACGGCCATGGCAACTTCGGCTCGCAGGACGATCCTCCTGCAGCGATGCGCTACACCGAAGTCCGTATGCACGGGGCCGCCGAAGCGATGACCGCCTCGATCAACGAGGACACCGTCGACTTCAAACCCAACTACGACGGACGCGAGACCGAGCCCGCGGTGCTGCCCGCAGCCCTGCCCAACCTGCTCGTCAACGGCGCCAGCGGCATCGCCGTCGGCATGGCGACCAACATCGCCCCGCACAACCTGATCGAGGTCGTGCAGGCGCTACGCCACCTGATCAGCAAGCCGTCGGCCGACCTCGACGACATCATGCGCTTCATCCCCGGTCCCGACCTCCCGACAGGCGGCAAGATCGTCGGCCTCGACGGCATCCGCGATGCCTACGCCACCGGCAACGGCTCGTTCCGCATGCGTGCCTCGGCGCGGATCGAGAGCGTCACGCCACGCCGCAAGGGCATCGTCGTCACCGAGCTGCCATACAACGTCGGGCCCGAGAAGGTCATCGAGGCGATCAAGAAGCTCGTCCAGGCCAAGAAGCTCCAGGGCATCTCCGACATCAAGAACCTCACCGACCGACACAAGGGCCTTAATCTCGTCATCGAGGTCAAGAATGGCTTCATCCCCGAGACGATCCTCGAGCAGCTCTACAAGAGCACCCCCATGGAGAGCTCGTTCGGCATCAACGCTGTCGCGCTCGTCGACGGGCAGCCCCGCACGCTGGGTCTCAAGACGATGCTCGAGGTCTATCTCGGCCACCGGATCGAGGTCGTCAGGCGGCGTACGCAGTTCCGCCGCAACAAGGCCGCTGACCGTCTGCACCTGCTCGACGGCCTGCTGATCGCGATCCTCGACATCGACGAGGTCATCCAGCTGATCCGGTCCAGCGACAACCGAGGCGCGGCCCGCGAGCGACTGATCTCGGTGTTCGACCTCAGCGAGATGCAGGCCGACTTCATCCTCGATCGCACCTTGGGCAGCCTCACCCGACTGTCCCGCATCGAGATCGAGAAGGAGGCCGAGGAGCTGCGCAAGACCATCGAGGAGCTCGACGCGATCCTTGCCGACGAACAGCTCCTGCGAAAGGTCATCGGGGACGAGCTGGGCGAGATGGCCCAGACGTTCGGCACGCCGCGCCGCACCGTGCTTCTCGAGTCGTCGGGTCAGACCGCCACGGCGGCATCGCCGCTGGAGGTCGCCGACGATCCGTGCTGGGCGCTGCTTTCGGCGACCGGGCTCCTGGCCCGGACGTCCGACGACTCACCCCTGGGGCAGGTCGACCGCCGGGTCAAGCACGACACGATCGTGTCAGCCATACGCACGACCGCCCGGGGCGAGATCGGGGTGGTCATGTCGGACGGCCGCATGCAGCGCATCTCGATGCTCGAGCTGCCCGCCCTGCCGCCGACAGTCCAGTCCCCCAATCTGCAAGGCGGCATGCCGCTGCGCGAGATCCCGGGCCTCGAGGGCACGGTGCTCGCACTGACCCGACTCGGCGACTCCGGGGCAGGGCTCGCGCTGGGCACCCGCAGCGGGGTCGTCAAGCGGGTCAAGCCCGAGCAGCTGTCGCGCGACTCCTGGGACATCATCTCGCTTGACGATGGCGACGCCGTGATCGGCGCGGTCGAGCTTGCGACCGGCGACGAGGAGCTCGTGTTCGTGACCTCGGACGCTCAGCTGCTGCACTTCCCCGCCTCACTCGTACGCCCACAGGGTCGCGCCGGAGGCGGTGTCGCGGGCGTCAAGCTCGCGCCCGGCGCGCGTGCCGTGTCGTTCGGTGCCGTGCATGACGTCGAGTCCGCTCACGTCGTGACGGTCGCCGGATCCGGCGACGCCTTGCCCGGCACGCAAAATGGTGCGGTCAAGGTCAGCCCGCTGACGATCTATCCCAGCAAGGGTCGCGCCACCGGCGGTGTCCGCTGCCAGCGCCTGCTCAAGGGCGAGGATGCCTTGCTTCTCGCGTGGGCCGGCGACGGCCAACCCATGGCCTGTGCCGCGAGCGGGTCACCAGTCGACCTGCCCGAACCGACCGACCGCCGCGACGGGTCCGGCGTGCCCGCCGCCCAGCCGATCCTGGCTGTGTCGGGACCTGCCGATTCTGTCCCGAGCTGAGCCGGCAACCATGCAAGACTGTCCCGTGCGCACCAGACACCTGATCCTGTCCCTGATAGCAGCGGTCGTGCTCGCCTCCGGGTGCTCCGGCTCCTCAGATGACCAAGGCGATCCGGCCGAGCTCAAGGCACGCCTCGCGACAGCCAAGAAGGTGCTCGACGACGCCGAGACGATCAACATCTCTCTGGCCACCAAGAAGCTCCCCGATGGTGTGACCGGCCTGCAGTCCGCCAAGGGCAAGGGCAACCACTCCCCTGCGTTCGAGGGGTTGGTCACGGTCAACACGGGTGGTTCGAGCCTCGATGCCGATGTCATCGCGGTCGACGGCAAGGTCTATGCCAAGACCAGCTTCGCCCCCGTGTTCCTCACGATCGACCCCGCGACGCTCAAGGCCCCCGATCCGGCAACACTGCTTTCCACCGATACCGGCATCACCCAGATCCTGGTCAAGACCGACAAGCTGACCGACGATGGCAAGTCCCGTGACGGGCAGGACGTGCTGACCACGATCAAGGGCACGCTTCCCGGCAGCGTGGTCAAGGACGTCATCCCCTCGGCCGACGCTGACAAGACCTTCACGGTCACCTACCGCCTCGACGACAAGGACGTCCTGCGCGATGCGACCCTGAAGGGTCCGTTCTACCCAGGAGGTGGCGCGGTCTCCTACAAGGTCACGCTCACGACATCCGACACTCCCGTGGAGATCGAGGCGCCGTGACGATCGGGCCGCCGACCCGCCTCGGTCGATGACCACCCGGGGCGCGATCACACCGGCCTCGAGGATCCTGCTCGGACTGGCGGCCGTCGCGATCTCGTTCGCCGCTGCGGACACCTATGTCGTGGTGCTCGCGCTGCCGGACATGATGACGTCGACCGGGCTCGAGCTCGACGAGCTGCAGCGGGCCGCGCCGATCGTCTCGGGCTTCCTGCTCGGGTATGTCGGGGTGCTGCCCCTGATCGGCCGGATCTCCGACCTCCGTGGCCGGATTCCGGTGCTGCTCGGTTCGCTGGTGGTCTTTGCCGCCGGCTCGCTGATCACCGCGGCGGCATACAACCTCGAGAGTGTCGTGCTGGGCCGACTGATCCAGGGCATCGGTGGCGGCGGCCTGATCCCGCCGACTCTCGCGCTGGTCGCCGATCTGTGGCCGCCCCACAAGCGGGGCCTCCCCCTCGGGATCGTTGGTGCGGTCCAGGAGGTCGGCAGCGTCCTCGGCCCGCTCTATGGCGCCGTCGTGCTCGCCTTCGGCGACTGGCGCCTCATCTTCTGGCTCAACTGCGCCATCGGGCTCGTGCTTGCTGCCGCGATATTCGCGCAACGCGACACCGCGCCGGCCGCGCCGGACGCCCCGCCAAAGCAAGGCTTCGACATCCCCGGCGCCGCCCTCGCCATACTCACCCTGGCCGGGGTCACGCTCGTGATGCTCGAGCCGGACCGGCTGACCCAGGGCGTCACGTCCGGACTAGCATTCCTGCCCGTTGCGGGTGACTCCCGTTGGCTCACTCCCCTGGCGCTGGCCACCGCCGGGCTGCTCGCGCTCTTCCTGCTGCGCCAGGCCACCGCGCGAACGCCCCTCGTCGGCTGGCGTCAATGGCCGTCGCTCGCCCGTGAGACCGACATCTGGGGCGCGCTGCTGCTCACGACCGGGCTCGGGGCCGTCATCGTCACCTTTGCCTCCGCCGAGCCCGAGAGCGCGGCGGTCTCCGACCAGGCTCCGTGGCTGGTTCCGCTCGCGATCGTGGCATTCGCTGGTTTCGCCGTGCGCCAGCGCCGCGCCCCACGGCCACTCATCCCCCGGGGCGCCCTGCGCGCGCGTCCGGCATGGGGCGCCCTCGTGGTGTCCTTCTTCGTCGGGGCCTCGCTCATCGCTGCCCTGGTGGACATCCCGTTCTTCGCCCGGCTGACGGTGCACCGGGAGTCCCAGCTCGATGCGGCCCTGGTGCTGGTGCGCTTCCTGGTCGCACTGCCGGTCGGCGCCGTGATCGGCGGGTGGTTGCTGCGCCGGGTGCCGGCATCGGGGCTGACGTGCGCCGGGATGCTGATGAGTGCCGTCGCCTTCTGGCACATGTCGACGTGGGACGCCAGCTCCCTCGACAACCAGGTCGAGACGCTGTCGCTGATCCTGGGCGGGCTGGGCTTCGGACTGGCAATAGCGCCGGTCAACGCGGCGCTGCTCGCCCACACCGCAGACACCGTTCACGGCGTTGCCTCCGCACTGCTGATCGTTGCCCGCATGGTCGGCATGCTGCTCGGCATATCGGCGCTCACCACGATCGGGCTTCGAGCCTTCTACGCGGCATCGGACAAGATCCCGCCGGCCGCGGAGCTCTGCAACGGCCAGGCCACGGCCTGTCAGGCCTACAAGGATGCCGTGCGAGATGCCGGCATCACCCAGCTGCACACGGTCTTCATCGGGGCAGCCGTGTGCGCCGTGATCGCGGCGGTGCTCGCGGTGGCGCTCCTGCGTGAGACCTCCTCAGACCGCTGACTAAGATGTGCGTCATGCCCGACTTCGACGACCTGCTGGCCGCCAATCGTGACTACTCCGAGAAGTTCGAGCTCTCGGGCTTCGACGGCATCGCCCATGCCGGCATCGCGATGGTCACCTGCATGGACTCGCGCATCGATCCCCTCAAGATGATCGGGCTCGAGCCCGGCGACGCCAAGATCCTGCGCAACCCCGGCGGCCGCGTGACCGACCAAGCCCTCGTCGCCCTGGTGCTCGGGGTCAACCTCCTGCAGGTACGCCGGGTCCTGATCATCGAGCACACGCGGTGTGCCATGGCCACCGCGAGCGAAGACGAGCTCAAGGGCCGGATCGCCGACAGCGCAGGTGCCGATGCGTCATGGATGACGCTCGGAGCGATCACCGACCAGGCGAGCACGATCCGCGCGGACGTGCTCCGCGTCAAGAGCCACCCGCTGATCAGCGACGACATCCTCGTCGGGGGCTTCATCTACGACGTGGACTCCGGGCTGCTCAACCCGGTGGCCTAGTCACGCAGAGCGCCTGGGTCAGGCGTCGATCTTGTCGGCGTCGATCTCGTAGGCGCCCTGCACGATGAACTCCTTGCGCGGCGGGACGTCGTTGCCCATCAACAGCTCGAAGACCGACGATGCCTCCTCGCCGTCGTCGACCGTGAGCCGTCGGAGCGTGCGGTGGCGGGGATCCATCGTGGTCTCGGCCAGCTGGCCGGCGTCCATCTCGCCAAGACCCTTGTAGCGCTGCACCGGGTCCTTCCACCTGACGTTCTTGCGCTGCAGCTCAGCAAGCTTGCGCTGCAGCTCGACGTCGGAGTAGGTGTAGACGTACTTCTCCTGCCCCTTCTTGGGGTTGGCCAGCTCGATGCGATGCAGGGGCGGCACCGCGGTGTAGACCCGGCCGGCATCGACCAGCTCGCGCATGTAACGGAAGAACAGCGTTGCCAGCAGGCAGCGGATGTGCGCGCCATCGGAGTCGGCGTCGGCCATGAAGATGATCCGCCCGTAGCGCGCCGCGTCGACGTCGAACGTACGACCGGAGCCCGCGCCGACGACCTGGATGATCGAGGAGCACTCGGCGTTCTTGAGCATGTCGCCGATGCTGGCCTTCTGGACGTTGAGGATCTTGCCGCGGATCGGCAGCAGGGCCTGGAACTCGGAGTCTCGGGCCGACTTGGCGGTGCCGAGCGCCGAGTCGCCCTCGACGATGAACAGCTCAGAGCGCTCGACGTCATTGCTGCGGCAGTCGGCGAGCTTGGCCGGCAGGGCGCTGGACTCCAGTGCGTTCTTGCGCCGCTGGGTGTCGCGCTGCTGCCGGGCGGCGAGACGCGTCCGTGAGGCATCGACGACCTTTTGCATCACGAGCCGGGACTTGGCCTTCTCGGCGGTCTTGGTGGATGTCAGGAATGCCTTGAGCTCCCGTGACACGACCTGGTTGACGATCTTGGTCACCGCGGGAGTGCCGAGGACCTCCTTGGTCTGGCCCTCGAACTGCGGCTCGGCCAGGCGTACGGTCACGACCGCGGTCATGCCCTCGAGGACGTCGTCCTTGGCGACGTCGGGGTCCCCGGACTTGAGCAGCCGGGTGGTCCTCAGCACGTCGTTGAAGGTCTTGGTCAACCCCCGCTCGAAGCCGTTGAGGTGCGTGCCGCCCTTGGGCGTCGCGATGATGTTGACGAACGACTTGATCTCGGTGTCCCACTCCGAGCCCCAACGGACCGCGATGTCGACCCCGAGGGTGCGCTCGATGTCCTGGGGCGTCATGTGGCCCTTGGCGTCCAGCAGCGGGACGGTCTCGGTGAAGACATCCTCACCCTGCAGGCGCAGGACCTCGGTCACCGGGGCGTCAGCCGCGAGGAACTCGCAGAATTCGGTGATGCCTCCGTCGTGTCGGAATTTCTCCTCGTGCGGCACGTCGCCGCGACGGTCGCTGATCACGATTTCGAGACCGGGGACCAGGAACGATGTCTGGCGTGCCCGGGCGACCAGCTCCTCGTAGGCGAACCTGGCGTCCTTGATGAAGATCTGCGGGTCCGCCCAGTAGCGCACCCGGGTGCCGGTCCGGGCCTTGGCGACCTTGCCGATCTTGCGAAGCTCGTTGGTGGGCGAGAACTCCGCCTCGGGCCCGTCGCCGGCGAACACGCCAGGTTCACCGCGCCGAAATGACATCGCCCACGTGGCCCCGCCCTTGTCGACCTCGACGTCGAGGCGCGACGACAGGGCATTGACGACTGAGGCGCCGACACCGTGCAGGCCACCGGTCGCGACATAGGAGCCGCCGCCGAACTTCCCGCCGGCATGCAGCTTGGTGTAGACGACCTCGACCCCGGTCAACCCGGTCTTCTTCTCGATGTCGACCGGCACACCACGGCCGTCGTCCTGGACCTCGACCGACCCGTCATCGTTGAGGGCCACCCGGATGTGCGTCCCGAAGCCGGACAACGCCTCGTCGACCGAGTTGTCGATGATCTCCCAGAGGCAGTGCATCAGGCCACGGGTGTCGGTCGAGCCGACATACATCCCCGGACGCTTGCGGACGGCTTCCAGACCCTCCAGGACCAGGAGGTTGCGGGCGTCGTACGTGCTGTCGATGGTCGGAAGCCTCTCGGAATCTGTCGTGTGGCCCTAGGATATCGAGCCGTTGCGACCTGCCCTCGGTGACACGCGGCTCGCCGCGCGCCTGCGTCCATTTGTGCCCGTCGGGGAGTATGTATGTCGTAGGTCACGAATGACCACGAAGGAATAGCTCCCCGTGATTGGATGTTGATCTAGTAGTACCGCCGAATGCTCAGAGAGAAGGTCATCATGACTACATTGACAGCCCCCATGCTGAGCTCCCTCGACCGCTGCGACCGTTGCGGCGCTCAGGCATACGTACGTGTGACACTCGGCGGCGGTGGTGAGCTGATGTTCTGCGCTCACCACGCACGGCAGCACGAGGACAAGCTTCGCGAGATGTCCGCGAGCATCCATGACGAGAGCGAACGACTCGCCCCGAGCCAGTCTCTCGCCGACGAGGGCTGAACTTCGTCACATCCGCTCACCCCGCTGGGAGTGACACCTTTGAGGCGCGCACCGGCGCGTCGCCTCAAGAGTGTCACTCCCAGCGGTGGGTGTGGCACCCCCAGGCGGTGCGCCCTCAGTCGAGGTAGTCGCGCAGGACCTGCGAGCGCGACGGGTGCCGCAGCTTGCTCATGGTCTTGGACTCGATCTGGCGGATCCGCTCGCGCGTGACGCCATAGACCTTGCCGATCTCGTCAAGCGTCTTGGGCTGACCGTCGGTCAGACCGAAGCGCATCGAGACGACGCCGGACTCACGCTCTGAGAGCGTGTCGAGGACGGCATGCAGCTGCTCCTGGAGCAGGGTGAACGACACCGCGTCGGCCGGGACGATGGCCTCGGAGTCCTCGATCAGGTCACCGAACTCCGAGTCGCCGTCCTCGCCGAGCGGCGTGTGGAGGCTGATCGGCTCACGGCCGTACTTCTGGACCTCGACGACCTTCTCAGGTGTCATGTCGAGCTCGATCGCCAGCTCTTCGGGGGTGGGCTCGCGACCCAGGTCCTGCAGCATCTGGCGCTGGACGCGGGCGAGCTTGTTGATGACCTCGACCATGTGGACCGGGATGCGGATCGTGCGGGCCTGGTCGGCCATCGCGCGGGTGATGGCCTGACGGATCCACCACGTGGCATAGGTCGAGAACTTGAAGCCCTTGGTGTAGTCGAACTTCTCGACCGCACGGATCAGGCCGAGGTTGCCCTCCTGGATCAGGTCCAGGAACAGCATCCCGCGACCGGTGTAACGCTTGGCCAGCGAGACGACGAGTCGCAGGTTGGCCTCGAGCAGGTGATTCTTGGCGCGGCGGCCGTCGACCGTGATCCATTCGAGCTCTTCGAGCATCTTGGCCGAGATGCGTCCGCCCTTGGCGAGCTTCTCCTCAGCGAACAGGCCAGCTTCGATGCGCTTGGCGAGCTCGACCTCCTGACCGGCGGTCAGCAGCGAGACCTTGCCGATCTGCTTGAGGTAGTCCTTGACCGGATCGGCCGTGGCGCCGGCGACCATGACCTGCTGGACCGGCTCATCGCTCTCATCCGCGGCCGAGATCGTGTAGGACGACTTCTCGTCCTCCTTGAGCGTCGGATCAGTCGCGAGGTCCTTCTCGAACTCCTCGTCGGGAATGTCCGGAAGGATCTTCTTGCCCTGCGAGTCGACCTGCACGGCCGGGACCTCGAGCACCTTGGCGATGTCGATGTTCGCCGGGATGCTGGACTCCTCGGTGGTGGGAGCGTCCTTGGCGGCGGCGGCCTTCTTGGCAGGCGCCTTCTTGGCAGCGGTCTTCTTGGTGGGGCTGGATGCGGTCTTGGTCACTGTCGCTTCTGTCTTCGCCGGGGAACTGGACGGTGCGCTGGCCTTCTTGGCAGCGGTCTTCTTGGCCGGGGTCTTCTTGGCCGGGGTCTTCTTCGCCGAGGTCTTGGTCGAAGCGGCCTTGGGTGCTGCCTTCACTGCTGCCGAGATCTTCTTTGCGGGCGCCTTGGGGGCCACGGCCTTCTTGGTGGCCGGGGCGTTCTTCGGCGATTCCGCAGGTCCATCCTTGCCCACTCCCGACAGGAGCTTGGTCACCGCCCGGAGGGGGTTTCCAGATGCGGGATTCACCGGCACGTCAACCTCGCAGACGATAGATGGGCGCAACAATGAGGCCTGTGGTCAACCTCTGGCCCAAGTGTGCCACGAGTGGCCAAGCACTTCCATCTCAGGGTCTTCTCAGGAGCGCGTGGGCCAGACATGCACCGGCTCGCCGTGGTGCATGTGCTCCTCGTATGCGCGCGTCGTCGCCTGCATGGCGGCGAGGCGATCGGGAGCAGACCCGAGCTGATGTCCGAACTCATCAATCAGCCAGGTGGCGCCGTTTCGGCCCGTGATGCACCGCTGCTCGATGATCCCGAGCAGCCGGTCCCGGACCGCGGTGTCGACGCCCATCTCCTCGAGCCCGGCATGCGCCAACGGCAGGAGCTGACGAAGCACGAGCTCACGGGCCGAGACCGTGCCGACCGACGGCCAGTAGATGTCGGTCTCGATGCCGGCGCGGGCCGCCTGATGAAAGTTGTCCTCGGCGGCCCGGAACGACAGCTGGGACCAGACCGGCCGATCGCTGGAGCCCAGCGACTTGACCAGGCCGTAGAACAAGGCGGCGTTGGCCATCGTGTCGACGACCGTGGGGCCGGCCGGGAGCAGCCGGTTCTCGATCCGCAGGTGGGGGCGGCCGTCTGCCACGTCGTAGATCGGCCGGTTCCATCGATAGACCGTCCCGTTGTGCAGCCTCAGTTCCGCCAGGTTGGGGACCCTGCCGGCCTCGAGCTCGGCCAGGGGGTCCTCTTCGTCGACGATCGGCAGCAGGGCCGGGAAGTAGCGGACATTCTCTTCGAACAGGTCGAACACCGACGTGATCCACCGCTCGCCGAAGAACACCCGGGGGCGCACGCCCTGGGCCTTGAGCTCCTCGCTCCGTGTGTCTGTCGCCTGCTCGAAGAGCGCGATCCGGGTCTCGTGCCACAGCTGCTGGCCGAGGAGGAACGGGGAGTTGGCGCCGATCGCGACCTGCACCGACGCGATGGCCTGCGCAGCGTTCCACATCACAGCGAAGTCATCGGGCTCGACCTGCAGGTGGAGCTGCGTGCTGGTGCACGCCGCCTCTGGGATGATCGTGTCAGCCGTGGTGTCGAGGCGGTCGACACCGTCGATGACGATCTCGATGTCCTCGCCTCGAGCGGCCAGGATCTGCTCGGACAGCAGGTGGTAGCGGGGGTTGGCCGAGATCGCCTCGCGGCTGAAGTGTCCGTCCTGCAGGGTCGGGAGGATGCCGATCATCAGCAGGTGCGCACCCACCCCGGCTGCCTTGGCCTGGGCCCGGTTGAGGTCGTCCCGTAGGGCGGCTTCCAGGTCGTCCAACCCCGTGCCGTCGATCCGCGCCGGCGGGACGTTGACCTCGACGTTGAACAGGCCCAGCTCGGTCTGGAAGTCCGAGTCGGCGATCGCCTCGAGGGCTTCGGCGTTCTTGAGCGCCGGATCTCCCTTGTCATCCACGAGGTTGAACTCGATCTCGATGCCGACGTGGGTGTGCTCGAACGAGAGGTCGTACTCGCTGAGCATCCGGGCGAAGACGTCGAGACAGCGGCGGACCTTTGCCCGATAGCGGGTGCGATCCTCGCGGCTGAACTCCCGCTCGTCGACATCTTGTCCCATGCCTCCACCCTAGGGCGATGCGGTGTCGGCGGCTCGCAGCGCGACCCATCGGTCGGGCGAGACACCGCCTTCCAGCATGTCGAGCAGCAGTCGGGCCATCGAGTAGTCGGGGTCGACGCTCAACGCACGCTCAACTGCGATCAGCGACTGGGCGCCGTCACCGGTCAGCCAGGCCGCGAATGCCGTGAGGCACAGGACAGCGGGCTCGAACGGTGGCACGACACTGCCTGAGACCACGGTCAGGACTCGCAACATGTCGTCCGCGCGCTCCCGCGTGATCTGTTCCCACACCTCGTCACGTACACGAATCCCCGACACCCAGATCGCCAATCGCGCCAGGTCGTCGTCGCTGAGGGTCCCGCCGGCCAGGCCGCGGTCCAGGATCGGCTGGACCTGCCGCATCGCGACCGCCGTCAGATCGTCGGGCGGCGTACGCGTCACGACAGGGATCACCTGGTCGAGCACCTCAGCGACAGCTCTGTGCATCCACGCGCGGCGGGGATTCTGCACGGCAGCAAATCGGTCGACCAGCGCTTGGCGGTCCGGCAGGATCTGCTGGCCCGCTGCGACCGCCTGGACCACGGCGAGATGGTGGTCCGACGACTCATAGGTGATGCCTTCGGCAGGGAAGCCGGGCTCGTCGCTCCAATAGCGGTGACCGTCCGCGCGGGCCGCGACGATCAGGCTGATCGGGGCGAGCTGCCGCTCGATCGCGAAGAGCAGGTCCTTGGCGACGTCCTGCTGCTCGGTCACCGCCAGGAAGATCGCGCCCTCCGCTCCCTGATTGCGCAGGTGCTTCACCACGACTCCGGCGAGCTCCTCGACATCTTCGTGAGCCGGTATGTCGACGCGGAGCCGGAACCCGAACCTTCGCCGCGGGCCATACGTCGCCACCCCCACCAGCGACTCGGCCGGTCGGAAGCCGAACAACGTCGGAAGGGTGTTGAGCAGATCGGGGATGTCGTGGGCCGTGTAGACCGAGGGTGTCTGTGTCATGGGTCCACGCTCGCGAGCCCGCCGTGCTCGGTCAGCCCGTCGCGCGGCATCTGTGGACAGTCCGGATCCGGCCGACTCCATGTGCATGGCGGTGCTGTCCGACCCGCGCGAGACACTGGGGCCATGCGGTCCACGGCGTCGATCATGCACCTGGATCTCGACGCCTTCTTCGCCTCGGTCGAGCAGCGTGACAAGCCGTCCCTGCGTGGCCGGCCGGTCATCGTTGGTGGCATCGGACCCCGTGGGGTGGTCGCGACGGCGTCCTACGAGGCCAGGGTGCACGGGGTGCGATCCGCGATGCGTACGGCCGAGGCGCGGGCCAGGTGCCCGCACGCGGCCTTTCTCGGCGGCCGGTTCGATGCGTATCGCGAGGCGAGCCGCATCGTGATGGAGCGGCTGCGGGAGGAGTCCGAGCTGATCGAGCCGCTGTCCCTCGACGAGGCATTCGTCGACCTAGCCGCGGATCCCGACTTCGATCCCGGCGAGGTCGAGCGCATCGTCGCCGGCATCCGGGCCGACATCGCGGACCTGACCGGCGGCTTGACCGCATCGGTCGGGATCGCTTCGTCCAAGCTGATGGCCAAGATCGCCAGCGAGATCAACAAGCCCGACGGCGTGTTCATCGTCCAGCCCGGCACGGAGGCGGACGTGCTCGGGCCGATGCAGGCCACCGCGATCCCCGGCGTCGGTCCGGCCACCGCGGAGCGACTCCGCCGGGTCGGGATCCTGACGGTCGAGGACCTGCGCTCACCCAGCGAGGACGAGCTCACCCGCCTGCTCGGGCAGTCCTCCGGCCGTTCGCTGCACCGGATGGCACGAGCCGATGATGACCGGCCGGTCATGTCATCGCGCGAGACCAAGTCGGTCAGCGTCGAGGACACCTTCGAGCAGGACATCTCCGACCGGGTCCAGCTCGAGTCGATCATCGAGCGCATGGCCCGGTCGGTCTCCGGCCGGCTCCGCAAGAACGGGCTCTCCGGACGCACCGTGACGCTCAAGATGCGACACCACGACTTCGAGACCCACACCCGGTCGTCGACCCTGCCGAACCCGACCGACAATGCGCGCATCCTGGCGGCGACGGCGCGCGGACTCCTCGCCGGAGAGGACATCAGCAACGGCCTGCGCCTCCTGGGGGTCGGCGTGAGCGGTCTCGCCGACTGGGTGCAGGACGATCTCTTCGCGGCTGACGAGGACGACGACGTCGAGGATGAGCCGATCGAGCAGAGCCTCATACGCCCGACCAGGTGGTATCCCGGCATGGATGTGCACCACGACAGCCACGGCGACGGGTGGGTCTGGGGCTCGGGGCTCGGCCGTGTCACGGTGCGATTCGAGACCCGCTGGACACCGCCCGGACCGGTGCACACATTCCGGGCCGAGGACCCCGCGCTCGGCGCAGGACACACCGGTACGTTCGAGGCATGAACGCCCCCGCACCGTCTGCCGAGCGCCGGCCCCTTGTCCGCAGCCATCATGGCGACGAGTTCGTCGACGACTACGAGTGGCTGCGCGACAAGGACGATCCCGCAACGCTGGCCTATCTGGAGGCCGAGAACGCCCACACCGATGACGCGACGGCCCACCTGAAGCCGCTGCGCCAGCAGATCTTCGACGAGATCAAGGCGCGCACGCTCGAGACCGACCTGTCCGTCCCGGTCCGTCGAGGCGGCTGGTGGTACTACGCACGTACGGTCGAGGGCCAGCAGTATGCGATCCGCTGCCGGTGTCCGATCGGCGACGTCGACGACTGGGATCCGCCGGTGCTGGAGGCCGGCTCCGAGATCGCCGGTGAGGAAGTCCTGCTGGACTCCAACATCGAGGCCGACGGACACGAGTTCTTCTCCCTCGGCGCATTCAGCGTCAGCGACGACGGGGGCCTCCTCGCGTGGTCCGTCGACACGCAGGGCGACGAGCGCTACACGATCCGGGTCAAGGACCTGCGCACCGGTGAGGTGCTCCCGGACGAGATCCCCGCCACCAGCGGAGGAGCGACCTGGTCCACGGGCGCAACCCATCTCTTCTACACGACCGTCGACGAGGCCTGGCGTCCTCACCGCGTCTGGCGCCACACGCTGGGCTCGACCGCCGATGACGTCCTGGTCTTCGAGGAGCCCGACGAGCGCTACTTCGTCGGCGTCGGTCGCACCCAGTCCGAGCGCTTCCTGGTCATCGGCCTGTCCTCCAAGGTCACCAGCGAGGTGCGGGTGCTGGCGGCAGACGAGCCCGAGGGCGATTTCCACGTCGTGCTCCCCCGCCGTGACGGTGTCGAGTACTCCCTCGAGCACGCCGTGATCGGCGGCGAGGACGTCTTCCTCATCCTGCACAATGACGGCGCGCTCAACTTCGAGCTCGCCGCGGTGCGGGTCTCCGATCCAAGCGTCCGCACGGTCATCATCCCCGGCAGCGAGTCGACCCGTCTGGAGGATGTCGACGTCTTCGCCCAGCAGCTCGTCGTGTCCTTTCGGCGGGACGCACTCTCCCGCATCGGCATCATCCCCCTGGGCGCCGACGGGCTCGGCCAGCTCGAGGAGATCGAGTTCGGTGAGGAGCTCTTCACCAGCGGGGTGGGCGCCAATGCCGAGTGGGACCAGCCGCTCATCCGCGTCGGCGTGGGATCGTTCGTCACGCCGGCGTCGATCTTCGACTACGTCGTGGCCACCGGAGAGCTGGTGCTGCGCAAGCAGGCACCCGTCCTCGGGGGCTATGACCCCGAGGACTACGAGCAGCACCGCAGCTGGGCAACTGCGGACGACGGCACACAGGTGCCGGTCTCGATCGTCTGCCGCAAGGACACCCCGCGCGATGGCACCGCTCCGGCACTGATCTACGGCTACGGCGCCTACGAGGCGAGCATGGATCCGGGATTCTCCGCGATGCGCCTCTCACTGCTCGATCGTGGCTTCGTGTTCGCGATCGCCCACGTCCGCGGCGGAGGCGAACTCGGCCGGCACTGGTACGACGACGGCAAGATGCTGCACAAGCGCAACACGTTCACCGACTTCATCGCGAGCGCTCGGCACCTCGTCGCCGAGGGCTGGACGTCGGCCGACAGGCTGATTGCCGAGGGCGGCAGTGCCGGCGGCCTGCTGATGGGAGCCGTCGCCAACCTGGCTCCCGAAGCATTCGCGGGGATCATCGCCAGTGTCCCGTTCGTCGACAACCTCACCACGATCCTGGATCCCAGCCTGCCGCTGACCGTCATCGAGTGGGACGAGTGGGGCAATCCGCTCGACGACCCCGACGTCTACGCCTACATGAAGTCCTACGCGCCCTATGAGAACGTCGGCGCCCATCCCTATCCAGCCATCCTCGCCGTGACGAGCCTGCACGACACCCGGGTGCTCTATGTCGAGCCGGCCAAGTGGGTCGCGAGGCTGCGCTCCACCGCGACGGGAGACGCCCCGATCCTGCTCAAGACCGAGATGCATGCCGGCCACGGCGGGGTCAGCGGACGCTACGCCTCGTGGAAGGAGCGGGCGTGGGAGCTCGCCTGGATCGTCGACGTGGCGACAGCGAGCTCGTGAGCGTCGCTTTCGGTCGCTTGGCGATGTGACACGAGGATTCGACAGCGAACACCTTCGCTGCGCTCATCGGTTGCGGCGCCCTTTAGCACGGGGCTCCTAAGAACCAACTGAGAGCGGAATCCTTGGGGTACCGAAAGCGTTCTCATCAGTACAGACACTGATGGGAGGCGCACGGTGAGCGCACGACATGGCAACAGCAACACCGAGGGCAAGGACAGCGTCGGCATGTACCTCGCCGAGATCGCCCGCACTCCCCTGCTCGACGCCCAGCGTGAGGTCGAGCTGAGCAAGACCGTCGAGGCCGGGCTGTTCGCCCGTCACCTCCTGGCGGAGGGTCGAGTGGGTCGCCGCAAGGGCGGCGCGCCCAAGTCCGCCACCGCGGATGAGCTCGAGTGGCTCGCTACTGAAGGCGACCTGGCAATCCAGGAGTTCATCCAGGCCAATCTGCGGCTGGTCGTCTCGATCGCCCGCAAGTACGGGCGATCGGCGATGCCGATGCTCGACCTGGTCCAGGAGGGCAACACCGGCCTGATCCGTGCGGTAGAGAAGTTCGACTACGCCAAGGGGTTCAAGTTCTCGACGTACGCCACCTGGTGGGTACGTCAGGCGATCACCCGAGGCATCGCGCAGCAGGCCCGAGTCGTACGCCTTCCGGTTCACGTGGTCGAGGAGCTCAACCAGGTGACGGCCGCGCGCCGCAACCTCGAGCGCCAGCTCGGCTACGACCCGGAGCCGCAGGAGATCGCCCTGGAGCTCGGCATGGACGTCGACCGCGTCATCGACCTGATGTCGTGGGGACGCGACCACGTCAGCCTCGACTCCCCCGTCGACGAGGACGGCGACACCTCGCTGGGCGACCTGATCGCTCGTGAGACGCAGCCCGGACCAGACCTCGCGGTGCTCGACGACGAGTCGCGGCACCTGATCTCGACACTGGTCGATCACCTCGGCGACCGGGAGGCCGACATCGTCCGGGCCCGCTACGGCCTGCTCGACGGCCGCCAGCAAAAGCTCGCCGACATCGGCAAGCGCCACGGCATCTCGGCCGAGCGGGTCCGCCAGCTCGAGCGCGAAGCGCTGGCGACCCTGCGCCGCATCGCAGATCCGGAACTCGCCGCCTGATCGCACCTAGCGCGAGGCGGACCTCGTCACGAGGTCGTCCCAGGCGCCCCGGACGAGGCGGGCGAGCTCGTCCAGTGGACCGGTGTTGTCGATCACCAGATCGGCGACGCCGGTCCTTTGTCGTCTGGAGGTCTGCGCCGAGATGCGCGCGCGGGCGTCGCTCTCGGACATCCCCCTGCTGGCCATCAGGCGGTCCACCTGGACGTCCTCGGGAACGTCGACCACGATCACGACGTCGCACCAGCTGGCCGCGCCCATCTCGACGAGCAACGGGTTGTCGTGCACGACGATCGCATCAGACGGCGCCGCCGCCTCGCGGGCTGCCGCAAGGCGGCCGATTGCGGGGTGGGTGATCGCGTTGAGATCGGCCAGCGCCTGGGGATCGGCGAACACGAGGGCCCCCAGCGCGGGTCGGTCGAGGGTTCCGTCCTGGGCGATCACCTCGGCTCCGAAGCGCTCGGCGATCTCGGCTAGCGCCGAGCTGCCCGGCTCGACGGCCTCGCGAGCCAGCTGGTCGTAGTCGATGACGACGGCTCCGTGGGACGTCAGCAGCTCGCTGACGCTGCTCTTGCCCGAACCGATACCGCCGGTCAGGCCGACCCTCAGCATCGAGGACCCTCAGCCGGCAGCGTTGCCGAAGGTCGTGACGTGCACGTGGTCCATGTGGTTGGCCGTGGCACTGCCGCGGTTCGACATGCCCCGCCAGGCGCCTGAGGTCGAGGGCCGCCAGATGCGCTGCCGCCAGATCAGGTATTCGATGCCGAGCTCTGCGCGGTTCTCCTGCAGGAACGCGGCGATGTCGTTGCCGATTGGATTGCCGTTGCCAACCATGATGTCGAGAGCATGACCCGTGGCGTGCTCGCCGCGGCCGGCGATACCACCGTATGCGCGGACTTCCGGGAACTTCGCGCAGACGGCACGGAGCACCTTGACCGTGTCGGGCTGCAGGCCGCCCTCGGATCCGATCGGGCATGGCGAGCTGCCGAGCGGCATCTCCGTGGCGATGCTCTTGGCCGGCACCCAGCGCGGGAGTCCCTTGTGGATGATCTGGGCCCAGTCGCCCTTGACGACGCCGGTGATGTCAACGGTCTCGCCGGAGTCGACCTTGGCCAGGACCGGCGAGGACTCCTTGGGCGCGGCGTGAATCTCGACCGGGACCACGGCGAACCGGGTGCCCTCGACCTTGTCCTCTGCGGCGGCTTCGTTGGTCACTGGTGCGCGCTCAGCGCTACGGCTGACGGTTGCGGGGGCCTGAGCCTCAGCCCGCCTGTCCGCCGAGACCGCAAAGAGGTCCTGCTTGGGGGCCGCCGCGGCCTCAGGAGCCGCGCCATCGTGCGAGACCACCAGGGCGCCGGCGACCACGAGGGTCACCAAACCTGCAGTGGGGAGAAACGCGCGGGATGCACGAAGGCTTCTGGGCGCCTTGCGAACTTGCCTGTGGCGAGAATCTGCCACGGATGAACCACCTTGAGGCATAGACGAAAGTCAGGGTCAGCGTTCGAGTGAAGCATACTTTGTCCGGGGGTTCACGTTGGATGAGATGATCCCCGCTCACCGACGTGACAGACGTCTCACGATGTGGAGGATCACGTGCTCGAGGTCCTCACTTCTGCCCAGAGCGAGAGCACGCAGGCCAATGTCGCCGGTGCGCTGCATGCCCAGGGGTTGCGGGCAGGCGATCGGCTCGTCCTGTGTGTCGCCGGGTCGGTCGACTACGTCAGTGTCGTGCTCGGAGCGGCTCGCACGGGAGTCGTCCCCGTGCCGCTGGATCCCCGCCTCACCGACTACGAACGCACCAAGATCATCCGCGACGTCGGGCCGGCCCTCGTGATCGACGAGGCGACCACGCTCGCATCACTCCTCGAGGGCGATCCGATCGATCTTGACGACTGGCCCCGGTGCCGTCCGATGCACTTCACCTCGGGCACGACCGGCCGACCCAAGGGCGTCTGGTCGGGACTACTGGCACCGGATCACGCGGAGGCGCTGGTCCGCGAAGAACGTGAGCTCTGGGGGTTCCACCCCAGCGACCTCCACCTCGTGATCTCGCCGATCTATCACTCGGCACCCTTGCGCTTCGCGATGGGCACGCTGCTGTCTGGAGGGGCGATCGCTGTCATGTCGGGCTTCGACCCCCCGGCGTTCGTCGATGAGGTGGCCCGGCTCCGACCGACGACGATGTTCTGTGTGCCGGCGCACCTACAGCGACTCTTCGGCTGGCTCGACGAGCACGGCGCGACTCTCGACGCGGCGTCGTTCCGACTGGTGGCCCACGCCGGAGCGCCCTGCCCTGAACCCATCCGCCGGCGGGCACACCAGCTGTTCGGGACCGAGGTGGTCTGGGAGTTCTACGGCTCGACCGAGGGGCAGCTGACGGCATGCCCGGCCGACGAGTGGATCGCCCACCCCGGCACGGTCGGCCGCGCGCGCCCCGGTCGGCTGGTCACGGTCGACGACGACGGACAGCTGTGGTGTGTCGTGCCACCATGGGCCCGATTCACGTACTGGGGCGATCCCGACAAGACCCGTTCGGCCTGGACTGACACAGCCCACGGACCGGCGTTCAGCGTCGGCGACCTGGGCCGGGTCGACGGCGGCCTGGTCTATCTCGACTCCCGCCGAGAGGACCTCATCATCTCCGGCGGTGTCAACGTCTATCCGGCCGAGGTGGAGGCCGCGCTGGAGGGCGCCGAGAGACTGGTCGATGTGGCGGTGTTCGGGCGCGTCGACTCGCGGTGGGGTCAGCGTGTGTGCGCGGCCTATGTCGGCGACATCACCGAGGACGCGCTGCGCGCGCTCGCGACCGAACGGCTGGCCCCACCCAAGCGCCCCAAGTCGTACGAACGACTCGACTCCCTGCCCCGGACGGCGACCGGCAAGGTCCGACGCACGGAACTGTGAAGGCACCGGGCTGTGAAGGCACCGGGCTGTGAAGGCACCGGGCTGTGACACACCGGCCTGTCAATCTGCTCAGCCGGCCTCTGCCACGCAGGTGAAGGTCTTTCGATACTGCTGGGGAGTCGTGCCTCGCGCGATGGAGAAGTGGTGTCGCAGCGTCGCGGCGTTGCCGAATCCCACCCGGCCGGCGATCTGCTCGACCGGCAGCGAGGAGTTCTCGAGCAGCTCTTCGGCCTGTGCGAGGCGCTGGCTCGTGAGCCACTGGAGCGGGGTCGTCCCGGTCTCGTCCCGGAAGCGTCGGGCGAACGTGCGCGGCGACATGTGGGCGTGGGCGGCGAGTCGCTCGACCGAGAGCTGCTCATCGAGGTGGTCGCTGGCCCAGGCCAGCAACGGCGCGAGCGTGTCGGCCTCGGTCTGACCCATCGGGGTCCGGACGAACTGCGCCTGCCCCCCGTCCCGGTGAGGGGCCACGACGATGCGTCGGGCCGTCGTGGTGGCGACCTTCGCTCCGAACACCTGCCGCACGAGGTGGAGCGAGGCGTCGATCGCAGCGGCCGATCCCGCACCGGTCAGGACCAGATCATCCTCGACATAGAGGACGTCGGCGTTGACCTTGGCCAAGGGGAACCGCTCGGCCAGCAGGCCGCCATAGCGCCAGTGGGTCGTGCACTCCCGCCCGTCGAGCAACCCCGCCTCCCCGAGGATGAAGACGCTGGTGCACGACGCGAGCACGCGCACGCCACGGCCCGCGGCGGCTCGCACGGCAGCCGCGACCTCGGGTGAGGGCTCCAGGAAGTCCCGCTTGGGCACGATCGCCACGAGATCGGCGTCGTCGAGCTCGTCCAGCCCGCGATCGATGAAGTAGTCATAGCCCGCCGTGCCCTTGACGCGGCCGGGGTTGGGTGTGCACACGACATAGTCGAACAGCGGATTGTCGTCCTCGGGGTGGTAGGGCTCGGCCCAGACCTCACCCAGCACGCCGAGACCGAAGGGCTCGACACCGTCCTGCACGATCACCACGACCTTCTTCATGTGTCCATCCTGACAGGGCGATGGCAGTAAATCAATGCATGATGTCATTTCTGCCACTGGTGGCAGGAATAGCCTGCGACGAGAATTGCTGCCATGTTGATCTTCACCATCGCCCTGCTGGTCATTGCTTCCGGGATCGCACTCGCCGTACTGATCCCCCGAGACGGGTATGGCAGCCGTCCCGGCCCGCCGAGCCACGCGGACTTCTCGCCCCATCTCAACTGACATCGGGAGACAGAAGAACCCCCGGTCCACATGGACCGGGGGTTCTTCGCTGAGCGGAGTGGCTACTCGCCGCCCGTGAGCTTCTCGCGAAGCGCCTGCAGCGCTTCGTCCGAGGCGAGCGAACCCTCCTGCTGCGGAGCGTCGCCCTCTGCGGTGGTGTCCGACGAGTAGTTCGCGGCCTCAGAAGCCTCGATGCTCGACTGCTCGGCATCGATGATCTGCTTCTTGTGGGCTTCCCAGCGCTCGTGCGCCTCGGCGTACTGCTTCTCCCAAGTGGCACGGGCCTCGTCGAAGCCTTCCTGCCACTCGCCGGTCTCCGGATCGAAGCCGTCGGGGTAGATGTAGTTGCCCTCGGCGTCATAGGACGACGTCATGCCGTAGAGCGTCGGGTCGAAGTCATCGCTGACTGCGGCCTCGGTCTCGTTGGCCTGCTTGAGGGACAGCGAGATACGGCGACGCTCGAGGTCGATGTCGATGATCTTGACCATGACGCTGTCGCCGATCTGCACGACCTGCTCGGGGATCTCGACGTGACGCTCGGCGAGCTCGGAGATGTGCACCAAGCCCTCGATGCCCTCCTCGACGCGGACGAACGCACCGAAGGGGACCAGCTTGGTCGCCTTGCCCGGCACGATCTGGCCGATCTGGTGCGTACGGGCGAAGTGCTGCCAAGGATCTTCCTGCGTGGCCTTGAGCGACAGCGAGACCCGCTCGCGATCCATGTCGACATCGAGCACCTCGACAGTGACCTCGTCGCCGACCTGGACGACTTCGTTGGGGTGGTCGATGTGCTTCCAGGACAGCTCGGACACGTGGACGAGTCCGTCGACGCCGCCGAGATCGACGAACGCACCGAAGTTGACGATCGAGGAGATGACGCCCTTGCGGACCTGCCCCTTCTGGAGCTCGGTGAGGAAGTTCTGGCGAACAGCCGACTGGGTCTGCTCGAGCCAAGCACGGCGCGACAGGACCACGTTGTTGCGGTTCTTGTCGAGCTCGATGATCTTGGCCTCGATCTTCTGACCGATGTACGGATCGAGGTCGCGCACGCGGCGCATCTCGACCAGCGATGCCGGCAGGAAGCCACGCAGGCCGATGTCCATGATCAGGCCGCCCTTGACGACCTCGATGACGGTGCCCTCGACGACGCCGTCCTCGGCCTTGATCTTCTCGATGTCGCCCCACGCACGCTCGTACTGCGCACGCTTCTTGGACAGGATCAGACGGCCTTCCTTGTCCTCCTTCTGGAGGACGAGGGCCTCGACGTTGTCGCCGACGGAGACGACCTCGTTGGGGTCGACGTCGTGCTTGATCGAAAGCTCGCGGGAGGGGATGACGCCCTCGGTCTTGTAGCCGATGTCGAGGAGGACCTCGTCACGGTCGACCTTGACGATGATGCCCTCGACGATGTCGCCGTCGTTGAAGTACTTGATGGTCAGATCGATAGCGGCGAGGAAGTCTGCCTCAGAGCCGATGTCGTTGACCGCGACCTGAGGTGCGGTGTGGGGTGTGGCGATGCTGCTGGTCATAGAGGAGTTGCTCCGATGGATGGGTGGAATTGTCGGGCACGTCTGACAGCCCTTGGATCGCGTGGTGTCGAGGAGATTCGCTCGATTCTGCACGAGCACGGGCCTGCTCTGTCCGAGGTACGTACAGGCCGTCAGCGCAACCTCAATGCTACGCGACGGCGGACCCACACGGGAAGTCGGGTCAGGCGGGTGACAGGAATGCCGAGAGTGCCCGGCCATACGTGTCCACATCGGCTCCGCCCATGAGCTCGCGGGCCGAGTGCATCGCCAGCTGCGGAGCGCCGACATCGACTGTCAGCATCCCGGTCCGTGCGGCGCTCAGCGGGCCGATCGTCGAGCCGCACGGCAGGTCAGCACGATGCTCGTAGCGCTGCATCGGGACACCGGCCTGCTCGCAGGCTGACGCGAACACTGCGGCGCCGGGCGCGTCCGTCGCATAGCGCAGGTTGACGTTGACCTTGAGCACGGGTCCCCCGCCGATCGCGATGTGGTGGAGCGGTTCGTGGCGTTCCGTGTAGTTCGGGTGGGTCGCATGCGCCATGTCGCCGGACGCGCAGACCGACGCGGCAATCGCGCGGTGATAGTCATCGCGCGAGCCGCCTGCCGCCAGGACTATGCGCTCGAGCACTGTCGCCAACAGGTCCGACTGCGCCCCACGCTCGGAGGTGCTGCCGACCTCCTCGTGGTCGAACAGGGCCAGAACGGGTCGTACGCCCGACACTGCCGGGGCGTCGAGCAGGGCGCGAAGCCCCGCGAAGCAAGTGACCTGGTTGTCGAGCCGGGGGGCGGACACGAGGTCACCGTCCGCCCCGGTCAGAGCGCTCGCGGCGGTGTCGTGCGTCATCAGCTCGAAGCCGGCGATCTCGCGACCGGCGACACCGGTCCGATCCGCGACGAGGTCGAGGAAGGTGCCTGATCCGGCCGACCAGATCGCGTTGAGATGGCGCTGTGGATCGAGCTCATCACCCTTGCGCTCGGCGGAGAGGTGGATCGCCAGCTGAGGCACCCGAAGCAGTGGCTCATCAATGTGGACGAGCCGCTCGGTGCCATCCCGCAAGGCGATTCGCCCGGCAATGCCCAGATCGCGGTCGAGCCAGGAGTTGAGCCATGCACCGCCATACGGCTCGAGGGCGACGACTCCGAGTCCCGCCGGCGCCAGGTCGTGATGCTGCTTGAGCCGCAGGTTGGGGCTGTCGGTGTGACCGCCGACGACGCGAAAGCCGTCGGTCGGTGACTGTGCCGCGTCGCTCGACCATGCGACGAGCGAACCGCCACGGATGACGTAGTGGCGCCCGGCCGCGGTCGGCCATGCGTCCTGCTCCTGAACCCTGACGTAACCCGCGGACTCGAGCTCGGCCGCAACCGTCTGGCAGACGTGGAACGGGGTCGGTGAGCGGTCGACGAACGTGCACAGCTCGGCAGCGGAGGCGAGGGTCATAGACGTCCCACCCTATTACGCTGCCGAGCTGTTCATCACGGCCCAGCCCACCGTCAGCGTGCGCCGACGAGCTCGCCCCGATCAGCCTTGCGCGCGCCGACATCGCCGCGATCACGGCGGGTGAACAGGCCGAGCCCGATGAGGACCAGACCCAGGATCGCTCCGCCAACCGGGACGTATGTCTTGGCGGCCGACAACAGCATCGCCTTGGACTCGTACTCGTTGACGGTCTTCGTGATGTTCGCGTCGGTGTAGCGCAGCGTCGCCTCCGTGGTCGTCAGCGCACGCTGGCCGTCGACCTCAAGATAGCTGTCCTGCGCTGTCTGGCCGACCAGGACCACGCCCGTCACCGGATCGACGCTGTAGTCGGTCACGCTCGAATAGATCTGGTCGGCGGTGACAGTCTGCTCGTCCGAACCGACCAGCTTGCCGGGGACGTCGATCGAGCCGGTCTTGACCGGCGCGATCTTCTGCTCGTACTCGTAGACCTTCATGCCCTTGACCTCGCCCTCCCCCTCGTACGTGGCGGGGGTGGCCTTGCGAAGCGTGCCGTCCCAGAACTGGTACGTCTTCTTCTGAGCATCGAAGGGGAACTTGAAATAGAGCCCCTCGAAGTCACCGGGCTGCAGGTCCTTGCCGTCGAACGACGAACGGCTGCCCTTCCAAGAAACCGCTTCGCCCGACGTGCGGTCGAATGCGACCCGGTCGTCTGCTGCGCTCAACGCAGTCTCACCGCTGCCGCAGTTGAAGTCGGGCTTGTCAGTGCAGTCATAGATGTCCCAGACCGCGATGTCGCGGCCAAGCTCTTCGCTGGCCTTCTTGCCCTCCTCGACATTGCCGATCACCGCCTTGGTGTTCTTCAACGGGCCCGAGGTGGACTTCAGCCCGGCGGCGGCGTCGAGATATTCGGCGTCGGCGCCCGGGGCCGTGGTCGACTGGCTCGTGGACTCGGTGTTGAGCGGCACGACGGCCAGCTGGTCGTACATGTAGAACTTGGACAATGCGGCCAATGCCAGCAAAAACGCACCCAGGAACAGCGCGACTGTTCCCAATTTCTTACTCACTGTGGGCTCCCTCCACGGTATGAACGCTTGACCGTAACACCGCAGAGGGTCACCCATCGAGCGCTCTCAGCCTCTGCCGCGACCCCCTGACGTGGGACGATGCCGGGGTGACCTCGCTGCTCGTCGAAGGCACCGCAGCCGTCCGTGACGTGCGGTCCGATCCCATCGCCGCGCGCCGGGTCGTGACGGCCGCGGCGCTGATGCTGATCGCGGTGCAGGTGGTGCTCCGCGGGTGGGCCGTGTCCAGTGGATGGTTCTTCGGCGACGACTTCACCTTCCTCGCGGATGCGGGCCGCGGCGAGGCCGACCTCGGCTGGCTGTTCCACCGTCACGATTTCCAGAGGATGCCGTTGGGATTCGTGCTGGTGCTGCTGGTTGACCTCGCGGGACCATTCGCCTGGTGGGCCGCAGCCGCCGAGCTCCTGGCATTCCAAGCGGCAGCGGGCCTTGCGTGCTGGTGGATGTTGCGCATGTGGTTCGGCGACCGGCTGCGCATCCTCGTGCCGCTCACGATCTACCTGTTCTCGGCCATCACCGTCCCATCGCTGATGTGGTGGGCGGCCGGGCTCAACTCGCTCATGGTGCAACCGTTCGTCTTCCTGGCGATCGGTCTCCATGTCCTGTTGCTGCGGACCCGCCGCAAGCGGTATGCCATCGGGGTGACCTTGTGCCTGGTCGTCGCGCTGCTGTTCTTCGTCAAGGCTCTCCTGATCGTTCCGATGCTCGCCATCATCACGGTCTGCTATGCGGCCGAGGGCTCGGTCCCGCGGCGGATCTGGTCCTCACTCGTCCGGTTCCGGTTCGCTTGGGTCGCCTATGCCGTTCCGTCCGCGATATATCTGGCTGCCTACTTCGCCACTTCGCCTCCCGCGCCGCCGCGGGGCGATGTCGACTACTCCGGCCTGGCCGAGCGATTCGTGGTCACCAACTTGTCGACCGCGCTGTTCGGCGGTCCGTGGAGGTGGATGTCGATCGGCGGTGAGTCAGGCCCGCGTCAGCTCGCGGATCCGCCGCAGGCGGCGGTCATCGGCTGTCTTCTGATCCTCGGTGGCGTGGTTGTCGCCCTGATGATGCGCCATCGCGGCGTGCTGACGCCGTTGTGGTTCGTCGTCCCCTACGTCGCGTTCACCGTCGGCCTGCTTGCCTATGGCCGCGCCGGGGTCTACGGCAGGGTGACCTCAGCCGAAGTCCGTTACTGGTCGGACTTCATGCCGTTCCTGACCCTGGCTGTCGGCCTGGCCCTCATGCCGGTCCGGGGCCTGCCGGACGTCCTGCGTGAACGGTCGGCGTCGCCGTTCGCCGCTCGCACCTCGACCACGATCGCCGGTGTCTATCTCACCGCGTTCGTGCTGGGGTCGATCGTGTCGACCGTGACCTATGTTCAGCCGTGGCACAAGGATTATGAGGCGAGGCGTTACCTGACCACCGCACGGCAGGGCCTCGAGGCCGGGTCCGCCCCGGTCGAGCTCGCCGACCAGCCGGTGCCGGGCACTGTCGTCCCCGCCCTGATCTTCCCCTACAACCTGCCGAGCCGTGTGCTGTCGCCGATCCGTCAGACGTTCACGACCCCAGACATCGCCACCGACCTCGCAATCCTCGATGAAACCGGGGCCGTCGTCCCGGGGGTCGCGACCCCAGACATCGCGGTCAGTCCTCGAGAGCTCGCCAGGTGTTTGGTCGGCGGGGGCGGGACCCAGCAGATCGAGCTCGGGAGTGCGACATTCGATTTCCCCTTCTGGCTCTCGATGACCTACCGATCCGACACCAGCGATGACATCGGCGTGACCGTCGGGACCACGCGCTACGAGGGGCGGGTCGAGTCCGGGTCGCACATCCTCAGTCTCCGCACGACCGGCAGCATCGACCGGGTGACGCTCGACCTGCCGGCCGGTGCACGGGTGTGTGTCGAGGCCTTGCACGTCGGAGCGAAGATGGAGCCACGATGAACATCGCCCGCCGCGACTTCCCTCAGCTCGATGCCATGCGAGCCGTCGCCTCGATCGCGGTCGTCGCGACGCATGCGGGCTTTTGGTCCGGCTTCTACACCAGCGGATTCTGGGGGGTCGTGGTGCAACGACTCGAGGTCGGTGTCGCGATCTTCTTCGTCCTGTCTGGATTCCTGCTCAGCCGGCCCTATCTGGTGTCCGCCCACGACCGGGTCGGCCACGAACCGGCTCGCCGCTATCTCACCAAGCGAGTGCTGCGGATCTTCCCGGTCTATGTCGTCTCGGCGATCGCCGCCCTGGCGCTCATCGAGGAGAATCGCTCGCTGGGGATCGGCCGGTGGATCCAGAACCTGCTGCTGGTTGACCTCTACCGGGAGAACCAGCTGCCGCAGGGTCTCACCCAGATGTGGAGCCTCACGGTCGAGGTCGCGTTCTATCTGATCCTCCCGCTCCTGGGTGGCCTCTGCATCAAGGTCGTCTGCCGAGACCGTTGGCGACCCGTACGACTGCTGGTCTTCCTCGCGGCCAGCGCGGCCGGCAGCCTCGCGTGGGTGCTGGTCACCCACAACCTGCGCTCGGACCTGGCCGAGCAGGCGGCCCGTTGGCTGCCGTCCTATGCCAGCTGGTTCGCCCTCGGCATCGGTCTCGCCGTGCTCACGATCGACTCAGCCGCGCCGGGCCGGGTGACTGGGCTGCTCATCTCCGCCGCCCGCGACCGTACGTCGTGCTGGCTCACCGCCGGAGCGATCTTCCTCATCGTGTCCACGCCGCTCGGCGGCTCGCCCCTGCTGGTCTCCCCCACGGCTGGCCAGGCAGCTATGCGTCATGCCTGCTACGCCTTGATCGCGGTGCTGGCAGTCGCGCCGTGCGTCCTCGGCAGCGACGAGAGCCCGGTCGCCCGGGTGCTCTCCCTGCCCGCCCTGCGTCACCTCGGGCACATCTCGTATGCCCTGTTCTGCTGCCACGTGACGGTCCTCGCCGTCGGAGTTCCGATGATGGGGTTCACCGTGTTCGACACTCCGTTCCTGTTGCTGTTCGCGATCATCCTCGCGATCAGCCTGCTGGTTGCCGAAGTGCTCTATCGCGCCGTCGAGCGGCCGTTCATGTCGCTCGCGCCGGGTCGACGCGCCAGGACTCCCACGACGACACCGAGCGACGCCATCGCACACAGCTGAGGCGCCCGCCACGGGATGACCGGGATGTCGCCCCCGGCCACGGCCCACCACACGTAGCAACCCACAGCGACCGCCAACGGGCCGGCGACCGTCCAGCCCGACGCCTCCCGGCGCGCGGCCACCCAGGCGCCGAGGGCCATACCGGCGAGGGCGCACACCACACCGATCGTTCCGGCCGTGAACCCCAGCACCGCGATCATCGCGATCACACCCACAGGACTCGCCCGCCCGGCTGACCAGACGTCGGGACCAGGACGAGGGCGGCTGCCTCTGATCAACGCGATGCACAGGAGTGCCAAGACGCCCAGCGCGCCGGCGACCAGCGCCGCCCGGTATGACGCGTTCGGGGCGTAGGTCTCGGCGACATCGGTCGGGCCCGTGCCGGCCAATCGCCATCCCCGCTGCCAGCCGTTGACCGTGACGGGTGTGACGGAGCGACCCTCCACGGTCGCCTGCCAACCCGGATTGGTGTTCTGCGACCTCGTCACCAGATCGCCGGTGCCGGTTGCCGAGCGTGGCGTTCCGGTCGAGGTCAGGACCGACCGGCCGGCGTCGAAGAGGCCAGAAGCGGTGCTCGTGACCCGGTTGACGCCGGCCGTCAGGGTCACAGAGTCCCCGGTGCACGTGCGGGCGACCGCGGAACGCCCCGCCGCCACATCGGCGCGGCTTGTCCTCACCGACGTCAGATGGGCACGGTCATTCACGCGGATCATCGGACCAGATCCGCACGGGAGGCTGATCTCAGCTGACGACCGGTCCGGTCGTCGGGCGGGCCGATCGTCGAACGTCAGCTCGCTGACACCGACCGGCAGGGTCTTGGCGAAGCCGTCGACACCGAAGTCACGGGCGTCGCCGACCGAGGACAGCCGGACGACCACACGTCTGACCCGCACGGGCGCGAAGGTTCCCTCACCGTCCTTGAGGGCGACCCGACGCCGCGTTCCGTCGTCCAGCTCCACCGTCACCGCCGAGACCCGTGAGGCCGGAAGGCCGGGAGCCGTCGTGAGCTTGATCCGCGAGAGCGTCCTGGGTGACCTCCAAGTCACGTCGAGCGACGGGTCGGTGTCGCCCGGCTCGGAGATCCACCCCGTCCGGGGATCCCCGTCGACCGCTCCAGCGACGCTGTTCCGCACGTCCGCTGCCGCCGCCGAGGACGCGGAGACGCGCAAGGGAAGCCCCTCCTGCAAGAACGCATCGGCGGCAGGCCCGGCCAGCGGCCGCGTCGTGACGGCCAGGTCATATGCGGCCGTCGTGTGCATCGGGAGCTCGCGGTCGACCAGCACTGCGTCCTCGCTCCTGCCACCGGCGCCCGCACGGCAGCGAACCAGCTCCTCGACCGTGATGCAGGCCGGCCGTCCACCTTCGTCCATGCCCAGCACGACCCGGTCGGGGCTTCCCCACCCCCTGGGTGTTCTGGGCAGGACCAGTGGCCGGGACACCTGGAGCGCCGTTGAGGAGACATCGGCGATGGCAAGCGGACGAGCACCCTCGCGATCACCTTCGATGCGCAGCTCGTCGACCCGTCCGACTCGGACCCGCACCGGCTGATCGCCTATGGCCTCACGACGCACGACACCGTTCGCGGTGCCGATGCGCAGTCGCACCTTCTCCCCCGGGACGGCGTCGGCGACAATCCTGACGGTGCCGAGGTCCCGCTTGCCGTGCAGACCGAGTCGTATCCAGCCCGTGTCGGCGTTGGCGACCCAGGACGTACGTCCGTCGCCGTCAAATGCCGACCACGGTTGAGCCCCAGGGTCGACCCCCACGAGACTGTCCACTGCCGAGCGCGAGCTCGACGCCTCGAGCACACGTGCTCCGCGCAGCTCCGGGACGCTGATCCACGGCTCATCCCGTGCCTGGACATAGTCATGGAGCCTGCGATCCAGGGTGTAGGGGTCCTCGACGGTGAGCGACGCGGACCGGAGGGTGTCGACCCGTCCGAATGCTGCCTCCTGCCGTCTGAGCCCGTCCGTCACGATCAGCTCGCCAAGTGAGGACCTCGCGTCCTGATCCTGTGCAAGGACTACCGAGCGGCCGCGGATCAGATCGAGGTCGTCGAGGATCGGCAGGCCGTCGGATCCTCCGACCATGGTCGGAGTGTCCGACAGCTCCTGGACGGTGGTCGAGTCCGGGTCGTCTATCTGCCAGATCTCGACGGCCTGATGGGTCGACTGCCACCCGCCGGCGGAGAACGAACGCTGCGTCTCGAGATCGATCATCGGATCACCGCCGAGCCTCGGGCCGAACCCGGCCACCTGAATGAGGCCGGGTGAATCCCGCAGGGTCGCGTAGACCGGCTCCGTGCGCCCGTCGGCAACCTCCGGCTCGAGATCGTTGCGGACGACCAGCTGCCCGATCCCGGCTCGGCGCAGGCGGGCCGCCAGCCCGGCCGAGCCCCGACCTTGGTCGAGCGCCGCGGTGATCGCATCCAGGTAACGGATCGTGCCGGTCGGCGTGAGGGGGATGCTGTTGCGCACGGCCCAGGGTGATCGGGCGATCGGCTGCATCAGCTCATCGCCCGTGCTCCCCCACAGATAGTCGCCGAACCCCGAGGACGGCACCATCAGCGACGTTCCGACGCCGGCCCTGGCGAGGTAGTCGGCGGTCTGGTGCCAATAGGCCGGGGTCACCTCGAAGGATCGCCGGTTGGGAAGCTGGCCGGTCCACGCCGGCGCGGTCGCCCCCACCAGGGCCGCGACGACCAGCGCCGACGCCCCGACTCTCCGGACCAGGTCCGTGCGCTCGGCCCGGGCTCCGCGGTCGATCGCGGTCTTGAGGGCGTATGCCGCCCCGAGCACCAGGGGAATCCGCACCACGACATCGAACTTGTGGGTGTTTCGCAAAGGGGCGAGTACGCCGTCCAGCGCAGTCTGGATCGAACCGGATCCCCAACCCGAGACCGATCCGGTCTGCCCGAGCGTTACCAGGAACAGGCCGCTCAGGGTGCCCCACACCAGGAACCGCCGGTGGCGAGCCGGGGCCAGGACGAGTCCGACCACCCCGAGTGTCATGACGACGCCGGAATTGACGATCACGGCGGCATTCGTGAGGAACTCCTTGCCCGCGACCGCATCGGAGGAGATGTAGGGGACCCAGTTGCTCGTCCCGCGCAGCGCATCGACGACAGTGGCCGCCGACGTGGTGACCGAGGAACTCTCGATGAAGTCGAGGAACGGCGGACTCACCGATCCGAGGAGGAAGAGCGGGACGAGCCACCAGAACGTGCCGAGCAGAACCAGCGGGGGCCACCACACCATCAGTGCGCGGCGGCGTGGACCCCGTGGCGCGGTGAGGAGCCAGATCGCACCCAGCGGGACAACCGCAAATGTCGCGACGGCATTGACCCCACCCACGCACGCCACCGCAACCGCACTGAGCGCGGCCTGCCGACGCGGACTCCCACGTCGCAGCCCGATCACCAGCGGTACCAGGACCCACGGCGCAACCGCCGACGGCCACACCTCGATCGAGCTGGGGCCCATGACCGAGACCATCCGTGGGGACAACGCGAATGCCAGACCCGCAAAGATCTGCACGCCCAACGACTCGATCCCGATCGACTTGCAGAGCGCCACCATGCCGAGGAACGCGACACACAGGATCAACGCCCACCACATCCGCTGGACGACCCATGGCGGCAGCTGCACGCCGTGGCCGATCCAAAAGAACGGACCCATCGGGAACAAGTAGCCATAGGCCTGGTTCTGAACCTGCCCGAAGAATCCGTCCGCGTCCCAGAGGTCGAGCGATCTGGCGAGGAACCCACCCGGATTGATTGCCAGATCAAGCTTGGTGTCGGCAACGATGCGGCCGGGCTGTTGGACGAGGGACAGCGCGGTCAGGACCAGGCACGTGGCGGCGAGACGGAAGCGTCGGCGGACCGGAGCCTCGCTCACGTCTTCCTCAGCACGATCGCGAGGTTCCACGTCACCACCTCGCGGAGCCCCGGCACGCGCAGGACCCACCACGCCCAGCGCGGTAGATAGCGCGGGATCACCGCGACGACCTCGGCGGCGGTCTGCTGGCGCACCCATCGCTGCCCGGCGGCCGCCGTGACGGCGAACAGGGACGTGCCGAAGATGTTCTTGGGCGGATGTCCGTGCTTCTTCTCGTAGCGACGAGCCGCTCGATGACCCCCGACGAAATGCCAGGGGGCGGTCTCGTGCCCGCCCCACGGGCCGTACCAAAGCGTGTAGGACAAGAACACCAGTCCACCGGGCCTGGTGACACGCACCATCTCATCGGCCATGCTCCACGGCTCGCTGACGTGCTCGAGCACGTTGGACGAATAGGTCACTCCGAAGCTGCCGTCTTCGAACGGCAGCCGCATGCCGCTGCCCAGCACCGTCCCGGGCTCGGGATCGCCCAGACCCGACAGCTCGCCGAGGTCGGCGTCCAGCGGCGTGTAGGTCGCACCGGCGCTGCGGAAGGCTTCGGCGAAATAGCCCGGCCCGCCTCCGACGTCGAGGACCCACCGGCCGTCCAGATCGGCATACGTGCTGATCTGATCGACCGAGTCGCGGGCCAGGGTTCCATAGAAGCGCCCCGGGTCGGTCTGCTCGACCCGGAATGCTTGGAACAACCTCCAGGAACGCGCCAGATCCGGGCGAAAGGGCAGGTCAGGCACCTCGAAAGGATACGGGAGGGGTGGACCACCCTCGATGTTAGAATTGCCGCGCCGTGTTGAGGGACACGGCGTCGCCACGTTGAGGGACGTGTCGCGAGGGAGCCGCCGGCAGCACGCCGGCCACGAGGGAGGGGCCGACAACCGTCGGCCGAACATGCGCGTACTCTTCTGCAACTGGCGGGACACCAAGAACCCCGAGGGTGGCGGTTCCGAGCGCTACGTCGAGAGCATGGCCCGCGGGCTGGTCGAGCAGGGGCACCAGGTCACGATCGCGTGCGCCTCACACGCCAACGCCCCCCGTGAAGAGACCATCGAAGGCGTCAGGTTCGTCCGCCGCGGGACCAAGCTGGACATCTACGTCCGCACGTTCTTCGCACTGCTCCTCGGCCGCTACGGCAGGGTCGATCTCGTCGTCGACGTCCAGAATGGCTTGCCCTTCTTCACCCGCCTTGCCACGCGCAAGCCGGTGGTCGTCCTCGTGCACCACGTGCACCGTGAGCAGTGGCCCGTCGTCTATCCGGGACTCGTGGGCCGCATCGGCTGGTGGATCGAGAGCCGAATCGCTCCGCGGCTCTATCGCCGCAGCCAGTATGTCGCGGTGTCGCAGGCGACTCGCCTCGAGCTGATCGATCTGGGCGTGGACCGTGACCGCATCGCGATCGTGCACAACGGCAACGATCCCGCGCCGGTCGTCGACACGTCGCGATCAGTCACACCGCGTATCGCGGTCGTCGGTCGCCTGGTGCCGCACAAGCAGGTCGAGCATGCGATCGACGCTGCCGCCTCGATGCGGCGCGATCAGCCCGACCTCATCCTCGACGTCATCGGCACCGGCTGGTGGGAGCAGGAGCTGCGCGCCCATGCCGAGCGAAGCGGTGTTGCGGATCGGGTCGTGTTCCACGGCTTCGTCAGCGACCGCACCAAGCATGAGCTCCTGGCCGGTGCCTGGCTCATGGCGTTGCCATCGCTCAAGGAGGGCTGGGGCATCGTGATCGGTGAAGCCGGCGCCCACAGCACCCCGACAGTCGCCTACAGCACGGCCGGCGGCACGACCGAATCCATCGACCACAAGGACTCCGGCATCCTCGCTGACTCGCCTCAGGAGCTCACCGCGGCGCTCAGCTCGCTGATCGAGGATCGCGAGTGGCGCGAGTTCCTCGGCCGTGGGGCGCTAGAGAAGTCCCGGGCGTTCACGTGGTCGATCTCCCAACGGGAGTTCGGCACGATCATCGAGTCGTGCTCGCCGAAGAGGTAGACCAGTCCAGGGATGCACGAAGGGGGAGCTCCGAGGAGCTCGCCCTTCGTGTCAGCCGGCGTCGTGGACGCCAGCTCTCAGTTGTTGGAGCCGTAGCTCACGGTGGTCGATGAGACCGGCTCCTCGCCGGCACTCTGCTGCGACTGCACGACACCCACGACGGTGGCCCCAGCCAGACCGAGACCAGCGATGAAGGCGACGATGCCGCCAGTGATAGTTCCCACGTTGTGTCCTCCCTCGAGACGCCGCAAGTCTACCAGTCAGTAGGGGTCACGGCCGAACTCGCGGCGGCGTCTCGGCGTGCCTCCTGCGCCATCGGGAGGCGCCTGCGCGGACCGCTCCGATCAGTGCGACCAGCAGGGTCAGGGCCGCCACACCCCACGTCCCGATCATGAGCCGACGATCGCCCTCATCCACTGGTTCGGGACGTGCCCCCGGGATGGCGAAGACCCTGAGGTCATTGCCGCTGACGGCGAGCTCGCGAGCGCCCCTGAGCTGCCGGAGTGACTCGCGAGCCCCGAGGGCGTCGGTCTCGACCACGACCAGCCCGATCCCCTGCCTGGCCACCCCCCGGGTGACCGCCTCGCCCTGTAGGACCCTGCCGACGCGGCGAGCGCGCGGGTCCTCGCCCGCAATGGTGCGCCCCGACACGACGAGCTCGTCGTTGACGACCGTTGCACGGTCGAAGTACCGGCCGGCCGGATCGAGCACTGGTGTGTCGTCGTTCCACGACGGTCTGCGGTAGGCGCTGAACGGTAGGACGAGGATGTCGCCGGGAGTCCTGGCCTTCTCGATGACGCGCCGGGCATCGCTCCACGATGCGGGGTACGTCGACGGGTCCAGGCGGCCGCCCACACCCCACGCCAGATCAGGGATCGCCGTGAGCGGCAGCATGACGGCCAGCACGACGACCGGCAGCTCCCAGGCGGTGAACTCGAACCGGTGGAAGACGGCGTGTACGCCCGCCCCGAACGCGACGGCCTCCAGAGGAACCAACATGGCCAGCCACCTGGTGCCGTCCCGGATGAGTCCGCCCGCCGGCACGTCAGCAACCACCTTCGTGACGAGCTCGGGCGCCAACCAGCCCAGGAGCGCGATGGCCAGCCCGATCGCTCCGGACATCCCGAGGACGGCCAGGAGTCGCCGGTCGTCCCGCCACATCATGACCAGGCCGACGACGATGACCGCCCCGATGACGACGGCGATCAGGACTGCGATCCACAGTGTCCGTGAGGTCGGTACCACCTCGGTGTTCCAGACACCGCCGAGAGTCAGGGCCGATCCCAACCGACCAAAGTGACCCTCAGGCTGGAGCTCGAACAACTTGACGGCGGCCGGATCGGTGCGGGAGATCGACGCGCGCAGGAGCCCTGCGACGATCCACGGCCCGTTGACCAGGGCAGCGAGGAGCACAACCGTCACGACACCGCGCCGCCACGCCGCTGTCACCGCGATGAGCACCCCCATGACCCCGGTGGCGGGGGTCAACGCGGTGGCCGCGAGAGCGATGACCGCAACCGCCCATCGCGGCCCGTCCTTGCCGCCGAGCGCCCCGATCAGCCATGGGAATGCCGCCAGCGCCAGCAGGAGCGGCCACTGACCGAGGACGAGACGCTCGGCGATGAACGGGTTCCACACCGCGAGGGTTGCGCCCGACAGCTGTGCCACCAGCGGACGTTCGCGCAGGAGCCGAGCGGTCCCGAGCGCCAGCAGCGACAGGGCAGCAAACAGGACGAGCCGCTGCACCAGAGCCGCCGGGAGCACCGTGTCGAGCAGCGCAACCACTGCATCCGACGGAACGGCGCGGGGCAGACCTGTGCCGAGGCCCCAGATCTCGGGTCGATCCAGGTCGAGCTGAGGGACCCACACCATGTCGTAGGTCAGGACGTAGCCCCGCGCGAAAAGCGGGACACATACCGCGAGGGCAAGGGTCGCCGCCCAGACCGGCACAACGGCTCGGTCCAGATCGTGACGCTGCCACCAGTTCATCCTGCCCCTGCCTTGGTCGACCCCGGCCACGGCTATTGTGCCGTGGTGAGGACCACGCGCGCGACGATGACGGGTGGCACGCTCGTGGCGGCCGGGATGATGACCATGAACATCACGGTCTATGCCTTCAACGTCGTCTCCGCGCGAGCCCTCCTCCCACGGGAGTTCGGTGCACTCACGGCACTGTTCGGCATCCTCCTGGTCGGCTCGGTCGCGTCCCTGGGCCTGCAGGCGGTCACGGCTCGCCGGCTCGCGGTCGACCCGGAGCACCAGGACGACATCATCGGCGACACCGTGCGGGTAACGGTGATCGTCGCATCATCGGTCGGGATCCTCGTCGCCGTGTCGTCGCTCATCCTGACGCCGATCCTCAGGCTCGACAGCCACTGGCCCGTGATCCTGTGCGGGGCCACGCTGGTACCGCTCACCGTGATGGGGGCCGAGTCCGGGATCGCCCAAGGCACGTCCCGGTGGGGCGCCCTCACCGCGATCTACATCGGCAACGGCGTCGGTCGGCTGACCGGCGGCACGATCGCCCTGCTGATCTCGCCATCGGTCATCTCCGCCATGGTCGGGATCGCGGTGGGGTCCTGGCTCCCCGCCCTCGCCGGGGCCCGGTTGATGACTGGTCACGGCTCGAACCCTCGAAACAGCCGCCGCCCCCTCCTGCGGGAGGCATTGTTCTCGACGCACGCCCTCCTGGCCTACTTCGTGCTCAGCAACCTGGACTCGCTCATCGCACGCAACCGATTCGACGCGCACGAGAGCGGTCTCTATGCCTCCGGGCTGATCCTGGCCAAGGCCGCACTGTTCTTTCCCCAATTCGTGAGCGTCGTGCTGTTCCCCGACCTTGCCCGCGCGACGACGCACCACGCGCGGCTGCGAGCTGTGGCGCTGGTTGCCGGCTTCGGGTCCTTGGCTGTGCTCGCGACAGCCGCGCTTCCGCGACTCGCACTGATCCTCGTGGGTGGCAACAAGTATCAGGAGATCACCGATCGCCTGTGGCTCTTTGCCGTCGCCGGATCCGTCCTCGCGATCGTGCACCTGCTGGTCTTTGACGCGCTCGCCCGCCACGCGCACGGCGTCGTCGTGCTGCTGTGGGGTGCCGTCGCCGCGGTGATCGCATCGGCATACGGGCTGGGTGTCGGCATCACGGGTCTGGTGCTCACAGTTGCCTGCGTTGCCGCGGTCCTGGCCACCGTCGTCTATCTGATGCCCCGGTCGGCGCGCGAACCGGCCGCCAGCCAGCGCGCCCGGCGGTAGGTCAGGGCTGAGCCGGGTCACACCACCTGCTCAGTGGCCGGCCTCGTGCCACGTGCGGCCGACCCCGACCGAGACGTCCAGCGGCACCGACAGGGCGGCCGCCGACGCCATCTGCTCGCGGACGAGCTCCTCGACCTGGTCCTTCTCCCCTGCGGCGACCTCGAGCACGAGCTCATCGTGCACCTGCAGAAGCATGCGTGAGGTGAGCCCGGCATCGTCGAGCGCGCGCTCGACATTCAACATCGCGACCTTGATGAGGTCCGCGGCCGAGCCCTGGATCGGGGCGTTGAGCGCCATCCGCTCAGCCATCTCCCGACGTTGGCGGTTGTCGCTCTGGAGGTCGGGGAGGTAGCGGCGGCGGCCCATGATCGTCTCGGTGAAGCCGGTCTGCCGCGCCTCGTCGACGAGGCCGCGGAGGTAGTCGCGCACTCCCCCGAACCGCTGGAAGTAGTCGTCCATGAGGCCCTGCGCCTCGCCCGTCGTGATGTTGAGCTGCTGGCTGAGCCCATAGGACGAAAGCCCATAGGCCAGGCCGTAGTTCATCGCCTTGATCCGGGCGCGCAGCTCGCCGCCGATCTCGCTGGGATCCTTGGAGAACACCTTGGCCGCCATCACGGTGTGGAAGTCCTCACCGGAGTTGAACGCGGCGATCAGGTCGGCATCCTCAGACAGGTGAGCCATGATCCGCATCTCGATCTGGCTGTAGTCGGCCGTCACGAGGGTGTCGAAGCCCTCCCCGACACAGAACGCCTCACGGATCCGCCGCCCCGAAGCAGTGCGGATGGGGATGTTCTGGAGGTTGGGATCATTGGAGCTCAGTCGACCCGTCGCGGCGATCGTCTGGGCGTACGTCGTGTGGATGCGGCCGTCGTCGGAGATCGACTTGCGCAGGCCCTCGACGGTCTGGCGCAGGCGGGTCACGTCGCGGTGGTCCAACAGGTGCTGCAGGAATGGGTGCTCGGTCTTGGCAAAGAGCTGTTGCAGGGCCTCGGCGTCGGTCGTGTAGCCGGTCTTGGTCTTCTTGGTCTTGGGCATGCCGAGCTCGTCGAACAGGACGACCTGAAGCTGTTTGGGCGATCCCAGATTGATCTCCTTGCCGCCGATCGCCGCGAACGCCTCGCTGGCGGCGTTCTGTGCGCGCCCGGCAAACTCGGACTCGAGCGTGATGAGGTGATCGTCGTCGATCGCGATACCGGTGCGCTCCATCCGCGCCAGGGTGGCCACGAGCGGGAGCTCGACATCGTTGATCAGCGCAGTGCCGCTGGCCTGCTCGACCTCCTCGTCGAGCACGACCGCGAGGTCGAGCGTCGCCCTGGCCCGCAACATGCCCGATTCGGCACCGATGTTGTCGGTGTCGAGAGTCAGCTGACCGGAGTCGTCGGACTCATCTCGCAGCTCGCGCTTGAGGTAGCGCAGCGAGAGGTCGCCGAGGTCGTAGGACCGCTGGTCCGGCCGCACGACATAGGCCGAGAGCGCGGTGTCTGCCGAGACCCCCTTGATCGGCCAGCCCTTGGCCGCGAGCGCGAGCGACGGCCCCTTGGCGTCGTGCAGCACCTTGGGTCGGTCCGCGTCAGCGAGCCAGTCCGCGATGGCGGTGTCGTCGCCGGGCGTGATGTCGTCGGTGCTGATCCACACGGCGGCCTCGGCCGAGGCGATCGCGAGGCCCACGACGTCGCCCGTGCCGCGCCCCCAGGAGCCCTGCACGTGCAGACCAAGTCGAGAGCCCGAAGAGGTCTGCGCGTCGAGCCAGCCGGCCACTTCTCCGGGTGCCAGGGTCACGCCCTCGAGGTCGAAGCCCTCCTCTGCCTGAGGCTCCACGTCGCCGAAGGCCTCGAAGAGACGGACCCGCAGGGCGTTGAACTCCAGTGAGTCGAAGACCGTGTGGATCGCCTCGCGATCCCAGACCGTGTCGAAGGCAAGGTCTGCCGGTCCAGCAGGCAGATCAAGATCCAGGATCAACGCGTTGATGCTGCGATTGCGCAGCACGCTGTCGAGGTGCTCGCGCAGCGACTCGCCCGCCTTGCCGGGCACGTTGCCGACATCGTTGACGAGCGCCTCGAGGGTGCCGTACTGGTTGATCCACTTGGCGGCGGTCTTGGGCCCGACCCCCGGGACGCCCGGCAGATTGTCACTCGTCTCGCCGACGAGGGCGGCGATGTCGGGATAGTGATCTGGGGTGACGGCGTACTTCTCCTCGACCGCCGCGGGTGTCATGCGGGCCAGGTCCGAGACCCCCTTGCGGGGATAGAGGACGGTGGTCCGGTCGCTGACGAGCTGCAGCGCGTCACGATCGCCCGTGCAGATCATCACGTCCATGCCGGCCGACTCCGCGCGGGTCGCCAGCGTGCCGATGATGTCGTCGGCCTCGAAGCCGTCCTTCTCGAAGGTCTTGATGTGCAACGCGTCGAGGATCTCCTTGATCAGTGGAATCTGCCCCGTGAACTCCGGCGGGGACTTCGACCGGTTGCCCTTGTACTCGGAGTACTGCTCGAGCCGGAAGGTCTGGCGCGAGACGTCGAACGCCACCGCGACATGCGTCGGCTTCTCATCGCGCAGGACATTGATCAGCATCGACGTGAAGCCGAACACCGCATTGGTGCTCTGGCCCGTCGTGGTCGAGAAGTTCTCGACGGGGAGGGCGAAGAAGGCACGGTAGGCGACGGAATGACCGTCGATCAGCAAGAGGCGGTCCACACCGGCGACTCTAGTCGCCGGGACTGACCAACCGCGACGGGCGGCTCGAGCGCGTCAGGCGCGGGAGTGGCCCCGCGCGTCGGTGCGGCGGCGCAACGTCCGACGTACGGCGATCAGCTTCCCGGTGTCACGTGAGTTGGTGGCCTTGGTGGTCAGCCGCGACCGCAGCTTGCTGGCCTGGATCGCGCGGAGGACGGCGATCTGGTTGAACCCGATCTTGGTCAGGTAGCGGTGCGGCTCGCGCGAGTGCACCGGGATCGCCGCGACGACGATCTCACAATTGTGCTCCTCACCATAGGTCGCGGCGGCCGACAACAGCGTCGAAGCGACGGACCTGCGGCGGAAGCGCGGCGACACCTGGATCTCCGTGACGAGCAGGACGCGGGTCAGGTTGATCGGGGTCAGCGTGGTGATGTCGCAGACCGTGGCTCCCACGATCTCGCCGTCCGCCATCGCCACGATGATGCGCTTGTCGGGTCGCCCCAAATTGAGGTCGAGGGCGGCAGCGGCCTCGGCGACGCCCGGTTCCCGCCACAACGCCTGCTGCGTGAACGCCTCAGACCCTTCGTCCTGGCCTGCGTCAGCGCACTCTGACCACAGCGCGATCAGGGCGGATGCGTCTTCGCGATCTGCGTCCCTGAGAACGATGGGGGGTCGGCCCGACATGCGATTCCTGTCGTCAGTTCGAACAGTCCTGTGCACAACTCGCAGGCGTCGGAGTGACACACTACGCGCGGGTGCCGGGAAGGGTCCGGTTGAATGCTCAATTGTCGAGGGAGACCTTACATGTTCGTCGGGTTCGGCACAGCCACCAACATCGCGACGGTTCTCGTGGGGTCGGGGGTCGGCCTGTTGATCGGCCATCGGCTGAGCCTGCGGGTACGCACGACCGTCACGTCGGCACTGGGGCTCGTCACGCTGCTGATCGCTGCCGACTCAGCCATGGCCGTGTCCGACCCAGCATTGCGTGATGCCGTGGGCCGGAGCGCCCCGATGCTGATCGTGCTGGGCTCACTGGTCCTCGGCGGCATCGCCGGCGCCTGGCTGCGGCTCGAGGACCGACTCGAGGACTTCGGCGCCTGGCTACAGGTCCGATTGACTCGCGGAGAGCCCGGGGAGGGACGGCAACGATTCATCGAGGGCTTCGTCATCAGCTCGCTCGTCTTCTGCATCGGTCCTCTGACGATCCTCGGGTCGATCAACGAGGGCCTCGGCAACGGTGCCGACCAGCTGCTGTTGAAATCGACCCTCGATGCGTTCGCGGCGCTCGCATTTGCCGCATCCTTCGGCATCGGGGTCATGGCATCGGCGATCTCGATCGCGGTGATCCAGGGCTCGCTGACCGTCCTCGGAGCACTGCTGGGCGCATTCGTGCCCGACGCCCATCTTGCGGCACTGACGGCCACCGGCGGCCTGATCTTGATCGGGGTCGCACTGCGGCTGCTCGACATCAAGTCCATCCATGTCGCGGACCTGCTGCCTGCGCTCGTGATCGCGCCGGTGCTGTGCCAGCTGGCCGTCGCGATGCACTGACACCGTGTCCCGAACGGATTGAAACCCAACTGTTACCTTCTGCGTCCGCAGTGTGACGTGCGTGACTCCCGCATGTGGCTATAGTCACTGCAGGTCGAGCCACCCATCGACCGATTTTAGGAACCACGACAGGAGATCCCCGCGTGCACCTGCGACCAGCGACGCTCCTCATGGCGATCCTGGCCGGCCTGATCCTGCTGGCACCGGTCACCGCCAACGCTGCGACAACGCCCGCCCCCAGCCCGTCCGCCGGCGCCGAGGCGCCGGAGGCCAATCCGATCGTCGACGGCCAGAACATCACCGTCACCCTCAAGGACCTCAACGGCGGCAAGGGCGAACCCAAGCCGGTGCCCGGCGTCACGCTGACGGTCTTCAAGGAGAGCAAGTCCGGCGAGCAGGTCGGCACGCAGGTCACCGACACCGCCGGACGGATCAGCATCGCCATCCCCTCCAACGGTGTCTACTACATCGCGCTCGACCCCGACAGCCTGCCCGACGGGGTCGAGCTCAGTGGCGGCGAGAGCAACCTGACCATCACCGCCCGCCTCGGTGGCAACAACTTCGCGACCTTCCCGATCGGCGCATCCGTCGGCGAGAGTGTCGCCTTCAGCGAAAAACTCACCAACTCGGTGGTTTCCGGCCTCAAGAAGGGCCTGATCATCGCGCTCGCAGCGCTCGGGCTCTCCCTGATCTTCGGCACGACCGGCCTCACGAACTTCGCGCACGGCGAGCTCATCACCTTCGGCGCCATCATCACCTTCATGTTCAACCGCGGCTTCGGCATACCGGTCATCGCCGCTGGTGCGCTCGCGGTGGTCGTCTCGGCGGGCTTTGGCTGGGTCCAGGACCGAGGCCTGTGGCGACCTCTGCGCAGACGCGGCACAGGCTTGATCGCCATGATGATCGTCTCGATCGGCCTGGCGCTGCTGATGCGCAGCATCTTCCAGTACACCTTCGGCAGTTCGACTCAGACCTTGAGCCAGTACGTCGCGCAGCCTCGCACGGACTACGGGCTGATCTCGTTGTCCGACAAGGAGATCGCGATCTTCGGGATCTCGATCGTGGCGATCGTGATCGTGTGCATCGCGATGATGAAGACCCGCCTCGGCAAGGCCATGCGAGCCGTCTCAGACAACCCCGCGCTCTCTGCATCGTCGGGTCTGCGGGTCGACGGTGTGATCTCATCGGTCTGGATCCTCGGCACCGCCCTGACGGGCCTGTCCGGCGTCCTGCTCGCGATCAACGAGCAGGTCAACTTCCAGATGGGCTTCAAGCTGCTCCTGCTGGTCTTCGCAGGTGTCACGCTGGGCGGCCTCGGAACGATCTGGGGCGCCCTCGTCGGATCCATCATCATCGGCCTGATCGTTGAGGTCGCGCCGATCATCTCGATCAACGGATACAACCCGGTACCCGCATCGATCAAGGAGGTCGGCGCGCTCGTCGTGCTGATCCTGATCCTGCTCGTCAGACCCCAGGGCATCCTCGGCCGAGCTCAGCGGATCGGATAGGCGAACATCATGGATTTCGCAGTTGTCATCGACGCCGCCTTCTCGGCCGCGCTCGGACCCCAGGCCATCGTGTTCGCCCTCGCGGCGATCGGCCTCAACGTGCACTTCGGCTACACCGGGCTGCTCAACTTCGGCCAGGCCGGATTCATGGCGGTCGGCGGTTTCGGCCTCGCTGTCAGCGTCGTGACCTGGGACCTCCCGTTCTGGGTCGGCCTCATCGTCGCGATGCTCGCCACGATCGTCCTCGCCCTCGTCCTGGGCGTGCCGACCCTGCGCCTGCGCGCCGACTACCTGGCGATCGCGACGATCGCGTCCAGCGAGATCCTGCGACTGGTGCTGGGTGCAGTGGAGTTCAAAGGCACCTTCGGCGGCTCGAACGGGCTCACCGGATTCGCCAGGACCTACAAGAACCTCAATCCGTATGGCGACGGGGTCGACATCGGTGTCGTGTCCTTCAGCAAGGACGATCTCTGGTCGATCACGGTGGGCTGGACGCTCGTGGCGCTCGGCTGCGTGCTCATCTGGACGCTCATGCGCAGCCCCTGGGGACGTGTCCTCCGCTCGATCCGTGAGGACGAGGACGCCGTGCGCTCGCTCGGCAAGAACGTCTTCGCCTACAAGATGCAGGCGCTGGTGCTCGGCGGCGTGTTCGGCGGACTCGCCGGCGTGTTCCACGTGTTGAAGCAGGCTTCGGCAGTCCCGACCGACTTCAACACCACATTCACGTTCTACGCCTATGCGGCCCTGCTGATGGGCGGCGCGGCCCGCGTGCTCGGTCCCGTCATCGGATCGATCCTGTTCTGGTTCCTCATCGCCGGCCTCGGTTCGTTCTTCAGCCAGGCCACGGGGGGCACGGATCCGCTGATTCCCGCCTCCATCATGACCGACACCCAGGCCAGCCTGGTGCGCTTCATCGTGCTCGGGCTCGGACTCATGCTGCTGATGATCCTGCGACCACAGGGGATCTTCGGCGATCGAAGGGAGATAGCGATCGATGGCCGCTGACCTCAGCGCCGCCCGCGCAGCACTCGAAGGAGTGCCCAGCGAACCCGGTGTCCCCAAGCCCGACCCGATCGTCAAGGGCGACAACATCACGCGTACGTTCGGCGGCCTCAAGGCTGTCGACGTCGAGCACATCGAGATCCAGCGAGGCGTCATCACGGCCCTCATCGGCCCCAACGGCGCCGGCAAGACGACGCTGTTCAACCTGCTGACCGGATTCGACGAGCCCGACGACGGCACCTGGGCCTTCAACGGCACGGCCCTCGGCAAGGTGCCGGCCTACAAGGTCGCCCGACTCGGCATGGTCCGGACGTTCCAGCTCACCAAGGTGCTATCCAAGCTCACGGTCATCGAGAACATGCGGCTCGGCGCCAAGGGACAGCGCGGCGAGAAGTTCCTGTCAGCGGCGTTCAAGTCGTTGTGGGGCGCGCAGGAAAAGGCCAACACCGATCGCGCCGACGCCCTGCTCGAGCGCTTCAAGCTCGATGCCAAGCGCGAAGACTTCGCCGGATCGCTCTCGGGCGGCCAGCGCAAGCTGCTGGAGATGGCACGCGCGTTGATGGTCGACCCCGAGCTGATCATGCTCGACGAGCCCATGGCCGGCGTCAATCCCGCGCTCAAGCAGTCGCTGCTCGGCCACGTGAAGTCGCTGCGCGATGAAGGACGTACGGTCCTGTTCGTCGAGCACGACATGGACATGGTCCGCGACATCTCGGACTGGGTCATCGTGATGGCGCAGGGCCAGATCGTGGCCGAAGGCACTCCGCAGTCCGTGATGGCCGACCAGAGGGTCATCGATGCCTACCTCGGCGCCCACCACGACTCCGACATCACCGAGATCGACATCGCGGACCTCGAGAAGGCCGCCGAGGCCGAGCTCGACGAGGGGACCAAGCCATGACCGAGACCACTCAGAGCGCCGAGCACGACAACCACCTGGCTCACGCTGACGGCGCGGTCCTGCGGGCCGACGACCTGATCGCCGGCTACCTGCCGGGGGTCAACATCCTCAACGGCGCCGATCTCTACTGCCAGCCCGGCGAGCTCGTCGGCATTATCGGCCCGAACGGCGCCGGCAAGTCCACCCTGTTGAAGGCCCTCTTCGGCCTGGTCAAGGTGCACGAGGGCAGCGTCAAGCTCAAAGGCGAGGACATCACCAACCAGCGGGCCGACCAGCTGGTGTCCAAGGGCATCGGCTTCGTGCCGCAGAACAACAACGTGTTCCCGAGCCTCACGATCGAGGAGAACCTCGAGATGGGGTGCTACCAGGATCCCAAGCGGTTCACCGAGCGGTTCGGCTTCGTGACCGACCTGTTCCCCCGGCTGGGCGAGCGCCGCAAGCAGCGAGCCGGTCAGCTGTCCGGCGGTGAGCGGCAGATGGTCGCGATGGGCCGCGCCCTGATGATGGACCCCTCCGTGCTGCTGCTCGACGAGCCCTCCGCGGGACTGTCACCGGTCCTGCAGGACGAAGTGTTCGTGCAGACCCGAAACATCAACAAGGCCGGCGTCTCGGTCATCATGGTCGAGCAGAACGCTCGACGCTGCCTGCAGATCTGTGACCGCGGCTATGTGCTCGACCAGGGCCGCAACGCCTACTCCGGCACCGGTAAGTCCCTCGCGGACGACCCCAAGGTCATCGAGCTCTATCTGGGGACCCTAGGTCAGAAGGAAGACTAGGTCGAGCCTTCGCCCCAGCTCGCTGGGGACCCTGGGTCAAAAGGAAGACTAGGCCGACTGACATCGATCCACCGCAACCGCCCGGCGCCCTTGGTGCCGGGCGGTCGTGCGTCTCCCCCGACCTACGTCCCGCACGACAGAAGAGGGCCCCGGTGCCGAAGCACCGGGGCCCTCCTCCAGATCAGCTGATCAGATCAGCGTCGATCAGATCGTGCCACTGATGTAGTCGACCGACTTGTAGGTGTTGTCGGCCTTGTACTCGTAGATGCCGATCGATGCGGCAGTCGGGCTACCGAGCTCGTCGAGCTCGATCGGACCGGAGACACCGTTGTAGTCGACGTCAGCATCCTTGTCAGCCTCGAGCAGCTTGGCGCACGCTTCGAACGTCTCGCACTTCTCGCCACCCTCGGTGATGCTCGGGATCTTCGCAGCGATCGCATCGCCGGAGTCATCGCCGGCCGCGAGGGCCGCCAATGCCGACACGACGGTGGCGTCATAGGACTCCGCCGCATACGAGTACTCCGACAGCTTGTCATCGACCGTGGCGAGGCGATCCTTGAACTCATCGCCCGCCTCGGCGCCGGGGATGGTGCCCTTGGTGCCGGTCAATGTGCCGTTGGGCAGCGGAGTGGTCGAGTCCTTGGCGTAGCTGGCCGTGTTGCCGTCGACGAAGTATGTCGGGACGTCCTTCGGGCCGGCATTTGCCTGGATCAGCTTCGGAACGATCGTCGTGGTCTCATCGAAGGCGATGAGCACGACGGCGTCAGCGTTGGCGTCAGCGATCTCGGAGATCTGGGTGTCGCCCGGACCGTCCTTCTCGCTGTAGAGCACCGAGGCGGCGACCTTCGAACCGGCGGACTCAAGGTTCTTGGAGACCTCCTTGGCCAGCGTCTCGCCGTATGCGTCCTGGCGGGCCAGGATGGCGACGTTTTGACGTCCGTCCTCGATCAGGAGGTTGGCGAGCACGGCACCCTGCAGGATGTCGGACGGCGCCGTACGGAAGTAGTTGTCAGGCTTGGAGTAGTCACCCTCGTCGAACGCGGTCGACGTGTTGGCGGGCGAGAACATGACTGCACCTGCCGACATGATCTTGTCGATCACGGTGAGCGAGACGCCCGATGAGGCAGCACCGACGATGACGTCGGCCTTGGCCTTCAGGAGCTTGTCGGTCTCGGCCGGGGCGATGCCCGAATCGGTGTCGCCGGAGTCGGCCTTGACGCCTACGACGTCTTTGCCCAGGACTCCGCCGGCCTTGTTGATGTCGGCGATCGCGAGCTCGACGCCGGCGAACTCCGGCGGGCCGAGGAATGCGAGGCTGCCGGTCTGCGGAAGCAGCTGGCCGATGGTCAGGGTGCCGTCACCCTTGGCTTTGGGGGCATCGGACTTCTTGTCTCCGCCTTTGTCGTCGCTGCCGCCACATGCGGCGAGAACAAGCGCGCTCGCGGCAACGACGGCCGCGATGCGGATCGTCTGGGTACTGCGTTTCATCAGTCCTCCGGATATGTAGAAAGCCCATGGCCCGTGCCAGGGAGCGTGTACGTAGGTCCGAACCTAGTCTTTCCATGGGTCATTTGGGCCAAGGTTCCGATTACGGCCTGCAACGTAGCCAAGTTGTAACCAGCGGCGCTCAACGCAGCGATCAGGCGGTCGATCCCAGCTCGGGGCCGTGGTCGATGACGCCCTGGGCGACCTGCAACATCGTCAGCCTCAGGTCCATCGCGGTCCGCTGGATCCAGCGGAAGGCCTCGGGCTCGCTGACCCCCAACGCCTCCTGCAGCAGGCCCTTGGCCCGCTCGATGGCCTTGCGCGTGGCCAGCTGGTCGGCCAGGTCCACGACCTCGTGCTCGAGGGCCCTGATCTCGGCGAACCGGCTCATGGCCATCTCGATTGCGGGGATCAGGTCGGACTTGGTGAACGGCTTGACGAGGTAGGCCATGGCGCCGGAGTCGCGGGCACGCTCGACGAGCTCGCGCTGGCTGAAGGCGGTCAACATCACGACGGGGGCGATCCTGGCCTGGGCGATCTGTGAGGCGGCGGCGATGCCGTCGAGCTTGGGCATCTTGACGTCCATGACGACCAGGTCTGGGCGGTGCTCCATTGCCAGCTCGATGGCCGCCTCGCCGTCGCCGGCCTGCCCGACGACGTCGTAGCCCTCCTCGCCCAGCATCTCGGCCAGGTCGAGACGGATCAATGCCTCGTCCTCCGCGATCACGACACGCGGCGAGGTCCGTCCCGATTCAGGCGAGGAGTCAGTCACGTGAGAAGGTTATCTCGCGCGCGAGCGCCTGATGGGCTCGACCGATCGGGTCCAGTTCACCGCAGCGCAAGCCGGGTTGGCGGAATGGTAGACGCGACGGTCTCAAAAACCGTTGTCCGCAAGGGCGTGCGGGTTCGACTCCCGCACCCGGCACCGGAACTTGAGCCCAGATTGACTGGGCGAAAGCTCCAGGTATGGAAGCAACGGCCGAAGGCCGCGGTGCCGGCACACGAGCCACCGCGCCACCGAGCCCGGTGACTTAGCGACCTATGCGGCGCCGGGATCGGTCGCTAGCTCACCGCCCTTGGTCGGGATTGGACGCTAACTCACCGCTCCCGGGCGAGGGTGGCCCTACTCCGTGACGTCTTGGTATGCCGGGACGACGCCGTTGATCGCGTCGCCCATGTTGTGAATGCGGAGCGCATTGGTCGAGCCGGGTATGCCCGGAGGGCTCCCGGCCACGATGACGACCTGCTGCCCGTCGGCACATCGGCCGATCTCGAGCAGCGCCTTGTCGACCTGCAGGACCATCTCGTCGGTGTGCGTGACCTCGGGGACGAGGAATGTCTCGATCCCCCAGCTGAGGGCGAGCTGTGAGCGTACGAGCGGTTCCGGGGTGAAAGCAATGACCGGGACGCTCGAGCGATAGCGGGTCATCCGCCGTGCTGAGTCACCGCTGGTCGTGAAGGCGACGACGTAGCGAGCCTGAATCGCCTCGGCGACATCCGAGGCCGCCCGGCAGATGATCCCGCTCTTGGTCCTGGCCTTCCACGTGAAGGCCGCCATGCGCGGAAGTCCGTGGTCCTCGGTGGACTCGATGATGCGCGCCATCGTCGTGACGGTGTGGATGGGGTACTCCCCCACGCTGGTCTCGCCCGAGAGCATCACGGCGTCGGCACCGTCGAGGACCGCATTGGCCACGTCGGACGCCTCGGCGCGGGTCGGCCGCGGTGCCGAGATCATCGACTCGAGCATCTGCGTCGCGACGATCACCGGCTTGGCGTTGCGGCGGGCCTTCTCGACGATGAGCTTCTGCACGATCGGGACGTCCTCGAGAGGAAGCTCGACGCCGAGGTCACCGCGCGCCACCATGACACCGTCGAAGGCGTCCATGATGCCGTCGAGGTTTTCCACGGCCTGGGGCTTCTCGATCTTGGCGATGACCGGGCGGATGATGCCCTCTTCGTCCATGATCTTGCGGACGTCGTCGTAATCGTCGGCCGAGCGTACGAACGACAGCGCGATGAAGTCAGCGCCGAGCCGCAGTGCGAACCGCAGGTCGTCGATGTCCTTCTCGCTCATCGCCGGCACGCTGACCATGACGCCGGGCAGGTTGATGCCCTTGTTGTTGCTGACCGGACCGCTGGTCTCGATCTGGCAGGTGACATCGGTGTCGGTCACCGCCGTCGCACGCAGACGCATGCGGCCGTCGTCGATCAAGATCTCGTCACCGACCGCGACATCGCCCGGCAAGCCCTTGTATGTCGTGGAGCACCGGTGGACGTCACCGAGGATGTCATCGGTCGTGATCGTGAAGGTCGATCCGGCCTCGAGCTGCACGGGGCCATCAGCAAACCGGCCGAGCCGGATCTTGGGGCCCTGGAGGTCGGCCAGCACAGCGATGGCCTTGCCCGTCTTGTCGCCGGCCTCACGGACCCAGGCGTAGTTCTGCTCGTGGTCGGACTGCTCGCCATGGCTCATGTTCAGCCGCGCGACGTCCATCCCGGCCTCGGCCAGCTGAAGGATCTTGTGGGCGTTACCGACGGCAGGACCGAGGGTGCAGACGATCTTCGCTCTTCTCACTCGTCGACCCTATCCAGTGCTCGGCGTACCGGCGAGTCACTTGTGCGGTGGGGGCTGACGCACACGGGAACCATCACAGCTAGACCGTCAGAGGCCGGGCATGGGGCGGAATCGGCGCCGGCAGATTGGTCGAACCGGACAGATACTCATCGACCCCGGCCGCGGCGGAACGACCCTCGGCGATCGCCCAGACGATGAGCGACTGCCCACGGCCCGCGTCCCCGGCGACGAACACCCCGTCGACGCTGGACATGTAACGCTTGTCGCGCTTGACGTTGCCCCGCTCGTCCAGGTCCACGCCGAGCTGGTCGACGAGGCCTTCCCGCTCGGGACCGGTGAATCCCATCGCGAACAGCACGAGCTGCGCAGGCAGGTCCTTCTCCGAGCCCTCTACCTCTTCGAACTTCCCGTCGACCATCTGGACCTCGACGAGGCGAAGAGCGCTCACGTGGCCGTCCTGCCCGAGGAACTCCTTGGTGGAGATCGAATAGACCCGCTCCCCTGCCTCCTCATGCGCCGACGACACCCGGTAGATCATCGGGTAGGTGGGCCATGGCTGGGTCTCGGGACGGTCTGTGCCGGGATTGGGCAGGATCTCCAGCTGCGTGATGGACCTGGCACCTTGGCGGATCGATGTCCCGAGGCAGTCTGCTCCGGTGTCTCCACCGCCGATGATGATGACGTCCTTGTCCGTCGCGAGGATCTGGTCCTCGACCTCTTCACCGAGAGCCACTCGGTTGGCCTGCGGGAGGAACTCCATGGCCTGATGTATGCCGGTGAGCTCGCGCCCGGGCACGGGCAGGTCGCGGCGCACGGTCGCGCCGATCGCGAGCACCACGGCGTCATAGCGGTCGCGCAGGTGGTGTCCGGTGAGGGTCTCACCGACCTGCACGCCGGTGCGGAAGACCGTTCCCTCACGCTCCATCTGGTTGATCCGGCGATCGACCTGGATCTTCTCCATCTTGAACTCGGGAATGCCGTAGCGAAGCAGTCCACCGGCCTTGTCGTCGCGCTCATAGACCGCGACGGTGTGACCCGCACGGGTCAGCTGCTGGGCAGCGGCGAGTCCGGCTGGCCCTGATCCGACGACGGCGACTGTCTTGCCGGTCAACCATTCCGGCGGCTCCGGGCGGACCTGACGGTCCTCCCATGCCTTGTCGATGATCGCGACCTCGACGTTCTTGATCGTCACCGCGTCGCGGTTGATGCCGACGACGCAGGCCGTCTCGCACGGGGCGGGACACAGCCGCCCGGTGAACTCCGGGAAGTTGTTGGTCGCATGGAGCCGGTCGAGCGCCTCGTCCCAGTCCTTGCGCCACACGAGGTCGTTCCACTCCGGGATCAGGTTGCCGAGCGGGCAGCCCGAGTGGCAGAACGGTATGCCGCAGTCCATGCAGCGCCCGGCCTGCTCACTGATGATCGGGAGCAGAGCCCGGCCCGGCCCTCCGGGATAGACCTCGTTCCAGTCCTTGACGCGCTCTTCCACCGGACGCCGCTCGGCAACCTCGCGGGGCGTCGTGATGAATCCTCGGGGATCAGCCACGTGCGGCCACCTCCATCATGCGTGCAGTCGTCTCTTCCTCGGACAGTCCTTCGGACTCGGCGGCGTCGCGCGCCTCGAGCACCAGCCGGTAGTTGACCGGCATGATCTCGGTGAAGCGGGAGAGCGACTGCTCCCAGCTGCCGAGCAGCTGCTCAGCGACAACCGAACCGGTCTCTTCGTGATGCCTGCGGATCAGGGCCTGCAGCTCGGCGGCAACCTCATCAGGGACCGGCCGCAACTCAACCATGTCCATGTTGACCCGGCTCTCGTCGAGATCCAGCACGTAAGCCGCGCCACCGCTCATGCCGGCCGCGACGTTGCGCCCGGTCCGGCCCAGGATCACGACGCGTCCACCGGTCATGTACTCACACGCGTGATCGCCCACACCCTCCACCACGGCGCTGACACCGGAGTTGCGGACGCAGAATCGCTCGCCGACCTTGCCGCGTAGGAAGATCTCGCCACTCGTCGCTCCGAAGCCGATGACATTTCCGGCCACGATCTGCGCTTCCGCGGTGAACTGGACCTCCCGCGGCGGGCGCACGACGATCCGGCCCCCGGACAGACCCTTTCCGACGTAGTCGTTGCCGTCACCCTCCAGGCGCAACGTGATGCCCTTGGGCACGAAGGCGCCGAACGACTGACCGGCCGAGCCGAGGAACGTGATGTCGATCGTGTTCTCCGGCAGACCCTCACCCCGATAGCGCTTGGTGACCTCATGGCCGAGCATCGTGCCGACCGTACGATTGACGTTGCGGATGTCGACCTGGGCACGTACGGGCTCGCCGTGGTCCAGGGCATCGGCGCTCAGCGTGATCAGCTCGTTGTCGAGGGCCCGCTCCAGGGCGTGGTCCTGGCCCGTGGTGTTGTGCAGCGAGGCCCCTTCAGGGAGCTCGGGGACGTAGAGGATCGGCGTCAGGTCAAGGCCGTCTGCCTTCCAGTGGTCGACCGCCTTGCGGACGTCGATGAGCTCAGCGTGGCCGACGGCCTCTTCGATCGAGCGGAAGCCCAGGCTCGCCAGGATCTCCCGGACCTCCTCGGCGATGAAGGTGAAGAAGTTGACCACATACTCGGCCTTGCCGGAGTACTTCTCGCGCAGCGACTTGTTCTGTGTCGCGACCCCGACCGGGCAGGTGTCGAGGTGGCAGACCCGCATCATGATGCAGCCGCTCACGACCAGCGGTGCGGTCGCGAAACCGAACTCCTCGGCGCCGAGCAGTGCGGCAATGACGACGTCACGGCCGGTCTTGAGCTGGCCGTCGCACTGCACCACGATGCGGTCGCGCAGGCCGTTGATCAGCAGGGTCTGCTGGGTCTCGGCCAGGCCGAGCTCCCACGGACCGCCCGCGTGCTTGAGCGAGGTCAACGGTGACGCCCCGGTGCCACCGTCGTGTCCCGAGATCAGCACGACGTCGGCCTTGGCCTTGGAGACGCCCGCGGCCACGGTGCCCACGCCGATCTCCGACACGAGCTTGACGTGGACGCGCGCCGACGGGTTGGCGTTCTTGAGATCGTGGATCAGCTGCTTGAGATCCTCGATCGAGTAGATGTCGTGGTGCGGCGGCGGCGAGATGAGCCCCACGCCCGGTGTGGAGTGGCGGGTCTTGGCCACCCATGGATAGACCTTGGGTCCGGGCAGCTGGCCACCTTCACCCGGCTTGGCGCCCTGCGCCATCTTGATCTGGATGTCATCGGCGTTCGTGAGGTATTCCGAGGTGACACCGAAACGTCCTGACGCGACCTGCTTGATCGCCGAACGGCGCTCAGGGTCATACAGGCGATCGGAGTCCTCGCCACCCTCGCCGGTGTTGGACTTGCCGCCGAGGCGGTTCATCGCGATGGCGAGCGTCTCGTGCGCCTCCTGGCTGATCGACCCGTAGGACATCGCGCCGGTCGAGAATCGCTTGACGATCTCGGAGACCGGCTCGACCTCGTCGATCGGCACGGGTGGGCGCTCGCCCTCGCTGAACCGGAACAGTCCGCGCAGCGTCATGAGCCGCTCCGACTGGTCGTCGACGCGGGAGGTGTACTGCTTGAAGATCTCGTAGCTGCCCGTGCGCGTGGAGTGCTGCAGGCGGAACACCGTCTCGGGATCGAAGAGGTGCTCGGGGCCCTCACGTCGCCACTGGTACTCGCCACCCACCTCGAGGTGACGGCGTGAGCCGGCAATGCCGCTCGTGGGGTATGCCTTGAGGTGTCGCGAGCGGACCTCCTCGGCGAGCACGTCCAGACCGACGCCGCCGAGCTTGGAGGACGTACCGGTGAAGTAGGCGTCCACGATCTCGTGGGAGAGGCCGACCGCCTCGAAGATCTGTGCGCCGGTGTAGGAGGCGACCGTGGACACGCCCATCTTGCTCATGACCTTGAGGACACCCTTGCCAAGGCCGTAGGCAACGTTTCGCAGCGCCTTGGCCGGCTCAACCCCCGCGACGAAGACCTTCTCGCGGGCGAGGTCCTCGGCCGACTCGAGGACCAGGTAGGGGTTGACTGCGGTCGCGCCGTAGCCGATCAGCAACGCGACGTGGTGGACCTCGCGGACGTCACCGCACTCGATGATCAACCCAGCCTGCGTGCGGAGCTTCTCACGCACCATGTGGTGGTGCACGGCACCGGTCAGCAGGAGCGACGGGATCGGCCCGAGGTCGGCGTTGGAATGCCGGTCCGACAGCACGATGATGCGGGCGCCGTCGGCGATCGCCGACGACACCTCGGTGCAGATCTCCTCGAGCCTGGCCCTGAGCGCAGCTCCCCCGCCGTGCACGTCATACAGGCCGCGGACGACGTGCACCGAGAAGCCCGGCATGTCGCCGTCCTTGTTCATGTGCCGGATCTTGGCGAGCTCGTCGTTGTCGAGCACAGGGAACGGCAGCTGCAGCATGCGGCACGAGGCAGGGCTCGGCGCGAGCAGGTTGCGCTCGGGGCCGATCGTCCCGGCCAGCGAGGTCACGACCTCTTCACGGATCGCGTCGAGCGGCGGGTTGGTGACCTGCGCGAACAGTTGCGAGAAGTAGTCGAACAGCTGACGGGGACGCTCCGAGATCGCCGCGATGGGCGTGTCGGTCCCCATCGAACCGATCGCCTCGGCGCCCGTACGGGCGATCGGAGCGATGAGGATGCGGAGCTCTTCCTCGGTGTAGCCGAAGACCTGCTGGCGCCGGGTCACCGAAGCGTGCGTGTGCACGATGTGCTCGAGATCGGGCAGGTCCTCGAAGCGTACGAGTCCTGAGTAGAGCCACTCGTCGTACGGGTGCTCGGCGGCCAGCGTGTTCTTGATCTCGTGGTCCTCGATGATGCGGTGCTCGTCGAGGTCGAGGAGGAACATCTTGCCCGGCTCCAGGCGACCCTTGCGGGTGATGGTCTTCTGGTCGATGTCGAGGACTCCGGCCTCCGACGCGAGCACGACGAGGCCGTCCTCGGTGACCCAGTAGCGACCGGGTCGAAGCCCGTTGCGGTCCAGGACCGCACCGATCTGGTTGCCGTCCGTGAACGCGATGGCGGCAGGCCCGTCCCACGGCTCCATGACCGAGGAGTGGAACTCATAGAACGCGCGGCGGGCGGGATCCATGTCGGCGTCGTTCTCCCACGCCTCGGGGATCATCATCATGACGGCGTGAGGCAGGCTTCGACCGCCAAGGTGCAGCAGCTCGAGCACTTCATCGAATGACGCGGTGTCGCTGCCGAGCGGATCGCAGATCGGGAAGAGCCTGCGCATGTCGCCGGGGATCTGGTCGCTCTCCAGCAGGGCCTCACGCGCCCGCATCCAGTTGCGGTTGCCCCGGGCGGTGTTGATCTCGCCGTTGTGGGCGATGAAGCGGAAGGGGTGCGCCAGCGGCCAGCTCGGGAACGTGTTGGTCGAGAAGCGGCTGTGGACGATCGCCATCGCCGATTCCATCCGCTCGTCGTTGAGGTCGGGGAAGAAGTTCTCCAGCTGGTCGGTCGTGAGCATCCCCTTGTAGATCAGGGTGCGGCTCGACAGCGACGGGAAGTAGACCTTGTGCTCGTGCTCGGCGCGCTTGCGCAGACAGAACGCCGTGCGGTCGAGGTCGATGCCGGTCTGGGTGTCTCCCGACGCGGTGGCGAACATCAGGGCGAAGGAGGGCATGGCGCTGCGGGACATCGAGCCGAGGATGTCCGGGTTGACCGGCACATCGCGCCAGCCGAGGACCGCGAGGCCCTCCTCCGTCGCGATCTCCTCGATCCGGACCCGGGCCTCGGCGGCCTCCGTCTCGTCGGTCGGGAGGAAGGCCATGCCCGCGACATATGAGCCCAGCTCGGGCAGCTCCACACCGGCGACGGCACGCAGGAAGGCGTCGGGGATCTGGATCAGGATGCCGGCACCATCGCCGGTGTCCGGCTCGCCACCGACAGCTCCACGATGGTCGAGGTTGCGCAGCGCAGTGAGGCCCTTGAGGACGATGTCGTTGCTCGGCACACCGGTCAGGGTCGCCACGAACGCGACACCACAGGCGTCGTGCTCGTGCTGCGGGTCATACAGACCCTGGGCGGGAGGCTGCGTCGAAAAGAGGGGGGCGCGCACCATGGGCCTCACTTCACGTCATCGGTGGTCACGAAGATCTTCGTGCCGGGGACGACGTTGGCCTCGGACAGCATGCCAAGATTACACGGCTCCCCGCCGCCGTGTCGCATCAGCCGATCACACCGCCGACCGCGTGACCCACGAGGTACGTCAGCCCGGCAGCCGCTCCGCCGAGCACGAGCTGGCGCAGTCCGCCGAACCACCACGACCTCGCGGTGATCCTGGTGACGACTGCCCCGCACGCGAACAGGCCGATGAGCGAGAGCACGATCGCGGTCCACGGGGACTCGATGCCGATCAGGTAGGGGAACAGCGGGATCGTCGCGCCCAGCGCGAAGGCGATGAACGAGGAAGCGGCGGCGAGGACCGGCGAGGCGAGATCATCGGTGTCGACGCCGAACTCCTCACGGGCGTGGACCCTGACGGCGTTCTCCGGATCGCGGTGGATCTGGGTGGCAACCTGGCGAGCGACGTCCTCGTCGACGCCCTTCTCGACGAACATTGCCGCGAGCTCGGCCTCCTCCGCCGGCTCGTTGTGCAGGATCTCATCGCGTTCGATGTCGACCTGGGCCAGCGCGAACTCGCTCTGGCTGGCCACCGAGGTGTACTCCCCCGCCGCCATCGAGAACGATCCGGCCGCGAGCCCCGCCAGCCCGGCCAGGACGACGGGCTTGGTGTCGTTGGCGCTGCTGCCACCCACGACCCCCATGATGAGCGCGAAGTTGGAGACCAGACCGTCCATCGCGCCGAACACCGCGGGACGGAGCCAGCCGCCCGTCACGTCGGGGTGCTCGTGGTCGACATGGTCGGGAGCCGGCAGGGGTTCGATGCCTTCGGTTGCGTCAGTCATGGGCTCGGTGCTCTCGGTTGCGTCAGCTGAGGATGAGAGTGACGCTATTGCGGTTCGTTGCCGCGTGTCGCATCAAAAGCGTCACTCCCAGCGGGGTCGGGGGTACGTTTGCGGGTCGCGAAGAAGAAGGCAGCGGCCAGCACGAACACGATGATCGAGGTCCAGACATTGAGGCGGAACGGCCCGATGTGGTTGACCGTGTCGATCCGCAACGCCTCGATCCAGACCCGCCCGGAGGTGTAGAGCATCGCGTAGAGGGCAAATGCGCGCCCGCCCGTGAGCTTGACCCGTCGATCGATTGCGATGATCAGCGCCGCGGCTGCGAGGTTCCACAGCAGCTCGTAGAGGAACGTCGGGTGGAACGTCGCGAACTGCGCATAGCCGTCCGGGCGATTCGCGACATCGATCTCGAGCCCCCAGGGCGCAGTCGTCGGCTTGCCGAACAGCTCTTGGTTGAAGTAGTTGCCGATCCGGCCGATTGCCTGCGCGACGAGGAGTCCCGGGGCGACGGCATCTGCCACCGAGGAGAGCGATACGTCGTAGCGGCGGCACGCGATCAGCGCCCCCAGCGCACCACCGGCGATGGCTCCCCAGATGCCGAGGCCGCCCTGCCAGATCTTGAGGGCATCGATGGCCTGCTTGCCCTCCCCGAAGTAGAGCTCGGGATCGGTCGCCACGTGATACATCCGCGCGCCGACGATGCCGAATGGGATCGCCCAGATCGCGACGTCGCCGATCAGGCCTTCGCGTCCTCCACGGGCCTGGAATCGGCGCTCACCGATCCAGATCGCGACCAGGGCACCGATGATGATGCCGAGCGCGTACGCCCGCAGAGGAACCGGCCCGATCTCCCAGACACCGCTCGAAGGGCTGGGGATGAAGGTCGCGACGTTCACCTGACTAGTTCCTCTCGACGCCGGCGCGCAGATCTTGGGCCAGCAGGCGGATGGCCTCGAGCCCGGCGGACTCGTCTGCGGCATCCAGCAGACAGCGTACGAGGGCGGACCCGACGATCACCGCGTCGGCGAACTCGGCGACCTCGCGCGCCTGGGCACCAGAGCTCACGCCCAGGCCGACCCCGACCGGCTTGTCGGTGACTTTGCGCAGGCGGGCCACGAGCTCAGGCCCGAGTGAGCTGGTCTGCTCGCGCGCACCCGTCACACCCATGACCGCGGTTGCGTAGACGAATCCACCGGCGGCATCTGCCGTCATCGCAAGGCGCTCGTCGGTCGAGGACGGCGCGACCAGGAAGATGCGGTCGAGACCGTGCTGCGCGGACGCCGCGACCCATTCAGCCGCTTCGTCCGGGATCAGGTCAGGTGTGATGAGCCCAGATCCCCCCGCAGCCGCCAGAGCCTCGGCGAATCTGTTGACGCCGAAGCGCTCAACCGGGTTCCAGTAGGTCATGACCACCGTGGGGGCACCGGTCGCGGCGCTGGCTCGCACGACGTCGAGCACATCGGTTGTCCGTGTTCCGCCACCGAGCGCCTGCTCGGCAGCGGCCTGGATCGTGGGCCCGTCCATGACCGGATCGCTGTAGGGCAGGCCCACCTCGACCAGGTCGACTCCCCCCTCGACCATCGCCTCGATGGCCTTGATCGACATCTCCTTGGACGGGAACCCGGCAGGCAGATAGCCCACGAGTGCCGCCCTGCCCTCCGCCCGCGTACGCACGAAGAGCTCGTCGATACGGCTCATTCCTCGACCCCCGGCTCGAGGACGACCGGCTCATCGATCAGCCCGAAGTACTCCGCGGCGGTGTGCACGTCCTTGTCCCCACGTCCCGAGAGGTTGACCAGGATCGTCGCGTCCGGCCCGAGCTCCTTGGCCAGGTCGAGGGCGCCGGCCAGCGCGTGGGCCGACTCGATCGCCGGGATGATGCCCTCGGTCTTGCACAACAGATCGAATGCCGCCATCGCTTCGTCGTCTGTCGCCGGTACGTATGATGCCCGGCCGGTGTCGGCGAGAAAGGAGTGCTCCGGGCCGACGCCGGGATAGTCCAGACCTGCGGAGATCGAGTGCGACTCGATCGTCTGGCCGTCCTCGTCCTGCAGCAGGAAGGAGCGCGCGCCGTGGAGCACACCCACGTCGCCGCCGGTGATCGTCGCGGCGTGGCGACCGGTGGCAACTCCGTCGCCCCCGGCCTCGATGCCGACGAGTCGGACGTCGACGTCGTCGATGAATGCGCTGAAGAGCCCGATCGCGTTGGAGCCACCACCAACGCACGCGACAGCGGCGTCGGGCAGTGCACCCGTGAGCTCGAGGACCTGGGACCGCGCCTCGTCACCGATGCCGCGCGTCAGGTCGCGCACCATGCTCGGGAACGGGTGCGGACCGGCTGCGGTACCGAACAGATAGGACGTCGTGTCGACGCTGGCGACCCAGTCACGGAGCGCCTCGTTGATCGCGTCCTTCAACGTACGACTTCCGGTGGTGACCGGCACGACCTCGGCACCCAACATCTTCATGCGCGCGACGTTGAGGGCCTGGCGCTCCGTGTCGATCTCGCCCATGTAGACGACGCACTCGAGGTCGAGGTAGGCGCACGCCGTGGCCGAGGCGACCCCGTGCTGGCCCGCACCGGTCTCGGCGATCGCTCGCGGCTTGCCGATGCGCTTGGCGAGCAGGGCCTGGCCGATGACGTTGCGGATCTTGTGGGCACCGGTGTGATTGAGGTCCTCCCGCTTGAGCAGGATGCGTGCGCCGGCGGCTTCGGAGAAGCGGTGCGCCTCATAGAGCGGGCTGGGCACATTGGCGTACTCCCGCAGCATTCGATCGAGCTCGGCCACGAAGATCGGATCGGCCTTGGCCTCGGTCCAGGCCCGATCGAGCTCATCGAGCGGGGCGATCAACGCCTCGGGCATGAAGCGGCCGCCGAAGCGGCCGAAGTGTCCGGTGGCATCAGGCTGGGTGTAGGACATGTTGGTAACTCTCGGCTCAAGTTCGCGCTGGAAGGAAGGTACTCAGGTCGCTGCTCGACCGGTCACCAGCGGTGCTGCAGGGCGGGGTGAGCTCCCGCTGCCACGAGATCTGCGACGGTCGCGCGGGGATCATCTCCGCGCACGAGGGTCTCACCGACCAGGACGACGTGGGCGCCCAGCTTGGCGTACTCGATGACGTCGTGTGGACCACGAACGCCGGACTCGGCAACCTTGACTGAGCGGTCGGGGATGCGGGGCGAGAGTCGCTCGAACGTGCCACGATCGATCTCGAGGGTCTTGAGGTTGCGCGCGTTGACGCCGATCAGGTCGGCGCCTGCGTCGACGGCACGGTCGACCTCCTCCTCGTCGTGGACCTCCACGAGCGGGGTGAGACCGATTGAGCGGGCTCGTTCGATGAGGCTCTCCAGCGCGATCTGCTCGAGCGCGGCGACGATCAACAGCGCCATGTCGGCGCCGGCAGCACGGGCCTCCCACAGCTGGTAGGAGGTCGTGATGAAGTCCTTGCGGAGCACCGGGATGTCGACGTTCGCGCGCACGGAACGCAGGTCGTCCAGCGTGCCGCCGAATCGGCGCTGCTCGGTGAGGACGCTGATCGCGGCTGCGCCGCCGGCCGCGTAGTCCGACGCCAGGGCTGCCGGGTCCTTGATCGCCGCCAGCTGGCCCTTGCTGGGGCTGGCGCGCTTGACCTCGGCGATGACGGAGACCCCGTCGGCCCGGAAGGCCGGCATCGGATCGAGCGCGGGATGCTGTCGTGCGGCCTGCGCCTTGAGATCGTCGAGGGAGGTCTTGTCCATGCGGTCCTGGAGGTCGGCGGCCGCGCCGGCCAAGATCTCGTCGAGCACGGACACAGGAACCCCCTCCTCACGCACGTTGGACTGATTCAAGAGTAACCCTGTAGGGACTCATGCCTCCCGGGGGTTCCTTCGATGCGGGAAATCACTATGCTCGCGCCATGACGACGAACGAGCCACCCCCCTACCCGGGTGAACCGACCCCTCCCACCAACGATCTCCCGAGCTACGGCTCCACCCCACCGCCACCGGGCGGTTTCCAGGCTCCCGCTCCAGGCGGTTATGGCGCACCGCCGCAGCAGAACAAGAAGGCCCTGTGGTCGATGATCCTCGGCATCCTCGGACTGCTGTGCTGCGGATTCTTCACCGGCATCCCGGCGCTGATCCTCGGCAACCAGGCCAAGAAGGAGATCGCCGCTTCCGGCGGCTCGCAGACCGGCGGAGGGATGGCGACGGCCGGTGTCATCCTCGGCATCGTCGCGATCGTCTTCGGTGTCATCTCGCTCATCCTGTTCGCCACCGGGGCCCTCGACTTCTCGACGACATGACCGAGGAGCCCGTCCCGCCCCCGGGTGCGCCCGACGACGGGACGGGCCTCCCGATCAACCGCAAGGTGCTCCTGAGCGTCGTGTTCGGCACGGTTGCGTTCGCCTGCACGTTCCTCGCGCCGATCGGCGGACTTCTGCTGGCCTTCCCGGCCATCACGACCGCGATCCACGGGCGGCGTGAGATCCGAGGATCCGGCGGCACGGAGAGCGGTGACCTGCTCGGTGTCGCGGGTCTGACGATTGGCATCACAACGATCGGCCTGGCCATGTTGGCCGCGGTTCTGTCAGTAACGACGCGCTGAGTTCAGGGAGCCAGCCAGGAGCCCCATGGGGTGTTGCGCAGGATGCCGAAGACGACCAGCAGCGCGATCGCGGCATAGCCGACGCGCGTGTTGATCACGAACATCCGCTCCCTGCTGCCGCGCCAACGACGTACGACCCACAGAACCCAGGCCACGGCGAGGGCTGCGACCAGCGCGACCGCAAGGATGTTGCTGCTGGCAGCCCCGACGAGGTCGCCGCGAGTCAGGTCGTTGACCGCGCGCAGTCCTCCGCAGCCCGGACAGGGTATGCCAGTGAGCGCCAGGAACGGGCAATAGCCGTAGGAGCCCGAGTCGTGCGGGTCGTGGAAGTGCAGGAGCACCGCAGCACTCAGCCCGACTGCCCCGACGATCGCCGGGGCCCGCAGACCGGCCGCGGTCGCGCTGCGCTCGGTGTCCAGCCCCGGCTGCAGGCTCACGCGCCGACGGTGATTCCCACGATGATCAGGGCGATGACTGCAGCCCAGATCAACGTTCCGATGATCCCGGTGATCAGCCCGGCCGTCGCCATGCCATCACCGGTTTGGGTCCCGTTGCTCCCCTTGATGTCCTTCTTGCCGAGCACCGCCAGCACGATCGCGACGGGGCCGATCAGCACACCGAGGTAGCAGAAGAAGATCGAGACGATCCCGGTGATCATCGCCCACAACGCCTTGTTGTTGTTGCTGGGCGGGGCCGGGTAGCCGTAGCCGGGCTGGCCGTAGGCCGGCTGGCCGTACGCCTGCGGTGCCTGACCGTAAGTCGGCTGAACGTACGCCGGTGGTGCCTGACCGTAAGCCGGTTGGCCGTAGGCGGGTTGGCCGTAGGCGGGCTGGTCCGGCTGCCCGGATGGCGGGGCCTGACCATAGCCGGGCGGCGGCGGGCTGGGCTGCTGCCCATCGGGCTCTTCGGATCCGGGATAGCTGGGATACTGCGGCTGGTCGCTCATGTCGTTGGTCCTGGTCAGTCGAGAGCTCAGTGGTTGGCGTTGGAGTCGCCGTCTGCGCGACTCACGCCAAATCCGGCTGCCGCCATGGCCCGGCCAACCAGTCCGGACCCCACCGCGATGACGCAACCCACTGTGAACCACACCCAGTGGGGTTCAGGGATCAGCGCGATGCCACCGATCAAGGTGCCGGCGAGGCACATCAGGACAGCGGTCCAGGCGGCGGGCGATGATCCGTGCATGGGTGAAATCTCCTCGTGGTCGTGAACTGCGCTCAGACTACTGGGTCGGATCCCGACCCTCGTCCAACGCCTTCCACATCTCAGCGTCGGACTGGGGTGCCGTGACGGCTGGCCTGCCTGCGGGGGACTCGTAGCGGCTGCCCATCGTCGGCCATACGCCTCCCAGCCTGGCGGTGACCCCACCGAGGAGCGCGGCGACGACGAAGCCCAGCGTCGTGACGTACTTCCAGATCGAGACCGAGAAGTCCTGACTTCCCGTGCCGGTGTAGGCCGGCGACTCCTCGACCGCGCGGCCGACGGCGTCGCCGAGCGACGAGGAGTCCAGGACCACGACGGCAGCGCCGGCGATCGCGACCAGGATCGTGAATGCTCCGACCACCCGGCGCACACGCGGCGACGAGGCCAGCACCGCGAGCGCCGCCGTGACGATGACGATCGCCAACGCGGGCACCAGCGGTTGGGCGTCTGCTCCCGTGACGCTGACGGAGTCCGACGGCAGGCCGTCGGTCGCGATCCTGACCTCGGCCCACGACCGGGACGCGGCGAAGAACGCCAGTCCCCCGGCGGCGAGGGTGCCGAGCACGACCGGGCCGTAGAGCCGGCGCGGGTTCACAGCAATCTGTCCGCGTCGAAGCAGGTGAGGTCGCCGGTGTGGCAAGCGGGTCCGGTCTGGTCGACCAGCACCAGGAGGGTGTCGCCGTCGCAGTCGAGACGGACCTCACGCACGGCCTGCGTGTGGCCGGAGGTCTCGCCCTTGACCCAGTAGGCCTGACGGCTGCGACTCCAGAACGTGCCACGACCGGTCGACAGTGTGCGGTGGAGCGCTTCATCGTCCATCCAGCCGACCATGAGCACGTCACGGCTGCCGACATCCTGGATCACGGCGGGCACAAGGCCATCGGCGTCACGCTTGAGACGTGCCGCGATGGTCGGGTCGAGGGAGCTCACGCGAACCATTGTCTCAGGCGTTGCCAGAGATCGTCGGAGCCACCGGGTCGACGGCGGCATGGTGGCTCGACAGCGAGGCCTGCGCGATCCAGCTGGCGTGCAGGCGCGCGTAGACACCTCCGAGCACGACGAGCTCGGCATGGGTCCCGTCCTCGACGAGCCGGCCGGCGTCGAACACCAGGACTCGGTCGGCGTTCTCGGCCGTCGAGAGGCGGTGGGCGATCGTCACGCTGGAGCGGCCGTCGAGCAACCGGTCGAGGGCGCGCGTCGCCCGCAGCTCGGTCTGTGGGTCCACGGCGCTCGTCGCTTCGTCGAGCACGATGAAGTCCGGATCGGCGAGCGCCGAACGTACGAGCGCAACGAGCTGGCGCTCCCCCGCGGACAGCGACTCGCCCCGCTGGCCGACTTGCGAGTCGAGCCCACGCGGCAGTGCGGCATACCAGTCGGTCAGGCCGAGCCTGTTGAAGACCACCATCAGCTCATCGTCGGTCGCGTCCTTCTTGCCGTAGCGCAGGTTGTCGCGCAGCGTCGCGTCGAACAGGAATCCCTCTTGCGGCACCATGAGGATGTGCTTGCGCAGGTCGTCGAACGAGACCGTGCTGATGTCAGTCTCGCCGAGTCGGACCACGCCATGGGTCGGGTCCATGAGCCGGGTCAGCAGCTTGGCGAACGTGGTCTTGCCCGAACCGGTCTCGCCCACGATCGCGATGCGCTGGCGTGGGGCGATCGTGACGTCGATGTCCTTGAGCACGACCGGCCCGTCCGGATAGGCGAACGTGACGCCCTCGAAACGGGCCCCCAGGGTCTCATCGGGCAGGGTCTCACCGCTTGCGCCCGGATCGACGACGTCGGCCGGCGTGTCGAGCAGCTCGATGACGCGCCGCCACGAGGCGATGGCGTTCTGGGCCTCGGTCAGGACCTGTGTGGCCATCTGCACGGGACCGACGAACAGGCCGACCAGGAACGCGAAGGCGATGACGGTGCCGATCGACAGCTGGCCCGACAGGCCGATCGCCACGCCGAAGCCGATCACCGCGGCATTGGCCAGCCCCCCGGCAACCCCCGCGGACGCGAATGTCACGGCCACGAGCTTCTGGGCCCGGACGTTGGCGTCGAGGTTGCGGTTGATGCCGCCGTCAACCCGATCCTGCGTACGTCGCTCGATCGCGTAGGCCCGGACCACCGATGCACCGACGACGGGCTCGGCGATGACTGCGAGCATCTCGCCGACCGTCCTGCGGACGATGTCGTAGGCCCGGCTGAGCCGCTCGGCGAAGAACTTGAGGCTGATCCCGAGCGGCAGGAAGCAGAGCCAGACCACGATTGTCAGCTGCCAGGAGAAGTAGGTCATGATTGCCGTCGCGACCAGGATCTGGCCCACGCTGACAACCATCATGATCCCGGTGAACTGCAGGAACTGTGAGATCTGGTCGATGTCGGAGGTCACCCGGGACACCAGCACACCGCGCCGCTCGGCGTTCTGCGTCAGCATCGACAGGTCGTGAACGTGGCGGAAGGCGTCGACACGGAGCTGGGCCAGGCCACGCTCGCTCGCGACGAACAGGCGTACGCGCATCCAGTAGGCCAGCAGCCCGGACACGATGATCACCCCGAGAGCCCCGATCAGGTAGCCGGCGACATCGCTGAGCTCGGTGCCGCGGCCCTCGCCGAGGCCGGAGTCGACGGTCTCCTTGATGACGATCGGGATGACAGATCCACCGATCGTGCTGAGAATCGCGAGCAGCAAGGTCAGGCCGAGGCCGTCCTTGATCGCCGGCGAGAGCGCAAGTCCGCGGCGCAGGATGGCTGTGCCGGTCAGGCGCTCGCTTTGATTGGTGCTCATGACTCCACCTCCCGGGCCTGGTCATAGGCATTGACGAGATCGCGATAGTCGCTCGAGCGCTCGACGAGTTCGGCGTGGCTGCCCCGGTCGGCGATCAGACCGTCATCGAGGAACACGACCTCGTCGGAGAGCGCGATCGTGGCCTTCCGATAGGCCACGACCAACACCGTCGGACCGTCGTCGTCTGCCGTGTGGGCGGCCAGTGCCCGGAGGATGCGTTGCTCGACCTCGGGATCGACCGCGCTGGTGGCGTCGTCCATCACGAGGAGGCGGGGTCGGCGTACGAGGGCGCGGGCCAGCGACAGGCGTTGGCGCTGCCCACCGGACAACGTCGTGCCGCGCTCCCCGAGCTCGGCGTCGAGGCCGGCCGGCAGGTTGGCGACGAACTGGTCGGCCTGCACCGTGCGCAGGGCGTCCCAGACCTCCTCGTCGGTGTAGTCGCCACCCAGCGTGACGTTCTCGCGGACACTGTCGTCGAACAGGAATGTGCCCTGCGGGACGACGGCGATCGTGCGGGCCAGCTCGTCGTGCGTCAGCTCGCGGATGTCGTGGCCGTCGACCCGGATCGCGCCGCCCTGCGGATCGACGAGACGGGTCAGCAGCGATGTCAACGTGCTCTTGCCGCTGCCGGTGGCACCGACCACCGCCACGACCTTGCCCGGCTCGACCTCGAGGTCGATGCCGCCGAGGACGTTGCGCTGGCCATCGGCGAATCTGAAGGTCAGGTCGTCGACATCGAGTGCGACCGGCCCTGAGCCCGCCAGCGTCCGGCCGCCATAGTGCATCGAGCCGTCGGCATCCAGCACCGAGGAGACCCGCTCCCAGCCGACGACGCTGCGTGGCAGCTCGCCGAGCACCCAGCCGATCGCACGCACGGGGAATGCGACGACCGTGAAGAGATAGGCGACCTGCACGACGTCGCCCGGGTCGGCCGCACCGCTGGCCACCCGTCCGACGCCGAGCACGATGACCAGAAGAATGCCCAGGCTCGGTAGTGCCTCGAGCAGGGGGTCGAACATGCTGCGGATGCGGCCGACCTCGATGTTGGCGTCTCGCAGCTCGTGGGTGACCCGGGTGAATCGCTCCGTCTCGTCGGACTCCCGCCCCAAGGACTTGATCACGAGGGCGCCGTCGAACGACTCGTGCGCGACCGCGCTGACGTCACCGCGGAGCGCCTGGGCGTGGGCGACCTTGGGTGACAACCAGCGCTGGTAGAACACGTTGATCGCGAACAGTGCCGGGAACACGATCAGGCCGACGATCGTGAGCACGACATCGGCGGCGAGCATCGCGATGATGGCCGCAACCAGCATCGCGATGACGCCGACCGCCATCGGCAGCGGCATGAACACCGCCCAGGTCGCTTCGACGTCGGCGTTGGCGTTGGACAGCAGCTGGCCGGTCGGGTGGCGGTGGTGCCAGGCCATCGGGAGGGTCAGGTACTTGCGGGTGACCTTGCGGCGGTAGTCCGCCACGAGCCGGTAGAACACGATGCCGCCGATGAGCCGTCGGCCGATGACGCCCAGTGCCCGCAGCATCGCGACGGCGAGGAACAGTGCGATGGCGCCGGCAAGGGCGCCCTTGACGATCTCGCCGCGAGCGAACGACGGCCGGATCACATGATCTGTGGCCCACCCCAGCACCCAGGCGTCGGCAACCGTCATGGCGCCGTAGAGGACGCTACCGATCACCGAGAGCGAGAACAGGAATCGCTGCTCGCGGATGCCTCGACCGAGCAGAGCGAAGCCGCGGCCGGTCACATGGGTGTGATCGGTCTGACCGAGATCACGGTCGTCGGTCGTGGGCCGTCCGGAGCTCGTCGAAGGGCTATCGGACACTGTGTCCAGCTGTTCGCAACGTCTCTTTCACCTGTCCGATGGTCATGTCGCCGAAGTGGAAGACGCTCGCGGCGAGCACTGCGTCGGCACCGGCGTCTATGGCTTCAGGGAAGTGCTTGAGCCTGCCGGCGCCACCACTGGCAATCAGTGGCACCTGTGTAACGTCACGGACCGCCCGAATCATTTCCAGATCGAAGCCATCTCTCGTCCCGTCCGCGTCCATCGAGTTGAGCAGGATCTCTCCGGCCCCCAGCTCCGTGGCGGTTCGGGCCCACTGCACGGCGTCGAGACCCGCCGACGTCCGCCCGCCGTGAGTCGTCACCTCGAAGCCGCTCGGCTGGTCACTGCTGCGGCGCGCATCAACGCTCAGCACGAGCACCTGGTTGCCGAATCGGTGAGCGATCTCGGCGATGACCTGCGGCCGGGCGATCGCGGCCGTGTTGATGCCCACCTTGTCCGCCCCGGCTCGCAGCAGACGGTCGACGTCCTCGGGCGTACGCACACCGCCGCCGACCGTCAGCGGGATGAACACCTGGTCGGCCGTGCGACCGACGACGTCGAATGTCGTGTCGCGGCTGTCCGAGGACGCCGTGATGTCGAGGAAGGTCAGCTCGTCGGCACCTTCGGCGTCATAGACCTTGGCCATCTCGACGGGATCGCCGGCATCGCGCAGGTTGACGAAGTTGACGCCCTTGACGACCCGGCCGTTGTCGACATCCAGGCAGGGGATCACGCGGATGGCAAGGCTCACCGGGAGAGCCTATCTGGCAGGCCCGGACACCTCTGTCGACGACCAGAGCGTTGCTAGACCTCGCGGACGGCGTCCAGTGCCTCCGGCAGCGTGAACGCCCCGGCATACAGCGCCTTGCCGACGATCGCGCCCTCGACGCCGAGCCCGGTCAGCGTCGCGATGTCGCGGAGGTCCTGCAGGCTCGACACGCCGCCGGAGGCCACGACAGGCTTGTCGGTGATGGCGCAGACCTGCCGCAGCAGGTCGAGGTTGGGGCCGGTCAGCGTGCCGTCCTTGGTGACGTCTGTGAGGACGTAGCGCGCGCAGCCATCGCGCTCGAGCCGCTCGAGGACCTCGAACAGGTCGCCACCCTCCTGGGTCCAGCCCCGGGCCGCCAACGTGGTGCCGCGCACATCGAGGCCGACGGCGATCTGGTCGCCGTGCTCCCCCACGACCTTGGCGCACCACGTCGGGTTCTCCAGAGCGGCGGTGCCCAGGTTGACGCGGGTGCAGCCGGTCGCCAGCGCGGCTTCGAGTGAGGCGTCGTCGCGGATCCCGCCGGACAGCTCGACCTTGACGTCGAGCCGGCCCACCACGTCGGCGAGCAGCTCGCGGTTGGATCCCTTGCCGAAGGCCGCGTCGAGATCCACCAAGTGGATCCACTCCGCACCGTCGGTCTGCCATTGCAGCGCGGCGTCGAGCGGGGATCCATACGTCGTCTCACTCCCGAGCTCACCCTGGACGAGGCGAACGGCCTGCCCATCGGCGACGTCGACAGCGGGGAGGAGTTCGAGGGTCACGCAGGTGATCGTATATGTCGCCCGGGTTGTCTAACGTGGTCGGTATGCACCTCATCCTCGTGCCCGGCTTCTGGCTTGACTCCTCCTCGTGGGACCGCATCACCCCCGCGCTCGAGGCCGCGGGCCACCGCGTCACCGCACTCACCCTGCCGGGTCTCGAGGCGGGCGCCGACCGGTCGAGCATCGGCCTCGCCGATCACGTCGACGCCATCGTGGCCGCGATCGACGCGATCGACGCGGCCGACCAGCCGGTCGTGCTCGTCGGGCACAGCGGGGGTGGCGCCGCGGTCCACGGGGCGGTCGACCGCCGACCCGACAAGGTCGCACGCGCCATCTATGTCGACAGCGGCCCGTTGCCCCACGGCGCAGCGATCAACCCCGGCCTGCCGGACGAGGACGGAGAGATCCCGCTGCCGCCGTGGGACGTCTTCCGCGAAGATGGCGCCCGCGACCTCGACGACTTCACTGACGCACAGCTCGATGACTTCCGGGCCCGCGCGATCCCGATCCCGATCGGGGTTGCCCGAGATCTCCAGGTCCTGACCAACGAGGCTCGCTTCGACGTCCCGATCACGATCATCACCACGACGTTCACCCGCGAGGAGATCGATCAGTATGTCGCGGCGGGCGAGGCCTATTTCGCCGAGCTGCCGCAGATCTCGAACGTCACGATCGTCGAGCTCCCGACGAGCCACTGGCCTCAGTTCACCAAGCCCGAGCAGCTCGCCGAGGTCCTCCGCGACGCGATCTGAGGCGCGCCGACGGCTTCACCGACCGACCTAGAGGGTCGCGAGCCAGTTCCGCAGCAGCTGCGAGCCGGCGTCGCCGGACTTCTCGGGGTGGAACTGCGTGGCCCACAACGGGCCGTGCTCGGCCGCCGAGACGAACCGGTCGCCGGCATACTCGGTCCACGTGACGGCCGGATCGGGGAACGCCGGCGGCTGGCTGAGCACCCAGTCCCGCACGCCGTAGGAATGGACGAAGTAGAACCGCTGGTCCTCGATGCCGGCGAACATACGGGAGCCTTCGCCCGGCTCCACGGTGTTCCATCCCATGTGGGGGACGATCGGCGCTTGCAGTCTCTCCACCACGCCGGGCAGCTCGCCACAACCCTCAGTGCGTACGCCGTGCTCGATGCCCTCGCCGAACAGGATCTGCATGCCGACGCAGATGCCCAGCACCGGACGACCGGCGATGAGCCGGCGCTCGATGATGCGGACACCGTCGACGTCGACGAGCCCGCGCATGCACGCCTCGAACGCGCCGACCCCGGGCACGAGGAGCCCGTCGGCCTCCTGCGCGATGGTCGCGTCGCTCGTGAGCTCGGCCCGGGCTCCCGCACGCTCGACAGCGCGCACAGCCGACCTCAGATTGCCTGAACCGTAGTCGAGCACCGCGACGCGCGGTGCGGTCACAGCCGGCGCCCTCGCTGGCGCTCGGTCACAGAGCACCCTTCGTGCTCGGGATGCCGGACTCGCGGGGGTCGATCGCCACCGCGTCACGCAGGGCACGGGCGACGGCCTTGAACTGCGCCTCGGCGATGTGGTGCGGATCGCGGCCGTCGAGCAGCCGTACGTGCAGCGTGATCGCGGCGTGGTGGGCGATCGACTCGAGGACGTGCGCGGTCAGGGCGCCGGTGTATTGACCGCCGATGATCGCGGTGATCTGCCGATCGGGCTCGCCGGAGTGCACGAAGTAGGGGCGCCCGGAGACGTCGACGACGGCCTGCGCGATCGACTCGTCGAGCGGGACCAGCGCATCCCCATAACGGCGAATGCCGACCTTGTCGCCGAGTGCTTCGCGGATCGCCTCGCCGAGGCAGATCGCGGTGTCCTCGACGGTGTGGTGCGCGTCGATGTGCAGGTCGCCCTCGGCCTTGACCGTGAGATCTATCAGCGAGTGCCGCGAGAACGCGGTCAGCATGTGGTCGTAGAAGCCGACGCCAGTGGAGATGTCGTGGGTGCCGTTTCCGTCGAGGTCCAGCTCGACGACGACATGGGACTCCGAGGTCTTTCGCTCGATGCGCGCGGTACGAGCCGCGCGACGAGCCGATCGAAGCGTCATCGGGTCACCTCCAGAAGTGCGTCATAGAAGACCCGCATGTCATCGGGGGTCCCGACCGACACGCGAAGCCATCCGCGGGGTCCAGTCTCCCGTATCAGCACGCCACGGTCGACCAGACCCTGCCAGATGGCGTGTCGATCAGCGAACCGGCCGAACAGGACGAAGTTCGCATCGGAGTCCGCGACCTCGAAACCCCGGGCTGCCAACCACGCGGCGAGCTCGTCCCGGGTGGTCCGCAGCTCGTCGACCCGGGCCAACAGCTCGGCGCTGTGACCCAGTGCCGCGAGCGCGGTTGCCTGCGTCACGGCCGACAGGTGATAGGGCAGCCGCACGATGCGCAGGGCATCGATGATCGCCGTGTCAGCGGCGACATAACCGAGGCGTCCGCCCGCGAATGCGAATGCCTTGCTCATGGTGCGGGTCACCAGCAGGCGGGGATATTCATCCAGGACGTCGAGCGCGCTCGGCGTGCCCGAACGACGGAACTCGGCGTACGCCTCATCGACCACCACGACCCCGGGTGCCGCCGTGGCGATCGCGCGAACCGTGTCGAGCGGCAGCGCCGTGCCGGTCGGGTTGTTGGGCGATGTCAGCAGCACGACATCTGGCTGCTCGGCCTCGATCAGCGCCAGCGCTCGATCCACGTCGACCGTGAAGTCCGCTTCACGCTGTCCCGCGACCCAACGGGTGTGCGTGTCACGGGCATATTCCGGATACATCGAATAGGTCGGCGCAAACGAGAGCGCAGTGCGGCCGGGCCCGCCGAACGCCTGCAAGATCTGCAGCATGACCTCGTTCGATCCGTTGGCCGCCCACACCCGATCGCGGGTCAGTCCGTGTCCGAGATAGGTCGCAAGACCCTCCCGCAGCGCCACCGCCTCCCGGTCCGGATAGCGGTTGAGCGATGTCGCCGCGGCGTGCACGGCGTCTGCGATGCCGGCGGCCACCTCCGGGCTGGGACCGTAGGGGTTCTCGTTGACGTTGAGGTTGATGACATCCGGGATCTGAGGTGCGCCGTAGGGCTCTGAGTCCCGCAGGTCCTCGCGGATCGGCACCCAGGAGGGCAGCGGCATCAGCGTGAGGTCCTGATCGTGACGGCCGCACCGTGCGACGGAAGGTTCTCCGCCTCGGCAAGGTTCACGACGTGATCGCCGACCTCACGCAGCGCGGCCTCGTCATACGAGACGACATGCATGTTCTTGCAGAATGCGCGCACCGAGAGACCCGAGGAGTGGCAGGCGCAGCCCGCAGTCGGCAGCACGTGGTTGGACCCGGCCGCATAGTCGCCGAGCGAGACCGGAGTGTGTGGACCGACGAAGATCGCGCCGGCGTTGACGATCTGGGCGGCGACCGAGGCTGCGTCGACGGTCTGAATCTCGAGGTGTTCAGCACCATAGCCGTTGGCGACGTGGACAGCCTGGTCGATGTCGCGCACCAGGACGGTGGCCGACTGCCGACCCTCAAGGGCAGTGCGGATGCGGTCGGCGTGCTTGGCGGACCCGATCTGGTCCTCGAGCTCGGAGTCGACGGCGTCGGCCAGGGCTTCACTGTCGGTGATCAGCACACTGGCTGCCATCGGGTCGTGCTCGGCCTGGCTGATGACGTCAGCCGCGACAAAAGCGGCATCCGCGCTGCTGTCGGCGATGATCGCAATCTCGGTCGGGCCGGCCTCGGAGTCGATGCTGACGGTGCCCTGGAGATAGCGCTTGGCCGCAGCGACGTAGATGTTGCCGGGCCCGGTGATGAGGTTGACGGGGCGGCACTCCCCACCGCTCTCGGCGCTGGTCCCGTAGGCGAACATCGCCAGTGCCTGTGCTCCGCCGACCGCGTAGACCTCGTCGATGCCGAGCAGGCCGCAGGCCGCCAGGATCGTGGGGTGCGGCAGTCCACCGAACTCGGCGTTGGGCGGGCTCGCAAGTGCGATGCCGGGCACGCCGGCGACCTGGGCTGGGACTGCGTTCATGATGACGGTGCTGACCAGCGGGGCCAAGCCACCAGGGACGTAGAGCCCGACGCGTTGCATCGGCACGATGCGGCGTTCGACCGAGGCTCCCGGCGCAACCTCGGTGACGAGACTGTGCTCCAGCTCGGCCTCGCTGGTCGTCCTGAGCCGCCTGATCGACTCCTCCAACGCCGCGCGGATGCTCGGGTCGAGCGCCGCGAGAGCCCCGGAGATCGCGTCAACAGGCACCCGGAGCTGTGCCGGGCGTACGCCGTCGAAACGCTCGCCGGCATCGAGCACGGCGCTGGCGCCGCGTGACCTGACGTCCTCGCAGATCGGCCGCACCGCTGCCATGGCGTGCTCGACATCGACTTCGGCGCGCGGCACCACAGCGCTGTAGGCCCTGTGCCGTTCCTCGGCAGCAGGCTCAAGATTTCTCAGGTCGAGTCGTTGCATCACGGCGCCAAGTCTACGGACGGGCTACCGTGGGCTGGTGGCCGCCAACAAGAAGTCCACCGACGCAACGCCGGCGTTCGTCGCGCTCCATCGGGCCAACATCCCTTTCACGCCCCACTCCTACGTCCACGATCCGCGGGCCGAGTCCTTCGGCATGGAGGCCGCCCAAGCGCTGGGCGTCGAACCGGGTCGGGTGTTCAAGACCTTGATGGCCGAGATCGACGGCGAGCTGTGCGTCGGGGTCGTTCCGGTCATGGGCTCGCTGGACCTCAAGGCGCTGGCAGATGCCCTGAATGGCAGGCGCGCGCAGATGGCCGACGCAGCCCAGGCGCAACGCGCCACGGGATATGTCATCGGCGGGATCTCGCCATTGGGTCAGAAGCGGAAGCATCGCACCGTGATCGACAAGTCATCGGCACAGTGGCCGACGATCTTCGTGTCGGGCGGGCGTCGCGGCCTCGAGGCCGAGCTGCACCCGAACGACCTCGTGCTGCTGACCGGCGCCGTCGTTGCCCGCATCGCCCGCTGACTCGCGACCGTCAGACGTGCTGCCTCGGACCGGTCCTCGTCGTGCCGAGCAGTGTCATGAGGATGTGACCGATCAACCCGAAGATCGGCCACACGACGAACGGCGAGAAGCCGTCGACCGCGAGCTTGGCCGGGACGCGATCGCCGACCGCGACACCGGTGACCGATGCCGGATCGGGCGGACCCTGCCAGACCCCGAACCGCCAGGCGACGACGGCCACGATGACCGACGAAGCGATGACGATCGGGGTGAGCAACCAACCCAGGTCGTCGAGGGCCTTCGCCAGGAATGCACCCCACAGGACCGAGGCCACCGCACCGACTGCGACGAAGGTGACGATGACCGAGAACTGGCCCCTGGCGGCGGCTTCAGTCAGCACGATGCCCTCGGCACGCGCCTCCCACTCGGCCGGGTTGGCCAGGGTCAGCCACACGAAACCGGCCGCGATGCCCAGCATGAGCATCGCGGCGAAGGAGAGCAGGAGTCGGCTCACGAGAGACAATGGGGACCCAGCAATTCCTTGAGATCGGCGATCAGTGACGACGACTGTGCCACACGCAGGCTGTCATCGAGCCGCATGACCTTGGTCGAGCCGTTGCCGATCAGTCTCAGGTGAACCTCGGAGACACCCGGGTGCGCCGCGAGGACCTGCTTGAACGTGCCGATCGTGTCGGCCGTACAGCGCGCGACCGGCAGGCTCACGAGCAGAGGGCGCTCCGGTCCACCGGTGTTCATGGCCGGCAGGGTGACCTCGACGGCATTGAGCTCGATGCCGTCGTCCTTGCGCCGGACCCGGCCCTTGACCACCACGATCGTGTCGGGGATCAGCACCGGCATCGCGAGCTGATAGGCCCCGGGAAACACCATGACCTCGATGCCGCCCTCGAGATCCTCGATCGTGATCGAGGCCCAGCTGTCACCCTTCTTGCTCATCCGGCGCTGGACCCCGGTGATCAGGCCGCAGATGCGTACGGTGCTCCCGTCAGGCCGGTCGGCGTCGGTCAGCAGCTCACCGACCGTGCAGTCGCTGCTGGCGCGCAGGACGTGCTCGAGGCCCTGGAGCGGGTGGTCCGAGACGTAGAGACCGAGCATGTCGCGCTCGAACGCCAACAACTGGGTCTTTTCCCACTCCGGCATCATCGGCACCGTCACCGTGACGCCGGTGAACGAGTCGTCCATGCCGCCGAACAAGGAGTCCTGGCCGATCGCAGCGTTGCGCTTGAGGTCGATGTACTGGTCGACGGCGTCTTCGGCGATCGTCGTCAGCGCGCGGCGCCGGTGCCCGAGGGAGTCGAAGGCCCCGGCCTTGATCAGTGAGTCGAGCACCCGCTTGTTGCACACCAGGGTCGGGACCTTGTCGAGGAAGTCGGTGAAGTCGGTGTAGGTGCCCCCCCCCTCCGGCCCCGGCGTGCGACCCTCGACGACGCCGGCCACGACATTCTCACCGATGTTGCGGATCGCGCCGAGACCGAACCGGATGTCCGCGCCGACCGAGGCGAAGTTGGAGACCGACTCGTTGACGTCCGGCGGCAGCACCTTGATGCCCATGCGCCGGCACTCGTTGAGGTAGATCGCCGACTTGTCCTTGTCTCCGCGGGTGCTGGTGAGCAGCGCCGCCATGTATTCAGCCGGGAAGTTGGCCTTGAGATAGGCCGTCCAGTAGGAGATGACGCCGTATGCCGCCGAGTGCGCCTTGTTGAACGCATAGTCCGAGAACGGGAGCAGGATCTCCCACAGATCCGTGATGGCCTTCTGGGAGTAACCACGCTCGAGCATCCCGCCCTGGAAGCCGGCGTACTGCTTGTCGAGCTCGGACTTCTTCTTCTTGCCCATCGCGCGGCGCAGGTTGTCGGCCTGTCCCAGCGAGAACCCCGCCAGGACCTGCGCGATCTCCATGACCTGCTCCTGATAGACGATCAGGCCGTAGGTCTCTCCGAGCACCTTCTCCAACGGCTTCTCGAGCTCGGGGTGGATCGGGTCGATCGGCTCGCGACCGTTCTTGCGGCGGGCGTACTTGTTGTGCGAGTCCGCACCCATCGGCCCGGGGCGGTAGAGCGCGCCGACGGCGGAGATGTCCTCGAACTTGTCGGGCTTCATGCTGCGCAGGAGCGATCGCATCGGCCCACCGTCGAGCTGGAAGACACCGAGCGTGTCGCCGCGGGCCAGCAGGTCGTAGGTCGCGGGGTCGTCGAACGTCAGGTCCTCGAGCACCAGATCGATGTCGCGGTTGCGCTTGATGTTGATCAGCGTGTCGTCGAGGACCGTGAGGTTGCGCAGGCCGAGGAAGTCCATCTTGACCAGCCCGAGCGCTTCGCACATCGGGTAGTCGAACTGCGTGATGATCGCACCGTCCTGCTCCCGCTTCATGATCGGGACGATGTCGATCAGTGGGTCGCTCGACATGATGACGCCGGCCGCGTGGACGCCCCACTGGCGGATCTGGCCCTCCAGACCCAAGGCGGTCTGATAGATCTTGCGGACATCGGCGTCCTCGTCGTGCATCTTGCGGAAGTCGGCGCCATCGCCGTAGCGCCTGTCGCCGGAGTCGAACAGACCCTTGAGCGTCACGCCCTTGCCCATCACATCGGCCGGCAGCGCCTTGGTGATGCGCTCGCCGTGCGTGAACGGGTAGTCCATGACGCGCGCGGCATCCTTGATCGCGGCCTTGGACTTGAGCCGGCCGAACGTCGCGATCATCGCAACCCGTTCCTCGCCGTACTTGTTGCTGACGTAGCGAATGACCTCACCGCGCCGACGCTCGTCGAAGTCGATGTCGAAGTCGGGCATCGACGGTCGCTCCGGGTTGAGGAACCGCTCGAAGATCAGGCCGTGGGTCAACGGACAGAGATCGGTGATGCGCAGTGCGTAGGCAGCGATCGAGCCGGCGCCGGATCCGCGGCCCGGGCCCACCCTGATGCCGTTGTCCTTGGCCCAGTTGATGAAATCCGCCACGACGAGGTAGTAGCCGCAGTAGCCCTTGTCCCGTACGACCGCGAGCTCCATCTCGGTGCGCGCCCTGACCTCGGGGGTCAGGGCCTCACCCGGATAGCGGAACTCGATGCCGCGCCAGACCTCCTCGACGAACCAGCTCTCCTCGGTGTGGCCCGCCGGTACGTCGGCCCGGGCCATGTAGCCGCCATTGGACTCGGCGAACTCGACGTTGCAGCGCTCGGCGATCAGCAGGGTGTTGTCACACGCCGCCTTGAGGTCGAAGCGGTCCTCCCACAGATCACGCATCTCCTTGGCCGACTTGATGTAGAAGTCGTTGGAGTCGAACTTGAACCGGTTGGGATCGGTCAGCGTGCTGCCGGACTGGACGCACAGCAGGGCCGAGTGCGCCTCGGCATCCTCGGGCGCCGTGTAGTGCGAGTCGTTGGTGGCAATCGGCGGCAGGTCGAGATCCTTCATGAGCCGCAGCAATCCGTCGCGCACCTGGGTCTCGATCGCCAGACCGTGGTCCATCAGCTCCAGGAAGAAGTTGTCCTTGCCGAAGATGTCTTGGAACTCCGCAGCCGATGCCCGCGCCTTCTCGTAGTTGCCGATGCGCAACCAGGTCTGGATCTCACCCGACGGACAACCGGTCGTGGCGATGAGCCCCTTGCCATAACGCTGCAGCAGGTCGCGGTCGGCTCGAGGCTTGCGATATTGGCCCTCGAGGCTCGCATAGGACCCGATGCGGAACAGGTTGTGCATGCCCTCGGTCGTCTCGGAGAGCAAGGTCATGTGGGTGTAGGCGCCGCGTCCTGCGACGTCGGCATCCTTGGCGCCCTTGTTCCACTGCACGGCCTTCTTCTCGCTGCGCGGGATGTTGGGCGTGAGGTAGGCCTCCATCCCGATGATCGGCTTGACGCCGTGCGCCTTGGCCTTGCTGTAGAAGTCGAAGGCGCCGTGCAGATTGCCGTGATCGGTCATCGCGATGGCCGGCATGCCCAGCTGAGAAGTCCGGTCGAACAGTCCGTCCAGCAGGGCGGCACCATCGAGCATCGAGTACTCCGTGTGCACGTGCAGGTGCACGAATGGCGAGTCGCTCGACATCGGAAAAGTGGCCTCCTCGGCACGATCTGGGGGGAAGGTCCTCAGCCTAGTCGAGGGTCCCGACCGTCTTCGACGGCGCGCCGATCCGCTGCCGCCACGACAGTGCCCTGACCCATACTGGGGTGATGACCGAGCACCCGGACCGTCAGAAGCAGACCTACGCAACCGTCGAGGACTACCTGGCTGCTGCAACGTATGACGTGGAGCCGCGGCTCCTCGAGACCCGGCGGATCATCCGCGAGGCGCTGCCGGACGCCGAGGAGACCATCAGCTACAACATTCCGGCCTACAAGCAAGATGGCGTCGTCGTGATCCAGTTCGCGGGCTACACCGAGCACACGTCGATCAACTTCTTCCCCACCGCTGCGACCTTCGCGACCTTCGCGGGAGAGCTCGAGGCATACCGGACGAGCAAGTCGGCGATCCGTTTCCCGCTCGATGAGCCACTCCCGGTCGACCTGATCGGCGCGATCGCGCGGTTCCGCGCTGCCGAGGCCGCCGAGTTCGCGGCGCGCAAGCAAACCGGTCGCTGAGCGTTCCCGCGAACGGGCTGGTCGGCAGGTCATGACATCGGCAATACTCGGGTAGCACTCACGCTCTCCAGGGGGAACCATGACCATGCACGCGACGCTCGTCTCCGGACCGATCGGGCCCGACACCATCGACATTCCGGGCGAGCCGACCCAGCTGCGCAACGCAGTGCAGGGTTTGCGCGGCCTGTGCCGTCAGATCGAGCAGGCCAGCAACCAGCTCAAGCAGGCCAACCCGTCCGACAGCGATCGTGGTCGCATCGTCCTCGCGCTGTCCGGCGCCGCCCAGCGCACCGGCCGGGTCCTGGATGCTGACTCGCAGCAGCTTGACAGCCTCGCCGACGCGATCGACCACGCCGCTGACGTGCTGACCAGCTCGCAGGGTGGCGTCGATGACCTGCGCCGCCGTTGGCGTTCGTCGCGTGATGCCTTCCGCGACGCCCTCCACGGGCACAAGAACGCTCCCGACAACGTCGAGGCGCTGATCCATCGCATCGACTCCGACGCGTCGGAGTCGCACGAGGGTCAGTTCAAGCAGCAGGCCGGCCTGACCTTCGCCAACGTCGGTGGCGGCGGTGCCAGGCCCGACGCGATGCTGCTCGAGGAGGATGGCGCCGTCGACCAGGCCATCACGGCATACCGACACGACGTCCGCAGCATCGTCGATGAGTTCGCCGAGCTCATGCAGAAGACCAAGAACGCCGACAACCAGCTCGATGAGAAGCTGCCCCGGCACTCCAGTGCCGCGTTGTCAGAGGTTGAGCACGACGGCGGCAGCGGCCCCGATCACCACACCATCTCCGGTCCCGGTGCGGTGCGGTCGATCGGGGAGGAGCTGGGGCAGGGTGCGCACACGATCGAGCAGGCCTCCCAGCGCCTCGAGGACATCCGGCTGGCCATCCGGGCCGGCCGCATGCTGCCCGACGACGACCGGGTCGGCAGCAACGACGGCTTCAAGCGCGACTGGACCGAGCACTTCGACAAGCTCAAGCACTCGCTGACCGCCGCTCGTCGCGCAGCCGACGGCGCGGCCGACCGGTTGCGTGATGCTGATGAGAACGGCGCCGCCGACGTCCGACAGGCCCTGCGCGACGACTGAGTCAGTCGAGTCGAACAGGACTTGCGGGACGATCGGGCCGATCAGCCCTTGGGCTTGGTCAGCTTGAACAGACCGACGTCGTAGCGCTGGCCCGGCGGCACCTTGCGACCGGACTGGCGGAACGCGTAGTCCCACGAGTAGTCGACGTGCGACAGCGCGACTCCCCCGTCGAACGGCCTCACGGCTGCGTCGGCCTGCAGGCCGTTGCGGTACTTCTTCGGCGCGTTCCACCGGCCGGTGATCTTGCCGCTCGACGCGTTGAGCGTCATGAACTCCACGGAGATGTCGTTGTTGAGCGTGACCAGGACGGTCTTGCCGCCGTCGATGAGGTCATAGTGCTGGGTCACTGTGATCGCACCGCGATCCTGCTCCATCGAGTCCATGATCGACTTGATGTCGACAGCCCAACGGATCTTCTTCTCCGAGAGCGAATAGCGCATGACACCCGAGCTCTGCGCCACAACGACGTCGCCGTCATCGAACCCGACGGTCTCGTAGGCCGAGGACGCCGCCTGCACCAGCGTGAACTTGCGCAGGTCGTCGGCCAGGTAGTCTCGCTCGACCGAGCCCGTGCGCTGCACGACCCGCCCGGTGTCAGGATCCAACAGCACGAGGGAGTCCTTGACCTTCGCCTCTGGCTTGGATGGGTCACCGAATGAGGTCGACATCAACAGCCCGTTTCCGCGCCAGGCAAAGAGCGGGTTCTTGCGGTCGATCTTAGTGAAGATCTTGCGGCCGGTGGTCGACCACACGCGCTTGAACGACGGCAGCTGGTAGGCATCGATGGCCCAGTCACGGCCACCCTTGACGGCGGACGTGGTGATCACGAGAGAAGGGTCCTCTGGGGTCTGCTCCAATCCGTACGGCTGGTGGGCCAGCTTGGCTTGCTGGACCAGCGCGCCGTCGTCGATGCGACTGACCAACAAGTCGCCGGTGATGACATAGACGACCCGGTCATGCACCTCCAGGCGTGACACCGAACGAGCCGAAGCAGGCAGCTCGATGCGGTCGAGGACCTTGCCGTCCGAGGTGCTGACGCGCAGCAGCGTGCTGCACCTCGCGTCCTTGCCACCCCCGCGGTAGGCGATCGTGAACGTCTTGACCGCCTTGTCGGGCTCGGCCGCGGCGCAGACGCGCGCAGCGGTGTCGTCGTCGACCTTGAGCGTCCACTTCTCGTCGCCGGACTTCGGGTCGATGCCGGTCACGGTGTTGCCCGCGTAGGCGACCACGCGGGACCCGGTGCTGATGGCGCCGGGCGACCGGTCCTCCTTGGATCCTGCGGGAGTCTTGACACCGGCAACCGCCTTGGCATCGTTGTCGACCGGTCCGGAGGTGGCCACGGCGGCCACCGCCGAGTTGTCAGCCTTGGGGAACGTGAAGACGCCGATGTCGAACAGGTCGCCCTTGGGCTCCTTGACCCCCCTGTAGTCGGCGAACGTGAAGTCCCAGGCCTCGAAGTTGCGGGTCAGCACGAGACCCGAGTCGAACAGGGTCATGCCGGGTTCGACCTGGAACCCGTTGCGGTAGTCCTTGGGCACGGCCCAGCGAGCCGCCAGCTTGCCCGTCTTGACGTTGATTGCCACGATCTCGACCGAGGTGTCGTTGCTGACGGACGCGACCAGGTAGCCGTCGGACGTGACACCTTGCGGCAGGACGGTCGTGCTCGGGTACTCCTCGTCCGAGTCGAGCTGGATCTGATTGAGGTCGAGGTCCCACTCGACCTTGCCGGTCTCGAGCGAGTAGCGCGTCAGGCCGTTGACCTGCGCGAAGACCGTGTCACCGTCAGGCAGGCCCAGAGCCTGGTCGTACTGGTTCGACGCGCTCGCGAGGTCGAACTCCCCTTTGGCAGCCTTGCCGCCGGAGTCCTTCGAAGCATCTTCGCGCCCGAGCACCTTGCCGGTCCTGGGTTCGACCTGGGTCATGTAGTACTTCTGCGTGGTCTCCTGCGTGAGCCATGCCGAGTTGCCCGGTACGGCCGCGATCACACAGTCCTCACGTACGTCTGGGAACAGGGTCTTGGTGTCCTCGGTCCACAGGTGCTTGAAGGACGGCAGGGCGTAGCCGTCGACGCGGCACGCTTCGTCACTGGATCGTGAGCCGATCAGAACATTGCCTTCGGGCGTAGGAAAGAGGGTGAAGTACGAGTCCGCCTCCAGGCGGGCGACCGGCTCTGGCTCTCCCTTGACCATCTTCGACACCACACCGCTCATGTCCACGATGAAGTCCTGGCCCTTGACCGTGAACAGCTCGTTGGCAGCACCGCCGGTCCGTTCGCCCTGAAAGTCCGGCATGTCGCTCAGCTTCTCGGTCTTCTTGACGACCTTGCCGTCTGACACCCGGATGGTGGCGAGGTTCGGGCAGTAGCTCGACTCGCCGTAGGCGACCGTGAACGTCTTGACTGCCCGGTCGGGCTTGGACACAAGACAGATCGTGCCGCCGCCCAGATCGAGCTTGGAGGTCCAGAGCTGCTTGCCGGACTTCAGGTCGTAGCCCGAGATGTTGTCGACGGAGTAGCCGACGACCTTCTGGCCGCTGATGAAAGCCCCGGACTTCCGCTCCACCTGAGCGGTGTCGAGCGCACCGGTCAGCTCCTCCAGGTCGTCCGACGCGGCGAGCAGGACCTTGGGTTCGAGTGCCGGGCCGAGGGCCGGGCCGCGGGCCGACGGCGCCTTGGCCGGCAACGGCAGGGACTGTCCGGCCTTGTCGTCCTTGTCCTTGCCACCTCCGCCACCCGTGCAGGCGGTGAGCGCGAGCAGGACGGCGACGACGACGGCTGCTGTGCGCCTCATGCGTTGAGCCACTTGCGAGTCGCGGCGACCAGGTCCTTCTCGCTGCGACCCAGCTTCCTCTCGCTTGCCTTGCGACTTTGTGTGGAGTAGAAGGCCTCGGCCACCTCGAACACTGCGTCACGTCCCTTTTCCTGATCGAGGTATTCATAGATCGCGCCGGAGCACTGGTAGAACTCGTACTCCCGCGGTGAGTCGTGGAACTCCTTGTAGCCCTTGGGCACGACCGACTGGAACTCGCCGAACGTCGATCGGATGCGTCCGCCCTCGCGCGCCAGGAGGTTGCCCGACCCCGGCCGCGTCGACCCCCAGACCGCGAGCCCCTCGATGACCCACGTCGGTGTCTCGCTTGCGGCGGCATACCACTGGTCGGCGAGCACGTGGATTCCCTCGTGACATGCGACGTCCTCGAAGTCGTCGCGGTCGAACGACGCCTGGTGGAGGCCCACGCGGCCGGTCGCCAGCGGGAGGCCCTTCTTGCCCGAGACCTTCTTCTGGCCGCGTGAGAGCTCTGCCGGGTCGAGGAACGGGTGGTAGTAGGCGTGGGCGTCGGCCTCACCGACGGACACCCCACCCCACAGCTTGCCGTCGATCCCGGGCCACGTCAGGGCGTAGAAGAGCTTGTCGACGCCCTTCGGCCTCGGCATGACGTCGAACGCGCGCTTGGCTCCGGCCTCGATCCGCGAGGCGAAGGCCTTGGCGCGCTTGGCGTCCTTGGTGCGGAAGGTGATCCATGCGTTCTTGGTCTCGATCGCATCGATCTTGGCCACGTCCCAGAACGACGGGTCGAAGAGACCGTCGACCTCACCCACGTGCATGAGCTCGAGCGGCGCATCCTCGGACTTCTTGCGGAAGTCGGCTCGCATGTTCTCCACGACCTGTTGACCGTCGCACCCCTTGACGGTGTGCGCGAAGACGAGCTCGCCGCTGTACTCGACCTTGCCGCCCGCGCCGTTGCGGGTGCGTCCGGTCGGCAGCCCAACATACCACTCGCCCTCGAGGAAGTTGGTCCGCCGGAAGTTGTCCAGGCGCCGGGACCAGCGCTTCTCGAAGTCCTTCAGGGCGAAGTCCTCGCTGTCGATCACGCCTGACAGCTGCTTGACGTCCTTGGACTCGAACGCCTTGTTGAGACGATCGCGCAGGGCTGTGACGTCGGCCTCGGTGACGACCGTGCCGGTCTCGGGCTTGACGATGTTGGGACCACTCGTCGTCTGCTTGCCGCCCTTGGGGTCGCTGCCACCGCTGCAACCCGCCAGGACGAGTCCCGCCGATCCCAGCAGAAGCGTGCGTCGATCCATGCCGTTCACTGGTCCCCCGAACCTTGAATGAGGTGACAGGCTACCTGCGCGTGGAGCGGCCCGTCCCGGAGACCCGCAAACTACTGTTTCAATGTCGCACGATAGGTCAGGATCTCGGTCCCGTTGCCCTCTTCGCCGTTGTCCGGGGCAGCCCACATCGTGAGCTCCTTGCCCGTGACCGCGAGCTTGAGCGGGTTGCGGGTGGCGACATGGCCAGCGGTGGAGAACTGCTGGAACGGCAGCTCCCGAAGCACCCGGTGAGACTTCAGGTCGATCATCGCCATGCCGCCGAGCTCGTACGTCGCGGGGGGTCCCCCGGCGCTCGGCGTCTGCGGCAGGTTGGTGACCCCGCCGCACAGCATCTTGCCTGCCGGCACGTACTGGCAGTCCTGGTAGTCGATGAAGTAGCTCGTGTTCGGCCAGGTGCTGAGCTGCTTGCCCTTGCGGTTCCACTCGGCGAACCGGCGGGAGCCCCACGTGTTGCCGACGAGGTGGCCGGTGGTCTTGTCGAGCACGATGCCGCCGAAGTGGTCCTTGACCTCGAACTGCTTGTGAACCCGCAGGGTCTTGGCGTCGATGCGATAGATGATGGCGCTGCTGTCGGGCCGGTACTCCGCCACCGGGACCCAGATGTTCTCACCGTCAAAGTCGATGCCGCCGGGGTGATAGGCGTCGCCCTCGCCGAGCACGATGTCCTGCTCCAGGTTGCCCTGACGATCCATCACGAACAGGTGGCCGATGCCCTTGCCGGGCGTCCGGTCGTAGCCATCGACCGGCGCGGGATACTTCACGGTCGGCGCCAGGATCTCGACCGCCGACAGAAACACCCGGTCACCTGCGAACGCGATGCCTTCGGTGTGGAACGTCGGGAAGTCCAGCTTGAGCTTGCTAGTCAGCTTCCACGGGGTGTCGCGGTTGACTGACGCAAAGGCCCGCACAAGGGCGGAGTCGGAGGCGTGATGCGCGCCGGGCCTGTCGGCCGCACCGGCGACATCGCCGACGGCCACCGCCGCCGGCACCGCGATCAGGGTCAGTCCGGCCACGAGCGCGCGCTTGATCGGGTTCATCGTTCGAACCTAGGAGCCGCAGGTGGACCGCACACCACCTCGAAGTGACGGCTGGCTGAACGGCCCGGCCGCCATGCCGGCTCAGTCCTGTCGGTAGCTGCTCAGGAAGTTGCCGAGGCGCTGGATCGCCTCGGCGAGATCACGGGCCCATGGCAGCGTGACGATGCGGAGGTGGTCGGGATCGGGCCAGTTGAAGCCCGTGCCCTGCGTCAACAGGATCTTCTCCTGCAGGAGCAGGTCGAGCACGAGCTGCTGATCGTCCTTGATCGGGTGCACCTCGGGGTCCAGACGCGGGAAGGCATACAGCGCCCCCTGCGGGGTCACGACGCTGACGCCGGGGATCTTGCGGAGCTCGTTGACCGCGGTGTCGCGTTGCTCGAGCAACCGGCCACCGGGCAGGATCAGCTCCTTGATCGACTGATAGCCCCCCAACGCGACCTGTATCGCGTTCTGGGCAGGGACATTGGGGCACAGCCGCATCGAGGCCAGCAGCGTGATGCCCTCCAGATATTCGCGGGCGCGATCCAGCGGCCCCGTCACGACGAGCCAGCCGGCCCGATAGCCGCACACCCGGTATGCCTTGGAGAGCCCGTTGAACGTCAGCGTCAGGACGTCCGGTGCGACGCTGGCCATCGGGATGTGGACCGCGTCGTCGTAGAGGATCTTGTCGTAGATCTCATCGGACATGAGGACGAGATCGTGCTTGCGGGCCAGGTCGGCGATCGCGGTCAGCGTCTCCCGGCCATAGACCGCGCCGGTCGGGTTGTTGGGGTTGATCACGACGATGACCCGCGTGCGATCGGTGATCTTGGACTCCAGATCCGCAAGATCTGGGTTCCAGTCGTTGTCCTCGTCGCATCGATAGTGCACCGGCACCCCACCCGCGAGGTTGGTCACGGCAGTCCACAGGGGGTAGTCCGGGACGGGCACCAGCACCTCGTCGCCGTTGTCGAGCAAAGCCTGCAGCGCGATCTGGATGAGCTCGGAGACTCCGTTGCCGATCCAGACATCATCGATGTCGATCGTCGGGAAGCCGTCCTGCAGCTGGTAGTGATGCACCACGGCTCGCCGTGCCGACTGGATGCCCCGGGAGTCCGAGTAGCCGGCCGAGCCCGGCAGCGCGGCGATGACGTCCTGGAGGATCTCGGCGGGTGCATCGAATCCGAAGGGTTGCGGATTGCCGATGTTGAGCTTGAGGATGCGGTGGCCCTCGGCCTCGAGGGCGGCGGCTCGGGCGCTGACGGGTCCACGGATGTCATAGAGGACATCCCTCAGCTTCTCGGACTGGCGCACGACGGGGCTCATACAGTCATTGTCCACGACCCACCGCCCCGCAGGGAGCGAGGTCAGTCCAGGGCGCGGATGACTTCGAGGGCCGCCGTGAGGTCCTCGGGATAGTCCGACTCGAACTCGACGAAGTCGCCGGTTCGAGGGTGGAGGAAGCCCAGCTTCTTGGCGTGCAGCCACTGCCGATCGAGCCCCACGCGCTTGGCCAGGGTGGGGTCCGCGCCATACATCAGGTCACCCACGCACGGGTGGTGCAAGGCACTCATGTGGACCCGGATCTGGTGCGTCCGACCGGTCTCGAGCTTGATCGTCAGCAGGCTGGCGTAGTGGTGCGCCTCGAGGGTGTCGTAGTGCGTGATGCTGTCGCGGCCGCCGTCCTTGACCGTGAACTTGAAGTCGTGCTTGGGGTGTCGCGCAATGGGCGCATCGATCGTCCCCATGTGCGGATCGGGATGGCCCTGCACGAGCGCGTGATAGGTCTTGTCGACCGTGCGGTCGCGGAACGCCTGCTTGAGGACCGTGTAGGCGTGTTCGGACTTCGCCACCGCCATCAGACCACTCGTCCCGACATCGAGTCGATGCACGATGCCCCGCCGCTCCGGCGCGCCCGACGTCGAGATGCGTATGCCGGCGCCCGCAAGGTGGTCCAACACCGTCGGCCCGTACCAGCCGACGCTCGGATGAGCCGCGACACCGACGGGCTTGTCGACCACGACGAAGTCGTCGTCCTGGAAGACGATCCGCATGCCCGCGACCTCGGCCGCCACGACCGCGACGCGACGAGGCGCCGGGATCGAGGCCTCGAGGATCGAGCCGGGCGACACGCGCTCGGACTTCGCTGGCGGCTGGCCGTCGAGCGTGACCAGGCCGTCAGCGACGAGCTCGCTGGCGCGGGTGCGGGACAGGCCCAGCAGGCGGGCGAGGGCGCTGTCGACCCGTTCGCCGGCGAGGCCCTCGGGGACCTGGATCACCTTGTGCTCGAGTCCGGTCTCCTCGGCGGTCATGACGCCACCTGCCTGGTTCCGTCGATCCCGATCCCGCGCCAGCTGCGCCAGATGATGATGACCGCCGCAAAGGTCAGGGCGATGTCGGCGACGTTGCCCACGAAGACCCCGTAGTCGATGAAGTCGACGACGTGGCCCCTGAACGGCTCCGGCTCGCGGAAGATCCGGTCGCACAGGTTGCCCACCGCTCCGGCGAGCAGCAGGCCGAGCCCCACGGCCCACCCACGATCACGCAGGCGGCCGGCGATCCGTATGACCGCGATCGACACCACGATCGCGACGACACTCAGCACGAGGGTGAAGCCCGCGCCGGTACCGAGGGCCGCGCCACCGTTGCGCAAGAAGGTCAGCGACAACACGTGCGGAATCAGCTCGATCGACTCACGGCCCTGCAGCTTCTCGACCGCCGCAAGCTTGGTGACCTGGTCCAGAACCAGCGTCAGCGCAGCAACGATCGCGAAAAGGCGTACGTACGTCTGTGTGGCGGTCGGGCCGTGGTCGTCGCCAGGGCTCAGCGACGCTCCTCGCGCTGCTTGCATGTCATGCACAGTGTGGCACGGGGGAACGCCATCAAACGATTCTTGCCGATCGCCTCACCGCAGACCTCGCACTGGCCATAGCTGCCCTTCTCGAGGCGATCGAGCGCCTTCTCGGTCTGCTGCAGCAGCTCACGCTGGTTGGCGGCGAGCGACATCTCGGCGTCCCGCTCCAGGCCCTTGGACCCCACATCGGCCTGGTCGTTGCCTGCGCCGTCGACCCCGTCGCGCAGCAGGTCCTGCAGCTCACGGGCGGACTGGTCGAGCTCGCCGCGCAGCCTGGTCAGGTCGCCTTCGAGCTCGACGCGGACCGCCTTGGTCTCGGCGACTGTCCAGGGCTTCTCGTCGGCTCGGACGGCTAGCTTGGTGTTTGGCATGCATGGAGATTAGACCGCCGGTGGTGCAGCGGCAACTCGCACCGCCGCAGTGTCGCCGTCGCTCACCCGTAGAATTGAGGGTGTGACCCCGCACGCGTCCTACCGCCCCGTTCCCGCCCATGTCGATCTGCCGGCGCTCGAGCGCGAGATCCTCGATCTGTGGGCCGCACAGGGCACGTTCGCCGCCAGCCTCGACACCCCCGCAGACGCACCACGCTGGACGTTCTACGAGGGTCCGCCGACCGCAAACGGCACCCCGGGGACGCACCACGTGGAGGCCCGGGTCTTCAAGGACATCTTCCCGCGGTTCAAGACCATGCAAGGCTTCCACGTCGACCGCAAGGCCGGTTGGGACTGCCATGGACTGCCGGTCGAGATCGCGGTCGAAAAGGAGCTGGGGTTCAACGGCAAGCCCGACATCGAGGCCTACGGCATCGCCGAGTTCAACGCCAGGTGCCGCGAGGCCGTCGTCCGAAACGTCGACCTCTTCGAGGAGATGACGGACCGGATGGGCTACTGGGTCGACATGACCAACCCTTACCGGACCATGGAGTCCTCCTACGTCGAGAGCGTCTGGTGGGCACTCTCGACGATCTTCGACAAGGGACTGCTGACCGAGGACTTCCGGGTCGCGCCCTACTGCCCGCGCTGCGGCACGACGCTTTCGGACCACGAGCTGGCCCAGGGTTACGAGACGATCACGGATCCCTCGGTCTACGTACGCTTCCCGGTGACGTCGGGTCCGCTCGCCGGCCGGGCCTCGATGCTGGTCTGGACGACGACGCCCTGGACCCTCGTCTCCAACACCGCGGTCGCGGTCAATCCCGAGGTCACCTATGTCGTGGCCACCGATGGTGAGGAGTCGCTCCTCGTCGCCGAGCCGCTGGTCGCCAAGGCTCTCGGCGAAGGCTGGTCCACGACCGGCGAGTCATTCCGCGGCTCCGACATGGAGCGCTGGACCTATCAGCGACCCTTCGACCTGGTGCCCTTCCCGGCTGGGATCGACGGGCAGTCCGCAGCACACTTCGTGGTCCTCGCGGACTACGTCACGACCGATGACGGCACCGGACTGGTGCACCAGTCCCCCGCGTTCGGCGCCGACGACATGGCGGTCTGCAAGTCCTATGGCCTACCGGTGGTCAACCCGATCACGCCGGACGGCCACTTCGAGGCCGACGTCCCGCTGGTCGGCGGGCAGTTCTTCAAGACCGCTGACCGGGCACTCGCCGACGACCTCGCAGCGCGTGGCCTGATGTTCAACGAGCTCGCCTATGAGCACTCCTACCCGCACTGCTGGCGCTGCCACACGCCGCTGATGTACTACGCGCTGCCGGCCTGGTACATCCGCACCACCGCGGTCAAGGACCGCCTGCTCGCCGAGAACGCCGACACCAACTGGTTTCCCGACACGATCAAGAACGGTCGCTACGGCGACTGGCTGACCAACAACATCGACTGGTCTCTCTCGCGCAGCCGCTACTGGGGCACACCTCTGCCGATCTGGCGCAACGACGAGGACCCGACCAGGCTCGTGTGCGTCGGCTCGCTGTCCGAGCTCTCCGAGCTGACCGGCCGCGACCTGGCCGACCTGGATCCCCACCGCCCCTTCATCGATGAGGTGACATTCGAGATCGAGGGACACCCGGGGACCTACCGCCGAGTCCCCGACGTGATCGACGCGTGGTTCGACTCCGGCTCGATGCCCTTCGCCCAGTGGGGCTACCCCCATGTCGAGGGGTCCAAGGAGAAGTTCGACCAGGCCTATCCGGCGCAATACATCTGCGAGGCGATCGACCAGACCCGTGGCTGGTTCTACTCCCTGATGGCAGTCGGCACGCTGGTCTTCGATCAGAGCTCCTATGAGAATGTCGTCTGCCTCGGCCACATCCTGGCCGAGGACGGCAAGAAGATGAGCAAGCACCTCGGCAACATCTTGTTGCCGATGCCGCTCATGGAGGAGCACGGCGCTGATGCCCTGCGCTGGTTCATGGCGTGCTCCGGCTCTCCGTGGTCCCCGCGCCGCATCGGCCACACCGCGCTGACCGAGATCGTCCGCAAGGTGCTCCTGACGTACTGGAACACCACGGCTTTCCACGTCCTTTATGCCGGCACCGAGGGCTGGACCCCCGGCTCAGGCGACGTGCCGCCGGTGGCCGAGCGTGAGGTGCTCGACCAGTGGCTCCTGTCCGAGCTGCACACCCTGACGCGCGATGTGACTGCTGCCCTCGAGGCCTTCGACACGCAGACCGCCGGGGCCCGCATCGCGGGCTTCGTCGACGACATGTCCAACTGGTACGTCCGCCGGTCCCGGCGCCGCTTCTGGCGCGGCGACGTCGCGGCGTTCGCCACCTTGCACGAGACGCTCGACGTACTGACCAGGTTGCTCGCGCCCCTGACGCCGTTCATCGCTGAGCGGGTGTGGCAGGACGTCATCGTGCCGGTGACGCCTGGCGCCGCAGTCTCGGTGCACCTTGCAACCTGGCCGGTCGCCGACGAGTCGCTGATCGTGGACGGTCTGGGCGCACGCGTTGACCTGGCTCGCCGCGTCACCGAGCTCGGCCGCGCGGCCCGCGCCGAGGCCAAGGTGCGCACGCGCCAGCCGCTGCGCCGCGCCCTCGTGGCATCGGCTGCCTGGCAGCAGCTCGGGCCAGATCTGCGTGCGCAGGTCTGCGAGGAGCTCAACGTCGGTTCGCTGGAGTCGCTGGCGGACGCCGGTGGCGATCTCGTGGACCACGCGGCGAAGGGCAACTTCCGCAACCTCGGCAAGCGGTTCGGCAAGCAGACCCCCCGGGTCGCCGCGGCCATCGCCTCAGCCGACGCCTCCGCGCTCGCGAAGGGGCTCGCCGAGCACGGCAACGCGACCATCGACCTGGACGGTTCCTCGGTCGAGGTCGGACTCGATGATGTCATCATCTCCGAGCGTCCGAGGCAGGGTTGGTCGGTGGTCAATGACCAGGGCGAGACCGTGGCGCTCGATCTCGAGCTCGACCACGAGCTGAGGCTCGCGGGACTGGCCCGCGAGGCCATCCGGGTCATCCAGGAGGCGCGCAAGTCCTCCGGTCTCGACATCAGCGACCGCATCACGCTGTCATGGACCGCGACAGGCCCGCTCGCGGATGCGTTGCAGACCCACGAGGCCCTGATCGCCGACGAGGTGCTGGCGACCGAGGTCGCCAAGGATGACGGCCTCGCCGCCACGTTCACCGACGATGAGCTCGGCCTCAGCTTCACGATCATCAAGGCCTGAGGCGCGCGGGCTCCGCCCGCCCAGCGACTCCGTCGCTGCCACGCTCCGCGTGGGCGCCCGCCTCGCTGCGCTCGGCCCATGGTCGGGTGGAACCTACGAAGGGCCTGTCACCTCGCGGTGACAGGCCCTTCGTGAATGGTGCTGAGAGTCAGAAGCTCTCGTCATCACCGAGCAGGGAGCGGAGGCGGCGCGGGGCCGTCTCTGCCGGAGCCTGGACGGGCTGAGAGCTGTTGGTGCTCTCATTGGCCGCGAGCTGATCGAGCTGGCTCTGGAAGTAGTTCTTGAGCCGCGCACGGTATTCACGCTCGTAGGCCCGCAGGTGCTCGACCTCGCGCTGGATCTCGTAGCGATCCCGCTCGATGGTCGCCACTGCCTGCTGGCGGCGCTCGTTGGTCTCTTCGTCGAGCTTCTGAGCACGGATGCGAGCATCGGTCTCGAGGCGATCAGCCTTGCCGCGCGCCTCGTTGGTGAGCCGCTCGGCCTTGGCACGTGCCTCACCGACGATCCGGTCGGCCTCTTCCTTGGCCGAGTCCATCAGCTGGTCGGCATTGTTCGAGGCGATCTCGAGCAGCCGGGCCGCAGCCGACGACGCATCGCCCATGGTCGGGGTCGCGCGGACCGGGGCCGGCGCGGCGACGGGCTCCGGGACGGGTTCGGGCTTCGGCGGAGGCGTGTACGTCTGTACAGGCTCCTGGACGGCTGGGGTCGGTGCGGTCTGCGGAGCCGGGGTCGCCGGCGAGACAGCAGGGATGAGACCGGTGGGTTCGCCGGTCGATGCGGCAGCTACCTTGGCGCGAAGTTCTTCGTTCTCGACCGTGAGTCGCTCGAGCTCGGCCTCGACCTCGTCGAGAAACTGATCCACTTCGCCCATGTCATAGCCTTCGCGAAGACGGACAGGCGTAAATCGTTTGTTACGCACGTCCTCTGGCGTCAATGGCATGAGTACACCTCGGGGTTGGGGTTAGTCCTGGGGACTCTGAGCCTCCACCGTACTCTGCCGGGGTTTACTTCTGCCACAGGCGTCCCTAACGAAGTGAGGTGGTTCAGAACACCTTCTGTGGAGCCCTCACAAGAAGACTGCCTGGACGATTCGCCGGACGATCACGATCGCAATGAGCAGGACCATCGGCGACAGGTCGAGCATCACCGAGCCCAGTCGAAGCGGCGGTATGACCCGCCGCACAGCCCGCAGGGGCGGGTCCGTCAAGGAGTAAAGCCCCTCGCAGAAGACCAGGACGATGCCACGTGGTCGCCAGTTGCGGGCCAACATCTGCACCCAGTCGAGGACGAACCTCGCTATCAGCAGAACTATGGCCAGCAGGAGGATGAGGTCGAGGATGCCGCCAACCAGCCGCATGCGTCAGCTTTGGTTGAAGAAGCCGCCGGCAGCAATGCGCTGCTTGTCCTCATCTGTCACCGAGATGTTCTCGGGCGACAGGAGGAAGACCTTGGCGGTGACGCGATTGATCGACCCATGCACGGCGAACACGAGGCCGGCCGCGAAGTCCACGAGGCGCTTGGCGTCATCGTCGTCGATCTCTGAGAGGTTCATGATGACCGGGACGCCGGAACGGTAGTGCTCGCCGACCGTGCGGGCATCGTTGTAGGTCCGGGGGGTCACAGTCTCGATGCGCGCGAGGTCCGAGGCGTTGGACGCCCGGCGCTCGGGGCGCCGCTCGGGACGGCGGTGGTCGTCGATGCTTGAGACCGGCGCCGGACGCACGACAGCGGGCTGTCGCTTCGCGGGGGTCGGATCGTCGATGTCATCCTCGAACTCGTCGTCGAAGTCAGCCTGTTCTACGAGGCCGAGGTATTCGCCGACCTTCCGCATTGCGCCAGCCATGAGAACTCCGTGTGTGCGTTTCGGTTATGACATCTTGAGATTACCCCGCGGAGGGACGCTCACCGAGTATCGAACGCCCTATCCGTAGGTGTGTCGCGCCGGCAGCAATCGCGGGCTCGAAGTCATCGCTCATCCCAGCGGAGACGATCGTGGCGTCGGGGTGGTCCCGGCGCAGATCTATCGAGAGCCGCGCGAGGTGATCGAAGTGCGGCGCGGGGTCGTCCCCCAAGGGTGCCACCGTCATGAGCCCGCCCAGCGCGAGATGGTCCGACCCGGCGATCGCAGCGGCCAGCTCGGGTATGCCGGCCGGTGTCACCCCGGATCTGCCCCCATCACCGGCGGATGGACCCGTCGAGGCAAAGTCGACCTGGATCAGGCAGGTGAGCACCCGACCCGCCGCATCGGCGCCGCGCGACAGCGAATTGGCAAGCTTGAGCCGATCCACGCTGTGCACGACATCCGCGTAGCGGGCCACAGCGCCAGCCTTGTTGGTCTGCACGCCCCCCAGGAAGTGCCACCTCGGCAGCGCCCCGACGTGGTCGGCCTGCAAGGCCCGCAGCTCCTCGAGCTTCAGCTGCGCCTCGGGGTGGCGATTCTCCCCCACGTCGGTCACCCCGAGCTCGGTCAGCAGCTCCACATCGGTGGCCGGATAGGTCTTGGTCACGACGACCAAGGTGATCTCCGAACGGTCGCGGCCGGCCGCCACGCAGGCGGCACCGATGCGCTGCTCGGTGCTCTCCAGCCCATCGACGAGCTCGTCCCGGCGATTCATCGGGGTCCCCGCGAAGGCGTGAGCGGAGCCGGGACCGGGCTCGGCCGAACTCCACGAGCGAGCGGTTTCGTGGGGTGATTCATCTGATCACCGCGACTGCGCCGAATCGGCCGGAGTCCTGGCCCTGGCGCCGGTAGGAGAAGAACCGCTCGTCCTCGATCGTGCACTCATGCGCGCCCAGATCCGTTGTTGGTATGCCCAGCTCGACCAGCTGCGCCACGACCCCGGCGCCGATGTCGACCGCGGGTGTGCCCCACGACGTGGTCGACCGCGCTGCCGGCACCGCGGCGCCGACGGCGTCTGCCATCTCCTCGGGCAGCTCGTAACAACCTCCACAGGCGCGCGGGCCGACCCATGCGGCGAGTGACTCCGCGCCCCACTCGCGAAGCGCAGCCACAGCCGCCAGGACGACGCCGCCGACCAGGCCTTCGCGGCCACAATGGACGACACCGGCGACGGGCTCGTCGAGACCCACCAGGACGACCGGGGTGCAATCGGCCACGCGTACCAGGACGCCGACACCCGGCTCGTCGGTGAGGAGTGCGTCGGCAACCGGGATATCCCCGGGGGACACATCGCGGGACCACACGACGTCAGCTCCGTGCACCTGGGTCATCCGCACGAGTCGGTCGACCCCCATCTCGTCGCCGAGGCGGCCCAGATTGCGCTCGACGACGTCAGGGCCGTCGCCGTTGGACGTCCCGAGATTGAGCGATTCCCACGGCCCGTCACTCAGGCCGCCTTCTCGGTCGGTGAAGGCGAACTCGACCCGGCCGACCGTGTCCCGGTGGAACAACTCAGCGAAGGAAGTCGGGCACGTCGAGGTCGTCGCCGTAGCCGGTGGACACCGGCTCGGGCGGGACTGTGACGTTGCCGGCACCATCAGCGGGCTGTCGGGGCCCATCCAGGTGGGGATCGGGATCCAGGAAGCTCCCGGCCGTCGGCGGCGCGACCGCTGCCGGCGCCGCGGGCGGGGTCTCCTTGAGCAGCGCGGGCTTGGTCGCATCTCGCAACATGGGCTCGCCGCCGTCGAATCCGGCCGCGATGACCGTCACGCGTACCTCATCGCCCAGGGCATCGTCGATGACGGCGCCGAAGATGATGTTGGCGTCGGGGTGCACGGCATCGGCCACGAGCCCGGCGGCCTCGTTGATCTCGAACAGGCCGAGGTCCGAGCCTCCGGCGATCGACAGCAGCACGCCACGCGCTCCCTCGATCGACGCCTCGAGCAGCGGGCTGGACACCGCGCTCTCGGCAGCGACTGCGGCCCGGTGTTCGCCGCGGGCCGAGCCGATACCCATCAGGGCGGACCCAGCATCAGACATGACCGACTTGACGTCGGCGAAGTCGAGGTTGATCAGGCCCGGAGTAGTGATCAGGTCGGTGATGCCCGAGACGCCCTGGTGCAGGACCTGGTCGGCCTGGCGGAACGAGTCGAGCAGGCTGACATTGGGATCGCTGATCGAGAGCAGCCGGTCGTTGGGGATCACGATGAGGGTGTCGACCTCGTCGCGCAGCGCCTGGATGCCGGCATCGGCCTGGCCGGAGCGGTTGCGTCCCTCAAACTTGAACGGTCGCGTCACCACGCCGATCGTCAGGGCACCCAGCGAGCGGGCGATCCGCGCCACGACGGGAGCGCCGCCCGTGCCGGTGCCGCCGCCTTCACCGGCTGTCACGAAGACCATGTCGGCGCCCTTGATGGCCGCCTCGATCTCTTCGGCGTGATCCTCGGCCGCGCGCTTGCCGATCTCGGGGTTGGCGCCTGCGCCGAGGCCCCGAGTCGAGTCGCGCCCGACATCGAGCTTGACGTCCGCATCGCTCATCAGCAACGCCTGGGCGTCGGTGTTGATCGCGATGAACTCGACTCCCTTGAGCCCCACCTCGATCATCCGATTGACGGCGTTGACGCCGCCTCCGCCGATGCCGACGACCTTGATCACGGCGAGGTAGTTCTGTACCGCCATCGTGTGTCCCTTCCGGGGGATTCGAAACTCTGACCCTGAGGTGGAGGTTTATAGTTATGTCAACCTGTGACTCACGTGAAACGGTACGCGCGTGGGCCCGGCATCCTGGCACGACACGCCGCGTTGAGGAGATGACTACTTGCGAGTCGTGGGCTGGTCCGGCGCACTGATGTCGTAGCGCGCCGCATCGATGCGCAGCAGCGCACGCAGCACCGTCAGCTTGTGGCTCGAGTCGGCTCGACTCCCCCACACGACCGTGCGTCCCTTGGTGAGGTTCAGCTCGATCGAGTCCTTGCTCCCGGCACTGATCGCCTGCATGCGGCGGCGCAGGCCCGGATCCTTGTCCTCGATCAGCTGGACCACGGCCGTGACCGCCTCGAGGGTCTGCTGACGCTGACGGGCATCGAACACCGTGACCTCGGCCTTGATCAGCCTCGCGGGTGGTTTCCGGTAGGTCCGGAAGTCGATGCCGTAGCGATCGAGGGCCCGGACCTCGCCACCCACTGAGATCCACGCGACCGGCGTGCGCTCGACAAGGGTGATCCGTGCGGTGTGCAGCCACGACCGGGAGACCTCGACGCTCTCGATCCGCTCCATCGAGGCGACTCGCGCCTCGATCGCGGAGGTGTCGAGCCTCGCGAGCGGCTCGCCGATTCGTACGTCCGCCTCCCGGCGAACCTGCGACTCCTTGAGGGTCGTCTCGCCGTCCACCGCGACACGCCGCACGGCAAGCACGCTGGAGAACGCCACGACCCAGATCAGGGTGGCTGCGATGACGACGGACAGGAGACCCGCGGCCACCCGCTTCCAGCGTCGGCGGCGAAGGTAGCCAGATCGCGCGGCGAACCGATCGTTGCTCACGACAGCGCCGCCAGAACGGCCGGACCCACTGTCGTGATGTCACCGGCGCCCAACGTCAGGAGCAGGTCACCTGGCCGCAGGTCGGGTACGAGTACCTGAGCCAGCCCTTCGACAGGCCCGCCCAGCGACGCCGGTGGACCGTCGACTGCATCCACGATCAGCGCCGACGTCACGGCTGGATCGGGGTCTTCGCGGGCGAGGTAGATGTCGGCGACGATGACCCGATCCGCACCCGAGAGCGCCTCGCCCATCTCGACTCCATAGAGCCGGGTCCGGCTGACAAGGTGCGGCTGATAGGCCACGACGAGCCGGGCCCCCGCCGCGATGGAGCGGGCCGCCGCGAGATCGGCGCGGATCTCGGTGGGGTGATGCGCATAGGAGTCGTAGACGCGTATGCCGCCGGCCGTCCCGAGGTGCTGCATCCGGCGGTTGGCCCCGGTGTAGGCCGTCAGCCCGGCAATCAGCAGATCGACGTTCTGGCCCAGGAGCAGCCCCGCACCCAGTGCCAGCAGCGCATCCTGCGCGTAGTGCGCCCCGGGCACCGAGAGACGTACGGGCCCAAGATCGACTCCGTGGAGTGCGGCCGCGAGTCTGGACTCCGAACCCTCGACGACCAGGTCACGACCACGAAGGTCCGCATCGTCGGCAAATCCGGCCAACAGGACCTCGAGACCGCGCTGGCGCGCCGGGCCGATCAGCGCACGGGCGCCGGGATCGTCTGCGTTGAGGATCACGAAGCCGCCGACCGAGGCGATGAACTCCCCGAATGCCGCCGCATAGGCCTCGACCGTGCCGTAGTTGTCCAGGTGGTCCGCGTCGACATTCGTGACGATCGCGCCTTCGGGCGAATAGTGCAGGAAGGCACCGTCGCTCTCGTCGGCCTCGGCCACGAGCAGGTCACTGCGGCCGATCCGCGCGTTGGCGCCGAGGCTCGCGACCTCGGCACCGATTGCGAAGGACGGCGCAGCTCCGGCGGCGATCAGGGCACACGTCAGCATTCCGGTCGTCGTGGTCTTGCCGTGCGTGCCGGCGACGGCAATCGTCCGACGGCCCTCCATGATCGAGCGCATGCCTGCCGATCTCGGCCACAGGCGGACACCACGGCGCAGTGCCTCGACGATCTCCGGGTTGTCCTCGCGAACCGCGGTCGACGCAATCACGGTGTCGACCCCGTCGAGGTGTGCGGCGTCGTGCCCCACGTAGCACTGGATGCCCTCCGAGCGCAGTGCCTGCACGACCGCCGAGTCGTTGGCGTCGCTGCCGCTGACGACGATGCCCTGCTGGGCCATCAGCCTCGCGATGGCTGAGAGGCCGGCGCCCCCGATCCCAATGAAGTGCACGGCTCCGAGTTCCTGCGCCGGCGGTATGTCGCCGGGGACTGGGATCCTCACTCGCGGGACGCCTTCTGAATCAGCTCAGCGAGCTTGCGGTCCGCGTCTCGCGGCACGATGTCGGACGCTGCGCGCGACATCGCCCGGAGTCGTCCCGGGTGCGACACCAGCGGGATGACGACGTTGTCGATCCATGCGGGAGTCAGCGCCGCGTCATCGATCAGCAGCGCTCCCCCGGCCTGGACCACCGGATGCGCATTGTGCGCCTGCTCGCCGTTGCCGATCGGCAGTGGGACGAAGGCCGCTGGGAGGCCGACTGCGGCGACCTCGGTCACGGTGTTGGCCCCCGCGCGGCAGACGATCAGGTCGGCGGCGGCATAGGCAAGATCCATGCGGTCGATGTACGCCTTGACGACATACGGCGGCGAGCCTGGGCGTCTGTCTATGCGAACCTCATCCGGTCGTCCAGCGCTGTGCAACACCTGGACGCCGGCCTCAGCGAGATCGCGAGCCGCCGCCGAGATCGTCTGGTTGATGCGCCGGGCGCCTTGCGATCCCCCCGTGACGAGCAGGGTCGGTCGGTCCGCGTCGAGCCCGAAGTGGGCCCTGGCCTCGTCCCGGAGCGCGGCCCGGTCGAGTCCGGAGATCTCGCGTCGGATCGGGAGCCCGATGTAGCGCGCGTGCGGGAGATCGGTGTCCGGGAAGCTGGTCGCCACGTGTTCGGTGAACCGGGCGCCCAGCTTGTTGGCGATGCCCGGGATCGCGTTGCCCTCGTGGACCACCAGCGGAATGCGCCGGCGCCGCGCGACCAGATAGGCCGGCACCGAGACGTAGCCTCCGAAGCCCACGATGACATCGGGACGCACGCGGTCGACGACCTCGCCGGTCGCCTTGACCGCGGCACGAAGCCTGGTCGGGACCTGGACCATCGCCTTGCCCGGCTTGCGCGGCAACGGCACGGGTGGAACGAGCTCGAGCTGATATCCGGCCTGAGGGATCAGCGTGACCTCGAGCCCTCGGGGTGTGCCGAGGCAGATGATCTGAGCTCCGTCGTCGCTCAGCACCGCGGCGGTGGCCAAGAGCGGCGACGTGTGGCCGGCGGTACCCCCGCCGGCAAGCAACGCACGCACTCGTCATCCTCTCCGAGACGCCCGGCCGCGGGCACGGCTGGCGCGGCCCGCAGCAAGTGCACGACGAGCTCCGGGTTCGGTCTTGGCACAGTTGATCAGTACGCCCATCGCGACGAGCGTCACCAACAGGCTGGACCCACCGTACGAGATGAGTGGGAGCGGGATGCCGATGACCGGAAGGAGCCCCAGGACCATACCGATGTTGATGACGGCCTGGACCATGATCCAGATCGTGATGCCGGCCGCGGTGTAGCGCACGAACGGATCCTTCGTGCGGCTCGCGATGCGGATGCCGGCGAACGCCACCACCGCGAAAAGTACCAGCACCACGAAGGTGCCGAGCAGCCCGAGCTCCTCGCCGATGACCGCGAGGATGAAGTCGGTGTGCGCCTCCGGGAGGGTGCCCCACTTCTGCCGACTGCCGCCGAGCCCGACACCCCAGAAGCCGCCCCTGGCAAGCGCCATCATGCCGTGGATCGCCTGGAAGCCGGCGCTGTCGGGATCGGACTGCGGATCGGTGAAGTTGAGCAACCGGGCCACGCGGTGTGGTGCCGTGGCGACGAAGAACACGAGCACGACGAATATGCCCGCGATGACACCGCTCATCTGCTTGGCTGGCAGGCCCGCGACCCACAGCATCCCCACGATCAGCGCGAACAGCACCAGCGCCGTGCCGAGGTCGTGCTGGCCGACCACGAGCGCCGCGACCGCTCCGGCAATCGGCACCATCGGCGTGAGGACGTAGCGAGGGGTGCCGAGATACTTCTGGCGACGGGCGTACAGGTCAGCTATCCACAGGACGACGGCGAGCTTGGCGAACTCCGAGGGCTGCAGCTGGAATCCGCCCGGCAACGCCAGCCAGTTGCGGTTGCCGTTGACGTCGACGCCGATGAAGAACGTCGCCACGATCAAGGTGACTGTGGCCAGCAGGAAGGGCCGGATCAGCTTGCGGAGCATCGGCAGCGGGATGCGTGAGGCGGCGATCGCACCGATGACCCCGAGGACCGCGAAGATCAGCTGACGCTGGACGATCGCGAACGAGTTGCCATAGTTGCGGAGCGCGAAGATCGAGCTGGCGCTGAGCACCATGATGAGCCCGAGTCCGAGCAGCAGGGCGGTCGAGCCGAGCACGAGCTGGTAGGAGGCCAGCGGGCGCTCGAGCGTACGCCGTGCGGCCTCGACGATCGCCGGCGCTCGGCGCTCGGCGGTATCGGTCACGTCGCGGCCCTCGAAGACGCCATGAGCCCTGCTTCATGATTCACTCGCTGGCGCTCATTCATGTCGCGAACCTCGTCGGAAACCCAGGATACGAGGACCACGACATGAGCCCTGCTTCATGATTCACTCGCTGGCGCTCATTCATGGTGGTCCTCTGCCTCGGGGAAGGAAGGTTCAGGATCCGCCGCGCAACCGGTGCACCGCCGCGGCGAAGCTGTCGCCACGTGCGGCGTAGTTGCGGAACTGGTCCATGGACGCCCCGCCCGGGGCCAGCAGCACCGTGTCACCCTGACGGGCGAAGGATGCCGCAACCTCGACGACGCGATCCATGGGATCAGTGTCGCCGGTGTCGACCTCGACCACTGGGACGTCGGGCGCGTGTCGCGCGAGCGCCTCGGCGATGACCGCCCGATCCGCCCCGATCAGGATGACGGCCCGCAGCCGGTCACGCGCCGCGATCACGAGCTCGTCGAAGCTCGCGCCCTTCGTCAGGCCGCCGGCGACCCACACGACGTGCTCGAAGCTCTGCAGCGAGGCCTGCGCAGCATGGGGATTGGTCGCCTTGGAGTCATCGACATAGCCAATGTCGTCGATTCGGTCGATCTGCGCGATGCGGTGGGAGTCGGGGGTGAATGTCCGCAGCCCGTCGCGCACGGCTCGCGCGGACACGCCATGGGCGCGTGACAAAGCGGCTGCCGCCAGCGCGTTGGCGACGATGTGCGGGGCCGGCGTCTCTTCCCCGGTCCGGGCGAGGTCGTGGATCGTACCGAGCTCGGCGGCGCTCGAGACCCGACCGGCGATGAACGCGCGGTCCGCGATCGCGTCGTCGACGAGCCCGATCATGCCGGCGGCGGGGATGCCGAGGGTGAAGCCGATGGCGCGGCACCCTTCGATCACGTCGGCCTCCTCGACGAGGCGCTCGGTGACTGGATCCTGGACGTTGTAGACGCAGGCCAGCCGGGTGCGGTCGTAGACACGGGCCTTGTCAGCGGTATAGGCGTCGATCCCACCGTGCCAGTCAAGGTGATCGGGAGCGACATTGAGCACGACACTGGCCTCGGCGGAGATCGATGAGCTCCCGTGCAGCTGATAGCTCGAGAGCTCGACCGCGAGGACGTCGAACGGGTCGGGATTCATCACCGCCTCGAGCACCGGGGTGCCGACGTTGCCCACCGCGATGGCGTTGAGGCCCTCCGCCCGCAGGATCGACTCCAGCATCTGCACCGTGGTGGTCTTTCCGTTGGTGCCGGTCACGGCGAGCCACGGAGCGGCATCCTCGCCACGGAGCCGCCAGGCCAGCTCGACCTCGCCCCAGGTCGGAACTCCGCGGCCGGCTGCCTCGAGCAGGATCGGCGTGCTCGGTGACCAGCCCGGCGATGTGACGACCAGGTCGACCCCGTCTGGGAGCGTCGCGGTCGAGCCCGGACCGATCCTGACGTCGACCCCAAGGATCTCCAGCAGCGTCGCCTTCTCCCCGAGTCGGTCGTCGTCGCCGTCGTCCAACGCGATGACCTCGGCGCCGAGGTGCTGGAGCGTGTCGGCAGCAGCAAATCCGCTGACGCCCAGGCCGCCGACGACGGCACGGATGCCCTCCCATGACGTCCCCCGACCCAGCGATGCGAGATCGGGCCGAGTCATGCGCCGGTGACCCACTCGGCATAGAAGATGCCGAGGCCCGCTGCCACACAGAGCCCGCTGATGATCCAGAACCGCACCACGATCGTGATCTCGGCCCACCCCAGCAGCTCGAAATGGTGCTGCAGGGGGGCCATGCGGAAGATGCGCTTGCCACCGCTCACCTTGAAGAACCCGACCTGCAGGATCACCGACGCGGTGATCGCGACGAACAGACCGCCGATGACGACCAGAAGCAGCTCGGTGCGGGTCATGAGGGCAAAGCCTGCCATCGCGCCGCCGAGGGACAGCGAACCGGTGTCGCCCATGAAGATCTTGGCCGGCGAGGCGTTCCACCACAAGAACCCGAAACAGGCGCCGGTGAGAGCCGAGGCCACCACCGCGAGGTCGAGCGGGTCGCGCACCTCGTAGCACTTGGGCCCCGGATTGAGCGCGGAACAGCTCTGGTTGCTCTGCCAGATGTTGATGATGACGAAGGCTCCGAAAACCATGACCGACGCGCCGGTCGCCAGCCCGTCGAGACCGTCGGTGAGGTTCACCCCATTGCTCGTACCCGCGATCATCATGAGCACCCAGATCACCAGCAGGGCCGTCGGCAGCTCCCAACCCTTGAAGTCTCGGGTGAAAGAAACAGCGTGGGTGATGGGGGTTTGACCGGTGTCGTCCTCCCACCCGATCGCGACCCACGCGAAGATCAGCCCCACCACGACCTGGCCGATGAACTTGGCCTTGCTGCGAAGTCCGAGGTTGCGCTGCTTGAACACCTTGATGAAGTCGTCGAGGAAGCCGATTGCGCCCAGGCCGGTGAACAGGAAGAGCAGCAACAACGCCGACGCGCTGGGCGCGGTCTGGGTCGCAAGCTTGGCGACGAAATAGGCGACGAGCACCGAGGCGATGACGACGAGCCCACCCATCGTCGGGGTGCCGCGCTTGGTGTGGTGGGATGTCGGACCGTCATCCCGGATCAGCTGGCCGTAGCCCTTCTTGACCAGGACCGAGATTGCGAACCGGGTGCCGATGAGGGTCCCCAAGAGGGACAGCGCTCCTGCAATCAGGATGGCTTTCATCGGTCGGCTGGTCCTTTCCCCGGGAGGTTGGGATGCTCACATGAGTATCGGTCAGCCCTGCAGCAGGGCATCGACGACCCGCTCGAGCCGGCCGCCCCTCGATGCTTTCACAAGTATTACCTCGTCCCCGGACAGGCTCGCGGAGAGTGTGTGAACGGCCACATCGACATCCTCGACCTCGACAGCGATATCACCCGCCCCTTCGGCTATGCCCCGAGCGCCCGAGCCCACCACGACCACCCGGGCGAATCCCAGATCTGCGGCGAGCCGGCCGATCTGCAGGTGTGAGGCATGGCTGCCCGGTCCGAGCTCGAGCATCTCGCCGAGCACGGCGACCGCCCGGCCACCGGCCATTCCCGCGACGGCTCGCAGGGCGACCGCCATGGACTCGGGGTTGGCGTTGTAGGCATCATTGATCACGACGAGCCCGTCATGGCGTACGTGCCGCTCCATCCGCATCGAGGTGCGCGAGGTCGCAGTGGCGAGCCGCTCGGCGATCGTCCCGAGGTCGACGCCGAGCGCGACCGCGGCGGCAGCAGCCGCTGCTGCGTTGCACGCCTGATAGGCACCAATCAGAGGGACGGCGGCGCGGACACTACGCCCTGCGCTGGTGAGCGTGAAGGTCGGCGACCCCGCCGCGTCGACTGTGAGATTGCTGATCGCGACGTCCCCGGACTCCCCGAACGTCACGACCGCCCCTTCGGTCCGGGTGGCCATCGCGGCTACGAGCGGGTCGTCGGCGTTGAGCACCACCACACCATCTGGCTGGACTGCTGCGGCGAGCTCACCCTTGGCCCGGGCGATGACCTCGACCGAGCCGAACTCGCCGATGTGTGCCGTGCCCACGTTGAGCACGATGCCGAGGTCCGGCGGCGCGATCGCGCACAGCTTCGCGATGTCACCGAGCGCGCGCGCGCCCATCTCGACCACGAGGTAACGAGTCAGCTCGTCTGCCCGCAGGACCGTGAGGGGAACCCCGAGCTCGTTGTTGAAGTTGCCCACCGTCGCCACGGTCATGCCGTCCGGCTCCAGGACGTACGCCAGGAGGTCCTTCGCGCTGGTCTTGCCGCTCGAGCCCGTGATCGCGACGACGGTGAGGTCCTCCAGGAGGTCCAGCACGTGCCGCGCGAGCCGACCCATCGCGACAGTGACGTCATCGACCACGACGGTCGGGGCATCCACGACACGAGAGGACAGGACGGCCGCAGCCCCGGCCGCCACGGCCTGGGCCGCATAGGCGTGGCCGTCGGTGTGTTCACCGGCCATGGCCACGAACAGTCCACCCGACTCGACGCTGCGGGAGTCCAGGGAGGCCGGAGCATCGATGACGATCGTTTCGTCGCCGAGGACCACGCCATCGGTGATGTCGGCAATCTGACGCAGTGAGAGAGGGATCACGCCCGCTCCCCGATCAGCTCGACCAGCACCTCACGGTCGTCGAAGGGATGCACGATCCCACCGACCTCCTGGCCACGTTCGTGACCCTTGCCGGCCACCACGACGGTGTCGCCGAGGTGCGCCATCGCCACCGCGCGAGCGATCGCCTCCCGGCGGCCGTCCACCTCGACCGCCACACCGGGGCCGGCACTGGCGCCCTCGAGCACCGAGGCTCGGATCAATGCGGCCCGCTCGGTGCGTGGGTTGTCATCCGTGACGATGACGACGTCCGCGTGTCGCGCGGCCGCCTGACCCATCAGGGGGCGCTTGCCGTGGTCACGGTCGCCTCCGGCGCCGATCACGATGATGAGTCGCCCCGCCGTGACCGGGCGGAGAGCCGTCAGCACAGCCGTGACGGCGTCGGGCTTGTGGGCGTAGTCGACGATCGCGGTGAACGGTTGGCCGGCTTCGACGTGCTCCATGCGTCCCGGCACCCCGGTGCTCGCGGCGATGCCGGCGGCCAGCTCCCCTGCATCGTGACCTGCCTCGGACAACGCGGCGATGACAGCCAGCGCGTTGGACACGTTGAAGACACCGGGCAGAGGGACGGAGAGGTCGATCGCCACACCGCCGGGTCCCAGAACCTCCAGGTCCGTGCCGACCCGGTGCGGTCGTATGTTGACCGCACGCCAGTCCGCCGAGCTTCCGTCGGTCGAAAAGGTCGTGACCGGTAGCGGGGTGAGCTCGCGCAACCGACGCCCATGCGGATCATCGATGTTGATGACCGCCCGCCGGGCGTGCTGCGGCGTGAACAACGCGGCCTTCGCGAGGAAGTAGTCCTCGAGATCGGTGTGGAAGTCGAGGTGGTCGCGGCCGAGGTTGAGGAAGACCGCGACGTCGAACACGAATCCGTCGACCCGACCCTGGACCAGGGCATGACTGGACACCTCCATGGCACACAGCTCGACTACCTCCTCGCGCATGACCGCGAACAGCGCCTGGAGCTGCGGGGCCTCCGGTGTCGTCAGCGACGAGGCGGCCGGGACCTTGGCGATTCGGGTCCCGATCGTGCCCACGACGGCGGACACGCGATCGCCGAGCGCTGCTTCAGCGAGGTAGGTCGTGGTGGTCTTGCCCTGCGTGCCGGTGATGCCGACCGTCGTGAACGAGCTGCTGGGGTTGCCGTAGAACCTGCTGCTGAGTGCGGCCAGGGCCTTTCGCGGCTCGTCGACCACGATCATCGGCAACCCATCGATGAGCCCCGCGCCATCTGGATCGGTCAGCACCGCCGTGGCCCCCCGGTCGAGGGCCGCCACGGCGTAGGTCGCGCCGTGGGCCCGCGCGCCGGGCAGCGCGGCATAGAGGTCACCCGGCTCGAGCTGATGGGTGTTGAGCGAGATGCCGGTGACCGCTGCCTCGTCGGTGGCAACGGCGTCGAGCTCGGCAGCCAGCTCCGTGAGGCTCCACCGCGGCGTCTCCCGTGGACGGACCCGCATCTCCTCAGTCACCCCCCCAACCTATCCCCCCGCTGACGGGTCACTTTTCGTCCCCCGACGGGTCAGTTGTTGACTGCGTCACCGGACGGTTTGTGACCCGTCATAGGACGAAAAGTGACCCGTCAGCGTGGGTGGGGCTTTTACCACGTCTGGTCGACCTTCGGATTCTTCGCGCCGCTGGGTGCGACGCCGAAGCGCTCGAGCGCCATCGACATGATGTCGTGGAAGACCGGCGCTGCCGTCGAGCCGCCGCCGGCGTTGCTGTAGGGCTTGTCGAGCACGATGTACGTCAGGAACCGCGGGTTGTCGGCCGGGGCGAAGCCCATGAACGACACGGTGTTCTGTCCGCGGATGTAGCGGCCCGTGGCCGGGTCGACCCGCCACGCTGTGCCGGTCTTGCCGGCGACCCGGTAGCCCTTGATGGACGCCGCGGGAGCGGTGCCGTCCGGAGCTGTGACGGCCTCCATCATGCGGGTGACGGTTGCCGCGGCGTCCTTGGAGACCACGCGCTTGCCGGGCTTGGACGGGATCTCGGCCTTTTCGCCGTCTGCGCCACCCGCGCTGCTCACGACGGACGGCTCGCACATCTTGCCTGCGTTGGCGATCGCACCGACCGCGCGCACCATCTGCATCGCTGTCACCGAGATGCCTTGGCCGAACGAGATCGTCGCGTGATTGGCCTTGGTCCAGTCCTTGCCGTTCTTGAGGATTCCGTCCGACTCCCCGGGAAGGTTGACACCCGACATCTGGCCGAAGCCGAACCTGCGGAAGTAGTCATACATCGTCTGGTTGCTCATCTGCTGGGCGGCGACGATCGTGCCGAGGTTGGACGACTTGGCGATGACGCCTGCGGCGGTCAGGTGCAGCGTGCCGTGCTCCCAGTAGTCGCCGATCGGGAACTTGTCGATCGTCATGCCAGAAGGGACGACGATCGGGGTGTCCGAAGCGACCTTTCCCTGGTCCGCCAATGCGGCCATCGTGATGGTCTTCATGGTGCTGCCAGGCTCGTAGACGTTCTGCACACCCCGCGAGACCGTGTTGGAGTCGACCATGCCGGTCCCGGTGTCGGCGTCGAACGTCGGCGCCTGCGACATCTGCACGATCTGGCAGGTCTTGGTGTCCATCGTGATCGCGAGCCCGAAGTCCGAGCTGGACTCACGCACGGCGTCTGCCAGACGCTGGTCGGCGTACCACTGCAGATCGCGGTCGATCGTGGTCTTCACGCTGCCGCCCGGCACCATCTCGGTGACTGTGCTGTCGGCCATCGGGATCCGCTGGCCGGTCGGCGAGACCTCGTAGGTGCTGGAGCCGTCCGTGCCGGTCAGGGTCTTGTCATACTTCTGCTCGACGCCGGCGACGCCCTTGCCTGCGCCGTTGATGTAGCCCAGCAGGTTGGCCGCGAGCTTGCCACCGGGGTAGGTCCGCAGCGTCTCCTTCTCGCTGAACACACCGGTCAGCTTCGCATCGCTGATCGCCTTCAGCGCCTTGTTGGCCGTCCACGCAGGCACGTCGCGCACGAGGTAGACGAAGCGCGAGTCGGGTGTGCGCAGCTTGTCGATCATGTCGAAGTAGTCGATCCGGCTGCCGAGCTTCTGTCGCAGGATTCGAGCGATCTGTGGGGCGACGGCCGCGGTCATCTTGGGGTCGGCTGTCAGCGTCAGTCCATCGACACTCGACGCGAGCTCGACGCCGTTGCGGTCGAGGATCGCCCCGCGGGGCGCAGGAACCGTGCTCTTGGCGGTGCCGGCCTCGACCGCCATCGCAGCGTATGCGCTGGCGTCGAGACCTTGGATCTGGAAGAGCCGGATGCCGAAGACCCCGAAGACCCCGATCACCACGGCGAGACAGACCCGCAGGCGCCGCCGGGATTTGACCTTGCCTTCGCTCACGGCGTCACGCTCCTGATGTTGCTGCTGCCGGGTTTGGCCGCCTCGGGCTTGCCGAGCACCTTGCCGTCTGCGAGGCGCAAGAATGCCGGGTTGGTGTTGGGCACCATGCCGAACTGGATGGCGCGACGCGCGACATTTGCCGGGCTCTGCAGCTGGTCGACCTCACGCGCGAGCGCCTGCTGCTGCGTATCGAGCACGGCCGCCCTGCGGTTGAGCGCCTCGGCCTCGAATGACTGAGCCTGCAGAATCGTGCTCATCACGATCAGCCCGACCAGGCCGATCGACAGGACCGTGAGGATCACCACGACGAACGGCGCCTTGCGGGCCCGGCTGCGTACGGGCCGCACGAGCCGCATTCCGGCGGACTTGGCAGTCTCCGGCAGGAGACCGGGATTGGCAGCCATCCGCTGGAACGAGGCCGCGGCCGACGCGATCTGACCGCTCATGCTGCGATCCGCTCGACGAGGCGATGGCGGAAAGACCTCGCACGGGTGTTCTCCTCGATCTCGCCTTCTGTCGCCATCTCGGCGCCGCGGGTCACGAGCCGGAACCTCGCCTCGTGCCCCTCGGGCACGAACGGCAGGTCCCGCGGGACATCGGTGGTCGTGACCTCGGTGAAGGCACGCTTGGTGATGCGGTCCTCGAGCGAGTGGTAGGCCAGCACCACGACGCGGCCTCCGGGTGCCAACACCTCGAGCGAGGCCGGCAGTGCCCGGCGATAGACGCCGAGCTCGTCGTTGACCTCGATCCGGAGGGCCTGGAACGTGCGCTTGGCGGGGTTGCCACCGGTGCGGCGGGCAGCGGCCGGGATCGACGTACGGATGAGGTCGACGAGCCGGGCGCTGTTGGTGAAGGGCTCGCGGCTCCGCTCGGCGACCACCGCGTCGGCGATGCGCTTGGCGAACTTCTCCTCGCCGTACTCCCGCAGGACCTTGGCGATGTCGCGCGACGTGTAGGTGTTGAGGATGTCCGCGGCGGTCAGCTCGTCCTCGGGGTTCATCCGCATGTCGAGCGGGGCATCCTGGCTGTAGGCGAAGCCCCGGTCGGCGCGGTCGAGCTGCATCGAAGAGACGCCCAGGTCGAACAGCACCCCGGACACGGTCCGGAAACCGGCCTCGGTGACGGCGTCAGCGATCTCGTCGTAGACGGCGTGGGCGAACGTGACCCGATCGCCGTAGGCAGCCAGGCGGTCCTTGGCTCGGGCCAGCGCCTCCGGATCGCGATCGACGCCGATGACGTGCAGGTCGGCGAACCGGTCGAGCATTGCTTCGGTGTGACCGCCGAGCCCGAGGGTCGCGTCCACCACGACCGGACGGTCGACCGCGACCGAAGGCGCGAGGAGGTCGAGAACGCGCTCCAGGAGAACTGGTACGTGGCTCGCCTCTGTCATAGCAGACCCAGCAAGAGCGCAATGAGGAGCGCGAGCACCACCGAGGAGCCCAATGAGAACAGCATGAGCGCGACGCCGTCGGCAACCTCGTGCCGTACGCGCCTCGTGCTCGTGTCGATCCTCATGTCCACTCGTCCTGTCCGTTGTCGGTGCCCGGCTGATGTCCTGCGGCCAGATCCGCGACCGCTGGGTCTGACACCGGGGAAGTGGCGTCAGAACCAGGCGGGCGCAGATCTCGCCGCACGACCGTCAGAAGATGCCGGGCATCACTTCCTCTGACATGTCCGCGAACGGACCTTCCTGGGCATTCGAGAACTCGGTCCAACGACCCGAGTCCCAGATCTCGATCCGGTCCATCGCTCCGACGACCGTGCAGTCGCGGTCCAGGTGGGCCCAGTCGCGCAGGACCGGCGGCACCGAGATGCGTCCCTGCTTGTCGGGCACCTCCGACGAAGCGCCGGAGAAGAACATGCGGGTGAAGTTGCGGGCGGCCTGATTGGTGAACGGCGTGTCCCGGACCCGGTCGGTGAAGGCGTTGAAGCTCTCGGTCGTCCAGCCATAGATGCAGTTCTCCTGCCCGCGGGTGAGAACGATGCCGTTCTCCAGGCGGGGGCGGAACTTCGCCGGCAGGAACAGCCGGCTCTTGTCGTCGAGGCGTGGGGTGTAGGTGCCGAAGAAGTTCGATACATCCGGGTTCACCTCGCTCCTCCTCGCCGACCAGTTGCTCCATTTCGCCCCACCATACCCCACCTTCCCCCACTTGGGGGTCAGAAAGAAGGGTTTCTCAGGGATTCTTGGGCGCGCTCACCACTCCGTGGAGAGCAAAGAAATCGCCGTCATGGCAAAGAAAAACCGCCCCCGTAGGGGCGGTAGCGGTGAAAGTGGAGTGAAGTGGGGCGGTTCTAGCGATCGTCGCCGTCCCGGCGACGCTGCCAGCGCTCCTCCATGCGGTCGACGAAGGTCCCTGACGGCTTGCTCGGCTTGCTGGGCCTGCTGCCCGGGCTGCGGACCTGCTCCTCGTCGCGGCCACCGATGCCGCGCTTCCACGCGGTCATGAACAAATAGGCCGTCGCGAGCATCGCCACGAATCCCACGACCCCGAGCCACGTCATGGCAGAGACGGCTCCCGCGAACAACACCACGAGGCCACCGATGAAGCCGAGGACGGCCAGAGCCGCGACGCGCCGGTTGTGAGCCATGAACTTCGAGCCGCGGAGGGTCGACGCAAAGTCGGGGTCTTCGGCGGCCAAGGACTGCTCGAGCTGGTGGAGCAGCCGGGCCTCTTCATCAGACAGCGGCACTGTTGCCTCCTGGATCGGATGTTGCTGATGGCAAGTCTAGGCGCGCGATCGTGTGCAGACCAGCCGAAAGCGAAGTGAACTCCGCAGATCTGCTCAGCAGGCGCTCGAGGGCGTACAGCGCGTCGCGCGCTCCGGGCTCGGTATCGACGATCGCGCTGGGCACCAGGTCGGCGAACACGCGCAAGCCACTGGTCGCCACCGGGCTGAAACCATGCGAGGTCAGCAGCTCTTCCAGCTCGGCCACCACAAAACGCCGAAAGCCCATCGTGCGGACATCCCATGTGCCGGCCGATCGCTCGACGAGCGCCTGGGCGGTGACGAAGTCACCCGCAAGGGCCCGGGCGACGACCGCGGCATTGCGGCCCGCGACCACAACGCTGACATGACCTCCGGGTCGCAGGACCGTCGCAATCGTCGAAAGGGCGTGGGCCGGGTCATCCACGTGCTCGATCACACCGTGACAGATCACCAGGTCGAACGAGCCCGATGACACGTGCTCTAGCAGGTCGTCGGCATCGCCCTGGACGCCGTTGACGCCCTCATCGAGTCCGGCCTCCACACCCCTACGGTGCAACGAGGCCAACGCATCCGGACTCGGATCGACCACCGTGACGCGATGGCCGAGCGCCGCGAGACGGACCGCATCCCCACCCGTGCCGCCGCCCAGGTCGAGGACGTCGAGGGCTTCGCCGGATCCGGCCAGATCAACCGCGTCTACGACGGACTGCCACATCAGCTCAGTGCGGACCGGACCCATGCGGACACTGTGCCACAGCGCGAACAGCCGTCTCCGATAGCGTCGGTCCATGGAGTCCCTGACTGCCCTCGTGTTCTCCAGCGGCTGGGCGAGCGGAGTCAACGCGTATGCGACGGTCGCCGTCCTCGGCCTGATCGACCGCCTGAGCGACACCAGCACGATCCCCGACGCACTCGCGCGGACCGACGTGCTCGTGATCTCGCTCGTGATGTTCGCGATCGAGTTCGTCGTCGACAAGGTGCCGGTCGCCGACTCGGTGTGGGACGCGGTCTCGACAGTCGTGCGTCCCACCGTGGGAGCGTTCGTGGCCTACCAGTTCGCCGGCGACACGGGAGGGGTCGACCAGGCCTTCCTGACCGCGCTCGGTGGCGGGACGGCGCTGGCATCACACGGCGTGAAGTCGGGCATACGACTCGCGGTCAACACGTCGCCGGAACCATTCTCGAACGGCATCGTCAGCACCGCCGAGGACGTGGGCGTCATCACGGTCGTGGCGCTCGCCGTGAACCATCCTTGGGTTGCCCTGAGCGTCTCGGCCTCCCTGCTGATCGCCGGCATCCTCACCGTGATCGTGCTGTGGAGGGTCATCCGGAAGGCATGGCGCAGGCGGCGGAGCACCACCGCGTAGTGTGCGCGCATGGCGAACGTCGTGGTCGTGGGTGGCGGCTTCGCCGGGATGTCCGTCGCGGCCCGGCTGTCCAAGCTGCGGCACGACGTGGTCCTCCTGGAGTCCGGTGAACGACTCGGCGGTCGCCTGGGCGGCGTGACCATCGAGGGCCGAACGTGGCAGACCGAGCTCGACACCGTGACGCTCCCAGGAGTGTTCCGCGACCTGTTCCGGAAGTCCGGTCGCCCACTGGAGCAGGTCCTCGGGCTGACGATGACCGAGGGACGCCGCCACGTCTTCAAGGACAAGTCGACCCTGGACCTCCCCCTGGGCAATCGGGGCGATCAGCACACGGCCCTGATGGAGACCTTCGGGGAGGACGAGTGGTCACCGTGGGTCGACACGTTCGCCGAGACCTGGGACATCCTCCGTCGGATGGCACTCGACCAGGTGTGGCCCGGCAAGGACGTCGTGGACCGGTCCGTCCGCAAGTCGTTGCGTGTTCGTCGCAGCCTTGCCACCCTCGCCGAGAAGGATCTGCACGACGACCGCCTCCGCAAGCTCGTGCTCGATCCGCTACGCCTCGCCGGGCAGGACCGACGATCGACTCCCGCCCTCGCGGCAGTCAGCCACTACGTCGAGCGCTCGTTCGGCCGCTGGCGCTTCGCCGGAGGGTTGCCGGCGCTCGCCGCCGCGCTCGAGACCAGGCTCGGCGAGCGCGGCGTCGCGATCGAGCTCGGCGAGTCGGCTCACGAGCTCGTGCTGGACCGTGGTCAGGTGCAAGGCGTCGTCACCGATCGTCGTACCGTCCCGGCCGATGTCGTGGTCTGGTGCGCCCCGACGTGGCCCGCTCCCCTGCCCCCACCGCGGTTGATGCCCGTCATCCCGGCGTCCAGGACCCTGGTCGCACTGTCACCCGATGCACCTTCGATGCCCGGTGAGATCCTGGTCCACTCCAACCCCCCGATCCGTCTGTGGTCGGGCGGCGACGGGCTGTGGACGATCGAGCACCGCAGCGGCGAGGATCCATTGCGCGCGCTCGTGCGCTTCGGGATCGACCTGAGACCGTTCGCGGTCGACCAGACCAACCTGACACCCAGTGACCTCGTCGGGATGGGGCACTGGGGCTGGACGTGGCGCGGCTGGGCGAGCGCCTTCGATCTGCCGGGGGTCGCGCCAACCGGCGGCCTCCACTTCGCCGGCGCCCACGCCCATCCCGGCGCGACCCTCGAGGCCATCGGGATGGCGACCGCATCGATCGCCGAGGCGGTCGGTCCGGCTCCCCGCTGACCCGGCCCGCCGACGAGGGTCAGACCACGCCGTCTGACCGCAGGGCCTCGAAGATCTCGCGAGTCGCCTTGGACCGGTTGAGCGTGATGAAGTGCAGGCCCGGAGCGCCCCCGGCGAGCAGGTCGCGGCACAGCTGGGTGGCCAGCTCGATGCCCTTGCTGCGCACGGCCGCCTTGTCGTCCTGGATCGGCTCGACCTGGTCGAGAACCTCGCGAGGCAGCTCGGCGCCGGACAGCTCGGCCATCCGGGCGACCTGCGCGAAGTTGAGGATCGGCATGATGCCCGGGACGATCGGCATGTCGCAGCCCATCATCCGGACCCGCTCGACGAGGGAGAAGTAGTCCGAGGCGCGGAAGAACAGCTGGGTGATGGCGTACTCGGCGCCGGCCTCGGCCTTGGCGACCAGGACCTGGGCGTCGTGCTCGAGGCTCGCAGCATCGGGGTGGCCCTCGGGAAACGCCGCGACGCCGATGCGGAATCCGCCGAGACCCGTCGCGAGCTCGACGAGATCGACGGCGTGGTCCATGCCGTCGGGATGCGGTTCCCATGCAGCGCGCGGACCACCCTTGGGGTCTCCCCGGAGTGCGAGCACGTTGTCGACGCCTGCCGCCGCGTACTGCTTGAGCACTGACTCGATCTCGCCGCGAGTCTGCGCGACGAGCGTCAGGTGACCGACCGGACGCATCCGGGTCTGCTCTGCGATGCGAGCCGTGATGCGGACCGTACGCTCCTGGCTCGTGCCACCTGCGCCATAGGTCACCGACACGAAGGTCGGCTCGAGCGGCTCGAGCTCGGCGATCGTCTGCCACAGCAGGGCCTCGCCCTCGTCGTCCTTGGGCGGGAAGAACTCGAACGAGTAGCTCGGCGAGGGGCTTCGCAGCGCATCGACGAGGGACTGGTCTTCGGAAGGCATGGGCCAACGGTATCGTCCGGGCTGTGACTCCACGCGCCGATGATCCCGAATTCCGGACGCGTGTAGATCACACCCTGCGATCATTCGTCGACAGCCAGCGCCTGATCCTCACCGAGCTCGGACCGGATCTCGATGACCTCGCGGACGCCGCGATCGCCTTCGTCGCCGGCGGCAAGCGCCTGCGCCCCCAGTTCTGCTACGCCGGTTGGCTCGTGGCCGGCGGCGATGCCGACGAGCCGCGCATCGTGACAGCGGCCGCCGCTCTCGAGTGGCTGCAGGCAAGCGCGCTGGTGCACGACGACCTCATGGACGGTTCGGACACCCGACGCGGCCGCCCCAGCGTGCATCGCGCATTCGAAGCACAGCACCACGAGGAGTCCCGGCACGGCGATCCGGTCGGATTCGGGGTCTCGGCGGCGATTCTGCTCGGCGACCTGCTCCTGTCCTGGACCGACGAGCTGTTCAGGTCCAGCGAGCTCCCCCGCACGCCGGACGCGCTGCGCTTCCTCGACCTCTGCAAGACCGAGGTGGTCGCGGGCCAGTTCCTCGACGTCGCGGGGCAGACCCGCGAGTCACTTTCGGTCGCCGAGGCGATGCAGGTCGTGCGCTACAAGTCGGCGAAGTACACCGTCGAGCGCCCCCTCCACATTGGCGCAGCACTCGCCGGAGCCGACGTGGAACTGATTGCCGGACTGACCGAGGTCGCGCTGCCGCTCGGTGAGGCATTCCAGCTCCGAGATGACGTCCTCGGCGTGTTCGGCGATCCGAAGCACACCGGGAAGCCGGCCGGGGACGACCTCCGTGAGGGCAAGCGCACCGTGCTGGTGGCCCGGGCGGCAGAGCTGACCGACGACGCAGGGCGGGCGCTGCTCCGCTCCTGCCTGGGTACGTCCGACGGAGTCGGGCCCGTCCGTGATCTCATCAGCTCGTGCGGCGCGCTCGCGGCGGTCGAGAACGACATCGCCCGGCTCGAGGATCAGTCCGATGCCGCCATCGACCGGCTCGGCGCCAGGAGCCGAGCGATCCTGGGCCCACTCGCGCTCACAGCAACCCGTCGAAGTCGTTGACGCCGAGCTCGCCGCGCAAGATCACCGCGAGCGACGGCGCCTGCCCCACGGCGTCGCAGAAGATGTCCACGACAGCACTGGCGTGGACCGGGTCGACATCCGCGAGGTGGGCCAGCCCGTCCCAGATGATCACGGTCGGCTGCACGGCCAGGTCCGCCAGCGTGTCGAACAGTGCGTCGAGGTCGCGGCCGAACCACCCAGGCAGGCCCCATGACGTCGCCAGCTCCTCGTAGAAGTCCTCGACGGTTCTCACGAGCCGCGTGTCGAGCGTCAGCGCCTGCCAGCCGACTGACAGCGCTTCCTCGACGAGGTCCCTCTCGGGCGCGCCTCGCCAGCTGAACAGCCCCGACGACGTCGAACCGGCCAGCAGCGAGTCATACGACGCGGTCATCGGAGCCCCTCGACATCTGGCAGGCATGCCAGTCGGACGACCAGCAGCACGGGATCCAGAGGGGGCGACGCATGCCCGATAGTGTGTCGCATCGCGGCGTGGCGAACATCACGACGTGACCGGGACACGGGCCAGCGTCACGCTCCGGGTGTGCAAGAGTCTCTAGAATCATTGGACAGGTCGAAGGTATCCGCACAGGTCGAGGAGGGTGGCGTGACATTGACGCGCGATGAAGCCCTGGTCGGAAGTGTCCTCAGCGACCGTTACCTGATCGGCGAACGCATCGCGCGGGGTGGAATGGCAAGTGTCTTCCAGGCCACCGACCGCCGACTCGACCGCGGCGTCGCGATCAAGATCATGCACCACGGGCTCGGTGATGACCAACTATTCACCGACCGCTTCGTCCGCGAGGCCAAATCCGCCGCCAAGCTCAACCATCGTAATGTCGTCTCGGTCTTCGATCAGGGCAAGGACGGCGAGGTCACCTACCTCGTGATGGAGTACGTCCCCGGCCACACCCTGCGCGACCTCATGCGCGAGGAAGCGCCGATGCCGCCGTACCGAGCGCTCGAGCTCCTCGAGCAGGTTCTCGTCGCGCTGTCGGCGGCGCACGCCGCCAAGATCATCCACCGTGACGTCAAGCCCGAGAATGTCCTCATCACGCCGGACGGTGACGTCAAGGTCGCCGACTTCGGCCTGGCTCGCGCGGTCAGTGCCGCGACGACCGCGACCGGAGGCACCCTGATCGGCACGGTGTCATATCTCGCCCCCGAGATCGTCACCAACGATGGTGCCGACGCGCGCTCCGACGTCTATGCGTGCGGCGCGATGCTCTTCGAGATGCTCACCGGGGTCAAACCACATTCGGGCGAGTCACCGATCCAGGTCGCCTACAAGCATGTGCACGAGGACATCGGTCCCCCTTCCGCAGTCCAGGCAGGGATACCGCCCTATGTCGACGCGCTCGTGGCGCGCGCCACCGTCCGCGATCGCGATCAGCGCTCCACCGATGCCCGCGTGATGCTGCAACAGGTGCGATCCGTGCAACGCGCCCTCGACGCAGGGCTCACCGACGATCCCGACCTGGTCGCCGACCTCATGCCAGGTGGCCGGGTCGCCGACGACGCACCAACGGTCTCGGTGCCTCGGGTCGCGCTCGGCGCAGTCCCTGCGGCGGCGATGGCCTCGGATGGGGCGCCGACCGAGTCGGTCCGGCTCTCCGAGCCCACCGTCCAGTGGTCACCCGACTCGGGTGTCAGGCCCCCCCTCGTCCGGCCCTCTGATCTCCACACGCCCCCTGCCCTCGCCGAGACGGCCGAGCGTCCGGCGGGTCTGCACCCCGCCATGTCGGCCGAGGACTACAGGCGGGCGCGGTCCGGCGAGCAGAAGTCGCACCGTGGACGCAACCTCCTGATCCTGGTCGTCCTGCTGGCTCTCCTGGTGTTCGGTGTCGGCTACTACCTCAGCGTCGGGCGTTATGCCGAGACGCCCACGCTGACCGGCAGCGCCGAGACCGCGGCCAGGGAGAAGGCCCAGCAGGCGGGATTCGAGTTCTCTGTCGAGGAGCGAGTCTTCTCCGAGAAGTTCGCGCTCGGCCGCGTCATCGAGACCGACCCAGGTCCAGGCGACAAGATCCTGCCGGGAGGCAAGATCAATGCCGTCGTCTCCAAGGGCCCGGACCGGGTCACCATCCCCACCGATCTCAAGGGCAAGACCCTCGCGGCCGCCACGGCTGCGCTGGATGAGGTGGACCTCAAGGTCGGAGAACCCGAGCGCGTCTTCAGCGAGACCATCGACGAGGGTCGGGTCGTCGGTCCGGTCAACGTCACGCCCAAGGACCAGCTCAAGCGTGGCAAGACCGTCATCCTCGCGGTCAGCAAGGGCCGCAAGCCCATCGCGGTCGAGAACTATGTGGGCCGATCGCTCTCCGACGCGAGGAGCGGACTCGAGGCGGCTGGCTTCAAGGTCGTCTTCGCCGAGGCCTTCGATGACAAGGTCGACGAGGGTGTCGTGATCTCCCAGACCCCCAGCGCCGGCAAGAAGTTCAAGGACGACACGATCAGTCTCGTGGTGTCGAAGGGTCCCAAGAGCGTCGACGTACCGGATGTGACTGGCAGGACCGAAGCCGCGGCCCGCAAGCTGCTGCGCGCGGCAGGCTTCAAGATCAATGCCACCAAGACCAGCCCGGCCGCCAAGCCGACAGTGCGGTTCCAGAGTCCCGGCGCCGGCAAGAGCGCCAAGCGCGGCTCGACGGTCCAGATCATCCTGTTCTGAGCCAGGCTGTGCCTCTGAGCCAGGCTGTGCCTCTGAGCCACCTTGGCCGCGTGTAGTGAGACGCGCGTACAGGTTCCCCTACACTGACCCGATGGACCATCCCCGCATCGCACCCGGTGGCCTCAAGGAGCTCGGTCTCCTCAACTACGGGTTCAGCACCCTCGCCGGTCGCGTCATCGGTGGCAGCAAACCCAACGTCTTCACGACCCTCGGTCGCCAGCGCAAGCTGTTCCGCGGCTGGCTCTACTACAGCGGCAAGCTCATGCCGGGCGGCACGCTTCCTCGCCGCGAGAGCGAGCTCATCATCTTGCGCATCGCGACGATCCGGGAGTGCGAGTATGAACGTCGCCATCACGCGCGCATCGGTCGCAAGGCCGGGGTGACCCCCGCGCAGCTCGACCACCTCGCCGACGAGTCCTGGTCCGGGTGGACCGCCCGCGAGCGTACGCTCTTCGCCGCGGTCGATCAGTTCGTCGATGACAAGTTCATCGACGATGCGACCTGGGCCGAGCTGGCCGCTCACCTCCGCGAACCCGAGCTGATCGAGTTCTTGTTGCTGTGTGGCCAGTACGACTCCCTCGCCACGGTCCTCCTGACCCTCAAGGTGCAGCCCGAGGATCAGGGAACCATCGCTGCGAGATAGCGCTTCGCCATGACCCGCTGAAGGAGTCGGCCGATCGGACCGGCGACCCTTGTCTGCCAGGTTGCGGCGTTGGAGAACGCGATGATCGTCGCGGTGATCTCCCCTGTCGCCGGGTCGCGCTCGGCGATGAACCGCTCCTCCCCCGTCTCGGGGTGGCCGGGCAGCGTCCCATAGGCAAAACCCCGCCGATCTGGCTCGTCGATGACCTCGACCACCCGGCACGGGATCGTCTGGAGCAGGAACCGGAACGTCACATCAGCGCCCAGGACGACTCGGGCGGGACCGGCGACCTGACGTACGCCGGCGCGTTCCTGGACCTTCCACCTCGTCAGGATCTCCGCGACCTGGTCGAGATCGACGACCCCGAGCGCGCGCGACTTACGCATGTGGTGATATCCCGCGGGCAACGGCTCCCGAGCCGTCGCTCCCACCTCGGGATACGTCAGTTCCGATTCCGTCACGACGCCACGCATGGACCAGCGCGCATGGATTCGTCCTCGCGACCGACCCCACCGCAAGGTGAGATCACCCCCGGTTCCGTCACGACGCCCCGCATGGACCAGGGCGCACGGACTCGTAGGAGCACCTCGGAACAAACGACGAAGGCACCCCTGAGATCAGCCAACCGTGGGGTGAAACGCACGAGCAGTCCTGGCGACCGACCCCACCGCAAGGTGAGATCACCTAGCTACGACCAGACAGCATTTCCGCCACCAGGAACGCCAGCTCCAGGCTCTGGGCTCGGTTGAGCCGCGGGTCGCAGAGCGTCTCGTAGCGGTGGCTCAAGTCCTCCGCGGCCAGCTTGCCGCCACCACCGACGCATTCGGTGACATCGTCGCCGGTGAGCTCGACGTGGACGCCGCCGGGCCACGTGCCAAGGGCGCGGTGCACCTCGAAGAAGCCGCGGACCTCGTCGATGACGTCATCGAACTCGCGGGTCTTGTAGCCGTTGCTCGCTTCGAAGGTGTTGCCGTGCATCGGGTCGCACACCCAGGCGACCTCGATTCCGGCGGCCGTGACCTTCTCGACCAGGTTGGGCAGCCCGTCGCGGATCTTGCCGGCACCGAAGCGCGTGATGAAGGTGATCTTGCCCGGCGTGCGCTCGGGGTTGAGCTTTTCGTAGAGCCCGATCGCGTCGTCCGCCGTCGAGGTCGGCCCGAGCTTGACGCCGATGGGGTTGGCGATCTTGCTCAGCAGCTCGACGTGCGCTCCGTCGAGCTGACGGGTGCGCTCACCGATCCACACGAAATGGCTCGACACGTCATAGGGCCGCTCGGTACGCGAGTCGATGCGGGTGAGCGAGTGTTCGTACTCCAGGATCAGCGCCTCGTGCGAGGAGAAGAAGTCGACGGTGTGGAACTCATCGGGGTCGACCCCGATCGCATCCATGAACGCCAGCGCCCGGTCAATCTCGGCGCCGATGCGCTCATAGCGCTCCCCGACCGGGCTGCTCTTGACGAAGTCGGTGTTCCACGCGTGCATCTGGCGCAGATCCGCGTAGCCGCCGGTTGTGAACGCCCGCGCGAGATTGAGGGTCGCGGCCGATGCGTGATAGACGTCGACGAGCCGGTGCGGATCGTGTGCGCGCGACTCGGGGTCGAAGTCGAAGCCGTTGACTGCGTCGCCGCGGTAGGCAGGCAGGGTCACGCCGTCGCGGGTCTCGGTGTCGCTCGAGCGCGGCTTGGCATACTGACCCGCGAGGCGGCCGACCTTGACGACCGGGACGCTGGCGGCATAGGTCAGCACGACTGCCATCGACAGCAGGACCCGCAGCTTGTTGCGGACGTTCTCGGCGGTCACACCCTCGAATGTCTCGGCGCAGTCACCACCCTGGAGCAGGAATGCCTCACCGCGAGCGACCTCCGCGAGCCGGTCGCGAAGCGCATCACACTCCCCGGCAAAGACGAGCGGGGGCATCTTCCGCAGCTTCTGCACCGCGGCGTCGCGGGCAGACGGATCGACATACGTGGGTTGCTGGGCCGCACCCATCGCATGGAGGTCGTCAAGACTGGGAATGCTCACCCACCAAGAATACGCGGGTCCCCGAAGTACCCAGCCATGGGCCGAGCGCAGCGAAGGCAGGCGCCCGGGCGGGGAGCGGCGACGAAGGAGTCGCGCGCCTCACCAGCCCATCGTTCCCGGGGCACCCTTGAACGGTCCCGTCACACGGGACGTGATCCAGCCGCCGTAGAAGTCGCCCTCCTGCACCTGGACGACCTCCCCGTCGACGGTGCAGCGGTCGACCTTGCCGGGGTAGATCGCGACGTGCCCGACCAGGTCGCGATAGCCCGCGCTCGGCTGAGGATAGGTCCACGCCCCGGCCGCGATCGTCCGGTCCGGGGTGACGAGGTCGAAATAGGAGGCCGTGCCCTTCCACTCGCAGAACGTCCTGCCGGCAACCGCACGCAGGACCTCGGGGCCGAAGCTGTGGATCGGCAGGTAGTAAGTCGGCGGGTGACTTGTCTCGCAGATCCGAAACGACGTCGACGTCTCGGCGATGACGGTCCCTGCGAGCTCGACCACGATTCGCTCGTCGCTCGGTTCGATCGACGGCGGACGGGGGTAGTCCCAGACATTCTCGACAGTTCGCGCGGTCACGCCCTGAGGGTATGTCCGAAGAGCTCCATGAGCCCGTCGAACCAGCCACCCCGCTTCGCTGCGCGCGATCTGCTCAACCAAACAGGACTTCGGCCTCTTCGTAGAGCTCGGGCCGTACGGTCTTGAGCACGGCCGTGCCCTCCGACAGCGGGACTCGGGCGATATCGGTGCCGCGCAGGGAGACCATCGTGCCGAAATCTCCCTCGTGCACGGCCTGGATCGCATGGAGGCCGAAACGGGTCGCGAGCCAACGGTCGAATGCAGTCGGCGAGCCGCCACGTTGCACGTGACCCAGCACGACAGCGCGTGCCTCCTTGCCGGTCCGGTGCTCGATCTCGGACGCGAGCCGGTCGCCGATGCCACCGAGGCGTACGTGGCCGAAGGCATCCTTCTCACCACTGACGAGGGACATGTCGCCGCCCTCGGCCGGCACGGCGCCCTCGGACACCACGATGATCGGCGAATAGTGCGTCGCGAAGCGGCTCTCGACCTGGGCGCAGACCTTGTCGATGTCGAAAGGCCGCTCCGGGATCAGGATGATGTTGGCGCCGCCCGCGAGGCCCGCGTGCAGCGCGATCCAGCCCGCGTGGCGTCCCATGACCTCGACGACCAGGACACGGTGATGGGACTCGGCGGTGGTGTGCAGCCGGTCGATTGCCTCGGTCGCGATGTTGACCGCGGTGTCGAAGCCGAAGGTGAAGTCGGTGCCGGACAGATCGTTGTCGATCGTCTTGGGCACTCCCACGACAGCGACGCCGAGATCAGCCAGCTTGGTCGCGACACCCAGGGTGTCCTCGCCACCGATCGCGATCAGCGCGTCGCAGCCATGGGCCGCGAGGTTGTCCTTGATCAGTTCGACGCCGTTGTCGACCGCGAACGGGTTGGTGCGAGACGAGCCGAGGATCGTGCCTCCACGCGGCAGGATGCCGCGCACCTCGGGGATGCCGAGTGACATCGTGTCGTTCTCCAACGGTCCCCGCCAACCATCACGGAACCCGATGAACTCATGGCCATACGCGGAGACACCCTTGCGGACAGCGCCTCGGATGACCGCGTTGAGTCCGGGGCAGTCGCCTCCACCGGTGAGCATGCCGACCAACATATGTGTCTCCTTGGGTTGGGTCCTTGCGTCATCTCGCCATGCCTCAGAGCCGGCGGCTTCGCTGCAGATCGCACACGCTCCGCTGGCGCGACGGAAGGTTCACTCGCTGCGCTCACTCAGGTCGAATCTCGTCCCAGACCTCGTCGGCCTCAGCACGGGCGGCGACCTTGGCGTCCTCGCGCTCGACATCACGGTCCCGCTTCTTGGCGTCCTGGGCGTAGAGGTCGACATACTCCTGGTCAGACAGCCGCATGATCTCGTACATGATCTCGTCGGTGATCGCCCGCAGGATGTAGCGATCGTCCTGCATGCCCTCGTAGCGGCTGAAGTCCAGCGGCTTGCCGAACCGGACCCCCACCCGGACCACTTTGCCCAAGATCCGCCCTGGAGGCGCCACCACATTGGTGTTGATGACGCACATCGGGATGACACGAACCCCTGACTCCAGGGCGAGGCGTGCGACGCCGGTGCGGCCACGATAGAGCTTGCCGTCATGCGAGCGGGTGCCCTCGGGATAGATACCGCACACGTTGCCGTTCTCGAGCAGGCGCAGCTGCGTCTTGATCGCGCCGGCAGCCGAGCTTCCGCTCGTGCGGTCGATCGGCACCTGCCCGGCGCCGGAGAAGAAGGTCTTCTGCAGCCAGCCCTTGATGCCCGAGCCCTCGAAGTATTCGGCCTTGGCCACGAATGTGACCCGCCGCGGGACGACGCAGGGAGTGAAGAGCCAGTCGCTGTACGACAGGTGGTTCGACGCCAAGATCACGGCGCCTTCCTTCGGAAGGTTCTCGGTGCCTTCGGCCCATGGCCTGAAGATCAGCTTGAGCACGGGACCCAGTGCGAGGAACTTCAAGAACCAATAGAACACGGACAGGACACTACTCTGAACCGCACTCCTTTCGCATGATGCAACGCGATCGGATCGTCGATGGGGGAGGATGGAGGGCATGACCTCGACGACGTCCTCCCCCGTGGTGCCGGGAACCGAACCCTTCTCAGCAGACGGCGGCCCTGTCGGTGTGCTCCTGAGCCACGGGTTCACCGGCTCGCCGGCCTCGATGGTCCCTTGGGGCAGGCACCTCGCAGGACTCGGGCACACCGTCCGCGTACCCCGCCTCCCCGGGCACGGGACGACCTGGCAGGACCTGAACACCACCCGCTGGCAGGACTGGTACGGCGAGCTCGACGCCGCCCTGACCGACCTGCGCTCCACCTGCGCCCACGTCGTGGTCGCCGGCCTGTCGATGGGCGGATCCCTCGCGCTGAGCCTGGCCGAGCAGCGTCCCGACGATGTCGATGCGATCGTGCTGGTCAACCCCGCCGTCAACGTCGCCCGGCTGGACGTCAAGCTCGTGCCCGCACTCCAGTGGATCGTCCCCGCCATGCCGGGCGTCGCCAACGACATCAAGAAGCCCGGCCAGGACGAGATCGGCTATGACAAGACACCGCTCAAGGCGCTCGCATCACTGCTCCGGACGTGGAAGGTCATCCGCACGGACCTGCCGTCGGTCACGCAGCCCTTGTTGCTGTTCCGCTCCGACGACGATCACGTGGTCGATGCGTCCTCGAAGGACATCGTCCTGTCGGGCGTCTCCTCGACGATCAAGGAGTTCGTGGCCCTGCAGAACAGCTACCACGTCGCGACGATCGACAACGATGCTCAGCTGATCTTCGATCGCACCGCGGCATTCATCGCCGAGCACGTGGGCGCGAGTCGTGACTGAGCGCGACGACTTCGACAAGATCGTCGAGGGGCTCGAGCTCGACCTGTCGTTCGAGGACGAGGACGAGGTCGACAACAAGAAGCAGGCGGCCGAGCAACCGGCCGAGCCGGCGTGGTCACCGCGCACCGACGATGAGGTCGACGCCGCCGAGGAGCCGTTCTACCGCCAGGTCGAGCCGACTCCGCTGATCCCCCGGCGACGCGGCATCCTGCTGGCGTGGGCCGGCCTGATCGGCGCGCCCCTCTCGCTGGTCATCGCCACCCTGGCCGGGGTCCTGCTCGACCGGCCGATCGTGGCGGGCGCCTCGCTCACTTTCGTCGCAGCGGCGATCTATTTGATCTTGCAGTTGCCCGAACACGGGCCCTCGCGGAGGGATTGGCCGGACGACGGCGCCGTGCTGTGAGCCTCGCCATGTCGGCCGCTCCGATGAGACCGGCCTCGGGTCCCAGGTGCGCGCGCACGATCCTCGCCTCGGCGCGATAGCCGCGACCGGTCAGCGTTCGGCTGAAGGCCGCGCGTGCAGGTCCGACCAACAGCTCGCCGGCATCGCTGACCCCGCCCCCGATGACGAACATCCCCGGGTCGAGGGCGGCGGCGAGGTTGGCGATCCCCACGCCCAGCCAGTCACCGACCTCAGCGATCCACTGGACCGCCTCATCGTTGCCGGCCTGGGCGTGCTTGGTGACGAGGTGGCCCTCGATTGCCTCGACCGTGCCTCCGGACTCGATCAGGAGTGCCTTGCCGAACTCGGTGCCCTCGGTCGCCGCGGCCCGCGCGCGGCGAGTCAGCACCCGGCCACTCGCATACTGTTCCCAGCAACCGAGGTTGCCGCACTCGCACGGGTTGCCGCCCGGGACGACCTGCATGTGGCCGAACTCCCCCGCAATCCCGAACTGCCCTCGATAGGGCTGTCCGTCGATCACGATCGCACCGCCGATGCCGGTGCCGAGAGTGATGAGCACCAGGTCGGCCTCGTTCTGGGCAGCGCCATATCGCCATTCGGCCCAGCCTGCTGCGTTGGCGTCATTGTCCACGAGCACCGGGAGCCCGGTCCGCCGCGCCACGGCATCGCGCAGCGGCTCGTGCCGCCAGGCCAGGTGGGGAGCGAAGAGGACCGTCGACTGTGTCGCATCGACGAATCCTGCCGCCCCGACGCCGATCGCACGGATGTGGTGCTCGCGGCGGAACTCCTCGGTGATGTCCGCGATCGCGTCGATGACCTGGAGCGGCTCGGTGGTGGGGGTCTCGCGCTTGAGCCGGGCCAGGACATGGCCGTCCTCATCGACGACCCCGGCAGCGATCTTGGTGCCACCGATGTCGATCCCGACTGCCAGCTTGTCGGCCATCAGGCTGGCTCGACCCGGGCCAGATCGGCGGCACCGATGAGACCGGCCTGGTTGCCCAACGCCGCAAGCCGCAGGGCCGCCTCAGGGCGATGCGCGCGTGCCGGGAGGTGGATCGCAAATGCCTCGATGACCGGGTCCAGCAGCAGGTCCCCGGCCGCTGCGACTCCTCCGCCGATCGCGATGACACTCGGATCGAGGATCGTCGCGAGCACCGCAACGCCCTCACCGATCCAGCGACCCACATCGGTGAGCAGCTCGACCGCGAGAGGGTCACCCTGCTGCGCCAGCGTGGTGATCGCCGGACCCGTGATGCGCGACAGGTCGCCGTCGGCCAGCGCCGCGATGGCCGTGGCGCTGTCGTCACCGTTGGACACCCGCTCGCGCGCGTCGCGCACAAGGGCACTGCCGCTGGCGTACTGCTCGAAACAACCGTGCTGACCGCAGCCGCACAAGATGCCGTCCGGGACGATCCGCATGTGACCAATCTCAGCCGCGACGCCGAAACCGCCGCGGAACAGCTGCCCCTGATGCACGATGCCACCGCCGATGCCGGTGCCGACCGTCACGAGGAGCAGGTCGTCGGTGTCCTCGCCGGCGCCGAACCTGAACTCGCCCCACGCCGCAGCGTTGGCGTCATTCTCGACCACGACGGGCAGGTCGACGAGCGCGCGGACATGCGCGGCGAGGGGCTCCTCGCGCCAGTCGATGTTGGGCGCGAAACGCACCGTCGCCCGGTCCTCGCCGACGAAGCCGGCCGCGCCGATGCCGATACCGGCGACGTCCTCATCACCGACCAGACGCCCGACGAGGTCTGCCACGATCGCGGGGATCTTGGTCGAGTCGTCAGGAGTGGGCTCAGCAGCGGAGTCGAGGATCTCGCCGGACTCGGACACGAGCCCGGCGGCGATCTTGGTCCCCCCGATGTCGACGCCAACGGCACGTGTCATGGGTTGTCCCGGGGCGTGGTCAGTGCGGTGTCGATCAGGTCACGGAGGGAGCGAGCGAGCTGTGTCGCGGACTCCGAGACCTTGGCGATCGCATCCGGGTTGTCCCGCACGAAGCCCGCGACCTGGCATACCGGGCACCACGTCGTCGTGCACATGTGTGCGGAGTCGACGCCTTCGCCGGCCGACGGCTGGGCGGCCATGGCACGGAACAGCTTGAATGCCTCCTCGGCGACCGAGCCGACCTGGTTGGTTGCGGCAGAGTCTGCAGTGGAGCTGGACCCTGTCACAGCGCCTCGACCTGTTTCTTCAACCCCTTCAGGGCGGTGTCGATGATGACCTTCTCGGCCTTGCGCTTGAGCATCCCGAGCAACGGGACGGAGACATCGACCGCAAGCTGGTAGGTGACGCGGGTCTGGGTGCGGTCAACCGGCTCGAGGACGTATGCCCCGTCCATCGACTTCAGCATCGCGCCCTTCTCGGTGAGGCTCCACGACACCGACCGGTCACCGTCCCAGGTATAACCGAGGTCGTACTCGTCACGGATCGGGGCGGCATCGAGGACGAAGTGCACCTGGCGAGCCCGGCCCCCGTCTGCGGCCGCGACGACATCGGCAGTCTTGACCCCGGTGGCCCAGTCCGGATAGGCGCCGAAGTCGGCGATGACGTCCATGATCCGCCCGGCCGGAGCGTCGATGACGATGTCGCTCGTGGTTCGCGCCATCACCCCTCCTCGTCCGGCCCGCTGTGTCACCCCATGCTAGTGGTCACGCCGCCGAACACTCCCCCGGGGAGGGCGACGCCCGGGGGCGCCCACCCGTTCTGGACCTTGCAGCCCGGGCGAGTAGCCTGCGGTACGTGACGCAGGCACATACGCCCGAACTGGGCAACCTCTCCGATGACATTCTCGACCGCCTCCCGGCGCATGCTGACGACGTCGCCCTGGCCCGGATGGTGGGCGACGGCTGGGAGGATGTCACGCTGGGCGCCTTCCACCAGGACGTGCTGGCGACCGCCAAGGGGCTGATCGCTGCGGGAGTCTCCACCGGGGACCGCGTCGCCCTGCTGTCCAAGACGAGGTACGAGTGGACCGTCGTCGACGACGCCAACTGGTGGGTCGGAGCGGCGACAGTCCCGATCTACGAGACATCCTCAACCGCGCAGATCGCCTGGATCCTGTCCGACTCCGGTGCTGTCGCGGCGGTCGTCGAGACCCAGGCGCACCTGGACCGCGTCGAGGAGGCACGCTCCGAGGCACCCGGCCTCACGCAGGTCTGGACGCTCGACCCCGGAGGGCTCGGCGGGATCGCCGCCGGCGGCACCGGGGTCAGTGACACCGACCTCGAAGCCCGTCGGACCTCGCTCACCAGTGAGACCCTCGCGACGCTGATCTACACCTCCGGCACGACGGGCCGTCCCAAGGGTTGCCAGCTGACGCACGGCAACTTCCGGCACGAGCTCGGCGCCGCGATCGACCAGCTCTCCGACCTGTTCGACCGCGACGGTGCGTCGACACTGCTCTTCCTGCCGCTGGCACACGTCTTTGCCCGCATCATCCAGGTCGGGGCGATCCGCTCGGGAGCCCGGCTCGGGCACACCGCCGACGTCAAGGACCTCGTGACGCACCTCGGCACATTCCAGCCGACCTTCGTGCTGGCCGTCCCGCGCGTCTTCGAGAAGGTCTTCAACACCGCCAGCAGCAAGGCGTACGCCGACGGCAAGGGCAAGATCTTCGACCGGGCCGCACAGACCGCCATCGCCTACAGCAAGGCGCTCGACAACGACTCCCCCGGCATCGTGCTCCGGGCACGGCACGCTGCATACGACAAGCTCGTCTTCGGCAAGCTCCGCGACGCGCTCGGCGGGCATGCCGAGTGGGCGATCTCGGGCGGTGCGCCGCTCGGCGACCGCCTCGCGCACTTCTATCGCGGCATCGGGGTGACAGTCCTGGAGGGCTACGGCCTGACCGAGACGACCGCGGCGCTGTGCGTCAACACCCCAGGCGACCAGCGGATCGGATCGGTCGGCCGGCCCTTGCCCGGCACCGAGGTCCGTGTCGCCCCCGACGGCGAGCTCCACTTCCGCGGACCGCAGGTCTTCTCGGGTTACTGGCGCAACGACGCGGCCACAGCGGAGGCGGTCGACCAGGACGGCTGGTTCTCCACCGGCGACCTCGGCGAGGTCGACGACGACGGATTCGTGCGTGTCACGGGGCGCAAGAAGGAGATCATCGTGACGGCCGGCGGCAAGAATGTCGCGCCGGCCATGCTCGAGGACCGCGTGCGTGCCAATCAGTACGTCAGTCAGTGCCTGGTGGTCGGGGACGGCAAGCCGTTCGTGGCCGCTCTCGTCACGATCGACACCGAGGCGTGGTCCGACGGTCTCGACGACCCGGCGCTGAAGGTCGAGGTCCAAAAGTCCGTCGACGACGCCAACTCACAGGTCTCGCAGGCCGAGTCGATCCGCAAGTTCGTGATCCTCCCAGAGGACTGGACCGAGGACAACGGCTATCTGACGCCCTCGTTCAAGGTCAAGCGCAACTCGGTCCTGCGCGATTTTCACGACACGGTCGAAGCGCTCTTCGACAGGTAGGCCCGCCAGTCGGAGGTCAGCTCCTCGACGCTCAGCCCGAACGACGTCTGCAGCGCCTTCTCAAGGGAAGTGCCGCCGATCACCGACGTGTAGAAGTCCACGACATCGGCGACGTCGTGGCGCTCTCCCAGCATGCGAAAGACCATCCACGCCGACTCGTAGACCGCGCCCAGCCCGTGCCGCCCGGCACCGAACTCGGACTCGGACGGCAGTCGCACGGGGAGCTTGTCAGCACGAACCTCGGCAAGGATCTGGCCGGCACTGACCGAAAGCGGGGCCGAGTCATCACGCAATGCCACGAAGTCGGCGAAGCCCTCCACGACCCAGCTCTCGGCCCGGGTTCCGACGGCATCGGTCAGCAGGTGGGTCGCCTCGTGGGACAGGACGACTTGGGCGGCTCGGCGATCCATGGTCGCGAACACCGCCGGATTGAGCACGATGACGGTGTCCGCCGACGACCCGCCGCGGCCGTCCAGCCGGGTGGTGACGGCGGCGATCTGGGCGATCTTGGCAGAAGCCTGGCCCACCAGCTGCGCCATCTGCTCCTGCGTGTTCGGGGACACGATCGTGAGATCGCCCTGCCTGCCGGGGACGGTACGTCCGACGGCCGTGCGCGCCTCCATTGCCATCGACTCGACCGGCAGCTCCTCGTCGCCACCGTCGACCCGGATGACGACTGCGCCGGAGCTCTGCTTGGTCGTGACAGCACCGGCCAGCCAGATCGGCAGGACTCCGTCCCGGGAGGTCGCACCGATGATCGAGAAGCGGCCGTCGGCCTGCGGTGCGACGCGGAACGCGACGGAGGACATGTGGACCGTCGAGGCATCCAGACCCGTTGCTTCCCCGGCCCGCCAGCTGACGTCGACGACGGCCAGCGCCGAGCCGTCAGCACGGTCCGTGACGTCGCCGCCTGAGACATACCGCAGCTCGACAGCCGTGGCGTCGAGGGCTTCGCGCGACTGCCAGGTCTGGCGCGCCAAGGCCTTGGCCGCATCCGTGGTGCCCGCTGCAGCGACGAAGGCCGACTCCGACTCGGCCTCGGAGAGTGCGCGGAACTGGGACGAGAGCCGGGTCGGTGCGTCTGCCGGGATACCGGCAGGTGTGTTGTCACCGGCTCCCTGCCACGGCCGCTGCCACAGGAGCACGGCAGCGCCGAGCGCGATCAGGACAAGGACTGCGACCGCGTTGGGTCCCAGTCTTCGGTCTGAGTCAGCCAACTCGCGCGGCTGTCGAGAAGCCCGAGAGGCTGGTGATCTCGACACTCTTGCCCGGTCGCGGCGCGTGAACGACCCGACCGTTGCCGAGGTACATGCCGTTGTGGGACATGTCGCCGTACGCCACGATGTCGCCGGGCTGCAGCTGTCCCATGGGGATGCGCCTGCCGGATGCGATCTGGGGCCCGACGACACGCGGGATCGAGACCCCGGCCGCCGCCCAGGCCTTCATCATCAGTCCTGAGCAGTCCCACCCGTTGGGTCCGGTGCCGCCGTAGACATAAGGCTCGCCGATCTGGGCCATGGCGAAGGCGATCGCGGTCTTGGCGCCGCCGGAGGCCTTCACGTCGAACTCGACGTCGGTGTTGCTGGAGTTGAGCTTGTCCTGCTGCGCAGCGGTGAGCCGGGCGAGCTCGGCCTTGGCCTCGGCATGCTTCTTGTTCATCGCGTCGCGCTTGGCGTCGGCAACCTTGGTGGAGGCGGCGAGATCGTCCTTGCGGTCCTGGAGCTGCGCGCGGCGGTTCTTGAGCTCCTTGCTCTTCTCACCGAACTGCTCCAGGGCATCGGCGCGGGTGCTGTTGAGTGCCTGCACAGCGCCCAGCCCGGCGAGGAACTCATCCGGATCGCCGCTGCTCAGCAGGCTGACGCTCGGTCCCAGCGGGGCATCCATCTGCTGCTGCGCGATCGCCTCGCCGAGCGCAGCCCGCTGCTTGTTGTAGTCGACGAGGCCGCGGTCGATGTCACCGCTGATGTCGTCGATCTCGTCCTGGGTCTGCTCGGCCTCGACATCCAGCTGGTTGACCTGCTCGTTCAGCGCCTCGGCCTTGTGGAACGCGATCTCGACGTCCTTGGGAGTGACCTTCGGTTCGGCCACCGCCGCAGGCAGCACGAAGAGGCCACCGATCAGCGCGAGAGCCGCCGCAGCGACGAATCCTTGACGACGTGTTCGGGTAGCGGGCAAGCGCACGCAAGACTCCTACATGTTCCTCGACGCCTACCGGGTGAGCTGACGGATTCGGGCCAAGGACGCCCTACGGTTCGCACGGATGCGATCCGATTCACCCCACACACCTGGGTCCCCGGTTCACCTCAGACATCTTCCCCATGCCTGCGGCAATTCGGCGGTGCGGCCGCCGTCGCCCTGGAGGGGCGGCGTTCACCGGACACACAAGGACCTACTGTAGGCGCAGCCTCGGGTCAGTTCAACCAGCTAACCCACCTGTGTCTCTGGACCTGTGACCGGAGTCACCAGCCGAAGGGGTGGCGTGAGTCCGGCGTCGGCGAGCACACCGAGCGCTGCCATCTCTTCCGGGTCGATCTCGATGCCGGCCGGTGGCGCCCCCAGCAAGACCGTGACGATGCAGTCGCCGCAGGCACGCGGACCGCGTACGACACACCGGTCGCAATCGACGACCACGGAGTCGGTGGGTGAGTCTTCCAACATGTCGGCACCTCCTGTGCTGGCAGGCCCCGCAGTTCGGGGTCATCAACCACGGTAGAAGCGGGTCAGGACAAAAACGCCGCGCATTGCAGGTTCCGTCGCTCTGTCGGTGTGGCCACCTACCGTGAACGACATGCAGGTAGTTCAGGGATCGTTCGACGAGCTCGGCCGTCCCCTGTCCGACACGACGTTCTGTGTCGTCGACCTCGAGACCACTGGCGGCTCTGCCGCCAAGGGGTCCCGGATCACCGAGTTCGGTGCCGTCAAGATTCGCGGCGGTGAGGTCATCGGTGAGTTCCAGACCCTGGTCAACCCCGATGAGGCGATCCCGGCATACATCACGGTTCTGACCGGCATCACCAACCAGATGGTCATCGGCGCTCCCCGCATCGCGGAAGTGCTGCCGAGCTTTCTCGAGTTCGCGCGCGGCAGCGTGCTCGTCGCCCACAACGCGCCGTTCGACGTCGGATTCCTCAAGCACTTCAGTCGTGAGCTGGCGATCCCGTGGCCCGGATTCGAGACACTCGACACCGCGATCCTCGCCCGGCGGGTGCTGTCGCGCGAAGAGGTGCCCAACTGCAAGCTCTCGACGCTCGCCGCGGCATTCTCAGCCTCAACGACCCCCAACCACCGCGCGCTGTCCGACGCCCGGGCCACGGTCGACGTCCTGCACGCCCTGTTCGAGCGGTTGGGTCCGCTCGGCGTCACGACGCTGGAGGAGGTGTCGACCTACACCTCCAAGGTCAAGCCCGAGCAGCGCAAGAAGCGTCATCTCGCCGAGCACCTCCCGGAGGCCCCTGGGGTCTACCTCTTCCGCGACGCCCGCGACCAGATCCTCTACGTCGGCACGTCCCGCAATCTGCGGGTGCGGACGCGCTCCTACTTCACCAAGGCCGAGACCCGCACCCGCATGGGTGAGATGGTCATGCTCGCCCAACGGATCGAGGGCATCGTCTGCGCAACGGCACTCGAGGCCCAGGTGCGCGAGCTGCGCCTGATCGGCAAGCACCGGCCGCCCTACAACCGCCGCTCCCGGTTCCCCGAGCGGCTGAGCTGGCTCAAGCTGACCCGAGAGCCCTGGCCACGACTCTCGATCGTCCGCAAGATCCTCGATGACGACGCCGACTACATCGGCCCGTTCCGCGGCCGGGCGGCCGCCGAGGGGGCGCTCACCGCCCTGCACGACTCGTTCCGCATCCGCCAGTGCACCACCAAGATGGCCAAGAAGCCGCGTATCTCGGCCTGCGCGCTCGCCGAGATGGGTCACTGTCTCTCACCGTGCGACGGTTCGGCCGATCTCGACACCTATGCCGTGGAGGTCGCGCGGGTCCGCAGCGCCATGACCGGTGATCCCGAGGAGCTCGTGACCGCGATCCGCGCCCGCATGCTCGACCTCGCCCGCACCGAGCGCTTCGAGGACGCCGCGATCTGGCGCGACCGGCTCACCGGATTCCTTCGGGCGGTCGTGCGCACACAGCGACTGCGCGAGCTGACCGGCACCGCCGAGCTGGTCGCGGCCGCACCTCACCCCGACGGGTGGGAGATCCACGTCATCCGCTTCGGCCGGCTCGCAGCCGCCGGGGTCATGCCACGCGGCATGCACCCGATCGGCTGGATAGATGCACTGCTGGCGACGGCCGAGACCGTCGAGCCGGGTTTCGGCCCGATCCCGGCCGCCACCGCCGAGGAGACCGAGACCCTCCTGCGCTGGCTGGACTCCCCCGGCCTGCGCATGGCCCGCGGCTCGTGGCACACGCCCCTGGGCGGCGCGGCACGGCACCTGTCGCCGTTCGAGGACGCCACCGCCTCGTGGCACGGACTCCAGCGGCCCGGTTAGGCCGTCGGCCGATCAGGCACTCATCCGATTAGTCTGGGCAGATGATCACCGCCATCGTCTTCATCCAGGCTGACGTCTCGCATCTGTCCGAGACCGCTGAGCAGATCGCCGCGATCCCGGGTGTGAGCGAGGTCTACTCCGTGACCGGCGACCTCGACCTCGTCGCGATGGTCCGAGTCCGCGAGCACGACGACATCGCGCGGGTGATCGCCGATCAGCTCAACAAGGTCGAGGGTGTCCTGGCGACGCAGACCCAGATCGCGTTCCAGACGTTCAGCCAGCACGACCTCGAGGACGCCTTCAGCATTGGCCTCTGACCCCGCTGTCAGACGAGCGTCTGGGTCGTCCTCGCCCATGCGTTGAGGACGTTGGTCGCAGACCCGGAGTCGATCGACTCCCCGGCCCGCTCGATCCCCGACCTGAGTCGTGACTCCAGGTCTCCGCTTGCCGCTTCGTGGGCGGCGATGGCCGCCCCGGCGTTGAGCAGCACCGCGGTGCGTACTGACGACTGCTCGCCGCCCAGCACCCGCTCGAACACCTTGGCGTTGAACGCCGCGTCGCCGCCGGCGAGCTCCGACCCCGGGGTGTAGTCGAAGCCGAGTGCGCGCGGGTCGATCGTCTCCTCGGACACATCGGCGGACCCACCGCCTGAGATCCACACCCGGGACGTCGTGGTCGTGGTGATCTCGTCGAGCCCGTCCTCGCCTCGGAACACGAAGGCATCGGCGCCGCGAGCCGCGAGTACACCGGCCATGATCGGCGCCATTCGGAGGTCCGCCACCCCGACTGCCATGGCTGCGGGCCGCGCCGGGTTGGTCAGCGGGCCGAGGAAGTTGAACGTCGTGGCGATCCCGAGCTCGCGGCGCGGCGCGGCGGCGAATCGCAGCGACGAGTGAAAGACCGGCGCAAAGCAGAACGTGATGCCGGTGGCATGCAGCACCTCGAGGATCTTGGTCGGGGGGACGTCGAGGCGGACCCCCAGCTCCTCGAGCACATCGGCCGACCCGCTCGCGCTCGACGCGGCCCGGTTGCCGTGCTTGACCACAGGGATGCCGGCTCCGGCGATCACCACGGCCGACATGGTGGAGATGTTGACGGTCTTGGCTCGATCGCCTCCCGTACCCACGATGTCGACGACACGCCCATCGACCTCGAGCGGGATGGCGTGGTGATACATCGAGTCGACCAGGCCCTGCACCTCGGCGAGCGTCTCACCCTTGCTCCGCAGCGCGACGGCGAACCCGGCGATCTGCGCAGGAGTCGCATTACCGCTGAGGATCTCCTCCATCGCCCATGCGGTCGCCGAGGCAGCCAGGTCCTGGCCCGCCACGAGGGACGAGAGGACGTCGGGCCAGGTATGGGACATCGCGGCCGTCAGCCGGGTTGGAGCACACCGTGCGCGAGGTCTGTGACGACCTCGGCGAGGCGGATCGGCTCGATCGGGTGCGCGAGGGCGGCCTCGGCGCGGGACCACGTGGCGAGCCAGGCGTCCTGCGGGCGGCCGGTCAGCACCAGCACCGGCGGCGACTGGTAGATCTCGTCCTTGATCTGTCGGGCGATGCCCAGGCCGCCGGCGGGCACAGCCTCGCCGTCGAGGATCGCCAGGTCGATCTTGCCCTCGTCGAGGTGCTGGAACACGACGGGCTCGGTCGCGCACTCGACATATTCGAACAGCGGGAGATCGGGATCGGGGCGAGCGCCGAGCGCTGACAGCACGGCAGCACGAACGTCTCGATCATCGCTGTAGACCAGGACACGTAGGGGCTTGTGCTCGCTCACGGGACGATCGTACATAATGATCGCGTGGCGACTACATCCGTGATTCCTGCTTCCCGACTCCATGGCCAAGAAGGCCGCCCGTCGATGGTGACGGTAGGGACGATCGTGTGGCTCTCCAGCGAGCTGATGTTCTTCGCCGGCCTGTTTGCGGCCTACTTCACGATCCGCAACATCTCGCCTGAGCTGTGGGCCCAGGAGACCGAGAAGCTCAACATCCCGTTCGCCACCGCCAACACCCTGATCCTGGTGCTCTCGTCGGTCGCCTGTCAGTTCGGCGTGTTCGCAGCGGAGCGCGGCAAGGCCGGCCGCTCCGGCAAGCTCCACCAGCTCAAGCTGTGGGGCATGCGCGAGTGGTTCGTCCTGACCTATCTGATGGGTGCTGTCTTCATCGGTGGCCAGGCCACCGAGTACGCCGAGCTCGTGCACGAGAACGTCACGATCGCCGACTCCCCCTACGGCAGCCTGTTCTATCTCGCGACCGGGTTCCACGGCCTGCACGTGATCGGTGGCCTGATCGCATTCCTGCTGGTCATAGGCCGTACGTTCGCCGCGCGCAAGTTCACCCATGAGCAGGCGATCTCCGCGATTGTCGTGTCCTACTACTGGCACTTCGTGGACATCGTGTGGGTCGGGCTCTTCGCCACGATCTACATCATTCAATAAGGCTGACCTCACTGCAGGTCGGGCGCCTGCCCGAAGGTATTCTGAGTGTCAGCAAGACTTCCAGGAATGAGGTTCTCGGTGCGGAAACTGTCCACCAGACGCCGGCACCCACTCGCCGGCTTTGTCGTGCTCCTGATGGGCCTCGTGGTTGTCGGAGGCCTCTACACGGCACTGGCGCCCAAGCCCGCGACCGCCGAGGCTGCGACGACACAAGACGTCGAGGCCGGTCGTCAGCTGTTCCTGATCGGCTGTGCCAGCTGCCACGGCAAGAACGCCGGAGGCATCGAGACCAAGCGCGGCGGCAACTACGGTCCGTCCCTGGTCGGCGTCGGGGCCGCCGCAGTCGACTTCCAGGTCGGCACGGGCCGGATGCCGATGGCGCAGTCCGCCCCGCAGGCTCCCCGCAAGGCCCCTGAGTACGACGCCGAGGAGACCAAGCAGCTCGCGGCCTTCGTCGCTTCCCTGGGCCCCGGCCCGGCCGTCCCGGACGGCGAATACACCGACATCTCCGACAAGACGCCTGAGCAGATCGCCGAGGGTGGCGAGTTCTTCCGCACCAACTGCACTGCCTGCCACAACTCGGTCGGTGCGGGCGGCGCGATGCCCGGCGGCAAGTACGCCCCGACGATCGAGGACGTCAGCGCCAAGCACATCGCGGAGGCCATGATCACCGGCCCGCAGCAGATGCCGGTCTTCTCCGACGCGGTCATCACGCCTGAGGACAAGAGCAACGTCATCGCCTACATCAAGCGGCTCCAGGATCAGCCCAGCTACGGCGGCCTGGCCGGCGGCGGCCTGGGCCCCGTGGTCGAGGGCCTGTTCACCTGGATCATCGGCATTGGCGGTCTCGTGATCGCGGCAATCTGGATCGGCGCACACGGAGCGAGGGTGAAGAAGAAATGACCGACGAGCTGGATCGTCGCCCCGACACCGAGCCGGTCAAGGACCCCGGTCTGGCGGAGCACGCATATCGCCTGACCGACGTCGACCCGGCGCAGGAGAAGCGGGCCGAGCGGCAGATCTCCGGAATGTTCTTCGCTGCGACCCTGCTGCTCGTCGGATTCGTCGTGGCATACATCGCGATCGACAAGGACCAGACGTTCCTCGGCTGGTCGGCGATGAACTTCGCGCTCGGGTCGACGCTCGGATTTGCGATGCTGCTGATGGGCGTCGGAATCATCCAGTGGGCCAAGAAGCTCATGGGCGATCACGAGATGGTCGAGATGCGTCACCCCTCGGCATCGCCGGCCGAGGACCGGGCCGCGGTGCTCGACGACCTCAACGCGGGCATCTCCGAGTCCGGCTTCGGCCGCCGCCCGATGATCCGCAACTCCCTGCTCGGCGCGATGGGCGCCCTCGGTCTGCCGGCCATCGTCCTGCTCCGCGATCTCGGACCCCTGCCCCACGGCCAGCGCGACACGGTCTGGAAAAAGGGCATGCGGGTCGTCAACGACGTCTCAGGCACCCCGATCAAGCCGTCCGACCTCGAGGTCGGTCAGCTCGTCAACGCCGAGCCGGCCATCATGTATGAGACCGACGCCGAGGGTGAGCACGTGCTGCACGGCACCGAGCTCCTGCAGGCCAAGTCCAAGGCCGCGGTCATCGTGGTGCGGATGCGCCCCGAGGACGTCACGGCGTCCAAGGGACGCGAGAACTGGGGCATCGACGGCATCCTCTGCTATTCCAAGATCTGCACCCACGTCGGTTGCCCGATCAGCCTCTATGAGCAGCAGACGCACCACGTGCTGTGCCCGTGCCACCAGTCGACCTTCGACCTCGCAGACAACGGCCGGGTGACCTTCGGCCCCGCTCACCGTCCGCTCCCGCAGCTGCCGCTCGCGCTGGACTCCGAGGGCTACATCGTGGCGGTCAGCGACTTCCCCGACATCGTGGCCCCCAGCTATCCTGAGTTGGCGCGCGACCAGAAGAAGTTGGACAATAAGTCATGAGCACGGACGAGCACACCAAGATCCAGGACACCGGACTGGGCAAAAAGTCCGCCGGTCCGGTCGAGTGGCTGGATGATCGACTCGGCCTCGCAACCGTCGCCAAGAAGAATCTCCGCAAGGTCTTCCCTGAGCACTGGTCCTTCATGCTGGGCGAGATCGCCCTCTGGAGCTTCGTCGTCCTGCTGCTGACCGGTGTGTTCCTGACGTTCTGGTTCCAGCCCAGCATGGCTGAGGTTCCCTATCAGGGTTCCTACTTGCCGCTCAACGGTGTCGAGATGTCCCAGGCCTTCGAGTCGACGCTGCGGATCTCGTTCGACATCCGTGGCGGCCTGCTGATCCGGCAGATCCACCACTGGGCGGCCGCGCTGTTCATCGCCGCGATGATCCTGCACATGCTCCGCGTCTTCTTCACCGGCGCCTACCGCAAGCCGCGCGAGATCAACTGGCTGATCGGCGTGGGCCTCCTCTCGCTGGGCCTGATCGAAGGCTTCGCGGGCTACTCGCTGCCTGACGACCTGCTCTCGGGGACGGGCCTGCGATTCGTCGACGGGCTGATGCGCTCGATGCCGATCGTCGGGTCCTATCTCGAGTTCTTCGTGTTCGGCGGCGAGTTCCCCGGCGATGTCATCATCCCGCGCCTCTACATGGCTCACATCCTGCTGATCCCCGCTCTCCTGCTGGGGCTGATCGGTGCGCACATGCTCCTGCTGGTCTTCCACAAGCACACGCAGTGGCCTGGCCCCGGACGTACCGAGCAGAATGTCGTCGGCTATCCGATGCTTCCGGTCTATGCCGCCAAGGCCGGCGGATTCTTCTTCGTGGTGTTCGGCTTCACCGCCCTGATGGGCGCATTCCTGCAGATCAACCCGATCTGGGTCTATGGCCCATACAACCCTTCCGAGGTCACCGCCGGCTCCCAGCCGGACTGGTACATGGGCTTCTCCGAGGGCGCGGTGCGCCTCATGCCCGGGTGGGAGAGCACGTTCTTCAACTACACGTGGAGCTGGAACGTCGTCATCCCCGCGGTGGGTGCCATGACGATGCTGTTCGTCGTGCTGGGCGCATGGCCGTTCATCGAGAAGTTCATGACCGGCGACAAGCGCGAGCACCATCTGCTCGAACGGCCGCGCAACGCCCCGGTCCGTACCGGCCTGGGTGTCGCGGGCATGACGGCCTACGCGGTCCTCTGGATCGCCGGCGGCAACGACATTATCGCGACCCAGTTCAACATGGACATCTACGCGATCACGTGGTTCTTGCGGATCGGCCTGTTCGTGCTTCCCGTCGTCGCCTACATGATCACCAAGCGAATCTGCATCGGCCTGCAGCGGGCCGACGCCAACCGCATCCTGCACGGCTATGAGACCGGCGTCATCGAGCGTTCACCCGACGGCGGCTTCACCGAGCGCCACGGTCCCCTGCCGGTGTCGGCTCAGTACACGCTGACCGCTCACGACCGCGTGCCCGCGATCGAGGCTCCCGCCGAGACCGACAAGAACGGTGTCGCGGCTCCGCACGGATTCAAGGCCAAGCTGCAGGCCAGGGCCAAGGCGTTCTACTACGACGGCGCGCTCGACAAGCCCACCGTCCATGACGTCCAGCACGCCGATGAGCACCTGCGTGAGCACGACGGTCACCCCGTGGCACTCGGCGAGGAGTTCCAGGGCGTCTCCGAGACCGGTATCCCCCGCGTTCACTGACCTCCCCACCCGCTGGGAGTGACACTTTTGAGGCGCGCTGCGGCGCGTCACCTCAATGGTGTCACTCCCAGCGGAGGCGGGAGGTGGGATCAGGTGCCGGTGTTGTTGAGTGCCGAACCGTCGAGCCAGGTCGACCAGTCGACGTTCCAGTCGGTCCACCCGTTGCGGTCCTCGAGCCGGCGCGGGCTGTTGACATAGCGGACGACGTCGCCGCGGCGCGAGTGGTGATAGAGCCAGTCGGCATTGGCGGTGCTCATGCCAGTGCAGCCGTGGCTGACGTTGGCATTGCCCTGTGAGGCCACCGACCACGGTGCTGCGTGCAGGAACTCACCGGAGTTGGTGACACGCATGGCCCAGCGCACGTTCTCGATGTTGTAGTAGCCCGGATCCTCCGAGTCGACGCCGGTCGTGGCCGCGTCCATGTCGATCGAGGAGAACTTCTCCATGATGACCTTGGTGCCCTCGCGAGTTCGATGCCCACTGTCCCCGGTGGACACCGGAATGGTCCGCTTGACCTTGCCGTCCTTGATGTACCTGAGCCGGTACTTCGCGACGTTGACGACGCTGACGACCTTGCTGCCGACCTTGAAGTCGATCAGCTGATCCTGCTGCCCATAGACGCCGCCGCCGGCCGGCAGGCCGTTGAGGCTCAGCCTGACCTTGACCCTGGAGTGCGCGGGCCAGAACGTACGCGGACGGAAGTGCGCCTCGCGAGGACCGAACCAGCTCCAGGATCCCTCGACGGCCGGCGAGGACTGCACCCGCATGTTGCGCTCGAACAGCGCGCGATTCTTGACCGGCACGTCAAATGTGACGATGACCGGCATCCCGACTCCGACGGTCTCACCCTTGAGCGGCGCCACTGACGGATAGGTCTGCTGGGCGAGGGTCAGCGGCTGAGTGCTGAAGCGCCGCGTGATGCGACCGCGCTTGCCGTCCTCGCCCTTCCCGGCGACCGACAGGGTGTATGTCGTGCCGGGCTCCAGCCGCTGGCTCGCCAACCACTGGTTGCCGGCGACGCGACCCTTGACTCGCGACTTGCCGTCGTCCGAGACGAGCCGAGCAGAGGAGATGTCGCCGTGTCGAGCCTTGACCGACACGATCGTGCTGACCTTGACGTCGGCGGCCTTCTGGTCGACGTTCGCCGTGAGCGCGATCGGCTTCTTGGGCTCTTCCGGCGTGACGGCGTCCTTGACTCCATCGGCCGAGCACGCGGACACGGCGAACACGGCCGCACAGGCGGCCGCAGCAGAAAGGCGAAGTTCTCTCACCAGATCATTCTAGGTGGTGGTGACCAATGATCTGGACACGCCGCGGCTGCAGATCAGTGCGCGTGGATGCCCCGGTAGTACTCAAAGATCCAGCCGCACACCATGACCGCGAGAATGCCCGCGCCGATGATGAAGAGCCACCAGCCGATGACGACACCCAGCACCACGACAGCCAGAGCCGCGGCGCAGGCCAGTGGCCACCAACTGTAGGGCGGGAAGAAGCCCTGCTCCCCCGCACCCTCGGCGATCTCGCCGTCACTGCGATCCTCGGGACGGTCCGGGATCTGCTTGGCCACGACACCCAGGTAGAAGCCGAGCAACGCGGTCAGGAGGAAGGTCATGACCAACGCGGTGGTGCCGGTGTAGTCGTTTGTCAGGAACCAGTAGATCGGCGCGACGACTCCGAAGAAGATCCCGCACGAGATGATGGTCCAGTATTCGGCTTTCATGGATTACTGACCGCCTTTGCCGTCGTCGGTGTCGTTGCGCTTTGCCGCGTCGCCCTTGCCGCTGACGTCCGGTGCATCGGCGAAGAATGAGTTCTCCCCCGGGTTGTCGGCCAGCTCGAGGGCCGCGATCTCGGGGTGGTGCAGATCGAACGCAGGGCTGTCGGAGCGGATGCGCGGCAGCGAGGTGAAGTTGTGTCGCGGCGGTGGCGACGAGGTGGCCCACTCCAGCGAGCGCCCCCAGCCCCACGGGTCATCGAGACCCACCAGCGGCGACTTGCGTGACTTCCAGATGTTGTAGAAGAACGGCAGGGTCGAGGCGCCGAGCAGGAACGCGCCGATCGACGAGATCTCGTTGAGCGTCGTGAACCCGTCATTGGGCCCATAGTCGGCATAGCGACGCGGGAAGCCCTCGACGCCCAGCCAGTGCTGCACCAGGAACGTCAGGTGGAACCCGATGAACAGCAGCCAGAAGTGGATCTTGCCGAGCTTCTCGTCGAGCATCCGTCCGGTGAGCTTGGGCCACCAGAAGTAGAAGCCGGCGAACATCGCGAACACCACGGTGCCGAACACGACATAGTGGAAGTGCGCCACGACGAAGTAGCTGTCGGACAGCTGGAAGTCCAGTGTCGGCGCAGCCAGGATGACACCGGTCAGTCCGCCGAACAGGAATGTCGTCAAGAAGCCCAGCGCGAAGATCAGCGGGGTGTCGAAGGACAGAGATCCCCCCCACAGCGTGCCGATCCAGTTGAAGAACTTGACCCCTGTCGGCACCGCGATCAGGAACGTCATGAACGAGAAGAAGGCGAGGTCGACCGAGCCGGTCACGAACATGTGGTGCGCCCAGACCGCGACCGAGAGGGCCGCGATCATCAGGGTTGCGCCCACCAGGCCCATGTAGCCGAAGATCGGCTTGCGGCTGAAGACCGGCAGGATCTCGGTGATGATGCCGAAGAACGGCAGGGCGATGATGTAGACCTCGGGGTGCCCGAAGAACCAGAACAGGTGCTGCCACAGGATCGGCCCGCCATTGGCGGCGTCGAAAACGTGGGCACCGAGCCGGCGATCGGCCTCCAGCGAGAGCAGGGCCGCGGCAAAGATCGGGAACGCGATGATGACGAGCATGCTCGTGACCAGCGTGTTCCAGACGAAGATCGGCATACGGAACATCGTCAGACCCGGAGCGCGCATCGTGAAGATCGTGGTGATGAAGTTGACCGCGCCGAGGATCGTGCCAAGACCGGACATCCACAGACCCATGACCCACAGGTCACCGCCGACGCCCGGGGAGTTGACCGCATCGCTCAGCGGCGCGTACGCGAACCAGCCGAAGCTCGCCGCTCCTCCGGGCACGAAGAATCCGGACACCACGATCGACGAGCCGAACAGGTAGAGCCAATAGCTGAACATGTTGAGGCGCGGGAACGCCACATCGGGCGCACCGATCTGCAACGGCATGATCGCGTTGCCGAAGCCGAAGAACAGCGGTGTCGCGAACATCAGCAGCATGATCGTGCCGTGCATCGTGAAGAGCTGGTTGTAGGTCTCGTCATCGACCAGCTGCGTGCCCGGCTGGGCCAGCTCGGCGCGGATCAGCAGCGCCAGGATGCCGCCGATGATGAAGAACGCGAACGAGGTGATGAGGTACAAGTTGCCGATCACCTTGTGATCGGTGGTCGTCAGGACGATGACGACCTTCTGGCCCAGGGTGCGTTCGGGCACTCCTGCGCGCAGATCGGTCGATCCGTCGTCGAATGCCGCTGTTGCGTCGGCCATTACTGCTCGGGTCCTTCCTGGACTTCGTCGACGTTGCCTTCGGCCTCTTCGTCGAGACCGGCGATCGTCCTTGCTTCCTTGGCGCCCTTGGGCGCACCCGTGTCGCCGGCTTCCTTGAGCTCGGTCAGGTGCGCGTCGTACTCGGCGCGCGAGACCACGTGGACCTTGAAGATCATGCGTGAGTGGTAGAGGCCGCACAGCTCCGCACAGCGACCCGTGAACACACCCTCGCGGGTCGGTGTCATGTCGAACTGGTTCTCCTGGCCCGGGACGACGTCCATCTTGAAGTAGAACTCGGGGATCCAGAACGAGTGGATGACATCGGGTGACAACAGGCGGAAGCGCACCGACTCATCGACCGGGAGCCACAGGTCGGTGGGGTCCTGCGGAGTGCCGACATCGAACACGTCAGTGCCGGTCGTGGCGTCCTCGTCGAGGTAGTTGAAGGCCCACTGCCACTTGCTGCCGACGACCTCGACCGTGTGGTCCGGATTCTTGACGTTTCGCAGCATGTCGTTCTGCGACGTCACGGTGTGGAAGAAGAACACCGCGACGATGATGACCGGCGCGAAGGTGTAGAGCGCCTCGATCGGCAGGTTGTAGCGGATCTGGACCGGAACCTCATCGTCGCTGCGCCTGCGGTAGCGGATCATCGAGTAGACGATCAGGCCGAACACCAGCAGGAAGATCACGAGCACCGCGATCCATGCGCCCAACCACAGGTTCCACATCGCCTGCGAGCGGTCACTGCCCGCGACGGGCAGGCCGAGACGCTTGAGGTCGTGATCGGCATCGGGAGAACAGCCGCTCAAAGCGACGATGGCGACGGCGGGAACCGCCAACTTCATCCGACCCACGGGGCGCCTTTCTGAACCATGACTGTCACGTGATGACACGGGAGCACCTTACTTCAGCGACAGCCGGCGGCCGCGGTGAGGTCAGCCTCTGTTGCACGGGTGTTGGGGAGTGGTGCGTCACGCGAGCGAGAGGGCGGAGTCGATCTCGGTCCTGGCCGCCTCGCCGTAGGCCGCCTCGATGCGTTTGAGGAAGCCGTCACGCTCCAGGACATACTCCTGCGTGCCCGTCGTCTCGACGACGCTGGCCGCGATGGTGCAACCGATCTGCGCCGAGCGCTCGAAGTCCAGGCCGGCTGCGATGCCGGCGAGGAAGCCGGCCCGGAAGCTGTCTCCGACCCCGGTCGGGTCGACCGCGACGACGCCCTCGTTGGCGGCGACCTGGATCGGCTCGCCCGCGGCGGGGAAGATCGTGACCCCGTCCTTGCCTCGGGTCACGATCCGGGTGCCGACATGGGACTGGACGTCATCGGATGACCAGCCGGTCTTCTGCTCGATCAGCGCGGCTTCGTAGTCGTTGCTGAACAGGTAGGTCGCCCCGTCGATCAGCTCACGGATCACCGCTCCGTCGGCCCAGGCGAGCTGCTGCGAGACGTCCGCGGCAAACGGCACGCCGCGATCGCGACAGGCGCGGGTGTGGCGCAGCATGCCCTCGGGGTCATCGGGACCGACCAGCACGAGGTCGAAGTCGTGGCCGAGCGAGAACAGGTCGATGTCGCGCGACTCGGACATCGCGCCCGCATAGAAGGTGGCGATCTGCGCCAGATCGGCGTCGGTGGTGCACACGAATCGCGCGGTGTGACGGGTCTCAGAAACCAGGACGCCGCTCGTGTCGACGCCGGCCTCGTCGAGCCAGCCGCGATACTCGTTCTCGAAGTCACGACCCACGGCACCGACCAGCAAGGATCGGTGGCCGAGCTTGGCGAGTGCGAAGGCAATGTTGGCGCCACACCCCCCGCGGCGTACGTCGAGGTCCTCCACGAGGAACGACAACGAGATCTTGTCGAGCTGGTCCGGCACGAGAGAATCTGCAAACTTGCCCGGAAAGGTCATGAGGTGGTCGGTGGCGATCGACCCAGTGATGGCGAGGTGCACCCCCACACAATAGACAACGGCCTCCCGCAATGCAGGAGGCCGTCGTGTGTTCTATCTCAAGTCGCTGCCTAGTGGAAGGAGTCTCCGCACGCGCAGGAGCCCGTGGCCATCGGGTTGTCGATCGTGAAGCCCTGCTTCTCGATCGTGTCGACGAAGTCGATCGTCGCTCCGCCCAGGTAGGGGAGGCTCATCCGGTCGACCACGACATTGACGCCGCCGAACTCGAAGATCTGGTCGCCATCGAGCGAACGCTCGTCGAAGAACAGCTGGTATCGCAGTCCGGAGCAGCCACCCGGCTGCACGGCGATCCGCAGAGCGAGGTCGTCGCGACCTTCCTGGGCGAGCAGGCTGCCCACCTTCTCGGCAGCACCTTCGCTCAGGGTGACTTCCGTGGACGGTGCGGTCTCGACGGGCGGTGCGGTCTCGACGGCAGCCTGCTCAGTCTCGATCGTCATGTGGTCTCCCATGAATCTGGTCTGTGGTCACGTCACGGTGGTCAACAGATGCCGTGACAGTTCCATTCCATTGTACGCCGTCAGTCCTCACGCCTGGGCGACCACGTTCGCGCGACACGCTCGGCCACCGTCGCCAGGCTGGCGTAGGGCTCCCCCATCGCTGCCTCGAGTCCCACGACGTCGGCCAGTGAGTAGGCACTCTCGACGCCCATGGCCCGCATCTCGCGTGAGCCGACACTGACCTGGCCGGCCAGGACGATGCAAGGGCGCGCAGCGGCAGCGGCCACCGCCGCTACGCCGAAGGCGACCTTGCCGGCGCGCGAGGAGAAGTCGTAGGCGCCCTCTCCCGTCACCACCAGGTCGTGCGCGGCAGCCTGGGCCGTGAGTCCCACCGTCTCGGCCACGAGCTCGATGCCGGAGACGACCCGTCCGCCCATCAGCATCAACGCGAAACCGAGCCCGCCTGCAGCTCCGGCCCCCTTGGCGTCGGCCACGCGACGTTCGGCCGGCGAGGTGCCGCACGCGGCCTCGACGAATCGGTCGAGGATGCCGTCGACCGTGATGATCTGCTCGTCGGACAGTCCCTTTTGCGGGCCGAAGGTCTTGGTCGCGCCGAACATGCCGAGCAGGGTGACGTCGACATCTGCGGCGATGACCAGCTCGATCCCGTCGAGCCGATCACGCGCCGGGGCCAGATCGACCTGCGTGACGCCGGCGAGGGCAGCCGGGCCCGAGTCGAGGCGTACGTCAGCCGTGGCTCCCAGCGCCGCCAGCATCCCCGCTCCCCCGTCGTTGGTCGAGCTGCCGCCGAGTCCGACCACGACTCGACCCGCACCCGCCTCGATCGCGGCGTCAAGGACCTGGCCGACCCCGAACGTCGACCCGCGCATGGGATCGGGCGGATCGGCCAGCTGCAGGCCACAGGCCTGCGCACTCTCGAAGTATGCCGTCCCGTCTGCCTGGAGGAACGTCACAGGAGTCGCGGCACCCAGCGGGCCGCGCACCGTCACGACCGAGAGCTCGCCGTCGAGTGCTTCGTGCAGGACGTCGACGAAACCGGGACCACCATCGGCCATCGCGGCTTGGGTCAGCACGTCGCCCGGGGCGTGCCGCTGCCAGCCCTCGATGATCGCGCGCGCCGCCTCAGGTGCGGTCAGGGTGCCACCGAATGAGTCGGGGGCCACGAGGATTCGCACCGGATCACCCGACTAACGGGCGAGAGCCTGCTCAGCCGCGGCAATGAGCACGCACGTCGCGAGCACGTCGATGGCGGCCGCCAGCTCCTCTGAGGACGGATAGGACGGCGCGATCCGGATGTTGCGATCGCGCGGGTCGTCTCCGTAGGGGAACGCGGCACCGGCCGGCGTCATGGCCACACCTGCCTCGCGTGCGAGCTCGATGACCCGGGTCGCGGTACCGTCGCGGACATCGAGGCTCACGAAGTAGCCGCCCTTGGGCTCGGTCCAGCTCGCCACGGCATGGTCGCCCAGTCGGGCCCGCAGGATGTCGACGACGGCCTGGAACTTCGGCGCGAGAATCTCCCGGTGACCGTCCATCAGGGCATGCACGCCGTCGGCGTCCTTGAGGAACCGTGCGTGCCGGAGCTGGTTGACCTTGTCAGGGCCGATCGTGCGCTTGGCCAGGTGCTTGAGGTACCAGGCGATGTTGTCCGCCGAGCTGCCGAGGAAGCAGACCCCCGAACCCGCGAACGTGATCTTCGACGTCGACGCGAAGATGATCGGACGATTGGGGTGGCCGGAGGCCGAGCACAGACCCAGGATGTCGGCGGTCTTGGTGTGCTCCTCGGTCAGGTGGTGGACGGCGTAGGCGTTGTCCCAGAAGATGCGGAAGTCCGGCGCCGCAGTGTCGAGGGCGGCGAGCTCTGCGGCCACGGCCTCGCTCACGACCGAGCCGGTCGGGTTGCCGTAGGTCGGGACGAGCCACATGCCCTTGACGGCCGGGTCCTTGACCAGCTCGCGCACCGCTGCCACGTCCGGACCGTCGTCGAGCAGGTCCACCGGGAGCATCTCGATGCCGTACTCCTCGAGCAGGGCGAAGTGCCGGTCATAGCCGGGAACGGGGCAGATGAACTTGACGGCTTCCTCGACACCCCAAGGCTGCTCGGAGTCGGCCACACCGTGGAACAGCGCGAACACCAGATTGTCGTGCATCATCGCGAGGCTCGCGTTGTCACCGGCGATGACCTGGTCGACCGGCACCTGCATGATCGGTGCGAAGATCTCGCGCAGCTCGGTCAGACCGGTGAGTCCGCCGTAGTTGCGGGTGTCGATGCCCGCCGCGTCCTGGTAGTCAGAACCGGGCATCGAGAGCAGCTCGCTGGACAGGTCGAGCTGGGCCGGCGAGGGTTTGCCTCGGGTGAGGTCGAGCTTGAGGCCTGCCTCCTGGAGGGTCCGATAGGCGGCGGACTGCTCGTCGAGAAGAGCCTGGATCTGGTCATGGGACAGCGCGTCGAACGTCACCGGACCAACCTATCGCGCACCGTGCAGCAACCGGGTCAGGGCAGACCCGGAGCGCCCCAGATCGCGAGCCACTTGGTGAGGTCGGGCTCGATCGGCACGTCCTGCGCGACGATGCCGCGGACCCGCAGCTCGAGTGCATTGTCCCGCTTGTCGCCGGGAAGCGGTGCGAACGGATAGAACGAGCCCCGTTTGTAGAGATAGACCAGTGCCAGGGGCTGGGCGTCCGATGCCGCGAACCCGATCGTCGAGCACAGCAGCGCCGACCCGAAGCCGGCATCGACCAGGGAGCTGTTGACGGCATGGAGGTCGGTCACGAGTCCCGAGACGTCCTGGTCCGTACGCGTGACGGTGAGCCAGTGGAACCCGAATCGATCGGTGCTGCGGTCGATTGTCGTCGCCGCATTGGTGGCGATGAGCTTTTCAGCGTCGGCCATCACGGTGTCGTCGGCACCGCCTTCGACGTCGCGGAAACATACCGAGCCAGCGCCGGTCGCCGAAAAGCCCTCGGTCCCCATCGACAGCACGGCCTGCGGCACGGCGAACAGCACGTCCAGGTCGGCCTGCGGCGGCCGGGTGCGCCCCAGGATCGAATCGAAGATCCCCATCAGCCCTGCTCGGAGAGCTCGGCGCTGACCTTGGCCAACTGGTCGATGCGCTGTTCCAGCGGTGGGTGCGTCGAGAAGAGCGCCCCGATCGACTGCCGGTTGATCGCCGGCGCGAAGAAGAACGCGCTGATCGCCTGACCCTCCCGCAGATCCCGGTTGGGGATGCTTGCCATGTCTCCGGAGATCTTGACGAGCGCGGACGCCAGCTTGGACGGACGGCCGGTGAGATAGGCCCCGCTGCGATCCGCGCTGAGCTCGCGGTAGCGCGACAGCGAACGGGTCAGGACGAAGCTGATGGCATAGACGACCATGCTGACCACGAAGACCAACAGGAACGCGATTCCGCCGTTCTTGTTGTTGCGGCCCCCGAACATGCTCGTGGCGTACATGCCCCAGCGCGTGATGAATCCGGCGAGCAGCCCGAGCGACGAGGCGACGGTCATGACCGTGACGTCACGGTTGGCGACGTGGGCCAGCTCGTGGGCCAGCACGCCTTCGAGCTCCTCGGCGTCGAGCCGCTGCATGATGCCGGTCGTGACGCACACCGACGAATGCTTGGGCGAGCGACCTGTCGCGAACGCGTTGGGCATGTCGGTCACCGCGACAGCGACCCGCGGCTTGGGCATGTCGGCCAGGGCGCAGAGGCGGTCGATCATGGCATGCAGCTCGGGTGCCTGCTCGGGCGTGACGACCTTGGCTCCCATCGACTTGAGCGCCAGCGTGTCCGAGAAGTACCACTGACCCCACGCCATCGCGAGGACGATCACCAGGCCGATGGCACCGAGACCCAGACCTTGGTAGAGAAAGACGCCGAACGCGACGTAGAGCGCGCCGAGGCCGAAGCCGACGCCGCCCATCCGCAGGGTCAGTCCGCGGTCACTTCTGAAGCGGGTCCGGGCCATCGTCGTCCTTCCGGTCCGTCGAGATCTCCTGGAGCTGACGATCGACCTCCGCGCCGTCGAGCGCGGCGTCGAACTGCCGACCGAGCGCATCGTCGGCGCTCTCGCCGGGCTTGCTGACGATGCCTTCGGCGACAAGCTCATCGACTGCGTCCGCGGTGGCCTCGAGCTCACGCGTGTGCCGCTCGGCCGACTCCATCGCCTGGCCGACGTCGCTCACCGAGGAGTTGATCCCGCTGGTCGCGCTGTTGATCTCCGCGCGCGCCGCTGCGGCGGTGTGTCGCGCGGCGAGCGTGTCCTTGCGGACCCGGAACGACTCGACGTCGTGCTCGATCTTGAGGGCAGCGGCCTCGAGCTTGTCCTCCTCGAGCTTGAGGTCGGCGTGGCGGCCCTGGAGCTCGGCGGCGGCTTTTTCGAGGGTGACCTTGCGGGTCAGGACGCTGCGGGCGGCGTCGTCGTTGCCCTGGGCCACGGCCTGGCGGGCCTCCTCGTCGAGGTAGTTGGCCTGCTGGGTCGCAGCCGCGAGCTGGATCTCGATCCGCCTGCGGCTGGTCGCCACATCGGCGACGCCGCGGCGTACCTGTCGGAGCAGGGCGATCTGCGAGCGGTAGGTCTCGTCGAGCCTGTCCTTGAGGTCCTCGACATCGTTGCCAGCCCGCCTCGAGCCGAAGATGCGCGCGATCCGCTCACCAATGCTCATGCCCTCAAGCCTACGGGTAGGGTGTCGCGGGTGGCAGACGAGACAGAGGCCGGCAAAGGACGCGCGACGCCGAGCCGCCGGGAGGCCGAAGCTGCTCGAAAGAAGCAGATGAAGGTCCCGATGACCCGCAAGGACCAGGCCAAGCGTGAGCGCGCGGCCCGCGAGGAGCTTCGACTCAAGCAGCGAGAGGCACTCAAGACCGGCGACGAGAAGTTCCTCCCGGTTCGCGAGCGTGGACCCGTGCGCAGGTTCTGCCGCGACTACGTCGACCGGCGCTGGAACTTCGCCGAGTTCCTGCTGATCTTCTTGCTGATCATCCTGGTCGTCAGCCTCGCTGGCACAGGTGCCCAGTGGGGTGCCGCAGCGACGTACCTCCTCTATCCGTTCGTCATCATCGGCACGATCGTCGACGAGGTCATCCTGGTGCGGGGACTTCGCAAGCAGCTCAAGGCCCGATTCGATCCCGACGACATCCGCGGCGCGGTTCCCTACTCGGTGCTGCGCAGCACGCAGCTCCGCCGGTTCCGCCTGCCGAAGCCGCAGGTCAAGCGCGGCGAGCCGATGGCCGGCCGCTACTAGCGTCAGTTGTTCTCGGCGTGGAGTGACATGGGGCCGTAGATCTCGGTCTCGCCGTCGAACAGGCGTACCTGGTCGACACCCTTCTCGAGCAGGTCGCCGTACTCCTCGCCCACCCAGGACTCGGCGTCACCTCGGCTCTCGAACTCCTCCGAGCGGCCGGTCACCTCACCGAGCGAGGTCTCCAACGTCCATGTCCAGCTCATTGCGCTTCTCCCCTGTGTGATCGGACCTCTGGCGCACCCACGATAGCGATCGCCGCCCGGCGCCGGGTGCTCCTGACCGGGCTCGTCGTCAGCTCGACGTGGTCGACGGCTGGATGAATGGCGGTTTGGTCACCGTGAAGGCCTCTGCCCGGCCACGCACGTCGACCACGACAGTCGCTCCGTCTTCGACCGACTGCTCGACGAGCGCGAGCGCTATGCCCTGGCGGAGCGTCGGTGAAAACGTCCCCGAGGTGATCTCGCCGAGCTCACCTCCGTCTGGATCGAGCACCGACATGCCCGGTCGCGGGATGCCGCGGCCTTGGGCAATCAGCCCTCGGAGAGTGCGCACGACCTTCTCCTCGCGTTGGCGCGCGAGCTCCTCCTTGCCCCAGAAGGCCGGCTTGCCCCAACCCACCGCCCAGCCCGCGCGGGCCATGACCGGACTGATCTCGGCAGACAGCTCGTGCCCGTGCAGCGGGTAGCCCATCTCGGTGCGCAGCGTGTCGCGGGCACCGAGGCCGCAGGCCCGTATGCCGTGGGGTTCCCCAGCAGCGAAGACCGCGTCCCAGACCTCGCCGGCGAACGCCGAAGGCACGACGAGCTCATAGCCCCGCTCGCCGGTGTAGCCCGTACGGCACACCGTGATGTCACGACCCGCGATCGTGGCGTCGGCGAACGACATGTATTCGTGGTCGACCGGAAGGTCGAGCGAGGTGAGCACCTCGTCACTCAGCGGGCCCTGGATCGCCAGGACCGCATAGTCGCGGTGCTGGTTGGTGACCTCGATGCCGTCCGGGGCGGCGGCCTGGAGCCGCGCCACGACCGCCGCGGTGTTGGCCGCGTTGGGGATCAGGAAGACCTCGAAGTCGCTGCGGAGATAGGCGATGAGATCGTCGATCGTGCCGCCGTCCTCGTCGCAGCACAAGGTGTATTGCGCCTTGCCGATCTCGATGCGCTCCAGATCGTTCGTCAAGCAGGAGTTGACGAACGCCGCGGCGCCCGATCCACGCACGAGCGCCTTGCCGAGGTGACTCACGTCGAACAGGCCGACCGCCTCGCGCACGGCCTTGTGCTCCGCGAGCACACCACCGCCGGCGTACTCCAGCGGCATGTGCCAGCCGCCGAACTCGGCGAGCTTCGCGCCCAGGGCGACGTGTCGGTCGTGCAACGGCGAATGCAGCAGGTCCATGGGCACCAACGTAGAGGGTGGTCGCGCACTCCCCATCCGCGACCATAGAGTGAAGGACATGCCTTCTGTGAGCCTCAGCACCGCCAAGCCGACCACCGCGCGCGCCGACGCCCTGATCCTCGGAATCCGGGGGGATGACGACAAGGGCGATCTCGGCGAGACCCTGGACCTCCTCGGATTCACTGGCGAGAAGGGCCAGACCGTGACGTTCCCCGCCGGTGAGGCTGCCAAGGCGTCGCTGATCGTGGCCGTAGCACTGCCGGAGGAGCCGACTGCGGAGGACCTGCGCCGAGCCACCGCACGCGGCGTGCGCGCCGCCAAGACCGCAACCAGTGTCGCTATCGCGCTGCACCCGGCCGGCGTCGATGAGGTCGAGGCGATCGCCGAGGGCGTGACGCTGGGCAGCTACCGGTTCGAGAGCTACAAGACCAAGAAGAAGGGTGCGGCCAAGAAGCCCACGCTCAAGTCCGCGGCGATCCTGACCCCGTTCGCCCGCCAGAGCACCGCCACCAAGGCAGTCGAGCGGGCGGCAGTCGTCGCCGCCGCCGTCAACACGGCCCGTGACTGGGTTAACACCCCGCCCGGAGACAAGCGACCCGCAGATCTCGTCGAGCTCATGACGGCCCACGCCGGCACCGACGTCAAGGTCTCGGTATGGGACGAGCGGCGCCTCGCCAAGGAGCGGTGCGGCGGCATCCTCGGGGTCGGCCGCGGATCCGACAGTCCCCCACGCCTGGTGACGCTGTCGTACGAACCGGCCGACCCGGTCGCGCACCTTGCCCTTGTCGGCAAGGGCATCACCTTCGACTCGGGTGGACTGTCGATCAAGCCGGGTGCCTCGATGCAGACCATGAAGCTCGACATGGCCGGCGCCGCAGCGGTCGTCGCCGCTACGGTCGCCATCGCGCGACTCGGCCTGCCGATCAAGGTCACCGCCTTTGCCTGCATCGCCGAGAACATGCCCAGCGGCGGCGCCACGCGCCCCGGTGATGTGCTGACCATGCGCAACGGAGCGACCGTCGAGGTGCACAACACCGACGCCGAAGGCCGCCTCGTCCTCGCCCCCCGGCACGCGCTGGCCGCCCAAGCCAAGCCCGACCACATCGTCGACGTGGCAACCCTGACCGGCGCCTGCGTCGTGGCCCTCGGCTCGCACACGAGCGGCATCCTCGGCAATGACGAGGCGTTCGGCGACACGGTCCTCGCCGCGTCCAAGTCGGCCGGCGAATCCATGTGGCCGCTGCCGATCGCCGAGGAGATGCAGGGCATCGTCAAGTCCTCCAGCATCGCCGATCTGCGTCAGCACAACCCCAAGCCATACGGCGGGACGCTGTTCGCAGCGGCCTTCCTGCGCGAGTTCGTCAGCGAGATCCCGTGGGCCCACCTGGACATCGCGGGACCGTCGTTCAACGAGGGCAGCGCCTTTGACTACACCCCTGTCGGTGGCACCGGCAGCGGCGTGCGCACGCTCGTCAAGCTCGCCACGGAGCTGGCCACGACTCAATGACGATCGACTCGTCCACGGCACGCGCCCTGTCGCAGCGGCTGCGGGTCGAGCAGTCCAAGCAACGTCTCCCCTCCGTCGCTGCAGGCATCGAGCGGGACGGAGTGCTCGTGTGGACCGACACGGTCGGGACGCTCGACGGGCGCGCCGGTGGTCCTGCGTCATCGGCCGACACGCAATATCGCATCGGTTCGATCTCCAAGACGTTCGTCGGCGTCGAGGTCATGCGCCTGCGCGATGAGGGACGGCTTGAGATCGGCGACCCCATCGGCGCGCACCTGCCGGAGGTGCCGTTCCCGCAGGTCACGATCGCCCAGCTCCTGACCCACACCTCGGGGCTCCAGGCCGAGTCCGACGGGCAGTGGTGGGAGCGGACCGCTGGTGATTCATGGGCGGCGTTGCTCGCTACCGGCCCGGGCCTTCGCTCCACTCCCGGCACCTCCTTCCACTACTCCAATGTCGGTTTCGCCGTGCTCGGCGAGCTCGTCGCGCGGCTGCGGGAGCAGCCGTGGCAGGACGCCGTGCGCGTGGGCATCCTGGAGCCGCTCGGCATGAGACGTACGACGACGCGGCCGGTGGCCCCCGCGGCCCCGGGACTCGCCGTGCATCCGCTGGCTGACCTCGTGCACGCCGAGCCCGAGCACGATGCGGTCGCGATGGCACCGGCCGGCCAGCTCTGGTCGACGGTCGAGGACCTCGCGCTCTGGGCGGCATTCCTCGGCGGGCGGACCGGTGACGTGCTCGCTCGCGAGACACTCACCGAGATGCTGCACCCCTTCGCCGTCAACGACGTCCCAGGCACGGCATGGACCGGTGCACACGGGCTCGGATGGCAGATGTGGAACGTCAAGGGCCGCAGGTATGCCGGGCACGGCGGGTCGATGCCGGGCTTCCTCGCGGTGCTGCGCGTCGACGTGGAGAGCGGGGACGGCGCGGTGCTGATGACCAATGCGACCAGCGGCCTCGGGACTGTGACGGCCGAGCTGCTCGACCTGTTCATCGAGAAGGAGCCGATCGACCCCGCACCTTGGTCAGCAGACGACTCGCAGGCCGCCGCGCTCGACCTCGTCGGCCCGTGGTTCTGGGGGACCTATGAGTTCGGGTTGTCGCTCGCTCCGGACGGCGAGCTCCGGCTCGGCACGCCGGGCGAGGGTCGCGGCGCACGGTTCAAGGCGGGCGGCGACGGCTGGGTCGGCCTCGACGGCTATTACCGCGGCGAGCCGCTCGAGGTGGATCGCGATGGTTCGGGCCGCGCCACCCGACTCGTGCTGGCCTCGTTCGTCTTCACCCGCACGCCCTATGAGCCCGGCGCAGACGTCCCCGGCGGTCTGGACCCCGGGGGTTGGCACTAGTCACCAGCTCCCACGTCTTGGGCGTGCGTGAGCGTTTGAGACGTCGAGCCCGATGGACGCCAGCGCCCGCCCCGCAGCCCGGGCGGCGTGTCAGTCGGGGAGGCGGCGTGTCAGTCGGGGAGACCGAGGGCGCGAGCCGCGTCCTCGACGGTGTCCCACTTGTCCCGTGCCCCGTCGAGGCGGTCGGGGTGCGCCTGCTTGCGCGCCTTGCGATAGACGCCCATCAGCTCGTCGAACGACGGGTTGGTCGGCAACGGATCGGCGCCAGCGATCGACTCCAGCGTCATGATCGCGGCGAGCTCCCTGGGGGTCTGCTTGGACGCCTGCGGCGCGGCCGGGGTCGAGGACGCCGGAGTCCCCTTGGCCTTGCGCAGGTCGTACTCACGCTTGCGAGGCGGCACTCCGACCAGATTGGCGTCGTAGACCGGGATGTTGAGCTTCTTGCGGGCGAAGTCGTGCGCCGCCTGCGCCGAGGTCACGCGGCGACGGATCGACTCGCCGTCGGCGGCGACCAGCAGCAGGGTGGTCTGGGTCACCGAGGTCTTGGGCTCGATATAGGCCTCGACACCCTTGCGTGACTCGACGAAGGCACGCAGCGCGTCGAGGTCGGCCCGGCTCGCGTTGCGGTCGGAGACCACCGCGCCGCCATCCGTCCTCGCCTTGCGGCCTCGGAAAATTCCCATGCGCCAAGTGTGCCCGATCGGGTCGCATACCCCGATCAAACCCCGGTGGCAGACTCGTTGCCGCGAGTGACAAGATGAGGAACAGACACATCCTTTGGGAGGAACCGTGGCGGACGGCGCCGGCAACAACTTCGACATCGTGATTCTCGGCGGCGGCAGTGGTGGCTATGCCTGTGCGCTGCGCGCGGTCCAGCTCGGCAAGTCCGTCGCGCTGATCGAGAAGGGCAAGCTCGGCGGCACGTGCCTGCACACCGGGTGCATCCCGACCAAGGCGCTGCTGCACTCCGCTGAGGTGGCCGATGCCGCCCGCGAGAGTGAGAACTTCGGGGTCAAGGCCTCGTTCGAGGGCATCGACATGCCTCAGGTCAACAAGTACAAAGACGGCGTGATCGAGCGCCTCTACAAGGGTCTGCAGGGTCTGATCAAGTCCGGCGGCATCACGGTCGTCGAGGGCGAGGGCAAGCTCGTCGACGCCAAGACCGTCGAGGTCGGTGGCGATCGCTATACCGGCACAAACGTCGTCCTGGCGACGGGCTCGGTGTCCCGCACGCTCGGTCTGGAGATCGGCGGCCGCGTCATCACGAGCGCCGAGGCGCTCACGATGAGCGAGGTGCCCGAGAAGGTCGTCATCATCGGTGGCAGCGTCATCGGTGTCGAGTTCGCCTCGGTGTGGAAGTCGTTCGGCGCCGATGTCACGATCATCGAGGGCCTCCCGACGTTGATCCCGCTGGAGGATCCGTCACTGGCCAAGCAGCTCGAGCGCGCGTTCCGCAAGCGCAAGATCAAGTTCAAGACCGGCGTCAAGTTCGACTCGGTCAAGCAGACCGAGTCCGGCGTGACGGTCACCCTCGAGGACGGCGCGACGATTGAGACCGACCTGGTCCTCGTCGCGGTCGGCCGTGGCCCCAACTCTGCGGGCATGGGCTACGAGGAGGCCGGCATCACGGTCGATCGTGGCTGGGTCCCCACCAACGAGCGCCTCGCGACGAACGTCGAGGGTGTCTTCGCGGTCGGCGACCTCGTGCCGGGCCTGCAGCTGGCCCACCGTGGCTTCGCGCACGGCATCTTCGTAGCCGAGGAGATCGCCGGCCTCAAGCCGCAGCCGGTCATCGACTCGGGCATCCCCCGCGTGACCTACTGCGATCCCGAGATCGCCTCGGTCGGGCTCACCGAGCCCCAGGCCCGCGACAAGTACGGCGACGACAAGGTCGAGATCCAGGACTACAGCCTGGGTGGCAACGGCAAGTCCCAGATCCTCGCCACCGCGGGAAGCGTCAAGCTCGTACGTGAGAAGGACGGCCCGATCGTCGGCGTCCACATGATCGGCGCCCGATACGGCGAGCAGGTCGGCGAGGCTTCGCTGATGGTCAACTGGGAGGCCTATCCCGAGGACGTCGCCCAGTTCATCCACGCCCACCCGACCCAGAACGAAGCACTCGGCGAAGCGGCTCTCGCACTTGCCGGCAAGCCCCTCCACTCACACGCCTGACCCGGAGAACCAAAGGACATCATGGCCACGTCTGTCACCCTTCCCGCTCTCGGCGAAAGCGTCACCGAGGGCACAGTCACCCAATGGCTCAAGCAGGTCGGCGACACCGTCGCGGTCGATGAGCCACTGCTGGAGATCTCGACCGACAAGGTTGACACGGAGATCCCCTCGCCCGTCGCGGGCGTCCTGCTCGAGATCAAGGCCGAGGAGGACGACACGATCGAGGTCGGTGCCGTGCTCGCGATCATCGGCGAGGAGGGCGAGAGCGCCGACGACGCCGCCGCGGCCGAGGCCCCTGTCTCCGAGGACGACGTCAAGGACGAAGCCCCGGCCGAGGATGAGTCTTCCGAGGCCACCCCCGATGAGGGCGACAAGTCCGACGAGGCTCCCGCCGAGGAAGCTCCCGCCGAAGAGCCAGTCGCCGAGAGCGCCTCGCAGGAGCGGTCCCCCGCCGATGACGACAGCGCAGAAGCCGATCAGGCCGCCGCCGAGAATGCTGCCGCGCCGAAGGCCGAGACCACACCAGCCTCGGGTGGCGGCACCGCAGTGACCCTGCCCGCGCTCGGTGAGAGCGTCACCGAGGGCACCGTGACGCAGTGGCTCAAGGAGGTCGGCGACGACGTGGCCGTCGACGAGCCTCTGCTGGAGATCTCGACCGACAAGGTCGACACCGAGATCCCCTCACCCGTCGCGGGCAAGCTGCTCGAGATCAAGGTGTCCGAGGACGAGACCGTCGAGGTCGGCGCCGAGCTGGCCATCATCGGTTCGGCTGACGCGGAGGCAGAGAAGGCACCCGAGCCGGAGCCCGAGGAAAAGCCGGAGCCCGAGGCGAAGGCCGAGCCAGAGCCCGAGAAGAAGCCCGAGCCCGAGGAAAAGCCGGAACCGGAACCCGAGCCCGAGGAGAAGGCCGAGCCCGAGAAGGCGCCGGAGCCCGCACCGGAGCCCTCCGAGTCCAAGCCCGACTCCGCAGAAGCTCCTGAGCCCGCAGCCGACGGCGGCGACACCTACGTCACCCCGATCGTCCGCAAGCTCGCCAAGCAGCACGACGTCGACCTCGCAGCCGTCACTGGCACTGGCGTCGGTGGCCGCATACGCAAGCAGGACGTGCTCGACGCCGCCGAGAAGTCCGCGGATGCTCCGGCAGAATCCACTGGTGAGGAGGCCTCCCCCACCGACGCACCCGCAGCGGCCGCCGAGCCCTCCCCCCTGCGCGGCAAGACCGAGAAGCTCAGCCGGCTGCGCAAGACCATCGCCAACCGCATGCTGGAGTCGCTGCAGATCTCCGCTCAGCTGACCACCGTGGTCGAGGTCGACGTCACCGAGATCGCCCGACTGCGTGCGCGCACCAAGGACCAGTTCTTCGAGCGGGAGGGCGTCAAGCTGTCGTTCCTGCCATTCTTCGCGAAGGCCGCGATCGAGGCTCTCAAGGAATATCCGCAGGTCAACTCCTCGATCGACCTCGAGGCCGGCACCGTCACCTATCCGGCCGGCGAGCACCTGGGCGTCGCGGTCGACACCGAGCGAGGCCTGCTGGTCCCGGTCATCAAGGATGCCGGCGACCTCTCGATCGCGGGGTTGTCCCGCAAGATCGCCGACGTGGCAGAGCGGACGCGCACCAACAAGATCACGCCGGACGAGCTGTCGGGCGGTACGTTCACGCTGACCAACACCGGTAGCCGTGGGGCGCTGTTCGACACGCCGATCATCAACCAGCCGCAGGTCGCGATCCTCGGCACCGGAGCGGTCGTCAAGCGTCCGGTGGTCATCACCGACCCGCACGTCGGCGAGAGCATCGCCGTACGCCAGATGGTCTTCCTTGCGCTGACCTACGATCACCGCATCGTCGATGGTGCCGACGCAGCCCGATTCCTGACGTCGATCAAGGATCGACTCGAAGGCGCCTCGTTCGAGGCCGAGCTCGGCTCCTGATCGCATGCAGGTCGTCATTGGCGGTGCCTCGGGGTTCCTGGGCACAGCCCTGACCCAGCACCTGCGCGCCCGAGGACACCGGGTGACCCGCCTGATCCGGTCGGGCGAGCCCGCCGACGACGCGTCGGTCTGGGACCCCAGGACCGGGCGTATCGACCAGATCGTCATCGACCGGGCCGATGCCGTGGTCAACCTGTCAGGGTCGTCGATCGCCAAGTGGCCGCGGACCAAGGCGCGCAAGCAGGAGATCCTGAGCTCTCGTCTCTCCGCGACGGGGACACTCGCCAAGGCAGTCGCCGCCTCAGCCTCTCCCACGGCCTTCATCTCCGGTTCTGGCATGTCCTGGTACGGCACGGACCGCGGCGACGAGGAGCTCACGGAGTCCAGCTCGCCCGGCGAAGGATTCCTTGCCGACGTCTCCCGCCAGTGGGAGGACGCCGCGACGCCCGCAATCGAGGCCGGCGCCCGCACGTGCTTCGTGCGTACCTCGCTCGTGCTGAGCCACCAAGGAGGGGTACTGCCCCTGATGCTCCCGGCGTGGAAGCTCGGCGGTGGCGCCAAGCTCGGCTCCGGCAAGCAGCACATGTCCCTGATCTCGGCCCAGGACTGGGTGCGCGGCGTCGAGTTCCTGCTCGAGAACGACGAAGCCGCAGGGCCGTTCAACTTCGCGATGCCGGCCGCGGTGACGAATGCTGAGTTCACGGACGCACTCGGTCAGGCCGTGCACCGTCCGACATTCCTCGCAGTGCCGTCGTTCGCCGTCAAGGCCGCCCTCGGGGGGATCTCCGACGACCTGCTCGGATCGCTGCGCATCTCCCCGGCCGCGTTGAACGGACTGGGTTTCACCTTCGCCCATCCCGACATCGCCTCGACGCTCGACGCCGCCCTGCCATGAGCGAGACCCCGTCGCTGCCGTCCCCCGGCACGGCGGTCTCCGACTCCGCTCAGGCATTCATCGCCTATCTCGACTTCTTCCGGGACGCTGCGGCACGCAAGGTCACGGGTCTGGATGAGCACGCCATGCGGGAGAGCATCCTGCCGTCGGGCTGGACACCCCTCGAGATGATCTCGCACCTCGTCCACATGGAGCGCCGGTGGCTCGTCTGGGGATTCCTCGGCGAGCCGGTCGAGAGCCCGTGGGGTGACCACGACGACGCCGGGGCGTGGACCACCGACCGTACGCACGACGAGCTCCTGGCTGCGTTGACCGACGGCGGTGAGCGCACATCCGAGATCGTGACGACGCACGACCTCCAGGATCACGCCGCGACCGGAGGCCGGTTCGCTGACGGCGACCCGATACCGACGCTGCTCACGATCCTGTTCCACGTCACGCAGGAGTATGCGCGTCACGTGGGTCACCTCGACGTCATGCGTGAGCTCATCGACGGGACGACCGGCGAGGAGTGACACCGGCGACCCGCCACCCCTCCCGCGTCTGTACGAGGTGGACGATCCGGCGGGACGGCTCGTCCCTGGGCAATGCGGTGGAGGAACCGTCGTCCCACACGATCCGGGCTGGTCCGAGACGGTCGACGACATCGAGGCGTGCCCGCGAGCGCGACGCTCCCAGCACCCGGCAGGAGAGCACCCTCAGCTCCGCGTCGACGACCCGTGCGCCTCGGCGCCGGTAGTCCGCGATGGTCGCGGAGTCGACGACCCGTGCCCGGCTCCCCTGGGCATACACACCGTCGAGGAGGTCGGGATCTCCAGCGGCGAACGCCTCGGCCCGTACGTCGTCGAGCTCGGTCAGCCGGGTCGCCCAGCGGTCGTCCGGAGCGGGTGAGGCGGCACGCATCGCGATGATCACCACCCACAGCCAGTCCATGACCTCACTGTGCCGCTCGGACCGCCGACCCGCCCGCCGTCATCCACAGGGCGGCTAGGCTGGAGTCGTGACGCTGCAGATCCTGGACGACTGGTACGGCGACCGAGCGCTCGACTATCTCGACGCGTGGGAGCTCCAGCGCGAGCTGCACGCCCAGCGCGTCTCGGACGAGATCCCCGACACGGCGTTGTTCCTCGAGCACCCCGCGGTCTACACCGCGGGCCGCCGCACCGAGCCGCATGAGCGCCCCCTCGACGGCACCCCGGTGGTCGATGTCGACCGCGGTGGCAAGATCACGTTCCACGGCCCCGGACAGCTCGTCGGCTACCCGATCACCAAGCTGCCGTCGCACGTGCTCGTCGTCGACTATGTGCGCCGGGTCGAGGAAGCCCTGATCCGCGCGTGCGGCGACCTCGGCGTGACCACGGGTCGCGTCCACGGCCGCTCCGGCGTCTGGCTGGCGGCCGGACAGGGACGCATCGAGCGCAAGATCGGCGCCATCGGCATCCGGGTCTCGCGGGGTGTCACGATGCACGGCTTCTCCCTCAACGCCGACGTCGATCTCGCGTTCTACGACCGCTTCGTGCCCTGTGGCATCGCGGACGCAGGGGTCACCTCGCTGAGCGCAGAGCTGGGCCGTGACCTGACCGTGAGCGAGGCGGCCTCCGTCGTCTCGCCGCACCTGCACGAGCTGCTCGACTGGCAGGCATACGACCCGTCGCCCGACCTCGTCCACGCGGCGCAGCCCACCGTGCCGGTGCTCGGCATGGCGGCTGGGGCACCGGCGTAGGCTGGCCTGGTGACGATCGCACCCGAGGGACGCAAGATGTTGCGTCTGGAAGTCCGCAATGCTGAGACTCCCATCGAGAAGAAGCCCGAATGGATCAAGACCCGGGCCAAGATGGGCCCCGAGTACAACGAGCTGATGAAGCTCGTCAAGGGCGAGGGCCTGCACACGGTCTGTCAGGAAGCCGGCTGCCCCAACATCTTCGAGTGCTGGGAAGATCGCGAGGCCACCTTCCTGATCGGTGGTGAGCAGTGCACGAGACGCTGCGACTTCTGCCAGATCGACACCGGCAAGCCCGACCCGATCGATCGTGACGAGCCCCGCCGCGTCGCCGAGAGCGTCCAGAAGATGGAGCTCCGCTACGCCACGATCACCGGCGTCGCCCGCGACGACGTGCCCGACGGCGGCGCCTGGCTGTACGCCGAGACGGTCCGCAAGATCCACGAGCTCAACCCTGGCACCGGTGTCGAGAACCTGATCCCTGACTTCAACGGCATACCCGAGCTCCTCACCCAGGTCTTCGACTCCCGTCCCGAGGTGCTGGCACACAACGTCGAGACTGTCCCACGGATCTTCAAGCGCATCCGTCCGGCGTTCCGCTACGAGCGGTCGCTCGACGTCATCAGCCAGGCCCGGGACTACGGCCTGGTCACCAAGTCCAACCTGATCCTCGGCATGGGCGAGACCCGTGAAGAGGTCTCCCAGGCACTCGTCGACCTCCACGAAGCCGGCTGTGACCTGATCACGATCACGCAATATCTTCGGCCGTCGGTGCGGCACCACCCCGTCGAGCGGTGGGTCAAGCCTGAGGAGTTCGTCGAGCTCAAGACCGAAGCAGACGAGATCGGCTTCGCCGGAGTCATGTCCGGACCGCTCGTACGCTCGTCCTACCGCGCCGGCACGCTCTACAAGCAGGCAATCGAGTCAGGACGCGGCAGCGTCGCAACCCGCAGCGCGACGTAGACTGACCCTCATGTCGAATGCCACTCCCCCACCCGCCAAGGGTCGCCTGGGCCAGATGCGCCAGGCGTACACGATCACCAAGCGCAGCGACCGCAACATCGGCCTGATCCTGCTGCTGACCTTCCTCCTGACCGGTGGTGTGGCCGCGACACTCGGCATCCTCCTGTTCGGGACCGGCGTGTTCGGGCTGATCATCACGATCCTGTTCGGCCTCCTGATCGGCATCCTGGGCATGCTCATCGTCTTCGGCCGACGTGCCGAGAAGGCCGCATACGCCCAGGTCGAGGGCCAGGTCGGTGCCGCCGCCGGCGCCCTGCAGATGTTGCGCAAGGGCTGGGAAGTCAAGCCCGCCGTCGCGTTCACCAAGAACCAGGACGTCGTGCACCGCGTCGTCGGCCGTCCCGGCATCGTGCTAGTCGGCGAGGGCAACCCGTCGCGGGTCCGCAACCTCCTGGCCGCGGAGAAGAAGAAGCATGCCCGCATCGCCGGGGGCGAGATCCCCGTCCTCGACCTGATCGTCGGCAGTGGCGAGGGCGAGGTCAAGCTGACCAAGCTCGTCAAGCACATGCAGAAGCTGCCCAAGAAGATCAAGCCGGCGCAGATGACGGCCCTGCTCTACAAGCTCAAGGCGCTCGACGCGATGCGTCCCGCCGCCCCCATGCCGCGCGGCCCCGTGCCGACCAGCATGAAGGGCTCACGCAAAGCCATGCGCGGCTGATCTCAGCCCGCCCGGCGTCGGGGCGCTTGACCGATCTTGATGCGTTCGCGTTGCCCCCGCCACGCAAACGCAGCGAGATCGGTCAGAACCCGGTGACGCGGGTCCCAGCGGCGAGGTCGTGAAGCCCCCGCTTGTCGTCGGTCATGACGAGCGCGGGGATCACGAGGCACAGCAAGGCCGTACGCACGATGGCGCGCGGCATGCCGACTCCCCGGCCGTCGGGCCGCTCGACACGCAGTCCGAAGATCCGCTTGCCGATCGTGGTGCCCAGGAGCCCGGTCAGCAGCGAGACCTCGACGAAGAATGCCCCCAGGGGCACGAACGCGTCTGCGGAGCCTGCTCCGGCATACGCAGAACCGGTCAGGGCGGCTGCGCTGAGCGCAGCGATGATCCAGTCGATGAAGAGCGCGCCGATGCGGCGGCCAAGCGAGACAGTCTGCACCCGGCGAGCCTACCGACGGCCCTTGCCAATGCTGCCGTTGCGCCCGGGAGCGGCACTTGTAACATTCTGGAAACAATCCAGTGACGGTCGGGAAACTGCCCGACCATAGCGTCGGGGTACGGTGCAGCGACGCACTCACCTGTCATCGACACACAGAGGCCGCACAGCGGTCGAGGAGGCCCAATGTTCGGCAATGCCGACGAGCTGTTCAAGTTCATCAAGGACGAAGGCGTCGAATATCTCGACGTCCGATTCACCGACTTGCCAGGCATCCAGCAGCAGGTCACCTTGCCCGCCTTGACGTTCAACGCCGACATGGTCGAGAGCGGTGTCGCGTTCGACGGCTCGTCGATCCGCGGCTTCCAGACCATCGATCAGTCCGACATGGTGCTCTTCCCGGACATCAAGACCGCCTACCTCGACCCGTTCAAGCGGGCCAAGACCATCGCGATGGACTTCTTCGTCCACGATCCGATCACGGGCGAGGCCTACTCCCGCGATCCGCGCAACATCGCCCGCAAGGCCGAGGCCTACCTGGCCACGACCGGAATCGGCGACACCGCCTTCTTCGCTCCCGAGGCCGAGTTCTACATCTTCGACCGGGTCAGCTATGGGACCAGCGCCAACAAGTCGTTCTACGAGATCAAGTCGTCCGAGGCCGCCTGGTCTACCACCGACGACGTCGACGACAACCGCGGTTACCAGGTCCGCTACAAGGGCGGCTACTTCCCCGTCGCCCCGACCGATCGTACGGCCGATCTCCGCAACGACATGATGACCAACCTCACGAACGCCGGCCTCACCCTCGAGCGCGGCCACCACGAGGTCGGCACCGGCGGACAGGCCGAGATCAACTATCGGTTCGACACGCTCCTCAAGGCCGCCGACGATGTCATGAAGTTCAAGTACATCGTGCGCAACACCGCGTGGGCCAACGACAAGACCGTGACCTTCATGCCGAAGCCGATCTTCGGAGACAACGGTTCGGGCATGCACGTGCACCAGTCGATCTGGAACGACGGCAAGCCGCTGTTCTACGACGAGGCCGGATATGGCGGCCTGTCGGACCTCGCGCGCCACTACATCGGCGGCGTCCTCAAGCACGCTCCTTCGCTGCTCGCGTTCACCAACCCTTCGGTCAACTCCTACCACCGCCTGGTGCCTGGCTTCGAGGCCCCGATCGCGCTGGTCTACTCAGCCCGCAACCGCTCGGCCTGCGTTCGCATCCCGATCACCGGGTCCAACCCGAAGGCCAAGCGCATCGAGTTCCGTTGCCCCGACCCGTCGGCCAACCCCTACCTCGCCTTCTCAGCGCTGCTGCTGGCCGGACTCGACGGCATCAAGAACAAGATCGAGCCGCCGGCTCCGATCGACAAGAACATCTACGAGCTCCCGCCCGAGGAGTACGACGCGATCAACATGGTGCCGACCTCACTCAACGCGGTGCTTGACTCGCTCGAGGCCGATCACGAGTTCCTCACCGCGGGTGACGTGTTCACGCCCGACCTGATCGAGACGTGGATCGACTACAAGCGCACCGAGGAAATCCTGCCCGTGCAGCTGCGGCCGCACCCGCACGAGTTCGAGCTCTATTACGACATCTGACCGGTGGAGCCCCAACGGGCGAGGTCTCGAGGGGAAGCCCCTCCGTTGCTCTCGCGGGTCGCGCTCACCTGCCGGTCACGATGACGTGACAAGGACGCCCCTCATCCCTCGGGATGGGGGGCGTTCTTGTTGCATTCGCTGGGGCCGAACTTCGATGGGCGGCGCGCGGCGGCCGCGAGCTGCCCCTGACACACTGCGAAACGCCCCGGGACCTTGAGTCCCGGGGCGTTTCAGGTTCTGGCAAGTCGTACTAAGGGGTCGTGATCTCGATGACCCGATCGTTCCGGCTGGCCGGGTGCTGGATGTTGACCCAGGCGCGACGCTTGTTCGTCGGGTCGAAGTAGAGACCGGTGAACTCCGAGCCCACCGTCCCGTTGGATGCCCACCGGCCTAGGCCCTCACCAGCGTCCGTCAGGTCGCCGTCGAGGTTGAGATCGCGAGCAGACCAGATGTCGTCGTCGACACCCCCGTTGCGGTCCTCGACGATGTAGATGTTGTTGTCGGGATCGAGCGCAAGGTTGTCGGGGCTGGACAGTCCTGTGCCAACCGCGGCGCCCGTGGAGCGATCCGTGGTGCTGCGGTTGGCAAAGACCGAAGCCGTCTGGGTGCCGAGGTCGAGCGCATAGACCTCGTTGGTCGTCGTGGTGGCCATGTAGAGCCGCTCGACACCCTTGACCGTCTGGATCTGCAGGTCCTCGGGGCGCTGATAGTCCGTGCCCTTGAACTGCGGCCGGTTCGTGGTGTTGCGGCCGTCCACCGATGTGACGCCATTGGGATCGGTGATCGTGAGGGCACCCGGCAGCGCCTTGCCCTTCTTGTCGGTGATCGGCACCCAGGTGTACGCGCCCGAGGCGTTGGGGGTGCTGCCATCGCCAACTCGCAGCACGGACGTCTGACCGGCGTCGAAGTAGCCCGCGCGGCCCGACTCGATCTGGCCCCGGCTCGCTGCTGAGGAGTACCTGTACAGGCTGCCCCCGTTGAGCTCGTCGATGAAGTACATGTTCAGGTTCTTGTCGAACTGGATGCCCTCGTGAGACACCCGAGGGATGACGTTGCGGTGCTTCAGATCCGCCTTCTCACCGTCCGGCTTGGTGACGGAGCTCGCGGTCAAGGGGTTGTTGAGCTCAAACAGCCGACCGTAGGGGTTGGTCTTGCAGCCAGTGGGGTCATCGCACCATTCTTCTTCGGCCGTGACGAAGGTGCCCCACGGCGTCCAGAAAGAGGCGTCCCAGCGGACGAAGTCCCCGGGCGCGGGACTGTAGAAGATGGTCTCCGTCTCGCCTGACGCGAGGTTCGTGCGCTGTATGCCGGACTGACCGCTCTCGAAGGGCGTGAAGAGGTGACTGCCCTTGCGGGGGCCAGTCTCATTGACGGTGTTCATGTCCCAGACACCGCTGTTGGGCTCGCCCTTGGCGAGCTGCTCGTTGACCGACGCGATCGACCGCTGGTCGAATGCGGGATTTCCGAACGTGATGGGTGCGGCCTCATTGGCCGTCGGACCAGACGAGCTCGCCAGCGGGGTGAAGTCAGAGAATCGGACATTGCCCGCGACCGCGGTGCCCGACGACGCAACGATGCCCGCGGCGACGAGGCCGGTGAGAACAGTCAAGCCAAGGTTCAGCCGTTTCATGAGCACTCCTTAGAAGGGATTCGCCGCCGGAGGCGGCGCCTATAGATCTACGCAGAGTCTGCTTCGGTGCCGTTTCGCGACGGCGGCACCGCAGCGAACAATGGGCGAACACCACATGTGGGCCGCCCGGGCCGCGTACGTTCAGCGGACTGCGCCGCTGGCAGACTGACCACATGCCGAATAGGACCGAACACACCCTGATCGACCGGTGGCTCGCGACCTGGGCACACGCCCGGAGCATCGAGGTCCTGGAGCTCGACGGCTGGCCAGTGGTCCAGGTCGGATCCCGCACCCGCGAGACCGAGCTGGTGTGCGTCGACCCTGGGGTGGACACATTCGCCGCACTCCTGCGACACATCGACGGTGACCCGCGCGCGATGCTCACGGTCATCGCCAAAGACGTCCGTGCCTACCGCTCGCTCAACCTGCCGCCGGGCGTACGCGTGGACCGCGACGACGAGATGCTGATGTCTGCGACGTTCCGCGACGATTCCATCCCCCCGCTCGCGGCAGGACTCACCTTCGGCTGGGATGTCGACGAGCACCTCACGACGTACTCAGTGGAGTCCGGTGACCGCCTGGCCGCGGAGGGTTCTGTGGCAGTGCTCGACGACTGGGCCACCTTCGACAACGTCGAGACGACCCCAGACTTCCAGCGCCAGGGCCTGGGCCGGCATGTCATGGCGGCCCTGACCACGCAGGCCATGGGTCGTGGGGCCACCAGCGGCGTGCTCGCTGCTTCGGCCGACGGTCGAGGCCTCTACGAGTCGCTCGGCTGGGAGCCGGCGCTGGAGATGCTGTCCCTCATGGGCACGTGACTCACTCCTCCGCGCTTCGGCGGCACACCTCGTCCCATGGCGTCGGCTCGATGCCGAAGTGTGCACGAGCAGCGCTGTCGTCCAGCACGTACGGCGCGGTCCACTGATAGGACAGCTCCCGCAGCTCGCGGACGAGCGGCACGAACCGTGACGTCACGGCGAAGATCGGGGCCGGGATCGCGGAGACTCCGACCGCCGGCCTGCCGACGCTGGCCAGGACCTCGGTGATCGCCTGCTCCTGCGTACGCGGAGGGTTGCTCGGCACATGCCAGACCCGGCCGTGCGCGGAGTCGTCCCCGGCCGCTGCGATCAGCAGGCGCGCGGTGTCGAGCACATCGGTGTAGGTGTGCGGTTGATCCTTGCGTCCCACGACCCAGGCTCGCTTGCCCTTCAGCGCGCCGGGCATCTGGCGAGTGACGTGTCCGTTGGCGCCGACTCCCCTGCCCATGTAGTCCGACCCACGCACCTCGACCGTCCGGATCCGGCCGGCGTCGTGAAGCGCCTTCGCGTCGGCCCACATCCCACCGCGCAGCACACCCTTGCGGTCCGTCGCGGCATCTGGCAACCCCTCGTGCATCGGGCCCTCGACGGGTCCGTATGGGTAGAGGTTGCCCGTGATCGCGTAGACAGCGCCCGAATGCTCCGCGGCCGTGACGAAGGCTGCGGCAAGCGGCGGCCAGAAGGTCGCCCACGTCGTGTAGTCGGCCGGGTTGGCACAGTTGTAGAGGACCGAGGCCCCCTCTGCGGCGGCGCTCAGGGCGTCCGCGTCCGAGGCATCGAGGCGAAGATGCGTCACGCCCTCGATGCCGGTCTCCGTGCCGGACCTGGTGGCGACGACGACCTCGGAGCCGCGCGCAGCGAGCAGCTCGGCGACGTGACGGCCGACCGGTCCGGCTCCGACGACGAGATGACGATCAGTCATGTTGAATGCCTTTCGCGTGGTGGAGAGCACCGCTCTCGGTTTGAGCATGGCAGCCTCGAGCGCGCTTGGCAAGAGCACTGCTCTCATTTGTTGCAACTGCTCTCGTTGTAGGTCAGAGTGGCTCCATGACGACCGCCCGGAGCACCACACGAACCGCCCGCGAGAGGGCCCGCGACGAGATCACCGCGGAGATCCTCTCGGCGGCCCGAGCCCGTCTGCGCGAAGCCGGCCCGGGCGAGCTCTCATTGCGCGCAGTGGCCCGCGATGTCGGCATGGTGTCATCCGCGGTCTACCGCTACTTTCCAAGCCGCGACGAGCTCCTGACCGCGTTGCTCATTGCGGCCTACGACGAGCTGGGAGCCGCCGTGGAAGCAGCCGACGAAGGGGTCCCTGACCGCGCGGACTTCATCGGCCGTTGGACCGCGACCTGTCGCGCGACCCGCGACTGGGCCGTGTCGCACCCGCACGACTACGCGCTGCTCTATGGCTCTCCCGTGCCCGGATATGCCGCGCCCCGGGACACCGTCGGACCGGCGACCCGTGTCATCGTCCGCCTCGTGGAGATCATCGTCGGGGCGTACGAGGCCGGATCTGCCGGCGCGGTCGCCACCCCGCCCTCGAGGAGCGCTGCCCCCGACCAGATGGTGGCCGACGCCATCGCCTTCGTACGGGAGCGAGGTGTCGTCAGCGAGCAGAGCGTCCCCGAGATCGTCATGCGTACCTTGATGGCCTGGTCGACCCTCTTCGGGACTGTGTCGTTCGAGCTGTTCGGCCACCTCAAGGGCTCGGTCAGCGACTTCGAGACGTACTTCGACCAGGTCGCCCTGCGACTGGCCGGCGACCTCGGCCTCGCCTGACCACCGGAGTGCGTGAGCAATCCCTCACGGTCGAGATGCCCTCGGATCGACTTCCACACGCGAGAATGTGGGGAACTCGTCCCCAGCCGTGCCGAAGGAAGTCAATGCCCCGGATCACCCGTCGTACGTTTGTCGCCGCCCCCGCCCACCACGTGTGGCCCCTGGCCGGCGACTTCGCCGAATGGCACCCCAAGCTCCGCATCTATGCCGACGGCCCCGTGGCGTCGCCCGAGCTCGTCGTGACCGTCGTGGAACGCGACGACCACGTCATGACGCTGTCCTACACCATGCCGGACCCGCCCTTCCCGATCGCGAACCACCGCGCCACGATCCTCGTCGAGGACGCCGGGCACTCGTGCTCCTACGTCACGTGGCACGCCGACTTCACCGCCGAGCCCGAGCTCCTGCAACAGCTCGAGGACTCGATCGGCGATGACGTGTTCTCCGCCGCTCTGGACAAGCTCGCCACCACGGCGCAGGATGCCTACGGCCAGACGCAGGTCCAGATCCAGCCTGCTGGCTGATCCACCGCTGGCACCTGGACCTCAGCTACACCTAGCTCCGCCACTCGCGGAAACCGATCACGATGAGGCGCATCTGGCGGCGCGCGCCTTCCTTGATCTGCTCCTCGAGATCAGGACGCCCGTCCGGCATCTCCACGACCTCCTCAGCGTTGGAGACCATGTTGCGGACGAACAGCCGCGACACCATCTGCACATCTTCGGATGACCAGTTCTCGATGTTTGGCAGCCGTCCGAGGACGACGGCGAGCTCGCCGACGAACAGGTCCAGCTCGTGCCGGATCGCCGTGCGCACGACATCGGGGCCGCCCAGGCGTTCGCGGGAGACGAACCCGAACTGCGCCTTGCTCTGCTTGACGGTCTCGACCAGCACATTGGCCGTCGCGTCGATCATGTTGTCGTAGACCTGCGGGTCGCGCTGTGCGTCGCGGATCATCCGACGGAGCGTCGAGAACGACTGCTCCACCAGGACAAGACCCAGCTTGTCCATCGACTCGAAATGGCGGTAGAAGGCGGTCGGGACGATTCCGGCAGTGCGTGAGACCTGCCGGAGGCTGACCTGCGCGAACCCCTGTTTCTGGCTGAGCTCAAGCGCCGCGGCGAGAATGATCTGCCGGGTGCGCTCCTTCTGCTCCTGGCGCGAGGCGGACTGCGCAGGCTCGGACATCTTCACAGCCTATCCACCCGCCTTTCGGTGTACACGTGTAACCATCGTGGTCGAGGTCACTGCCTCCGCCTGTTGCGGGGCAGCCGCACGTGATGCACAATTTAAGTGTACGCATGTTCACTCGTTTGGAGGAGGTTCGGCATGGGCATCATCCGCAAGGCGCTCGCGTCTCGTCCGGTCGCCTCACTGACCTCCCCGCACACGATCGACCACTACCTCGACCAGATCGACCCCATGCTGGCCGCCGAGAATGTCCGCGCCCGCGTCGTCAAGGTGGTGCAGGAGACCGGCGATGCCAGCACCGTCGTCCTGCGCCCCAACGGCACCTGGAAGGGCTTCACGCCCGGCCAGCACGTGCAGTTTGGTGTCGAGGTCAACGGCAAGCGTCGCGTCCGGGTGTTCTCCGTCTCGAGCTCGCGCGCTGCCAAGGACGGCACGTTCAGCGTCTCGGTCAAGGCCCACCCCGACGGCTATGTCTCACAGTTCCTGCACCGCGAGCTCCAGCCGAGGACGATCGTCCACCTGTCGCAGGCCGAGGGCGAGTTCGTCCTGCCGCGTGAGGTCCCCGACAACCTCCTGCTGATCAGCGGCGGATCCGGGATCACTCCGGTCATGTCGATGGTCCGCACCCTGCGCGACTCCGGGCACCGCGGCAAGGTCACCTTTCTGCACTACGCCCGCTCGGTCGGCGATGAGATGTTCAGCGCCGACCTCGACGAGCTCGCCGCGTCCTTGCCGCAGCTCACCGTCACTCGCATCTACACCCGCCAGCCCGGACCCGGTGACCTCCAGGGCCGGTTCTCCATCGATCACCTCAAGCACCTCGGCTTGGACCCGGCCGACACACTCACCTACGTCTGCGGACCGGCCGGGCTGATCGCCTCGGTTCGTGACACCTACGACGAGCTCGGCGCGAGCGACCAGCTCCGCATGGAGTACTTCAAGGTCCCGTCGGTCGATCTCGACGCCGCCGATGCCACCGGCACCCTGTCGTTCGACGACGCCAGGATCGACACCGACAACAGCGGGGCCACGGTGCTCGAGCAGGCCGAGGCCGCAGGACTCAAGCCCGACTTCGGTTGTCGGATGGGCGTCTGCAACACCTGCGCCATCAAGAAGAACAGCGGCGCCGTCCGCCACGTCGTGACCGGCGAGATCACCGCCAACACCGACGAGACCATCAAGATCTGCGTCAGCGTCCCGGTCGGCGACGTCAGCATCGCACTCTAAGCATCCTGCACTTCAAGCAGAGGGAGACACACATCATGGCCAGAAAGACCAAGAACGCCCCGATCAAGCCTCGCAGCGCCAGCCAGCACAACGCCGCGCCGCTGACGCTGATCAACAAGGACTCCACCAAACCCGCAACGATCGGGTTGGAATACATGACATACGAGCAGCTGGACGAGTTCGGCCGTGAGCTCGATGTCGTGCGCCAGCGTGTCCTGGACGACCTGGGCCAGAAGGACGCTGACTACATCCGTCGCGTCATCAAGGTGCAGAAGGCCAGTGAGGTCCTGGGCCGCGTCGGCATCTTCATGCCGTTCTACTGGCCCGCGTTCGTGCTCGGCATCGCCTTCCTCGGCCTGGCCAAGATCCTCGACAACATGGAGATCGGCCACAACGTCATGCACGGGCAGTACGACTGGATGAACGACCCGATGGTCGACGGCAAGCGCTACGAGTGGGACAACGTCGCGCCGGCACAGGACTGGAAGCACGGGCACAACTACATCCACCACACCTACACCAACATCCACGGCATGGACCGCGACATCGGTTACAACCTGCTGCGCATCGACGGCGACCAGCCCTGGTATGCCACCCACCGCTTCAACCTGCCACTCGCGTTCGTCCTGATGATGGTCTTCGAGTGGGGCGTGATGTATCACGGGGTCGAGCTCGATCAGTACCTCCAGGGCAAGATCACCAAGGCCGACTTCCAGGCCCGCAAGAAGCGCGCCATGAAGAAGATCCGCAAGCAGGTCTTCAAGGACTACATCGCGTGGCCCGTGCTCGGACTCGCTCTCGTGCCGTTCGTCGGCTGGTGGGCACCTCTGGCGATCCTCGGCGCCAACGTCGCGGCCAACATCATCCGCAACATCTGGACGTTCTGCATCATCTTCTGCGGCCACTTCCCAGCGGAGGTCCAGACCTTCGCCGAGGAGGACGCCCAGAACGAGTCGCGTGGCCAGTGGTATCTCCGCCAGCTGCTCGGTTCGGCGAACATCTCGGGCAGCAAGCCGTTCCACGTGCTGACCGGCAACCTGAGCTACCAGATCGAGCACCACCTGTTCCCTGACATCCCGGCTCGCCGCTACCCCGAGGTCGCGGTCGACGTGCACCGTCTCGTCGAGCAATACGGCCTGCAGTACAACACCGGTCGACTGTCCAAGCAGATGCTCAGCGTGGCCCGTCAGCTCGGCAAGTACGGCGCCAAGCCTTCCGATCCCTACAAGATCGGCAACAGCCCGGAGTCCAAGGCCCTGCGTCGCGCCAAGCGCGAAGAGGCGGCGCGTCGCGCCGAAGAAGCGCGTGCGCCACAATTGACGTCCTAGGCGACTGCGACCGAGAGGGACACCGATGGCACTGAGCCGACGCGAGATCACCAAGGATGTCCTTCAGCAGTCAGCCGAGGCGGCGATCGCCAGCGCGGGCCACGTCGTGGCGATCCTGTTCGAGTCGGCACGCAAGATCACGACCGAGGTCGGGGCCTTCGGCACCGAGATCTTCGAGATCACCGAGGCCAGCAGACGCGCTGATGAGGACGCTGAGGACACCAATCCCGCGGCCGAATAGCAACGAATTAGAGACATGAGCGAGCGCCAGCGAGTGAACCATCCAGCAGGGTTCATGCCGCTGCCTTTGCGTTGTGGGTTTGTAGCGAAGGTTGCGGCATGAGCACTGGTGATCAAAAGAGGCGTGTCGCGGTCATCGGGTCAGGTGTCTCGGGGCTCACAGCCGCATACGTCCTCCGCAAGGACTGGGACGTCACGGTCTTCGAGGCCGATGACCGGATCGGTGGCCACGCCCACACGCACACCGTGGAGGACCGTGACACGACGCATCGCGTCGACAGCGGATTCATCGTCCACAACGACCGCACCTATCCTCTGTTGCGTCGCCTGTTCAATGAGCTCGACGTCGAGGTCTTCCCGACCGAGATGAGCATGAGCATCCACTGCGACGGATGCGGCCTGGAGTATGCCGGCGGCCGGGGCGGTCAGGGCGTCTTCGCGCAGCGTCGCCGGGTGGCCGATCCCCGCTATCTCCTGATGCTTCTCGGCGTCAAGAAGTTCGGCAGGCTCGCACATGCCCTGCTGGACTCTGCCCCGGACGAGCCCGGAGCCGAGCCCCTCACCTACGGCGACTTCCTACGAATCCACGGATTCTCGGACTACTTCATCTCCCACTACGCGATCCCCGTGGTGTCGTGCGTCTGGTCGTCCGGCCACGAGGAGGCGCTGGCCTATCCGGCGCGCTACCTCTTCGAGTTCCTCAACCACCACGGCTTCCTGTCGATCAAGGGGTCTCCGCAGTGGTTCACCGTCGCCGGCGGATCAGGCACCTACATCGACAAAGTCACGGCGGCGGTCGGTGACGTACGCGCGTCCAGCCCGATCAGGACGATCACCCGCAAGCCCGACGGGGTCGAGCTGATCGACGCGGCGGGCGAGCTGCACCGCGCCGACGCCGTCGTCATCGCGACGCACGCAGATGATGCGCTGACTCTGCTGAGTGATCCCAGCGACGACGAGCGCCGGGTCCTCGGTGCGTTCACCTACTCGCACAACGAGACACTGCTCCACCGCGACCCGTCCCAGCTCCCGAAGGCTCCGGCCGCGCAGTCGGCGTGGAACTATCGGATGGACGACTGCGCCCAACGCAGCGACCGGACGGCGGTGACCTACTGGATGAACAAGCTCCAGGGCATCCAGAGCACTGAGCCCTTCCTCGTGACGCTCAATGCGAGCGATCGGATCGATCCGGCCAAGGTCGTCGCCCGCATGGACTACACCCACCCGATCTACACCCCTGCATCGGTCGCGGCGCAGGGCGAGCTGAAGGGCCTGTTCACCGCGCAGACGGTGTTCGCCGGGGCCTATCACGGCTGGGGATTCCACGAGGATGGCTGCCGCTCCGGCGTCGACGCGGCAGCGGCTCTCGGCTCGCCATGGTGACCGCGCCGCAGGCGAGGCCGAGACTCACCGAGGTGCCCGCCCTCCCGGCCCTCGTCGAGGGCACGGTCGGGCACACCCGCCGCACCCCCCTGCGCCACCGGTTCACCAATCGCGTCTACCAGTGGCTCGTCGACGTCGACGACCTGCCCCGGATGCCACGGGCTCTGCGTCCGTTCTCGACCTTCAGCGCCGCCGACCACATCGGCGATCCGCATGACACGATCCACGCCAACATCGAGCGCTTCTGCAAGGCGCAGGGCGTCGACATCAGCGGTCATCGCGTGCTGATGCTCGCCAATGCCAGGATCCTGGGTCACACCTTCGACCCGCTCAGCGTGTTCTGGGCGATCGCGCCCGACGAGTCGCTGACCTGCATCGTCGCCGAGGTGCACAACACATACGGGGAGCGGCACGCCTATCTTCTGCAGACCGACGAGCAGGGTCGAAGCGAGGTCGACAAGGCGTTCTACGTGTCGCCGTTCTTCACCGTCGATGGCACCTACGACCTGCAGTTCACCCTGACGCCCGAGAAGGTGTCGTCGACGATCATCTTGCGCCAGGGCGGCGAGGCGGTGTTCAGCGCGACGTTCCGGGGTACTCCACGGGCAGCTACAGCCGGTCGGCTCGCAAAACTTCTCGTCAAGATGCCACTCATGACCCATCGCACGAGCCTTCTGATCCGAATACAAGGTGTATGGCTCTGGATTCGTAGGTTGCCAGTCGTCCAGCGACCGGCACATGTTCGTCAGGAAGGCACCCAATGACGCAGATCGCCACCGCACGCTGGCCCGGCATCGCGCACGCCCCCCGCACCCCCTTGAAGGCGCATGCCGCCAAGGCGATCCTCAAGCCGACCGTCAACCGAGTGCCCGTGCGCCTGACGTTCGCAGACGGCAACACGTGGGGCGCCGGTTCGCCGGACTCTCCCGAGATGCGGATCGTGCGACCCCGGGCGTTCTTCGCCCGGCTCGGCTCCGAGACCAAGATCGGCTTCGGCGAGGCATACATGGCCGGCGACTGGACCGCGGGTGAGGGCACCGACCTTGCCGAGCTGCTGACTCCGTTCGCCGAGCGCATGGCGACGATCGTCCCGGTGCCGCTGCAGAAGTTCCGCGTCTTCGTCGACAAGAAGCTGCCGCACCACCAGCGCAACTCGGTCAACGGGTCGCGCAAGAACATCGAGGCACACTACGACCTGTCCAACGACCTGTTCGCCGAGTTCCTCGACCCGACGATGAGCTATTCGGCCGCGTCGTTCGAAGGCCCGGAGCAGGAGCTCGAAGCCGCACAGCTGCGCAAGATCGACGCGATCCTCGACGATGCCCGGGTCACCGCGGGCACGCGGGTTCTCGAGATCGGCAGCGGCTGGGGCGCGCTGGCGATCCGTGCGGCCCAGCGTGGAGCGAAAGTCACCACCATCACGATCTCGACCGAGCAGGCCGCGCTCGCCGAGCAACGCTTTGCCGAGGCTGGCGTCGACGTCGACCTCCAGCTCGTCGACTACCGCGAGGTCACCGGCCAGTACGACGCCATCGTCAGCATCGAGATGATCGAGGCCGTCGGCGAGGAGTACTGGGGGACCTACTTCTCGACGATCGACAAGCTGCTCGCCCCCGGGGGCCGGGTCGCGATCCAGGCCATCACGATGGGGCACCACCGCTATCTCGCGACCCGTAACTCCTACGGCTGGATCCAGAAGTACATCTTCCCGGGCGGCCTCATCCCGTCCCTCGACGCGATCGACCAGACTCTCGACGAGCACACCTCACTGACGGTGACGAACCGCCGTTCACTGGGTCAGGACTACGCCCGGACGCTGCGCCATTGGCGCGATGCCTTCAACGCCAACTGGGCCGCGATCAACGACCAGGGCTTTGACGAGACGTTCCGACGCATGTGGGAGTTCTACCTCGCCTACTGCGAGGCAGGGTTCGTCACCGGTTATCTCGACGTCTTCCAGATCACGATGTCGCGACCGGCGGAGGGCTGACTCATGGCCAGCATCTCTCGGCTCCCCATGCCTCTGCAGGAGGTCTACGAGTGGCAGTACGACGCCGCGTGCCAGGGCGTCGACCCCGAGACCTTCTTCTCACCTGACGCCGAGCGGGGACCCCGCCGTCGCGCCCGCGAGGCCGCCGCCAAGGCCCTGTGCGCGGTGTGCCCAGTCCTCCAGCAATGCCTCGACCATGCTCTCGCCGTGCGTGAACCCTACGGCGTGTGGGGCGGGCTCAACATCAACGAGCGCGAGATCGTGCTGCACCACGACAAGTCGGCCTGAGCCGGCTCGCCACAGACCCAGCGAACAACTCACTCGTAGAAGATCCGCTCCACGACCTTGCGGGCCTGCCGGGTCGTGCGCAGATATTCATCGACCATGCGCTCGCTCTGATCCATGCCATAGCCCAGCAGATGGGCGACCCCGGCGCGCTCGCCCGCCTGCTCGACCATCGACTCAGCCGGTTTGCCGCGCATCAGGACGACCGCGTTGCGGATCCGGCTGACCAGGCGCCAGGCCGACTCGAGCGCCTGCGCGTCGTCGTGGCTGAGGAGCTCGGCCTTGGCGGCGGCGTGCAGGGCGTCGAGGGTCCGGGTCGTACGCATCTCGGGCACAGCGTGCGCGTGCTGCATCTGGAGCAGCTGCACGGTCCACTCGACGTCGGCGAGACCTCCGCGACCGAGCTTGAGGTGCGTGTTGGGGTTGGCGCCACGCGGCAGGCGCTCGGAGTCGACCCGAGCCTTGATGCGCCGGATCTCGCGGACCTCGGCGGGAGTCGCCCCGCCCTCGGGCCACCGCAACGGATCGATCAGTGCGGTGAACCGCTCGTTGAGACCCGGATCGCCCACCGTCGCGCTCGCGCGCAGCAGTGCCTGGGCCTCCCACACCGCGGACCACTTCTCGTAGTACGCCTGATAGGCCGCGAACGTACGCACGAGGGGTCCGTTGCGGCCCTCGGGACGCAGCTCGGCGTCGACCTCGAGCGCCGGATCGTCGCCGGGTGCCGACAGCATCTTGCGCAGGCCCTGCGCCACGGCCATCGCCGCTCCGGCGGCCTCGGTCTCGTCCGCGCCCGCGATCGGTTCGTGCACGAACATCACGTCAGCGTCCGAGCCGTAGCCGGCCTCTCCCCCACCGAGCCGGCCCATCAGCACGATCGACATACGGGTCGGCATCGCACCGCGATCCGCCTCGACCGCCGCGGTCGCCGCCTTGAGCGCTCCGGCGAGCGTGGCCGTCGAGACGTCGGTCAGCGCCTCGCCCACCTCGAGGATGTCGAGCCGGCCGAGCACGTCCGCTATGCCGATGCGGGAGAGCTCCCGGCGCCGCACCCGGCGTACGGCACGGATCGCGTCCTGCGGGTCGCGGTGGCGGTTGGCGGCCAGGTCGACCTCGGTGCGGAGGCGCTCACGCTCGAGTGGCTGCAGCTCAGCGTCGTCGCCGAGCAGGGCGACCGAGTCAGGCGCGCGCAAGATGAGGTCGGTGACATAGCGGCTGGACGACAGCACGTGCGCGAGTTGCTCGGCGCCGGCACCCTCGTCGCGGAGCTTGCGCAGATACCAGTGCGTCTCGCCGAGACCCTCTGAGATCTTGCGAAACGCGAGCAGCCCCGCGTCGGGGTCGGGCGACTCGGCAAACCAGGCGAGCATCGCGGGCAGCAACGATTTCTGGATCGACGCACGTCGCGACAGCCCCGCGGTCAGAGCCTGGATGTGGGCCAGCGCGCCCCGGGGGTCCGCGAAGCCGAGCGCCGTGAGCCGCTGCTCGGCGGCGAGCGGCGTGAGGCGCAATCCATCGCTCGGCAACGAGGCGACGGCCTCGAGCAGGGGTTGGTAGAAGAGCTTCTCGTGCAGGCGCCGCACGATCCGCCGATGTGCCTGCCACTCCTTGGTGAGGTTCTCGGCCGGGCTGTGCCGAAATCCCATGCTCCGGCCGATCCGGCGCAGGTCCTCCGCGTCCTCGGGCACGATGTGGCTGCGCCGCAGCTTGTAGAGCTGGATGCGGTGCTCGAGGGTCCGCAGGAACTCGTATGCCTCTTCCATCGCGGCGCCATCGCGGCGACCGACATAGCCACCCTCGATCAGGGCCTTCAGCGCCTCGATCGTCGTCGGGCTGCGCAACGACACGTCGGCACGGCCGTGCACGAGCTGCAGCAGCTGCACTGCGAATTCGACATCGCGCAGGCCGCCAGCGCCGAGCTTGAGCTGGCGGTCCCGGTGGTTCGCAGGGATGTGCTCGATGACGCGGCGACGCATCGCGCGTACGTCCGTGACGAAGTTGTCCCGCGTGCTCGCGACCCAGATCATCGGGGAGAGCGCATCGAGATAGCCCTGCGCCAGCTCCTCGTCGCCAGCAGCAAAGCGCGCCTTGAGCAACGCCTGGAACTCCCACGTCGTGGCCCACCGCTCGTAGTAGGCGACGTGGCTCGAGAGCGACCGCACGAGCGGTCCGGCACGACCCTCGGGGCGCAGGTTGGCGTCGACCTCCCAGATCGTGCCCTCACCGGTGTGCTCACCGCAGATCTTCATGACCGCTGCGGCAAGCCGGGTCGCGGCCGCGATGGCGGTGGTCTCATCCGAGCCCTCGCACGGCTCCTGGACGAAGATGACGTCGACGTCGCTGAGATAGTTGAGCTCGCGTCCGCCGGTCTTGCCCATCGCCATGATCGTGAATCGGCACGTGGCGGCGTCATCCTCGGCTGCCTGCGCAATCTCAAGCGCCGCACCGAGGGTTGCGACGGCCAGGTCCGACAGCTCGGCGGACGACTCCTCGAATGACGTCAGTGCCGTCAGGTCTCGGGCCGCGATGTGCAGGAGCTTGCCGTAGTAGGCGACCCGCAGCTCGTCGGGCGTCGTCGCCTCCTCCATCTGTCGCCGGCGCGCGTCGAGTGGGATCGGGGTGGGCGACAGCTCGGCCGAGCTCAGGTCCACCAGGTGCTCGGGATGGCGTACGAGGAAGTCGCCGAGAGCCTCGCTGGTGCCGAGGACCACGAGCAGCCGTTGACGGAGCTCGGCGTCGTCGCGCAGCAGGTCGAGCAGCTTGCGCGCACCGAAGCGATCGGCGATCGCCGTGAGTGACGCCAGGGCGGTGTCCGGGCTGGCGACAGAAGCGATCTGGTCGACCAGTGCGTCCGAAACGTCGCCCAGCCTCGCCAGATCGGCCACAGCGCCCTCGCCGTTGCGGAACCCCTTGCGTACGAGTGCTCGGGCCAGCTCGCGCGCGTCAGTTGCCACCCGTGCAGGCTACTCGACAACAAACTCGAAGAAAGTTTGCAACATGTGTCGATCCTGTCGTCGCCCGTTCGAAGCGTAGATGAGAGGGTCGATCATCGGCCCCGGACAAGGAGTCACCACCATGAAGTACATGTTCATCATGCGCACGCCCGTCGAGCTCGAGATCCCCGAGGGCTTCGACTTCACCGAGATCATCAACGCCATGGGCGCCTACAACGAGTCGCTCATCAAGGCCGGTGTCCTGCTCGCCGGTGAGGGCCTCGCTCCGGCGGAGGAGGGCTTCGTCGTCGACTTCGACTCGACGCCCCCGGTCGTCACCGACGGCCCGTACGCCGAGGCCAAAGAGCTCTTCAACGGGTTCTGGATGATCCAGACGTCAACCAAGGAAGAAGCCGCCGAGTGGGCCAAGCGCTGCCCCCTCGGCCCCGGGACACGCCTCGAGGTGCGTCGGGTCACCGAGACCGAGGAGTTCGACCAGTCCAACGAGTACGTCCAGAAGGAATACGAGTGGCGCGAGCAGCTTGGCTCGGACAAGCCCGTCGCCGGCTGACCTTCGCAACGACGACATGGCGACCCCAGACGGCGCGGATGTGACAGCGCAAGACGCTGTGGCATCCGCCCGTCGGCGCGTGGAGGCGGTGTGGCGCATCGAGTCGGCCCGCATCGTCGCCACCTTGACCCGGGTGGTCGGCGACTTCGGCCTTGCCGAGGACCTCGCCCAGGAGGCGTTGCTCCTCGCGCTGGCGCAGTGGCCACGCGACGGAGTGCCGCCCAACCCCGGTGCATGGTTGACGACAGTCGCCAAGCGCAAGGCCATCGACATGCACCGTCGCAACAATCGCCTCGACGACCGCCACGCCGACATGGCCCACCACCTCGCCGAGCAGCAGCGCCTCGACACGGGGTCCGACGAGCTGCCGTGGGACCCCGAGACGATCGACGACGATGTCCTGCGCCTGGTCTTCACGGCGTGCCACCCGATCCTCCCCCGCGAGTCGCAGATCGCGCTGACTCTGCGCGTGGTGGGTGGTCTGACGAGTGAGGAGATCGCTCGGGCGTTCATGATCCCGGTCGCCACCGTGCAGCAACGGGTCGTCCGTGCCAAGAAGACCATCGCCGCCGCCGAGATCCCGTTCGAGGTACCGCCCCGCAAGGAGTTCGATTCGCGGCTCGGCTCGGTGCTCAGCGTCGCCTACCTGATCTTCAACGAGGGCTACGCCGCCACGTCCGGCACCGCCTGGACGCGCCCAGACCTCGCAAACGAGGCGATCCGGCTGACGCGCATCCTGAGCGCCCTCGTCCCGGAGGAACCGGAGGTGCTCGCCCTGCTGGCCCTGCTGGAGCTGCAGGCCTCGCGCTTCGCCGCCCGCGTCGATGCGAACGGCGAGCCCATTCTGCTCGCCGACCAGGATCGCAGCCGATGGGACCACCACCAGATCCGACGTGGCTGCGAAGCACTGGCCCGCGCCGACGCTGCGGGACGCGGCCGAGGGGCATACGCGCTGCAGGCCGGCATCGCTGAATGCCATGCCGTCGCCGCCTCGACCGCCGAGACCGACTGGGCCCAGATCGTCGCGCTGTACGACGCCCTGGGATCGCTCGCACCATCGCCGGTCGTCGATCTCAACCGGGCGGTCGCAGTGGCGATGGCCGATGGCCCCGCGGCCGGGCTGCAGCTCGTCGACGAGCTGATCGCCAAACGCGCACTCGACGGTTACTCGCTGCTGCCCAGCGTCCGCGGTGAGCTCCTGTCGAGGCTCGAACGGCACGACGAGGCGCGCATCGAGTTTCTCGCCGCCGCCGAGCTGACACACAACGAGCGCGAAAGGGCCGTACTGGTCGAGAAGGCTGGCGTCAGACCATCGGCATGAGGCGGTCGAGCTCGAACTGGGTGACCTGGGACCGGTAGGCCTGCCACTCGGCCCTCTTGTTGCGCAGGAAGAAGTCGAAGACGTGCTCGCCGAGCGTCTCGGCGACGAGCTCGCTGCTCTCCATCGTGCGGATCGCCTCGTCGAGGTTGCGCGGCAACGGCGCGATACCCATCGCCTTGCGCTCGTTCTCGCTCAGGCCCCACACGTTGTCCTCGGCCTCGGCCGGCAAGTCGTACTTGCCCTCGATGCCCTTGAGGCCTGCGGCCAGGACCAACGCGAACACCAGGTAGGGGTTGCTTCCCGAATCGATGCCACGATGCTCGACGCGGGCCGAACCACCCTTGTGCGGCTTGTACATCGGCACCCTGATCAACGCCGAGCGGTTGTTGTGGCCCCAGCAGACATAGTTGGGCGCCTCTCCCCCGCCCGCGAGACGCTTGTAGGAGTTGACCCACTGGTTGGTGACCGCCGTGATCTCGGGAGTGTGCTCCAGCACGCCGGCGATGAACGCACGGCCGGTCTGCGAGAGCTGGTATTCGGCGCCGGCCTCGTAGAACGCGTTCTCATCACCCTCGAAGAGCGAGACATGCGTATGCATGCCGGAACCGGGGTGCTCCGTGAACGGCTTGGGCATGAACGAGGCCCACTTGTCCTGCCCGAGCGCGACCTCGCGGACCACGGTGCGGAACGTCATGATGTTGTCCGCCGTCGACAACGCATCGGCATAGCGGAGGTCGATCTCCTGCTGGCCGGGTCCGTTCTCGTGATGGCTGAACTCGACCGAGATGCCCATGTTCTCGAGCATCGTGATGACCTCGCGGCGGAAGTCCTGGCCGCCGCCCTGTGCGGTGTGGTCGAAATATCCGCTGTCATCGACCGGCACGGGCTGCTCGCCGAGGCCCGGCTTGCCCTTGAACAGGTAGAACTCGATCTCGGGGTGCGTGTAGAACGTGAAGCCCGCTTCTGCGGCCTTCTGCAGCGTGCGCTTGAGCACGTGCCGCGGATCGGCGTACGAGGGCGTGCCGTCCGGCATCAGGATGTCGCAGAACATCCGGGCCGTCGCCGGAGTCTCTCCGCGCCACGGAAGGATCTGGAATGTCGAGGGGTCGGGCATCGCGAGCATGTCGGACTCATGGACCCGGGCGAAGCCCTCGATTGCCGAGCCGTCGAAGCCGATGCCCTCGGCGAATGCGCCCTCGAGCTCGGCCGGGGCGATCGCGACGGACTTCAGGGAACCCAGCACATCGGTGAACCACAGACGTACGAACCGGACATCACGCTCCTCGAGAGCGCGCAGCACGAAATCTTCCTGTTTTCCCATGCCGCCAGTCTCCCATGCGGATTGTTACGACGAGGTAACGCGATCGCGGTTCCCACTAGGCTGAATGCGTGCCCCAGCTGCGACTCGCCCTTGCCCAGGTCAATGCCACGGTCGGTGACCTCGCCGGCAACGCCGACCTGGTCGTCGAGCACTGCAAGGACGCCGTCGCGCAAGGGGCTCACCTCGCGGTCTTCCCGGAGATGATGCTGACCGGCTATCCGATCGAGGACCTGGCCATGCGGGCGTCGCTCATCAAGGCGTCACAGGCCGCAGCCTCGAACCTCGCCGTACGCCTGCAGGACGAGGGTTGCGGTGATCTCGTGGTCATGGTCGGCTTCCTCGACCAGGCGGACGGCGTCACCGAGCGGCTGGGCATACCCAAGAACGCACCCACCAACTCCGTCGGCGTCATGCACGGTGGTCGGATCGTGGCGCGACAGGCAAAGCATCACCTCTGGAACTACGGCGTTGGCGACGAGATCCGCAACTTCGTCCCCGGCGACACGATCAACATCCTCCAGATCGGTGGCATCGACGTCGCGCTGGCGATCTGCGAAGACCTCTGGCGCGATGGGCCCTCGGCCGCCGCCAAGGCCGCCGACGCCGCGCTGCTCGTCGTGCCCAACGGCTCGCCCTACGAGGCGGACAAGGACGACGTACGCCTCGAGCTCTGCGCGCGTCGGGCTCGCGAGGGTGAGTGCGTCCTGGCCTACGTCAACCTGGTCGGCGGCCAGGACGAGCTGGTCTTCGACGGTGACTCGATCGTGGTCGACGCGGACGGCGCGGTCCTCGGTCGGTCGGGTCAGTTCGAGCCCGAGCTGTTGGTCGTCGATCTCGACCTGCCCGCCGCGACGCCCGCGATGCCAGACGCCGACGAGCTCTTCGGTGGGTTGAACATCAAGCGCACGATCATCAGCTCCGAGGTGTTTGCGGCTTACGAGCCAAGTCCGACCGCCTCTCACGAGCGGATATCTCGCCACGAGGAGATCTGGACCGCGCTCGTCACGGGGTTGCGCGACTACGTCCACAAGAATGGCTTCGCATCGGTCTTGTTCGGCATGTCGGGCGGCATCGACTCGACGCTCGTCGCCGCGATCGCCGTCGATGCCCTCGGACCTGACAACGTCTTCGGCGTCTCCAACCCCAGCGCCTGGTCAAGCGAACACTCACGGTCCGACGCCGCCGAGCAGGCTCGACGTACGGGTCTGTCGCTGGACACGATCGCGATCGCGCCGATCTTTGACGCATACCAGGAGGCGCTGCACCTCGACGGTCTGGCGGAGGAGAACCTGCAGGCCAGGATCCGCGCGGTGATCTGGATGGGTCTGTCCAACCAGCACGGGCACCTGGTGCTCGCGTGTGGCAACAAGTCAGAGCTCGCCACTGGCTACTCCACGATCTATGGCGACGCCGTCGGCGCCTACGCGCCGATCAAGGACGTGCCCAAGACCCTCGTCTGGGAGCTCGCGCGCTGGCGCAACCAAGCTGCGACCGACCGCGGCGAGACCCCGCCCATCCCCGAGGGCACCATCACCAAGCAGCCGTCAGCTGAGCTGCGCCCAGGACAACTCGACTCGGACTCATTGCCGCCCTACGACCTGCTCGACGCGGTCCTCGATGCCTATGTCGAGCGCGACCTCGGCTCGGCCGACGTCATCGCTGAGGGCTTCGACCCGGCGCTCGTCGAGCGGGTCATCACCTTGGTCGACCGCGCTGAATACAAGCGTCGGCAGTATCCACCGGGGCCCAAGGTCTCCCGCCGCAACTTCGGTCGCGATCGGAGGGTGCCGATCACCCACCGCTGGCGGGAAAAGCTGTAGTCCCCTCCCATCTTGACAGGCGGGTCGGACACCTAGTTTTCTCTGTCGTTTCAGTGAATTCCGCTTGTGTTCGAACGCCTGTTCGACTATGATGAGGGTATGAATCCGGACCCAACGATCGAGGCGATGCGCACCGCCGCACGGACGTTGCGGTCTGGTGATGTGCGGGACAAGATCAGGGCGGTTCAGACCGCGCAGGACGCGTTGGATGCTGCGAAGGCGTCGCTGCTGGCTGAGCTGGAGGTGTCCAAGGACTTCGAGCTCGACGGTGCGTCGACGTTGAACATGTGGGTCCGTAACCAGCTGCGGCTCAACGCCGGGCAAGCCACCGCCCTGGTCCGCAACGTTTCGGCTCTTCGGGACCTGCCGTTGGTGGGTGAGGCCGCGATGACCGGTCAGATCAGCGCCGCCCACGTCCGGGTCTTCGTCTACGGCCTGGCCCACGTCGGCCTGGAGCCGATGCGCCAGTTCCAGGACGTGTTCGTCGACGTCGCCCGCGAATGCGAACCGAGCGAGTTGTTCGAAGCGGTCAAACACTTGAAGGACAAGGTCCATCCCGAAGACCTCGACGACGCCTGGGAACGCGGGATGGACAAGCAAGACTTCTGCGTCAACGCCGTCCCCGACGGCTGGCACGTGGCCGGGTTCCTCAACACCATCACCGGCGCGAAGCTCAAGAAGGTCCTCGACTCGGTGGCAGCACCGGTCGACAAGGAAGACACCCGACCAGGCTCGGAGCGCCGGGTCCAAGGCCTCGACGACCTGCTGTCCTCCGTGCTGGCCAACGGGTTGCCCTCGGACAAAGGTGTCCGACCCCACCTGTCGGTGTTCGTGGACGCCGACACATTGCAAGCCGCCGCCACCCACGTCAAGGCCGGCGCCGAGCGGTCCTTCCTGGGCCCCGACCCCATGCCACCGGTCGAACCCGCCACACTGGCCGGCCACGGTGCCATCGGCCCCAACCTGCTGATGTATTTGCAATGCGTCAGTGATTTCACCGCATTCCTCATGAAAGACGGCGACCGCAACCGCCAGGCGCAGATCCTCAACGCCGGCACCACCAAATACCAGCCCAACCTCACCCAGAGGCGTGCTGTCATCGCCCGCCAGACCGGTGTGTGCGCCACCCCAGGCTGCAACCACACTCACCTGGAGATTCACCATTCGATCTGGTGGTCCAATGGCGGACCGACCGACCTCGACCTCCTGGTCGGACTCTGCACCCGATGCCACCATTTGCTTCACCGCGGGCGGCTCCACATCACCGGCAACGCCGTGGACGGATTCACCTTCACCAACAGCACCGGTAGACCACTACGCCGCCGACGACGAACCCACTACCGCCCAGCCGCCTGACCCACCGGTCCGGCGGCCCACACGGCTGCCCGTCACCGCAGGGGTTCATACAGGCCGGATTGCCCACCTTCTCGCCCACTCGTTGAATTTGCCGAGTGGACCTCTCCGGCAGGCCTTGGGGCATCGAACTCGCGCTTCTCTGCGTGGTCGCGGTGTTTGCAAGCTGGTACGCGCTGGCCCGCTGGACCAAGCGCGGAGCTGCATCCGGCTACTCCAGCAGCGAACTCTCGACCAACGCCGAGCGGACCGTCACCATAGCGTTCGTCGCGAACGCTCTTCTGTCGCTCTTTGGTGAAGCGGTCGACGAGAATCCAGTGGGACTGACCGTCTGCTGGCTGCTGGCTGCTGGCTGCTGGTCGCGACGATATTGGCCGGTTTGGCCATGTGGGCGGTCAGCGAGCAGCGAAGGCGCAGGACGAAACTGCGCCTCCCTCGGTAGACCATCGGGAACAACTCTCGGCGCGAGTGCGCACAGCTAGGTCCGCGGCGCGGCGGCCGCGAGTCGATTGGCCCACAAGGGGCGCCAGCCCAGCCAACGAGCGGTGCGGCAGCGTCCCATCCGCCTCGCGGCCCTGGACGCTAACCCACCGCCCATCAGTCCGGCGATCGCAGAACCCGTGAGACTTCCTTCACACTCCGCCGCACTTTGGCCCGGATCTGGCACGCTGGAGACATCCGTGGACTTCGCAAGGAGCTGCGAGACGACAAGGAGATCGACCCATGGCTGACGCCACCCCAGAAGAGACCGCGCCCTACGGCACCGGACCTGCGACCGCAGCGCCGACAGCCCGCAAGCGCGTCCGCACTCATCACCTGCAGCAGCTCAAGGAGCAGGGCGAGAAGTGGACGATGCTGACGGCGTACGACCAGTACACCGCTGCGACGTTCGACGAAGCCGGGGTCGAGGTGCTGCTGGTCGGCGACTCGGCGTCCAACAATGTGTTCGGCAACGAGACATCGCTGCCCGTGACGGTCGACGAGCTCATCCCGCTGGTGCGCGCCGTGTCACGGTCTGCCAAGCACGCACTGGTCCTCGCAGACCTGCCGTTCGGCTCCTACCAGGGCTCACCCGAGCAGGCGTTCCACACCGCGGTCCGCTTCATGAAGGAAGCGGGCGCCCACGCCGTCAAGCTCGAGGGCGGACTCCCGATGGTGCCGCAGGTCAAGCTCCTGACCGACGCCGGCATACCGGTGTGCGCGCACATCGGCTTCACCCCACAGGCCGAGCACAACCTGGGCGGATATCGGGTCCAGGGCCGCGGTGACGGTGCCGCTCGCATGGTCGAGGAGGCGAAGGCACTCGAGGCAGCAGGCGCATTCGCGATCGTCATGGAGATGGTCCCCTCACCCGTCGCGGCCGAGGTCACCAAGGCACTGCGCATCCCGACCGTGGGCATCGGCGCCGGACTCGACTGCGACGCCCAGGTGCTGGTGTGGCAGGACATGCTGGGCCTCAACTCCGGCAAGACGGCCCGGTTCGTCAAGAGGTATGCCGACCTGCACGGAATCATGCTCGCGGCCACGCAGGCATACGTCGCGGACGTCAAGGACGGAGCTTTCCCCGCCGCGGAGCACAGCTTCGAGAGCTGAGCTCAGCGGGACCAGGGGTCAGGGACGCCAGCCCCACAGGTTCGCGCCGAGCCAGGCGAGCCCGATCCACAGCAGCAGCCCGACCAGTGGCACGGCAATCGTCAGGCGGGGGCGCGTCCGCGCCCACGTCGCAACGAGCCACACCTGCGGGATCAACAGTGCGAATGCGATCGCCACGCCCCACCATGGCGCGAACAACACGGTGGACACCGTGCACCACAGCATCATCACAAGCCCGACCACCGCGATCCACGGGCCGGATCGATCGAGCTTGATCCGCCTGCGGGTCATTCCTTGGGTTCGGTCTTGTCGTCGTTCCAGTTCGAGTCGTTGTCCCAGTCCTTCGTACGCTCCGCAGCGATCTCAAGCGCCCGCGAGGCCTCCGCCGCGGAGTCGTAGGGGCCGAGCCGATCCGCCGCACGGCAACCCTGCTCGCCCTCGACCGTCTCGTGCTTGGTGCAGTAGTAGAACTTTCCTTCGCTCATGACCTCATACTGCCCCACCGCGTGTCGGCATGCGTTGTCTAGACTCTGCGGGTGAACGTCCTGACCGCTGGCCGACTGTCCCCTGAGCGCGCCGTGCCGGCCTCGATCGAGCGTCCGGAGTATGTCGGACAGATCGCTCCCCTGCCCTATCGCGGCTCGTACGTGCGTGACGCCGAGACGATCGCGGCTATGCGGGTTGCGGGCCGGATCGCCGCGCAGGCACTCGACGCCGTCGAAGCGGCCATCGCTCCGGGCGTCACGACCGACGAGCTCGACCGGGTCGGCCACGAGTTCTTGACCGCCCATGGCGCCTACCCCTCCACGCTGGGATATCGCGGCTACCCCAAGTCGCTGTGCAGCAGCGTCAACGAGGTCATCTGCCACGGCATCCCCGACGACCGGCGGCTCGACGACGGCGACATCGTCAACATCGACATCACGGCCTACATCGGCGGAGTGCACGGCGACACCAACAAGACCTATCTCGTCGGCGACGTCGACCAGGATTCCCGCCTCCTGGTCGAACGCACGCACGAGGCCACGATGCGCGCGATTCGCGCGGTCAAGCCGGGCCGCGAGGTCAACGTGATCGGCCGGGTCATCGAGTCCTACGCCAGACGATTCGGCTATGGCGTGGTCCGCGACTTCACGGGGCACGGCGTCGGACCCGCTTTCCACGACGGGCTCGTCATCCCCCACTACGACGACCCCGCCCATGACACCGTCATCGAACCAGGCATGACGTTCACGATCGAGCCGATGCTGACGCTCGGATCCGTCGAGTGGGACATGTGGGACGACGGGTGGACCGCCACGACCCAGGACAAGTCACGGACAGCCCAGTTCGAGCACACCCTCCTGGTCACCGCTGGCGGCGCGGAGATCCTGACACTGTCCTGACCTCCGCCCAGCTCGCGGGTCGCTCAGGGGATCCAGTTGAACTCGTCCGGGTTGGGCCCGGTGCGCTGGTCCTGGTTGAGGGCCGTGATCAGACCCATGTCGCCGTCGGGGAGCTCGAAGTCGAAGATCTCGAAGTTCTCCTCGACCCGCTCGCGGGTCACCGACTTGGGGAAGATGATGTCGCCGCGCTGGATGTGCCACCTGAGCACGACCTGGGCCGCGGTCTTGTCGTGCTCCTTGGCAATCCCGGTGATGGCCGGATTGTCGAGGACGAGCCCTTGGGCGATCGGTGACCAGGCCTCGATCGCGATCCCGTGCTCGGTGCACTCGGCGCGCACGTCCTCCTGTGTCAGGTAGGGGTGGACCTCGATCTGATTGACCGCGGGCACGATCTCGGACTCCTGGATCAGCCGGCGCAGGTGGGTCGGCTGGAAGTTTGAGACACCGATCGCCTTGGCCTTGCCGGCACGGTAGACCTCCTCCAACGCCTTCCAGGTCTCGACGAAGTCGATGTCGATGCCGGGCAGCGGCCAGTGGATGAGGAAGAGGTCGAGCTGGTCGAACCCCAGCGTCTCCAGGGACAGGTCGAACGCGGCGATTGCGTCTTCGTATGCGTGGAAGCCGTTGTTGAGCTTGCTCGTGACGAAGACATCGGAGCGATCCAGACCCGACTCCCGAACAGCCTCGCCGACACCCTTCTCATTGCCATACATCTGCGCGGTGTCGATGTGGCGATAGCCGACCTCGAGCGCCGTGAGAGTCGCCTCCTTGGTGTCCTCGGGCGGCACCTGATAGACCCCGAAGCCGAGCTGAGGGATCGAGACGCCGTTGTTGAGGTCGATGGTGGGAACAGTGCTCATGGATCAGATCTCCTGGGATCGGGGGTGTGTGATCTAGCGAGAGCGGCCGCTGCCGATGATGGGGCGGGCCTGCCCTTTCAGCCTACGTGCCGTGCACCAGAGCGCACCCCATACCTTCGTCGATCTGCATTCGCTCACCAATTGGGGGCCCAGCGTGGGAGGATAAAATCATGCTTCGCGTCGTACTCAACATGCAGATGAGTAGCGACGACGCCTTCTCCACGGTCTCCCTCGCGCTCGGCGCGATCCCCGACATCACGATCGACGCGCCCGGCTGGAACAACAACCGCCATCTCGTGGTCACGATCGAGACCGATGATCCCGATGTGGTCGACATCGTCCGTGAGATCACGTGGCAGTTCGACGCGCTGGCCATCCAGCACTCGATGCACCTCGCCGACGCCGGCTGAGCGGTCGGGCCGGTCGTCAAGGGGCGAATGAGCCGGCCTGTAAGCCGGATCCTGTCGGGCCATCGAATCTCTCCGACGACCCGGGCGACCATCCATCTGGGACGCCCATTGCTGGACGCCTCGTGCAACCTACCCGCTGACATGGGACGAGCAGCCCGTCAGCGCAGACCCACGTTGCCGAAGCGACGTGTGTCCTCTTGGTCTTGCTCCCGGTGGGGTTTACCTAGCCGCCCCGGTCACCCGGAGCGCTGGTGAGCTCTTACCTCACCGTTTCACCCTTACCCGCACCTTCGCCGTCGCCATGAGCGAGCGTGCTCGCTCATGATCGGGCGAAGGCCGCTGGCGGTTTCATTTCTGTGGCACTGTCCCGCACGTCGCCGTGGGTGGCCGTTAGCCACCACCGTCACTCTGCGGAGTCCGGACTTTCCTCGACACCTCCACCCAGAGGTGGGGTGCCGCGGCCGCCCGGCCGACTCATTCGCGATCCCGATCCTACGCGGTGCTCACGTGGGCAGCGAAGTCCGTTAGACTCGGGGCACGAAAGGGAGTAGTCCCCAACGGCTGTGTCGACATACTGATCTCGCGAAGTTGTGAGGTCCGGTGCAGCAGGCCATCTCCGGATGGCGGACGAGACTTTCGACCAGCATGTGTCATTGACATGCCTGGTCGAAGGCTTGTCATCCCAGGCTCTTCGTCCAGGCGGACGAGGAGCCTCCTTCATGTATGCGGTCCTGTTGAGCGCTGCACTGGTGTTCGTGGCCGAGCTCGGCGACAAGAGCCAGCTCATGTCGATGACGTTCGCAACCCGCTACCGGGCGCGGACCGTCATCCTCGGCGCCGGGCTCGCCTGCACGCTCACCAACCTCGTCTCGGCCCTCGTCGGAAACGCGATCGGCGACGCGCTGCCCGAGCAGGCCGTACGCATAGGAGGTGGCCTGCTGTTCCTCCTGTTCGCTGCACTGACCCTGCGCCATCTCGCGGCGAACGAGGAGCCCAAGGAGCGCTCGCGCGGTGGCGCTGCCGTCCTCGTCGTGGGGGTTGCGTTCGTCGTGTCCGAGCTCGGCGACAAGACCATGCTCGCGACCTTGACCCTCTCGACGCAGCACCACTGGGCGCTGATCTGGATCGGCAGCACGATCGGCATGCTGATCTCGATCGTGCTCGCGGTGTTCGTCGGACGTGCGCTCCTGCAGGTGCTCCCGATCCGCGTCGTGCACCTCATCTCCGCGCTGCTGTTCGCCGCTGTGGGGATCTGGATGCTGGTCAGCTGACCCCGACGAGGGCCGATAGGGTCGATCCGTGCTGATCCTGCTCCCACCCTCCGAGGGCAAGACCCGGCCGGAGTCAGGACCCCCGCTCGACCTCGAGGCACTCTCGTTCCCACGCCTCAGTCCTGTACGCGCACAGCTGCTCCGGACCCTCGTCAAGCTCTGCAACGGCAATCCCCAGCGGGCGATTGCGGTGCTCGGTCTCGGCACCACCCAGGTCGACTCGATCACAGTCAACGCCAACCTGATCGAGGAGCCGGCGGCCCGCGCCGACGCCATCTACACCGGCGTGCTGTTCTCCGAGCTGGACCTGCCGAGCCTCGACCCGGAGACCCGCGAGCGAGCCGACCAGTCGTTGGCGATCGCGAGCGCACTGTTCGGCCTCCTGCGACCGAGCGACCTGATTCCGGCCTACCGCTTGTCGGGAACCGTCAGCCTGCCCCGCCTCGGGACCGTAGCGGGACGCTGGCGCGCGCCGCTGCCCCGCGTCATGCAGGAGCTGACGGGTGACGGCCTGCTGGTCGACCTGCGCTCCGGGACATACACGGCGCTCGGCAAGCCTCCGCCGGAGCTGGCGCCACGCACGGCGACGATGCGGGTGCTCCACGAGCACCAGGGGGTCCGCAAGGTGGTGAGTCACTTCAACAAGGCGACCAAGGGGCGCGTCGTGCGCGGGTTGCTCGAGTCCGGGGCGGATCCTCGTACGATCGACGAGCTGCAGTCGGTGCTGAGCGATCTCGGTTGGACCGTCGAGCGCGAGGGCCAACGGCTGGATGTCGTGGTCGCGGAGGTCCAGCCCGGCCGGGTCGTCAGTCCGGCACGACGTTGAGGTTGCGCACTGAGGCGCGCCCGTCCGGCCACCACGCCACGACCGTGATCGAAGCCGGCGACAGCTCCATCTTGTAGATCGTCGACATCGGCGCCTCGAGCGCACCTCGCACCAGCAGCTTGATCGGTGTCACGTGGCTCACCGCGACGACGGTCTGACCCACATAGGTCCGCAGGATCCGGTCCCGCGCCTCGGCAACACGCGAATCGACGGCGTCGAAGGATTCACCGCCCGGCGGAGGCACCGCGGTGGATCCGAGCCATTCGGTGATCTCGGTCGGCCACCGCTCCTGGATCTCGGCAAACGTGAAGCCGTCCCACTCGCCGAACGACGCCTCGAGCAGGCCGGGTTCGACCGTGACGTCCAGATCGAGCTCTCCGGCGACGACCGCAGCGGTCTCCTGCGTGCGTCGCAGGGGTGACGAGAGCACGACGTCTGCACCACCGTGCCGGGCGATCCAGGCCGTGGCGCGTCTGGCCTGCTCGGCGCCGGCCTCCGTCAACCCCGGGTCGGCGCCACCGCTGCCGCTGAAGATCTTGCGCTCGGTCGACTCCGTAACTCCGTGCCGCAGCAGGATCAGCGTCGTCGGCTCCCCCGTCATCGCGGTCCAACCGGGAGCTGCCGGCGCCTTGGCGACACGCGCCCTGCGGGTGGGTCCCGGCTCGGTGACCTTGCCCGAGCCACCGCTCGCTTCGTCGTCGAGGGCCGCGTTGGCGAGTGCATCGGCGGCCTTGTTGTGCTCGCGTGGCACCCACGTCCAGGTCACGTCGGCCGGAGTCAGGCGTTGGGCCTGCAGGGCCAACGGCTTCATGTCTGGGTGCTTGATCCTCCACCGCCCGGCCATCTGCTCGATGACGAGCTTGGAGTCCATCCGCACCTCGACCTCGGCGTCGGGCGCGTGCTCGCGGGCCAGCTCGAGCCCGGCGATCAATCCGCTGTATTCGGCGACATTGTTGGTCGCGATGCCGATCGTCTCGCCACGTTGCGCGATCAGCATGCCGGTGTCGGCGTCGCGGATCAGAGCGCCGTACGAGGATGGTCCCGGGTTGCCGCGCGAACCGCCGTCGGCCTCAACGATGATCCGAGCAGTCACAGGCCAGACTCGGGCGTACGCACCAGGATGCGGCTGCACTCGGGGCAGCGAATCACTTCATCCTCGGGCGCGGCCGCGATGTCACGCAGGTCCGCGCCATTCAGCTCGAGCCGGCAACCCTCGCACCGACGGGCCCGCAGGGCAGCTGCGCCCAGGCCTCCGTACTGGGCGCGGACCTTGTCATAGAGCGCGATGAGATCATCGGGAACTCCGCTTGCCGCCTGCGCGCGATCTGTCTGTGCACCGGCCGCCCGCTCGTCCAGCACGGCGACAGCAGCGTCCCGCGCGGCGATCGAGTGGGAGAGCTCTTCGTTGACCGAATCGAGATCCGCCTGGAGCGAAGTCAGTCGGCTCTGGGCCGCCTCGAGCGATTCCATGACCTCGAGCTCATCGTCCTCGAGCGTCGAGATCCGTCGCTGGAGGGCCACGAGCTCGTGCTGGAGGCTCTCCAGATCCTTGGGGTTGCTGATCGCTCCGGAGTTGAGCCGCTCCTCGTCGCGGGTTCGTCTGGTCTTGACCTGCTCGACCTCGGCATCGGCCTTCTTCTGCGCACGAGTCAGGTCGGAGACTTCGGTGTCTGCCTCGATGCGTGCACCGTCGAGCTCACCCGCCTTGGTCTGCAGCTCCTCGATCTGGGCGAGCTCCGGCAGGGAGTTCTTCCGGTGCTGAAGCTGTGCGAGGGCGGAGTCCTGGGCCTGGAGGTCGAGCAGGGCGGACTGGGCGGAGAGGTCGGCTTTCACAAGGGCTACCGTACCCGTCTGACCTTTCCGGTCGCCGTCCGCTCGAGCGCCTCGACGAACTCGACGTCCCGCGGCACCTTGAAGCGGGCCAGTCGTTCGCGGACGAAGTCCTTGATGTCCTGCGCCGACACCTCGGTGTCGTCCCGCAGGACCACCTCGGCGCGGAGCCGTTGACCGAACTCGGAGTCCACCACGCCGTGGACGTACACCTCGTCGACATCAGGGTGGGAGTCGAGGACGTCCTCGACCTCACCCGGGAAGACATTCTCCCCGCCGGACACGATCATGTCGTCCTCACGGCCGTCGATGAACAGGCGCCCCGCGCCGTCGAGATGACCGAGGTCGCCGGTGCTCACGTGGTCGTCGACGACCCGTTTGCCGCCTCCACCGGTGTAGATCGGCTCGGTCATGCCGCTCGACACGAAGATCGCTCCGACCTCATCGGCGGCCACGCTCCGGTCATCCGGTCCGAGGACGCGGATGGAGACACCTCGCAGCGGCCTCCCGACCGTACCGGGTGCATCGCGCAGATCCTGCGAGCTCGCGAGCGTCGACCACCCACTCTCGGTCGAGCCATAGACGTCATGCAGAACCTCGCCGAACGCATCCATGAATCGGGTTGCCAGGTCGGGCGGGAGTGGCGCTGCTCCGGACTGGACCGCCCGGAGAGACGAGAGGTCACTGGATCCGCGTACGTCCGCCGGCACGGCGAGCAGGCGCGCGATCATGACCGGCACGGCGAACACGATCTCGACCCGGTCCCGCGCGATCCGGCGGAGGACGTCCGGTGGGTCGAATCGGCGGGTCAGCACGACCGGGCAGCCCAGCGACATGCTCATCAGGAGGTACGCCAGCCCGAAACCGTGGAAGATCGGCGGCGCGATGAGCACCGGGGCGCCGCTGCGCAGCCCGATGCCGCGGAGCAATGAGCTGACCGGAGCCAGCGCTCCGAGCAGATCGGCATCCCGCCGCGATCCCTTGGGTGACCCGGTCGTCCCGGACGTCATGATCACGAGCCGGCCATGGCTCCCGCCCGTTGCCGGAGGTCGCCTGCCCTCGCTCTCGAGCGAGCGGATCGAAGACGCACCACCGGCATCCGCGACATAGGCGTCGACATCGATGCCGGTCAGGCGCTCGGCGAACTCCTCGTCGTGCACCAGGACGTCGATCCCCTGGCCCCGGATGACGTCTCCGAGCTGTGTGGGGCCGAAATCGGTGTTGAGCAGCACGAGATCGGCGTCCGCCCACAGTGCGGCGAAGCTGGCGACCACGAATCCCACATGATTTCGGCACATGACCCCGACCTTGCTGCCGCGCAAGACGCCACGTGCCCTCAGGGCGCCTGCGAGGCGACCCGTTCGGCGATATACCTCGGCGCAGGTGCTCACGCCGTCGTCGTCGATGACACAGGGCCGGTCGGGCCACTGGGCTGCCGCCAGGCCGAGCAGGGCCGACGCCGAGGCCTGATGCCGCAGACCTGCGCCGATCATCCGGCCCACCGTGGCTGGGCCCATCGGTCGGACCAGACCGGCGGACACCGCGAGGCCCGCACCGGCGTGCGCCGCCTCGAGCAGCGATCGTGGGCGGATCATCGGTCGGCCACGATCGCCGAGCTCCATGGATCGGTGATGATCGTGGAGACCTTGACCTCGACGCCGTCCAACCGGTCGGCCACCGCGGCCGAGGCGACCGGCAACCAGGTCCATTCGGCAGCCCAGTGCGGCACGTCGATCACGGCACACGCCCCGGGTGTCTCGAAGTGCTCACTGACCGGATGGTGACGCAGGTCCGAGGTCACGTATACGTCGGCACCGGCGGCATCAGCAGCGGCCAGCAGGAAGTCCCCCGAGCCGCCGCACAACGCCGCGGTGTTGATCACGGTTGACGGGTCGCCGGCGACCCGGGTGGCGCTGCGGTGCGTGGGCAGGGACTCGGCGACATACGCAGCGAAGGAGTCCAGCGTCATCTCTGTGCTGAGCGTGCCGATTCGCCCGCTCCCCCTGTCACCGGGGCCGTCCGGGTCAGGCTCCAGCGGTCGTATGTCGGAGAGCCCCAGTGTCAGGGCCATCGACTCCGAGACTCCCAGCGGCGGCGAGTCGGCGTTGGTGTGGCAAGTGTGCAGTCCGATGCCGTTGCTGATCAGCGTGTGGACGACCCGGCCCTTGGGTGAGCTGGCCGCGACCGAGGTGACGCCTCGCAGCCACAGCGGGTGGTGTGTCACGACGAGGTCGGCACCCCAGGCGACCGCCTCGTCGACGACGTCTTGCACGGGATCGACCGCGAACAGGATCTTGGCGACCTCGGCGTCGGGATCGCCCGCGACCGTGCCCACGGCGTCCCAGTCGTCGGCCCAGAGGGGGTCGTAGAGGCCATCGAGGACGCCGACAACTTCGCGCAGGGTGGGCATCCCCGCACTCTAGCGAGACCCTCCGCCCCCGCGCGGAGGGTGGGATCAGGCGACGATGGCGAGAGCCAGCGGGAGCACCGACCCGGCGCCGTGGAGGCGCAGCTCTCGCGCGGCGACCGTCATGGTCCAGCGGCTGTCGACCCGATCGTCGATCAACAGCACCGGCTTTCCGCCCAGGCCGGCCAGCCCCGAGGAGAGGCCGACGCCGACCCCGAAGGTGCCCCAGACGTCGGCGAGTCGATAGGCGCTGTTGCCGCCCGGCCCGCCTCGCGAACCCTCGCCGAGCAGGTCGAGGTTGCCGAGGTCTTCGAGGCGACCGATGCGAGCGATGCCGCGAGCCAGCGAGTCGACCAGGAGTGGGCGCGACCGTGAACCGATGGCGACCACCGCAGCGGGGCGCTCGACCCAGCTCCAGTCCTTGAGGACACGCACACACGCGCCCAGCATCTCGTCGGTGACCGGCCCGTCCTGCGCGCCAGCGGCGAACATCTCCCGCAGGACTCCGCCCCACCCGAGATCAGTCAGCCGCGCGACCGCTCGTCCTGGCTCAGCGCGCTGGTCCTCAGGGATCTTGCCCTTGGCCTCGACGCCCAACCTGGTGGCGCCCGTGGGCCACTGGGCGCGCGGCTCGATCTCGACGCCGACCTTGTCGAGCGTGCTCGAGGCCACCTGGGCAGCATCGGCGGCCACATCGGTCGGGAACCACGGTTCGGCGCAGTTGTCGCAGCGGCCGCAGGGTGACGCGGTGGGGTCATCGAGGTCGCGCTGGAGCATCTCCATGCGGCATGTCGTCGACCGCTCATAGCGGAGCATCGACGCCTGTTCGGCCGATCGTGCCTCGGCGATGCGTTCGTAGCGCTCGCGGTCATATGTCCACGGCTGCCCGGTCGCGACCCATCCGCCCTGCACCCGGCGCACGGCGCCATCGACGTCGAGCACCTTGAGCAGGAGCTCCAAGGGCGTACGGCGCAGGTTGACCAGCGCCTCGAGCGCGGGGGTCGACAGCGGCTTGTCACCGAGCTCGCCGATCACGGCGGCCGCACGTTGCTCGTCGGGCATCGACGAAGTGGCGAAGTAGTGCCAGATGTCGGCGTCCTCACGCCCGGGCAGGAGCAGCACGTCGGCGTTGTCGGTGGCGCGTCCGGCGCGGCCGACCTGCTGGTAGTAGGCGACCGGGGAGGACGGGGCGCCGAGGTGGATCACGAAGCCGAGGTCCGGCTTGTCGAAACCCATCCCCAGGGCGCTGGTCGCGACCAACGCCTTGATCTCGTTGTCCTTGAGCTGCCGCTCGAGCTCTTCGCGCTGCTCGGGGTCGGTGCGGCCGGTGTAGGCGCGAACCGGCTGACCGCCGTCTCGCAGCAGCCGTGCGGTGTCCTCGGCGGCCGAGACCGTCAATGCGTAGATGATGCCGCTGCCGGGCAGCTCGGCCAGGTGGCTGAGCAGCCAGCCGAGCCGCTCGCGCGAGCCGGTGAGCTCGAGCACGCCGAGCCGCAACGACGTACGTGCGAGAGATCCGCGGATCGTCAGCACCTGATCGACCGAGCCGAGCTGCTCGGCCACATCGGTGACGACGCGTGCGTTGGCGGTCGCGGTCGTGGCGAGGACGGGCAGATCGCCCGGAAGCTGGCCGATCAGCTCGGCCAGGCGGCGATAGTCAGGACGGAAGTCGTGTCCCCAGTCGGAGATGCAGTGCGCCTCGTCGACCACGAGCATCCCCATGCGATCGATCAGCGCCGGGAGCTGCTCATCCCGGAAGCGAGGGTTGTTGAGCCGTTCGGGTGACACCAGCAGGATGTCGACCTCGTCGGCGCTGAGCTTGGCCCTGGTCTCGTCCCACTCGTGCGGATTGGCCGAGTTGATCGCCACGGCTCGCACGCCGGCCCGCGCAGCCGCGGCGACCTGGTCGCGCATCAGCGCCAGGAGCGGAGACACCAGCAGCGTCGGTCCGGCACCGCGCTGACGGAGAAGCAATGTCGCGATGAAGTAGACCGCCGACTTGCCCCAACCTGTGCGCTGCACGACGAGAGCGCGACGACGATCATCGACCAGGGCCTGGATCGCCTCGAGCTGGCCCTCGTGGAAGACCGCGTCGGCACGCCCGGTCAGCTGGCGCAGCGCGTCGGTGGCATCCAGCTCGGTGCTCGTCGATGACATGACCCCACTGTGTCAGCCACCGCCGACATGGGGCCCGCTCGGCCCACGTGGGTGTGGACGGCGACCCACGAGGACGGTTCCGTCCACATCATCGGCGCGCCTGACCTCGGCAGTCAGGCCGCCACCCACGACCGCGGCAGCCGTGTGCTCGGCCTGCTCCTGGCTCGTCTCGATCAGCAGGTGCCCGCCTGGAGCCAGCCAGTCCGCTGCTGCTGCGGCGACTCGGTGCTGGATCTCGGTCCCGTCGGCTCCCCCGTCAAGCGTGATGCGTGGTTCGTGATCGCGGGCCTCCGACGGCATCAGCCCGATCGCGCCGGTCGGCACGTACGGAGCGTTGACGACCAGCACGTCGGTCCGCCCGCGCAACGAGGCCGGCAACGGTGCGTAGAGGTCACCCTCGAACACCCGCCCGCCGAGCGGCTCGACGTTGCGTCGCGCGCAACGCACCGCGACCGGGTCGATGTCCGATGCGTACAGCTCGATCCCGCTGACTGCGCCCTGGATGGCCATGCCGACAGCACCCGTCCCGCAGCACAGGTCCACGACGATGGCCCTGGTCCCCACGACCGCGACGGCCTCTCGCACGAGCGCTTCCGTACGCCTGCGGGGCACGAAGACTCCCGGCTCGACGATGACCCGCAGACCACCGAACTCGGCCCAGCCGACGATGACCTCCAACGGCTCGCCGGCCACCCTCCGGGCGAGCATCGACTCGAGCGCGCCAGGATCGCTCGCCTCTTCGATCAGCAGATCGGCCTCATCCTCGGCGAACACGCAGCCAGCCGAACGCAGAGCCGCTACGACGTGGTCGTACGCGTCGCGGTGTCGAGCTAAAGCCACTGGTGCACCAAGGTCACCGGACCACGGCGAGGCGGGAGGTCTGCGTCGGCTCGGTCCGTCCTCGCAGGACCGGGCTCCCGTCGCTGACCCAGTGTTCCTGCTCGGCAGGGCCGGACGCCGACACACTGGCGGTCGAGACGAGCACCCGCCCTTCCACATCCTTGGCCAGCTCGGTCAGACGGGCGGCTGCATTCACCGCGTCGCCGATCACGGTGTATTCGAAGCGCGACTGGTGCCCCACGTTGCCGGCCACGGCCTGGCCGGTCGAGACGCCGATACCGGCCCCGATCTCAGGCATCTCGGTGGCGAGGCGTCCGGCTATCGCACGAGCGGCCTCCAACGCTCCGCCGGCATGGTCGTCGAGGTCGAGCGGGGCGCCGAAGATGGCCAGGACTGCGTCGCCCATGAACTTGTTGACCAACCCCTCGCGCCGATCGACCTCCTCGACGATCACCGTGAAGAACCGGTTGAGCATCGCGACGACTTCGCCGGGCTCGCGGGTTGCCGCGTATGTCGTCGACCCCACCAGATCGATCATCAGGACCGAGACATCGAGGGTCTGGCCGCCGAGCTCGACGTCACCGGAGGTCGCGGCCGTCGCAACGGCCTGCCCGACGTGCCGGCCGAAGAGGTCGCGGATCCGCTCCCGCTCACGAAGGCCCTGGACCATCTCGTTGAATCCGGACTGCAACAGCCCCAGCTCGGTGCCGTCATCGACTCGCACCTCGACGTCGAAGTCACCCTCACCGACCTTGAAGAGCGCTGACTGGACCGCCGCGATCGGACCGACGACCGCGCGGGCATTCAGGACCGTGACGAGCAGACCGAACACCAGACCACCAACGCCAACCCCAGGACCACGAACGACAACCGAGTCGCATTCGACTCATCACGTGTCAACGAGATGATCGCCGACACGACCAGCCCGAGCACGGGGGCGGCCGTGCCCAGGCCCCAGAAGGTGAGCATCCCGCGCTGGACCCCCGCTCCCAGCTTGTCTTCGATCGCCCGACTGGCGAGGGCACGTGCAGCGACCGGCCGCAGAGAGAACTCGGTGATCAGATAGGCGATGGCGCTGACGACCAGGCCCGCGATCCCGACCGCGAAACCAGAGCTCAGGGCGGCTTCGGGCTGGGCGATCAGGGCAAGGACCGGGAACAGGATCGTCGCCCCGAGCCACAGTGACGACTGGATCAGGGTGAGTCTGAGAGGCAGACCCAGGGCAGTACGGCGCTCCTCTGCGGTCGGCTCGCGCTCCTCCAGCGCCCATCGCAGTGCGCGCAGGGCACTGACCGTGACGGTGCTCGCTCCGATCAGGACCGCGACGGCCACATAGACCGGCACCGCGATCGCGAGAGTGGTGAGGAACCGCACGGATGGACCGTTCCCAGGAGTGATCAGGAACGTCAGCCCGAAGACGATTCCAGCACCGATCACGTTGGTGAGGATCAGCAGGGTCGTGAGGAGGATCTGCACTCTCACCCGCATGCGACCGAATGACTGCTCCGGCGCCCCCATCAGCCAGTCGTTGCCTCGCTTGTGGACGCTTGGCACATGGACTCCGTTCTCGATCGTCGGGCGGTCACGGTCGCAGTGACCATACCGGTTGAAAGACGTGAAAGGCGTCAGATAGGCCGCGATTGCGGGTGAGCAGCCGGTGCGCAAGGGTGAGGGCATGGACCGGTCGCCACGGGATCTCGGGCTCTTCGTGTGCGTTCTGCTGACTGCGTGCGTGGCGCTCGGCGGCTGTTCGTCTGACCCCGCAGTCGTCTCCGACCCTGACCTGGCCTGCGACCGCGACCGTACCTCGCTCAGGGCCAAGGACATCGTCGAGCGCGTGGGCGGGCTCACCGGAGAGGACTACGTGGTCCGCTTCGCCCAGAGCACCCGACTCGGGGTCGTAGCCCTCATCGACGGCGACACCTCAGCGGCATACAAGGAGCTCAGCGGCGACTACGACGTGGCGCTGGTCGCGCAGATCGAGGGTGACTCTGCCTCCGTCACCGGCTTCGAGCAGGTCAAGCACCTGGTCGGGACCGCCTGCGACTAGGTAGCCCCCCCCCGGCGTCGGAGGCCGGAACGCTTCGAAGACAGGCGCTCACAGATCGGAGACGGACACACCACCAATTTCCCAGCGGACCTGATGCCAGTGGTCTATCTTCGGTCCCGTGGTGATGAGAGTAGGACAGACGCAGCAGGACGCGCTCAAGGACGGCAGACATCGCACCCGGGTGCGGGTGACGTTCTCCAACGACACCCATCGGGACCTCACCTTCGTGACCCCGAACGACATCCCTTTTGTGCAGACCAATGTGGGCGATGTGTGGCTGCCCACGATGCTGGTGGTGGCCATGCGCCGCGGCGAGGACCTGGAGCTCGTCGATCCGATCTCCGAGCGTGCCGCCGCGATCAAGCGCATCCAGGACATCTTGACGGTCTGGTACCCACGCCGGATGAAACGGGTGGAGGTGCACGCGCCTCCCGCCGAGCGAGACAGCCGCCGCTGGCGCAAATCCCCGGAGCGGGTGACCGGCTCGTTCTTCACCGGTGGCGTGGACTCCTTCTACACCTTGACCAAGAACCAGGACCGCATCGGAGCGATCGTCTACGGCTTCGGCATCGACGTGCCGCTGCGCGAGACCGAGGCCATCGAGCGCACCAACAGCCTGCTTGAGGACGTCGCGGCGGAGAGCGGCACACGACTCCTCACCGCCAGGACGACGATCCGCAAGTTCTTGGCCGAGGACACCCGGTGGGGCAGCGAGGCTCACGGTGCAGCTCTCGCCAGCCTCGCAGCACTGTTCTCTCCGGTCGTCGACCGGATGCTGGTGCCTGCGACCCACAGCTACGCGACCGGCCAACGGTGGGGTTCTCACCCTCTGCTCGACGACCTGTGGTCCACCGACAGACTCATCGTCGAGCACGATGGCGCCGAGGCGGGCCGCGCGCGCAAGACCCAGGTGATCGCGGACAATCCGGTTGCCCAGCGGCACCTCCGCGTCTGCTACATGAAGTTCGCGACGATGAACTGCTGTCGCTGCCTCAAGTGCCTGCGCACGATGGCGGGCCTCGCCGCGATGGACCGTCTGGACAGCTTCCCCACCTTTCACGAACCACTCGACCTCGAGCGGCTCGGCGCCTTCGAGCTACGGCGCGGCAATGCCGTGAACCAGGTCCGCGACCTCCACAAGTTCGTCGCCCGCCAGCCGGGGCACGAGGACATCACCGAGACGCTTGCTGGGATGCTCCAACGAGCCGAAGTCGGAATCAGGCAAAGCTAAGGGTGGGCGAAGAGGGACTCGAACCCCCGACCTTCCGGGTGTAAACCGGATGCTCTAACCAACTGAGCTATTCGCCCTGACAGGGCAACTCTCGGCGTAATGAGAGCGAGTATCGCGCTCTGGAACCCGACGTTGACCGACGATGACTTTACACGCTGACGGCGGTTGATCACGCCCGACCAAACCTGACTAGTGGTCGAAGTTTGGTCTGTACTGCCCTCTGGGCTGGTTCCGCGTTCCATATGCTGCATGTTGTCCCTACTTTCCCGGTCGGTGACGCCTCGGCCCCGCGGTTGATCTCGTGGGGTCGAGGACTTGTGTGGAGGCCGACAGGCACGCGATGGGCTCGATTCACCCGCACCTGTCGGCGGTTCATGAGGCGTGCTGCGTCCGTCGCGTTGGAACGACGTGAAGTCCGCTGTCAGGCTGATTTAGCGCCGAGATCAGCGTCAGGTGCGCTTGCCACGCATCGGCGGGGCTGAGCGTTCTGGGGCCGACGTAGGGGCCGCTGGTCAGCCACTCGTGCAGCCAGTACAGCGGGACCGCATGACCGCTATGGGTGAGCAGGTCAAAGTGCCTCAGGCAATCTCTGACTGTTCGGCGCACAGTCGCGACGTCCGAGTGGCCCCAGGAGCCGTGGTGCTTGCTCGTCTCGTCTATGCGGACGGCGTGGGTGTCCATCAGTCCGACGATGTCGGCCGGCAGATAGGGGACCGCGCTGGCTCGGTTTCGGGTGCTGGGCTCCGTAGGGTGCTTCATGGCTGGCAGGCCTTTCTTGGTGGTGACCCTCGGCGCAACGGAGCCCAACTCCCCCGCGTCGAAGGGTCGATCAGTGTTGGCGGGACAGTCCTCGCTCAGCGAGGTAGTCACGCAGGTTCATGCGCCGGTCACGCAGACCGGAGTACTTGCCGTAGAAGTCGTCAAAGTAGGCGGACGGGTCGGCTTCGATCGCGGCGTAGCGGCCCTCGGAGTTCACGAGCGCAGCGTGACGGCGCTGTGCGTCCTTGATCCGGCTCTCGATCTTGGAGACCTCCCCCAGCACGGCACCGGCAGTCGCCTTGCCGGACTCGACCAGCGAGGCGAGTTCTTCTAGGCGCTTGTGGTCATCGGACACCTGCTGGGACGCGGCTTGTGTCTTCTCCTGGTCGGCGGTGCGCCACTGCGCCACCATCGTGACGGCCCTCGTCTTCTCGAGGTTCTTGACGTGCTGCGGGAATTGCTTGGCCGCGTCGATCACGTTGGCCGGGATGTTCGGCATGCTCATGAGCTCGTTGAGTTGATCGTCTGCGTACATGTCAGCCTCCAAACCCTGCGTTGCGTGCCTGCCGTGCCTCGTCCTTCGCTGCGGTTAGTTCCTTCTCGCGGCGGCGCTCGGCAAGAGCCTTGTCCTGAGCGTTGCGAGTGGCCGCCAGTGCTGCCTGAATCTGGTCTCCCAGCCCGCTGATGGTGTTGGTCATGGGTCTGCGTCTCCTTGCTTCTCTTTGGGTTGCTTCCTGGTGCTCCTGCTGCTGCCGCGCGTGCTCGTCCCGCAGGCCTTGGCGGAAGACGTCAAACTCCTCCGCCGTGGCGAACGTCGCGCTTCCAAAGCCGTACGTGTTACCGGGCATCGGGCAAGCCGTACGTCTCTCGGAAAAACCCGTGGGCCACTTCCATGTTCAACATCTCGCGCACGATCTCCGCCTTGGGAACACCCGTCCACGTGCTGAGTACGTCGAGCATCGCGTCCTGGGTCTTGGTGATCCTGACTTTCAGAGTCACGTCGAACTGCTTCGGTCGACCCACCCTGTCCACCGCCTTCCTTGCTGACGCCCAGCGGTTACCGGGCCACAAAACAAGCCTGCAGAACCAGCGGCCTGAAATGCCGGGTGCGCCCAAACTTTCTGTTGGCGACTTTCTCGACCTGGCGTAGGGCGCTGACCGCGAGACCAATCGGCGTCGCCGGCGCGCCAGAAGGGGGCAGTTGTTCTGTGTACTGGTCACCCACCAACGGAAGGACGGCTTAGCGCGTGTCAGCATCAAAACGCTGCCGTGTCCGGCCGTGAGCCAGCGGCTGCCGTAAACATCTGCCAGCGCATCCGGGGATCTGTTGTCGCCATTCGCTTTCCGCTGATGGTGGAGCCCCACCCAGTTCATCCCACCTGACGAACACGGACCTTCGATCTCACTTCGACGGCATGTCCGATCACACGTGGGCTCAAGTAGACGCGGATGACGAGTATGGCCCGCACCACCCGATGCTTCTGGGCTGCGGATGCGGAGTCGACTCCTGCTCACCAGTCGCCGCAACGATCACCGTGGATGAGGACGCGGTCACCTGGTCCGAATTCCTTTCCGGCACTGACTGGGACACCTCGTTACTCGGCCCGTTCACCTTCGCCCGTCCGCAGTACAACGAGGCGATCAAGACCGCCAAGCTCCCCGGCCTGTCGAAGACCGGCAAATTGCGTCCGTAGCGCTGAGAGAAGCGTCTGCCGGCCGTACAGCCGAGCACTGCCCTGCTCAGCGGGCTACGTCGGCAGTTGGCCGTGCGCCCAGGTAGGGCCACCCAAGCGGGCTTGACTACTTCACACCTCTCGCCGGTCGGGCGGGTGTGTGCCTCCGTCTTGGCCTTGCCGGTAACGACGCCAGTTCTGCACCCACCCCACAATGAGGCTCACTCCCAAGACGATGAGGCCGACCGCAAGGGCGTAGCGCCACGCAGCATGGTTCGACGACGAGGTCGCGATCCATCGGTACACGACGTAGAGCAGGATGATGACGGGCCAGAGAAGATCTCTCGGATCGGGCTTCGTCACCCGTCGCGGACTCACGGGTGAATGCTAGTGCCCGCTGCCACTAGGTGTTACTGGGAGTTTGCGGGCTTGGCTGCATGTAGGCTGATGAACCAAGGCCGCGTCAACGTTCTGCGGCATCTTCCGCACGCTTCAGGGGAACGAGGGTCATCGCGTGGGTGCTCTTATCGGGGGCTACTGCATAGCCGGATTCTTTCTACTGATTCCTCTGCTAACTTCACGCTTGCAAGAGCGCCGGGTTGCCGAGGCTGATGACCAAGCCCTTCGTGATCTGCGGAGGTTCGCTGAGTCCGCATGGACCGACTACCAGCTGGGGATCTGGTCGCTGCTGAGCCTTGTTGGCGGTGTTTTCCTCATCCTGCGCGATCGCCCGATCGGTTGGGGGTGGCTCGGTGTTGCGGTCGTCTATGCGCTTGGTATCGCTGCTGTCCGGAAGAATCGCTCACGCATGCGACGACTACTTGGCGATCGCGGTCGGACCGAGATGCCCGCGCGGTTCACGGCTGGTGCCGCCCGTTCCTACCGGTATGCCGCAGTGGGCGCTACGGGATACGCAGGCATCCAGATCGTTCAGTACGCCTACCCCCGCACCCTGCCGGTGGCAGCGTCCGCCACCATCGCGCTCTTCGCTCTCGTCATGATCGTCGGCATCGGAGGCTTCGCGATCATTCGCGTCCGCATGTACTTGAAGGGGGACGACCTAGCTCCCAAGGTCGACTAACTTTCGCAAACTCGCAACGGGAAGCCCCGTGCTTTGGTCGCTGGGTGTGGTCGATCGTGCAGATGAGACGCATTCGCGCTGGTCAACCGTAGATCGCCCTCCGGCCCAGGATATTGAAGCCGGCGAGCACGCGGACAAATGGGCCGTGGGAGACAAGCAGATCGTCATCAGCGTGGTCGAAGGCAAACTGCCCTGACGCGTACCACATGGACCGGGTCAGCCCACCGGGCTGGCCCGGTCGATTGAGGTGCGGCTCAAGGTCGTGGCTCCGTAAGCCAACCCGGCGCCGATCATTGGCCTGCTCAACGGTCTACTCGGGCTTAGGACGCAGTCGGGACCAGCAAGCGCAACATCGATCGCGCCGCAGACTCATCGTGCGGGTGCATCAGCAGCCCCTCAATGACGAAGACAGCCAGTTGAGCCCTGAGGAGAAGGTCGTCTTCGGCCGCACCCGCTTCGCGAAATCCCTCAACAAGCATGGCGTCGGCCAGGTCGTGGAAACCGGTGTGCCACGAATCGATGACCTTTGAGGAGTTGGCGCGCGCATGCACAACGGTGACCAAGCGGTGATACCGCTGGAGTCGGGCGAGGGCCCACAACAGTTGCTCGTCCCACGGACGATCGGGCAACGCGGCGGCTTCGGCGAGAGCCTCGTGAAGCACGCGGTCAAGAACACCCACTAGGAGCGCGTCCTTGTCGGCGAAGTACCAGTAGATCGTGTTCGTCGTAACCCCGGCCGCGGAGGCGACTTTCGAGAGTGGGGTCTCTGCGAAGCCGTCCCGCGTGAACAGAAGCTCAGCGGCGCGCACGATCTCGTCGCGCTTCTCATCCCGGTCTTGCGGCCGACGATTTCGAGGCATGCAAGAAGTCTATCTTGACTGACGATCAAGAAGTAACTAGTCTCTTGTATGTCATTCAAGAGGACAAGATTCCGAGGAGTTTCCGTGCCCGACACCGACCTGCCGTTCGAGAGGATCGAGACGAATTTCTCGTCCAACGGGGTCGGTTGTGCGGCTACGGTGTTCAAGCCTGAATCCGAAGATTCCACCCGACCCGCCATTGTCATGGCCCACGGGTTCGGATCCCCACGGGCCGTGCGGCTGTACGCGTACGCAGAGCGATTCGCCGCCGTTGGATATGTCGTAGTCGTCTTTGACTATCGCGGGTTCGGTGATAGCGAAGGTCACCCCCGCCAAGTTCTCGACATCCGGATGCAGCACGACGACTGGAGAGCTGCACTTCGGTTCACTAGGGCTTTGTCCTGCGTGGACTCAGACGCGGTCGTAGCTTGGGGCACCTCATTCGGCGGTGGGCATGTCATCACCCTCGCCGGGCTCGGTGAGCCTCTGGCGGCGCTGATTGCACAGGTCCCGCATGTCAGCGGTCTCGCTGCAGTCCGCTCCACCGGAGTGCGAGCCAGCCTTCGACTGGCGTTCCCATCAATACGTGACCAAATTGCCGCCTGGATGCGACGAACACCCGTCTACGTGAACAGTGTGGGTGCGCCCGGGGAGGTCGCAATCATGACAACACCCGACGCTCTTCCGGGCATGCATCGACTTCTTGACGAGTCCGCCCTACAGGAGGGCGACTACCCGAAAACTGTGGCTGCGCGGATCGTGCTGAAAATTGGGCTCTACTCGCCCGGCCGCAGAGCGGCAGCCGTTGCCTGCCCGGCGCTGATTCAAATCGCTACGGATGACGCCATCACTCCTCGCCTTGTCGCCGAGGCTGCTGCCACCAAGATGCCTCTTTCCACTGTGCGCACGTACGCCGGTGGACACTTCGACCCCTACGTTGGGGAGCTCTTCGAGATCGTCGTGGCCGATCAAATTGAATTCCTGAACCAGCACACCCCCACCGCCCCGTCCGCCCAGAGGAACTGAGGAACTGCCGTGACCGCTCCCACCCGTACCGCCCTCATCACTGGCGCTTCAGCCGGAATCGGTGCGACCTTTGCACGCACACTTGCGAGCGACGGTCTGGACTTGATCCTCGTTGCTCGGAGGAGAGAACGACTCGAAGAGCTGGCCGCCGAAATCATTACCGCTCACGGCGTGCGATGCGAAGTCTTCGATGCCGACCTCAGCGACCGGTCGACTCCCCAAGCGATCGCAGCCTTCCTAGCGGACCGGCGGTTGACCGTAGACGTGCTCATCAACAATGCGGGACTCTCTAACAGCGTCGCGTTTGCTGAAGCCGATTGGGATGCGCTCGCCGGCGAACTCCAGGTGATGGTTTCCGCAGTCACGGAACTCGCACACATCGTGGTGCCCGGCATGAAAGAACGCCGGTGGGGGCGAATCATCAACGTCTCGTCACTTGCGGCCTTCGCGCCCCCCGGCGAGAGCCTCCTGTACACCGGAATCAAGAGTTATGTCCTGAACATGTCGCAAGCGCTCGACATGGAGCTCAAGCCGCACGGCGTGCACGTGACTGCATTGTGCCCAGGCTTTACCCACAGCGAGTTTCATGACGTGATGGGAACGCGTGAGGCCGCGACCAAGTTGCCGTCCGTGCTGTGGCAAGAGCCTGAGGCCGTGGTGCGTGAAGGCTGGGCGGCGGTCAACGCCGGCAAGCCGGTCTGCGTTCCGGGCGTGGTCAACAAGATCGTGTCGCACGCGATGCGGCCAGTCCCGTTCCGTTTGCAGTATCAACTGGGACGCAGGATGAACCCCTTCAAGCACTGAGTTTGGTCGACCCGTTGGTCTCGGTGGCATGATCACTGAGCTATTCGCCCTCAGGACCAGCGGAACGATACCGCCCCAGTCAGCCTGACCCTCGTTCAGCGGAGGCCGCACACAAACAGAACCGCAGCTGCCAAGGTCTCGGGTCCCTGGCAGCCGCAGCACGATCATCAAACCGTATGAACGGCCTCATCCGCAGGCATTTAAGGAAGAAATCAGGAAAGATCGGCCAACGCCGCGTGATATTGCGAGAGATCACGCGCATCGGGGATCCCGTGCTCGACCTTCCACCGCAGGACGCCCTCGCGATCGATCACGTATGTGCCACGGTTGGGCGCCCCGGCGCCCTCGTTGAATGTGCCGTAGGTCTTGGACACCTCTCCATGTGGCCAGAAGTCACTGAGGATGGTGAACGCATATCCATCTCGGTCCGCGAACGCCCGGTTGGAGAAGAAGTGATCGCACGAGATCGCGATGATCTCGGCGTTGTCGGCCTCGAACTGGTCCAGGTTGTCGCGGATCTCGCACAGCTCACCCGTGCAGATGCCGCTGAACGCGAACGGGAAGAACACCACGACGACATTTCTCTCACCACGGAACGACGAGAGGGTGACGTCCTCCCCGTGCTGGCTCTTGAGCGTGAAGTCGGGCGCGACGGATCCGATGTCAAGGGTCATGGAGTCAGCGTATGGGGGCTCGCCTGAGCAAGCCTTCCAGGTCACCACGCCGCCCCTGCTCGCAGGGCTGAGTGGCCTCGGTCCCGGTCTCAGCGCTTGTGGGCGGTGAGTCTTGTGGATGCCCATTCATCGGATGCCGATGACGTGGTGGTCGTCGACAGTCCCGCAATCGGGGCCGCCTCCACCACGTCGGCGCCGGGTACGTACCCGGGTCTGCCGACCTTGGGTGTGAACAACCACACCGATCCACCCTCGGCGAGATCCTGGAGCGAGTCGACCAGCGCATCGATCAGATCGCCGTCCTTGTCGCGCCACCAGACGATCACGCCGTCAACGACATCACCGTGGTCACCATCAACCAGGTTGTTGCCCGTGTGACGCTCGATCTCGACACGGAGCTCCTCGTCGACGTCTTCATCCCAGCCAAGCTCCTGGATGACGGTGTCAGGACCGAAGCCCAGCTTGCCCGCGTCCACCGCGATGTCTCCCTACGTTTGTGGAAAACCTACTGAAAAGTAGGTTCGTCAGCACTGTTGCTGGTGTCACAGTAGCGAACCCGAGGTGGAATGATGGACAGGTCCACAAGACACGAGGGAGCAAGCATGCCGCAATCCGGCCCCGAACGACCGACCGTCATCCACGAGGGTCTGCCGACCCAGTTGCCTGACATCGACCCAGACGAGACCGCCGAGTGGGTGGATTCGCTGGACGAGATGATCGACAGCCGCGGGCGCAGCCGTGCGCGCTACGTCATGCTCAAGCTCCTCGAGCGCGCCCGGGAGCAGAACGTCGGGGTGCCTGCGTTGCGCAGCACGGACTTCATCAACACGATCCCACCAGAGCGCGAGCCGTGGTTCCCCGGCAACGAGGCGATCGAGCGACGCATCCGGTCCTACATCCGCTGGAACGCCGCTGTGATGGTGTCGCGCGCCAACCGGCCGGGCCTCGGCGTCGGCGGACACATCGCGTCGTACCAGTCCGCAGCGAGCCTTTATGAAGTCGGCTTCAACCACTTCTTCCGCGGCAAGAACCACCCCGGCGGTGGCGACCACATCTATTTCCAGGGTCACGCGGCGCCCGGCATCTATGCCCGGTCGTTCCTCGAGGGCGGCCTGTCCGAGACGCAGCTGGACCGCTTCCGCCAGGAGCACTCGCACGGCCCCGGCAACGGGCTGTCGTCATACCCGCACCCCCGCCTCATGTCGGACTACTGGGAGTTCCCCACGGTCTCGATGGGCCTCGGTGCGATCAACTCGATCTACCAGGCACGGTTCAACCGCTACCTGCACAACCGCGGCATCAAGGACACCAGTCAGCAGCACGTCTGGACATTCCTCGGCGACGGCGAGATGGGCGAGCCCGAGTCGCTCGGCGCGATCGGCATCGCCGCCCGCGAAGAGCTCGACAACCTGACCTTCGTCGTCAACTGCAACCTGCAGCAGCTCGACGGACCCGTCCGCGGCAACGGCAAGATCATCCAGGAGCTGGAGTCGACCTTCCGCGGCGCCGGATGGAATGTCATCAAGGTCGTGTGGGGCCGTGAGTGGGACGACCTGCTCGCGCGCGACACCGACGGCGCACTCGTCAACCAGATGAACCGGACACCCGATGGTGAGTTCCAGACGCTGTCGGTCGAGTCGGGTGCCTACAACCGCGAGAACTTCTTCGGCCCCGACTCGCGGCTGCAGAAGATGGTCGAGCACCTGTCGGACGAGGAGATCGAACGTCTCCCCCGCGGTGGTCACGACTACCGCAAGGTCTACGCAGCATTCGAGGCCGCACAAAAGCACACCGGCCAGCCGACCGTGATCCTTGCCCACACGATCAAGGGCTGGCTCCTCGAGTCGTTCGCTGGGCGCAACGCGACCCACCAGATGAAGAAGCTCACCAAGGATGACCTCAAGGGCTTCCGTGACCGGCTCAACATCCCGATCTCGGACTCCCAGATCGACGGCAGCGACATCGCGCCGTTCTATCACCCGGGTGCGGACAGCGAAGAGATCCAGTACATGAAGGCGCGCCGCGACGCTCTCGGCGGCTCGCTGCCCAAGCGCGTCGTCAACCCGGTCAGCATCAAGCTGCCCGAGGACAAGATGTATGACGAGCTCAAGAAGGGCTCGGGCAAGCAGCAGATCGCGACCACGATGGCGTTCGTACGCCTCTTGCGCGACCTGATGAAGGATCCCGAGATCGGCCAGCGCATCGTCCCGATCGCGCCGGACGAATACCGCACATTCGGCATGGACTCGATGTTCCCGTCGGCCAAGATCTACAACCCGGCCGGTCAGACGTACGACTCGGTCGACCGCAAGCTCCTGCTCGCCTACAAGGAGTCGGTCACGGGCCAGCTGCTGCACGAAGGCATCAGCGAGGCCGGCGCCATGGCGTCGGCGACCGCCGCCGGCAGTGCGTACTCGACGCACGGCGAGCCGATGATCCCGGTCTATCTCTTCTACTCGATGTTCGGGTTCCAGCGCACTGCCGACTCGATCTGGGCCATGGCCGACCAGCTCGCGCGCGGCTTCTTGATCGGCGCGACGGCCGGCCGTACGACCCTGACCGGCGAAGGTTTGCAGCACGCTGACGGTCACTCACCGCTGATCGCGCAGACCAACCCGGCGGTCGTGCACTACGACCCCGCGTTCGGCTTCGAGATCAGCCACATCATGAAGTACGGCCTCGAGCGGATGTACGGCTCGACCGACACCTTCCCCCACGGCGAGGACATCATCTTCTACCTCACCGTCTACAACGAGGCGGTTCAACAGCCCGTCGAGCCTGACGATGTCGACGTCGAGGGGATCCTCAAGGGCGCCTACATCTACCGCAAGGCACTTGGCGGCAAGGCGACTGCACGCATCATGGCCTCGGGCGTCTCGGTGCCGTGGGCCCTGGATGCGCAGGAGATCCTCGCGGCGGACTACGGCGTCGAGGCAGACGTGTGGTCCGTGACCTCGTGGAACGAGCTGGCCCGCGACGCCGTCGCGTCCGAGAAGTGGAACCTCAACCATCCGGGCGAATACAGCCGTATGCCCTACATCACGGCCAAGCTCATGGACACCTCTGCCGTGACGGTCGCGGTCACCGACTACATGCGCGCCGTGCCCGACCAGATCGCGCGATGGGTGCCGGGTCCGTGGCAGTCGCTCGGCACCGACGGCTTCGGCTTCGCGGACACGCGCGCCGCCGCCCGGCGCAAGTTCCAGGTCGACACGGAGTCGATCGTCGTGTCCGTGCTCCAGACGCTTGCCCAACGCGGCGCCGTCAAGCCCGAGACCGTGCGAGAGGCGTTCAACCGCTTCAAGATCGACGACCCGACCGCGGTGGCAGGCATTGAGCAGGTGGGTGGCGACGCCTGAGCGGCATGGGTGACAAGCCCTCACAACTGACTCTCAGGGTCGCCGTTTAAGATGGCGCTCATGCTCCGTTGGCCCTACACGTTCGCCGTGTGCCTGTCCCTGACCGTCGGAGCGGCCGCAATCTACTACTCCCAGACGCTCGATGTCGGGCTCAAGGATCCCGAGGGATTCCTCGGCCCGGCCTACATCCGTCTGCCGATGATCGGCCTGCTGATCTTTGCCGCCGGCATCGTCCCGCAGTCGATCCATCGCTATGGCATGCGTCGCTTCGTCCCGGGCATGCGGACGATCGTCCGCGACGAATGGACGCTCAAGCGCGTCGGCTATGTCGCGTCGGGCATGTTGTCGTTCTACATCTGCTACGTCAGCTATCGCAATCTCAAGAGCTATCTGCCGTTGCTCCGCGAGGACTCCCTGCACGACCGCCAGCTGCTCGAGCTCGATCACCTCCTGTTCTTCGGCAACAACCCCGCAGAGGTGCTGCACGGGGTGTTCGGCACCTCGATCATGGCGCAGGTCCTTGCCGTGCTCTACGTGCTCTACCTGCCGATCGTGCCGATCACGGTCGGAGCGGTCCTGGTGCTGCATCGAGACTTCACAGTCGGCGCATGGTATGCCACCGCGGTCAGCCTCAACTGGGTGCTCGGCACGGTGAGCTACTACGCCCTGCCCACCCTCGGCCCGGCGTTCTACCAGCCCCAGTCGTTCTACGACTTGCCAGAAAACGGTGCCTCTGCGCTACAGATGTCGCTGTTCAAGGGCGCATTCGGCTTCAAGGAGAACCCCCAGGGCGAAAACATCTTCGGCATAGCCGGATTCGCCTCGCTGCACGTGTCGGTCGTGTTCACCGCGTGCCTGTTCCTGCACTACGCGGGCATCAACCGGCTCGTACGCTCCGTCGCCTGGACCTATCTCGGATTCACGATCCTCGCGACCCTCTACCTCGGTTGGCACTATGTCGCTGACGACGTCGGCGGTCTGCTCATCGGCTGGCTCGCGGTCCTGATCGGCGCGTTCGTGACCGGCAACACCAAGCGACAAAAGCGCAAGCGACTCGCCGAGCACGACGTCCCGGCGGTCGAACCGGCCACCCGGGTGGTCACGACGGGTCCGTCGATCTAGGCCTCAGCCGATCGTTCAGCCGATCGCCGGGGCAGCCGGCCCACCTGCAACGGCGTCGGCTGGGGCTGGCACGCTCTCGAGGGAATACTGGTCGCCGCGGCGCAGCAGCGCTCGCCACCGGCCGCGATGATATTGGGCCGGCGCGTTGGTCGCGACGAACTCCAGCACGAGACGGCTGAACTCCTCGGGGTGATCCTTGTGAGGGAAGTGGCCGGCATCGTCCAGCACGTGCACGTTCCCTGAGCCATGTGTCGGTGCGGCGTCGGCATGCTTGGCGGGGATCACCAGGTCCTGACGCCCCCATACGACGAGGACCGGCATGAGTCGGGCCAGATAGCTGCGGTCCGTCATCGTGACGAACTGACCCTTCCAGTTGAGCACGTGGCTCGTGACCCGCTGCACCGCCGTACGGGTCGCCGGATCGGCGAGCGTCTCATAGATGCGGGCGACCTCGCCGAGGTCACGGGTCGCGCTCCATGGACCCCTGGCGAGTGCTCGCATCCCGCCGGCAACGAGCGGGCGCCAAGGCCGAAAAGTGGCAGCGGCAATCATCGCGCTGCTGCCGGGGACCGTGAGGAACCTGATGAGCGGAGAGACCTCCTTGCCGAGCCCGCCGGTCGAGACCAGCACGACCCGCTCAGTGCGATCGGGGAACTGATAGGCGAACTGCATCGCCACACCACCGCCGAAGCTGTGACCGACGACCGTGACCTTGTCGATGCCGAGCACCGTGAGCAGGTCGCGCATCCCGTTGGCGTAACCGCCCAGTGAATAGTCGGCATCGGGCTTGTCGGACTCTCCGTGCCCCAGGAGATCAGGCGCGATGACCGTGAAGTGCTCGGACAGGGCGGGGATGGCGTCGATCCACGTCGATGAGTCGCAGGCCAGGCCGTGCAGCAGGAGGATCGCCGGGCCGGAACCGGAGATCCGGAACGCCCGCCGATAGCCATGCACGACCACATACTGGACGTCCGCGACACTTTCCATCGGATCATCCTAGGTGTGGGTGGGCCAGGTGTCCGGCCAACCCCTGCGTGGATGCGCGTGATCCTCCGCACCCTCGATAGACTCCCTCCGTGCCGTCTTCATCAGCCGTCCGGGAGCAGCTCACGGACATACTCGTACGCGTTGTCGGGTGTCCCGCCGCTGCCATCGTGCCGGAGGCCAGCCTCAAGGAGCTCGGCACTGACTCGCTCACGATCGTCGAGGTGGGCGAGGAGCTCGGGCGCCGCTTCGACGTCTACCTGTCCGACGACACGATCGACGCCTTGGTCACGGTTGAGGACGCGATCGACGCGGTCGTACGCCACGACGGCTCCCAACCCCCCGCAGACGCGACCCGCGTGGCGACAGCACTCGAGATGCCGGCGCCCCCGATCAGGACCGCGCAGGAGGAGCGGGACCGCGAGCGCAGGAGCCTCGCAGGCCGGATGGCGTTCTGGTTCATCGTTCTCGGTGCGGTGGTGGGCGCATCGCTCGGCTTCGGCGGCTCGGCGCTCGTCAACGCGACCGGAATCAGCTCGGTCGACCTGCCGCCGATCAGCTCTCCCACCACCGCACCGACGACAGCCACACCCACGACTCCGTCACCCGAGCCGACTGAGACTGCGACCAGCGACCCCGATGAGCCGGAGCCGACCCTCGAGGCGTCGGAGGACCAGGTCGCCCCGGGTCAGCGATTCGGCCTGTCCGGCATCCTGCCGTCCGCCGATGAGGGCGCCGACCTCCAGGTGCAGGTCAAGGACGAGGGCGGACCCTGGGACGACTTCCCGATCAGCACGACGACCACGAACGGCGGCAGGTTCGAGACCCAGATCTACACCTCTCGCACCGGCGAGCGTCAGTTCCGCCTGCTCAACAAGCAGACCGACAAGTCCACGCCCTCGGTGACCGTGCAGATCGGCTGACCGGGCTGCTCGTGACCTCGTGCACGCCCTAGATCACCTGGTGCAGCCAACGGACCGGCGCGCCATCTCCCGCGTGGCGGAACGGCTCGAGCTCGGCATCCCACGCAACCCCCAGCAACCCGTCGAGCGCGGTGTCCATCTCGACCTCGCCGAGCGCGACCTTGACGCGGAATGCCTTGATGCGGTCCTCGGGGATCAGGATGTCGCCGTGCAGACCGGTCATCGAGTGGAATATCCCGAGCGACGGCGTGTAGGAGTAGCGGGCACCCTCGGTCGACGCCGTGGGCTCCTCGGTCACCTCGAACCGGAGCTGCTCCCAGCCTCGGAGCGCCGAGGCAAGCGCAGCGGCCGTACCGGCGGCGGCCTGCCACGACAGCTCCGCGCGGTAGGTGCCGGGCTCTGCGAGCTGAGGGACCCAGGCGATGTCGGGGGTGCCTCCGAGCACGCCAGCAGCAGCCCACTCGACGTGCGCGCACAGCGCAGACGGAGCTGAGTGCACGAAAAGTACACCCCGGGTCGGGGTCGTCGGCGAAGACATGTTCATCGGTGCCTCCCTAGTGTCGCCTTCCCCAGCGTCTTGGGAGCACCTGAGACCATTGTGACGCATATTCTCGCCCACGGACAACATCCAACCCGAAGGGAATATCGGATGACGACCTCCGTGCAGGACAATCCCACTTCATCACGGTTCGAGATCACGGTCGACGGTGAGCTGGCCGGCTATGTCGACTACCGCAAGGACGGGACGGAGTACGCCCTCCCGCACACCCGGATCTATCCCGAGTTCGAGGGCCGCGGCCTCGGCGGCCAGCTCGTGACCGGGGCCCTCGGCGAGATCGCGTCGCGCGGTGGGACGGTGCTGCCGTACTGCCCGTTCGTCCCCAAGGTCATCCGCGACAACCCCGACTTCCTCGCGCTGGTCCCGCTGGACCAGCGCGAGACCTTCGGGCTCTAGCCTCGGGCCTCAGCGCCCGCGGCGCCGGCGCTTGGGCCATACGGCCACCACCGCTGGGCGCGGCACCGATCCGGGTCCGTCGGGCCACCGCGACTTGGGTGTCTCGACCGTCGCTCCTGTGATCTCACCCGGGTGCTGCACGCACACCATGACCCGCTCGCGGTCGATGTGGGGGCCACAGGTCTCGGCCCCCTTGGGCACCGTGAGGAACTGCTTGACCTGGCCGCGGCGCGAGCCTTCGAGTGGGAGGCCGAACAGGCCGTCGTTTGACCCGAGCGCGTTGCCGTCGGTCGAGATCCACAGGTTTCCGTAGTCGTCGAACGCCAGGTTGTCCGGGCATGAGATCGGTGAGACCTGGGACTTGTCGAACCCGGCGAAGTATGTCGACGGATCCTGCGGATCGCCGCACAGCAGCAGGATGCTCCAGCCGAAGCTCGTGGCGCCAGAGTCGTTGCGCGCCTCCGTGAGCTCGATGACGTGGCCGTGCTTGTTGCTGTTGCGCGGGTTGGCCTCGTCGGGTCCGGCAGCACCGGTCGCACCGCGATTGCTGTTGTTGGTCAGCGCGATGTAGACCTTGCCGCTGCCGGGGCTGGGCTCGACGTCCTCGGGGCGGTCCATCTTCGTGGCGCCGACTTTGTCACCGGCCTGTCGCGTGAACAGCAAGACCTCTTCTGCGGTCATCCCCTCGACGTAGGACGTCGTGCCGGACACGAGCCGGATCCACTCTCCCCGCCCGTCGAACAGGCCATCCTCGGGCAGCGCTCCCGACCCGTCCATCGGTCCGGAGTCGCCGGTGAACTTCGCGACATACAGGGTGCCGGAGTCGAGGAGCCCGGCATTGTGACGGCGGGCAGCAGCGCTCTGCCCGCGAGCGAACTTCTTGTCGGACACGAACTTGTAGAAGTAGTCGAACCGCTCGTCGTCGCCCATGTAGACCGCCACGTGACCGTCTGAGGTGATCCGTGGCTGCGCCGCCTCGTGCTTGAAGCGGCCCAGCGCAGTCCGCTTCTTGGGGGTCGACTGCGGGTCATAGGGATCCACCTCGACGACCCAGCCGAATCGGTTGGGCTCATTGGGCTCCTGGGCGATGTCGAACCGGCGGTCGAATCGCTCCCACTTGCGCTCCGTGGCTGTGCCGGCGACGCCGTAGCGCTTGAGTCGGGCAGCCACCACCGGATCGGTCACGGTGGCCGCGTTGGCGAAGTACTGGTTGAAGTTCTCCTCGGCGGTCAGCCAGGTGCCCCACGGCGTCAACCCACCCGCGCAGTTGTTGAGAGTGCCCAGCACCTTGCGGCCGCGCGGGTCCGCCGACGTACGGACGAGGGGGTGTCCCGCGACCGGCCCGGTGAGCTCGAACTCCGTCTGGGTGTGCAGGCGCCGATTCATCCTGTCCCCGACGATCGGTCGGAGCGAGCCGTCCCGGTCGGACTCCCCGACCGCCACGACGCTCAGGCCGTGCGCGGCCCACGCGATCTCGACCTGTTCCCGGGTCGGGTTGGCGGGATCGTAGGCGGGAAACATCATCGTCTCGGTCGTGTACTCGTGGTTGATGACGAGCAGCTTGGTGTTGCGTCCATATGGCAGGAGACCCAGGAAGTCGTTGTTGAAGCCGAACTGACCGCGCTGCGCCTCGGCGGTCTGCGCCTGGACGTCGAACTTCGGCACGCCACGGAACAGCGGGTCGCCCCACGCGATGACGACGCCCTTGTCATACCCGGCCGGGACGATGACATCGTCAGCGACGTTCGGCGGGACCGAGGTGAACTCCAGGCCGCGGCTGAACGCCGGCCCCGACGGCTTGTCCTTGCGGCGACTGGTCACCGCAGCGGCAGCGGCCGACTGCCCGCTGAGCGCTGGCACGACGACGCCGGCAAGGCCGACGACGGCACCGGTCCGCAGGACACCGCGCCGCGGACTTCATCATGTCGCCGAAGTACTCATTGTCCGAGCAGTTGGGCGCCGCCTGCGTGCACGCGTTGCCACAGCGATAGAGACAGGTGAGCGAGGAGCGCCCGGGCCGGTGGGCGGCGGGTTGATCGTCGTTCCGGCGGGGTTCGATCGTGAACATGGGGTCCTCCATTGGCGCGGTCCGGTTGCTGTCCGCGACGCTATGAGCGGCGACGAACGCCCGGCCCAACCCTGGATGAACACCGGGTGGACAGCACCCGGCGGGCGAGGTGGCCATCGCGGCACATGGCGTGCCACCGGTCCGGTACGGTCGAGGCATGGTTGACGAGACACTGTCCGACAGCATGCGCCGTCTCGCCGAGGCGCTCCGTCCCGGCGACTTCGACTCGACCCTCGCCGCCATCACCGCTGCCGCAGTCGAGGTTCTGCCGGACGTCGACTTCGCCTCGATCACCGTCAAGCACTCGGACGACACGATCGCAACGGCCGCGCCGACCGACCCTCTGGTGCTCGATCTCGACGGCGCTCAGTACCGCCTCAAGGAGGGGCCCTGCTACGACGCGGCGGTCGAGACCGTGCATGTCATCTCGCCCGATCTCGCCTCCGACCGGCGCTTCCCTGAGTACGGTCCGTACGTCGTCAGCAAGGGCATACGCGCGCAGGCAGGGCTCCGACTGTTCGACGCGCCGTCCTCACAGGGTGCGCTCAACCTCTATTCGCATCGCGCCGGGGCGTTCGAGGACTTCGAGACGCTGGCCAATCTGTTCGCCCACCAGGCCGCTGTCGCCCTCAGCTATGCACGTGAGATCGCCGATCTCGACCAGGCTTTGAAATCGCGGACCACGATCGGGCAGGCCATCGGCATCCTCACGGAGCGCTATGGTCTGAACGAAGAGCGTTCGTTCGCCTTTTTGACCCGGCTGTCCCAGCACCGCAACGTCAAGCTGCGCCTCGTCGCGGCCGAGATCGTCGACGGCCAGGACCATCACGAGCTCGTCTGAGCTTCACTCAACGACACTGACCTCGATGCCGTGCTCGCGCCAGAGCTCGACGACGTCGGCTTTGTCGTCCCACGCCGCCACGACCGCGAACCCGTCATCGCCGATCTGGGCCAGGATGTCCTTCTTGATCAGTATGTCCTTGCGGTAGTCGCCAACGATCCGCATGTAGAGCGCGTCGTACGGCACCTCGTGCTGAACCAGCCAGTCGAGCGTCACGTCGCGCCAGATGAACTCGCGCGAGGTGACGATCAGGACTGCGTGGCCCTGGTCGTGCTGCGCCCGTGCCGCGGCAAGCACAGCCTCATTGACCGGACAGGTCGCGGACGACGCGTGGAAGGCCGCGAAATCCTTGTCCTCACCCTCGATGAGGTGCTCGATGCCGGAGGTGTCGCAAAGCGTGCCGTCCATGTCGAAGATCACTGCGTCGCGCATGCTCCGATTGTAGGGAGGGCGGGGCTCGAACCCGCGACCCAGGGATTATGAGTCCCCTGCTCTAACCAGCTGAGCTACCTCCCCTAGGGAATGCGGGCTTAGCCTAACCGTATGGAGCCCACACCCCTCGAACCCGTCGACGAGAGCTGGCAACGCGCCCTGGTCGTCGTGGCCCACCCCGATGACGTCGAGTTCGGCGCCGCGGCCGCGATCGCCCGCTGGACCGACCAGGGCAAGGCCGTCGTCTATTGCATGGTGACCAGCGGCGAGGCCGGCATCGACGGACTCGCGCCGGATGAATGCCGCGAGATCCGTGTCGCTGAGCAGGTCGCGTCGGCCAAGATCGTCGGCGTCGAGGAGGTCGAGTTCCTGGGGCTGCCGGACGGAGTCCTCGAATACGGCGTGCCACTCCGGCAGGCGATCACCGCAGTCGTGCGCAAGCATCGGCCGGAGATCATCATCACCAACAACTTCCGCGAGACCTGGGGCGGATCGATGCCCAACCAGCCGGACCACATGGCAGTCGGTCGCGCCGCGCTCAACAGCGCAGGTGACGCGGGCAACCGCTGGGTGTTCCCCGAGCAGCTCGTCGACGGCCTCGAGCCGTGGGGCGATGTGAAGCAGGTCTGGGCGGCCGGCTCGCCCGACAGCCGACACGGCGTCGACACCACCGGCACCTTCGACCGTGGGGTCGAGTCGCTGCAGGCCCATCGCGCATACATCGACGGCCTCGGGTGGGAGAACTTCGATCCCGCCGAGATGCTCGAAGGAATGTCCCGCCCGACCGGCTCGCGCCTTGGAGTCACCCACGCGGCGCCGTTCGAGGTCTTCTCGATGACCTGGGGTGAGTGACGGCCTGGCTGATCAAGGCTGGTCTGTAGGCTCTTCGAATGGGTAGAGACATGAGCGTCGCGGACAGCATCACGATCGCCACCGATCCGATGACGATCTATGGTCAGGTCGCCGATCCGTCACAGATGGGCCGTTGGAGCCCGGAGAACACTGGCGCGGAGGTGCCGGCGCCCGGCACACCGGCCACCGTCGGGACGGTCTTCACCGGATCCAACCGCCGCGGCCGGGCTCGCTGGGTCACCCGCTGCACCGTCACCGAGGCTGTCCCCGGAGAACGCTTCGCGTTCATCGTCCGCGCGATCGGACGAAGGCGACCACTGATCACGGCCGCGATCGCCTCGTGGTCGTACGACCTCGCGCCGGTCGAGGGCGGAACGCTGGTGACCGAGACGTGGACGGACAACCGGAAGGGCTGGCCCGACTTCGCGGCCTCGCTGTTCGACAAGACCGTGACCGGCGGTCACCGCTTCTCGGACTTCCAGCGCCGCAACATCGCCAAGACGCTCGCCCGGATGAAGGCCGACCTCGACGGTCGATGACCGACCCGGACGCAGCGAGTGCCCGGCACCCGCTGCTTTCGCAGCGAATAACGGGCACTCGGGTCCTGCTCCCCCGCTTGGACTCGAACCAAGAACCCTCCGATTATGTGTTTGCGCTGGTCACAGCGTTGCCGCCGCGTCATTTGCGGGTGGTGTCATGAAGGTGCACGTGTCTTTCACGGTGAATCTGGACGTCGAGGCATGGGACTTGGAGTACGGCGGCGATGACCTTCCTGAGATCAAGCACGACGTGCGGCAGTATCTCGCCAAAGTGGCCACCGATCACTTGCACGAATTGGGCATGGATATGCCACTGCGCCCCACGCGCCGCTGGCGCTGGCGGAGTTGAGCCCCCTTGTGTCCCATGAGTCACATGTGTCACATATCTCACAAACATGAGGATTTCGTCTTATTTGGTTTGTTCTTTGTGAGAGCCTGACCGGCCCATGCCTCACACTCCTACCGGCGACGTCTGGGCCGCTGCACTCGGTGCTTACTACACGGCCATGACCGCTGCGAACCGCTCCCCCGGCACCATCAAGCTGCACCGGCACTATCTGGCCGGGTTGCGTGACGTTCACAGAGACCCGTGGTCGGTGGGGCTCGGTGATCTCACCGCGATGATGAGCAATCCGTCGTGGCAGGGCGCAGCGCGCAAGTCGGCCCGAACGGTCTACCGGGGTTTCTACCGGTGGGCGTTCGGGATGGGGTACGTCGACGTCGACCCGTCGCTGATGTTGCCCGCCGTCACGGTGCAGCCGGGCGTGCCTCGGCCAACGCCTGAGATGATCGCCAAGCGCACGATGCGTGACCCTGACGAGCGCATCGCTTTCATGGCCATGCTGGCGGGCTACGCCGGTCTGCGGGCCGCTGAGATTGCTGTCGTGCACTCCGATGACTTCAACGATGGGCTGCTGCGCATCCACGGCAAGGGGCGCAAGGTCCGCTCGGTGCCGATCGTCCAGGCGGAACTACTGGCGCAGCTAGAACGCGTCGACGGCTACGCGTTCCCCGGCCGCATCGATGGGCACCTGTCGCCGGGCTACGTCACTCGGCTGCTCAGTGAGGCGATGCCCGAGCACTGGACCGCGCACACGCTGCGCCACCGGGCCGCTACCAAGGCGTACGCGGGCACGCTGGACCTGCTGGCCGTGGGCCAGATGCTCGGGCACGCACGGGCTGAGATGACACAGCGGTACGTGCTGGTGGCCAACGATGCGCTACGCGCTGCGCTCGCCGCTGCTGCCGCGTGAGGGTGTCAAGCGCGGTTTGACACTCAATCGCGTGATTAGTCATACTGCGAGTAAGTCGTCATATGACAGTCACAACTATGCGAGAGGCCGAATCCATGAGCAAGGTCGAGCACCCCGAGTACGGCAAGATGGTCGCCCGCATGATCCGCGCCTACGGTCGTCGCGTGGCCGACGCCGATGAGGTCGACCTCGCGCAGCTCGTCGGCCTGCGCGACGAGCTGGAGAGCGCCATCACGGCAGCCGTGCAGGGCCAGCGCGAGCGCCACGGGCGCTCGTGGGCCGACGTCGCGCGCGGGCTCGGCACGACCCGGCAGGCCGCGCAGATGCGCCACGGCCGCTGAGCAGACACACCGGCCCGGTCCCTGCGTGAGGCGCCGGGCCGTTATGCCTCCCGCTACCTGCCGACGTTGGCTCGGGCGAGCCCGATCCACGGCGTCAGGACCGCAATCCACGCCACGGCCTCGGCGTCGCTGATGAGGCCGTAGACGACGGCCACGGCAGCCAGCGCCAGCGCCGTGTCATAGAGCCTGCGGCGGGTGTCCTCGGTCAGATTCGTCATGGTGCGTCCCTCTCAGAGTCGTGCCAGTGTGGCGATGACGGGCAGGTGGTCGCTCAGCTCGTCGCCGGCGAACGTGAGCGAGGTCGAGCCACCGATGACGGGGCGGCTCTTGTGTACGCGGAACTTGTCGGGCCGGTATCCGCTCTTGGACGTGTCGCCGCTCCACGTGACGAGCGTCGAATACGCCTTGTTTCCGTACACGGGGGCGTGGGTGGCCAAGTCAGGCCAGGACGTGCCGAAAGCGGCATTGGTCCCGATACGTGCGTTCTCGTCGTTGCCCAGCAGGGCACGGTCGACGGGGATGGCCCATTCCTTGCACGTGGCCTCGACCACGGAACGGGTCTGCTTAGCCTGCGCGGCGCGCGTGGCGTCGTAGGCGGCTCCGTCGCGGAATTCGAAGTGTCCACATTCGGCCAGCGCGCTGGTGCCATCGGGGAAGATTTCCGCCAGCACGATGCGCTTGACATCGTTGGCCGGGCCGTCGTCGTCCAGCGCCACGATCTTGGTACGGCCGACCTTGATGGCATTTCGCACCACGATGCAGCGGCCCTGCGCGTAGACAGCTACCTTGAACCCGATGCCGGACAGGGCCAGCTTGAACTTGGGCAGGTCGTCGGCCTCGCATGCCTCGGTCAGCAGCAACACGTCACGGTCATAGTGCTTGATGGCCCGCATGATGCCGGGCAGACGCTCGTGCCACGTGGCCTTGCCGCGCACCGGGTCGGAGACGGCAAGGTTCCACGCGAGCGCGCCGAACCATCGTTCGGCGGCCGGGGTCGGCTTGGTCGCTGCTGCCGCATAGGCGATGGCCGGGGCAGGGTCGATGTACCGGTCGTACCGGTTTTCATACCCGAGCTGCGCGTGCAGGTGCGGGCCGGTGGAGTTGCCCGAGTAGCGCTGCCCGGCCCGTCCGCCCGACGTGCCGACCGGTTGGCCGGCCTTGACGCTCTGCCCCACCCTGACGCTCTCAGTGCGCAGGTGCGCGAGGCACGTGTAGCGGACCTTGCCCAGCACGCTGGCCGGTGTCCTGATGACGACGTGCTGCCCGTAGGCCGGTCCCCAGCCGCCGTAACCGGCGTGGATGACGACGCCGGGGAGCATGGACAGTACGGCGTGGCCCTCGCGGCCGTCTGAGTAGTCGATGCCCTTGTGGATGCCGCCGCTGCTATATCGACGTCCGTACGCGAATGAGACCGGCACGGTGCTGCTGATGGGTCGTGTCATGAGTCGTTCCTTTCGATGTGATGGCTTAGTGCGTGGGCGAGCGCGATGCGCTCGACGCGTTCGGTGCGCTGTTCCTCCCGAATGCCGCCGATGTCGCGGCCGTGCGTCGTCAGCTCCCGTTCGATGCGGCCCAAGGTGCGATCTTGGCGAGCCAACGTCTCTTTGATTTCCAGTGCGAACCCGTTACCGGTCGGCTCTGCGAGCTCTGCGGCCTTGCTGGCGCTGGTGTCGATCCGGTTGAGGCGCTTGTTCAGCCAGATGGACAGCAGACCGAACCCGCCCGTCAGCATGGTGATGATGATTCCGCCGCCCAGCGAGATGAATGGCTCGATTGGCAGGGTGATATCTGAGATGGGGAAGAGGACGGGGGACACGGGAGGCTGCTGCCTTTCAGGCGTGACGGTCAGGGCATGTTCGGGGCCGTGCGCGGGCCCGGCGGGGCGAGAGGGGGCCCGGCCGCCAACGGCGGTCTATGGCGGTGTGCCGGTCATCCGGTGGTTGGGATAGCGACCCAGTTGGCCGTATACGTGGCTGCCAAGGTGCGGGCGTACCGGACAGAGAATCCGGTGGCCGACTCGCTGAACACGCGGCCCTTCTCTAAGTTCGGGTGGCTGGGCGTAGCGACCACGGACGGGATGGTGCCGACCGGGAACGGCACCGCGAAGGTGACCACTACCGTGACGTCTGTCGTGCCCGAGGGGATGGCCACCTGCCCGGCCTTGGGCAGCTTCAGCGGGTCGGGGTTGACCAGATGGGTGTTGACGTCTGCGGCGGTCAGGATCTCGTTGTCTACGAATGTCTTGGGCATTATTTGAGGTTCCTTAGCGTCAGGGTGGTGAGGTCGGTTTCTCGGATTTTGGGGCTGAGTCGCTGGTCGATGCCGACCACCAAGGCGGTGTAGTCGACGCCGCGTCGCCGGACGATCACGGCGTCGTGAATGTCGGGGGCCACCGGCAGGTCCTCGGTGCGGTAGGTCAGCGACGTGGGCTGATAGGACGGTTCGGAGTGCTCTTTCAGCAGCTCGACCGCACGGGTGTCGACCATGCTGGCGTACAGCAGGTTTGTCTTGATTTCCCTGCTGCGCCGTCCCCACTTGGCGACCGACCCCGAGTCCTCATAGACGTGGGTTGTCTCGCCTGCCGTGGCGTCTGCGTAGGCACCGATATTGCGCAGCCGAAGCACGTTGATGACGTCTTGTGTCGAGTAGGACATGGCCAGCGACGTGTACGACAGCATGGCGTCTGCCTCGTCGCTGAATCCGGCCTTGATGCCGGGTGTGATGAACCGGTTGACCACGATCCCGGCGTTTACGGTGGGTCGCCAGATTCCGCCCACTGAGTCACACATGAGGTTGAGGTGGTCGGCTAGGGAACCTTCCATCACGTTGTCGCCCAGCCGGTACGGGTCGGCTGACTGGTCGATCAGGTATAGGTCACCGATCACGACCGACTCGATGATGCCTGCGCCTGCGGTACTGAGACGCTCGGCCAACGTCAACCGCATGGCATGCGTGGCGGCGGTGGCCGTGAACGTGTACGTCACCGTCACCGTGTCGTCGGCGTACTTGCCGATTCGAAACTGGTCACTCCAGCCGATCCCGGCAATGCCGAACCGGTACAGGTCGGCCCAGTCGCCCGAGGTCGTCTTGAAAGTTGAGCGCAGCCGTGCGGTCAGCTTGTAGACGTTGCCAGAGGTCAGCCCGGTGAGGTTGGCCTGAATGCCCGAGGTCGTGCTGTTCTGCGTCACGGCAGCGGTGCTGCGCGTCTGGTAGAGCGTCCCCGCCAGCGCGCCGGTTGCGAACTGCTCGGTCACCGGGGCCAGCTGGTCGACCACCACGGTGGCGGGCAGCGCACCCCAGGTCGTCCACGTCGGTTCGATGCGGCTGCCACCCGTACCAGCGTCGTCGATCGTGAAGTCGATGCCGTGGCCTGCTGATTCCAGCGCTTCGGCTCGCTGGCGAAACGTCTGGTCGTCGGCACCGACCACGCCGCTGATGAGCGCGCTCGTGATCTGCGTCATGGCGTCGCTGGACGTGACTGCGACCTGACTCGATCCGTCCTTGCGGTCGACACTGACGACATCGTTAGCTTTGCCCTGCCACTGCACGGCAGGCACCACGGCCTTGGTGTATTCGACCGACCACTGGCCGATCGTCACGTCGCACGGATTCGTGGCCCGCGTGAACGTGCCAGCGGGCACGACGGCACCAGCCGGGCCGGTGGCGGTGTAGGTGAACCCTGCACCCACCGGGACGGTGCCCGTGTGGCTTGCGGCCCATCCTGCGGGCAGGGCCGGTGCCGTGAACGTCACGCCAGCCACGACGGCCGCCACAACGATCTTGATGGTGGCGGGCGTACCTGCGACGGCATCAGCCGGGACCGTGGTGGCCAGCTGCACGTTGGCAGCAGCGGTGAGCCTGATGCCCGCGGCGACGTCTTCCGTCGTCGTCCAGGCACCAGCGAACGGGGCGACGCCAATGCTCTCGATAGACGCCTCGAGTAACGCCGCGACCGGTGGCCGCTCGCTGACCACGCGCACGGCCTGACCGGGCGTAATGGACGACGGGTCAAGGTTCGGGAACTGCGCGGTCAACAGACCGATTTCAAGATTGTTCAGCTCTGACGTGCTGCCGCCGCGCGTGGTGTCGACGCCTGCCGACAGGTCGAGCCAGTCGACCCATTCGTACGTGGCGTACTCGGTCAGCCGCTCACCGATACGGTTCGTCCCGAGCCGGAACTCATGGCCACTGATGACGATTTCCTCGACCTCCAGACGCTTGGTCATGACGTCGCCCCCGTGGGAATCCGGCCACCGAGGTCGACATACGCCCGCAGGTACCGGGCGATTTCGCGCCCGAGCTTGGCCTCATCAGCGACCACCCCGCCCTCGACCTTCACCGTGATTTCAAGCGGCTGACCGGACGAGCTGGACGCCGATGAGTAGGCATTCGTGGTGACCGGTGCGCTCGCGGTCGCCGGGCTGAGCGCCGTGGGCAGCATGGTCGCTGCGACGGCCCCGGCCGTGGCGGTCATCGCGGCCTTGACCTTGCCCAGTCGGCTCCGCACGCCCGCGATGAGTCCCTGATCCATCAGCCGCTTGCCCGCACCGCCGTTGTTCCACGACGTCAGCGGACCTTCCTTGACCGGCGACCCCGGCAGAAACCCCTTGACCTTCCCGGCGACCTTGCTCATGGCCCCGCCCACGTCCTTGATTCGGGACGTTATGCCGCTGATGAGACCACCGATCAGCCTGCTACCAGCACCCTTGAGCAGCCCACCGAACCCGGCCACCGCAGACGTGACCTTGCCCTTGATGGATCGCACGGTGCTGGTGACCTTGCCCACCGACGTGGAGATAGCGGACGCGAGCGCACGGCCTGCGGCGATCACAACACGGAACGCCGTAACCATGGGGAACGTGTAAATTCGCACGAGCCTGCCAGCGACACCGACAACAGTCTTGATTTTGCCCATGTTGTTGGACACGACCCCGGCCAGCGCGCCCGCGCCCGCCTTAACCAGTCCAAACGCGCCATTGACGATGGTGCGGAACGTCTCGGATTTCTTGTACGCGAGCACGAGCCCAGCCCCGAGCGCCACCAGCCCGACGATGACGAGCCCGATGGGGTTGGCCGTCATGGCGGCGTTGAGTGACCACTGCGCAGCCGCCCACGCACCTGTGGCGACTGCGGTGGCGACCATGGCGGTCCGCTGCACGATCATGCCGACCAGCGCACGAGCACGGGTCAAGATTCCGACGTTTTCAGCTGCGGTTTGCGAGGTCGTCGCGGCCACCACGCCGCCGCGTGAGGCGATGAGCGCACGGTTTGAAGCGACCAGCTGCCGGTTGACGACTACCTCAGCGATCTTAGTCGGCAGGCTGAGCACGGCCACGACGTTGGCGGCGGCCTGCGCGACCTTGACAGCGACGAACCCGGCCACAAGGAACGGCATAGCCTTGGCCAGCAGGTCAGTGTGGTCGGCTGCAAATGCCATCACGCTCGACGTGACACTCAGGACGTCGGAGAGTCCAGGCAACGCGGCGGCAGCGTCCTGCACGACCGGCCCGAGCCGTGACGCGGAGTCCGCCAGAGACGACAGGTCAGCGCCGGATGCGCCCGAGTTGAGCCCGGCAATCCCGGTGCTCACCTTGTCGATGAGACCATTTGCCAGCGGCCCGATGGCCAGCCCCAGCGCCTCGACCTGCTTGGCCATGGCCGGGCCGTGCTGCTCGGCGAACGCCTGCACGGGCGGCAGCAGTTCGCTGTTGATGACGCCCGCGAATGTGGTCAGCACCGGCAGCAGAGCCGTGCCGATCGTCGCCTTAAGGTTGGCCGTGCCTGCGCTGAGTCGCTGCGTCTGTCCTGCGAACGTCTCAGACTCACGGGCGAACTGGCCCTGAGCGGCAGACGTCTGCCCGTACAGCAGGGTGAGCCGGGCCTGCGCCTCGGCCTGCTTGAGGGCTTCACCGGTCAGCCCGCTGAGCCCCTGCGCGGCGAGGCGGGCGTTGACGTCGCTCTGCTTGATCGAGACGCCGTAACGCTCGATCGGGTCGGCCTCGCCGCGCATCAGCGACCCGATGGCCGCTACGGCGTCCTTGGTCTCGCCGCCGAACGTGGCCGCGAGGTCCGATCCGAGCCCCACGAGCTCGCTGGTCTGCTTGCCCAGCTGCTTCATGGGCGTGCCAGCGTTCTTGAGCATCGCGCCCAGCTGGGTGCTCTGCTCGCGGTAGGCGTTGGCCGACAGTCCTACGGCATCAGCTGCCCGCTTGGACTCTGCGACGACGCTGCTGGCGTACTTGCCGTACACCGACTTGGTTGCGCCGATGCTCTGCTGAGACTCCGACGCCGCTCCGACCGTGGCCACGGCCAGCCCCACGACCGCGACACCGGCCACGGCCAGCCCTTTGGCGATCGTGCGACCGACCGTGCCCGCCGTCTTGGACAGACGCCCAAGGTGCCCGTTCGCTTGATTGACGCCAGTAGCGACGCCGGTGGCGTCGAACTCGCCAGCGATAACGATGGGCTTGCCCATGGCCGTCTGTCCTTTCAGCTGAACACGTCTATGAACGCGTTAATTTGGGTGGTGGTGAGCTGGTCGTACTCAGACGGGGCCATGCCGGTCAGGCGGCAGAATCGCGCCTGTTGATAGGCGAAATCCGTGGCGGTGTCGTCAGCTTTTCGAGCCCGACTCGATGTAGTCGGTCACCTGCTTCACGTACGCCTCGGGCGTCAGGTTGAGCGCTGCAAGCAGCTGCTTCTCGGTCAGCTCCAGCAGCTCGCTGATCTTGGACGTGCCCAGCGTCGTGCGCTGGTGCTTCCAGACCACTGCAACCAGCTGCGGCGTGCCGGTTCGTGCGAGGTCGCTCTCTTCCACGCCCAGCGCCTTGAGCAGCTGCAACGTCTCACCGGCCTTGAGCGAGCCGTACGTGTCGAAGTAGTCGACCGGCTCCGGCTCCGGGGTGCTGTCCTCGATGTACGTCACGGTGTCGCCGCGCTGCGGCTCGTGGGGCGTCAAGTCGTGCTTGACGGGTGCGGTGGCCTCGGGTGCGTTGATCGTGTCGGTGCTCATGTGGTGCCTGCTCTCTCTCAGAGGTCGTACTTTCGGATGATCGTTTTCAGCTCGGCCTCGATCTGCCGGGCTTGTTCTGACTCGTTGCGGTTGGCGGGGCCGGTCAGGAACTCATTGCCTCGCTCGGGGTCGTAGTTCTGCACGCCCGCGTAGTCCAGCGAGTCGCCAGCGCGCACGACCCACTTGCCCTTGACGTGGGCCACGCGAATGTCTGCGTATAGCGCCCCGGTCTTGACTCTCACCGCGCTTTGCGCGTCCCTGACGGCTCCCTGCGCGATGCGCTCGAACGCTGGTTGCAGGTCTTGGGTGTCTACTCCCAGACGTTCGAGCGCGCGCATTTTCTCCGTCAGGCCGGTGATCGTTAGTTCCTGACCGGCCATCGTTGCTAGACCCCGGTGTCGATTTCGGGGCCGTCGATGAACTGCATCACGTAGTCGAATTCGCCGCGCTTCTTCTGGCGGTCGACCTCGGTGCCGATTTCCGGCCGTCCATCGGCCTTGACGATGCCGATGAAGTGCGGCGCGTCCTCGCTGGCGACGGCGTTGCCGTGCGGGCCGTAGACCACTGCGAGCTCTGCGCCGGGGTTGTCCCAGAGCAGCCGCCACAGCGAGCCGGTCGCGGTGGACTGGATGGCCTTGAGGGTGAGGAAAGCGTCTTTGGTCAGCCCGGCCTTGACCTCGCCGAACGTCAGGTCGTCCTTGTCCTCGCCCGTGATGCGGGCGTCTTTGAGGTTGCCGTCCATTTCGACGGCAGCCGTGGCACCGTTCTTGAGGGTCAGGAAGATGCCGCTGTTCGAATCGACGGCCTTGGGGGTTGTACCCATGGGTGATGCTCCTTACGGATTGATGTTGATGAAGCTGGAGACCTGCACACCGGCACCCCAGGCGAGCCATTCGCCTGCGGTCTTGTCCGTTGGCCGGCCGATTGAGTCCACGCCCCACGCGCCGCCGCGCAGCTTGGCCAGCAGCTGCTCAAGCGCCTTTTGGAATGCGTAGACATTGGCGTCGTACTCGTCGGTCAGGGGCACCAGCACCCAGACGACGAGGTTGGCTTTCCACTCCGTCATGTCGAAGCTGTCGCCGGGTGTCAGGAACGGCTCTGCTGCCTCGATGACGAAGCAGGGCGGCTCGATCTGCTGGCTGGGCACGTGGTCGTACACGTCGTAACCGGTGGGGGTCAGCGCAGCCACCAGCTCGGTGATGCCCGAGTAGATGCTCACGCGAACCCAAGCACATGCTTGGCCAGCAGCGGCCGGATGGAAGCCAGCAGGTCGGCCGGGGCGCGCACCGGGTATTGGCCCTCCATGACGGTGGTCTGCTTGGTTCCTGCACTTGACTTGGTGCGGTCCCATGCCGCGTAACCGACCGACAGCACGCACTCGGTGTACGTGGCGTCAGACATCGGGCGGAACGCGTCGACCAGTGCGAGGTCGACCTGCTCCACTGCGAGGTTGAACGCACGGACGAGCTTGGGCGTGGCGCCGGTCACTGACGGCCCGCCGATTCTCTCGGCAAGGTCAGCGGCGGTCACGGGCATGGGAACGCGAGCCATCGGAGTCTCAGACCCCCGCGCGGACGATGGCGTCAGGCTCCTGCACCGCGATGGCGTCGAAGCCGTACACGCCGATGGCCTGCGTCAGGTGCAGGATGTCCTCGTCAGGTCCGAGGCGGGCCGGGGCTCCGGCCGATTCGAACGTCTTGAGTGCGTGCGAGCTGCCGACCTCCACGAGGCCGATGCCGGGCGTCATGGTGACTGCGAGGCCGCCGACGTTGCCGGTCAGCTCCATGAGGTTGACCGAGCCGGACGAGCGGTCGAGCACGTAGGGGCCGTCCGCGCCCATGCGCAGCTTGGCCAGCACCTTGTACTGGTCGGGCGTCAGGCGCAGGTAGTCGGGCGGCAGTCCGAGGTCATCGAAGTGCAGCGCGGTGTCGACAAGGAAGTCGACCCAGCCGTCTGCGGTGTCCAGCAGCGCGAGCAGGCCGAGGCGACGGTGTGCGGCACCACGGAGTCGAGCACGAGACGGGCGTAGGCCTCGGTGGCCTTGGCGTACGCGCGGGCCAGCTCGCCCCACGTGAAGTCCACGACGTTGATGCTGGAGCGCTTGACCTGCTGGAAAGACATTTCCGCGCCACCGCCGAACGTGATGACGTCGGCGAACTCGCTGCCGACCTCGATCTTGCCCATGACGATCTTGTCGCCCTCGGCCAGCTGGCGGGCCACGTCGATCGTGGAGTTGACCACGCGGCCGTACTCCAGCTTCATGCCCTCGGCCGGGAGCGTGCCGCTCTCGAAAAGGTTCCAGACCTTGCGGGCACGCTCGATGCGGCGCGTGATGTCACCGACCCACGTGTCGCCGTAGGTGGTGTCCGCGACCACGCCACCCTCGTACGCGAGGTACTTGGTCAGCGCCTCGGCCTCGCCGTGCTTGTCGTGGTCGCGGTCGCACATGGCCTTGACGAACTCGCCGTAGGACGAGAACGCGAGCGGGGGCGGTCCGGCCGGGTCAGCGTTGCCGATGGTGGCGAGCTTGGCCGCGAGCTGCTCGACGTCGGTGGACAGGGTGTCGATGCTGGTGGCGAGCTTGTCGCCGTCTTCCTTGCTGAACGTGGCAGCAGCGAGCTGGGTCATGCGGTTTCCTTTGTTCGTGGCGGATAGAACGGAATCGACGGCAGCGCCGTCGAAAGCGGGGTAGGACACGACCGACGTCTCAAAGACGTCGATCTCGGTGTGCACCAGCAGCTCGCCGTCGTCCTCGATCGAGAACGCGACGTAGTAGAACCCGATCGAGAACTTGTCGAGCGTGCCGTCTTGCAGCAGCTCGTAGACCTCATCGGCCTTGGCCGTCTTGGACAGCGCGGCGGTGATACGCAGGCCACCGGGCTCGTTGGCCCATCCCGTGATCCGACCTATGGGCGTCCCCAGGGCGATGTGATCGTGACCAAAAAAGAGCTTGGCGTCTTCACGAACGGTGGCGGCGTCCTGCCCGATCTTGAGCTTCGACGTGCCGTAGTACCAATCGCTGCGCGCGATTTCGACGTCATAGGGGACGGCCAGCCCGCTAATTTCGCGCTTGCCCTCCTTGACGGCTTCCGCGAGCGCGTCGCGGTCGATCGTCATGGAAAGGTGGGCGACGTTCTTGGTCTGCTCGTCGCCCAGTCGCTCGGGTGCGGTGAGGGTCATACGGGAACCGATTCCTTTCGTGGAGCGGGGCCGGGAATGCCCTCTTGGACGCGGGCGTGGTCGGCGTCGTAGACGCCTGCCTCGATCGCGAGCTTGTGGGTCTGCATGCGCGTCTTGTCGTCACGGCGGGTCAGCTTCGACACGTCGAAACGGGCTTCCTGACCGGCCGGGATGAGCGCAGTCATCGCGGCCTCGATGGCTTCCAGATACAGCGGCCCGAGCGTGTCGGTCAGCAGCTGCTCGTTGACCATTTGCAAGTTTTGGTAGGTCAGTGACGAGCCCTCGATGGATGCCAGCAGCAGCACGGGCGGGATGCCGAACATGCGCGCGATGTCCAACACAGTGAATGACTGCGCCTCGATCCACTGGGCATCAGCGGGCTTGATGAGGATGGGGTCGAATTTCAGACCCTTGCCCATGACCTTGATTTCGGCGGCGTCGCCCTCGTGCCACCACTCTTTAGCAGCCGTCGCGGTGGCCTTGTCCACGACCTGATCCGAGGTCAGGACGCCGGGCGGGATCGCGCCACGGTCGAAGAACCCCGCCGCGTAGTCGCGGATATCCATGCCACCTGTCAGCGACACGCGACACGCTTCAATCGGGCCGATGCCTCGGTCGAGACCGGGGAACTCGTTGAGACGCACATGCTCGACCTGCTCAGCCGACAGGATCTCGGTGCCGGTGCGGGTGCGGTGGTCGTACAGCTTGCGGCCGTCCTTCCACCGCACGGCGACAGCGAATGGGTTGAGCGCCTCGGCGGCGATGACCGTGCCATCGTCCAGAGGGCTCAGTGACTTCTTGAGGAACGCGTTACCGTCCCCGGCCATGTTCGTCAGCGTGCGCAGCTTCCACGAGCGCGGCGTGCGCCACGGGTCGGGCTGGCGAACGACCTGCGGCTGGCGCTCGGCCAGCACGGTGCCGCGCCACGAGTTGAGCGGCAGGGACGAACCCTTGCCGTAAATGAGCTGGATAGCCCGATACACGCCCGGCAGACCCACGGCCGTTTCGAGCGTCAGGCCGCGCCCCTTGCGTCGAGCCTGCGCAAGCGCCAGCTCCGTGTCGATCGTCGGGTAAACCGGCTGCGCGGGCTCGTCTGCGAGCGTTTCGAGACCGAGCGACTTAAGTAGAATTCCCACAAGGAAAACCATGAGCCACGCTGTCTCATGATGAGACTGTCAGAAAAATTGACGCTTCTCAGAGCCCCGTGTTGAGGCCACGAACACGCCTGAGAATGTGGCCAGCAGCGCGTCGATGTGACCTACCGAGAGGGTGCGGGAGAGCCGGGAACCGTCCTCGGTTTTGCGGGGTTTTGCCCGTGACGACTGGAGCCTGACCAGCGAATCGTTGGCGTGCTGCAAAGAGCCGGCCTTTGCAGTTCCGCGCACGGTGGCGTAGGCGTGCTGCATTTCGTTGATGGCCAGCGTCCAGACCTCATGCCCGTCGTCGCGCAGCCGTTTGCCCAGCGGCTTGAGGGTGTCCGCTGGCATCGCAAACGCGCACGGACCCAGCGCCGCGAGGTCTGAGCACGCCCGATAGAGCATGTCCTCGGTCGCACCGTTGATCGTGGCCACCAGCTCGGTGCTGAATCGGTCGTCGGGATGGTACGTCGCCGTGATCGTGGCATGCTCCCAGTCGTCGGTGCGCTCCAGTCCCCAGACAACTTCCCCGGCACGGTCGAGCTGGTCGGGGTCGATCCCCAGGCGGTTGAACGTCGCCGCTGGCAGCCACGCATCGGCGGTGCCTTGCAGGAAGACGTTGAGCGTGTACCGGATGACGTCGAGCCGACCGGTTGAGTCTCGCCACATGGTGCGCGATTCACTCATGACCGAGCGCAGCGGGATGCGCCCGCACGCGACGGCCGGATTCGCGCTGATGACGTTGGCCTCATTCAGCAGCGGCACGCCCTCGTCGTCCAGCTCGGTCGCTTCCCAAATGAATGCCCCGAACCGTTCGGACTCTTGGGCCAGCACCGCGTACGCGCTCGAGACGACGCCCTCGGCCTCGGCCACGACCTGCGCAGCAGCGGAGCGCACGACGTCGCTCGCGTCGATAGCGGTCGCGGCCTCGTCGTACAGCGTCAGCAGCAGCTTGGACTCGTCGTCGCCTGCAGTGGTCAAGCCGACGAGCATCGCACCCCGCTTGGACCGCTGACCGATCGTGATCGCGTTCCAGAGCCCGAGGTCACCGAGGTGCAGCTCGTCGTACAGCGCAGCCGTGAACGGCTCGCCCTGCAAGCTCTCAACCTTGGCCGGGTGGGTCCGGTAGATTCCCCGGCCATCGCGGTAGCTGATCCCGCGCGTGACGGTCGGATTGAATCGGGCCTTGAGCACCGGATGCTTGTCAATGGCAAACCTCACGCGGTCGTAGACGATGCGCGCCTGCGAGTCGATCGACGCGAATCCGCCGACCTTGGGGCCGCGTTTGTGCATCGTCAGGAAGTAGAACGCCAGCACGGCCCCGATCACGCTCTTGCCGTTCTGCCGGGCCAGCGAGATGAGAACCTTTTTGTAGCGCAACTGCCCGCGCAGCTCGACCACGGGCCACCACGGCGGATAGGTCTCCAGCACGCGCCGCACGACCCACACCTGCCACTCGTCTAGGTCGAGCGTGCCCTCGGTCGTTGTCCAGAATGTTGCGACCGCTTCCAGCAGCCGGTTACCGTCCGTCGTGAATGATTCGTCACCGGTCAGAGTGTCGGTGTACCGGGTCGGTCGCCAGTCCCCTACCGCCGAATAGGCGTCATCGGCCTGCATCGGTTCGAACAGAGCGGTCACGCTTCATCGTCGGCGTCGGTGTCTCATCATGAGACGGCACGCGCCGATTTCAGTCCTCTTGGAACTCGAAGATATCCGTCTGCCCCGGCATGGATGGCGGGCCGGGCGTGGGGCTCGTGACCGGGGTCAGCCGCTTGTGCAGCCGCTCGACTGCTTGCAGGTACGCGCTGTCTTTCGCGGCCTCGGTCGAACCCTTCCCGCTGATCTGCTTGTCGAGCTGCTGGCAGAGCTTTCGCACGTGGAAGATGAGCGGCTGGTGGGACGCCGGGACGCCGCCCAGCGTCGCGGTGTAGGTGTCGAACATGGCCGCGTAGGTCAGGCCTTGCGATGTTTCGTCGGCCTCGGTTTCGGCCGGTGTTGTGTCGTCCATTTTGCTCCAATCTCAGATGTTTTCGGGGACCATCGGGGGAAATACGGAAGAGGGCGGGGTCTTGTCGGTCTCGTCTCTAAAAACGGGATTCACGCTGGCAGGGTCGTCACTTGCCTCGGTCTCGATCCACCCCAGGACGGTCGCGTAGCGTGGGCATATCCACGTGTGTCGCACCACAACGGCATCGATTCGCGCGCCCTTGCTCGCGTTGCATGAGGCACACCGAGTGCGCAGGTTGTCGACGTCGACCGCGAGCGCGATGGCCTCGATGGTCACACCGTCCGCGAACAGCACGTCAAGCGGGGTCTCATGGTCAGCCTGTAGACCCTCGGTCGCACCGCAGTCCACACACGTGTAGTCATCTCGGTCGAAGCAGTCGACCCGCGCACGCTTCCACGCTGACAGGTTCTTGATGTGGCGGTGGTTGTCACTCATCGTCGGTGCCTCGGGCCTCGCGGGCTTTGTGTTCTCTCAGCAGGCGGTAGGCGGTGGCTCGGCTCATGCCGCACTCGGTGGCAGCGTCGCCTACGGTCAGGCCGCGCTGGATGTGGATGAGCAGGTCATCAACGTAGTCAGGTGCGATGGCTCGGCGTGCTGTCATGCGGTCTCCCTTGGTTGGGTGCAGATGGGCGGTGTTGCAAGTTCGTGCAGGTGGTCGTGCGGCGATATCTCATGAGATGGGTACGTAGGTGACATCGGAGCCCCGTGGGCGCTCGCACATAGGACTGCCCCGGACTGCCCCGTCTGGTTCGATGACCAATGCCTGAGAGCACGACAAGTAGCGCCGCCTCATATCGAGACGTCGCTACGCTCAACGCCCTCCCAGCCAAGGCCTTGACTGTGGTGGCGTGCGATACCCCGGCGCGTATCGCGGCAGACTCTGGAGCGTCCCTCGGCAGTGTCCTGCTGCCGTGCTGCTGGACGCCCTCCCGGGCCAGTGAGTGATTGACCCCTTTCGTGGTCCCCGGTCAAGCGGTTTTAATGGCGTACACCGGGTCTAGCTGTTGTGTGTGCGTGACGGTGGCGGGATTCGAACCCGCATGCCGTGGGCATGGCAGCCCACGAGCTTTTCCAGCAGCTCACACCGTCCGGTCCTCACCTATAAGGGTCAGTCCGGGTGTCTCATCATGAGATTCCGTGGTGGGTGGCAGCCGCAGCCACAGACGAGCCGAGAGGGCTCCTCAGGGTCGTAGCTGCACGGGTCAGGTATCCACTCAGGGCAGTTGCCGCACTCGTCCCAGAGGCAGGACTGAAACAAGATGATGCGGTCGTCAGTCGCCATAGGTGGGCTCGCTCTCGGCTTCGTCGTGGCACGAGCAACCGCACGTCATCACGCGCTTGTCGAACCGGACAGAGAACTCCAGGCGCGCCTTGCACTGCTGGTGCCGGCCATCTAGGCACCAGCCGAACTTGGTGGTCATTTGACCCGCTTGCAGCGCATGCAGCGCATCGTCAGCAGGGTGCGGGCCTCGACGTCAGGCGAGTGCGGCCAGTCGGCGTGCATGCCGAGCAGGCAGAGTAGACGGCCAATCACGGCGCACACTCAACGCAGTGCCGTTGCTCGATCTCGGCACCGTTGCCGTCGTCAGCGGTGAAGTAGAACACTCGACCGTTGCGTTTGATGCGGTGGCCACAGCCGTCGCACTCGGACGTCTCGGCGGCGATAAACCAGCCGATCACGGGGTTGCCTTGGTCTTCTGCACCGTGATCAGATGCGATATGAGCATCAGCCATGCGGTGGCAGCTGCTCCGGTGAAGAACCCCAAGGCGGCTATAAGGACGTAGATCATGCTGCTTCCTCCTGCTGTTTGCGGTGGCCGATCAGCCACTCTTTGAACGTGATGCCGGGGTTGAGATCTCGGAACTCTGCGCGCTCTGTCTCCCAGACCTCGGCCTCAACGCCTGCCTCGAAGTCGGTGCGAGCGAGGCGGTATTCATTGACGAGCTGGCGGTGTAGGCACCCGATGCGGCAGCCAGCCATGCGAGGGGCGCACGGCATCAGCGCCCGCGGCCCTTGCGGCTGGCCTCGACCGCGATTCGGTCAGCCTGCGTCGCGGGGTTGAGAGCGCAGTACCGGGCGACCTGCTCCGCGAGCAGCAGCCCGACGACACCGGGCGAAAAGTCTCGGCACCCACCTATTTCGACTGCCCCGCTGTGCGCGATCTCTGCGTAGACCGCGACCGCCTCGACGGGCGAGCCGCAGGCGGTCATGCGACGTCTCGCACGGTCCAGAGCATGCGACCCGAGTAGGGCGAGCGCATCAGCGCGACGCGAGTGCGCCGGTTCTTGCAGCGGGCTCGGCGGCGCGCTTCCCGCACGGCGTCGTCCCACCACCAGAAACGTGACGTGCTCGCGTCCAGCAGGTCGCCGCCCGTGGGCCTCACCACTTGCCGCCCGTCAGCCGCTCGTGCGCCGCGATGGCTTCCGCGAGTGCTTTGCCTTGCTCGGCCATGGGCGTGCCGCCCTCAAACGAGAGCGCGGTAATGCGCTCTTCGCCGTCCAGAATCCACCGGGCCACGGTGATGAGCGCGGTCGGGTCGAGCGGGCGCTCTGCGAACTTGCCGCCCTTGACCAGTAGCAGGTCACGGGCGACCGTAAGCGCCACGGCGCGATCCTCCTGATCCTGCGTCAGCACCCACTCGTCCGCGCCCGTCTCGTCCGCGCCCGTCTCGTCCGCGCCCGTCTCGTCGGGCCTCATCGCGCGACCGCCCAGGCGGCGAGCTTGGCCTGCCGGTACTGCGCCTTTGCGTTGAATAAGTGCAGGGCTGACTCGGTGGCCTTTGACAACGCGCGGCTGACCTCGGCGTGGTCATCGTTGCCATCGAAGAGACGGCGCACGCGGCGCCACTCGTTGTGCAGCTGCACTTGCGGCCGCTGGGCGGTGGCGTAGTTCTCATACGCCTCGCCCATCAGGGCGCGCTCAGCTGAGTACGGCCAACCGAGCGTGCGAGTCAGAATTACATGGCTGTTCTTTGTAGTCATACGCCATATAAAAACGGATAGATCATCGTCACGATGCGCCGACACGCCGGATTTATAGGATATTTCTACGTTGAGCCGGATAGGCTACGCATATGACAGTTCAACCCGAGGGCGACAGAATCCCGACATGGACCATCCAAGACGGCCTGCGCAAAGCGCGTATGTGGGCCGAGCTAGAGCAGGGAGACCTTGCCGAGCGCATGGAGATGAGTCGGGCGATGATCAGCAACTACGAGCGTGGCGTAGCAAAGCCCAAACGATCGACAGTGATCGCTTGGGCTTTTGCCTGCAACGTGGAGCCTGAATGGCTCTTGTCGCTCCCCCGCTTGGACTCGAACCAAGAACCCTCCGATTAACAGTCGAATGCTCTGCCAATTGAGCTACAGGGGATCGGCCCCTCCCACGGGAGGAGCACGGTCAACCACTTTAGCAAGCCGTGAGCGGAGTTGTCGCATCGCCTTGGCCTCGATCGTGCGGACCTGAGCGAGGGTCAGATCCAGTCGCTCGCAGACCAGGTGTCGGGGCATCGGCGAGGCCGCAGGATCACCCAAGCCGAAGCGGAGTCGCAGCACCTCGGCGAGCTCGTCGGGCATGCCGTCCAACAGCTCGGGATCGCCCGGATCGGGCTCCTGGGCGACGCAGTCGTGGTCTCCGAGCGGCTGCTCGGGTCGCCACTGCGCGGTCATCGCGGCGCCGATCCACTGCCAGGCGTACGTCGCCAGTCGGACCCCGCGATCGGGGTCGAACCGGTCGATCGCGCGGATCAGGCCGATCGCGCCGGACTGCACGGCGTCGCGCTGCTCCTCGCCGGTCAGACCGCGGAGCCGGGCGCGCAGGGCCACCGTACGCATGCCGGACGTGATGAGCGCATCCCGAGCCGCGCGGTCACCCCGCTGGGCGAGCCGAGCCAGTGCGAGCTCCTCGGCAGCCTCCATCTGTGGCAGCGCGATCAGCTCGCGAACAAATCGATCCATGCCACCAGACTCCGGCGAGCGCGCCTTCGACCGCTCGGCCGCCAGCGGTGGCTGTGGATGCCGGACCGGAATCGATCAGCTGGGGATGTCGCTCCCGAGGGAGCGGTCACGCAGGGTGCGGAACTGCTGCTCCAGCGCGATGAGCTCACCGAACATCCGGTTGTAGGACTCGGCCTGCTCGATCGGGTTGGTGCGCTGCAGCTTGGACTTGAGGTCGGCGAGCTTGCGACCGCACGTCAACAGCTGGAGGCGAACGATGACCGACACCACGACCGCGGCGGTGTTGCTCTCCCTCGCCAGCATCGGCTCGACCGCGGCAACGGCGAGCACCCGCTTGGCATCGGGGTCGTCCACCGAGTCCGACAGCTTCGGCAGCCAGTTGGAGTCCGGGCCGGTCGGCCAGGGCATGTCCTGGATGTGCTTCCAGAGATATTTGGAGATGAAGTGGGTGAAGTCGTTGTCGTCGAGATCGCCGGCGTCGGAACGAGCGAGGTGCGGATGCTGCACGATCGCTTTGAGCGCCTCGCGCTCGTCGGCGAATTGTGGGGCACCGAAGCTCACGACCTCAGCCGGAGCCGGTGCAGGTGCCCCAGAGGCGGTCGGCTGCGCGGCCTTGGCGGACGAGGCGCTCGAGGCCGTACGTCGACGGTGCTCGCCGCGCACCTGGTCGATGTCGGTGCCGACCCGACCGGCGATCTCGCGGAGCAGCTCGTCGACCTTGGACTTGTCGCGGATCGCCGACGCGAGCGAGACCGCCTCGCGTACGGCATCGACCCGCTGGTCACCGCGGTCGAGGTCGTACTTGCCCAGCATGTTGTCGAGGACGAACCGGTAGAGCGGTATGCGCAACGCCACCAGCTCACGTACCGCCGCATCGCCGTCGGCGAGGCGCAGGTCGCACGGGTCCATGCCCCGCGGCTCCACGGCGACATAGGTCTGGGCGACGAACTGCTGGTCACCGCCGAAGGTCTTGAGCGCGGCACGCTGGCCGGCTTCGTCACCGTCGAAGGTGAAGATGACCTCGCCGTGGAAGGCGTCGTGGTCGAGCATCAGCCGGCGCAGGATGCGAGCGTGGTCCTCGCCGAACGCCGTGCCGGAGGTCGCGATCGCCGTCGTCACTCCCGCCTCGTGGCAGGCCATGACATCGGTGTAGCCCTCGACGATGACCGCCTGGCTCGACGACGAGATCGAGCGACGGGCGAGATCGAGGCCGTAGAGGACCTGACTCTTCTTGTAGATCGGAGTCTCGGCGGTGTTGAGGTACTTGGCCTCGATCCGGTCGTCGTCAAACATGCGCCGGGCTCCGAATCCGACGATGTCACCGGTCATCTCACGGATCGGCCACAGCACCCGTCCGCGGAACTTGTCATAGAGGCCCCGCGATCCGCTTGCGGCGAGTCCGCCGATCGTCAGCTCTTCATCGGTGAATCCTTTGGCCTTGAGGTGCGCCACAAGCGCTTCTCCCCCACGCGGCGCAAATCCCATGCCGAACTTCTCGGCGGCGGCCTGGTCGAAGCCCCGATCCTTGACGAACTGCCGACCGGTCTCGGCATCGGGCGAGGACTGCAGTGTCGCTGCGTAGAACGCGCCAGCCTCGCGGTGCGCCTCGAGCAGGCGCTGACGCTGCTGCGGGTCACGGCGGGGTCCGGTGTGGCCGCCCTCTTCGTAGTGCAGCGCGATGCCGACCTTGACGGCCAGGCGCTCCACGGCCTCGACGAAGGTCACGCCCTCGATCTCCATCAAGAACTTGTAGACATCGCCGGAAGCCCCGCACCCGAAGCAGTGATAGAACCCCTGGACGGGACGGACATTGAACGACGGCGACTTCTCGTCGTGGAACGGGCACAGGCCCTTGCGCGAGCCACCGCCGGCGTTCTTGAGCGTGACGTACTGCTCGACGACCTCATCGATGCGGGCTCGCTCACGGACGAGCTGGATGTCGTCGTCCTTGATGCGTCCGGCCATGGGTGAATGCTAGTTCAGCCCGCCCACAGCCGAGCGACGTCATCACGACCGTGTGGGAACTGGGCCGACGGTGATGACGTCCCGCGGTCAGCTGAGGAGGCGAAGGGCCCAGGTGCGGGCCGAGGCGTCCGTCAGGCTGGCAACCTGATCGATCACGACACGCCGTCGGGCGGCGTCATCGGCGGCGGTCGCGAAGTCGAGGGCGAACTCCGCCTCGAGCTCCTGACCGCCAGACTTGTCGAGCACCTCGACGAGCGCCAGCAGCAGCTCGCGCTGGCGACCGAGCGGCCCGGCTCGGTCGTCGGACCGCATGACGTAGTGCGCGGCGATCGACTTGAGCACCGTGATCTCGTCCCGGGTCGCATCGGGAACCTCGAGGTCCGCGGCGAAGCGGATCAGCGGACCCCTGCCCCATCTCTGGACCGTCGCGAGTTCGGCTGCGTGCGCGAACCTGCCGATCAGCGCGCTCGTCAGGCTCTTGAGGATCGCCCGGGCGGCGCGACTCTCATCGAACGCCGTCGCCGGCCACTCGGGCATCCCCTGCAGCCGGGCGAGCGCAGCGTCGAGGCGGTCGTCGGTGGCGCCGGGGTCATACCAGTCGCGGGCAACCTCGTGGATCGATGCCCGGTCGAGCTCCCCGTCTCGCAGGGCGAACCAGCCCCCCACCACACCGTCCTCGACGTCGTGGACCGAATAGGCAATGTCGTCCGCGAGATCCATGACCTGGGCCTCGATGGGACGTCGCCGGGCCGGGGCACCCTCACGCAACCAGTCAAAGACCGCGACGTCGTCGGCGTATGCCCCGAACTTCCCGCTCGCATCAGGCGCCTGCCCGCGCAACCACGGATACTTCACGCACGCCGAGAGCGTCGCGCGGGTGAGGTTGAGGCCGACACTCGTGCCGTCAGCCGCGAACGCCTTGGACTCCAACCGGCACAGGATCCGCAAGGTCTGGGCATTGCCCTCGAACCCCCCGCACGACTGCGCCGCCTCGTCGAGCGCCACCTCCCCGTTGTGGCCGAATGGCGGGTGGCCGAGATCGTGTGCGAGGGCGGCCGAGTCGACGATGTCGGGGTCGCAGCCGAGGGACTTGCCGAGCTCGCGCGCGACCTGGGCCACCTCCAGTGAATGGGTCAGCCGGTTGCGGACGAAGTCGTCGAAGCCGGCGCCCATGACCTGCGTCTTGGCCGACAGCCGTCGCAGGGCCGCCGCATGCACGACGCGGGCGCGGTCGCGCTCGAAGGGCGTACGGCCCACCCGCTTGGGTGGCTCGTCGACGAAGCGGGCCCTCGCCTCCTCGCCATAGGGCGCATCGGTCATCGAATGCGTTTCGCCATGGCGACGTTGGTCGTCTCGAAGCCTGAGGACTCGTAGAGACTGATCGCGGTCGTGTTGAACCCGAAGACGTGGAGCTTCAGCACCGCGATGCTGTGATCGGCGCACCAGCCCTCGGCCGCCTCGAGCAGCCCGCGACCGTAGCCCTTGCCACGTTGGCCCTCGACGACCTCGATGTCGTAGATGGATATCTCGGGCGCAGCCGGTGCAGGATCGGTGAACAGCCAGAGAAAGCCGATCTCCCGGCCGTCGACGACGCCAATGAACAGGTCGTGCGCAGGGGTCTCGACGCCTTGCGGCAACAGCTCGGCATTCTCCTTTGCTGCACGCTCGGCGGCACCCTCGGCCGGCCAGTTGCCGGACGCAACCTTCTCCTCGGCGTAGGCCGCGACGTGATGCTCGCGCCACGACACAAAGCGCTCAGCGGTCATGGGCTCCAGCGTCACGGTCATGGCGCCAGCGTAGTCAGAACCTGCCGGTTCGCGGACGGGGCTGGCAGGTCGGGCACCAAAACGACGACCGGTTCATGAACGCGTCCCGGCGGATCGGCGTCGCGCAACGCTGGCACGGCCTGCCCTCCTGCCCGTATGCCTGCAGGGAGCGATCGAAGTAGCCACTGTTGCCGTTGACGTTGACATAGAGCGCATCGAACGACGTGCCACCCTGGGCCAGCGCCTCGAGCATGACCTCGCCGATGTGCAGGAGCAGTCCGTCGACCTCACGGCGGCGCAGGTGCCGGGTGTTGCGGGCATAGTGCAGCGGGGTGCGCCACAGGGACTCGTCGGCATAGATGTTGCCGACGCCGGAGATCAGGGTCTGGTCGAGGATCGCCCGCTTGACACCCGTCTCACGCCTGCGGAGGCGGGCGGCGAACTCCAACGGGTCGAAGAGCGGGTCGAGCGGATCTCGGGCGATGTGCGCGATCTCGGGCGGCAGCTCGGCGCCGTCCTCGCTGAACGACATACCGCCGAAGATGCGCTGATCGGCAAAGCGCAGCTCGCGGCCGTCGTCGAGGGTCAGGGAGATGCGCAGGTGCCGCGGCGCCGGGGCTCCTGCCTCGGAGACGAGGAACTGACCGCTCATGCCCAGGTGGCACAGCACGGCGTCTCTCGCCCCACCATCAGGATCAGCGAGCTGCATCCAGAGGTACTTGCCGCGGCGAGCAACGCCGACGACGCCACGACCCTCGAGCCGGTGGATGAAGTCGGCCGGGCCCGGGAGGTGACGGCGCAGTGAGCGTACGTCGTGGACCGCGACCGACGCGATGCCGCGGCCGACGACGTGATCCGCGATGCCGCGCCGGACGACTTCGACCTCGGGCAGCTCGGGCACGGCAGGCAGCCTAGGCCTGGTCGGCGGTGGCGCTCTGGAGGCTTGCGTTGATGGCCCGCCACGCGATCTCGGCGACCATCTGCTCGGCCTCCTTCTTGGATCGGCCGACACCTCCGGCGAAGACCCGCTCTCCGACATGCACCTCGGCGGTGAACGACTTGTCGTGATCTGGTCCGGTGCCCTCGAGCGCGTAGTGCGGCACGCCGAGGTCGTGGTTGGCCGCGATCTCCTGCAATGACGTCTTCCAGTCCAGTCCCGCGCCGAGCTCTGCGGCGACGGCGATCACCGGATCGAAGATGCGGTGGATCACCTCGGCGGAGCGTTCGATGCCGAACTGGACGTAGACCGCGCCCAGCAGGGCCTCGATCGTGTCGGACAGGATCGAGGCCTTGTCGCGACCACCGGTCGCCTCCTCGCCCCGACCCAGCAGCACGTGGTCACCGACGCCGAGCGTGCGAGCCACTTCGGCGAGGGCCTTGGCGCTGACGACGGCGGCGCGGAGCTTGGCGAGCTGCCCCTCGGGCAGCTCGGGGTGCCCGGTGAAGAGGGTGTCGGTGACGACGAGGCCGAGGACCGAGTCGCCGAGGAACTCGAGTCGCTCGTTGTTGGGGATGCCACCGTTCTCGTACGCGAACGAACGGTGGGTCAGGGCATGCTGAAGCAGCCCCGCGTCCATGTCCTCCACACCGAGGACCTCGCGGAGCGCATCAGCATTGACTGCTGCAGAGATCAGAGGACCTGACTCAAAGGACCTGGCGACGCTCGCCGCGAGCTCCGTACTGTCCGCACTTGGTGCACGCATGGTGCGGCTGCACCTTCGAGTCACACGCCGGGTTCGCGCAGTCGACGATCGCAGTTGCGGTCGTCTTCCACTGCGAACGACGGTGACGCGTGTTGCTGCGCGACATCTTCCGCTTCGGGACTGCCACGATCTACTCCTTGCTGTCGTCGGACATGATGTCCGACTCTGACTGGTCGGCCGACGGGACCGGTTGGTCCGCCAGCTGGCGGAGCGACGCCCACCTCGGGTCAATCGCTTCACCGTGTGTGTGATCTGGATCGTCCGCGATCCGAGCCCCACATTCTGGGCACAGTCCCGGACACTCCGGACCACACAACGGGTTGTGCGGCAGCGCAAGCACCACCGCGTCCCGCAGGACGGTCTCGAGGTCGAGCAGGTCGTCCTCGAGGAAGAACTCCTCTTCTTCGGCCTCTTCCTTGTCAGAAGGGGCCTCGAAGAGGTACAACTCCTGGAATCCCACCACGACACCTTCATCGATCGGGTCCAGACACCGCACACACTCGCCCACTGCCCGCGCCGAGATGGTGCCTGTTGCCAGAACACCTTCCATGATGGCCTCGAGCCGGAGCTCGATCTCCATCGTGGAACCCTCGGGCACGCTGTAGACGTCGTAACCCATGTCTGCCGGCGCCGGTGTGGTCAGCTGGTGCGTACGTTCAGCGCCCGGTTTGCGACCCATCTCGTGGGTGTCGAAAACCAATGGTCCCGAAAGCACGCGTAGCCATCCGTCCAAGTGCACGACAAAATTTCAACCTGCGAGCAGGCCGAAGAGAATCGTAACCCGCCGGGCCACGCCGAGGCCAATCGCATGCCCAGTCTGTCGGGCCCCGGTGACACCATTGACCCATGATCGAAAGCACCGTGTCCGAGGGCACCGTGCTGCACGCCGATCTCGACGCGTTTTACGCATCGGTCGAGCAGCGCGACGACCCCTCGCTGCGCGGGCGGCCCGTCATCGTCGGCGGCGGCGTCGTGCTGGCGGCGAGCTATGAGGCCAAGGCGCGGGGCGTTCGTACTGCCATGGGGGGCCGCCAGGCACTGAGGGTGTGCCCCGACGCAATCGTCGTGCCACCCCGGATGACGGCATACACGCAGGCCAGCCGCGACGTGTTCGAGGTGTTTCACGACACGACGCCGGTCGTCGAGGGGCTGTCCATCGACGAGGAGTTCCTCGAGGTCGGCGGGTTGCGTCGCATCCGCGGGCTGCCGTCATCGATCGCCGAGCAGCTGCGCATCGACGTGCGCGAGCGCGTGGGACTGCCGATCTCGGTCGGGGTGGCGCGGACGAAATATCTCGCCAAGGTTGCCAGCGCCGTGTCCAAGCCCGAGGGCATGCTCGTTGTGCCGGTCGAGAAGGAGCTTGAGTTCCTCCACGCTCTTCCCGTCGAGCGGCTATGGGGTGTCGGCAAGGTCACGTCCGGCAAGCTCCGCGACGCCCGTATCAACACGGTCGGAGATGTCGCGCAGATGTTTGAGATCGAGCTCGTCCAGCTGCTCGGTCCGGGCGCTGGCCATCACCTCCACGCGCTGGCTCACAACCGCGATCCGCGTCCGGTCACCACCGGCAAACGGCGCGGGTCGATGGGCGCCCAGCACGCGATTGGTCGCGGGTCACACTCAGCGGCCGAGCTCGACCTGACGCTGCTGACCCTGGTCGACCGGGTCGCCGGACGCATGCGGGCTGCGGGGCGTACGGGAAGCACGGTGACGATCCGGCTGAGATTCGGCGACTTCACCAGGTCGACGAGCTCCCACACTCTCGCGCGGCCCACGGCGCACAACACGACGGTGCTCGAAGTCGCTCGCACACTGCTGCAGTCACGCACCGCCGCGATCAAGCAGCGCGGCATCACGCTGATCGGCGTCTCGGTTGGCTCGTTGGACGACGAGCCCGAACAGCTCGCGCTGCCCCTCGACGTCACCGCCGGGGCCGAGATTGACGCCGTCATCGACGCCGTCCGCGACAAGTACGGCTCCCGGTCACTGCGCCGTGCGGTCCAGATCGGCAAGGGCGAGCACCTCGCCGTCCCGCTCCTGCCGGACTAGCCCGAAACCGGACCAGGCTCGACGCCGTGGCGGCCCGAGCCACCTTGTCGGTCGGCATTCGAGGCAATCAGGCCTCGGGCAGGTCGGCGAAGGCCTTCTTCGCGTCGCGATACCAGCCGAGCGACTTCTTGGGGTGGCGCCAGCGCGCCTTCATCTCGTTGCGCGCCTCTTGATGAGTGGCGTCCCCGCCCTTCTCCGCCTCCTTGAGGTGCTGGTCCTGGGCGTTGATGACGTCATCGGCGGTCTCGCCGCGATGGTCGAGGTCGCAAGGACCTCCCAGCTGGCGACAGGTCATGGTCTTCATGGTCGGCACGTCCTTTCGATGATGTTCTGATGTTCTGATGTTCTGACATCTATCTGACGATCACCGGCATCCAGATGTGACCACTCGGCCGCTATCAGTCTCGCCGCTTGGCACCGTCGCGGCGTGCGACTTGTTGGAGCACGTCAGCGTCGGCGCGGAACGTGATGCTGCGAATTACGCCGTCGTCGACCTCGAAGTCGAAGACGACCCTCGCCTTGCCGAGGTGGAACCAAGCCGCCGCCGGCCGGTCGCCAACGAGCACAGCGAGCGCGGAACGGGCAGAACCGTTGAAGAACTCTGCCACCTCTCGCCGACCCTCGATCAGCGACGGGGTGCCGGCCATGACGGCGGCCGCGTCGGCCGTCACCACGGCGTCGGGCGCGAGCATCCGGATGAGCCGGTCGAACTCACCCTGACGGGCTGCCGCCATGAAGGCATCCACGACCTCCCAAGCGGCCGGCCGCTCCTGCGCTGCCGGCTCGCCGACCTTGGTGCGGGCACGAGAGGCCAGCTTGCGTGCCGCGGCCGACGTCGTGTCGAGGACGACCGCGATGGTCGCGAACTCGAAACCGAAGCTGTCGTGCAGCACGAAAGCGACCCGCTCGGTCGGCGAGAGCCGGTTGAGCACCACCTGGAGGGCGACGCCCACGGTGTCCGTCAGCTCGACCGTCTCGACCGGGTCGGGCGAAAGGTCAGCCACGGCAACCTCGTCGGCCGGGACCGGCACGCGCGCCTTGAGTCGATCCAGGCACAACCGGGTCGTCACGGTGGTCAGCCAGGCCGGCAGGTTCTCGATGTCCGACCCGGTCGAGTCGAGGCGCAGCCATGCCTGCTGCACGACGTCCTCGGCCTCGGACGGATCGGCCAGCACACGGGACGCGAGGCCGATCAGTCGCGGCCGCTCGGCCTCGAAGGCCTCAGTCGAATCCATGTCGCCGCCTTGTGCCTCAGGCGTACTTTGCCTTGAGCTCGGTCAGGACGAAGTCGGGGACGAGCTTGGAGACGTCGCCACCGTGCTTGGCGACCTCTTTGACCAGGCTCGACGCCAAGAACGAGTACTCCGGCGTCGTCGGGATGAAGATCGTGTCGACCTCGGTGAGACTGCCGTTCATCTGCGCCATCTGGAGCTCATAGTCGAAATCCGTGACGGCACGCAGCCCCTTGACGATCGCGGTCACACCGTTGTCGTTGCAGAAGTCGACCAGCAGGCCCCGAAAGAACCCGGTCGAGACATTCGGCAGGTGCGAGGTGGCGCGGTCAAGCAGAGCGAGCCGCTCCTCGATCGTGAAGAGTCCCTGCTTGTTCTCGTTGACCAGGACAGCCACGACCACCTCGTCAAAGAGCCGAGCCGCCCGCTCGATGATGTCGAGGTGACCATTGGTCACGGGGTCGAAGGAACCGGGGCACACGACCTTCGTCATGTCAGCGACCGTACCAAAGCGTCGTCTCGCCGTATGTCTTGTCTCGCAGAGCATCGACGCCGTCAGGCCAGGTGAACCGATCACGCGACGAGCGCTCGACGACGAGCAGTGCCTCCGATTGGGTGTTCCACATCTTGAGGCTGGCTACCAGCGCCGTGACTTCGGACGTGCCGAGCGCGTAGGGCGGATCGAGGAAGATCAGGCCGAACGCCCCCGGGGGGTCGATCGTCGGGTACTTCTCGGCAGTCATGCGGGCGACAGCGGCGTCCGCGCCCAACGTGCGGATGTTCTGCTTGATGACCGACACCGCCCTGGCGTTCGACTCCACGAACTGGGCGAATCCCGCTCCCCGCGACATGGCCTCGAGCCCGAGTGCACCGGAGCCGGCGAACAGGTCGAGCACCCGCAGATCCTCGTCGAACCCACCCAGCGCGGACTGGATCGACGAGAACATCGCCTCGCGCACCCGGTCGCTGGTCGGTCGCGTGCCATCACCTTTCGGGACCTGGATGCGGCGCCCGCCGTAGCGTCCCGCGATGATCCGGGTCACGTGCGCTCCAGGTAGTCGGCCCGCTCGGAGTGCTCCAGCTCGTGAACTGCCGAGGCCAGCGCAGGGTGTGAAGCGAGCGTCGGGTCGGCCGAGACGATCGCGTCGGCCACCCGGCGGGCCTCCTCGATGACGTCGCCGTCCTTGACGACCGACAACAGGCGAAGGCTGGACCGTACGCCCGACTGCCGCGCGCCAAGCACGTCGCCCTCGCGGCGCAGCTCCACGTCGAGGCGGGAGAGCTCGAACCCGTCGGAGGTCGACGCGACGGCGTCGAGACGCTCCCGCGCCGGCGACCCGTCCTCGGTCAGCGTCACGAGCAGGCACAGGCCGGCCTCGGAGCCGCGGCCCACCCGGCCACGCAACTGGTGGAGCTGGGACATGCCGAAGCGGTCGGCATCCATCACGACCATGACCGTGGCATTGGGCACGTCGACGCCGACCTCGACGACAGTCGTCGCGACGAGAACGTCGATCTCGCCGCGGGCGAACGCATTCATCGTCGCGTCCTTGTCGTCGGCGCCCATGCGCCCGTGCAGGCTGCCGAGGCGCAGGCCGTGCAGTGCGCCACCCTCCAGCTCCTCACGCACCTCGACGAGCGACGTGGTCTCCTTGGTCTCGCCGTCGTCACCGTCTCCGATGCGCGACACCACGACGTACGCCTGCCGGCCACGGCCGACCTCTTCGCGCACGCGCTGCCAACCGCGCTCGAGCCACGTCGGCCGCTGCGCGTAGGGGACGACGGTCGTCTGGATCGGCTGACGACCGGCCGGCAGCTCCCGCAACGTGGACACCTCGAGATCACCGAACACCGACATCGCGATAGTGCGCGGGATCGGAGTCGCGGTCATGACCAGCACGTGCGGCGCGACCTCGGCCCGGTCTACCAGCGCCGCCCGCTGCTCGACTCCGAAGCGGTGCTGCTCATCGACGACCAACAGCCCGAGCTCGGCGAATTGCACATGGTCCTGGATCAGCGCGTGCGTGCCGATCACGATGCCGGCCTCGCCGGAGGCGGCGTCGAGCAACGACTCCTTGCGCGCCTTGGCGCCCTGGGACCCGGTCAAGAGCCGCACGCGGGTCGCTCCGTCGGTGCCGCCCAGCATGCCTGCCCCTCCCAGAACGCCGAGTGCCAGGTCACCCAGCATCGCGGTGATCGCCCGGAAATGCTGGGCAGCGAGCACCTCGGTGGGTGCGAGGAGCGCGGCCTGCGCCCCGGCGTCGACGACCTGGAGCATCGCGAGCAGGGCGACGATGGTCTTGCCGGACCCGACCTCACCCTGCAGGAGCCGGTGCATCGGATGAGTCAGCGCCAGGTCGGCCGCGACCTCTGCACCGACAGACTCCTGGCCGGCCGTGAGCTCGAACGGCAGCTGTCGCTCGAACCGTTCGCGCAGGCCGCCCTTGGTCAGCGGTCGCGGAGTCGCCCGCTCGTGCTCGAGCGCAGTGCGGCGCTGGGCGAAGATCGTCTGGACGACGAACGCTTCCTCGAACCGGAAGCGATCGCGGGCACCCTGCCAGTCCTTGGCATTGCGCGGACGGTGGATCGCCTCGAACGACCCCGAGAGGTCGTAGAACCCGCGCGCCGACCGCACCTCGTCGGGCAGGGGGTCATCGAGTGCCCCGACCGCGTCAAGACACAGGCCGACGCACTGCTCGATCTTCCACGACGGCATCTTGGCCGTCGCCCGGTAGAGCGGGATGACACCGCGGCTGAGCCTTGAACTCTCGATCGGGTCGTCGGAGACCCTGATCGGCTCCCAGTCCGGGTGCGTCAGCTGCAGCTTGCGGTTGAACTCACTGACGACGCCCGCGGCCAGACCGAGTGAGCCCTCCTCCATCGACTTGAGCCGCCAGCCCTGCTGGAAGAACGTCAGCGTCAGCTGGCCCGTGCCGTCCGTGACGACGACCTCCGTACGCGTACGGCGCCCGCCCGGACCGAACGAGTAGTTCTTGACGGACGCAACGCGGGCCATGATCGTCACGTGTTGTCCGGCCTCGAGACCGGACAGGTCGGTGAGCTTGCCGAGCTCGGCATAGCGACGGGGATAGTGCCGCAGGAGGTCCTCGACCACGAGCATGTCGAAGGCCTTGGTGAGCGGCTTGGTGGTCTTGTCGCCGAGCACGTTGACCAGCTTGGTCGAGGGATCGACCATCACTCCACCGCGATGAACAGCGGATAGTTCTCCTGGCCGCCGTCGTAGACCACGAGGTCGACATCGGGCCGCATCGTGCGGAGATATTCCGAGATCGACTCCTCGATCATCCCCTCTGCGCCTTGACCCATCACGACTGTGACCATCTCACCTGCCGGGGACAAGATCCGATCGATGACCTCGTAGGCGACCGCGAGGATGTCTCGCCCGACGACCGCGAAGTCGCCGGCCACGACCCCAAGGACGTCTCCGGTCTCGCACGGTCCGACCATCGTCATGCCCGGCTCGGTCGCGACCGTGACCGCCCCGTGCTGGGTATGGGCTGCGGCGCTGGACATCGCGACGACAACCTCGTCGAACGCGAGGCCCGGGTCGTGCACCGCGAGCGCGGCGATGCCCTGGACCTGGGCGTGGGTGGGGATGACCGCAACGCGTACGCCGTCCTGCCGCGCAGCCTGTGCGGCTGCCTCGAACTGGCGGACATAGCGCGGATTGTTGGGCAGCACGATGATCTCGTCAGCGCCGGTGTCGCTCAGCGAGGCGCTCATCTCGGTCATCGTCAGAGGACTCTGGCGGGTGAAGTCGAGTGCCTGCGCCCCGGCTTCCCGGCACAACGTGGTCAGGCCCGCGCCGGTCGTCGCCGAGATGACGACGCGGCCGCTCCGCGGTGCGCGAGCCATCTGGTCGGCGAAGTGGGTGACCGCGATGCGATAGGGCCGGCCGGCGCCGATCCCGGCCTCGATCGCCGCACCCACGTCGTCGACGTGCACATGCACGTTCCACAGGCGCTCCCCGCCGACGACGACGAGCGAGTCGCCGAGCGGCATGAGGGCCGATCGCAGATCGGGAATGCGATCGTCGTCCGCCTCGAGGAGATACATGACCTCGTAGGACGGGCCGTCTGCGCTGAGGTCGTCGCCGGGCACCATGATGGGCACCGGGATGTTGCTGCCGGCCCGGTCGGGGACCCGGCCGGTCAACGCCTGCTCGGTGGCATCGAGGACGACCACCAAAGCGCGTCCGCCGGCGTCCACCACGCCGGCTCGAGCGAGGAGCTCCATCTGCTCGGGAGTCCGGGCCAATGCCTCGCGCGCCGCGCGAGCGGCCCGGCCAAAGACCGTGCGTCCGTCAACCCCCGCCTCGGCTGCCGTCGTCGCACCCTCGGCCGCGGCCTTGGCGACCGAGAGGATCGTGCCCTCGACCGGGGCTCCCACGGCAGCCCAGGCGGCATCGGAGGCTGCGACGAATGATCTGGCGACGTCGGCCGCAGTGACCTCTGTCTCGAGGTCGAGGTCGCGGAAGCAGGCTCGAACGAGCTGGGACAAGATCACGCCCGTGTTGCCCTTGGCGCCGGTCAGCAGACCGTCGACATAGGCCTTGACCAGTGCCGGCAAGGGCACGTCGGCGCCTGCAGCCGATACGGCGTCCGACCCCGAGACGAACGTCAGATAGGCGTTGGTCCCGGTGTCGCTGTCGGCCACGGGAAAGACGTTGAGCGCGTCGATCTCGGCCCGGGCCGATGACAGGGCCCCGGCACACAGCTGCGTCCACGCACGGAATGCCGTGGAGTTGAGGGTGAGGCCCATGGGGCGAGGCTATCGGTCAGCACCTTCGAACCCGCGGACCAGCCGGGTGGATTCGCTTCGGCGTCGGGTCTTCGGCTATTCTTGAGCGGTTGTCGTCTGGCCGTCACGGCCATGAAGACACCCCCCTTTGTTCGTGAAGTCTCAATGTTCAGGAGTTCGCCGTGGCTGCGGTCTGTGATGTGTGCGCCAAGGGACCCGGCTTCGGCCACAACGTCTCCCACTCGCACCGACGCACCAAGCGTCGTTTCGATCCCAACATCCAGCGCGTTCGCGCTGTGATCAACGGGACCCCCCAGCGGGTCAACGTGTGCACTTCGTGCCTCAAGGCCGGCAAGGTCTCCCGCTAACCCTTCTCTGGTCGACAGATTGAATTGACCCTAGAGTCATCTCGTGACCACAGAGATGACGACCCGTGTCCACGCCTTCGGCGACGATGCACTCGGCGACCTCGACACCGTCGGGGTCGCCGCGGCCATTGCCTCCGGCGCCATCAGTGCGCGAGAGGCGACGGAGGCAGCCGTTCGTCGCGCCGAGCGGGTCAACCCCGTGCTCAACGCGATCCAGCATTCCGATTTCGACCGCGGGCTCGCGGCGTCCGAGCGGTCCGCGGAGGGCGTCTTCGCAGGTGTGCCGACATTCCTCAAGGACAACACCGACTTCGCCGGGCTGCCCTCGGATCAGGGTTCACTGGCGGTCAAGTCGCGCCCAGCTGCGGCGAACTCACCCTTCACCGACCAGTTCCTGTACGAGCTGGAGGCCGCCCAGCCATTCGACAAGATCCAGGGCTGAGGGGTCCGCAACACATTCAGCGCCAGTGCTGGTGCCCCCGCGGGCCTTCGTATGCCTGCCCGTCGACCGTGACGCCGGCGCCGTCCGACGCAGTGCCGACCCTGACCCATCCGTCGGGGAGGGTCGTCTGCGAGCTGAAGGTAGCCACCAGGGCGTAGTCGTCGCCGCCGGTCAGCACGAACGTCAGCGCGTCGACGCCGAGCGCCTCGCCAACCGTCGCGACCGGCTCGGGAATCACGAACGCCGAGGAGTCCAGGTCGATCGCGACCCCGCTCGCCTCGGCGATGTGCCCGAGGTCGGCGAGCAGCCCGTCACTGATGTCGGTCATGGCCGTCGCTCCGGCGCCCGCGGCCTGCGGCCCCGCGGCATACGGAGGGTGAGGCACCCGGTGCGCCTCGACCGCGGCCTTGGGCGAGCGGAATCCACGACTCAGCGTGGCGAACCCCGCGCCCGCCAGCCCGAGCCGCCCGGCGCAGGCCACGATGTCCCCGGGCATCGCACCGGAGCGCAGGACCGGACGCACGGCGTCGCCCATCGCGGTGACCGCGATGACGATCTTGTCCGAGGCCGTGACATCCCCGCCGACGATGTGTGCACCGACATGTGCGCACTCGATCTCGAAGCCGCGGATCATCTCCAGAGCCCACGAGACCGGTAGATCGGCCGGCGCGCCGAAGCCGACCGTCAGGGCTGTCGCCACGCCGCCCATCGCGTTGATGTCCGACAGGTTGCAGGCCGCCGCCTTGCGACCGACGTCATGAGCCGACGACCAGTCGCGGCGGAAATGGCGGCCCTCGACCAACAGATCCGTGGAGACGACGAACGTCCCGTCGTTGGTCGAGACGTGCGCGGCGTCATCGCCGGGTCCGAGCAGGATGTGCCGGTTGTCGCCGATCTGACCACGCAGCTGGTCGATCAGGGCGAACTCGCCGATGTCGCCGATCGTGGGCTCGCCTGCAGCGTTCATGACCATAGGGGCATTGTGTCGCAGGCGGCGGGGCGCAGGAGCAGGCGCATCGGGTAGCGTGGCACAGTCCGGTCAAACGAAGGGGTCCCCGATGGCTGTTCACGCATACATCCTCGTCCAGACCGAGGTGGGTAGGGCGGCTGACGTCGCCAGGGCAATTGCCGCCATCGATGGTGTCACGCTCGCCGAGGACGTCACAGGTCCCTACGACGTGATCGTTCGCGCCGAGGGACCCAGCGTCGACGAGCTCGGCGCCCTGGTCGTCACCACGATCCAGAACGTCCCCGGCATCACCCGCACCCTCACGTGCCCCATCGTGCGCATCTGACCTGTGCTCCTCGGCGTGAAACGGCTTCTTGTCGCCTGCACGCTCTGCGCGCTCATGGCGGGCTGCGGCTCGGGGGTGTCGGTCGACGCCTATCCCACTGAGCCGGGCACGTCGATCAACTGCAAGAGCCTGCTCGCCGATCGTCCGCTCAAGGTCGCAGGCCAGGACAACCGCCTCGTCGATGGCGGCAATGCCTCCGCGTGGGGCGATCCCGCGATCATCCTGCGGTGCGGCGTCGAAAAGCCCGAGGGACTCGGCCCGGCCGCCCGCTGCGACATGGTGGACGGCGTCGGATGGTTCACCGAGACGACCGCCGACGGCTTTCTGTTCACGACGATCGGCCGGGACTTCCACGTCAGCGTCGAGGTGCCCGGCGACTACGAGCCGGCGGCCGACGCCCTCGCCGATCTCGCCGACTCCGTCGCCCGTCACGACCCCGTCGACAAGCCCTGCGTCTAGCTGACGGCCCACATCTAACGCAGTCCGGTGTCGCGTCTCAGCGCGAGCTGGATCAGCTGGTCGACAAGCACCGGGTAGGGCACGCCGCTCTTCTCCCACAGCACGGGGAACATCGAATAGGGCGTGAAGCCCGGCATCGTGTTGATCTCGTTGATGACCAGGCCATCGTCGGTCAGGAAGAAGTCGACCCGTGCCAGCCCTTCACAGCCGATCGCCTCGAAGGCCTGCACGGCATACGTCCGTATGCGCTCACGCAGGGTCTCGGGGATGTCCGCAGGCACGACGTTGAGGCTCGTACCGTCGAGATACTTGGCCTCGAAGTCATAGAACTCGTGAGCTGAATCCGCGGCGACGGTGATCTCGCCGACCACGCTGGCGATCGGTTTGCCATCGGACTGCTGCATCACGGCACACTCGAGCTCCCGCTTGCCTTTCGCGCCCGCCTCGACCATGACCTTGGGGTCGAAGTCCCGCGCCTTGTTGATCGCTCCGTCGAGCTCGTCCCAGGTCTCGACCATCGTCACGCCGGAGCTCGAGCCGGCCCGCGCAGGCTTGACGAAGACCGGCAGGCCCAGCGCCCGGATGCGCGCCTCCACCCGGTCACGATCGCCCTTCCACTCCCACGGGAGGACCGTGACATATGGAATCTGTGGCAAGCCGGCAGCCGAGAAGACTGTCTTGGTGAACGGCTTGTCCATGCCCACCGCGCTCGCGAGCACGCCCGCGCCGACATAGTGGACGTCGGCCATCTCGAACAGGCCCTGGATCGTGCCGTCCTCGCCCCATGGACCGTGCAGGAGCGGGAACACCGCGTCGAGCTCACGCAGCTCCTCCCACGAGAATGCCGGGCTGTCGTTGCGTACCTCGGGCAGCTCGCCGGCCGCGAGGTCGGGCCACTGAGCGGTCTCATGGACCCACGCACCATCGCGGGTGATGCCGATCGGACGTACGTCGTAACGCTCCGAGTCGATCGCCGCGATGACTTCGCGCGCCGTCAGGCACGACACACCGTGCTCGCTGGAACGGCCACCAAAAACAACAGCGAGGCGCGGCTTGTCGACTGGGAGGTCCACCGAGAGGCTCATTGCGGAGCACATTACCGGTCAAGGCATGATGGCTTCATGCATGGACACGATCTTTCGCCCTCGACGATCGCCGTCGGCGCCGGACGGCCGAACCGGGTCCCCGGGGGGCCTCTCAATGCGCCGATCACGCTTGCCAGCGCGCTCGTCCCTGGCGGCGCATCCGAGTACGGACGCCACGGCAATCCGACCTGGGAGTCCTTCGAGACGGTGCTCGGCGCGCTCGAGGGCGGTCGGGCCCTGGCCTTCGCCTCGGGTATCGCGGCCACCACCGCGCTGTTCGATCTCGTCCCTGCCAAGGCCGCGGTGGTCGCCCCTCGGCACGCCTACTACGGCACGATCAATCAGCTCCAGGAGCGGGCCCGTCGCGGCCAGATCGAGCTTCGGCTCGTCGACATCGACAACACCACGCAGGTCGTCAACGCGGCCGAGAGCGCGGCGCTCGTCTGGATCGAGTCGCCGACCAATCCGGCACTCGAGATCGCCGACATCGCCGCGATCTCGACCGCCGCGGCGCAAGCCGGCACCGCGGTCGCGGTCGACAACACCTTCGCCACCCCCCTGCGCCAAAAGCCCCTCGAGCTGGGCGCCGACTTCGTCGTCCACTCGGCGTCCAAGCTCCTGTCCGGCCACAGCGACGTGATCCTCGGAGCCGTCGTCACCAGCAGCGACCGCGCCTACTCAGCGATCGAGAAGCGTCGCTCCGTCCTCGGTGCGGTCCCCGGAGCGATGGAGACCTGGCTCGCGGTGCGCGGCATGCGTACGCTCCACGTGCGGCTCGACCGGGCCGAGGCCAATGCCCGCGAGCTGCACAAGCGCCTCTCGGCCTCGAGCCGCATCGCCTACTCCCGCTATCCGGGCTTCGGCACGATCATCGCGTTCGAGGTCGTCGGCGGTGCCCAGATGGCCCAGAAGATGACCGAGCAGAGCGACGTCATCACCTACGCAACGAGCCTCGGTGGGGTCGAGTCGACCTGGGAGCGCCGTCGACGCCACCCCGGCGAGCCGGACTCGGTGCCCGAGGGCCTGATCCGCTTCTCGGTGGGCATCGAGGACGTCGAGGACCTCTGGCTCGACATCCAGACCGTTCTGTCCGCGTTCAGTTGACGGCTAGACCGTCTCCGGCTTGGCCTGTCGCGAGATCAGCCTCGAGACCAGGTCGTCCGGGCTCAGCTCGCCGGAGACCAGCGCAGCGACGTGCTCGACGATCGGCATCTCGACGCCGTGCAGCTTGGCGAGCTCGCTGACCGACACACACGACTTGACGCCCTCGGCGACCTGATTGGTCTGTGCCGTGACCTCCTCGACGCTCATGCCCTGGCCCAGCTTCTCGCCGAACGTACGGTTGCGGGACAGCGGTGAGGAGCACGTCGCGACGAGGTCCCCCATGCCGGCGAGCCCCATGAAGGTCACCGGATCTGCCCCGATCGCTGCACCGAGCCGGGCGGTCTCCGCGAGGCCGCGGGTGATGACCGAGGCCTTGGTGTTGTCGCCGTAACCCAGACCGACGCAGACACCGACCGCAAGGCCGATGATGTTCTTGGCCGTGCCGGCAAGCTCGCAGCCGATCACGTCGGTCATGGAGTAGGGGCGGAACGCCGCGGTGTGGCACGCCTTCTGCAGCCTCTCGGCCACGGTCTGGTCGACGCACGCCACGACACTGGCGGCTGGCTCGCGGTTGGCGATCTCGCGGGCGAGGTTCGGGCCCGACACCACGGCAATACGCTCGGGCCCGGCGCCGGTGATCTCGGCGATGACCTCGCTCATGCGCTGGTGGGTGCCGAGCTCAACACCCTTCATCAGGCTGACCATCACGGCATCGGCCGGGACGTGCTCGCTCCAGGACTTGAGGTTGGATCGCAGCTGCTGCGACGGCACGGCAAGCACGACGATCTCGGCACCCTCCATCGCCTCGGCCGGATCGTGGGTCGCGGATATCTCGTGCGGCAGCGCGATGCCGGGCAGGTAGTCGATGTTCTCGTGCTTGGTGTTGATGGTCTCGCAGAGCTCGGGTCGCCGCCCCCACAGGCGTACGTCGTTGCCGGCGTCGGCCAGCACCATCGCGAATGCCGTGCCCCAGGATCCTGCGCCCATCACAGCTGTCTGCGCCATTCACGATTCCAATCTCTTGAAGGTGTTCATTGCCGGTAGTTGGTTTTTGGCTTGCTCAAGGTATGCACATCGATGCGTGGTGTCGAGGGAAGCTCGCCGCGCACCTCAGCCATCATGGCAGTCAAGGCGTCCATCAGCCTGTCCGTTGCCTGGTGAAGGATTTCCTCGGTCAGGTCCTTGCCCTCGAAGTCCGAGAGGTCGATCGGTTTGCCGACGCGGATGTGGATCGTCTTGCGAGGCAACAGACGTACCTTCTTCGCGTACGGCCACAGGATCTCCTGCGGCCCCCACTGCATGAGTGGGACGAGGGGCTTGCCCGTGCTCAGGGCGACGCGCACCGCCCCGGTGCGACCGGTCATCGGCCATGCGGCCGGGTCACGCGTGATCGTACCCTCGGGATAGATCGTGACGACCAGGCCGGCCTCAACCGCCGCCGCTGCGGCCCGCAGAGACTCTGCCGCACCCTCGGTGCTGCGGTAGACCGGGATCTGCTCGGCCGTGCGCAGGATCCAGCCATATCCCTTGGCGCCGACCAGCGTGTCCTTGGCGAGGAATCGGGGCGCGATGCCGTTGTCGAGCATGAAGTGTGAGATGAAGAACGGGTCGAGGTGTGACACGTGGTTGGGCGCGAGGACATATCCGCCGGTCGGCAGGTTCTCGAGGCCGCGCCAGTCCCGCCTGGTGGTCGCCATGAGGATCGGACGCAGGAAGAACCTGATGACCCGGGTCGTGCGGGGCGCCGGACTCTTCGCCATGAGGGCGAGCCTAAACCTTGCCGCGCCCACTAGGGTGACAGCCATGCAGGGCACCGTCGCGACCTTCGACCAGTCCACCCGTGGCGGAAGCCTCCTGACCGATGAGGGCATGCCGTTGGCATTCGCCGCCGAGTCGCTCGCCGACCACATCCGCCACCTCCGCGTGGGCCAGCGGGTCTTCGTCGAGACCTCGCCCACCGGCACGGTCACCGCCATCCAGATCTGGACCCCCCGCTGACGGGTCACTTCTCGCTCGGTGACGGGTCACTTCTCGTCCTCTGACGGGTCACTTCGTGCGAGACACGACCGCAAATACTGACCCCTCACCGAGCGAAAAGTGACCCCTCAGCGGAAGGAAGGAAGGAAGGAAGGAAGGAAGTGGAGGGGGCGGTGGGTTAGAGGGTGGCGGGTTTGAAGGACGGGCGGGTCGACTCGTATGTCGTGATGTCGGCCTCGTGCGAGAGCGTGATCGCGACATCGTCGAGTCCCTCGAGCAGACGCCACCGGGTGTAGTCGTCGATCGTGAACGAATCCTCGATCGCATCGACGCCGTCGCCGGCCTTGACCGTCCGAGACTCGAGATCGACCGTGATCGACGCACCGGGCACCTCGTCGAGGTAGTCCCACAACCGCTGCACGACCTTGTCATCGACCTGTGCGGCAAGCAGACCGGCCTTGCCGGAGTTGCCACGGAAGATGTCGCCGAAGCGCGGCGAGATGACGACCTTGAAGCCATAGTTCTGCAGTGCCCAGACCGCGTGCTCCCGCGAGGAGCCCGTGCCGAAGTCCGGTCCGGCCACCAGCACCGTGGCGTTCTTGTAGGGCTCCTGATTGAGCACGAACGACGGATCGCTGCGCCAGGCCGAGAACAAGCCCTCCTCGAAGCCGTCACGTGTGACCTTCTTGAGCCACACGGCGGGGATGATCTGATCGGTGTCGACGTTGCTGCGACGCAACGGGGCGCCCACCCCGACATGACTCGAAAACTTCTCCATGGTCAGGCTCCTGCCTTCTCGAGCTCGGCGAGATCGGCCGGCCCGGCCAGATGGCCGAGGATGCCGGTCGCCACGGCCACGTCGGGCGACACCAGGTGGGTGCGCCCGCCCTTGCCCTGCCGGCCCTCGAAGTTGCGGTTGGACGTCGACGCGCTGCGCTCGCCGGGCTCGAGCGTGTCGGGGTTCATGCCCAGGCACATCGAGCAACCCGCGCCGCGCCACTCGGCCCCGGCATCCTTGAAGATCACGTCGAGGCCTTCCTGCTCGGCCTGCAGGCGCACGCGAACCGACCCCGGCACGACCAGGATCCGGGTGTCCGCAGCAACCGTATGGCCCTCGATCAGCCCGGCCGCGACGCGGAGGTCCTCGATGCGCCCGTTGGTGCACGAACCGATGAAGACCGTGTCGACACTGATCTCCTTCATCGGCGTGCCTGCCTCGAGGCCCATGTAGCGCAGGGCATTCTCGGCAGCAATGCGCTCGTTGTCGTCCTCGAACGACGCCGGATCGGGAACCTGGCCCGACAGCGGGACGCCCTGGCCGGGGTTGGTGCCCCACGTGACGAACGGCGTGATGGTCGACGCATCGATCGTGATGACCTTGTCGAACTCGGCGTCATCGTCGGTGACGAGGCTGTCCCAATGGGCGACGGCCGCATCCCAGTCGGCACCGGTCGGCGCGCTCGGGCGACCTTGGAGATAGTCGTATGTCGTCCGGTCCGGCCCGATGAGGCCGGCCTTGGCACCCCACTCGATCGACATGTTGCAGATCGTCATGCGGGCTTCCATCGAGAGGGCGCGGATGGCCTCGCCGCGATACTCCACGATGTAGCCCTGCCCGCCGCCGGTCGTCTCCTGCGTGATGAGCGCGAGGATCAGGTCCTTGGCGGTGGAGCCGGCGGGCAGCTCGCCGACGACCTCGACGGCCATCATCTTGGGCTTGGCCTGCGAGAGCGACTGCGTCGCGAGGACGTGCTCGACCTCGGACGTACCGATCCCGAAGGCGATCGAGCCGAACGCGCCGTGCGTCGAGGTGTGCGAGTCGCCACACACGATCGTCATGCCGGGCTGGGTCAGTCCGAGCTGCGGACCGACGACGTGCACGATGCCCTGATCGATGTCACCCATGGGGTGCAGCCGGACGCCGAACTCCTCGCAGTTGCGGCGCAGCGTCTCGACCTGCGTGCGCGACACCAGATCGGCGATCGGCTTGTCCAGGTCGGTGGTCGGGATGTTGTGGTCCTCGGTCGCCAGCGTGAGGTCGGGCCGGCGCACCGGGCGCCCGGCGATCCGGAGTCCGTCAAAGGCCTGAGGGCTCGTGACCTCATGAATCAGGTGCAGATCGATGTAGAGCAGGTCGGGCTCGCCCTCGTGGCGGCGTACGACGTGTTCTTCCCAGATCTTCTCGGCAAGAGTCTTGCCCATGGCGCTCTCCTCAGCTGCGTTCCTGTGCTCATCATGCACTTGCGTCTCACAATGCGATACGGCAGTATCAAGACATGGACAACTCTAGCGGAGTCGGGGTCCTCGACAAAGCCGCACTCGTGCTTGCCGCGCTCGAGCCGGGACCCGCGACTCTTGCCGGCCTCGTCGCCAGCACCGGCCTCGCCAGGCCGACCGCCCACCGCCTCGCTGTGGCCCTCGAACATCATCGGCTCGTCGCGCGCGACATGCAAGGGCGATTCATCCTGGGCCCTCGCCTCGGCGAGCTGGCAGCGGCCGCCGGTGAGGATCGACTGCTCGCTGCCGCCGGACCTGTCCTCGCCCGACTGCGCGACATCACCGGCGAGTCCGCCCAGCTCTTCCGCCGTCAGGGCGACTTCCGCGTATGCGTCGCGGCCGCCGATCGACCCACCGGTCTTCGGGACTCGATCCCGGTCGGCGGCCAGCTCACGATGAGCGCTGGATCCGCCGCCCAGATCCTCCTCTCCTGGGAGGATCCGGAGCGGATGAACAAGGGGCTGCTCAAGGCGACGTTCTCCGCGGCCGAGCTGTCGGCCGTACGCCGTCGCGGCTGGGCCCAGAGCGTCGGAGAGCGCGAGAACGGCGTCGGGTCGGTCTCTGCTCCGGTCCGCTCCCCCTCCGGCAAGGTCGTCGCCGCGGTGTCGGTGTCCGGCCCACTCGAGCGTCTGACCCGTCAGCCCGGACGTATGCACGCGCCGGCCGTCGTGGCAGCTGCCGAACGCCTCTCACAAAGCCTGCGCCGCTCCAGCTAGGTCGTCCGGCGACATCACCCGCAGGACCGAGTCGTCTGCTGAGTGCACCGGCCAGTCCGCCAGGCTCTGCATCGCCATCGCGGCTGTGATCGCGCGGATCCAGGTAATGTCGGATGCGCGGCTGCCAGCACCCGTGGGCCGCGCCCAGAGCAATGCGCACGATCCGTCGGGGTCGATGTCGTCGAGCACGGTCCGCAGCGAGCGAGCGAGGTTGACGAGCATCTGCCCGTCAGGCGCCGCCGGGCAATCCGTGACGTTGACGATCGACGGAAGGACCAGCCCACGACGATCCAGCAGGATCGCGAAGATCTGGCGACTGCCGAACCCGAGAGGCTCGACGAGCCGGCGCCAAGCCGCCTCGAGGTCGGCAGGGGTATGGACGGGCGGGATGTCGGAGAGATCTCGTGAGGTCATGGCCCCACACTCCTGAGCCGACCTGGGACACGTCGAACCCGTCGTCCACAGGCTGGCGCCGCCCGCCCGAACTAGGCCAGCGCGGCGATCAGCTGCGCCTTGCGCATCCGGGAGTATCCGGGCACGCCCTGCTGCCGCGCCGCGGCTCGGAGCTGGGCGACTGTCAGGTCCGCGGCGGGCGCCTCATCGACGGCAACGACCTCGGTGGCCAGCGCGGGCTCGGCCGGAGGTGCATCCTGGCGCAGCACCGAGTCGACGACCTTCCGGGCCGACTTGGCCGTCGCCCCGCCGCTGTCCTTGGCCTTCTTGACCGTACGCTTTGCCAGGGACTGGCGCTCCTTGGCCTCCGCCTTGAGCTCGGAAGTCCTCTTCTCGAGCTTGCTGACGTTCTTCTCGAGCTTGTCGACCGTGCGCCTCAACTTCTTGATCGTTGAGCGTGCGGTGGCGAGCTCGACATCCTTGGCGGATTTCTTGCTCGACTTGGACGACTTGGACGATTTCTTGCTCGCGGCCATGGTTCTCCTCACGCGGTGACATCGGTAGCCCGGAATCCTGCCAGACCAAGGTGAACAGATGGCGGGAATCGGCTGGCTCGCCGCAGCCCTCAGACCAGGACGTCGAGCAGCTGGTCCTTTCGCATCCGCGAATAGCCCGTGACGCCTTGCTCGCGGGCAGCCTCGCGCAACCGCGCCACAGGCCATGTCGGTTGGGGCAGCGGCGGCGCGTCGCGCAAAGCCAGCGGCTCGGCCCGTGGGTGGTCAGCGATCACTTGGCGGATCTTGGCCTTGGCTCGCTTCCTTGCCCGTTTCTTGGCGGCCTGGGTCGCCTCGGCGATCGCGATCTCGGCCGTTGCGCGGACCTTCTGCACCCGGGATCGATGCTTCTCGGCCTTCTTGCGCCACGAGGCCGACTCATCCTGGAGATCGCGGACCTGACGCCGCAGCGTCACGATCTCAGCCGCGAGCTCCTCGACGTGGGACTCAGACGCGTGGAGCATGCGCTCCAGCTTGTTGCGACTCGGTGCGTTCTTGTCACTCGGTGCGTTCTTGCTTTTCGGTGCCATGTTCTCCTCCACCTGGGGTTCCACCATCGTGGCGCCCCTGGGTGAACACCGGGCGAACGGCGACTTAGAAGAGTCCCGGCTGCTCGAGGTCGAGCAACGTCTTCTTGCGCTCCAGCCCGCCGGCATAACCGGTCAACGATCCGTTGGACCCGATCACCCGATGGCAGGGAACCACGATGGGGATCGGATTGGCGCCATTGGCTGCGCCGACCGCGCGTGAGATCACCGGCTCGTAGCCCAGTCGCCGAGCGATGTCCCCATAGCTGGCGGTCTCGCCGTAGGGAATGCGCCGCAGCTCGGCCCACACCTTCTTCTGGAACTCCGAGCCCTCGCTCGCCAGGGGCAGATCGAAGTCGGTCCGGTCACCGGCGAAGTACTCCCCGAGCTGATGCTCGGCACGATCCAGCAGCGCGTCCGCGCCGCGTTGCTTGCGCGGTTGGACGGCGCCGAAGTCGATCGCGGTGATCAGTCCGGCAGAGGAGTGGATGCGCAGTCCGCCGATCGGCGAGTCCATCCAGCGTGTCTGGTCCGTGGTGGTCATGGGGCTGTCCTTTCGAAGGCGGAGGTGGCGCGCCACAGGTGCATTCCGGCGTAGGAGCGCCAGGGACGCCACCGTTGGGTGTCGTCCTGGGTGATGCCGAGGCGATCGAGCTCGCGCCGCAGCACCAGGTCGGTCGTCAGGAGGATGTCGGGGTGGGCCAGCGCCCGCATGACGATGTAGTCAGCGGTCCACGGCCCGATGCCGCGCATCGCGACGAGCTGCTCGCGGACGGCCTCGCGATCGACTCCCGGATCGAGGTCGAGCTTGCCGTCAGCCACCGCCTGCGACAGATCGATGATGGTTCGCGCCCGGGACTGGGGCATGCCGAGCTGGGTCGGCTCAGCCTCGGCCAGCGCCTCCGGCGCGGGGAATGCATGGGTCAGGCCGAACTCGGCTGCCAGGGCGAAGTCGACCGGCGTGCCCCTCGTCGGGACCTGCCGCCCAAGCACCGTGTTGGCGCCGGCGACCGAGACCTGCTGGCCCACGATCGTCCGGACCGCGACCTCGTAGCCGTCGACGTGGGACGGCACCCGCAACCCCGGGGCGGCGGCGATGAGATCGCGCAGCACAGGATCGGCGCCGAGCACCGTGTCGATCGCGACGGGGTCGGCGTCGAGGTCCAGCAGCCGCCGGGCCCGACCGATCGCCACCGAGGTGTCACGTAGATCGGCCAGCTCGAGCTCACAGTCGACCCGATCTGCGTGGACCGTCAACGCCATCACCCCGAGTCCGTGTGGCAACCGCAGGACCCGTGCATAGATGTTGCCGCGGACCGTCTCCACACCCGGCAGCACGTGGGCCTCGAGGAAGTCCAGCAGCGCCTGCGCGTGGAATGGCTGGCGCAGTGCCAGGCGCAGCGTGACCCGGCCCGTCGGGGTGCTGCGCCGGCGTCCGCGCATCTGGGTCGGCGACAGCGCATAGACGTGACGCACCGAGGCGTTGAACTGGCGGATCGACGCGAAGCCTGCGGCGAAGGCGACATCGGACATCGGCATCTCGGTGGTCTCGATGAGGATGCGGGCCGCATGGGCACGATTGCTACGAGCGAGCGCGAGTGGCCCGGCTCCGAGCTCCTGGGTCAGCATGCGGGTGACGTGGCGGTGGCTGTAGCCGAGCCGGCTCGCCAACCCTTCGACGCCCTCACGCTCGACGACACCGTCACCAATGAGGCGCATCGCCCGTCCTACGGCGTCGGCACGGACATTCCACTCCGGAGATCCCGGAGTCGTGTCCGGTCGGCAGCGTCGACAGGCGCGGAACCCCGCGTCCTGAGCCGCGGCGGCAGACGCATAGAACGTGACATTCTGCGGCTTGGGTGTGACCGCGGGGCAGGACGGCCGGCAATAGATCCCGGTCGTCTTGACTCCGGTGTAGAAGACGCCATCGAACCGGGCATCACGGGACTGGACTGCCCGATAGCAGCGCTCGTGGTCGTTGTGCATACGTCCATCATGACGGCTGGAACTGCCACTTTCCAGCGGGTTTCGGACGTGCACCCGGGCGAGGTCAGGCCGCTTGGAACGCGCCGAGGCCGACCTTGAATCCATGACTGACGCTGCTCTCGCTGATCAGCTTGGCCAGGGTGACTGCAATGACGAGCGCGACGAGGATCGACCGCACGAACATCAGCGGATCGGGGCTCGCCCGGGGTGGGAATGGTCTCAATACGATCGCTCGACCCCCTCGATCATCTGGACCACCGACGCAGAAAGGAAGACCCCCTGATCAGCATCTCTGCAGTTCAGGGGGTCATTTCCATGGTAGCCCCGACGGGATTCGAACCCGCGCTACCGCCTTGAGAGGGCGGCGTGCTAGGCCGCTACACAACGGGGCCATGGTGGTCTTGCGACCGCACAAAACCCTACCAAAGCGTGCACGCATGCTGCTCGGAGGGTTTCGCTGGGATACTAGGACTCGAACCTAGAATGGCGGTACCAGAAACCGCTGTGTTGCCAATTACACCATATCCCAATGGCCACGGACGAGGTCCGAGCCGAGGTCACACATTACCCGACTTCCCCGCCGGCTCCCAAACCGGGACCGTCCGTCACGGGGTGATCGCGGATGCCAGGCGCGCCAGTGTCGTGTCGCGTCCGAGCAGCTCCAGCGACTCGAACAGCGGCGGTGAGATGCGACTGCCTGTGACCGCAACGCGTACGGGCCCAAAGGCCAGTCGAGGCTTGAGGCCGAGCTCCTCGATCAGGGCTCCACGGAGGGCTCCTTCGATCTCCTCGGTCGTCCAGCTCGTGACCCGCGCGAGGGCATCGTGGGCGGCGCGAGCAACGCCCACACCCGCTTCGTCGAGATTCTTGGCCCGGTCCGCCTCGTCGACCGAGAAGTCGTCGTCGGCGATGAACAGGAAGCGCAACATGTCGACCGCTTCGGTCAGCAGCGTCATCCGCTCGTGCACCAGCGGTGTCGCGGCCCCGAGCATGCGGAGCTGTCCGTCGCTCGGCGCCTCGCCGATCAGTCCGGCTGACTGGAAGTAGGGCAACAGCCGGTCGCGCAGCTCATCGGTGGACAGCAGGCGGACGTGCGAGCCGTTGATCGCCTCACACTTCTTGATGTCGAACCGGGCCGGGCTGGGGTTGACCCGACCGATCTCGAATGCCTCGACCATCTCGGGGATCGTGAAGATGTCCCGGTCCTCGGCAATCGACCAGCCGAGCAGAGCCATGTAGTTGAGCAGGCCCTCGGGCAGGAACCCCTTGGGCTTGTAGTCGAGCAGGTTTGACTCCGGGTCGCGCTTGGAGAGCTTGCGGTTGCCCTCCCCCATGACGAACGGCAGGTGACCGAACTCCGGGGTGAAACCGCCGCCGACGCCGATCTGCGCGAATGCCTCGTAGAGCGCGATCTGCCGGGGCGTCGAGCTCAGCAGGTCCTCGCCGCGAAGCACATGCGTGATGCCCATCATGGCGTCATCGGTGGGGTTGGTCAGGGTGTAGAGCGGCTGACCATTGGCACGCACGAGCACATAGTCCTGGACGTTGGCGGAGTCAAAGGTGATCTCGCCCCGGACGAGATCGGTGAACGTATAGACCCGCTCGGGCATCTTGAACCGGATGACCGGCTGACGACCCTCGGCCTCGTAGGCCTCGATCTGCTCGGGCGTCAGGTCGCGATGCAGGCCGTCGTAGCCGCTGGGCTTGCCGGCCGCGCGCGCGGCGTTGCGACGTGCCTCGAGCTCCTCGGCGCTGTCGTATGCCTTGTAGGCGAAACCCGCGTCGAGCAGCTGCTGGGCGACGTCGGCATAGATGTGCATGCGTTCGGACTGCCGATACGGGCCGTTGGGGCCGCCGACCTCGGGGCCCTCGTCCCAGTCGAGGCCGAGCCAACGCATGACCTCGACCAGCAGCTGATAGGACTCCTCGTTGTCACGTGAGGTGTCGGTGTCCTCGATGCGGAAGACGAACGTTCCGCCATGGTGACGCGCGAAGGCCCAACTGAACAGCGCAGTCCGGGCCATGCCCACGTGCGGATTGCCGGTCGGCGAGGGGCAGAAGCGGGCGACGACGGGACGGGTTGGATCAGTCACGCGAGACCACGCTGTTCGTCAGGGTGCCGATGCCCTCGATAGTCACGCTGACCTCGTCACCGACCTGCATCGGACCGACGCCGTCGGGCGTACCGGTCAGGATCACGTCACCGGGCAGCAGCGTCATGAAGGACGAGACATATTCGACGATGGCAGGGACCGTGAAGACCATGTCAGACGTACGCGCGTCCTGCTTCACATCGTCACCGAGGCGGGTCGAGATCGCGACATCGGAGGGATCGAAGTCGGTCTCGATCCACGGGCCGAGCGGGCAGAACGTGTCGAAGCCCTTGGCCCGGGTCCACTGACCGTCCTTGTTCTGCAGGTCGCGGGCAGTCACGTCGTTGCCGATCGTGTAGCCGAAGATGACCTTGGCTGCGTCGGCCGCCGAAATGTCACGGCAGATCCGCCCGATCACGACCGCCAGCTCGCCCTCGTAGTGCACGTCCTCGCTCTGCTCCGGGTAGAAGATCGGCTCGCCCGGCCCGATCACGCTGGTGTTGGGCTTGAGGAAGATCAAGGGCTCGTCCGGCACCTCGCCGCCCAGCTCGGCAGCATGCTTGGCGTAGTTCCTGCCGACGCACACGACCTTGCTGCGTGGGATGACCGGCGCCAGCAGGCGTACGTCCGCAAGTGGGATCTTCTGCCCGCTGAGGTTGAGTCCTGCATAGAGGGGATCCCCGTTCAGCACTGCAATGGTGGGGACACCGTTGTCGTCCCCGATGACTCCGAAGCGGGGGTCGTCCTCACCCGCGAATCTGGCAATGCGCATATACCCCAGCCTATCGGCCGGGAGACAAGCACCCGGTGCCGGTGGCTTTCGGGGAAATTCTTGCCTTCCAGCTCTTGACTGAATATTCAGTCAGGATTAGTGTCACGGCATGACCCCTGCCGATACCGACCCCACCACGACAGCCCCTGCGGGTGACGGTTTCGGCCAGGTCGAGCAGATCGGGGTCGAGTTCATCCCCGACGACGAGCGGCACTCGACACCCCGCAACGTCTTCACGGTCTTCTTCGGAGGCAACCTCGCCTTCTCGGTCATCGTGTTCGGCTGGCTCCCCATCACGTTCGGCTTGAGCTGGCAGCAGGCGGTCGCCTCGGCATTCACCGGGCTGCTGATCGGCACCGTGCTGATCGCTCCCCTCTCGCTGCTCGGCCCGCGCACAGGCACCAACAACGTCGTCGCGAGCGGCGGCCATTTCGGCGTCCGCGGCCGGCTCATCGGATCGGCACTGACCCTCGCATTCGCCCTCGCCTACGCGGCGATCGCGGTGTGGACCGCTGGCGACGCACTCGTCGCGGCCTCGCACCGGCTCCTCGGCACGCCAGACGGCGACCTCGCGCTCGCGCTCGGCTATGGGCTGATCGCGATGGAGATCGTGATCGTCGCGCTCTACGGCCACGGCACGGTCGTGGCCCTGCAGCGATTCGTCCTGCCGGTGGTCGGGTTCCTGCTCGTGCTGGGCATCTTCGCATTCGCCGGCGACATGGACCTGTCCCGCGGCGGCCGCGACTACCTGCTCGGTGGATTCTGGCCGACCTGGTTCCTCGCGGTCACGGTGTCGATCGGCGGACCGCTGTCCTACGCACCGACGCTGGGCGACTACACCCGCAGGATCTCCAGCCGGCGACACTCCGACCGCGCCGTGGTCCTTGCTGCCTGCGGCGGGGTCTTCCTCGGCCTCCTCGCCACCGCACTGTTCGGCATCTTCACGACCCTCGCATTTCCCGAGATGAGCGATTCGTACGTCGGCGACCTGGTGAACGCCGCCCCGAGCTGGTACGTCCTGCCGATCGTGCTGATCGCGCTCGCCGGCGGCCTCGGGCAAGGAGTGCTCAACATCTACGCGAGCGGCCTCGACCTGGAGGCACTCATCCCCCGCCTGTCCCGCCTGCAGACCACGCTGGTCACCTCGGCGTGCGCGGTCGCCTTGCTCTACGTCGGTGTGTTCGTCATCGATGCGGTCGATGCGATCACCGCCATGACGCTGATCCTCAACGGCGTCGCTGGACCATGGGTCGCGATCAATGCCGTGGCCTTCCTCGTCACCCGCAGGGGACATTACGACCCGGTCGACCTGCAGGCGTTCAACCAGGGCCGGCGCGGGGGTCGATACTGGTTCACCGCCGGGCTCAACTTCCGCGCCGTCGTGCCGTTCGCGATCGCCTCGGTATTCGGCATCTTGTCGGTCAACACCACGGCGTACGTCGGCCCGCTCGCCGACCTCGCCTCGGGCGTGGATCTCAGCCTGATCGGTTCGGCGCTGATCGCCGCGACCGGCTACCTCGTCGCATCCCGGATCTGGCCAGAAGGTGATGAGGTGGACGCATGACCCCACGACAGGACGCGATCCTGCAGGCCGCTGCCCGCTGCATCGCCCGGCAGGGCGTGCGTGGTCTGCGTGTGCACGACGTCGCCGCCGAGGCCGACGTGTCGACCAGCCTGCTCTACTACCACTTCACCGACCGCGAGGGCCTGCTCGCCGCGACCCTCGACCACATCAACGACGTCTCGGCAGATCACCGGCTCGCACGCGCGGCCGGCGAGACCGCCCTCGATCGGCTCGAGGCATTGTTGCTCGGAGAAATCCGGGACGACGACGACATCCGAACCGGGTCGATCGCGTGGAACGAGCTGCGGGCGACCGCAGTGTTCGAGGCAGGGCTCCGCGAGCCCCTTGCGCACACGACCGCCACGTGGAACTCGCGGGTCAGGGCCGCACTCGACGACGTCGGCGCATCCGGCGACACAGATCACCTGGCCACCATCCTGACCGCCTTGATCGAGGGCGTGTCGGGCCGATGGCTCGGCGGGGAGCTCTCCACCGACCACGCACGCACCCTTATCCGCACCGCCATTCATCACCTCATCACAGCGACAGGAAAGAGCACATGAAGGTCATCACCGCCCCCGGCGCACCCCATTCACTCGCCCGCAGCATCGACCGGGACCGCCCGGCCGTGCGGGTCGGGCTCGTCCAGCACCACTGGCGCGAGGATGCCGGTGCGCTGACCCGCATCCTGCACGAGGCCATCGGGTCGGCCGCGGACGCCGGAGCGCAGGCCGTGTTCCTTCCCGAGCTCACGCTGAGCAAGTACCCAGCCGACGAGCGGGCGACCGGGACCCCCGGAGACCGTGCCGAGGACCTCATCGATGGCCCGACCTTCGCACTCGCCGCTCGCGCGGCACGCGAGCACGGCGTCCACGTCCATGCCTCGCTCTATGAGCGCGCGGACGGGCCGGACGGCCGCGGCCTCAACACCGCGATCCTGGTCTCCCCCGAAGGCGAGCTCCTCGCCCGCACCCGCAAGACCCACATCCCCGTCAGCGCCGGCTACTACGAGGACACCTACTTCCGGCCCGGACCGGCCCAGGACGCCTACCCCGTCACCGAGGTCACGGCCCTCGGAGGTGCCCGGCTGGGCCTGCCGACGTGCTGGGACGAGTGGTTCCCCGAGGTCGCACGGGCATACTCCCTGGCCGGCGCCGAGGTACTGGTCTATCCGACCGCGATCGGCTCGGAGCCGATCTTTCCCGCCTTCGACACCCAGCCGCTGTGGCGACAGGTCATCGTCGCCAACGGGATCACCGCCGGCACCTTCATGATCGTGCCCAATCGCACCGGCGACGAGGGGGCGTTGACCTTCTACGGTTCGTCCTTCATCTCCGATCCGTACGGTCGGGTGCTCGTCGAGGCCCCCCGCGATGAGGAGGCCGTCCTCATCGCCGACCTCGATCTCGAGCAGCGCAAGGACTGGCTCGACCTCTTCCCGTTCCTCACGACCCGACGCCCCGACACGTATGCGTCGCTGACCGCACCGGTTGACGACACGCGGCCCTACGGTGCCGTATGACGTGGCGGATGCCGGCGGAGACGGCTCCGCAAGACCGGATCTGGATGGCATTCCCGCCCGCGGGCTACACGCTCGGCGACAGTGCCGAGGATGCCGACGAAGCACGATCGGCGTGGGCAGCGGTCGCTCATGCGGTGCTGGAGTTCGAGCCCGTGACGATGGTCGTCGATCCTGCCGATGTCGCGATCGCGCGGACGCACCTGTCCACCGACATCGAGATCGTCCCTGCTCCCCTCGACGACGCCTGGATGCGTGACATCGGCCCGACGTTCGTGCATGGTCCAGGCGGTGGTGTTGCCGGGGTCGACTGGGTCTTCAACGGCTGGGGCCAGCAGGACTGGGCGACATGGGACAAGGATGCGCTGATCGGCCGGATCGTGCTCGAACATGCCGGCGTCGAGATCATCTCCTCCGACCTGGTCAACGAGGGTGGCGGCATCCAGGTCGACGGGCAGGGCGCCGTGCTCGTCACCGAGACGGTCCAGCTCGATCTCGGCCGCAACCCGTCTCTCACGAAGGCAGACGTCGAGACCGAGCTGCGCCGTACCCTGGGCGTCGACCGCGTCATCTGGCTGCCGAAGGGGCTGGCCCGCGACAGCGAGAGGTTCGGCACCCGCGGACATGTCGACATCGTCGCGGCGATCCCCTCCCCCGGCCTGTTGCTCGTGCACGACCAGCGGGACGAGTCGCACCCCGACGCCGACGTGATGCGCGAGGTGCGCCGGGCACTGCCGACCGACTGGGACATCGTCGACCTGCCGGCACCCGAGGTCCTCAAGGACGACGAGGGCTGGGTCGACTACAGCTACGTCAATCACCTGGTCGTCAACGGCGGCGTCATCGCCTGCTCGTTCGGGGACGCGAACGACGCCCGAGCGGCCGCAATCCTCGCCGAGGCCTATCCGGGTCGCAAGGTCGTGAGCGTTGAGGCGCGGCCCATCTTCGCCCGCGGAGGCGGCATCCACTGCATCACGCAGCAACAGCCCCGTCCGCTCTGACCGCCACCCGATCTGGCCTGACCTGGCCCGATTTGGCCCGATCCAGGGGTCAGGCGCTGCCGTATCGGCGGTTGCGGGCGGCATACTCCTCGATCGCTGCCCAGAGCGCACGACGGTCGACATCGGGCCACGCGATGTCGGAGAACACCAGCTCGGCATAGGCCGACTGCCAGAGCAGGAAGTTGCTCGTGCGCTGTTCCCCCGACGTGCGCCAGAACAGGTCGACATCGGCCATGTCGGGCTCGTCGAGATAGCGGGCGAACGTACGCTCGGTGACCTTGTCGGGATTGACCCGTCCGGCGGCGACATCGCGGGCCAGCGCAGCGGCGGCGTCGGCGATCTCGGCACGTCCGCCGTAGTTGACGCACATCGTGAGGGTCAGGACGTCGTTGTCCTGGGTCAGCTCCTCGGCGGCCTCGAGCTCCTTGATGACGCTGCGCCACAGCCGGGGCCGGCGGCCGGCCCAACGCACACGCACGCCGAGCTCATGCATCTGGTCGCGGCGGCGGCGGATGACGTCACGGTTGAATCCCATCAGGAAGCGCACCTCGTCGGGTGAGCGCTTCCAGTTCTCGGTTGAGAATGCGTAGGCCGAGATCGCCTTGACGCCGATCTCGATGCCGCCCTCGACGACGTCGAACAGGGCCGCCTCACCCATCTCGTGACCGGCGGTGCGCGGCAGCCCGCGCTGCTTGGCCCAACGGCCGTTGCCATCCATCACGATGGCGACGTGACCAGGAACCTGATCGATCGGGATCGCGGGCGGCCTCGCACCGGAGGCGTGCGGAACGGGCGTTCGGGCGTCGCGCTTCACGGGTCTACCTGTCCACGTGGCTCAGGGAGCGCAACCCACGCTCGAGGTGCCATGACAGGTAGGCGCTGACGATGCTGCTGGCCTCGCGGCGAGACCGATCGTCCGAGGTTCCGACGGAAGTCCAGTCGCCGCTCAACAGACCAGCGAGCAGCGTCACGGTGAAGGGAGATGGTGCGGCCGAGCCAGCCATGCGGCAGTTGTCGCACAGCATGCCACCGGATGCGGCGTGGAAGTTGCGGTGCGGACCTGGCGTGCTGCACCGGGCGCAGGTGTCGAACGTCGGGGCATATCCGGCGATCGACAGGGCGCGGAGCTGATAGGAGTCGAGGATCAGGCTCGGTGTCATCCGTCCCTCGGTCAGCGCACGCAGGGCACCGACGAGCAGCTGGAGCTGGGGTACGGCTGGCTCGCCGTCCTCCTGGACGAGGCGTTCGGCAGTCTCGAGCATCGCGGTGCCGGCGGTGTAGGCCGCGTAGTCGCTGCCGAGGTCCTTGGCGAACGCATTGATCGTCTCGACCTGGGTGATGATGTCCAGAGACCGCCCCTCGGCCAGCTGGAGGTCGACGTGCATGAACGGCTCGAGCCGCCCACCGAAGCGCGAGGTGGTCTTGCGTATGCCCTTGGCCGCGGCCCGGACGATGCCGCGGTCGCGCGTGAGCAGCGTGATGATGCGATCGGCTTCGCCGAGCTTGTGGACGCGCAGCACGATGCCGGCGTCGCGGTAGAGGCTCACCCGCCCATTGTGCCGTGCGGGGGTGACGAATGCGCCTCGGCACGCTCGGGCCGCGCGGTGCTCGGGGCCAGGTTGGTCGTGGTCAGTCGAGGCAGAACTCGTTGCCCTCGGGGTCGAGCATGCTGAGGAAGCCGAGCTCCATCCTCCCATCCGGCTCGACGCGATAGGCGCGGGTCGCGCCGAGCTCTGCCAACCTCGCCGCCTCGACCTCGAATGTCGCCATCCGCTCGTCGCCGGACTGGCCGACCGCCACACGTACGTCGAGGTGGACCCGATTCTTGGCCGACTTGCCCTCGGGGACCCGCTGGAAGAAGACCCGCGGGCCGTTGCCGTCTGGCGGCAGGATGGCCCAGCGGCTGTTCCACTGGTCGCGGGGGACGCCCCAGGCCTCGAGCGCGGCCTCCCAGGTGTCGAATCCCTGCGGGGGCGGCTGCATCTGATAACCGAGCACCTCGGCCCAGAACGCGCCCAGCCCCCGAGGGTCGGCGCAGTCGAACGTGATCTGCACTTCTCTGGTCATGGCTCCACCTTCTCGCGCGCCACCGACAGTTGCCAGCGCCGCAGCCGAGAGTGCGAGGATCGGTGCATGACGGTCCTGGGCGTGGACGGGTGCAGGATCGGGTGGGTCGGCGTCGTCTGGGACACCGCGACGACGGTACTGGTGGCACCGACCATCGGTGAGCTGGTCCGCCTCGTCGGACCGTTGGAGGCGGTCGCGGTCGACATCCCGATCGGGCTGCCGACCGATCAGCCCCGCCAGGCCGAGCGCCTGGCGCGGCGCGCATTGCCCGGCCGCGCCTCGACCGTCTTCAACGCCCCGGCGTCGGTCGTGCTCGAGGCGCCCGACTATCACGCCGCAAACGCCGCCAACCGGGGCGCGTTGGGTCTGGGCCTGAGCAAGCAGACCTGGTATCTCATGCCCAAGATCCGGGACGTCCACGACTGGTTGGCGACAGATCCGGGAGTGGCGGTCATCGAGTCACACCCGGAGCTGTGCTTCGCGGCGATGAACGGCGGCGTTGTGATCGACGGCAAGACCACTCTCGCCGGGGCCGCCCGCAGGCACGCGCTGCTTCGGGACCACGGGCTCGACGTCGAGGACGTCACGCGGACGGGGGTCGCCGCCGATGACGTCCTCGATGCCGCCGCCACGGCGTGGACTGCCCGACGGTTCGCCGACGGGCTGGCCGAGCGCATGCCGCCCGAGCCACGCTCGGCGGCGTCACCCGCGATCTGGACCTGAGCCTGCTGCCCAGGCTTGGTCAGGTGCAGCGAAAGACCGCACGTCCTTGGGATCCACCGGCCGACTGAACGGCCACGACGTCGCGGATCACGTCAAAGACATGACCCAATGGCAAGGGCGCATCGGCCACCCGCAAATGCCGGTTGGTGACGGCGACCGGGTGCCACCAGGCGCCGTCGGCTGTCAGCGTGGGCTCGGGCTCGACCGAGTCGAGCGTGATCTCGACGCCATCGTCTGCGTAGCCTTCCTGGGCTACCGGTCTGATCAGGCGGTCCGCTGGAGCGATTCCGAGCGCAGCCAGCGCTCCGTGCAGGTCACCGGCGGCTGCGGCGTCTTGCGGCAGATAGGTCGTCGCCACTCGAACCCTGAAGCCCAGCTCCCTGGCCAACCGGATCCCGTCGAGGGCGCGGCTGTGTGATCCGGCGCCACGCTGGCGGTCATGCAGCCCCGGGTCCGCGGAGTCCAGGCTGATCTGCAAGGTCACCCGGTTGCGGTCGAAAGACTCCAGGATCTCGCGGCGTCGGCCTCGTTCGAACACCATCGCGTTGGTCAACACGGTCACCGGCACCTGCGCCGACGTTCCTTCGACGATCTCATCGAGGTGGGGATGCAAAAAGGGTTCACCGCCGGTGATGAGCAGCTCCTGTCCGCCCTGGCTGACGAATTGCTCGGCAGCGACCACTGCGGTCTCCACGGTCATCAGTCGAGGATCTGCGTGTGGCGAGGACGCCGCGCAACAGTAGGTGCAGGCCAGGTTGCAGTGGAAATTGGAGTACAACCACAATCTGGTCCCTACCGGCGCGGGCGATCCAGACGAGTACGCGACCAACGGAGCAGCGGATCGGTTCGTTCCCTTGTCGCCAGCTTGGCCCCGAGAGATCCATAGTCGCCAAGGCCCTGGTCCACTGCCGGCTGCGTCGTCGACGACCGCGAGTAGGTCATGGCCGGCCAGTCGTGCCCACGCCGGCAGGTCGGCGAGCACCGAGCGCTCCCGGGTGTGCAGGAGGAGGACCTCGCCCTCCTCGATGCGGCGCATGCGGGATGTGATGGCGAGCAGCAGGCCGCTACCGCAGTCCATGTCACCCCCGTCATAGTCCAGGGCAACCGGCACTGCAGTCGCATCGGCAGACGGGGACCCGGCGATCTCCGGCATGGCGTGTCTGCCCTAAAAGGACAACGACGAGGCGCCGTCGGCCAGCAATGCCACCAAAGTGGCCCCACCGACGATCGTGGCGCCCTCGATGAGATCGTCCTCGCCGATGCCTCGCTTCTTGGCACACGGGCTGCAGACCAGGAAAGTTCCTCCGGCCTCCACGTAGCTGCCAACTAGCTCAGACATCGGCGCGAAGCCATCCTCATGCAGAGTCTCCGCAACCCCCTTGGCTGCCAGACGTGTCCCCTCAGAGGACAAGAAGACTGTCGTGGCCTGGGATGAAGCCACAGAGGCGCCTGCGACGACGATGGCAACACTGGTTCGGTCGACATCGTCGACCGAGTGCGTGAGGTTGATGACTAGCCCGTTCATACGTGTTCCTCTCGGTGGTGACTTCTTGGCGGCTCGGGATCGAGACGCCACGGTTGGGTGTGGTCGGTCGTGCGAGCGACGTTCGAGAGTCGCACGTCGAAGTAGGGGCGGCCCTGCGCGTTGACGCCTCGTCCGAGATAGCTGTGGCCGGTGAGGTGGCACCAGGCCGGCAGGTCGATCGCCGCCGCCGGATCGTTGGCCAGGAGGCGGATGGTGCCCCGGCCGAGGGCACGACTGCGTGCCGCCAGCACCAGCAACAGATCCCCGCAGCTTCGATCCCCGCCGTCTATCAGCTCCATACTCAACCTGCGGTCCCCGGCACCGAAGCATGCAGGCCGTCAGAGCCCGTGGACATCCGCCGGCCGGCCGCGGTAGCCACGACGGCGACGCAGAGCAGATAGGCCGCCGAGGTGGCCGATCCGCCGAGCACGGGGTCAGTGAACCCGAGCTGGACGTACAGCGATGCCGCTGCGACCAGCGACAACCCGGCCGCGCTGAAAGCCAGCCGGGGCCCCGAAGCGCCGACCCGGAGCGCGGCGAGCAAGAGAGCGCCGACAACGATCAGCACCACACCTCCGAGGGCGTTGTATGCGCCCAGGCCCACAGACAGGTCTTGGGACCCGACCAGGACGCCACGAGCTGCCAGCGGATCGCTGACTGAGCCAACGATCGCGATCAGTCCTACGAGCAGCGACAGCGCACCGGTCGCCCGCAGGAGCGCCGCGCCCCCGGACAAGCCGGCGCGGATGGCCTCCACCGACAGCACCCGACCGGCGGAACTGAACAGGATCAGAGCGTGTGCGCCAATCATCAACCAGTACGACCACGGCCACTCGTCGGGCGCGTAGGCAACCGAGAGCGCAATGGCGATGGACTGGGCGATTCCCAGAACGGCGGCAGCGCGCACCCACGTCCCAGTCATCAGAAGTACCGCGAGGGCGGTCTCGGCCGCCAGTACCAACCACCCAAAAAACTCGAACTGCGGAAGAACGACGTTCTCGATGACCCAGCTGTAGGGCGGCAGAACGGGGTGACTGACCGCATAGCTGGTGAACTTGAACAACCCGTTGCCGGCCTCTTGGCCGAAGTCGGGAGCGCGCTTCCAGGACACGTTGTACAGCCACAGCAGACCCAGCAGCACCCGCAGAGAAGCAGCAGCACGAGCATGCCCGATCGGCACCTGATCGACTGCCGGGCTGACCAGCCACCGAAGCTTCGCTCCCAACGACTTCACAGGCCTGCCTCTCTGGACATCGATCCAGCGGTTCGCGGATGAGATCCCTCCACGGTCGGCTTCGGTCGACTGTGACCGAGATTACATTCGATCCGAAACTACGCACAGCCGACAGCGGGCGAGCCGCCCCGCAGGGCAACTGGACGCCAGCTCACCGGCCGGCGGTGCGTTCGGCGTCATAGAGGACGTAGGGATCGTGGAGCTCACGCCCGAGCACGCCCTGCAGCCACCGAGCGTCGCGCGCACTCCCCTGTTGCGAATCGTCCAGGGAACCGTCGCTCGTGAGGTTGGAGGCAAAGATGCCCGCCGCCGACCGGGGCAGGAAGTCCTCGTAGACGATCGGCAGGAGACTGCCCTCCGCGTTGCGGGTGTAGTAGGCCAGGTCCGCCCCGTCCAGCTCGGCCTCGGTCCCCGGGAACGCATCGATGCCGTGGGTGTCATAGAGCTCGCGGCCCTTGGGGGTCAGCGCGACTCCCCTCGCCTCGACCTCGCCGAATCGGACTCGCAGGGCTCCGCTGGACAGCGAGCCGTCGGAGTCGCGGAACGTACGCGGCTCGGCGAGGGCACGGAACGAGGTCTGCCGCAGCAAGATCTCGGGCTTGTCGGTCCGTGGCGGCCCCTGGATACGGTCGATCATCTCGATGCCACGCTCGGTCATCCGCGCGTAGAGGTCGTCGATGTCCAGCACCCGCGGCGTCAGGTGGTTGATGTGCGTGCTGGCGACCCCGCCGATGTCTGCCGCGACGCTCGAGACCGCCTCGAGGCGGTCATACCAGTCACGATCGACCGGTTCGGGCGAGAGCGCGAACGCCGCAGTGGCCAGCTCGAGGAACCGTTCCGCCTCATCGTCAGGCATGCCCGCGTTGGCCTCGGCCTTGTCGGCCAGCTCCAGCAGCTCCTCGGGAAACAGGGTCCGCGCCCCGAGGAATTCCCGCAGGTCGGCCTCGAGCCGAGCGTCGAAGAACCGCCGGTCGTCCACGACCAGCAACGAGGTGAACACCCGGAACGGGTTGTCCGCCAGGTCCGTCCGATCGAGGGGGCGGAACGCCGTCGACACCACCGGTATGGCCGGGGTCGCTTCGCGAAGGTCATAGAACCCGACCGGCTGCATGCCGCACGCTCCGAAGATGCGCGCGACCTGCGCGAGCTCATCGGGCGTGCCGACCCGAATGGCTCCGTGCCGCTCGGACGTGACCCGCACGATCGAGCCGAGACGCTCCGCGTCCTCGCCCGATCGGGCGAGGACGGCGGCGTTGACCGCCTCGGAGACCTCGACCAGCTGCGCGTAGGCCGGCACCTCCGACCCATACAGCTCCGAGAGGTCCCGGGCGAACCGTGAGCGGAGCTCGGTCGAGCTGACGAACTCGTGGCTCATCCGAACTCGACGCCCTGCGCCAGCGGAAGCTCGGTGGAGTAGTTGACCGTGTTGGTCGACCGGCGCATGTAGGCACGCCATGCGTCGGAACCGGACTCCCGGCCGCCGCCGGTCTCCTTCTCGCCGCCGAATGCACCACCGATCTCGGCTCCCGAGGGCCCGATGTTGACGTTGGCGATGCCACAGTCGGAGCCGACAACCGACATGAACAGCTCGGCCTCGCGCACGTCGAGGGTGAAGATCGACGACGACAGACCCTGGGCGACGTCGTTGTGCAGCGCGAGCGCCTCGTCGAAATCGGAGTAGGTCAGCACGTAGAGCAGCGGCGCGAACGTCTCCGCCTTGACGATCTCGGTCTGCTTGGGCATGTCGACGATGGCCGGATGCACGTAGAACCCGTCACCGTCGACATCGGCCCGGGTCCCGCCGGTGACGAGGTCGCCACCGTCAGTCTTGGCCTGCTCGACCGCCGCACCGAACGCGTCCAATGCGGACTCGTCGACCAGTGGCCCCACGAGCGTCTCGGACTCCAGGGGTGAGCCGATCGGGAGCGTCTCGTAGGCGGCCTTGAGCCCGGCAACGAGATCATCCTTGATCGACTCGTGCACGATGATGCGACGCAACGAGGTGCAGCGCTGGCCTGCCGTGCCGACTGCGGAGAACACGATGCCGCGCACCGCAAGCTCGAGATCGGCCGACGGCGCGACGATCGCGGCATTGTTGCCGCCGAGCTCGAGGAGCGTACGCCCGAGGCGGGCCGCGACCCGCGGAGCGACCTCCTTGCCCATGCGGGTCGAACCCGTGGCCGAGACCAGTGGCACCCGGGGGTCGTCGACCATCGCCTCACCGATCGTGCGGTCGCCGATCAGGACGGCCGAGAGCCCCTCGGGCACCCCGGCACGACGTCCGGCCTCGGCGGCCAGCGCCTGGCAGCCGAGTGCCGTGAGCAGGGTCTTCTCCGACGGCTTCCACACAACAGCATCGCCGCAGACGAACGCCAGCGCAGCGTTCCACGACCACACGGCAACCGGGAAGTTGAACGCCGAGATGACACCGATGACACCCAGCGGATGCCACTGCTCCATCATCCGGTGACCCGGTCGCTCCGTCGCGATCGTCAGTCCGTGCAGCTGCCGCGACAGCCCGACGGCCAGGTCGCAGATGTCGATCATCTCCTGGACCTCACCCAGGCCCTCGGACACGATCTTGCCGGCCTCGATAGAGACGAGTGCGCCGAGATCTTCCTTGTGCTCGCGCAGCAGCTCTCCGAGCTCGCGGACGAACTGCCCTCGCACGGGCGCAGGCACGCTGCACCACTGCTCGAAAGCGGTCTGGGCGCGGTCGATCAGCTCGGTCACGTCATCGGCGGTGTGCGAGCGCAACCTGCCGATCTCGCTGCCGTCGATCGGCGAGCGGCAGACCAGGTCGCCGTCCGCGACGAACGGGTTGCCGGCTCCCAGCCGGTCGAGGATGTCCTGCGTACGGGTGGCGATGTCAGTCATGTCAGACCTCTCCCTGCTCGGCGAAATGGCGGCCGGCCTGCGTGGAGAACAGCTGCTCCAACGTGATGTCCTCCTGCTTGATGAAGCCGGTGTGGGGCAGCACACCGTCGGCGACGAGCTCGACGACGCTGACCGCCGAGGCGGCCGTAGTCCACGAGATCGCGCGCCACACCCGGCCGGAGATGTTGAGCGGCTTGTAGGCGCGCACGTGGTTCTCGCGGAACGGGTGGCCGGCCTTGCGGCCCTCGACGGCCGCGTGGATGAACACGACATCGTCATTGACCGGTGGCTTGGAGTCGACCAGCATCTTGCCGACCAGATCGCGCTGCTCGCGCAGGTTGAGCTCGTCGAACAGGAAGTGCATCTGGTCGAAGTGACCCGGATAGCGCAGCGTCTTGTAGTCGAGCCGGTGGACCTGCCCCTCGTATGTCTCACACATCGTGCCGAGCCCGCCGGAGGTCAGAGCCGCCTCGAGCTCAATGCCGCCAATGAAGACCCGCTCCTTCTCGGTCATCGCCGGCACCATCTGCCGGTTGCCCGATCGCAGGACCTCACAATCGTTGAGGTACTCGTTGACGACTCCCTCTGGCGACCAGTTGATGGCATAGCCCAGCAGGCCGGTCGGGTTCTGCGGCAGCGCACCGACCTTGAGCTCGATCGACCGGATCTCCTCAAAGGTCTTGGCGATCGAGGCGCCGATGATGCCGATGAGACCCGGGGCCAGGCCGCACTGCGGGGCGAATGCCGCGCCGGCTGCACCCGAGCTGCTCGGCTGGGAGGCCAGCTCGATGACCCGGTTCGTCGTGGGGACGTCCTCGGTCAGGTCGAAGTAGTGCGTGCCCGCGTCATACGCAGCCTCGGCCACGGCGATGTTGAGGTGATAGGGCAGGCACGACACCACGGCGTCGACGCCGCGCAGCGAATCCCGCAGTCCGGCGGTGTCCAGCACGTCGAGCGGCTTGACCTCGAAATCGAGATCGTCACGTGGTGCGGCGTCATAGCCGACGACCTTGAAACCGGACTCTCCGAGCATGACGGCGACGAGCTCGCCCACCTTGCCGAGTCCGAACACCGCGACCTGATTGATGATGCGAGACACGAATCCTCCTCACGACCACGGTGGATCACACCGCAGTACGACAATGCGCCGAGGGGTGGTCGGCGTCGACCCAATCCTAACGCGCCGAAGGGTCATTTACTGTACCGGGCGGTACAGTAGACGACTCGTGTCGATCGTGGCCCGCTCAGCGCGCGCCGGTCCGCACGGACACCGGCACGACATCCGGCGCACCCATGCGCGCAGCGTCGGCGGTCTCGTCGTCGGGCATGGTCTGGCTCTCGCGCTCGGCCTCGACCCGTTTGACGTAGTGCTCGACCTCGTTGGCACGCTGTGCGTCGTCCCAGCTGAGGACCCGGCCCATCAGTTCGGCAACCATCGGAGCCGCCGCCGTCCCGCGGTCGAACTGCTCGAACGAGATGCGGGTGCGACGGGTCAGGACGTCATCGAGGTGGCGCGCGCCCTCGTGCGAGGCCGCATAGACCACCTCGGCGCGGAGGTAGTCCGGCGCCCCGTCGAGCGGCAGCCCGAGATCCGGGTCGGCGGCGACCAGTGCGAGCACCTCGTCGATCAGCGATCCATAGCGTCCGAGCAGGTGCGTGATCCGCTCCTCGTGGAGGCCGCTGCTGCGCGCGAGCAGATGGCGTTGGTGGGAGATTGCGTCGAACCCCTCAGCGCCGAGGAGAGGGACGTGCTCGGTGGCGCACGGCGGCACTCTTCGTTCGAGTTGTCCGACAAGTCCGCTCACGGCGTGGTCGATCACGTCCTTGGCCATGATCCGGTAGGTCGTGTACTTCCCGCCCGCAACCACGACCAGTCCGGGCACCGCGTTGCCGACGGCGTGCTCGCGGGACAGCTTGCTGGTTGCCGCGTCCTCGCCGTGGAGCAGCGGTCGCAGGCCAGCGAAGACACCCTCGACGTCGGCGTGCGTCAACGGTTCGACCAGGACCTTGTTGACATGGTCGAGCAGATAGTCGATGTCGCTGCGGCTCGCGGCCGGGTGGTCCTTGGACAACGACCAGTCGGTGTCGGTCGTGCCGATGATCCAGTGCCGACCCCACGGGATGACGAACAGCACCGATTTTTCCGTGCGTAGGATCAGCCCGGTCTCGCTGCGGATCCGATCACGCGGCACCACCAGGTGCACACCCTTGCTCGACCGCACATGGAACTGACCCCGCTCACCTGCGAAGGCCTGCGTCTCGTCGGTCCACACCCCCGTCGCATTGACGACCTGGCGGGCGCGCACCGTGATCGTGCGCCCCGACTCCAGGTCGTGGACCTCCGCGCCCACCACACGACCGCCCTCCTTGACCAGCGACGTGACCCTCGCTCGGGTGGCGACGTGTGCGCCGTATGCCGCGGCGGTCCGGGACAGGAACATCGTGTGCCGGGCGTCGTCGACCTGGGCGTCGTAATACTGCAGCGCGCCGACGAGGGCGTCCTTGCGCAGTGACGGTGCGATGCGGCGCGCACCTCGGCGGGTCAGGTGGCGGTGCAGCGGCACACCATGCCCATATCCCGACGCCCTGCTCATCGCGTCATAGAGGCCGACACCTGCACCGGCATAGAGGCGCTCCCACCCCCGATGCTGCAGCGGATAGAGGAACGGGACCTCCCTGACCAAATGAGGTGCGAGCCGCTGCAGGCTGAGCCCACGCTCCTTCAATGCCTCCGCCACGAGCCGGAAGTCCAGCATCTCCAGATAGCGCAGACCCCCGTGCATCAGCTTGCTCGAACGGCTCGAGGTTCCCGACGCAAGGTCCCGCGCCTCGACCAGCCCGACCGACAACCCACGGGTGGCGGCGTCAAGGGCAGAACCTCCCCCGACGACGCCACCACCAATCACCAGGATGTCGAGCGTCTCGCCTGCCATTGCCTCGAGTGCGTCCTCGCGCGACTGCGGTGACAGGGGAGCTGACCTCATGGTGATTCCTCGGCTCTCGTGGATGTGCGGACTGACCGGTCCGGTTAGCTGACGTCGACCCAGTCGAGGGTCCGCTCGACGGCCTTCTTCCACTGCGCATAGCCGGTCTCACGCTGCTCGTCGGTCCATTCCGGCTCCCACCGCGTGGACTCGTTCCAGTTTTCGCGGAGCTCGTCGGTCGAGGCCCAGAAGCCCACCGCCAACCCTGCGGCATACGCGGCACCGAGAGCCGTGGTCTCTGCGACCACCGGGCGGCTGACCGTGACGCCGAGGACGTCGGACTGGATCTGCATGCAGAGCTCGTTGGCCGTGACTCCGCCGTCGACCTTGAGCACCTCGAGCACGACCCCGGAGTCCTTCTCCATCGCCTCGGCGACATCGCGCGACTGATAGCAGATCGCTTCCAACGTCGCCCGTGCCAGGTGGGCGTTGGTGTTGAACCGCGACAGACCCACGATTGCTCCGCGCGCGTCCGAACGCCAGTAGGGAGCGAAGAGGCCCGAGAACGCCGGCACGAAGTAGACACCGCCGTTGTCGTCGACCTGACGCGCGAGCGACTCGGACTGGGCCGCTCCGGAGATGATGCCGAGCTGATCGCGCAGCCACTGGACTGCCGAACCGGTGACCGCGATCGAACCCTCGAGGGCATAGACCGGCTTGTCGTCGCCGAACTGGTAGCAGACCGTCGAGAGCAGTCCCGCCTCGCTGCGCACCAGCTCCGTGCCGGTGTTGAGCAGCATGAAGTTGCCGGTGCCGTAGGTGTTCTTGGCCTCGCCGGGCGCGAAGCAGACCTGACCGACCGTGGCTGCCTGCTGGTCCCCGAGGATCCCGGTGATCGGCACCTCGCCGCCGAACGGCCCGTTCTCGAGAGTCATGCCGTAGGGCTCGGTCGTCGAGGAAGGCTTGATCTCGGGCAGCATGGCACGCGGGATGTCGAAGAAGCCGAGCAGCTCGTCGTCCCACTCGAGGGTCTCGAGGTCCATCAGCATCGTCCGGCTCGCATTGGTCGGGTCGGTGACGTGGACACCGCCGTTGCGGCCGCCGGTCAGGTTCCAGATGATCCAGCTGTCGGTGTTGCCGAAGATCGCCTCACCCTTGTCAGCCGCCTCACGCACTCCGTCGACGTTCTCCAGGATCCACTGGATCTTGCCACCGGAGAAGTAGGTCGCCGGCGGCAGCCCGGCCTTGCGTCGGATGATATTGCCGCGCTCGTCGCGGTCCAGAGCAGTTGCGATCCGGTCGGTCCGGGTGTCCTGCCACACGATGGCGTTGTAGTAGGGACGGCCGGTGTTCTTGTTCCACACGACGGTGGTCTCGCGCTGGTTGGTGATGCCCAGCGCCACCAGGTCGTCAGGACCCAGTCCTGCCTTGGTCAGGGCGGTCTGGATGACCGCCGATGTGCGCTCCCAGATCTCGGCCGGGTTGTGCTCGACCCAGCCGGCCTGCGGCAGGATCTGTTCGTGCTCGAGCTGGTGGCGGGCGACCTCGTTGCCGCTGTGGTCGAAGATCATGAAGCGTGTGCTCGTCGTGCCCTGGTCGATTGAACCTACGTACTCAGCCATGAACGTGCCCTTCGTTGGTGGGGATGTGGGTGTGTGGATCGGTCATGCTTGCGTGTCCGTGACCTGGCGGGGCCCCTCCTGGATGGGTTCGGACACCGTGATTGCCTCGGGCTCATCGGGCAGGTGATTCTCAATGAGGTACTTGAACATCGCTCCACCGATCAGGCCGCCGATGATCGGGGCGACGATCGGCAGCCAGAAGTAGAGCGGATGACTGCCACTCGTGCTCAGCCACGCGTCTCCGTAACCGGTCAGCCACGAGGCGAGACGCGGACCGAAGTCACGAGCCGGGTTGATGGCGTAGCCGGCGTTTCCACCGAACGCCATGCCCAGTCCGACGACCAGCAGGCCGACGACGACCGGGCCGATGTTGGCCATTGGCGGGTTGTTGGCCGCCGTCGTCAGGGCGAAGATCACGAAGACCAGGATCGCCGTGCCGACGATCTGGTCGAGGAAGGCCGACGGGATCGAGACCCCAGCGGTCGGTGACGTCGAGAAGATGCCCTGCGTGTCGTACGTGTGGTCCGGATCGATCGTGGCGATCAGATCGGCATACGTCGCGCGAACGATCAGCGCAGCAACGAAGGCGCCGACGACCTGCGCTGCGATGTAGGGCGCGACCTTGCGCCACTCGAATCCCTTGAACGCCGCGAGGGCGATCGTGACTGCCGGATTGAGGTGCGCCCCCGAGATCCGAGCCGCGACATAGATGCCGAGCGTCACGCCGATGCCCCATGCCCACGCGATCGAGTCGTGATCGCCTTGCGCGCCATCGCCGGTCACGACCTGCGCGACGACGCCTGTCCCGAACAAGATGAGCACCATCGTGCCCAGCATCTCGGCCCAGACCTCACCCCAGAGGTTGTTCTTCTTCATATGGTCTTTCCCCCGATATCTGACAGTCGGTCGCCGTCCAGACCGACGCTAGGGGACGGTATGACCTTGCTCAACCCCGACCGTTCGACATCGCCGAACAGCTCGCATACTGTCGTGTCGTGCCCGGTGCCATCCAGTCCGTCGAACGCGCTGCGGCCGTGCTGCGGATCCTCGGTGGGGCGGGTCGCCCGTTGCGGCTCTCCGAGATCGCCGACGCCCTCGATCTTCCCAAGCCCACGGTGTTCGGGCTCGTCCGCACGCTGCGCGATGTCGGATTCGTCCACCAGGATCGCGCGACGTCCGACTACTCCCTCGGCGAGGGAGTGCGCAACCTGCACGAGTCAGGTCTCGACCCCCACGACCTGCGCTCACACGCCATGAACTGGTCCGACGCCCTCGCTTCGCGCACCCGCCTCGAGGTGCACATCGGCTTCCCCGATCAGGACGGCGCTCGAATCGTCCACCACGTCTTCCGCCCCGGCGACGCCCCACAGGAGCTGAGAATCGGCGAGGTCCTCCCCTTCCATGCCAGCGCACTCGGCAAGGTCATGCTTGGCTTCGTGGCCGGCACACCGACCGCTCCTCGACAGCTGGAGCGCTACACCCGCCGCACCCTGATCAGCCGCGCCGCGTTCGACGCGGAGATGCACCGCATACGCGCTCGCGGTTGGGCCTCCGAGGGTGGCGAGCTGACCGCGGGGATCGGTGCGGTCGCGGTGCCGCTGCGTGGCTATGGCGGCATCGGCGTGGGGGCGCTGGGGGTCACCGGTCCGGTCGAGGAGGTCTATCGCCACGCCGGGCCACCGCGGGATTCCATCGTCGAGGCGACGCTCGACACCGCGGCATCGATCTCGCGCTCACTGGGGCTCCGGCCATGATCGACACCGTCGTCGCCGGGATCGACCAGGGCACCACCTCGACGCGGTGCATGATCTTCGACCGTCAGGGTCGCACCCGTTCGCTGGCCCAGCGAGAGCACCGCCAGGCCTTTCCCCGACCGGGTTGGGCCCAGCAGGACGCCGACGAGATCTGGCGAGACGTGCAGCGGCTCGTCCCCGAAGCCCTTGCCCAGGCCGGCCTCGGTCACGACCGGGTCGCGGCGCTCGGGATCGCCAACCAACGGGAGACCACGGTCGTCTGGGATCGGGTCACCGGCCGGTCGGTCGCACCCGCGATCACGTGGCAGGACACGCGTACGTCGGCGATCGTCGACGACCTCGTCGCCCGGGGCACGACAGAACAGGTCATGGCCGTCACCGGCCTGCAGCCGCGCACGTACTTCGCCGGGCCGCGCCTTCGCTGGCTGCTGGACCACCGGCGCGGGTTGCGGGACCGTGCGGAGGCCGGCGAGCTGCTCTTCGGGACGATGGAGAGCTGGCTGATCTGGAACTTGACCGGCGGTGTCGACGGCGGGGTCCACGTCACGGATGTGACGAATGCCAGCCGCACCATGCTGATGGACCTGTCGACCGGCCAGTGGGACGACTCCATGCTCGACCTGCTCGACATCCCGCGAGATGTCCTGCCGAGCATCCGCTCCAATGCCGAGATCTACGGGACCTGCGTCGCGCCGTTGGCCGGGGTGCCGATCGCGGGCGCGCTCGGTGACCAGCAGGCCGCCCTGTTCGGCCAGACCTGCTTCGAACCGGGCGATGCCAAGTGCACCTATGGCACGGGCGCGTTCCTGCTGATCAACGCCGGCAGCGATCGGCCGACGCCGGGACCCTCGGTTCTGCCGACGATTGCGTACGCGCTGGGTGACGACGCCCCGGTCTATGCGGTCGAGGGCTCGATCGCGATGGCCGGCTCGCTCGTCCAGTGGTTGCGGGATGCCCTCGAGATCATCCCGACCGCACCCCAGATCGAGACCTTGGCGAGCTCGGTCGACCACAACGGCGGCTGCTACATCGTCCCGGCGTTCTCGGGGCTGTATGCCCCACGATGGGACCAGGATGCCCGAGGGGTCATCGTCGGCCTCACCTCATTCGTGACCAAGGCCCACCTGGCCCGGGCGGCGCTCGAGGCGACGGCCTGGCAGACGTGGGAGGTGGTCGAGGCGATCCGCCGCGATCTCGGCCTCTCGCTCGACACCCTGCGGGTCGACGGCGGCATGACCTCCAACCACCTGCTGATGCAGCTGGTCGCCGATGTCCTCGACGCGAAGGTCGAGCGTCCGCTCGTCTCCGAGACGGTGTGCCTCGGCGCCGCTTACGCCGCCGGGCTCACCGTCGGCTACTGGTCCGACCTCGCCGCCCTGCGACACCACCGCCACGTCGCCGCGGTGTGGCGTCCGCAGATGGATCCTGCAGAACGCACCCGAGAGGCGGCGCAATGGAACCGCGCCGTCGGGCACGCACTCGGCTGGGTCGAGCCCGCCCGGTGAGTCGTCAGGCCGGGATGGTCTGGGCGACCGCGCGGTTGGCCGCGGACACCACAGCGCGCAGCGACGCCGTCACGATGTTGGCGTGGATGCCCACCCCCCACACGGTCTCGCCGGCGACGTCGCACTCGACATAGGCAGCGGCGAGCGAGTCGCCGCCGGCCGACAACGCGTGCTCGGAGTAGTCGAGCACGCTGATGTCGGCACCGGCCTGGCGCATGCCGTCGACGAACGCCGCCACCGGTCCGTTGCCGACCCCGGTGAACTCCTGGACATCGCCGCGAACGCGCAACGTCACGACCTGCTGGTCACCACCGTCCGCGGTCGTCACCGAGGTGTAGCTCTGCAGGAGATAGGGCTCCTCGATGTCGAGATACTCGCGCTGGAACGCGGCCCAGATCTCGTTGGGCTCGATCTCGCCGGCCTCTCCCTCGGTCAGCACCTGGACGACCTGGCTGAACTCGATCTGGAGGCGACGCGGCAAGTCGAGCTGGTGGTCGTTCTTCAGGATGTACGCGACACCGCCCTTGCCCGACTGGCTGTTGACCCGGATCACGGCCTCGTACGTACGTCCGACGTCCTTGGGATCGATCGGCAGGTAAGGGACGGCCCACGGCATCTCATCGACATGCGTGCCCTGCTCGGCAGCCTCCTTGGCCAACGCCTCCAGTCCCTTCTTGATGGCGTCCTGGTGTGAGCCGCTGAACGCGGTGTAGACCAGATCGCCGCCGTAGGGGTGACGCTCGGGGACCGGCAGCTCGTTGCAGTACTCCACTGTGCGCCGGATCGAGTCGATGTCGCGGAAGTCGATCTGCGGGTCGACGCCCTGGCTGAACAGGTTGAGCCCCAGCGTGACGAGGCAGACGTTGCCGGTGCGCTCACCATTGCCGAACAGGCAGCCCTCGATGCGGTCGGCACCGGCCAGGTAGCCCAGCTCGGCGGCGGCGACGCCGGTTCCCCGGTCGTTGTGGGGGTGCAGCGACAGCACGACACTGTCGCGGCGGGGCAGGTTGCGGTGCATCCACTCGATCGAGTCGGCATAGACGTTGGGGGTCGCCATCTCGACGGTCGCAGGAAGGTTGATGATCAACGGCCAGTCCGGGGTGGGATCGATGACCTCGATGACCTTGCTGCAGACCTCGAGGGCATAGTCGAGCTCGGTCCCGGTGTAGGACTCCGGCGAGTACTCGTAGGAGATCTTCGTGTCCGGCGTGTGGATCTCGGCGTACTTCATGCACAGTCGTGCACCCTGCGTCGCGATGTCAGTGATGCCGTCCTTGTCGAGGCCGAAGACGACGCGGCGCTGCAGGGTCGAGGTCGAGTTGTAGAAGTGCACGATGGCCTGCTTGGCACCGACCAACGACTCGAAGGTCCGATCGATCAGGGGTTCGCGGCACTGCGTCAGCACCTGGATCACGACATCGTCGGGTATGTGGCCGCCGTCGACCAGCTGACGCACGAAGTCGAAGTCGGTCTGGCTGGCACTGGGAAACCCGACCTCGATCTCCTTGTATCCCATCCTCACGAGCAGCTGGAACATCGCCAGCTTGCGCGCCGGCGTCATCGGGTCGATCAGGGCCTGGTTGCCGTCGCGGAGGTCGACGGCGCACCAGCGCGGCGCGTCCGAGATCGTCCTGGCCGGCCACGTCCGGTCGGGCAGGTCGATCGGCACGAATGGCGTGTAGCGCCCGACCGGCATGCCACTGGTCTTCTGTGGGGTGTTGACGTACGCGTTCATCTGCATCCTCGGGGTGTCTGTCTGGCTGATGTGCGGCCGGTACGCGACAAACTCCGCGCCGAGGGGTCCGACCTAGAGGACCTCGACGCGGCAGAGAAGGAGCAGGCGCTGATTCAGCATGATGTGCCTAGGCTAGCAGCATGAACACTGAGACCCCTGCGGGTTCCTACGTCGAACCGGGCAAGGAGTTCGACCGGGACATGGACTACATCCCGGACCGGATCACCCGCGATGCGCGCGTCCCCCCGTCGCTGGGCTCGCGGGAGGCGCCCCCAACCTGGCCGGTCGAGCCTGGGCGCTACCGGCTGATCGTTGCCCGCGCGTGCCCCTGGGCCAACCGCTCGATCATCGTCCGGAGGCTGCTCGGGCTCGAGGACGCCATCTCGATCGGTTACTGCGGCCCGACCCACGATGAACGCAGCTGGACCTTCGATCTCGACCCCGACGGGGTCGACCCGGTGCTCGGGATCGAGCGCATCCAGGAGGCCTACCTCGCCCGCTACCCCGACTACCCTCGCGGCATCACGGTGCCGGCGATCGTGGACGTACCGACCGGCCAGGTCGTGACCAACGACTTCCCCTCGATCACGCATGACTTCGCAACAGAGTGGACCGACTTCCACCGGGAGGGCGCCCCAGATCTGTGGCCCGCCGATCTCCGTGACGAGATGGACGACGTCATGAAGCGGATCTTCACCGAGGTCAACTACGGGGTCTACCGCTGCGGTTTCGCCGGATCGCAGGAGGCATACGAATCCGCCTACGACCGCCTGTGGACCGCGATGGACTGGTTGGAGGAGCGGCTCGCGACGCGAAGGTTCCTGATGGGCGACACCATCACCGAGGCCGACGTACGCCTGTTCACCACGCTGGCCAGGTTCGACGCGGTCTATCACGGACACTTCAAGTGCAACCGGCAAAAGCTCGTCGAGATGCCGGTCCTGTGGGCCTACGCTCGCGACCTCTTCCAGACCCCCGGCTTCGGCGAGACGATCGACTTCGACCAGATCAAGCGCCACTACTACGTCGTGCACGCCGACATCAATCCCACCGGGATCGTGCCGATGGGGCCCGAGCCCGCCGTGTGGCTGACGCCCCACCACCGCGAGTCACTCGGCGGCCGGCCGTTCGGCAATGGATCGGCGCCCCTGACCGAGCGCTGAGCCGGCGCGACGCATGATGTCAACGATGACCTCGGTCTTGGCGTCGGCATAGTCATTCATGTCATCCCACTCGCGATCTGAGAGGGCTCTCTTGACGTCTTCATAGCGTTGTCGGTCAGCTGGATGTGTGCGAAGCCAGTCGCGGAACACGAGGTGTCGCCACTCCCAGTCACTGCCGACTGCACAGACGTGGAGGTGCACGTCCAGCTCTGGGGTGCGCAGCATGCGGTGCCCAGCCTCACGGACTCGCAGGGCATAGCCTGCCTCCTCCAGATCGGGGAGAAAGGCGGGCTCGTCTTCCGGATCGGCAACGCTCAGGTCGATGTCGATGATCGGCTTGGCAGCGAGACCCGGCACGCTTGTCGAGCCGATGTGGTCGATCCGGAGGGCCAGATCGCCCAAGGCGTTCAGGATGCGCGTCCGCTCAATATCGAAGCGATCGGTCCAGGTCGGGTCATGATCCACGATGATGATGTCGCGCTTCTCCCGGCCGCCGACCAGCTCGACGTCGTGATGCGGTGGGCGCATGCTGACCTGCCTAGGTCGCGAGCGGGACGGGTGCGCTCGCGCTGGACGTGTAGGACCGGCGTCCGGACAGTGACCTCGGCAGCGCGATCGCTCGCCACCGCTCCTGCCGGGTCGCATCCACCTCCAGCGACGCGATCACAGCGCGCAGGTCGTCCACACCATCGCCATCCTGCGCCGCGGCCCGCGCAAATCGGGCCCGCTCGACCCGCCTGAGCAACCGGTCCAACGCCTCCTGGTCGATTCCGCGTCTCTCACTGAGTCGTCCGGCGAATCCACGCGGTGTCTCCGAGAGCGAGAAGGCGACGCCGAAGTCACGGGCGGTGTCCTCGAGCTCGCGCCAGATCGGTTCGATCGAGGTGTCGGCATGACTGAGCCGCCAGCGACGCCGCGACCGCCGAATCAGCCACGGGGCGCCCAGCAGGACGACCAGTCCAGCGACCGTGATCAGCGCCGTGCGGGGAGCGGTCTGCGAGGACTGCGTGCTGGTCTGGGTCGTGCTGTCGAACCGGTTGGCTCCCTCAGGGGCGGCGAGTTGCTCGGGATCCCGTACCTCGCCATCCTCGGGTGCAGTCGCCGAGGATCCGGGCTCCTTGAACGCGGTCGCCGAGCCGACACCCGGGGTGGGCTCGAACTTGATCCACCCCGCGCCCTCGAAATAGATCTCGGTCCAGGCGTGGAGGTCGTCGGAGGTGGCTTCGTAGACGTTGCGACCGCTCCTGATCGAGTCGACGCTGCCGGGTGCATAGCCGACCGCAATCCGCGAGGGGATGTCCAGGGTCCGCGCCATGACGGCCATCGCCGAGGAGAAGTGCACGCAGTATCCGGACTTCTTGTCGAGGAACTCTGCGATGACGTCGACCCCGTTGCCGTCGTAGTCCTCGGCGACCGGGGCGGTCTCGGAGTAGGTGAACCCTCCGTCGCGGAGATAGTCCTGCAGCGCCAACACCCGGTCGTACTGGTTGTCGGCGTCGGCCGTCACCTCGCGAGCCGTCTCCTCGATGACTGCCGGAATCCTCTTGGGGAGTGCGACCTCATCCTTCAGCTGGATGCCGACATCGGTCGACAGCGCGCGCATCTGGTTGGCGGTCGGCCGCACGTCCAGGCTCGTGACGGAATACTTCTGCCCGCGAGTGTCGTCGTTCCTCGAGGTCAACGTCAGCCCGAACTTGTCCCGCACCCACCGGCCGTCGAGTCCGGAGACCTCATAGAGCGGATAGGGCACCGGGAGCATGTCGCTACGCAGGTTCCTGATCGTGATGGTGGTCGACACCCTTTCGGCGCTGATGTTGGGATCGATCGCGAACTCGCCCTCAAGGGCACCGAGTCGTCCGTTCGAGCCGGGCCGCCAGGTCTTGCCGGTGAAGTCGCGGAGCGTCGCGACCTTGAGGTAGGGAGCTTCGTCGAGCCCCGTCGTGTATGTCAGGGCGGTCGAGGTGCCGTTGCGCCGAAGATTCTGGCCCAGCTCGAGCATCGGGTTGATTCCCCGTCCGAACACCGCGGCCGGAGGCTTGCCCCACGATGCCGCGACCGCACTGACGTCCGGCGAGATGATCGGGAACGCCACGGCCGCCGCGAGTGCGGCCGTCGCGAGGACCACTGCCGGTCCCCCCTGCCGCCGGATGGCCCCGTTGCCAAGAGTCGTCCGCGATCGCAGGATCACCAACCACAGGGCCGCGACCGCGACGAAAAGCCATACCGACGGGGTGTCGCCCGAGATCAGGGCGGGGGTCGCAAAGACCGCCACCAACAGGACACCGATCGCGGCGGCTGCTCGCCGGCTGGCGAGCAGCGTGTCCGCAACGATCACGAGCAGGCCGAACGAGCTGGCGATGAGGAGCACGACCGGTCTGGCCGCGGCGACCGGCGCCTGCTCCTCGACGATGATCTCCTGCGCCGCGGACGCCAGGCTGCCGAGCCCGCGGAACGTGTCGATCGTGGGGACGAAGACGAGCAGGGTCTCGGGGACGAAGATCCACGCCAGCGCGAGCAGCTCGACCAGGAGGGCAACCGGTGCGACCCAGCGCATTCCGACCGCTCGTAGGACGGCGCAGGTCAGCCCGGCGAGGGTCGCCACGAGGACCGTGGTGATCCACCAGTCGGTGCCCGACACGATGCTGCGGAAGCCCGAGAGGAGCAGCGCGAAAGCCAGGGCGATGATGACGTGGTCGAGCCACGTGTCGCGTACCGTGCGGGCGGTGCCGCGCCGGGTCGCCGGCTCAGCCCGGAGCATGAGCACGCGCTCCGTCGAATTCGGTCCACAGCGACCCGATGTCGTCGCCCGGGCGATAGGTCACGATCCGCCACCGCGCGTCGTCGAGGACGCCGAGAGCTTCGGGCGAGGTGTTGGCGGCCACGAGCGCGAGCACCGTGCGTGATGTCGCCAAGTGGCTCGCCCAGTGCTGGGCGCGCTCGACGCTGGGCCGGCCCAGCACGACGAACGCTGCGCGCTCCGGGACGACCCGGCGATCATTGTCGCGCACTTCCGGCGCGACGACCGCGAGGTCGACCATCGCATCCTCGAGGGTGTCCTCGCCGCCTGCGATGAAGTGGTCGATCGACGTGCCGTTGGACTGGAAGATCACGACGTAGCCGGCCCTGACGAGGTGCGTCGTGATCGAGGCCGCCGCGACGATGGACCACTCGAACGAAGAGGAGTACTCCCAATCGCCCTGACGATCGCGTGCCGTGCCCTGGCCGACCGGCTCACAGTCGAGGAACACCGCCGCCCGCGGGGTGAGCTGCTGCTCCTCCTGGCGGACCATCAGCTCGCCGCGGTGCGCAGTCGCCTTCCAGTGCAGTCGCTTCATGGCATCACCCGGCAGATAGCTCCGGGCGATGACGTCATCCTCACCGAGTCCGACGTGCTGGGGAGCCGGTCGGGTGGCCCCGTCCTCGCTCGTCCCTCGCGGGGCGATGGGGCGCAGATCCACCCTGCGTGGCAGCACGGTCAACAGCCCTGGCTCTCCGAAGGAGTGTCGACGAAAGACCAGGCCGAAGGGGTCGAGCACGTTGACCCGAAGCGGCCCGATCGGATGGAGCCCACGCCGCAGCCCCTGCAGGGCATACGAGAACGAGGCCCGCGAGTCGCGGCTGTGGCTGCCGCCGAGCGCCGGCAGGATGCCGCCCGCGTCGCCGGAGATCCCGTGGGGCAGGTCGTCGGACCACCTCGCCTCGAGGCACGGCAGCACCGACAGGTTGGTGATGCGCAAGGTCGCGTGGGTCATCTCCCCTGGCGGCACGACCTGGGGGGTGAACGAGCGCTCGATGCGTACGCGCGAATGGCCGACGAACACGAACACGGCCGAGAAGATCACGAGCGCGAGCATCAGGCCTGTCACATAGAGCAGGGCCGGGAGGGAGAGGATCGGAGCGGCGATGAAGGTCACGATGGCCGCGCACAGGAACCCCCCACCACGCGAGGTGAGGACGACGGAGCTCGCAGCGCGGCGAATACGGCCGGTAGAGCTGTCGGTCGGCATGTCGTTCAGCTCGGCTGCACGGCGCCGGCCGGGACCGGGGTGTTCGCGACGATGCGGGCGACGACATCGTCAGCGCTGGAGGCTCCTCGCATCGGGATCAGTCGGTGCGGCAGCACGACCGGCACGAGTGCGTCGATGTCGTCCGGCAGCACGTAGTCGCGCCCCTGCACGGCCGCGCGGGCCTTGGCGGCCCTCACGAGCTGGAGCGTCGCGCGTGGGCTAGCACCGAGCCGGAGATCGGGATCGATCCGGGTCGCCTGCGCGATGTCGACGGCATACTGCTCGACGGCCGGAGACACATAGATCGCTCGGGCCGTCGCGATCATGGCCTGCACGTCCTCGATCGAGGCCACGGACTCGAGCTCGTCGAAGGGGTTCTCGGCGTCGCGACCCTGCACCATGGCGAGCTCTGCCCGCGAGTCGGGATAGCCCATCGAGATGCGGGCCATGAAGCGGTCGCGCTGGGCCTCCGGCAGGGCGTACGTGCCCTCCATCTCATAGGGATTCTGCGTCGCGACGACCGAGAACGGGCTCGCCAGCACGTAGGTCGTGCCGTCGACCGTGACCTGCCGCTCCTCCATCGCCTCGAGGAGAGCGGACTGCGTCTTGGGCGAAGCGCGATTGATCTCATCGCCGATCACGATGTTGGCGAACACCGCGCCGGGCTTGAACTCGAACTCCCGGTCGGCCTGGTTGTAGACCGAGACGCCGGTGATGTCCGATGGCAGGAGGTCGGGCGTGAACTGGATGCGCCGCACCGAGCAGCTGACCGAGCGTCCCAGCGCCTTGGCGAGGACCGTCTTGCCCACGCCGGGGACATCCTCGATGAGCAGGTGCCCCTCGGCGAGAAACACGACCAGCGCGGCCTCTGCGGCCTCGGGCTTGCCATCGATGACCTTCTCGATGTTGGCGAGAATCGCACGAGCAACCGTCTCGAACTCCATATGTGATGGTAGGCACATCGGCACAAATGCGCAGTGTTGTCGCGGTGTACCTGGGACGACTCGCCGGAGGCCATCGACAGCCGGTCGCCGTCCAGAATCACGTGGCGTGACGGGCCCGGTTGATACTGTCCGGCCCATGGCCCGGCTGCTGATCGTCCACCACTCCCCCTCACCGAACCTGCAGAGCATCCTCGACGCTGTTGTCGCGGGAGCCTCGGACGACGCGATCGAGGGCGTTCAGGTGCTCGCACGACCGGCCCTGGAGGCGACCATTGACGATGTGTTGGAAGCCGACGGCTACATCGTCGGCACGTCGGCGAACATCGGCTACATCTCCGGAGCCGTCAAGCACTTCTTCGACACGACCTTCGACGTCGCGAGCCGAGAGACGACGAATCGCCCGTTCGGCTACTACATACACGGCCGCAGCGACACCAGCGGTGCCGAGCGCGCGATGGAGTCGATCACCACCGGACTCAAGTGGCGGCGGATCGCCGAACCGCTGTGCTTCCTCGGCGATCCTGACCAAGCGCACCTCGAAGCCGCGTACGAGCTTGGCGGCACCGTCGCCGCGACCCTGATGGACTGACCAACACACCGGCCGGGCAGGCAGCACGACGATGTCGACGTCTAGCTGGTCCAGAGTGTCACTGGTAGGGGGACGCTACTGGATCGTCCGGCTTGACTCGCGCGCCACAATGGAGACCGTGATGATCGACATCCCCGACTCCCTGCCGACGCTGTCCGCCGGCTCGCACGACTCCGATCACGGCGAGGCCTGCGTCATGGAGTATGTCTCGCTGCTCGCCGGCGAGGAGTGGAGCGACCGCCCCGAGTGCACCCATCCGATACTCGCCCACGAGGCCCGCACGACCAACGATCTGCTGCGTGACGGCGACCGTACGAGACTCGTGCCGCTGATCGGCCGGCTGTTCGGCACCACTGAGGACTCGCCGGAGCTGCGGACGAGGCTTCGCATCGCGCAGGCGCATCAGGTTGCCGCGCTGCTGGAGCCTGGCACACGCAGCCCCGTCACTCATGCCATCGAACAGGCCACGTCGTGGCTGGGTCGCGATGGCGCTGCCGACGACGTACGCGACGCCCTTGACGAGGCGATGGCGTTTCCTCGCCGTACCGGTGAGCTCGACGCGGCCCACACCGAGTTCCATCGGGGCGCGTCGCAGGTGTTGGCCTTTGTGATGTCCCCCGAGCTCGGGCCCGCCGAGGCCCACGCCACCAAGGCCCTCGTCATCGCACACCTCGTGGCCGCGTCAGGAGAGTGCCGCGCGGATTGCGGCAACGAGCCGGCACGGGCTCGGCGCATGGTCAACGATCTCGCCGGATTGATCGACGTCTACGACGCGGTGACCGGTCGCATCGCCCGTGATATCGACTCCGACCAGATCCGCGAGCTCGCCGACAGTCTCGGCTGACCTCAGCGCTTGGCGTGGGACCACTCGAGCAGCCGCTCGACGGGCCAGGTCGTGACGATGCGTGCGGCCGGGACCTGGTTGGCCGCCGCCCGCTCGGCACCGTAGTCGAGGAAGTCGAGCTGCCCCGGTGCATGTGCGTCGGTGTTGATTGCGAACAGGCACCCGTAGTCGAGCGCCATCTCGATCAGCCGGCGCGGCGGGTCACGCCGCTCGGGCCGGGAGTTGATCTCGACCGCGACGTCGAACTTCTCGCACGCGGCGAACACGATCTCCGGGTCGAAGCGTGACTCATCGCGGGCGCCGCGCCCGCCCGCCACGAGCCGACCCGTGCAATGGCCGAGCACATTGGTGTGTGGATTGCTGATCGCCGTGACCATGCGTCTGGTCATCGCGTCGCGATCCATCTTGAGCTTGGAGTGCACGCTGGCCACGACGACGTCGAGCCGCCCGAGCATCTCGTCGGTCTGGTCGAGCGCTCCGTCATCGAGGATGTCGACCTCGATGCCGCTCAGCAGCCGGAAGTCGTCCTGCTCGGCATCGACCTCGGTCACGATGTCGAGCTGCTCGGCGAGCCGCTCGGCGGTGAGCCCGTTGGCGATCGTGAGGCGTGGCGAGTGGTCGGTCAGGACCTGGTACTCCCGTCCGCGCCAGCGCGCCGCGCGAGCCATCTCCTGGATCGAGGAGCCACCATCGGACCAGTCGGAGTGGCTGTGCAGGTCGCCCCTCAGCTTGGCCCGCAGCTCCGCGCCCCCGGGTGCGAGCGGCCCCTCGCCCCGTGCGCGCAGATCAACCAGGTAGTCCGGCACCTCGCCTGCGACGACCTGGCCGATGATCCCGAACGTACGGTCACCGATCCCCTTGATCCGCTTCAGACGTCCGTCGCGCAGCTGAGTCGCGAGCTCATCGGACTCGAGGTGGTCGATCGCGGCCGCGGCCTTGCGGAATGCCTCGACCCGGTAGGACTTGGCCTGTTCCCGCTCGAGCCAGAACCCGATCTCCTTCAGCGCCGCGACTGCATCCATATGTCCTCCCTACCCCACGTGGTACGTGTGACGCGTGAGCAGCCTGTCAACGCCGGGAGCCTAATACGCTGGAGTGATGATCCGTCGACGCGTCGTGGTGCGTGGCACCGTCCAAGGTGTGTTCTTCCGCGCCTCCTGCCGTGACGAGGCATGGGCACAAGGGGTCCGTGGCTGGGTGTCGAACCGACCCGATGGTGCGGTCGAGGCCGTCTTCGAGGGCGACCGCGATGCCGTCATGACGATGGTCGCCTGGTCCGGCCACGGCCCGCCCCAGGCCGTTGTGGAGAACGTCGAGGTGACCGAGGAGGATCCGCGGGGGCTGTCCGACTTCAGTGTGCGCTGAAGAGGTGTCCGCCAGATACTCCTGCAATAGCAGACAATTCATCGACTGATTCTCTTGACCCGGCCGCGGGCCCGAGATAGACTCGAACATACGTTCTAGTCGATCGGGAGACCATGATCATCGAGCAGCTGTCGTCCTTGCCGGATGACACCAGCGCGCTCGAACCGTGGTGCCTGAGCAATGATGAGATCCGCGGACTGGCCGAGGTGGTCTTCCGGGCGCGAGCCGGGCTCGAGGAGCTTGCAACCAGGTTGGCGTCTGCAGCCGAGGACCGTGACATGCCGCGCGAGGACGGATGCACGTCCACGACGGCGTGGCTGGCAAAGATCGCCGGCATCTCGCGGACCGACGCTGCCAAGCTGGTGGCGTTGTCGCGAGTCCCGGTCTGCGACGCGGAGCCGACCCGCTCAGCGTGGTCACACGGGAGCATCACGACCGAGCAGGCCGGTGTGATCATCCGGGCGATCGAAGCACTGCCGGACTGGTTCGGCGAAGAAGAGCGCCGTGACGCCGAGCAGGTGATGCTCCAACACGCTCCCCACCTGACGATCGAGGATCTTCGCCGGCTCGGCAATCATGTCGTGGAGGTCCTGGACCCCGACGGCGCCGAGGAGATCATCGGTCGGCAGCTCGCCGAGCAGGAGAAGCGTGCCTTCGACGGCGCCCGGCTCATCATGCGGGACGACGGCCACGGCACGACCCAACTCAAGGGCCAGATCCCCACCGCCCAGGGCGCAATGCTCCGGACTGCTCTCGAAGGGCTGGCCTCGCCGCGTCGTCGGGCACACCGCATCGATCCGGACGGCCGTGGCCCGCACGGCGACCCCGCTCTGGGCCACCCTCACCACGATCAACGGATCGGGTGGGCATTCCTCGAGCTCATCGAGCACCTTCCGACCGCCGCCCTGCCCCAAGCCGGTGGTCTGCCAGCTGTCGTCACGATCGAGACCAGCCTGGACACCCTCATATCCGGGCTCGGCACAGCCGGGCTGTCGACCGGCGACGAGATTTCCGCCGGCGAGGCCCGCCGACTGGCTTGCAACGCTGGCATCATCCCCGTCGTCATGGGCGGCGACTCCACGATCCTCGACATGGCGCCAACCCGCCGCCTGCACGATCGTCATCAACGGCACGCCATCGTCAAACGCGACGGCGGATGCTGCTGGAAAGGCTGCGAACGACCACCCGCCTGGTGCGAGGTTCACCACCCCGAACCCTATGCCGGGGGCGGACCGACCACTGTCGACAACGGCGCCCTATTCTGCTTCATCCACCACCACCTCCTCCACGACGCCGACTGGCACGCCCGGCTCGCCCCCGACGGCGTCATCGAGGTCATCCCACCCGAGCGCATCGACCCCCACCAACGGCCACTACGCCACGCCCGCCACACCAAGCTCCAACCCCGCGCAGCCTGACGACCGATCCGGGAGTCAGCTGACCCGTGAATACATCCACATGTCGCGGCGAGTGTCGCCGACGACCTGCCACGAACGGAGCAGGCCCTCGCGCTCGAAGCCGGCAGCCAAGGCCGTACGGCCGGAGGCCTCGTTCCAGGGCTCGACGTAGAGCTCGAGCCGCGGGAGCGACAGCCCGGTCAGCGCCCATTCGCCCAGCGCCCGAAGAGCCAGTGCGGCATAGCCCTGACCACGATGGTCTGGCCCGATCCAGTAGCCGATCGAGGCCCGGCCGTGCTCGACATAGGTCAGGCCGATGTAACCCACAGCCAGGTCGTCGCAGGTCCGCGCGATGGCGAACGAATAGCCGACGCCGGACGGCAGCCGGCTGTTCTGCCGGGCAATGTAGTCGCGCGCCTCGGCCTCGCCCGGTGTCGACGGCACCGAGGTCGTCAGCGGGATCAGCAGGTCGTTCGACGCGGAGTTGACCAGCTCGACGTCGGCAGTGGTGAAATCGCGCAGCCGCAGGGTGCCGACCTCGATGACCGGCTGGATGATGTCCACGTCAGAATCCGAGCTTGCGGAGCTGTTTGGGGTCACGCTGCCACTCCTTGGCGACCTTGACGTGCAGGTCGAGGAACACCGGCGTTCCGAGCAGCTTCTCGATCTGCGAGCGAGAGTCGGTGCCGATCTCCCGCAGCCGGGCACCCTGCTTGCCGATGATGATGCCCTTTTGGCTGTCCCGCTCGACATAGACGTTGACCCTGACGTCGATCAGCGGCTTGTCCTCGGGCCGGTCGGCCCTGGGGACCATCTCGTCCACGACGACCGCGATCGAGTGCGGGAGCTCGTCGCGTACGCCCTCGAGCGCCGCCTCACGAATGATCTCCGCGATCAGTGTCTCCTCCGGCTCATCGGTCAGCTGCCCCTCGGGATAGAGCGCCGGCCCCGCCGGGAGGGTGCCGATCAGCAGATCGGCGAGCAGGTCGACCTGGTCGCCGGCCACGGCCGAGACCGGGATGATCTCCTGCCACTGCAGACCGGCGTCGATGCCGGCCTGCTGGATCTGGAGCAGGTGGTCGCGGAGCTTGTCGGGCTTGACCAGATCGGTCTTGGTCGCGATCGCGAACACCGGTTTGTTGCGGATCTGCGCAAGCTCACGGATCAGGAACTTGTCGCCTTCGCCGACGGTCTCGTTGGCCGGCAGGCACATGCCGATCGTGTCGACCTCCGACCAGGTCGAGCGGACCAGCGCGTTGAGGCGCTCACCGAGGAGCGTGTGCGGTTTGTGCAGACCGGGGGTGTCGATCAGGATCAGCTGCGCGTTGTCGCGGTTGACCAGCCCCCGGATCGCGTGCCGCGTCGTCTGCGGCTTGGACGAGGTGATCGCGATCTTGCCGCCGACCAGGGCATTGGTCAGTGTGGACTTGCCGGCGTTGGGTCGCCCGACGAAGCAGGCGAATCCCGATGAGAACCCGCTCACGACTCACGCACCGATCCCACGACGCCGCTGGGGTCAGCCACGAAGACGCTGATGCCGGGCCCACCCAGATCGCGTACGGACGACGTGCTGGGCGAGCCTGACTCGGTGATGACCGCCGCGCCCTCGAGACCCTTCGCCCCCGAGCAGACGGCCATCGCAACAGCGAGATCGAGTGCCTCGATCTGCAGCGATTCGAGCCGCACCGTCGACGCGGCGTAGGTGCGACCGTCGAGGTCACGCACCGCCGCGCCCTCCGCAGCTCCGACGCGCGCCCTCGAAGCACGCGCGAGTGTCACCAGCTTGGCGTCCTCAGGACTGAGTTCCATGGTCCGAACCTTTCGATGCGTCAACGTCTGTGTGCTGGTCGAGTCGACTGACGAGCACGCGGCCTATGCGGTTGCGCCGGCCGGAGGGTCCCTCGGCCTCGAACCGCAGGCCCTCGAGCACGACGACGCTCCCCCGGATCGGGACCTTGCCGAGGTGCTTGGCCATCAGACCGCCGACGGAGTCGACGTCCTCGTCGTCGATCGGGATGTCGAAGAGATCCTCGAGGTCGTCGACCTCGAACCTCGAGCTGAGCCGCCACGAGCCGTCACCCAGCTGCTCGCTCTCGTCGGGCTCGGTGTCGTACTCATCGGTGATCTCACCCACGATCTCCTCGACGATGTCCTCGATCGTGATCATGCCTGAGGTGCCACCGAACTCATCGACGACAATCGCGACGTGCATGCGTTCGGCCTGCATCTCCTTGAGCAGATCGTCGGCGTGCTTGGTGTCCGGCACGAAGAGGCACGGCCGCGCTATCGAGTCGATCCGCTCGGTCGTCTCGGCGATCTGGTTGTCGAACACCCGCTTGGTGATGTCCTTGAGGTAGGCCATCCCGACGACGTCATCGAGATTTTCACCGATGACCGGTATGCGGGAGTAGCCGCTGCGAAGCGCCAGTGACATGGCCTGACGCAGCGTCTTGTGGCGTTCGATGAACACCAGGTCGGTGCGCGGCACCATGACCTCGCGCGCGATCGTCTCTCCGAGCTCGAAGACTGACTGCAGCATCTTGCCCTCGTCGGACTCGATGATCGAGCTCGCGGCGGCCAGGTCGACCAGCTCACGAACCTCTACCTCCGAGGCAAACGGGCCCTCGCGGAACCCCTTGCCCGGCGTCACAGCGTTGCCGAGGAGGATCAGCGTCTGCGGGAGCGGGCCGAGCAGGCGCGTCAGGCCGATGACCGGCAGTGCCGACGCGAGCGCGACCGACTCGGAGTGTTGACGGCCGAGCGTACGGGGGCCGACGCCGATCAGGACGAAGCTGACCACGACCATGATCGCCACCGCGACGGCGAAGCGTCGCCACAGGCCATCCACCTCGTCGGCGACCACGAGGGCAACCAGCACGACACTCGAGGTCTCGGCGAGGATGCGTACGAGCAGGACCGAGTTGAGATAGGCCGCGGGGTCCTCGAGGATGCGCACGAGTCGCCCGGCGCCACCGCGGCCATGGTCCTCGAGCTCCTCGGCGCGGGCCTTGGAGAATGCCGAGATGGCGGCGTCGACGCTGGCCAGGAGGCCTGCAACCAGCGCGAGGGCCACCGAGACCGTGATCGGTAGCCAGCTCATCGTGGGCCCGTCACGGCTGCTCGGGATCCTTGCCCGCGGCGGCCTGCTGCCACTCCAGCAGCAGCCGTCCCTGGATGCCGAACATCGCCTGGTGCTCCTCGGGCTCCGCGTGGTCATAGCCGAGGAGGTGCAGGATGCCATGGACGGTCAACAGGTCGATCTCGTCCTGTGCCGTGTGCCCGGCTGCCGGCGCCTGCTGCTCGGCGACCTGCGGGCAGAGGGCGATGTCGCCGAGATAGCCCTCCGGGCTCTCGGCACCATCACGCCCCGGCGTGAGCTCGTCCATCGGGAACGACAGGACGTCGGTCGGACCCTTCTTGCCCATCCACTGCTCGTTGAGCACGGCGATGGTGTCGGAGTCGATGAGCCGGACGGTCAGCTCGGTCGCAGGATGAAGTCGCATCCGCCGCATCGTGAAGCGGCACAGCCGGGTCAGGCCGACGACATCGACGTCGACACCGGACTCATTGAGTACGTCGACGTTCATGGGTGTCTGCACCCGCTTCGGTCTCGAACTCGTCGTAGGCGGCGACGATTCGCCCAACCAGCTTGTGGCGCACGACGTCCTGCGCGGTCAGCCGCGAGAAGTGGATGTCGCGCACATCGTCGAGGATGCCCTGGACGACGCGCAGCCCGCTCTTGGCGCTGGAGGGAAGATCGACCTGGGTGACGTCTCCGGTCACGACCATCTTCGAGCCGAAGCCGAGGCGGGTCAGGAACATCTTCATCTGCTCCTGAGTCGTGTTCTGCGCCTCGTCGAGGATGATGAACGCGTCGTTGAGCGTGCGACCGCGCATGTAGGCAAGCGGGGCCACCTCGATGACACCCGACGCGAGCAGCTTGGGGATCGACTCGGGGTCGATCATGTCGTGCAGGGCGTCGTAGAGCGGCCGGAGATAGGGGTCGATCTTTTCTCCGAGCGTCCCAGGAAGGAACCCGAGGTGCTCTCCGGCCTCGACTGCGGGCCGGGTCAAGATGATGCGGGTGACCTCCTTGGCCTGCAGCGCCTGGACGGCCTTGGCCATCGCGAGATAGGTCTTGCCGGTGCCAGCCGGGCCGATGCCGAACACGATGGTGTGCTTGTCGATCGCATCGACATAGCGCTTCTGGTTGACCGTCTTGGGCCGAATCGTGCGGCCGCGGCTGGACAAGATGTTGAGGCTCAGGACCTCAGCCGGCTTCTCCTCGGTCTCGGTGAGC
>NZ_JBBJMJ010000009.1:0-120687 GCF_037719875.1 Aeromicrobium sp. | reverse complement strand
ACCGTCTGACGGTTTACCACGGTCCCTAAGCAAACCGATCATCTTCCCTAGGCAACGGTCGTCCTCCCGAGGACAATCTCCCGCGGGCGGACGACAGTTGCCTAGGGACCGTGGTAAACCGACGGCAGCGGTTAGTCCGGAGGCTTGGTCTCGGGGACGTGGGAGTGGTGGAACCGGCCGAGAGCTTCGACGGACCGCCCTGTGCACCTGTTGACTTCCGCGATATGGAAGATAGCATCCGTTGTGCGAATATGACGGAGGCCACACATGACCGAGCACATGGACGTCCCGGGACCCCGGAAGTCTGGAGCGGACCTTGCATTCATCGACTCCCTGGTCGGTGACATGGATGCCCGCCTAGCAGCGGCCGACGCGGCGCTGACGAGTGGATATCCCGGAGACGCACCCGACCGGCAGCCGGTTCACACGGTGTACGTCCCGGCGGACCAGTTCCGCGACGACCTGCCGCAGAGCTGGGGGCGCGCTGCGCTCGCAGCGATGGACGAGCATGCCAAGGTGTTCTCGTCGGTGGCCCAACGGCCCGAGCTCGTGCAGCTGGTCCGGGACAAGTTGTCGAGCGAGCCGATCGAGGACATCAGGATCGACTTCGAGGACGGCTACGGAGCCCGCGGCGACGACGCCGAAGATGCCGACGTGACGATGGCATCGGCTGCACTGGCCCGTGCCGTCAATGGCGGCACTGCGGCCCCGTTTCGGGGCATCCGGTTCAAGAGCCTCGAGGCCGCGACCAGACGACGCGGTGTGCGGACGCTGACGATGTTCGTGTCGCACTACCTCGAGCAGGGCGGATCACTCGATGACTTCGTCGTGACGCTCCCCAAGATCACCAGTGTCGAGCAGGTCGAGGCGATGGTCGAGCTGACCGGCCGGCTCGAGCAGGTCCTCGGGATCGAGTCGCGGAGCCTGCGCTTCGAGCTGCAGATCGAGACTCCGCAGTCGATCCTCGGCCCGGATGGCGCGGCCTTGGTGGCCCGCATGATCCACGTCGGCGACCGCAGGGTCACGGCGCTGCACTACGGAACCTACGACTATTCAGCGTTCTGCGGGATCTCGGCGGGACATCAGAGCATGGAGCACCCGGTTGCCGATCACGCCAAGCTGGTGATGCAGACGGCGGCGGCCGGCACCGGCGTTCGTCTGTCCGACGGCTCGACGAACGTCCTGCCGACCGGTGACGAGGCGTCAGTGCGACGAGGCTGGGAGCTGCATGCCCGACTCGTCGAGCGCTCGCTGGAGCGCGGCTTCTACCAGGGCTGGGACCTGCATCCGGCGCAGCTCCCGACTCGTTTCGCGGCGACGTTCGGCTTCTATCGGGACGGGTATGTCGACGCCGCCCGACGGCTGCAGGACTACACCGGCAAGGTCGAGTCGAATGTGATGGACGAACCCGCGACGGCGCGAGCGCTGGCTGACTTCGTCCTGCGCGGAGTCGATTGCGGGGCGATCTCCGCCGCCGAGGTCCGGGGCGACACCGGTCTGGACAGCCGGACTCTGTCCGATCTGGCCCGTCCCCGCCGGTCTGAGTGATCTGGATCACCCGAAGTCATTGACGGAACGGCTGGGCAACCTTAGACTTTCCCGACATCAAGACTTCCGACATACGGAAACTAAAAACCGCTAGATGGAATTAGCGGATGAAGGTTCCGATCGGCCCAGAGGAGTGGAACGCATGAGCATCGTGCTTGGAGCAAACCAGTACGGGAAGGCCGAGAACCGGGTGGTCCGCATCTACCGCGACACTCCGAGGCACGAGATCCGGGATCTCAACGTCTCGAGCTCGTTGCGCGGGGACTTCGAGGATGCCCACGTGACCGGCGACCAGGCCAAGGTGCTGCCGACCGACACGCAGAAGAACACCGCCTTCGCCTATGCCAAGGAGCACGGCGTCACCTCTCCTGAGGACTACGCGATCGCCCTCGGCACGCACTTCCTGGATGCTGCGCCGGCAGCCGCCGGCGCGCAGATCAAGGTCGAGGAATATGTCTGGGACCGCATCGTCGTCGACGGTGAGGGTCACGACCACTCCTTCGTGCGCCGCGGCACCGAGACGCGAACGGCGGTCATCACGGTCGACGGCCGCGGACCCGAGCAACAGGTGTGGGTCGTGTCGGGGATCACCGATCTCGTGGTCCTGAAGTCGACGGGCTCAGAGTTCAAGGGCTTCCTCAAGGACGAGTACACGACGCTGAAGGAGACCGACGACCGCATCATGGCGACGTCGCTGACCGCCAGGTGGAGGCACGCCGGCACCTCGGCCGAGCGCGACACCGATTGGAATGCGTCATATGACGACATTCGGCGAATCTTGTTGGCCGGCTTCGCCACGACGCACAGCCGTGCGCTCCAGGAGACGTTGCACGTCATGGGCAAGAACGTCCTCGAGGCCCATCCCGAGGTCGAGGAGATCAAGTTCTCGGCGCCCAACAAGCATCACTTCCTGGTCGACCTGGCGCCGTTCCACCTCGAGAACAGCGGCGAGGTGTTCATCGCCGCTGACCGACCATACGGGCTCATCGAGGCCGCCCTCTCCCGCGACGACTCATCCGAGCCCGGCCTGGCCTGGCAGGGGGTACCGGGCTTCCTCTGATCCTGAACTCCCGACCTCGGGGTCGCTGTTGGCATGTCCACCCGCAAGGCGAGACCACAGAAGGTGAATGATGAAAAAAGCCACATCCTCGGCGCCGAAGCGCGCCAAGCACCCGGTTGATGAGGTGCTGCCGGCACCCCAGCTGGCGATCTACGGTTTCCAGCACGTCCTGGCGTTCTACGCCGGCGCGGTCATCGTGCCGATCCTGCTCGCGGGGGCCATCGGTCTCAGCGACGAGCAGCTGATCCACCTGATCAACGCCGACCTGTTCACCTGCGGGATCGCGTCGATCATCCAGTCGGTCGGCTTCTGGAAGGTCGGCGTCCGACTGCCGCTCCTGCAAGGCGTGACCTTCACGGCGGTCTCGCCCATGATCGCGATCGGCGCTGCGGCGGGAGGCGGCACCGAGGGCCTCACGACGATCTATGGCGCCGTGATCGTCGCCGGCCTGTTCACCTTCCTCATCGCGCCCTACTTCGGCAAGCTGATCCGATTCTTCCCCCCGGTCGTGACCGGCTCGGTGATCCTGATCATCGGCATCGCCCTGCTTCCGGTGGCGGCGAACGACGCGGTCGGCTTCACCGACCCGTCGCGCAAGGACTTCTACTACGCGCTCGGGACCCTGGCCGTCATCGTGATCATCCAGCGGGTGTTCCGCGGATTCATGGCCACCGTCGCGGTGCTCGCCGGACTGATCATCGGCACCGTCACGGCCTTTGCCCTCGGCGACGCGAGCTTTGAGAGCGTCGGTCAGAGCGACTGGGCCGGTGTCACCACACCGTTCTTCTTCGGGATCCCGCAGTTCTCGTTCACCGCCATCATCTCGATGATCGTGGTCATGATGATCACCGCGGTGGAGACCACCGGCGATGTGTTCGCCACCGGTGAGATCGTCCAGAAGCGGGTCGGCCAGGAGGATGTCTCACGCGCGCTGCGCGCAGACGGACTGGCCACGACGCTGGGCGGAGTGCTCAACTCCTTCCCCTACACGTGCTTTGCCGAGAATGTCGGCCTGGTCCGGCTGACCGGCATCCGCAGCAGGTGGGTCGTCGCGAGTGCCGGAGCGATCATGATCGTCATCGGCGTCATCCCCAAGGCGGGGGCGGTTGCCGCGAGCATCCCCCACTCGGTCCTGGGTGGTGCGGCGATCGCGATGTTCGCGACCGTCGCTGTCGTCGGGATCCAGATGCTGGGTCGGGTCGACTTCAACGACCATCGCAATGTCGTCATCGTCGCGACCAGCGTCGGGCTGGCGATGCTGGTCACGGTCAAGCCGACCCTTTACACCGTCGTGCCGGGTGGTCGCTGGAGCGAGATGATCTTCAACAGCGGCATCACCCTCGGCTCGATCACGGCGATCGTGCTCAACTTGGTCTTCTTCCACGTGGGCAAGAGCTTCGGCCCTGCCGTGGCCGGCACTCCGCGCAAGGGCGTCGTCCGGCTCGACCAGGTCAACGAGATGAGCAAGGAGAAGTTCGTGGAGACCTTCTCGGGGCTCTTCCAGGGTCCTGCGTGGGCGGTCGAACGGGCATACGGTCTGCGGCCATTCACCAGCACCCAGGATCTGCGACAGGCCTTTCCGGAGGCGTTGTTCGGAGGGTCCGACGAAGAGACCGACGAGCTGATCGCGGCCTATCCCGATCTGGGCGCCGGCGAGGTCGCCGATGGTCTGACCGGCGAGGACTCGATGCGTGACCAGTCGTCGCTGGGTCTGCACTGGCTCAGTGAGCCCGAGAGCGACGAGCTGAACGATCTCACGTCGGCCTATCGTGAGCAGTTCGACTTCCCGCTGGTCACCGCGATCCGGGATCAGGACTCGTTCGACTCGGTGCTGCTGCAGGGCCGGGCCCGCCTGCTCAACAGCAGGTCGCAGGAGCGCGCGACGGCCGTGATCGAGATCGCCAAGATCGCCAACCATCGGTTCGACGACCTGGTTGCCGCGGCCAACCCCATCCACTCGGCGCGGACGCGCCGGCTGAGGATGGAATGAGCGAGCGGCACGAGACCGGTGACGTCGCCTCCTTCAACGCCTTGGCGCAGGAGGAGGCGGCGGCCCGGCTCACGAGCTGTCTCGGGGCCCGTCGATGGGTCGACGAGGTCTTGGCGGGGCGACCGTACGCCGATCTCGGCTCGCTGCTCACCCGGGCCGACGTCGCGGCCCGCGAGCTGACCGACGAGGACCTGGACCAGGCGTTGGCGGGTCACCCGCGGATCGGTGAGCGGGCCGGGCAGGGACACGATGCAGCGTTCTCGGCCCAGGAGCAGTCCGGTGTGGAGGCCTCCGGCCCTGACGTCGGAGCACGGCTGATCGAGGGCAACCGGGCCTACGAGTCCCGGTTCGGCCGGGTGTTCCTGATCCGAGCCGCCGGGCGCGAGGCGCAGGAGATACTGACAGAGCTCGAGCGCCGCCTGCACAACGATCCGGGGACCGAGCGGCAGGAGACTGTCGACAACCTGCGGGAAATTGCTCTCCTGCGTCTGGAACTGGTGATCTGACATGGGAACACTCAGCACGCACGTCCTCGACACCAGCGTGGGACTTCCCGCGCCGGGGATCCCGGTGACGCTGTCCGTCCTCGGCAAGCACGAGCTCGGCTCCGGAACCACCGACGATGACGGCCGCATCGGATCGATCGGCCCCGAGGTGCTCGAGCCGGGCGACTATGCGCTGCGTTTTGACATCGCGGCCTATTTCACCGACGCCGGCCGCGAGTGCTTCTACCCCGAGATCGTGGTCGCCTTCACGATTCCGGCAGGTGGCGGGCATTTCCACGTCCCGGTCCTGCTCAACCCCTACGGCTACTCGACCTACCGCGGCAGCTGAGCCTCACCCCGCCCGCGGGAGCGGGAGCCGGCGCGCGCGCCGGCGGCGCAGCGATGTTGACGCCGCGCGTCGTACTCACCTACTATCTTCACAAATGGAAAAGATTTTCCGTAGAATGGAAAGTGAGTCGAACATGTCGGACCACGGCCTTCGCTACCTGGCGAACTGCTCGATGCTCTTCACCGAGCGCCCGCTGCTGGAGCGCCCGCATGCGGCCAAGCAGGCCGGCTTTGACGCGATCGAGTTCTGGTGGCCGTGGCCGGACCAGCCCGTGCCAGGAGATGCCGAGGTCGGGGCCTTCGTCGCGGCGGTCCGCGATGCCGGCGTCCAGCTGGTCGGCCTGAACTTCTTCGCCGGAGACCTCGCCGGCGCCGATTGTGGCGTGCTGTCGATCCCCGATCGGGCCGGACAGTTCCGCGACAACATCGATGTCGCCATCGGCATCGGGGAGCAGCTGGAGGTCTCGGCCTTCAACGCGCTCTACGGCAACCGCGTCGAGGGCACCCCGCCGCAGGTCCAGGACGAGCTGGGCCGCGAGCAGCTGGGCCTTGCCGCCAAGGCGGCGGCGGGAATAGGGTCCACGATCCTGGTCGAGTCGGTGAGCGGTCCCAAGCCCTACCCCCTGCGTACGGCCGCGGACAGCGTCGCGGTCGTGGAGGCGGTCCGAGCGGACGGGCATGCCAACATCGGCTTCCTGTGCGACCTGTTCCACCTCGCCAACAACGGCGATCCCGTCGCTGAGGCGATTGCCGCCCATGCCGACGTGACCGCCCACGTGCAGATCGCCGACTGGCCCGGCCGTGGTGAGCCCGGCGCGGGTGAGCTCGACCTCGACGGACTGCTCGCGGACCTCGCGGCGCGGGGCTACGACGGGTGGGTCGGGCTGGAGTACAAGCCGACGACCACCACCGAGGCCAGCCTCGCCTGGCTGCCCGAGCCGCGACGCGGCAACCACGGATGACAACCCCACCACAAGGAGCACACGAGATGACCAGCATCGCCTTCATCGGCCTCGGCATCATGGGCCAGCCCATGTCCGTCCACCTGCAGCAGGCAGGATTCGACGTCTGCGGCGTCAACCTTGATCCCGAGCGGGTCCAGCCGCTGCTCGAAGCCGGCGGCCGTGCCGCCGGCTCGATCCCCGAGGCGGTCAAGGGGGCCGACATCGTCGCCATCATGGTCCCGGACTCGCCGGACGTCGAGCAGGTGCTCACCGGCCCCGACGGTGTCTTCACGCATGCCGAACCGGGCACCCTCATCATCGACTTCTCCAGCATCCGGCCCGATGTGACCGCCGACCTCGCCGAGCAGGCGCGGGCCAAGGGCTTCCGTATGCTCGACGCCCCCGTCTCCGGTGGCGAGGCCGGCGCCCGCAACGCCGCACTGTCGATCATGGTTGGCGGCGAGGCTGCCGACTTCGACGAGGCGCGATCCGTCCTCGACGTCGTCGGCAAGACGATCGTGCACGTCGGTCCGAGCGGCGCCGGCCAGACGGTCAAGGCAGCCAATCAGCTGATCGTCGCGGTCAACATCGAGGCGGTCGCCGAAGCGCTGGTCTTCCTCGAGGCATACGGCGTCGACACCGAGGCGGCGTTCGAGGTGCTCGGAGGCGGCTTGGCCGGTTCGAAGGTCCTGGACCAGAAGAAGGCCAACATGCTGGGACGGTCGTTCGACCCGGGCTTCCGCATCGACCTGCACCACAAGGACATGGGCATCGTCACCTCGGCCGCGCGCGAGGCCGGCGTGGTGCTGCCGCTGGGTGCCGTGGCGGCCCAGCTGATGGCCTCGGCCCGCGCCAACGGCGACGGCGGTCTCGACCACTCCGCGCTGCTGCGTGGCGTCGAGCGGCTGTCCGGCACCACCAACTGATTCACCCGACCTTGAGAGCAGGAGCAACAACATGACACGGATGACAGCGGCCCAGGCGGCCGTGGAGATCTTGAAGAAGGAAGGCGTCTCGCACGTCTTCGGTCTCCCCGGCGCGGCGATCAACCCCTTCTACAAGGCGATGGAGACCAACGGCGGCTTGCAGCACATCTTGGCCCGCCACGTCGAGGGCGCGTCCCACATGGCAGAGGGCTACACCCGTGCCACGGCAGGCAACATCGGCGTCTGCATCGGCACCAGTGGCCCGGCCGGCACCGACATGATCACGGGTCTCTACTCCGCGAGCGCGGACTCTGTGCCGATCCTGTGCATCACGGGTCAGGCGCCGGTGGCCAAGCTGCACAAGGAGGACTTCCAGGCGGTCGACATTGCCTCCATCGCAGGTCCGCTCACCAAGATGGCGGTCACCGTGATGGAGGCCGGACAGGTGCCCGGAACGTTCCAGCAGGCATTCCACCTGATGCGCTCGGGTCGGCCGGGGCCGGTCCTGATCGACCTGCCGATCGATGTCCAGATGACCGAGATCGAGTTCGACGTCGAGACGTACGAGCCGCTGGCGGCGTACAAGCCGGCCGCGACCCGGGCCCAGATCGAAAGGGCGCTGGACATGCTCGCCGCGGCCGAACGACCGCTGCTGGTCGCCGGCGGTGGCGTCGTCAACGCCGACGCGGCCGAGCTGCTGGTCGAGCTCGCCGAGCTGACCGGGACCCCGGTCGTGCCGACCCTGATGGGCTGGGGCACGATCCCCGACGACCACGATCTCAATGCTGGAATGGTGGGGCTGCAGACATCGCGCCGCTACGGCAACGCCACGATGCTGGCGGCGGACTTCGTGCTCGGCATCGGCAACCGGTGGGCCAACCGCCACACCGGGGGCGTCGACACCTACACCGCTGGGCGTACGTTCGTGCACGTCGACATCGAGCCGACCCAGATCGGCCGGGTCTTCGCGCCCGACTTCGGCATCGCTTCTGACGCGAAGGTGGCGCTGGAGCTGTTCGTCGAGGTGGCCCGTGAGCGCAAGGTCGCAGGCAACCTGCCCGACCGCGCGTCGTGGGCGGCCGACTGCCTGGAGCGCAAGCGCACGATGTGGCGCAAGACCCACTTCGACGACGTCCCGATCAAGCCTCAGCGGGTTTACGAGGAGATGAACCGGGCCTTTGGCAAGGAGGCCCGCTACGTCAGCACGATCGGCCTGTCACAGATCCAGGCAGCGCAGCTCCTGCACGTCTATGCCCCGCGGCACTGGATCAATGCCGGCCAGGCCGGCCCGCTGGGCTGGACGGTGCCCGCCGCACTGGGGGTCGCGACGGCCGACCCGGACGGCACGGTGGTGGCGCTGTCGGGAGACTACGACTTCCAGTTCATGATCGAGGAGCTCGCGGTCGGCGCACAGTTCAACATCCCCTACATCCACGTCCTGGTGAACAATGCCTATCTCGGCCTGATACGGCAGGCGCAGCGTGGATTCGAGATGGACTACTGCGTCCAGCTGGCATTCGACAACATCAACTCACCCGAGCTGTCCGGATATGGAGTCGACCACGTCAAGGTGGCCGAGGGTCTCGGTTGCAAGGCGATCCGGGTGTTCGAGCCGGACGGGATCCTGCCTGCGCTCGAGCAGGCCAAGAAGATGATGGTCGAGCACCGAGTGCCGATCATCGTCGAGGTCATCCTGGAGCGGATCACGAATGTCTCGATGGGCGTCGAGATCGACAACATCACCGAGTTCGAGGAGCTCGCCGGGAACGGCGACGACGCCCCGACGGCTCTTTACGCCAACCTCGATTGAGCCCGGACCGCTCGTGACCGCATCCGCTCCGTGTGTGCTCCTGGCACCCGACAAGTTCAAGGGCACGCTGTCGGCCTCCGAGGTGGCGCACCATCTCTCCGTCGGGATCCGCTCGGCGCGGCCCGATGTCGAGATCGTGGTCGTCCCCGCTTCCGACGGCGGGGACGGGCTGCTGGAGGCGTCGGACCGAGCCGGGTTCGTACGCGTGCCGGTCCGCGCCGCCGGTCCGACGGGTGTCGTCGCTGACACGTCATATGCGCGGCGCGGCAGCGAAGCCGTGATCGAGATGGCGGAGGTGTGCGGCCTCACGCGGTTGCCGGGTTGGGACCTCGCTCCTGAGACCGCCTCGAGCCGCGGCGTCGGTGAGGTCATCGCCGCGGCGCTCGACGCGGGATGCATGCAGATCCTGCTCGGTATCGGTGGCAGCGCCTCCACCGACGGTGGTGCGGGGATGCTTCGCGCCCTGGGCATCCGGGTGCTCGACGCGGCCGGGGAAGAGATCGGCGAGGGTGGTCTGGCGCTCGCACGGGTCGACCGGCTGGACCTGTCCGGACTGCATCCAGGTCTCGGCCCGGCAACGATCACAGTCGCCTGCGACGTCGACAGCCCGCTGACCGGGCCGGCTGGTGCCGCTCGCGTCTTCGGACCGCAAAAGGGTGCCGGCCCGGACCTGGTCGACCAGCTCGATGCGGCGATGACACTCTGGGCCGATGTCGTTGCCGCGGCCACGGGCCAGGACCTGCGCCAGACGCCCGGAGCCGGTGCCGCCGGCGGGGTCGGCTTCGGAGCGATGTCGGTGTTTCGCGCCGAGCTGAGGCCCGGGGCGGAGGTCGTGCAGGAGCTGACCGGGCTCGCCGACTTCATCGAGTCGGCCGACCTGGTGATCACCGGAGAGGGCTCGTTGGATGTGCAGACCTTGCACGGCAAGGCTCCCGCGGGTGTCGCGGCGGCCGCGCGGCGAGCCGGGGTCCCGGTCATTGCGGTCGCGGGGCGATGCCTGCTCGATGCAGAGACCCTGGGACGAGCCGGGATCGGCACTACATACACGCTGGATGACGAATCAACGTACGCTGGAGAGTCCTTCAGCGCCCCGGGGCCGTTGCTCGAGCGGATCGGCGCCCGCATCGCCGGCCGGATGCGCGACCGCTCCACGGAGGATGACGCATGACCGCTCCAGACACGACCGAGCTCGACCTGGTCGTCCGGGCCCGGCGTGCTGTGGTCGGCGGCGCGGAGATCGCCTGCACCGTGGCCGTGAGCGGTGGTCGGATCGTCGCCGTTGCGCCCTTCGAAGCCGTTCTCAACGCCAGAGTCAGCATCGAGCTCGCCGATGACGAGGTCCTGCTGCCCGGCCTGGTTGACACCCATGTGCACGTCAACGAGCCGGGCCGCACGGAGTGGGAGGGCTTCGCCTCCGCCACCCGAGCCGCGGCGGCCGGCGGAGTGACCACGATCATCGACATGCCGTTGAACTCGATCCCTCCGACGACCACCGTCGAGGCCTTGCGGGTCAAGCAGGACGTCGCTCGGGACCAGATCGCGGTGGACGTTGGATTCTGGGGCGGCGCAATCCCGGGCAATGCCGCCGACCTGGCCGCACTGCACGCTGCCGGGGTCTATGGCTTCAAGTGTTTCCTGATCGACTCCGGTGTCGAGGAATTTCCTCCCCTGGATGCGTCGGGATTCGCCGCGGCGATGGACGAGGTCGCGCGGCTCGACGCGCTGATGCTGGTGCACGCCGAGGACGTACGACACATCGACGACAGTCGCGCTGCCGGACCCACGTATGCCGGATTCCTCGCCTCGCGTCCACCTGCGGCCGAGAATGCCGCGATCGACCTGGTCATCGCCGAAGCCCGGCGCACCCGCGGACGTACGCACCTGCTGCACCTGAGCAGCGCCGAGGCCATCGGCGATCTGCGCGCCGCCCGGACCGACGGCGTAGACCTCTCGGTGGAGACCTGTCCCCACTACCTGTTCTTCGACGCCGAGGACGTGCCTGACGGGGCCACCGAGTTCAAGTGCTGCCCGCCGATACGAGGGGCCGACAACCGCGAGCAGCTGTGGGCCGGCCTCGCCGCCGCGGACATCGACATGATCGTCTCCGACCACTCGCCCAGCACTCCGGAGCTCAAGCAGGCCCCCGGCGGCGACTTCGGGCTGGCGTGGGGCGGCATCGCGTCGATCCAGGTCTCGTTGCCAGCGGTGTGGACCGAGGCGCGGACCCACGGGCACGACCTCGCCGACGTGGTCCGCTGGATGGCCACCGCGCCAGCCGACCGGGTGGGGCTGACCCACAAGGGCCGTATCGAGGTCGGTGCCGACGCCGACCTCTGCGTCCTTGCTCCGGACGCCGAGCTCGTGGTCGACGCGGCCACCCTGCAACACAAGAATCCGGTCACGGCCTATGCGGGCCGTCGACTCACCGGCGTCGTGCGGCGGACCTGGCTCCGCGGCACCCCCGTCGAGACACCTGGCACACCGCACGGGCGTTTCCTACAGAGAGGGCATCGATGAGCAACTACTACGCACCGCGAGGCGGACTTCCCCCGCAGACACGGTTGACGACTGACCGGGCACGCTTCAACGAGGCGTACATGGTGCTGCCGCGGGGATCGATGACCGACATCGTGGCCAGCCTCCTCCCGTTCTGGGACGACACCCGGCTGTGGGTGCTGGCCCGCCCGCTCTCGGGCTTCGCCGAGACGTTCAGTCAGTACGTCGTGGAGGTCGCGGCCGGGGGAGGCAGCGACCGTCCGGAGGCCGACCCCGAGGCCGAAGCGGTGATCTTCGTGCTCGAGGGCGCGCTCCAGCTCACGATCGATGGGCAGGAGCACGCCCTCGAGCCGGGGAGCTATGCCTTCCTGCCGCCTGGATGCTCCTGGTCGGCGCGCAACGCCGCCACGGAGCCGGCGATCTTCCAATGGCTGCGCAAGGCGTACGAGCGGGTCGAGGGAATCGACCTCCCGGAGGCATTCGTGGTCCAGGAGCGGGAGGTGGAGCCGGCCGAGATGCCAGGGACCGACGGTGCCTGGTCGACGACCCGGTTCGTCGACCCAGCAGACCTGAGGCACGACATGCACGTCAACATCGTCAACTTCCAGCCAGGCGGGACGATCCCGTTCCCCGAGACCCATGTCATGGAGCACGGGATCTACATCCTCGAGGGCAAGGCGATGTACCTGCTCAACGAGGACTGGGTCGAGGTGGAGGCCGGTGACTTCCTGTGGCTGAGGGCGTTCTGCCCGCAGGCCTGCTATGCCAGCGGCCCCGGACCCTTCCGGTACCTGATCTACAAGGACGTCAACCGCCACATGAAGCTGGGACGTCCGTTCAGCTGAGGTCATGCTCTCCCGAATAGTGGAAAAACTTTTCCGATAAGGGTTCCGATCGCGCGGTCGCGAGGGTAGAGTCGCGGGCGGAGACTAGAACTGCGTGACGTGGGTCACGGTAGGGAGATGCAAGCGCACATGAGCACACCTGGGGCGACAGTGAACGGCCGGAAGCAGGCATTCGGCGCGCTTCCCGTGCACACCTCGGCCCTCGACTGGTTGCGTGACCTGCGGCTGACGGGGTCCAAGGAGGGTTGCGCGGAGGGCGAGTGCGGAGCCTGCGCGATCATGGTGGCCCGGCCCGCCACGACCGGCGACGGGACGACGGAGTGGGTCTCGATCAACGCGTGCCTCATCCCGGCGGCCGGGCTCGACGGCCAGGAGGTCGTCACGGCCGAAGGGCTGGGTACGCCCACCTCGCTGCACCCGGTCCAGCACGAGATGGCGGTGCGCGGCGGATCGCAGTGCGGCTATTGCACGCCCGGGTTCATCTGCAGCATGGCCGCCGAGTTCTATCGTGCCGGCCGGACGCCCGTTCCTGCCGCCGACGAGCACGATTCCGATGAGCACGGTGCCAACGGTTTTGACCTGCACGCGTTGAGCGGCAACCTGTGCCGCTGCACGGGCTACCGCCCGATCAAGGATGCCGCCTACGCCCTCGGCGCGCCGGACGCCGACGATGCCTTGGCGAGTCGGCGGGACCAGGCGCCACCGGCCCCGCAGCCCACCCGCATCACCTCCGGATCGGCCGAGTATGTCCGCCCGGCCTCCCTGCCCGAGGCCCTGCAGATCCTGGCTGACCGCCCCGAGGGGGTCGTGGTCGCCGGTGCCACGGACTGGGGTGTCGCGGTCAACATCCTGGGCACTCGCGCGCCCCTCGTGATCGCGATCGACCGGCTGACGGAGCTGCGGCAGCTCACGATCGGATCCGATGAGATCCGGATCGGCGCCGGGCTGACGTTGACCGAGATCGAGCGCCGCCTGGACGGCGAGATCCCGCTGCTCGCGCAGCTGTTCCCCCAGTTCGCATCCCGGCTGATCCGCAACGGGGCGACGCTCGGGGGCAATCTCGGCACCGGTTCGCCCATCGGAGACGCTCCGCCGGCCCTCCTGGCGCTGGATGCGCACCTGGTGCTGGTCTCGACGGCGGGGGAGCGCGCGGTCCCACTGGCGGATTACTACACCGGCTATCGCCAGAGCGTGCGTGAGCCGGACGAGCTGATCCGGGAGATCAGGATCCCTCGTCCACTTGCCGGGCTGACCGGGTTCCACAAGATCGCGAAGCGCCGGTTCGACGACATCTCCAGCGTCGCGGTGGGATTTGCGCTTGACGTCTCCGAGGGCGTCGTGCAGAGCGCCCGTATCGGCCTGGGTGGCGTCGCCGCCACTCCGGTCCGGGCTCTCGAGACGGAGGCTTCGCTGGTCGGGCAGCCGTGGTCGGCCCGGACCGTGTTGACATCGTCACGTGTCATGGCCCGGGAGGGCACCCCCCTGGACGATCATCGGGCGAGTGCGGCCTTTCGCGCCGCGATGCTCGGCCAGGCACTGCTCAAGCTGCATGCGCAGAATCCGCTGACCCGGACGGAGGCATCGGCATGAGTCGGCTGTCTGAACGACCCGACGTCGCCGAGGTCGGCAAGGCGATCCCGCACGAGTCGGCGGCTCTGCACGTCACGGGGCAGGCTCTCTACACCGACGACCTGGTGATTCGCACCAAGGACGTCCTCCATGCGTGGCCGGTGCAGGCGCCGCACGCGAAGGCCCGGATCGTCGGGATGGATGTCGAGCCTGCCTACGGCGTCCCGGGTGTCGTGCGCGTCCTGACCGCCGACGACGTGCCCGGGGTCAACGACGCTGGCGTCAAGCATGACGAGCCACTGTTTCCCGACGAGGTGCGCTTCTTCGGGCACGCCGTGTGCTGGGTGTTGGGCGAGACCCTTGAGGCGGCCCGCCTGGGTGCCGACGCGGTCCAGGTGGACTACGAGCCGCTGCCCTCCCTCATCAACGTCAAGGAGGCCATCGCGGCCGAGGAGTTCCAAGGTGCGCAGCCGACGGTCGAGCGCGGCGACGTCGCCGGCGGTCTTGACGGTGCGGCGCATGTCTTCAGCGGCGAGTTCGAGTTCTCCGGCCAGGAGCACTTCTATCTGGAGACCCACTGCGCACTCGCCCATGTCGACGAGGGCGGCCAGGTCTTCGTGCAGAGCAGCACCCAGCACCCGTCCGAGACGCAGGAGATCGTGTCGCACGTGCTCGGACTGCGCAGCAGCGAGGTGACGGTGCAGTGCCTGCGCATGGGCGGCGGCTTCGGCGGCAAGGAGATGCAACCGCACGGATTCGCGGCCATCGCGTCCCTGGGCAGCATCCTGACCGGACGCCCCGTGCGCCTGCGGCTGAACCGTACGCAGGACCTGACGATGTCGGGCAAGCGGCATGGCTTCCACGCTGAGTGGCGGATCGGCTTCGACGACGAGGGCATGATCCAGGCGCTCGAGGCGACCCTGACGGCAGACGGGGGCTGGAGCCTCGACCTGTCCGAGCCGGTGCTCGGCCGGGCGCTGTGCCACATCGACAATGCCTACTGGATACCGCACATCCGGGTGTCAGGCCGGGTCGCGCGGACCAACAAGACGTCGCAGACCGCGTTCCGCGGTTTCGGCGGACCCCAGGGCATGATCGTGATCGAGGACATCCTCGGGCGATGTGCCCCGCAGCTCGGCATCGACGCCCTCGAGCTGCGACGTCGCAACTTCTACCGGAGTGTCGACGGGGTCGACCAGACCACGCCATACGGTCAGCCGGTTCGTCACCCGGAGCGGATTGCCGCCGTGTGGGACCAGGTGCAGGAGTCCGGCGACGTGCTGCGGCGTCGAGAAGAGATCGCGACCTTCAATGCCGAGCACCCTGACGTCAAGCGCGCACTGTCGATCACCCCGGTCAAGTTCGGCATCTCCTTCAACCTCACGGCCTTCAACCAGGCCGGCGCCCTGGTCCACGTCTACAAGGACGGCTCGGTCCTGATCAACCACGGTGGCACCGAGATGGGTCAGGGGCTGCACACCAAGATGCTGCAGGTCGCAGCGACGACCCTCGGCGTGCCGTTGTCCAAGGTTCGCCTGGCTCCCACCCGCACCGACAAGGTCCCCAACACCTCGGCCACGGCGGCATCGTCGGGCGCAGATCTCAACGGCGGCGCGGTCAAGAACGCGTGTGAGCAGATCCGCGGCCGCCTCGAACAGGTCGCGGCGAATGGTCTTGGCGTGCCGGCGGCCGACATCCGGTTCGTCGACGGCGAGGCGCGGGCCATTGGAGCCTCCGGTCCGGGTGTCGCCTGGGACGAGGTCGTGCGCACCGCCTACTTCCAGCGGGTCCAGCTGTTCGCGGCCGGTTACTACCGCACCGAAGGGCTGCACTGGGACTCCTCGGTGATGCGTGGATCGCCCTTCAAGTACTTCGCCTATGGCGCGGCGGCGACCGAGGTCGAGGTGGACGGGTTCACCGGCGCCTACACGACCCGGCGCGTCGACATCGTCCACGACGTGGGCGATAGCCTGTCCCCCCTGATCGACATCGGTCAGATCGAGGGTGGATATGTTCAGGGCGCCGGCTGGCTGACCCTGGAGGATCTGCGATGGGACGAGAGCGACGGGCCGCTCCGCGGACGCCTCGCCACCCAGGCCGCCAGCACCTACAAGCTCCCCAGCTTCTCGGAGATGCCGCCGGACTTTCGCGTGACCCTCCTCGAGCACGCGCATGAGGACGGCGTGGTCTACGGCTCGAAGGCGGTCGGTGAACCTCCGCTGATGCTGGCCTTCTCGGTCCGCGAGGCGCTGCGCGAGGCGGCAGCCGCATTCGGACCAGTCGGGACGACCGTCGACCTGGCGTCGCCGGCGACCCCCGAGGCAGTGTGGTGGGCGCTGAGCGAGGCCCGCCGTGGTCACGACACGGACCACCTGGTCGAGGGCAAGCCGGGCGCGCAGCCCGATCTGCCAGACCCGGAGGCGCCACCGCGCCGGCCCGAGTCCGAGGTCGAACAAGTCCTGTTGAGCGAGGCGTAGGAGATTCCCATGCAATGGTTGGAGGCCGTCGAGCGTTTGCGCTCCCGCCGCGAGGCGGGGGTGCTCGTGACGATCAGCGAGGTCCGAGGACATGCGCCGCGCGATGCGGGCGCCAAGATGGTCGTGGCGGCCGACGACGTATGGGGATCGGTCGGCGGCGGCAGTCTCGAGGCGATGTCGATCGATCGCGCCCGGGAGATGCTGTCCAGCCAGCAGACCGCTCCTGTCGCCCTGACCGAGAGCCTGTCGGACAAGGCGCGCGGACAGCACGGGGTGCAGTGCTGTGGGGGAGAGGTCAGCCTGCTGCTGGAGCCCCTGCCGGTGCTGCCGGCCATCGCGATCTTCGGGATCGGTCATGTCGGCATGGAGCTGGCGCGGATCCTGGCGCGGCACGACCTCGACCTGCACCTGATCGACTCCCGGCCCGCGCAGCTGGTCGACCAGGCGTTGAGCCCACTCGACGACTCCCACGCCCGGGTCCACCGGCACCATGTCCCCGTCCTGCCCGAGCTGGTGCTGGCCGAGCTGCCGCACGGCACTCACATACTGGTCATGACCCATGACCACGCCGAGGACGCCGCATTGTGCGATGCCGCGCTCCGCACGAGCCACCTCGGCTCGATCGGACTGATCGGCTCGCGGGCCAAGTGGAGCCGGTTCCGCAAGAAGCTCAGCGACGAGGGGCACGACGAGTCCGCGGTCGCCCGCATCACCTGTCCGATTGGGCTGGCAGCTCCGGCAGGCAAGGACCCGGCGACGATCGCGGTGAGTATTGCCGCGGCCCTGCTGCAACGGCTCGAGCAGGAGTCCACGATGGGTTCATCCCAGAGCTCGCAGGCCAGCCTGTGACGATCTTCAGAGGTACGTTCCTGGACACCCCCAAGGACCCGTTCCTGGGCGCATCGCTGCGGGCCGAGTCCGATGGCGGACTTGTCGTGCTCGACGGCGTCATCGTCCGCCGCGGGTCCTACGAAGACATCCGCGCAGAGCACCCCGATGACGACGTCATCGACCTGAGTGGCGGCCTGGTGCTGCCTGGATTCGTCGACACCCACGTGCACTTCCCGCAGGTGCGGATGATCGGCGCCCTGGGCATGCCGCTCCTGGAGTGGCTCGAGCGCAGCGCTCTGCCCGAGGAAGCGCGTCTGAGCGACACCGACTACGCCCGCGAGGTCGCCCGCGAGTTCCTCGGGGGACTGGCCGGCGCGGGCACCACGACGGCTCTGGTCTTCGGTGCACACTTCGCCTCGGCCGTCGATGTCCTGTTCACCGAGGCCGAGGCGTTCGGGTTGAGGATCACCAGCGGGCTCGTCGTCAGCGACCGGATCCTTCGCCCCGACCTGCTGACGACGCCTGAGGCGGCACACTCCGAGGGCTTGGCGCTTGCGAAGCGCTGGCACGGGGTCGGCCGGGCGCGCTATGCCGTGATCCCACGCTTCTCGCTGTCGTGCACCGAGGGCATGCTCGACTCGTGCGCCGCGCTTCTCGACGACGTCGAGGGTGCCTGGTTCACGTCGCACATCAACGAGAACCTCTCCGAAGTCGCTGCCGTGTGCGATCTGTTCGAAGGGTGCGACGACTATCTGGCGACATATGACCAGCACGGGCTGGTGGGCGACCGCAGCGTCTTCGCCCACAACGTGCACGCGAGCGATGGCGAGCTGGCCCTCCTCGGCGCGCGCGGCGCGAGCATCGCGCACTGCCCGACCAGCAACGCATCGCTCGGCAGCGGACTCTTCCCGCTGCGTGAGCACGTCGAGCACGGCGTGCGGGTCGCCCTCGGAACGGACGTCGGCGCCGGCGCGGGCTTCTCGCTGTTCAAGGAGGGCCTGCAGGCCTACTTCACGCAGCAGCTGCTGGGCGCGCACGGGCTGCCGCTCACCTCGGCGCACCTGCTGCACCTGGCGACGTCCGCTGGAGCCGCTGCCCTCGGGCTGGCCGACCAGGTCGGTGACTTCGAGGTCGGCAAGCAGTTCGATGCCCTCTGGCTACGGCCTGTGGCGGGCTCGACACTCGAGGTCGGCCTGCGGCATGCCAGTGGACCTGACGAGGCGCTCGCCAAGACCTTCACCCTCGGCACGACCGCAGATGTCGCGGCGGTGTGGGTCGGTGGACGCGAGGTCCAGGCGGCCGGTGCGCGCGACAGTCTCAGCCCTCCGCCGCCAGCACTGCTTGGTATGCCGTGAGGGTGAGGAAGTCCACGAAGTCGTCGTCCAGCGCGGCCTGCAGGAACAGCGTGCGTGCCGTCTCGAGATGGTCCAGCCCGGCCAGCTGAGCGCACTCGTGCTCGACGATCTGATCGACCAGGTCCCGCGTGACGGTTTCCCCACTGTCGAGCTGCGCGCCGCGATGCACCCACTGCCAGATCTGCGAGCGTGATATCTCGGCGGTTGCGGCGTCCTCCATCAGGTTGTGGATCGCCGCCGCGCCGTTGCCGCCCAGCCAGGCCGCAAGGTACTGGATTCCGACCGTGACATTCGTACGAAGGCCGGCCTCGGTGCGACCTCCGGGAGTCTGGCCCAGAGCGAGCAGCTCATCGGGGCCCACCGTGACGTCGGGACGCTGCCGGTCGATCTGGTTGGGGGCGTCGCCCAGGACGCCGTCGAAGATCTCGGCGCACAACGGCACCAGATCCGGATGCGCGACCCAGGAGCCGTCGAACCCCGCTGCGACCTCTCGGGACTTGTCCTCGCGGACCTTGCTGAACGCCGCAGCATTGACCTCAGGATCGCGCCGGCTCGGGATGAACGCCGCCATCCCACCCATCGCGAACGCGCCGCGGCGGTGACAGGTCTTGACCAACAGGTCGGCGTAGGCCTTCATCATGGGTGCGTTCATGGTCACCGCGTTGCGGTCGGGCAGGGCGACGTCGCCCGGCGATCCGGCAGGAGCGTCGCGGAAGGTCTTGATCACGCTGAAGAGATAGTCCCAGCGGCCGGCATTGAGCCCGCTTGCATGGTCGCGCAGCTCGTAGAGGATCTCGTCCATCTCGAAGGCGGCCGGCAGGGTCTCGATCAGCGCCGTGGCCCGGACCGTGCCGACGGGGATGCCCAGGCGTTGTTGAGCATGCGTGAAGATGTCGTTCCACAGCCGCGCCTCGAGATGGGACTCCATCTTGGGCAGATAGAAGTACGGACCGCTGCCGCGCCGCAGCAGCTCGGCGGCATTGTGGAAGAAGTAGAGCCCGAAGTCGAGCAGGGCCCCGACGACGGGGGAGCCATCGACCAGCACGTGCGCCTCATCGAGGTGCCAGCCGCGGGGTCGGGGGATGATGACCGGGATCCGCTCGGGATCGCTCAGCGCATATGCCTTGCCCTCCGGGCCGGTGAACGCGATGGTGCGGCGGACGGCGTCATGGAGGTTGACCTGTCCGCCGACGACGTTGTCCCAGTGCGGGGTGTTGGCATCCTCGAGATCGGCCAACCACACCTTGGCTCCGGAGTTGAGAGCGTTGATCGCCATCTTGCGCTCGGTCGGCCCGGTGATCTCGACGCGGCGGTCCTGCAGGTCTGCCGGCGCCGGGGACACCGTCCACTCACCGCTGCGGATCTCGGCCGTCTCGGGCAGGAAGTCCAGCGTGCCACTGCGGGATATCTCCTCGCGGCGCCGCTGACGGGCCTCGAGGAGCTCGTCGCGGCGGGCGCCAAAACGTACCTGCAGATCGGCGACAAAGTCGAGCGCTTCGGGAGTGAGGATCAGGTCGCCCCCATCGGGCGACGCGCGGGTGAGCTGAATCGTGGTCACGCCGGGACTCCTTGGCGGTAGACTTCCATTATGCGGAAACCAACTTATCAAACTTGGTGTGTCCTGCCTGCCAGTCGGCTCAGGCGCATCCCCGGGTTGGCGTCATGACGGTGGTCGCCAAGGAAGGCGCCTCGGCCCGCAACTCCGGCGGGGTGCAGTCCCTGGACCGTGCGTTCGCCATCCTGGAGGTCATGGCTGACGCAGGCGGCATCATCGGCCTGTCCCAGCTCGCCGAAAAGGCAGATCTGCCGTTGGCGACGATCCACCGGTTGGTCCGCACCCTGGTCGACCTCGGCTACGTCCGTCAGGAGCAGTCGCGCCAATACTCCCTCGGCCCGAGGCTGATGCGCCTGGCCGACACGAGCTCCAAGCGGATCGGCACGTGGGCTCGGCCTGCCATGAACGATGCGGTCGCCGAGCTCGGTGAGTCCGTCAACCTGGCGATCCTCGACGGCGACGAGATCGTCTATGTCGCCCAGGTTCAACCGTCCAACAACTTTATGCGGATGTTCACCGAGGTGGGCAAGCGCACCCACCCGCACGCCACCGCCGTGGGAAAGGCCATCTTGGCCCACCGCCCGGATCAGGAGGTCGTGGAGCTGCTGGGCAGGACCGGCATGTCCCGGCACACGTCCAACACCTTGACGACGCCACAGGAGTTCCTCGCCGAGCTCGCCGACATCCGGGCCCGCGGTTATGCGATCGACGAGGGTGAGCAGGAGATCGGGGTGCGATGCGTCGCTGTCATGGTTCCCGATGCACCCCAGCCGATGGCCCTGTCGACCTCCGGCCCCTTGCCGCGGATGGGCGACGAGATGGTCGAACGGGCAGCGCCCGTGCTCCACGCAGCCGCCGCCGAGATTGCGCGCGAGCTCGGACGCACGGGGGGCAGCTCGGACGAGTCGTCGACCTGAACCGTCAGCGGCGAAGCTCGGCTCCCGTGAGGTCACGGATGGTCTCGAAGGATTCGCCGGGAGCAAGGTCGACGAGCGTGAGCCCCTCGGGTGTCACATCCAGGACGGCCCGGTCGGTGATGATCCGGTCGACGACCCCGAGTCCGGTGAGGGGCAGCGTGCAGTGCTCGACGATCTTGGGCGTGCCGTCCTTGGCGACGTGGTCGGTGAGGACGACGATGCGCTTGGTCCCGGCAACCAGGTCCATCGCCCCGCCCATGCCCTTGACGAGCGCTCCGGGCACGGCCCAGTTGGCGAGGTCGCCGTTGGCCGCGACCTGGAGCGCGCCGAGGATCGCGATGTCGACCTTGCCGCCGCGGATCATGGCGAATGACTCGACCGAGTCGAAGAAGCTGGCTCCGGTGTTGACCGTGACGGTCTGCTTGCCGGCATTGATCAGGTCGGGGTCCTCCTCACCCTTGTAGGGGAAAGGGCCCATGCCGAGGATGCCGTTCTCGGACTGGAGCGTCACCGAGACACCATCGGGTATGTGGTTCGCGACCATGGTGGGGATGCCGATGCCGAGATTGACGTAGTCGCCATCGGCCAGCTCGTGGGCCGCGAGCGCGGCCATCTCATCACGGGTCCAGGTCATGCGATTGCTCCCTCGGTGGGCCGGGCTCGGGTCGTGCGTTGCTCGATGTCCTTCACCACGTCGGGGGTGTGGACCAGACGGGTCACATATACGCCGGGAGTCTGGACGAGCTCGGGGTCGATCGCATCGATGAGGTTCTCGACCTCGGCGACCGTCACGCGGCCGCTAGTTGCCACTGCCGGATTGAAGTTGCGCGCTGCCAGGCGATAGCGGAGGTTGCCCCGGGTGTCCCCGGTGTGGGCGTGCACGAGGGCCACGTCGGCCACGATGCCGCGCTCCTGGACATACGTGGTGCCGTCGAAGACCTCGGTCGGCTTGCCCTCGGCGACCGCTGTGCCGACCCCGGTGCGCGTGTAGAAGGCGGGTATTCCGGCTCCACCGGCACGGAGTCGCTCGGCCAGAGTTCCCTGCGGATTGAACTCGACCTCGAGCTCGCCGTCGAGATACTGGCGGGCGAAGAGCTTGTTCTCCCCGACGTAGGAGGCGACGACCTTGACCACCTGATGGTTCTCCAGCAGGAGGCCCAGGCCCTTGCCGTCCACTCCCATGTTGTTCGACACGACGGTCAGGCCTTGGACCCCTGAGTCCCGGACGGCCTGAATCAGGTCCGATGGGATCCCGCACAGGCCGAACCCGCCCACGGCGAGGGTCATGCCGTCGGTCAGGAGGCCGGCCAGGGCTTCGTCGGGGGATGTGCAGGTTGTCATCGTCGAGCCTCTCCGGTTCGTCCATTCAATGGACATACGTGGGGAGTCAATCGAATCGGCTCACCGAGGTCAAGAGACGACGCCGGGCGAAGCCGCGAATGCTCACGCAGCGGACCCGTGGACCGAATGCGTTCACTCACTGGACGCTATCGTGGACCTATGGAGGAGCAAGGGCCGCAGGTCGTGTCCAGGGTCGGTGCCTTGCTGCGAACCCTCGGCGAGTGCGAGCCGGACGGGGCCAGCACGACCGTCATCGCCCGGTTGTCCGGGCTCGCTCGCCCCACGGTGCACCGACTGCTGACCTCGCTGGTCGGTGAAGGGCTCGCCGAACGCTCCAGCGAGACCGGTCGCTGGTTCCTCGGTCCGGAGCTGTATCTGCTGGGCACCATGGCGGCTGAACGCTATGACGTGACGGACCTCGCCAGACAGACCGTTGCCCTGCTCGCCAAGGAGACTGGTGAAAGCGCATTCTTCTCAGCGCGCAGAGGCGACCAGACCGTGTGCCTGCTGCGTGAGGACGGCAGCTTCCCGCTGCGGTCCCACGTGCTGTACGAGGGCATCAGGCTGCCCCTTGGTGTCGCTTCCGCGGGGCTGGTGATCCTCGCGCATCGCTCCGATCGTGAGATCGATGGCTTCTTCGAGCGGGTCGATCTGACGACGGCCTGGGGTGTCAGCCACTCGGAGTCGGCGGTCCGCGGGCGGATCGCCGAGACGAGGACGACGGGGTTTGCCGTCAACCCGGGCCTCCTGGTCGAGGGGAGCTGGGGCATCGGGGCGGCGGTGTTCGATCGGCATGGTTCCCCCGAGTGGGCGCTCAGCCTCACCGGGGTCGAGTCGCGATTTCGTCCGGACCGGTTGCCAGGCCTCGGCGCCCGCCTCCTCGACCAGGCCCACGCCTTGTCCCGGCTTCTCGCCTAGGGACGCAGGAGGGGGTCCTCCGCCTGATCCAGGGGGCGATACGCTCACCCGGGATCCTGACCGCACGGGCATGCCGTCCGTACGGGGATCATGAGCAGGAGTGAAAGAGCATGACCACACCTCACCGGACGGTGTTCGAGCGCCAACAACCCGCCGGAGGTGTCGTGGATGCTTCGCTTGCGGCATCTCGGCTCGGAGTCTTCTGGCTCGAGGACGTGGGAGAAGCAGCCGATCACCCCCAGCTCATCGGGAGGCGCGATGCCGACCTCACGGTTGTCGGCGGCGGATACTGCGGCCTCTGGACCGCGGTGCTGGCCAAGCGGCGCAACCCCGGGGCGCGAGTCGTGCTGCTCGAGGCCCAGACGATCGGCTGGGCCGCATCGGGCCGCAACGGCGGCTTCGCCGAGGCCAGCCTGACGCATGGCGAGGCCAACGGGCAGGCCCGTTGGCCCGATCAGTACGACGAGCTCGAGCGGCTCGGAGCCGACAACCTCGCCGCGATGGAGCGTGACATCTCTGAGCTTGCGATCGACTGCCAGTTCGAGCGGACCGGGGTGCTCTCAGTCGCTTATGAGCCACATCAGGTCCAGTGGCTCGTCGACGAGGAGTCAGGCACGTGGCTGGACGAACAGGCCGTGCAGGCCGAGATCGCCAGCCCGATCTTCCGGGCGGGACGCTGGGAGCGCGATGACTGCGCGCTGATCCACCCTGGCCGCCTCGCCAAGGAGCTCGCGCGGGTGGCGACGGAGCTCGGCGTCGAGGTGTTCGAGCACTCCGCCGTGACGGATCTCAGCTCTCACCGGGCCGGGCCGGTCGCGGTCCGCACCGCACGAGGTGTCGTGCACTCCGAGAAGGTCGCGCTGGCGACCAACGTGTTCCGTCCGCTGCTGAGACGATCGCGTCTGTCCACGGTGCCTGTCTACGACTACGTCCTCATGACCGAGCCGCTCAGCGACGCGCAGATGGCGGACATCGGGTGGGGCAACCGGCAGGGGCTCAGCGACCTCGCCAACCAGTTCCACTACTCCCGGCTGACCGCCGACAACCGGATCCTCTACGGCGGCTACGACGCGATCTACCACTCCGGCAAGCGGGTGCGTGCGGACTATGAGGACCGCGACGACTCCTACCGGCGTCTGGCGTCCCACTTCTTCACGACCTTCCCACAGCTCGAAGGCCTGGGCTTCAGCCACCGGTGGGCCGGCGCGATCGACACCTCCACCCAGTTCTGCGCCTTCCACGGACTGGCGAGGCGCGGTCGAATTGCCTACGCGGCGGGGTTCACGGGGCTCGGTGTCGCCTCGACCCGCTTCGCCGCTGAGGTCATGCTCGACCGGCTCGGGGGCGAGACCACGCCGCGCACCGAGCTCGAGATGGTGCGCAAGAAGCCGCTGCCCTTCCCGCCCGAGCCGCTCGCCAAGATCGGCATCGAAGCCACGAAGTGGTCGCTGGACCGCGCGGATCATCGCGAGGGTCGCCGCAACCTGCTGCTGCGTACGCTGGACCGGCTCGGACTGGGGTTCGACTCATGACGCGGGCGAAGGAGCCGAGCGATCGGGTGCTTGCCGATGACGTGCGGGCGACGCCGCTGACCCGGTCGCAGGTGCCGAGCCCGGAGGTCGTCGAGGGGATGCCGGAGGTCGGCACGATCGACCTCGCGACATACCGCGAGAACGAGATCGGCATCTGGGAGATCACCGCGGGCACCGTCACCGACGTCGAGGCCGACGAGGTGTTCCTGGTCCTCAGTGGGCGGGGCGAGGTCCGGTTCGAGGACGACTCGGTCGTGCCGATCCAGGCCGGAAGCCTCGTGCGCCTGCACGCTGGTGAGCGCACGTGCTGGACGATCCACGAGACGCTGCGCAAGGTCTACTTCCTGCTGTAGCCTCAGGCCGGCTTGGCCGGCGGCCGCCAGCAGGTCAGGAGCAGTCCGGCCGCGGCGGCGATGCCTCCGGCGGCCGCGCCGAGTCCGATCGCGATGCCGTCGAGGTCGAGGTCCAGCGCATGGTCGACAGACAGCTCGCCACCGCCGAGCACCGCGAGGGCGGTCAACGCGAACGCGAGGACCCCGACGTACTCATATCCCTCGTCGTCTCCGAAGATGAAGAAGCCGTTGCGCCGGTGGACCGTCACGAAGGCCACCGTCATGATGCCGATGCCGGCCGCCGCGGCGAAGGGGACCAGCAGGCCGACCACGAGCGCGGCACCCGCGGCGAGCTCGGCGTATGCGCTGATCGCCGCGTGCACCTTGGCCGGACGCAGGCCGATGCTCTCGAACCAGCCAGCCGTCCCTGCCAGGCCGCCGGAGCCGAATCCGTGATTCCAACCATGGGCCATCAAGGTGACTCCGAGGGCGATCCGGAGGATGAGTGCGGCCGTGTCGAGCTCGTTCATGGGACTCCTAGGTCGTGGACGACCGACAGCCTACGGGTGACCGGACCTCAGGACCGGGCTCGGACCCATCTGGTCAGGAGGCCACCGTCCGCCTCGATCGCGTGACCCAGGGCCATCGGTCGGTCCACGCCCTCATGGCCGCGAGCGATCCGCGGAGCATTGCCGCCGGTGAGGATCGGCGCGACCGTCAGGCACAGCTCATCGACCAGATCGAGTCGGATGAGCTCGCCGTGCAGGGTGGGTCCGCCCTCGCACAGGATTCTCGTCCAGCCTCGATCCGCCAGCGTGGCCAGGACCGCGGGCCAGTCGATCTCCTCGTCGCCCGTGACGAGGACCTCCACGGTTTCGCGCAATGCCGCGACCCGCGAGGGGTCCGCATTGGCCGCCGTGACCACGACGTTGCCGGGCGCGATGAGCGCCCCGGGGATGTCGAGGGTGTGACTGACCAGGACCATCGCCGGGACGGGTGCGAGCCCGAGCCGGGCCCGCAGCTCGGAGTCGACGTCGAAGTCGGCGTATCCCTCGTCGCGCGCGGTGCCGGCACCGACGATGATGACGTCGGCGAGTGAGCGCAGCAGAGCGAACACACGGGTGTCTGCATCGCCGCCGAGGGTGCCGGATCTCCCATCGGTTCCTGCGGCAGCGCCGTCAAGGGTCGAGACGAAGTTGCTGCGCACCCACGGCCGGTCGGTGGCGGGATAGGCGTAGAGGCGTTCGAGCGCGGCCGCATCCGACATCATGACGGCACCCTACGAGACAGGAGCCGCTCGAGAATCACGACTTCATCGTCGCCGGGCGTCAGCTGTCGGAGTCGGGCTGGGTCTCGGGCTCGGCGTCCGGCGACTCGCCTGGGCCGGGGTCTCCTCCGGGCAGGACCTCGGGGAAAGCCGGGTCGGGGAGGGGCGGGGCCTTCTCGGGCTCGTCATCGCCGGGGGCAGTCGGGTCTTGATCGGGCTCTGGCGGGGCGATCGTCATGGTTCCTCCTAGGAGCGTGTGTCGAGGGCATACCCGCGACAGCGCAAGCCAATCACGTGAGCAGCAGCAGGGCGGGTCAACCGCCTATTCCCACGACGAGGAGCGGCCCTGCTTGAGCGAGCTGCGACGCTTCTTGGCGTCGATCCGGCGCTGCTTCGACGCGCGGCTCGGCCGAGTGGCCTGCCGAGGTTTGGGAGGGACGATCGCGTGGGACACGAGCTCTTCGAGGCGTACGCGGGCAGCCTCCCGATTGCGGTGCTGTGAGCGATATTGCGACGAGACGACGGTGATCGTCCCGCTGATCAGGCGGTTGCTGAGCCGCTGGGCGGCAAGCTGCCTCTGGTCGGGGGAGAGCGCGGTGGTGCTGGTGAGTGACCAGATCAGCTCGACGCGGGTGTCGCTGGTGTTGACATGCTGGCCGCCGGCGCCCGAAGAGCGAGAGAACCGCCAGGTCATCTCGCTCTCGGGCAGGGACAGGCGTCCGTTATGACTCATCGTCCGCAAGTATGCGGTACATCGCCTTCCGTGCGTCCTCGACCACGATCGTGGCCTTCTCGCGCTGCGCGGGCGTGCCGGCCTGCGCGACCTGCTTCCAGGCGTTGACGAATCCCTTGAGGCTGTGCGAGAACTCGCGCATCTCGTGGTCGGGACCGCCGTGCGAGTCCTCCCACGGGGTGCCGAGCTGCTCACGGTTCTCCTCGACGTACGAGGTGCCTTCGGTGGTCAAGGTGGCGGTCTTGCGGCCGTCGACCCGCTCGAAGGTGAGGAGTCCCTCGTCCTCGAGCTGCTGGAGCACGGGATAGATCGAACCGGGGCTGGGGGTCCAGCTGCCGTTCGACCGCTCACCGATCTCCTGGATCAGCTGATAGCCGTGTTGTGGCTGCTCACTGAGGAGCAGGAGTGCCGCGGCGCGGACATCTCCGCCTCGCCCGCCCCGCCGGCGACCACGTGGGCGACCGGGGCCGCCGAATCCGGGTCCGAAGCCGAATTCGCGACCGAAGTCGCGGTCTGGGTTGTGTCTGCCGCGCCGACGATCGGCCGGGCGGCGCTGTTCTGGGAAGTCATTGCTTCGCATGGGGATACCCACCTTCTAGATACACTATCGATAGTTAAACGATATATCGTCAATGGGTCGATAGTCAAGATAGAGAAGGCGAACGACGCAGAAGTGCCCGGCCTCCAGAGCGGGGGCCGGGCACAGTGTGCATCACTGGCCGGGGTCAGCCACCGGCGACGTAGTTGTTGAGCTGGTCGCGCTCGAACTCGAGCTGCTCCATGCGGTACTTGACCGCATCGCCGATGCTGACGACTCCGACCAGGACGCCGTCGTCGAGCACCGGGATGTGGCGGACGCGGTGCTCGGTCATGATCGCCATGAGGCCGCCGAAGGAGTCCTCCGGCCCACAGAGCTGGACGTCGGTCGTCATGATCTCGGCGACCGTCATGTCACGTGCGTTGTCGGCGGTTCGGAGCTTGCGGACGATGTCCCGCTCGGACACGATGCCCAGCATCGCCTTGCCGTCATCGCTCACGACCAGCGCACCGACGTTGTGGTCGGCCAGCACGTCCAGGAGCTCGCGGACGGTCGAATCCGGGGTGATGGTGTAGACGGCATCGCTTCCCTTGGAAGCCAGGACATCGCTCACGCGCATACGGGACACACTCCTTCGGTCAGTTCATCGCAGCGTAGTCCTGCAGGTGGGCGAACGCGAGGGTGTGAGACCCGCGCTCAGGGCGCGTCTTCGGCCTGCTCTCGGGTGAAGTCGAAGCTGCGTACGTTGTCCGGCTCTGACCTGACGTCGTCCTCGGGCTCGTCGGTCCACGACGGGTCGGGCGGGCCCTGGTCGGGGAAGTGCCCGAGATAGGCCATGGCAGCGTCGTGCAGACGGCTGTTGGTGGCCAGCGCGTTGTCACCCCACGGCCCGGGCTGACCGGCAAGGCTGGTGAACGTGCCACCGGCCTCACGGACCACGATGTCGAGCGCGGCCATGTCCCAGACCTTAAGCTCGGGCTCGGCGGCGATGTCGACCGCGCCCTCGGCGAGCAGCATGTAGGACCAGAAGTCGCCGTAGGCGCGCGTGCGCCAGCAGCGACGCATCAACGCGGCGAAGGCCTCACCCTTGCCGATGGCATCCCAGCCGCCCATCGAGGCATAAGAGAGAGAGGAGCTGCCGAGGTCGGAGACCCGGGAGACCCGGATCTCGCGGGAGGCCATGAGCGACTTGCCGGTGTAGGCGCCGGTTCCCTTGCTGGCCCACCAGCGGCGGCCGAGGGCTGGTGCCGACACGCAGCCGGCGATGATCTCACCGTCCTCCTCGAGCGCGATCAGGGTCGCCCACACGGGCACGCCGCGGACGAAGTTGGCGGTGCCGTCGATCGGGTCGACGATCCAGCGACGACCACCGGCGCCGCCCGACCCCTCGACCTCGCCGTGCTCCTCGCCCAGCACGATGTCGCGGGTGCGGGCGGACTTGAGGGTGCGCCGGATGGCGGCTTCGACGGCCTCGTCGGACTCGGTCACGTAAGTCATGTCGGGCTTGGTGTCGACCTGCAGGTCGATCGCGCCGAAACGGTCCATCGACAGGTTGTCGGCGTTGTCGGCGAGCACGTGAGCGAGGCGCAGATCGTCGTTGTACGAGTGAGCCATGACCCTCAGAGTACGGCGTTCGCAGCCCAAAACGACGGTGGGCACACGGTCAGTAGTCGTCCTTGTGGTTCATGCTCGCGAGGATGCGCCGGAACGACTCGACCCGCTCCGGCGCCAGGCCCCCGTCGGCCATCGCGATGTCGAGCGCGCACTCCGGCTCGGTCGCCGAGTGCAGGCACCCCCGGGGGCAGTGCCGGGCCGCATCCTGCAGGTCGGGGAACGCCCGGATGAGGTCGTCGATCTGCACGTGTGCGAGGCCGAACGACCGGATCCCGGGGGTGTCGATGATCCAGCCGCCGAACGGCAGCTCGAGGCTGATCGCCGACGTCGAGGTGTGACGCCCGCGCCCGGTCACCGCATTGACATAGCTGACCGAGCGGTTGGCGTCCGGCACCAGGGCGTTGACCAGGGTCGACTTGCCGACACCGCTGTGGCCGACGAGCACGCTGACCCGATTGCGCAGGGCATCGCGGATGGCGTCCAGCTCACCGTCGCGCCGTGTGACCACGACGCGTACGCCCAGCGGCTCGAACATCGCGACGAGCTCGGCGGGCGAGCCGAGGTCGGCTTTTGTCAGGCACACGAGCGGCTCCATGCCGGCGTCGAACGCGGCGACCAGACAACGGTCGATCAGCCCGGCGCGGGGCGGGGGATCGGCCAGCGCGGCGACGATCACGAGCTGATCGGCGTTGGCGACGATGATGCGCTCGATGGGGTCGTCGTCATCGGCAGTCCGGCGCAGCACGGTCCGCCGCGGGTGGACCTCGACGATCCGCGCCAGCGAACCCGTGTCGCCGGTGACGTCTCCGACGACCTTGACCTCGTCGCCGACGATGACACCCTTGCGGCCGAGGTTGCGCGACTTCATCGCGGTGAGGGTTCGGCCGTCCTCGTCGAGCGTCACGGTGTAGCGGCCACGGTCGATCGTCACGACCCGCGCGGTGTCGGCGTCGTCGTAGTTGGGCCTGACCTTGGTGCGTGGCTTGGTGTGCCGACGCGGCCGCTCGAACTGCGTGTGCTCGTCGTCGCGCTCTCTCATGCCACCCCGACCGTCAAAAGCCCACGGTACGGACGTGGAGGCATGAGCGCTGTGCTGTTGGTCGCTCGCTGGCGCTCTGTCATGCCACCCCGACCGTCGAAAGCCCACGGTACGGACGTGGAGGCATGAGCGCTGTGCTGTTGGTCGCTCGCTGGCGCTCTCTCATGCCACCCCGACCGTCGAAGGCCCACGGTACGGACGTGGAGGCATGAGCGCTGTGTTGTTGGTCGCTCGCTGGCGCTCTCTCATGTCAGCATGCGTCTCTACGTGTTCTTCATCATCAAGCGCTCCCAGACCGGGGCGAAGTTGGGATAGGTCTTGACCGTCGTGACGACGTTCTCGACGAACAGCTCTGGCACACGCAGGCCGAGGACCACGCCCGCGTGGGCCATCCGGTGGTCGTCGTAGGTGTGGAACGTCCCGCCTCGTAGTGGGCGGGGGCGGATCAGGAGGCCGTCTGCCAGCTCCTCGGCATCGCCGCCCAGACGGTTGACCTCGGTCACGATGGCCTTGAGCCGATCAGTCTCGTGCCCTCGCAGATGAGCTATGCCGGTCAGGCTCGACGGCCCGCCGGACAGGGCGGCGATGGCAGCGATGACCGGGGTCAGCTCGCCGACGTCGTGCAGGTCGAGCTCGACGCCGTTCAGCGTCGCGCCGGCGCGGAACACCAGATCGGCGCCGTCGCGATCGGCCGTGCCACCGAACGCCGGGGCGATCGTGCGCCACGCATCGCCGGCCTGGTCGGTCTTCTCGGGCCAGTTGCGGATCCGGACCGACCCGCCGGTGACGAGCGCGGCGGCGATGAAGACTCCGGCATTGGACAGGTCGGGCTCGATCTCGACGTCGAGGGCGCCGATCGGTCCCGGGTGGACGTACCAGCTGTTGGGCCCGTCGGTCTCGACGTGGACGCCGCGACGGCGGAGCTCGGCGACCGTCATGTCGACGTGCGGCATCGAGGGAAGTGCCGTGCCGACGTGCCGGAGCTCCAGACCCTTGTCGAAGTGCGACCCGGCCAGCAGCAGGGCCGAGACGAACTGGCTGGACGCGGAGGCATCGATCTCGAGCTGGCCGCCGACTACCTGTCCCGCGCCGTGAACGGTGAACGGCAGGGCGCCGCGTCCACCATCGTCGATCTCGACACCAAGGTCGCGCAGGGTCGCGATCGTGGTGCCCATGGGGCGTACGCGGGCGTGCTCGTCACCGTCGAATGTCACAGGCGCCCGGCCGATTGCGGCGACCGCCGGGACGAACCGCATGACCGTGCCGGCCAGCCCGCAGTCCACCTCGGTGGCCTCGGTGCGGTCCCACGCGGAAGGCGTGACGGTCCACGTCGTGCCATCGCGCTCGATCGTGGCGCCCAGTGCCGTGAGTGCCGCGAGCATCAGGTTGGTGTCACGCGATCCCAGCGGCCGCGTGAGCACCGAGGGCCCGTCGGCGAGCGCGGCGAGGATCAGGACGCGGTTGGTCAGCGACTTGGATCCGGGGACCAGCACCTGACCCTCGAAGGGTGAGTCGCGGAAGGGGGCGAGCCAAGGCAGTGGGGCAGTCATTGCTGCCAGCCTATCGGCGCGTCAGCCGCGGAGGTGATCGATCTGGTCGGCGACGGACGACGCGGCCTCGGAGACCTTGTCCTTGGCGCGTCGGCCGATGAACTTCTTGTGGGGCTCGGGGTCAAGTGTCGCCATCAGGAGCCCGCCGGTCATCGAGACGTTCTTCAGGAAGTGGATGCGCTGATTGGCCCGTGCCCCGGGGTCGGTCTCGTTCCAGTACTGGTGACCAGCCAGAGTCGTGGGGGGCAACGTCGCAGCAAGGGCAAAGGCAGCCAGACGCGGGAACCGGCCGGTCGCGAGGGCAAGGCCGCCGGCGAGCTGGGCAGCCCCGTTGAGGCGGGTCAGGTTGGAACCGTTGACCGGCAGCTCGGGCGCGAACTTCTTGATCAGGTCGGCGGCCGGTTGGGCCTTGGCCGCGCGGGGACCGGGATCCTTGAGCGCCTGGGCGCCCCCGTAGACGAACATCGAGGCGAGCATCGGGCGGGCCACCGTACGCAGGAGGGTCATGGTTCATTCATACCGGACCTGTGCGCTGAGGCAACCCCGGGTAGGTCAAGCCGTCGGCCAGAGGCCGGGGCCGGGGCCGAAGGTGACCGAGTTGTTGTCCGCGACTGGATCGTCGACCGCGCTGACCGTGACGGTGCCGCTGGATTCCAACCCCCTGACCCTGAAGTCGAAGGTCGTCCCCTCTCCTGCATCGAGTCGGCGCGAGCACGACAGGGTGCGCAGGCTCTGGTTGCGTACGACCGGACCACAATCCCACGCGGCGCTGAGCGCGCCCCGGAACCGGACCCGGTGGTCGAACGCCAGCATGACGGTCACCGTCTGGGGCTTGGCTCGGCCGGGATTGTCGGCACGGATCGTGATCTCGAAGAGCCGCTGCAGGAAGCTTTCACGTGTGATCTGGACGGCCGAGATCGCGTAGTCGGTCGGCTGGCTCGGCCGCACCGCGATCCCGGTTCCGCTCCCGAGCGGCTCTGGCAGCTCAGCTCGTGGCGGGGTGACCTCGAGGTTCGGCTTCACTGGATCGGGATCGGGTGATGTCGTCGGCGACGGCGTCTGCGCGGGAGCTGTCACGGTGGGCTCTGGTCGAGCCTGCGTCGGCTCTGACGTCGTGGGCGCGGGAGTCGTGGGTGCGGGACTGTCGCGCGAGCCTGAGACCCGCGGTTCCTCCCTTGCCGGCGCGCCTCGATCGGCGGTCACTGCGACCGTGCCCACCGCTGCGACCGCGATGACGACAGCGACCGCGGCGATGCCCTGCGTGCTGGCTCCGGCGGCGGTGGCACCGACGATCTTGACCGGAGCGAGGACCGACTCGATGGCTGTACCGATGACACCCTTGGAGCCGACCGCGGCCCCCGTACCGGCGAGCGCGGCGGCACCACTGCCACTCAGGTAGCCGCCAGCAAGCGAACCGAGCAGCGCCGGGCCGAGGATGCCGGAGAGGTGGGAGTTGATCTCGGACAGCTCGAGCTGGAGGCCCGTGCACCGGGTGCACTCGTCGAGGTGCGACTCGACCCGGACAGTGTCGCGATGGGACAGGCCCTTGCGCACGTACGCACCGAGCATCCCGATGGCTGTGCGGCAGCTGGCATGCAGGCTGGGGGCGAGCTGGCCCTGCAGATATGCCTGGCGCAACCCCTCGCGTGCTCGATATGCGAGCGCCGAGACGCTGTTAGCGCTCATTCCGAGCAGTGGGGCGATGTCCGCGGGCTTGTGGCCCTCGACATCGAGGTGCCACAGGACGAGCTGCCAGCGCTCGGGGAGCGATGCATAGGCCTCTGCCGCTGCGCGCTGGTCGAACCGCATCTCTGCGGGGTCGACGAACTCGACAGTGCGATCCAGCGCATCGTCGTCAGCAGTCGGGATGACCCTCTTCTCATGGCGGACGCGGTCGATGTGCAACCGCCTGATCGACGACAGGAGATAGGCGCGGAAGAACTCGTCGGGCCCTCGGCCGGACTGCAGCACGGTGAGGACGCGGACGAATGCCTCGGCGACCAGGTCGTCGGCATCGGGCCCGCGCACCAGCTGGCGCGCCAGGCGAGTCGCGGCATCCCGGTGACGGCCGAACAGCTCGCCGTAGGCTTCGGTCCCACCATCGCGCACGGCGCCGATCAGCTCGGCGTCGCTCGACTCGAGCTCTGCCCTGCGCGTGTTCGACATCTCGTGACTCCTCCGAGAGGCACAACGATGCAGCCACGGTGCGGTCACGAATGGCCCTCCCGCAATCGCGTCATGAGCCTCCGGTTGATCCGTCTCATTCCTGTCCGATCGCGAAGGGAGCATCACATGTTCGGCTCGGGCTTGAACGTTGCGCTCCTGGAGGACGCCGTCCGGGACGGCCGGCTGGACATCGCTGATGTTGCACACGAGGTGGGAGCGAGTGCAGCACAGTTGGGCATCCCGCTCCACGAGGTCATGGATCACGTGGAGCGGGCGTATGCCGGGCGGGATCCGTCGTTCGCGGCGACCCGCGCAGCCGCCCTCGCCTGGGCCGATCATGCCTTGATCCTCCGTGCTGATGTGTCGTGCGAGGACCCGTTGACGTCACTGGCCACGATGCCGCACGTCCGGTCCCGACTCGCCGAGATCTATCGGGGAGCAGAGTGTTCTGGGCGCCGGGTCGCCGAGACGAGTGCACTCGTGGTCGTCGAGCTGCCCCGCGGCCGGGTCGGTCACGAGCTGGAGGTCTCACTGCGGGCGCTCGAGGTGGCAGAGGCTATGCGGGCCGTGTTCACCGGTGACGAGACGGTCGCCCAGGTCTCACCCCGGCGATTCGCAGCACTTGTCCGCTCCGACCGCACCGACGTGCTCACGATCAGTCTGCTCGGCATGCTGCTCGAACGGGCACTGGGCGGATGTCAGCGACCGCGGTTGTGGGTCGAGCACCTGCCGAGCTCTGCAGACGGCGTCGCCCAGGTGCTGGCCGGCCTCTCGGAATGACCTCCCACCCTGTCGGTCCTGCGGCATAGGCTGGGCGACATGTGTGGGCGCTACGCAACGACCCAGACCTCGGCGTCGCTCAACCGGGCTTTCGAGGTCGACCTCGCCAACTCCTTCGTGGAGCTCGAGGCGGACTACAACATGGCGCCGACCAAGCTCGCGCCGTTGGTCATCGGGCGACGTCCCCCAGAGCTCGCCGCCGCCGCGCCACCACAGCGTGAGCTGATGACGGCGCGGTGGGGACTCATCCCGAGCTGGGCCAAGGATCCGTCGATCGGCAACCGGATGATCAACGCGCGCACCGAGACCGCCGCTGAGAAGCCGGCGTTCAAAAAGGCGTTCGCCAGACGACGGGGGCTCCTGCCGGCCGACGGCTACTACGAGTGGTACGCCGGGGAACCTCGTGAGGGTGAGGCGAAGCCCAAGAAGCAGCCGTTCTACATCACCCCCAAGGACCAGTCGATGCTCGCGATGGCCGGGCTCTACGAGTTCTGGAAGGACCGCGAGTCCGATGAGTGGGTCACGAGCTTCACGATCCTGACCACGACCGCCGAGGACGACCTCGGCCACGTGCACGATCGGATGCCGTTGTTCCTCGAGAAGCAGGCGTTCGATGCCTGGCTCGATCCCGCTCCACGTCCGACCGACGAGCTTCTCGAGCTCCTCATCCCGGCCGCCCCCGGTCGGCTCGACGCGTTCGCGGTGTCGACCGCGGTCAACAACGTGCGCAACAACGGGCCCGAGCTGATCGTCCCGCTGCCACCGGAATAGCGGGCCCCTCCTGGCGGTTGAACCCCTCAGGAGGTCAGATGCTCACATATGCACAACATGGTGCCGAGAGGTCGATCACGCCCCTCAGCAGGCCCCCGGAGCCGGGAGTAGGCTTGGAGGCGATGACCGTCACCGGCGAAACCCCCGAGAGCGCCGACCCGCGCGAGACCGAGACCCCGGAGCAGCAGCAGGCCCGCTTCGAGGCCGATGCCCTGCCCTTCCTCGACCAGCTCTATTCCGCCGCGCTGCGCATGACCCGCAGCCCGCACGACGCGGAGGACCTCGTCCAGGAGACGTTCGCCAAGGCGTTCAGCGCGTTCCACCAGTTCAGGCCCGGGACCAATCTCAAGGCCTGGCTCTATCGCATCCTGACCAACACCTACATCAACTCCTACCGCAAGAAGCAGCGTCAGCCGCAGCAGGTCACCAATGAGATCGAGGACTGGCAGATCGCCCGTGCGGAGTCCCACGGGTCGAGCGGCCTCAAGTCCGCCGAGATGGAGGCGCTCGAGCACCTCCCTGACAGCGACGTCAAGGATGCGCTTCAGGCGTTGCCCGACGACTTCCGCTACGCGGTCTATCTTGCCGATGTCGAAGGATTTCCCTACAAGGAGATCGCCGAGATCATGGACACGCCGATCGGCACCGTCATGTCGCGGCTGCACCGTGGTCGCCGTATGCTCCGCGAGATGCTCTCCGACTACGCGCGTGATCGCGGCATGGCCGTCACCGGAGCCGGTGACAAGCCATGAGCGAGCGCCAGCGAGTGAATCTTGTGGCTGCGATCATTTCGTCGTCGTCCCACTGTGCCTTTTCCGGGGCGGTGACGAAATGAGCGAGTGCGACGGACCGGACTGCGAGAAGGCGCTGGACAACCTCTATCTGTTCATCGACCAGGAGATCGACACCGCGAGCTGCGCCGAGATCCAGTCGCACATCGACGAGTGCTCCGGCTGCCTGGGTGAGTACGACCTCGAGCGCGTGGTCAAGTCGCTGGTGTCGCGGTCCTGCACCGAGGTGGCGCCCGAGCCGTTGCGCGACAAGGTGCTCTTCTCGATTCGCACGGTGCAGATCGAGATCACCGAGCAGCGCGCGACCTAGCTCGGCTGCCGAGCCCTCCAGACGAAGAAATCCCCGTCCATCGGACGGGGATTTCTTGTCTGCTCGTGCACAGCTCACGCGTTGGGGCGCTTGCCGTGGTTGGCGCCCTTCTTGCGACGCGCACGACGCTTGCGGCCGGTCTTGCCCATGGTGTTCCTCCTCCGAAGTCGACTCCTCAGTCTCCCACAGGCGTGATCCGAGCCAGGAATCGCTCCCGGTCCACGATGACCCGGCGGATCTCCCCGGTCGCGAGCAGCGTGCCGCCGGTGTCGTGGGCGGCGACCTGGAAACGTACGAGTCGGCCATCGGTGTGCACGACCGTCGCGGTCGCGGTCACCTCGGTGCCGACCGGACTGGCCGCAAGATGCTCGAGGTCGACCCGGGTGCCGACGCTCGTCTGAGCCGGATCGAGCTTCAGGGCCGCACAGGTCGCCTGCTCGCACCAGGCGAGGGCCCGGGGTGTGGCGAGGACCTCCAGATCCCCGCTCCCGAGAGCTCGCGCGGTGTCGTCGTCGGTGACGGTGTGCGTGACGCTCGCGGTTTCCATGGGCACACGGTACGTCGAGGACCGGGGGAGGGGTTCGAGAAGGACCGCAAGAGGCATCGTTTAAGGTAAGGCATACCTGAGTCAAAGGAGATCGACGTGGCGACCAAACGCCTTTTCGCCGGTGTGGCGGCCATGCTGGCAGTGATGCCATTGGCAGCGTGCGGAGGCGCTGGAGACGATGGACCGTCGATCACCGTCTACAACGCCCAGCACGAAGAGCTGCTGACCGAGCTCGCCCCGGCCTTCACCAAGAAGACCGGCATCGAGGTCAAGCTGCGCAACGGCGCCGACTTCGAGCTGGCCAACCAGCTCGTGCAGGAGGGCAAGGCATCGCCTGCCGATGTCTTCCTCACCGAGAACTCCCCGGCGATGTCCCTCGTCGAGAGCAAGGGCCTGCTCAGCCGCCTCGACACCTCGACGCTCGACCTGGTGCCTGCGCAGTACGAGGCCGCGAGCGGGGAGTGGATGGGATTCACTGCTCGTTCGACGGTGCTGGTCTACAACAAGGACAAGGTCACCGAGTCCGATCTGCCCGACTCGCTGCTTGACCTTGCCGACCCGGCGTGGAAGGGCAAGGTGTCGTTCTCGCCGACCGGCGCCGACTTCCAGGCCATCGTCAGTGCCGTGCTGGAGCTGAAGGGTGAGCAAGCCACCAAGGCCTGGCTCGCCGGGTTGAAGTCCAACGGGACGGTCTACCAGGGCAACAACGTCGTGCTCAAGGAGGTCAACGCCGGGACGATCGACACCGGCGTGATCTACCACTACTACTGGTATCGGGACCAGGAGGAGGCCGGCGAGAACAGCGACAACTCGGCGCTGCACTTCTTCGGCGACCAGGATCCCGGCGCGTTCGTGAGCGTCTCCGGTGCCGGCGTCCTCAAGGCCGGCAAGAACCAGGCGAATGCGCAGAAGTTCGTGGCCTTCCTCGCCGGCGCCGAGGGCCAACAGGCGCTGGCGGACAGCTATGCGCTGGAATATCCGCTCAACCCCGACGTCGACCTGGGCCGCGACGTGAAGCCGCTGACCGAGCTCGAGCCGCCGGTCGTCGACCTCTCGTCCCTCAACGGACCCACGGTCATCTCGCTGCTCGAGGACGCCGGATTCCTCTGATCGGCACGCGGATGACGACACGACGGGGAAGGCGGGGCGCGGCTCCTCCTTCCCTCCTCGTGATCTCGGCGGTCGTCGCAGGATTCGCGCTGATCCCGCTGGGGTTCATCGTGGTCTACGGGGCATCGCTGGGGGGCCGCGAGATCTGGGACCTGCTGGTCAGGCCGCGGGTCGGCGAGCTGCTCTCCAACACGGTGCGCCTGGTGGTCGCGGGGTGTCTGGCGAGCGCTGTGCTGGGAGTCGGGTGCGCCTGGGTCGTGGAGCGCACCGACGTGCCGTTCAGGGCCCTGTGGCACGTCCTGGCAGCAGCACCGCTGGCCATTCCAGCGTTCGTCAACAGTTATGGCTGGTCATCCCTGGCACCCGGGGTCGAGGGATTCCGCGGGGCGCTGCTGGTGGTGACGCTGTCCTACTTTCCCCTCGTCTATCTCCCGACCGCGGCCGCTCTCCGCGGCCTCGACCCGGCGCTGGAGGAGGTCGCACGTTCACTCGGCAACGGTCCTGGGCAGACCTTTGCGCGGGTCGTGCTGCCTCAGCTGCGGCCCGCGATGATCGGCGGATCCCTCTTGGTCGGCCTGCACCTGCTGGCCGAGTTCGGGGCGTTGCAGATGTTGCGCTTCCCGACATTCACGACTGCGATCTATGACCAGTACAGCTCATCCTTCAACAGCGCCGGGGCCAATGTCATCGCCTCCGTGCTCGTCCTGTGCTGCCTGGTCCTGTTGATGGTCGACCTGCGACTCCGGTCGGACCGCAGGTTCTCGCGAGTCGGGAGCGGAGCGGTTCGGCATGCCGATCCGGTCCGTCTCGGACGATGGCGCGTACCGGCGCTCGCGGTGCTGGTCGCCCTCGCCGGCGCCTCACTCGGCGTGCCGGTCTACAGCCTCATCCACTGGATGATCGTGGGCTCGTCGACAGCGTTCCCGGCCGCTGACATCGCGTCGGCTGCCAGCACGTCGGTCGGGCTGGGGTTGGTTGCCGCGGCGATAACCGTTGCCTTGTCGATCCCTGTGGTCTGGCTCGCCGTGCGGTTCCGATCCAAGGTGTCGACGACGCTCGAGCGCAGCACCTATGTCGCCAACGCACTGCCAGGCATCGTCGTTGCGCTAGCACTCGTCACGGTGTCGATCAACTATGTCCCCGCGGTCTACCAGACCTACGGCCTGCTGCTCGCGGCCTACGCGATCATGTTCCTGCCACGCGCACTCGTGAGCGTACGGTCGGCGGTCGAGCAGTCACCGCCGGTCCTCGAGGACGTCGCCCATGGGCTCGGCATGGGGCCCTTGACCACGGCGAGGCGAGTGACCCTGCCGCTGATCACCCCCGGTATCGGCGCGGGCTGCGCCCTGGTCTTCCTCGCCGTCACGACCGAGCTGACCGCAACGCTCCTGCTCTCGCCAATCGGCACGACGACGCTGGCGACGCAGTTCTGGTCGAGCTCGTCGTCGGTGGCATATGGGGCGGCCGCGCCCTACGCGCTCCTCATGGTGCTGATCTCGCTGCCGGCGACCTACCTGCTGAGTCGTCGCCCCTCGCTGGGTGGTGCGGCATGACGGGTCTTGTGATCTCGGGGATCACCAAGTCGTACGGCGGCAACCGGGTGCTGGACGGCGTGGACCTCGACCTGCCCGAGGGCTCGATCGTGGGAGCTCTCGGACCGTCCGGCGGCGGCAAGACCACTCTGCTGAGGATCATCGCGGGATTCCTTGACGCCGATGCCGGCTCGATCAGGGTCGGTGGCCGGTCGCTCGTCTCCGACGGTCGTGGTGTGCCGGCGCAGCGGCGTGGCATCGGCTACGTGCCGCAGGAGGGTGCGCTCTTCCCACACCTGGACGTCGCAGCCAACATCGCCTTCGGCATCCGCGGTGCTGCGCGCCGGTCCTTCGACCTGGATGCCGTGCTCGAGCTGGTCGGCCTCGACCCCGACCTCCGGCATCGGCAGCCCCATCAGCTCTCTGGCGGCCAGCAGCAGCGCGTGGCCCTGGCCCGCGCCCTCGCACCCCGGCCGGGAGTCGTGCTGCTCGACGAGCCGTTCTCCTCCCTCGACGCCGGGCTGCGGGTCGAGACAGGCAAGGCGGTCGTGCATGCACTGCGGGCCGCCGGCGCAACCGCGATCCTCGTGACGCACGACCAGGATGAGGCCCTCGCACTCTGCGACCAGGTCGCGGTCCTGCGGGACGGGCGCGTCGCCCAGCTCGCCGCTCCGGTCGATCTCTACCGGTCGCCGGCCGACCCGGCGATCGCCGGGTTCGTCGGTAGCGTCGTCGTGCTGCCTGCCACGGTGACCGCGGGCGTCGCCACCAGCGCGCTGGGCCGACTGGAAGTGCCTGCAGATGGGCCGCAGGGCGCCGTCGAGATCCTGGTTCGTCCCGAGCAGCTGGTCCTGCAGGCCGCGGGCCACACCGGTCCACGGGCCCGCGTCGAGGACGTGAGCTACTTCGGGCACGACGCAACGGTGCGCCTGACGCTCCTGGACGACGGCTCGCCAGTCGACGCGCGGGTGGCCGGGTCGGACCTTCCGGTCGTCGGCGAGATCGTGACGGTGAGTGTGACGGGCGCGGTTGCTGTCTACGTCACTTCAGGGGGTGCTGTGTGATCACCCATCGCAACCGGTTCGCCGCCCTCCGTAGTCATGGCACCCGGCCGGCCCTGATCTCACCGGGTTCGGTCCTGACTCACGCGGACGTCGCCGACCGGGTCGATGAGCACCACGCCGTGCTGACCGATGACAAACGCCTCGTCGTGGTGGGCGGCGCCAACACACCCGAGGCCTTGATTGCCTATCTCTCCGCGATGGCCCACGGGCACGCCGTGCTGCTGGTGCCGGGGGACAGCCAGGTCAATCTCGCGTCCGTCGTGGACGCCTACGACCCCGACGTGGTGTTCGATCCGGCCGAGGGCTTCCTGGAGCGTCGGGCCGGTTCGCGCCACGCCCTGCACCCGGACCTGACGCTGCTGCTGTCGACGTCCGGGTCGACCGGTTCGGCCAAGCTCGTACGCCTGTCCCACGACAACGTCGTGAGCAACGCCCTCAGCATCGCCGACTACCTGCACATCGACGAGACGCACCGCGGGCTCACGACCCTCCCGATGCACTACTGCTACGGCCTGTCGGTGGTCAACAGCCACCTCTTGAGTGGTGCCGGGCTCATCGTCACTGACGGGTCCGTCGTCGACACGTGCCTGTGGGATCTGGCAGCGGACGCAGGCGCAACCTCGTTCGCAGGCGTGCCATACACATTCGACCTGCTGGACTCGGCGGATTTCGCGGAGCGTGATCTGCCCTCGCTGCGGCACATCACGCAGGCTGGCGGGCGACTGGCACCGGAACGGATCGCCGCCTATGCACGGCTCGGCAGGCAGCGGGGCTGGGACTTCTTCGCGATGTACGGCCAGACCGAGGCGACTGCCCGGATGGCCTATCTCCCAGCGGATCTGGCGACCGTCAGGCCGGAGTCGCTCGGCGTGCCGATCCCCGGCGGCTCGTTCAGGATCGAGCCCGTCCCGGAGTCGGCAGACGGCGTCGGCGAGCTGGTCTACGCGGGTCCCAACGTCATGATGGGATATGCGCGGTCCACGGCCGACCTCGCCCGCGGCGCAGATCTGGCCGAGCTCCGGACCGGCGACCTCGCCCGGCAGCACGAGGACGGCACGTACGAGTGGGTAGGCCGTCGCAGCCGGGTGGCGAAGGTCTTCGGACTGCGGATCGACCTGGATGAGGTCGAGCGGATGACGGCCGAGCGCGGCCACCCCGCCACGTGCGTCTCGGTGGGGGACGGGATCCAGGCATTCGTCGACTGGCACACCGACGCCGTGGCCGCGCGCCTCGCGATCGCGGCCCACTGTGGTCTGCCGCGAGATGTGGTCTCCGTCGACCGTCTGCGGGAGACTCCGCGCACCGCCAACGGCAAGGTCGACCACGCCTCGCTCGAGCGTCAGGCGCGGATGTTGGCGGATTCTGCGACACCTTCGGCCCGGCCGACGGACCTGCCGCACGCCGATGATGTGCGAGATCTGTTCGCCAATCTCCTGGGTCGTCCGGACGCCACGACCGATGACAGCTTCACCACGCTTCGGGGCGACTCGCTGTCATACGTGGAGCTCTCTGTCCGCCTGGGTGACCTGGGGATCGCGACCCCTCCCAACTGGCACCGCACCCCGATCCGCGAGCTCGTGGCGACCCACGAGCCGAGGAGACGCGGCATCCGGCTGGAGACCTCGATCGTCCTGCGCGGGCTCGCGATCCTCCTGGTGCTGGGTACGCATGCCAACCTCTGGACGATCCCCGGAGGCGCGCACCTGCTGCTTGCCGTCGTCGGCTACAACTTCGCCCGGTTCCAGCTGACCGATCGGCCGCGCGCTGCCCGAGTCCGCAGCGGGCTCGGCGCGGCGTTGCAGCTGGCCCTGCCCTGCGTGGTGTGGGTCGGCGCAGTCGCCGTGGTGCTGGGCACCTATCACGCCGACACGGTCTTCTTGCTCAACGGACTCCAGGGCAGGAACTCATGGACGGTCCAGTGGCAGTTCTGGTTCCTCGAGGCGGTCATCTGGATCCAGGTCGCCACGCTGCTCGTGCTCGCCGTGCCATGGCTGCACACAGCCGAGCGCCGAGAGCCCTTCGCCTTCGCGCTGGTGGTCCTGGCCGGTTCATTGGCGCTCCGCTATGCCCTCGCCGGGGTGGAGGCCGGGGCCACCGAGCGCTACACGCCCTCGATCGTCCTCTGGTGCTTCGCCCTCGGTTGGGCGGTCGGCGTCGCGAGCACGCGGTGGCAGCGGATCGTGGTGTCTCTCGCAGCGGTGGTGTCGGTTGCCGGATTCTTCGACGACCCGCACCGTGAGGGTCTGGTCATTGCCGGCGTGCTGGTGCTGGTGTGGGTGCGGGCAGTTGCCGTGCCGCGCTGGGCGGCACGAGTCCTGGCAGCGTTGGCTGCGGGATCGCTGTACATCTACCTCACGCAATGGCAGATCTATCCTCACCTCGAGGATCGCGTCCCCCTGCTCGCGGTGCTGGCGTCGGTGGCCGGCGGCCTGGCCTACAAGTACGTCTGGGAGTCACTCAGCCTCTTTGTCCGTCAAGCCCTCGCCACGGCCCGGCTCCGCCGGCGTGACGTTGGCGCTGATGGCCACGGTGAGTCGGCTCGTCCCGGACGCGCGCCCACGATGTCGACCGTCTGACCGCCACCCCGGCTCAGAGCTCGAGGGAGAAGGCCCACAAGCTGACGCCGGGGAACGGGGACCAGTCGAGCTCAGGTCGACGGACGAATCCGAACGACTCGTAGAGCCGGTGTGCCGGAGTCATGTCGTTGAGCGAGCAGAGCAGCACCTCGGTGAGCAGGAGAGCTCGCGCCCGGTCGAGACAGCTCGAGACCAGCGCTCGTCCCACCCCACGACGCCTCGCTCCGGGTGCGACCGAGAGCGTACGGAACTCGCCCTGGTGGTCCTCGACCGCGAGCTCACGGGTGGGTGCCCCGGGCGGGCACCAGGTGACGGTGCCGAGCAGCTCGTCGCCCTCGGTTGCCACCAGGAGGACGCTGTCGCGACCTCGCGGCGCGGCATCGGCGAGCCAGCCGTCTGCGTCGTAACCGGCGACGGTCAGCGTGCCGACCGCGACATACTCGTCCTCGAGCGCGACCCGGACCAGCAACTCAGATGCCTGTGGTGTTGCGCGGGTATGCGGCGTCGACATCGGTCATGACGTTGACCAGATAGGGCACGCCGGAGTCGAAGGCACGGTCGAGAGCCGGACCGATCTGCTTCGGGTCGGTGACCATCTCGCCGCCACCGCCGAGCGCCGTGACGACCTGGTCGTAGCGGGTCTGTGGCGCGAGGTCGGCGGCGACGTCGTAGCCGTAGAGCCACTGCATCGGGCCCTTCTCCAGGCCCCACGCCGAATTGTTGCCGACGACCATGACGACCGGCAGGTTGTGCCGTACGAGACTGTCCACGTCCATCAGGGACATACCGGCCGCGCCGTCACCGTAGAGCAGCACGACCTGGCTCGACGGTCTGGCGATGCGCGCGGCCATTGCGGCTCCCATGCCGGCGCCGAGGCACCCGTAGGGGCCGGGGTCGAGCCAGCCGCCCGGCCGCTTGGGCTCGACGAACTTGCCGGCGAACGACACGAAGTCGCCGCCGTCGCCGATCACGACGGCGTCGTCGGCGAGCCGGGGCAGCAGCTCGCCGTAGATGCGGGCGGGGTGGACCGGATCGGCCTCGGCGGTGAGCAGCTCCTTGTCGCGCTCGGTGGCCGCACCGACCTCGGTCTGCAGGGTGTTGAGCCAAGGCGTCCAGTCGGGCCTGCGACCGTGTTGAGATGGGGAGACGAGCGATGTGTACAGCCCGGTGAAGACTGTCGTGAGGTCGCCGCAGGCCGAGGCGGCGAGCTCGGCGTGGGTCGAGACCTGTCCGGGGGAGTCGGCGACGTGCACCGTACGCGCTGGGGTCGCGCCGTCCTTGCCCCCGAAGATGCCGTAGCCGAGACGAAAGTCCAGCGGTGTGCCGACCACGATCACGAGATCGGCCTGGCCGAACGACGTCGAGCGGGCCTTCGTCACGAGCTGGGGATGTCCGCCGGGGATGATGCCGCGACCCATGCCGTTGGAGATGACCGGGATGCCGGTCTCTTCGACGAAGTGCAGCGCCGCATCCTCGGCGCGATCGGCCCACACGTCGGTGCCGAGCACGAGCACGGGGCGGGCCGACCCACGGAGCAGCTCGGCGATCTGCGCCAGCGCCTCGGGATCGGGCTCGATCAGGGGCGTGGTGTTGCCCGACGACTGCGTGGTGGTCGTCGTGGTGTTGAAGAACTCGTCCATCGGCACGTCGACGAATGTCGGGCCGCGGTGTGACGAGCCGGCGAGTGTGAACGCCTGGTCCATCGTCGGGGCGATGTCATCCACGGTGCGTGCCGTGGCCGACGACTTCGAGATCGTCTCGAGGATCGGAGGCTGGTCGAGCTCCTGCAGGCTGCCCGAACCCCACCGGTTGTTGGGCGCGCGACCGCCCACGACGACCAGCGGTGAGCCGGAGAAGCTGGCCTGGGCGATGGGGCTGACCCCGTTGGTCACGCCTGGTCCGGCAGTCAGGACGGCCAGGCCCGGCTTGCGGGTCAGCTTGCCGATCGCCTCGGCCGCGAAGACGGCGGTCGGCTCATGGCGCACGTCGATGATCGGCATGGTCGGTTCGGTCTTGACCGCTGCGTCATACATCGGGAACACATGGGCCCCCGAGAGGGTGAACATCGTCTCGACGCCATGCGCCCGCGCGACGTCCAAGGCATGGACTCCGCCATGACCTTCTCTGGTGTGGCCCACGGCCGGCTGGTCAGTAGTCATGTGACGCAGGTTACTGGACGGTAGTGCGCAGGTGTCAGGTGAGCGGCCGGGTCCGGGTCGTGGGGCGGTAGAGCCAGGGCTGCTCGGCCCGGATCTGGTCGAGCACCGCGAGGAGCAGGTCGGCGCGGTGAGCCGGCTGCTCGGCGAACAGCTCGGCATCGGCGCGCAGGTCGTCGCGGCCTTGCACGCCGAGTGCGAGCTGGAGGTGCAGTGCCCGCAGGAATGACGAGGTGTTGCGAACACTGGGGGAGGGCCACTCGGCCTCGAGGTGTCCACGCGTCCGTGGTGGCACGATCCCGGCGCCGAGACGGGCCAGCCACGGCTCGACGATGCTGGGGTCCAGCTCGTTGCGATGGAGCAGGGTCATGACGGCATAGGCCAACCGGTCCTCCTCGCCATGACGCCAGATGTATGCCGTCGGGGTCAGCACCCGGTCGGCCATGACGTCCAGCAGCACCGTGAGCTCGAGTCGCCCGAAGTGCCGCGAACGGGCGAGGGCGGCCAGGAGGTCGGCCCCGTGGGCAATCGAGTTGGCCCAGCCCTGCTCGGGGATCCACCCGCGATGATCCTGCTCGCGGACATACCAGGCAGTGGCCCGGTCAGCCCAGTCGAGGACCGACCCGGCGGACATCAGGTGCTCGTTGTTGTCTCGGCCGATGATCTCGGCGAGCATCAGCGCGCTGTAGGAGCGACGCATGACAGACATGTCGCCGTCATGGCCCAGGCCGTAGCGCAGCCCCGGCGCGATGCCGTCGCCCAGGCCGGACAGCAGCTCGTCGTAGACGCCTCGCGTGATCCAGGTGGTCAGCAACGGGTAGGCGAGGTCCTCGCGCCACCGGGGGTTGGAGTGGCCGAGCATCTCCACGAGCTCGACGGTGCACTCATCGAGGCTGCGATCGGCGGGCACATCCATCCCGCTCTGCATCACCGATTGCCAGTACGCCTCAGACACTCAACCATCGTGCCACGGCCTGCGCACTACTCTGGCCGGGTGCCCTCGCTGGACGACATCACCCGTTTCCAGACGTCGTTGAGCTCCGACGACGTCGGCTGGCTGCACGCGCTCGTGACCGACTGGCAGATCATCGCGGACCTGTCGTTCGCCGATCTCGTGCTGTGGGTTCCGGACGCCGAGGCCAAGGGGATGTGGGCCGGCGCGCAGATCCGCCCGACCACGGGGCCGACCACACTGCTCGAGGATGTCGCCGGCACCTTCCTCCCGGCCGGCCGGATCGATCAGCTCGAAGAAGCCCTCGTGACCGGCGAGATCGGCGTTGAGCAGTCCGAGGAGCTCGCCGACGGCAGGCGCATCCTGGTCGAGACCATCCCCGTCACCCGCGAGGGGCGTGTCATCGCCGTGGTGTCGCGGCGCAGCGCCGAGTCGGGGCTTCGTACCGCGAGCCTGCTCGAAGCGTCCTACTTCCGGGCCGCCGGCGAGCTGGCGGAGATGATCCGCCGCGGCGACTTCCCGCTTCCGGGCAGCCGGTCCGACCTCGCTGACTCGTTGCGCGTCGGTGACGGCTTCGTGCGTACGGACGCTGCCGGCACGGTGCTCTATGCCAGTCCCAACGCCATGTCGGCATACCGCCGCTTGGGCCTCGTCGGCGATCTGGTCGGCACGCAGCTGGGCCACGTCACGACGAGGCTGGTTGATCGCCGCCCGACCGATCGCGGCGCCAGGGGGATGCTGGGCGGGGACGCCAGCACGGAGGCGGAGATCGAGAACGCCGCCGCCTCCTTGTTGCTGCGCGTCATTCCGCTACGGTCCCGCGGGCAGCGCAGCGGATCGCTGATCCTCTTGCGGGACGTCACCGAGCTGCGGCTCCGCGAGCGTGAGCTCGTCTCCAAGGAGGCGACGATCCGCGAGATCCACCACCGGGTCAAGAACAACCTGCAGACCGTTGCCGCCCTCCTGCGACTGCAGGGCCGCCGGATGGAGCTGCCCGAGGCGCGTGCTGCACTCGACGACGCCGTGCGCCGGGTCGGCTCGATCGCGCTGGTGCACGAGACGCTGAGCCAGTCATTCGATGACAACGTGGCCTTCGACGAGATCGCCGATCGGTTGCTCCGAACGGTGCTCGATGTCGCCGAGGAGACCTCCGGCACCGGACGTGTCCAGGTGGACCGGATCGGCTCGTTCGGTCTGCTGCCCGGGGCGGTCGCCACGCCGCTCGCGATGGTGTTGACCGAGCTGATCCAGAATGCGTCGACCCACGCCTTCGACGAGCGTGGCGGCACGTTGACGCTGGCGGTCAATCGCATCCGTGACCGGGTTCGCCTGCGGGTCAGCGACGATGGGGCAGGCCTGCCGGCGGACTTCGATCCGTCAGGCAGCCTCGGCCTGTCGATCGTCACGACGCTCGTCGAGGGAGAGCTGCACGGCTCGCTCGCCTTCGAGCAGCGCGCCGGCGGCGGCACCACCGTCGCCATCTCCCTCAACCTCTAACCCCCCGCACGGTTTACCACGGTCCCTACGCAAACGCCGTCCGCCCGGGGGAGATTGTCCTCGGGCGGACGACGCTTGCCAAGAGGAGATGAACGGCTTGCGTAGGGACCGTGGTAAACCGCCGCCGAGGGATGCAAAGAACCCCGCGGCCGAGGCCACGGGGTTCACCGATACGTGCGTACGTCAGGCAGTACGAATACGTGCCCGAGCGTTGCGGCGCTTCAGCGTACGACGTTCGTCTTCGCTCAAGCCTCCCCACACACCGTGATCCTGCCCGGACTCGAGCGCCCATTGCAGGCACTGCTCGCGGACATCACAGCGGCGGCATACGACCTTGGCCTCTTCGATCTGCAAGATGGCAGGACCCGTGTTGCCGATGGGGAAGAAGAGCTCAGGGTCCTCATCTAGGCATGCTGAACGATGACGCCAATCCATGGGGACACTCCTTCCCGTTCGGTGTTGCGCCTTGGGCAGGCCTGTTTGACCCGTTCCAAGGCTTGACCTCCATGTTTTCAACATTTCAACCGCTTTACAAGGGCAACGCGTCGCGCGAATTGTCGGATGAGTCACACGTTTCGTACGCTGACGCCGTGACGTCTCCCGGACGGCCGGCAGGAACGGCCCGAACCCTGCTGATCGTGGCCACCGTGATCGTGTTTGCAGAGGCACTGACCTGCCTGGTCCTGGCCGCGCTGGGCGCCATCGACCTGACTCGGGATCGGGCCGGAGTGGGCATCGGGGTGGCGCTGATCCTCGCGGTCTACGGCGTCTTCCAGGCTTGGGCGGTGTGGCGCGTCACAGAGGGCGATTACTGGGCGCGCAGCCCTTTGGTGGTCACCCAGATCATCCAGCTCATCATCGCGTTCAACCTCGCGGACGTACCGCTCTGGATCACCGGACTGGTTGGCGCTTCTGCGGTCGTCACCCTGGTGTGCCTGCTGGCACCGCCCGTCACCCGGGCGCTCAGTCCGCCAGATCCCGTGTGAGAGACTGACATCCGGGCACAACCCGTCTGGATCCTGCTCAACGGATGCAGTTTGCGGCCTCTGGCTGCACCGGCGACCTGATCGGTCCCGACGACGAACTCACGGAAACGTCCCGAGGAATCTCCAACATGGTTGCGACAGACATCAACGTGCACTCCGACACGCCCGACCCGAGCGACCCGATTTTCGCACTGCATCGCGGCGGGAAGATGGAGATCTCGGCCACAGTCCCTCTTCGCAACGCGCAGGATCTTGCGATGTCCTACACCCCGGGCGTGGCCAGGGTGTGTGAGGCGATCGCCGCCGATCCGGCCCTGGCCCACGAATACACGTGGGTCTCCAACACCGTCGCGGTCATCACCGACGGCACCGCGGTGCTTGGACTCGGCGACATCGGTCCCGCCGCCTCGATGCCGGTCATGGAGGGCAAAGCCGTGCTGTTCAAGCAGTTCGGTGGCGTTGATGCCATCCCGGTTGCGCTCGACACGACAGATGTCGATGAGATCGTCGAGACGATCGTGCGCCTCGCGCCGACCTTCGGCGGGATCAACCTCGAGGACATCTCCAGCCCACGCTGCTTTGAGATCGAGCGCCGGTTGATTGAGCGCCTCGAGATCCCGGTCTTCCACGACGACCAGCACGGCACCGCTGTCGTGACGCTCGCAGCGCTGATCAACGCCGCTCGGCTCACCGAGCGCGAGATGTATGACCTCAAGGTCGTGATCTCCGGCGCCGGGGCAGCCGGCGTTGCGATCATGAAGATGCTGCAGTCCGCCGGCGTCCGCAAGATCGCCGTGGTCGACCGCACGGGAGTCATCCACCCCGGCCGTCCGGGGCTCGACGCGGTCAAGTCCGGGATCGCCGAAGCCACGGCTCCGTGGGCAACGGCGGGCTCGATCAACGACGCGCTCGATGGGGCGGACGTGCTCATCGGTGTCTCCGGTGGCACGATCCCCGAGGTCGCAGTCGCCTCGATGGCTCCGGACTCCGTCGTCTTCGCCATGGCCAACCCGCATCCCGAGGTACATCCCGACATCGCGCGCCGGCATGCGCGCATCGTCGCGACCGGTCGCTCGGACTTCCCCAACCAGATCAACAATGTCCTCGTTTTCCCGGGCATATTCCGAGGAGCCCTCGACGTGCGCGCCACCCGGATCTCCGAGGGCATGAAGCTCGCGGCTGCCAACGCGATCGCTGATCTGGTTGGCGACGATCTCAGCGAGACGTATGTCATCCCGTCGCCATTCGACCCCCGGGTCGCCTCGGCAGTCGCGCGCGCCGTCACCGACACGGCGCGTCGCGAGGGCCTGGCCCGCCGCCCGTACTGACCCAACCCTCCACAAGGAGTCGCATGTTCGCCGTCTATGCAGGAACGATCGATCCGAAGGATCCGTTGAGCGGTCTGGTTGTCGGCGAGCGCCCCGACCCCCAGGTGCCTGACGGGTGGACGACAGTGACGGTTAAGGCTGCGTCGATCAATCACCACGACGTCTGGTCACTCCGGGGAGTCGGGTTGCGCGAGGAGTCTCTCCCGATGATCCTGGGCTGTGATGCCGCCGGATTGGATGAGGACGGCAACGAGGTGCTGGTGCACGCCGTCATCAGCGATCCGTCGTGGCGCGGCGACGAGACCCTCGATCCCAAGCGCTCCCTGCTGTCGGAGCGTCACCAGGGCACCTTCGCAGAGAAGGTCACGGTCCCGACCCGCAACGTCGTGGCCAAGCCGGCCGGTATGTCCTTCGCGGAGGCGGCCTGCCTGCCCACGGCCTGGCTGACGGCCTATCGGATGCTGTTCACCCAGTCCGGGCTCAAGCAGGGCGACACGGTCCTGGTGCAGGGTGCGGGTGGCGGTGTCGCGACTGCCGCAATCACGCTGGCCCGCGCCGCGGGATTCCGGGTCTATGCGACGAGCCGCGACGAGGACAAGCGAGCCAAGGCGGTCGAGATCGGCGCCCATCAGGCCTTCGAGGCCGGCGCTCGCCTGCCCACCAAGGTCGACGCGGTCATCGAGACCGTCGGCGCGGCCACGTGGTCGCACTCGGTCAAGTCGATGAGGCCCGGCGGCACGATCGTCATCGCCGGCGCGACCTCGGGTGACGCCCCGACCCACGCCGAGCTGACCCGGATCTTCTTCCAGCAGATGCGGGTGCACGGCTCGACGATGGGCACCCGGGACGAGCTTCACGGTCTCGCCCAGTTCATGGATGTCACAGGGACTCGCCCGCTGATCGACCGGGAGATCCCCATGGCTGAGGCCGCAAGCGGTCTCGCCTCGGTCATCGACGGCAGCGTCTTCGGCAAGATCGTCCTGACGCTCTAGCCTTGCGGGTCTCGATGAGCGGGCCGCTTCACGGCGCTTCGGCTCAACCTGCTGAGACGCTCGCTCGCAGAGCTCGTTGGTTCTCACTCATCATCGTCGTCCAGGCGCGCCAGCCAGGTTGCCAGGCGTTCGACCGGGACCTCGAACTCAGGGTTGAGATCGACGAACTCGCTGAGCCGCTCGGCCAGCCAGGCCAGCGTGACCTCCTCATCCCCACGACGGGTCTGAAGCTCCTCGATCCCGCGATCCGTGAAGTACATCAGGTCCCTCCTGACCCCGGCGAAGCGTCGATCAGCTGAAGGCCTGCTGCATCAGCGTCGCCTGCTCCTGGACGTGACGGGCGTGCGAGCCGACCGACGGCGCCGACGACTCCGGACGTGAGACCCGCAGCAGCGGGAGACCGCCGAACTCGCCGCTGAAGTGCAGCGCCACGTGCGGCCACGGTCCCTGGTTGGCCGGCTCGTCCTGCACCCAGCGAACCTCTTTGGCGTTGATGAACTTGCCGACCTCGGCGTTGAGCTCGGACGTGGGCCGCGGGTATAGCTGTTCCAGGCGGATGATGGCGGTGCGTGACTCACCGGACTCGCGCTTCTCGCGCTCGGCGAACAGGTCCCAGGCGATCTTGCCCGAGCACACCAGGACCCGCTCGACCGACTTGGCATCGACCGAGTCGTCGCCGATCACCGGGCGGAACTTGCCGGACGTGAAGTCTTCGGGCTGCGAGGCGGCGGCCTTGCTCCGCAGCATCGACTTCGGCGTGAAGACGATCAGCGGACGGTGCTGGCTCTCAAGGTTCTGACGGCGCAGCAGGTGGAAGTAGGACGCGGGGGTCGACGGCTGCGCGAGCGTCATGGCGTTGTCCGCACACTGCTCGAGGAAGCGCTCGATGCGGGCCGAGGTGTGATCGGGGCCCTGGCCCTCGTGGCCGTGCGGCAGCAGCAGCACGACGCCGGACTTCTGGCCCCATTTGGTCTCACCCGAGGAGATGTACTCGTCGATGACCGACTGGGCGCCGTTGATGAAGTCGCCGAACTGCGCCTCCCAGATCGTGAGGGCTTCGGGGCGCGCCACGGAGTAGCCGTACTCGAAGCCCAGCGCGGCATACTCGCTGAGCAGGGAGTCATAGACGTAGAACGTGGCCTGCTCGTCACCGATGTTGGCGAGCGGCGTCCACTCGTTGGCGTTGACCCGATCGATGATCGTTGCGAAGCGCGACGCGAAGGTGCCGCGGCGGGTGTCCTGGCCAGAGATCCGGACGGGTCGTCCGTCGAGGAGCAGCGATCCCATCGCGATGATCTCGCCCGTGCCCCAGTCGATCGGGCCGGCCGTGATGGATGCTGCGCGGCGCTGCAGCTGGGGCAGCACCTTGGGGTGGACCGTGAAGCCCTCGGGGACGTTGGTGTAGGAGTCCGCGATGGACTTGAGCGTCTCGGGCGTGACGGCCGTGACGAGCTCGCCGGCGCGCTCGGGCTTGTCCGGGTAGTCCGGGGTCCGCGAGTAGCCGGGATCTGTGGCGGCCTCCTTGACCTCCTTGAAGTTGCGTTCGAGCTGCGCCTGGTAGTCGCTGAGTGCCGCTTCGGCCTCTTCGAGCGTGATGTCGCCTCGACCGACGAGGGCCTCGGTGTAGAGCTTGCGCACCGACTTCTTCTTCTCGATCGTGTCGTACATCAGCGGCTGGGTGAAGCTCGGGTCGTCGCCTTCGTTGTGGCCGCGTCGGCGGTAGCACACGAGGTCGATGACGATGTCCTTGTGGAACGTCCGGCGATATTCGTAGGCCAGGTGCGCGACGCGGATGCACGCCTCAGGATCGTCACCGTTGACGTGGAACACCGGTGCCTGGATCATCCGGGCGACGTCGGTGCAGTAGGTCGACGAACGCGATGACGACGGCGAGGTCGTGAAGCCGACCTGGTTGTTGACGATCAGGTGGATCGTGCCACCGGTGCGGTAGCCACGCAGCTGGGAGAGGTTGAGCGTCTCTGCGACGACACCCTGACCGGCGAAGGCGGCGTCCCCGTGCACGAGCACGGGGAGGACGGGGTAGTCCGCGCCCCGGTTGAGGCGGTCCTGCTTGGCGCGGGCGATGCCCTCCAACACCGGATCGACGACCTCTAGGTGCGACGGGTTGGCCGCAACCGAGACCTTGATCGTGTCGCCGTTGCCGGAGGAGAACTCACCCTCGACACCGAGGTGGTACTTGACGTCACCCGATCCCTGGACGGTGCGGGGATCGATGTTGCCCTCGAACTCGCGAAAGACCGAGCTGGCGTGCTTGCCGGCGATGTTGACCAAGACGTTGAGCCGTCCCCTGTGGGCCATGCCGATCGTGACCTCGTCGAGTCCGTCGGCGGCAGCTGCCTCGCAGATCTCGTCGAGCACGGGGACCGTGGTCTCGCCGCCCTCGAGGCTGAAGCGCTTCTGACCGACGAACTTGGTCTGGAGGAAGGTCTCGAAGGCCTCGGCCTGGTTAAGCTTCTGCAGGATGCGCAGCTGTTCCTCGCGCGGCGGCTTGGTGTGCGGGCGCTCGATCCGCTCCTGGAACCACGCTCGCTCGCCCGGATCCTGGATGTGCATGTACTCCAGGCCGATCGTGCGGGCGTAGGAATCACGCAGGATGCCGAGGATCTCGCGCAGCTTCATGAAGCGCTTGTCGGTCTTGAACGATCCGGTGGCGAACTCTCGATCGAGGTCCCACAGCGTCAGTCCGTGCGATGCCGTGTCGAGGTCGGCATGGCTGCGCGGCTGGTTGTCGAGGGGGTTGGTGTCAGCCATCAGATGACCGCGCACGCGGAACGCGTGGATCAGCTCCAGGACGCGGGCCTGCTTGTGCACCTCGTCGTCATGGCTGACCGCGATGTCCTGGGCCCAGCGGATCGGCTCGTAAGGAATCTTGAGGGCCCGGAAGATCTCGTCGTAGAAGTTTTCCTCGCCAAGGAGCAGGGCGTGGATCTTCTTGAGGAACTCGCCGGACTGAGCACCCTGAATGACCCGGTGGTCATAGGTCGACGTCAGGGTCATCATCTTGGAGATCGCCATCTGGGCCAGGGTGTGCTCGCTGGCGCCCTGGAACTCCGGGGGATATTCCATCGAGCCGACGCCGACGATGACGCCCTGCCCCTGCATGAGGCGAGGGATCGAGTGATTGGTGCCTATTCCGCCGGGGTTGGTCAGGCTGACTGTCGTGCCCTGGAAGTCCGAGACCTCCAGCTTGCCGTCGCGGGCCTTCTTGACCATCGTCTCGTAGGCTGCCCAGAAGCCGGCGAAGCTGAGGGTCTCGGCGGCCTTGATCGACGGGACGAGAAGCGTACGGGAGCCGTCGGGCTTCTTGAGGTCGATCGCGAGGCCGAAGTTGATGTGCTCGGGCTTGAGCTGGTTGGGCTTGCCGTTCACGACCTCGAAACCGGTGTTCATCTCCGGCATGGTCTTGAGCGCCTTGACGATCGCCCAGCCGATGAGGTGGGTGAACGACACCTTGCCGCCTCGGGCGCGGGCGAGGTGGTTGTTGATCACGATGCGGTTGTCGAACAGCAGCTTGACCGGCACTGCGCGGACGCTCGTGGCGGTCGGGACGGCCAGGCTGGCGTCCATGTTGGCGACGGTACGCGCCGCGGCCCCGCGCAGGATGACGTTCTGGACGTCTCCGGGCTCGGTCTTCTTGGGCGCTTCGGCGGGCTTGCCGCTGGGCGTGACCACTGATGCGACGGGCTTGGCGGGGGCGTCCTTGGCTGGCGGCGCGGGCGCGGAGGGTTCGTCGTGGACCGGTGCGGCGACCTGGCTCTGTGCGGGTGTTGCAGTGGCGGGCTCGGTCTTGGCGGCCGGGGGAGTCTTCGATGAGGGAGCGGTCGGAGCAGGGCTTGGCGCGGCAGTCTTCGCGGGTGGGGCCGACTCCTCGTCCGGTTCGACGGGTTCGGCGGGCTTGACCTGCCCGGCGGGATCGGCCGATGTGGCCTTTGTCCCGTTGGCGGTCGTGCCGTTCGCGGCACCACCAGTCATACCCGCGCCGTCACCGGTCTTGAAGAATGTCACCCAGGTGTCGTCGAGCGAGGCCGGGTCTTGTTGGAATCGCTCGTACATCTCTTCGACGAGCCACTGATTCGTGCCGAAATCAGGTGTTGACTGGTCTGGGGAGGACTCGGCCACAGCCTCGATCGCCTCTTCCGATTGTGTGCTGGCGCTCATGCGAAAACTACGTTCAACAGCCTAACGCGACGCCCCAGCGGAGCGCAGGCAGGCTCGGCCCGATCTTCGCGCCGAGATCAGTCTGCGATGACGACTCGCGGTTCGCGCTCGACGAAGCGCCCGAATGCGGCGGCCTCGTCATCGAGCCGGCGCCGGACGGTGGCCGAGAGCTGGCGGGCCCGACTGACCACGATGTCGACCGTCTTGGCGGTGATCGTGCGGGTCCAGGTGCCCGACAGTCGGCCGTCGATCATCAGCAGGCCGCTGCCCCGCATCACGTCGTTGGCAGTGCCGTCGAACCCGGCATAGTCCTCGGGATCGCGTGCATAGGAGATGTATTCGTCGAAGTTGGACAGCAGGAGGACCCGAGGGGCCTCGATCACGACCGGATCGTCCAGCATCCAGTGGGCCACTCCGCCGGTCTCGAGCGGTCGGAGACCCGCGAGCTCGATCGCGCGACGGCTGTCGGTCAGTGTGAGACTGGTCCACCACGCGAAGTCCTTGTCGCGGAACGGTCCGTGGCCGCGGGCGTAGCGGCGCGCCGCCTGCGCGAGCAGCTCGTCGTGGGTCAGCTCGACGGGCTGTGGCGGGAGCGCGACGTAGGTGTGCTGCTTGCCCTGCATCGGCCCGCTGGCGATGAGCGCGTTGATCTCGGCATGCATGACGATGTGGGCCAGAGCCTGCCCTTGGTGCTCGAGCCCAGCCGCGCCGAGAGCCGAGGCCAGCTCGGCGCGCTGGTGCGGCATTCCGTCGGACAGGACGTCGAGGATCACGGCGGAGCCTTGGTCGAGGCGTTCTTCAGACAATCCGATCGCGGTGTTGCTGGACGCCATCAGCCGGCCGACCCGTGGGGCTGTCAGCGCCTGCAGCCAGTGGATGTCGGCGGGATCGACCAGGTGCCACGTCGGCCGGAGGACGTGCGTGCGGAGGAAGTCGCCACGGTCGAACGCCTCCTGCAGGCTCGAGAGAGTGGCGCCCCGCATACGTCGGGCCACGGCCCACAGCGCCATGTCGTGCAGCTGCGACTGCATGCAACCTAGGTGTCGTACGACCTCGGCTGCCGAGTCGAACCGCGGCTGCACGAGCCCCTGGGCGTGCAGGCGTCCGGGAATCGTGGGCTTCACCGGACCAGCATCCCGCAGGGCGCTGACGTTTCGCCGTGAGGTTCTGGCTTGCAATTGCTCTAGGCTCGCTCTGACCCGCGACGACACACGAGGTGGACACGATGAGCTCTGAACCGACGACAGGACGCAATCGGTTGGTGGTGCCGATCGCCGCAGCGACGGTCATCGGGGTCATCGTCGTCGGATACCTGATCACTCGCGGCGGCGACGAGACCCCGGCCGCACCCAAGCCGGCTCAGACCACCGCAACGTCGACGACGCCGCAGGCGGATCTCTCGGGATCAGGCGATGCGCCGGCGGCGATTGCCGTCAAGGAGGCGACGGTGGCCCGGTCCGCGACAGCCGTCGGACTGGCCGCAGATCTGCCGGACATCGACCTCAAGAAGTTCGACAGCGTGACCTTGGTGCTGGGTCAGGACAGCGGCGAGGTGCTCTGGAAGCTGAGGACCTTCCGTGACTCGCGCGGCGCCTTCGTGACCCCGGAGTTCTTCCTCGTCAAGGACGGGCTGGACGAGCAGTTCGCGTGCGCCGGCTCGTCGATGCGCATCAAGGCGCCACGCCTGACGATGAGCCTTCCGCTGGCATGTCTGGACGATCCGGAGAAGCCGCTCCAGGCGCGGCTCGAGATCGAGGACCGCGACGGCGGCGAGGAGAAGACCTCGACCTCCAAGACCCTCGCCCCGCCGAAGCCCTGACTCGAGGTCGTCTAGGCGGTCTCGAGGGTGGCGTCGAGGGTGATGTCGACGCCGGTCAGAGCCTTGCTGATCGGGCAGCTGGCCTTGGCCTCTTCAGCGGCCTCGACGAAACCTGCCTCATCGAGGCCGTCGACCTCTCCGCGCACGGTCAGGGCGATCCCGGTCAGCATGAATCCACCGTCGGGGTCGGGGCCCAGGGAGACATCCGCCTTGATCTCCAGCGACTGAACCGTGCCGCCCTTTTGGCCAAGCAGGGCTGAGAACTGCATCGCATAGCAAGCCGAGTGCGAGGCGCCCAACAGCTCCTCGGGATTGGTCACACCCCCGCCATCGTCTGACGCCCGCTTGGGGAACGAGACCTCGAACGTTCCGAGGCCCGAGCTCGTGAGCTCGACCTGCCCCGAGCCGGTCTCGAAGCTGCCGTCCCAGGCTGTGCGTGCTGTGCGTGTGGGCATGTTGTTCCTCTCGTCGATGTCTGTACGAATGACGCTACCGGCCACCGCCACAGGCGGCTCAGGTGCCGAGCAGCTCCACGGAGACGTCCCACAGTCGCGCGGCGTTGCCCGGGTCGAGCGCATAGGCCGCGACGCCGGTCATGTCATCGGTGGGACGGTCGACGACGACGGCCTCCTGGTTGTTGACGAAGTAGCGCCCGCCGACGCCCTCGAGCAGCGGACTCGTCGCGAGCAGGACCGAGGTAGAGGCGCCCTGCTCGATCGTCTTGCGCTGGTCGGGCGGAGTCGTTGCCCCACCGCTGTGGCGCTGCAGATTGGTCGCGATGGCCCCGGGCATCAGGGAGTTGGCGGTGATGCCGTCGGCGCGCCAGCGCCTGGTGGCCTCGACCGCGAACAGCACGTTTGCGGTCTTGGACTGGCCGTAGGCGGCCCACGGGTCGTAGGGCATGAAGTCGAAGAACAGATCGTCGAAGATGACCGGTGATCGGAAGTGCGCGCTGGAGCTGACCGCCACGATCCGGGCCTTGCCGGAGGCTGCGAGCGCCTCATGCAGACCGTGTGCCAGCCGGAAGTGCCCGAGGTGATTGGTCGCGAACTGCAGCTCCCAACCCTGATCGGTGTATGTCTCGGGAGTCGCCATGACGCCGGCATTGTTGACGAGCAGGTCGAGCGGACCATCCCAGGCCGAGGCGAACGCGTCGATGCTGTCGAGATCCGTGAGCTCCAGTGGATGCACGTCGACCGCGCCACCCGTCGCGGTGCTACGGATGTCGGCCGCAACCCGCTCGCCGGCGGCGAGGTCGCGCACCGCCAACGTGACCTCTGCGCCGGCCTGGGCCAAGGCACGTGCAGTTTCGACACCGATGCCGGACGCCCCACCGGTCACGATGGCGCGTTTGCCGGTCAGATCGATGCCGGCGGCGACGTCGTGGGCCGTCGAGGTGATGTCAAAGGGTGTCGTGATGCGGTCCATGACCCCAGCATGCGGGCTCAGTCAAGCGGGAGGTGCGGGTAGTCCGGCGAGCGTTTCTGGAAGGCCAGGATCTCGGGGTTCTGGATGACCCCGTCGCGGATCTCGATCGCGCGCCTCAGCGTCTCGTCGGCGTCCCAGGCAGCCGGCCCTGCGAGGACCTTCGGCACATATGGCAGCAGGGCCTGGCTGATCTCCCACGTGGCGGAGTTCCAGAGGTAGGACGGGCTGTGGTCGACCGCGTAGTAGGTCACTCCGTTGCCGACCACGAACGTCGGGTCGTCGAAGGTCGTCGGCCTGGCCCACTCGAATCCCATGCCCTCGTCGCACGAGACGTCGACAACGAGGGTGCCTGAGGCGAGCGTCGACAGGTCGTCGTTCATCAGGAACGACATGGGGGAGTTGGGATCCTGCAGGACGCAGTTGACGATGACGTCGTGCTCGGCAAGCAGGGCCGGCATGGGGACCCAGCTCTGGTCGACGAACGCGCGGCTCTTGGCGGGCGACGATGCCGGATCGAAGTGCACGATGCGCGCGGAGTGGATCGGTGCGCTCACGGCGGCCACCCCACGTTGCGTGAAGATGTCGACATCGTGGATGCCATGAGCGCTCAGCGCGGTCACGGCGCCGCGGGCGGTGGCTCCGAATCCGATGACCGCGGCGCTGAGTTGGCGCCCGTAGTTACCGGTCAGGCCGCCGATCTCCATCGCGTGCAGGACCGAGGAGTAACCGGCGAGCTCGTTGTTCTTGTGGAACACGTGCAGGAGGAAGTTGCCGTCACCGCTCCAGTGGTTCATGACCTCCCATGCAATGAGGGTCAGCTTGCGGTCGATTGCCGCCTGGGTCAGCGCGGGGTCCTGGACACAGTGCGGCCACCCCCACAGGGTCTGCCCCTCGCGCATCTCGAGCAGATCTGCGGGTTGCGGCTTGGTCAGCAGGATCACGTCGCAGCGGGCGACGAGCTCGGCGCGAGTGAGGATGCCTCCGACGAACGGTCGCAGCTCGTCGTCGGACCACCCGAAACCTTCGGCATAGCCCTCTTCGAGGAAGACATGGGGTCGCTGGGCCTCGCTGAGCCGCTCGAGGTGGCGAGGGTGGATCGGCAGGCGCCGCTCGTTCTCCTTCGCGGTGTGGGCGATGACGCCCAGGGCGAGCTGGTCCATCTGGACTCCGTCTGACGAGGGTCTAGCAACGGGATCTGGTGCCCGCTGCCCGCTGCTCCGCACAGAGTACGGGACCCGGGCGGTGCGTCAGCGCCCAAGACCTGGCGGCGGGGTGGACGCCGATCCATCGCTCGTGGCCAGGACGCCGGCCGCTCGTGCAGGGCGGTCGGCTAGGCCGACCTCGCCTTTCCGAACTTCGGTGCATCGCACGCGGGTGCGCGGTCGTCCCGTAGCCTTCCTGGATGGGCGCTATACGAGGTCGGCCGCGGGCTCTGACCAAGGATCTGATCATCGATGCTGTCTTGGCCGAAGGGCTGGACACGTTCAGCTTGCCCACGATCGCCGCCAGGTTAGGTGTCGCGCATTCCGGGCTGTACCGCTATTTCGAAGACCGCGAGGACCTCGTCGTCCACACCATGACCCGGATCGCCCAATCAGCACCATGGCCCGCCATCGACCTGCCATGGCGCGAGCAGCTCGAGCAGATCGGTGAAGCCATCTGGACCATGTGTGACACCTACCCCGGCTACGACCTCGCCGCACTCCGGACCCGCAACGTGTCACCTGGATTCGTTTCCAGGCTCACCCCATACGTCGATTCATTGCACCACCAAGGACTCAGCGTCATCGATGCCACAGCAGCCATCGAGTTCATCCGGACCCTCGTTCTCACATCCGCCATCGAAGCCACCCGCCTGAAAAGCATCGCGGACCGACGCGATCTCCCTGACCACTCGATCCCCGGATTCGCCGACCCAGAAAAATGGGCCGGCCGCGGCTGGTACGACCGCCACCTCAACACCTGGCTCGACGGGTTGGCCCAACGCATCACGTAGAACGGGAGCTCCGCCGGTTCGGACGACACCCACGTGACGAACGTTTCGTTGACCCACCGGCACACCAACCTCGCCTCCGAGTGCTTCTGTGCTCGATCCTCAATTCGAGGACCCGAAAGGCGTGCTTCACTGAGACGTGCGTATCGAGCGGGTGCTTCCGGACCTGACCGTGAATGATCTCGAGCAGGCAGTCGTCGAGCACGGAGCCGCGCTCGGCATGACTGTTCTCATGGACCATGGCTGGATCGTGACGCTCGGAGATGAAGCGGGGCATCAGCTAAGCCTGATGTCGAGCGACGCAACCGCCCCCGTGAATCCGGACGTCTCGGTCTTTGTGAGCGACGTGCACGAAGCGCTCGAGAGGGTCACGGCAGCGGGGCTGGAGATCATCCACCCACTCACCGACGAGCCCTGGGGAGTGACTCGCTTCTTCTACCGGGACTCCGCAGGTCGCGTGGTCAACGTCGGCGCACACACGCCCTGATCTGGGGATTTACGAGTCGATCCGGCGGTTGGTGTTGGCGCCCCCGGCAGGACTCCGTCGGGCGCGGGGCGCCCTCCTCCCCGAATCCTTGACGCCGGGGATTTACGACGTCAGGTCCGGTTTCGCGTGGCGCCCCCGGCAGGACTCCGTCGGGCGCGGGGCGCCCTCCTCCCCGAATCCTTGACGCCGGGGATTTACGACGTCAGGTCCGGTTTCGCGTGGCGCCCCCGGCAGGATTCGAACCTGCGCTTCCGCCTCCGGAGGGCGGCGCTCTATCCCCTGAGCTACGGGGGCCAATACGGCCAACTGCGGTGTGAGCCTACCCCACAGGGACTACCGTGTTGATGGTGCCCAGAGTGCTTGTCGTCGACGACACCGCCTCGATCAGATTCCTCATCCGGACCAACATGGAGCTCGCCGGATTCGATGTCGATGAGGCAGTCGACGGCGCCGATTGTCTACGGTTCCTGAGCGCGGCAGACGTGCTGCCCGATGTCATCACGGTCGACGTGATGATGCCCCGACTCGACGGCGTGGCCACGGTCTCCGCGATCCGGGCGGACCCCCGGACCAAGCACATAGCGATCGTCATGGTGACGACACAAGGGCACCCCGCAGACATCCAGCGGGCGACCAGGGCCGGAGTCGACGCCTATCTCACGAAGCCGTTCGATCCAGACTTCCTGATCGTCACGGTGCGCAATGTCATCGGTCGCACCAAGAATCGTCAGGACGGGAATCCTTGAGTGAAGGCAGCTTCGGACGTACCGTTGAACCACACGGAACGGAGGTGGTTCGAGGAATGAATAGATCTTGGACTTGTGAGGTGGCTGTCCGCTAGCCGCAAGGACTTCAGTCATTGCGAACTGGCCGGTGGCGGCGAATTTCCCGCAGTCACCCGACCCGCAGGGCGTCGAGTTGTCCACTCGACCGCGCTCCAACTCCCCGGAGGCGAGCGCAGCCCTGCGGGTCGTCCACGTTCGGGGCCTTCCGACAGGCGCAAGGGGTGAAGCGGCGGCCAGATAGTCTTGGTGAGTGACTCCCGAGCAGCTTTCCGCAGCGATCGTCGGCGCCCTCACCTCATTGACTGAGGCGGGCAAGATCGTGCTGCCCGACGGCGTCCCAGCGGAGGTTCTCGTCGAGCGACCCAAGGCTCAGTCGCACGGCGACTATGCCACCAACATCGCGCTTCGGCTGGCCAAGAAGGCAGCCCTGCCACCACGCGACTTCGCACAGCTGCTGGCCGACGAGCTGGGGGCAGCTGACGGCATCGCGAGTGCCGAGATCGCGGGCCCGGGATTCCTCAACATCAGGGTCGAGGCCGGTGCGCAAGGCGCCCTCGCTCCGCAGATCGTCGCGGCTGGTGTGGCATACGGCACGAGCGAGCTGTATGCCGGACAGCGGGTCAACCTTGAGTTTGTCAGCGCCAATCCCACCGGACCGATCCACATCGGCGGCGTGCGGTGGGCCGCGGTCGGCGACTCCCTCGGTCGGATCCTCACGGCAACAGGTGCCGAGGTCACGCGGGAGTACTACTTCAACGACCACGGCGTGCAGATCGATCGGTTCGCCCGCTCCCTGCTGGCCGATGCGCGTGGCGAAGAGGCGCCGGAGGACGGCTACGGGGGGCGGTACATCTCCGACATCGCCGCAGCCGTGCTCGCCGAGCATCCGGACGCGACGACCCTGCCCGAAGCGGCGGCGCTCGAGTTGTTTCGGGCCACCGGCGTCGAGCTGATGTTCACCGAGATCAAGAAGAGCCTGCACGATTTCGGTGTCGACTTCGACGTGTTCTTCCACGAGAACGACCTGCACGAGTCCGGCGCGGTCGATCGAGCCATCACCCGTCTGCGTGAGCTCGGGATGATGTACCAGCGAGATGATGCCACCTGGCTCCGGACCTCCGACTTCGGCGACGACAAGGACCGCGTCGTCGTCAAGTCCGATGGTCAGCCTGCCTACATCTCCGGCGACCTGGCCTACTACCTCAACAAGCGCGAGCGCGGTTTCGACCGATGCCTGATCATGCTCGGCGCCGACCACCACGGCTACGTGTCCCGAATGCTTGCGATGTGCGCCGCGTTCGGCGACACCCCAGGGGTCAACCTCGAGCTGCTGATCGGCCAGCTGGTCAACCTCGTCCGCGAAGGTGCGCCGCTGCGGATGAGCAAGCGGGCCGGCACCGTCATCACGCTCGAGGACCTCGTCGAGGCGATCGGGGTCGACGCCGCACGCTATGCGCTGGCACGCTACTCGACCGACTCCACGATCGACCTGGACCTCGACCTGTGGGCCAAGAAGGACAGTGACAACCCGGTCTATTACGTGCAGTACGCCCACGCGCGACTCTCGTCGATCATCCGCAACGCGGTCGACCTCGGCGTCGTGATCGATGAGGAGACCTTCGATCCGTCGCTCCTCGCGGTGGACCAGGAGGGGGCCCTGCTGCGGGCGCTCGCGGACTACCCGCGAGTCGTGGCGCGGTCCTCTGAGCTTCGTGAGCCGCACCGGGTCGCGCGCTATCTGGAAGACACCGCGGCGGCGTTCCACAAGTTCTACGACGTGGCCCACGTGTTGCCCAAGGGCGACGAGGAAGTCACTGACCTGCATCGTGCGCGACTGATGCTCGTCGCTGCGACGAGGCAGGTCATCGCCAACGGACTCGGCCTGCTCGGCGTCGGCGCCCCGGAGCGTATGTGATGAGGTCCCACGAGGCAGGCGCACTGCACGGTCAGTCCGGTGATCGTGGGCCGGCGTGGCTGCGTACGCCCGAGGACCCCAACGAGCTCGTCCCACACCTGTGGGCGTCATCGGTCTCCAAGATCGAGGGCGTGCTGACCGTTGCGGGAGAGTCGGCCACCGACCTCGCCGCCGAGTTCGGGACCCCGACATATGTCGTGGACGAGGACGACTTCCGGCGCCGTGCGCGTGGGTTCAAGGAGGCTTTCCCCGACGCCGACGTCTATTACGCCGGCAAGGCCTTCCTGTGCGTGGCGACGGCTCGCTGGATCGCCGAGGAGGGGCTCAACCTCGACGTGTGCACCGGCGGCGAGCTGGCCGTCGCCCTGAGGGCAGAGTTCCCCCCGGAGCGCATCGGTCTGCACGGCAACAACAAGTCGGTCGCCGAGCTGCGTCGCGCGCTCGAGGTGGGCGTCGGCCGCATCATCATCGACTCGGTTGAGGAGATCGACCGGCTGAGCGACTTGAGCGCCGAGCTCGGCGTCATGGCTCCGGTCATGATCCGGGTGACCGCCGGCGTCGAGGCGCACACGCACGAATACATCTCGACGTCTCACGAGGACCAGAAGTTCGGGTTCTCGATCACCGGCGGAGCCGCGCTCGACGCTGTGCGTCGCGTGGTCGCCGAGCCGGGGCTCGAGCTGCGCGGCCTGCACTCGCACATCGGGTCACAGATCTTTGTCACGGACGGGTTCGAGGTCGCCGCTCGGCGGGTCCTGCGCCTGCACGCCGAGATCGAAAAGGAGCTCGGCGTCGCCATGCCCGAGTTCGACCTCGGCGGCGGGTTCGGCATCGCCTACACGACTCAGGACGATCCGTCGACGCCCGACGACCTGGCTCGCGGCATGCTCAAGATCGTCGACGATGAGTGCGCCGCGATGGGCATCGCGCTGCCACACTTGTCGATCGAGCCCGGCCGCGCGATCGCGGGGCCGTCGACGTTCACGCTCTATGAAGTCGGCACCACCAAGTCGGTGTCGCTCGACGGCGGTGCCTCGCGACGCTACATCTCGGTCGACGGTGGCATGAGCGACAACATCCGGCCGGCGCTCTACGGCGCTGACTACTCCTGCACGCTGGCATCGCGTGACTCCGGCGCCCCTGCCCTCCTCAGCCGAGTCGTGGGCAAGCACTGCGAGTCCGGCGACATCGTGGTCAAGGACGAGTTCCTCCCCGGTGACGTCAGGGCCGGCGATCTGCTCGCAGTGCCCGGGACCGGCGCCTACTGTCGATCGCTGGCTAGCAACTACAACCACGTGCCCCGCGCCGCGGTCGTCGCCGTACGCGAGGGCGAGGCGCGCGTCATCGTCCGACGGGAGACCGAGGACGATCTGCTAGCCCTCGACATCGGCTGAGTGCCGTCGCGGAGTCTTCTCGGTCAGCGCGGTAGCAGTCGACGCGGCCCCGGGCCGCCGACGGCGAGCCGGTCCCCGGGGTTGTAGAGCGAGCAGCTCTTGAGGGACAGGCACCCGCAACCGATGCAATCGTCGAGGTTGTCGCGCAGGCGCTGGAGCTGGTCGATGCGGTCGTCCAGGTCCGCGCGCCACTCCCGCGACAATCGTGCCCAGTCCGCCTTGGTCGGCACCTTGCCGCCCGGCAGGGTCGCGAGCGCTTCGCGGATGGCGGCGAGGCTGATCCCGAGACCCTGAGACGTACGGATGAAGGAGATCCTGCGGAGGACATCGCGGTGGTAACGCCGCTGGTTGCCGGCAGTTCGCTCGCTCTCGATGAGTCCTTCACGCTCATAGAAGTGGAGCGCCGAGACCGCTACTCCGGCGCGAGTGGCGACCTCGCCAGGGGTCAGGTCCGGATGCTTCGTCGGGGGCACAACCTCAACCATACTTGTGCTCCGGTCACACCAGCAGGCGGAGCGCTGCCGTGAGCGTGGCAGCGACCAGCACTGAGGTGAGGACGCCGGCGCGGGTCAGCACGAGCACTGCTGCGCCAGCGGCCACGCCGACGGTGTCAGCGCCGACGTGCAAGTGCTCGCCGTTGGCCAGCGCACTCGAGACCACGAGAGCGGCCAGCAGGGCCGGTGCCATGAGCACGATCACGCCGCCGACACGGGCCGGCAGCTCGCGGCCGCCCATCACGACAGGGCCGAACGCTTTGATCAATGCAGTGACGACGGTGCAGCCGGCAATGGTCCACCAGATCGTGGCCGTCACCTGCTCGGCTCCTGCCGACGCAGTCCCCACAGCGCCACGAGGCTCGCGGCGAGCACCGGGAGGCCGGCCGGGGCGACCTCCACGAGCGACAGGGCGACGAGCGCACCGGCTCCGGCCACGGCAGCTGTCCGCCGGTCCTTGATCTCGGCGATCAGGAGGGCGAGGAAGAACATCGGATATATCGCGTCGAACCCGAAGCGCGAGGTGTCACCGAGCAGGTTGCCGCCCAGCGCGCCGACCGTCGTGCCGGTCATCCAGGTGACGTACTGCGGGGCCGTCGAGCCGAACAGGAACCACCGGTCGAAGGTTCCATCACCCCGGTTGGCCATCGCCCATGAGGCGTCGACGACGGTCTGCCCCTGGGCGGCTCGCAGCAGCGGCGGGCCCGGGAGGGACGGACCGAGGGCGACCCCCATCGGCAGGAAACGGGAGTTCATGAGTGCTGCCGCAGCGATCGCCGCCCCGGCGGATCCGCCGCCCGCGAGGATCGCGACGGCCGCGAACTGGGCCGAGCCGGCGAAGACGACAGCCGACATCACGATTACTGCCGCGACCGGGAATCCGGCATCGCGGGCGAGCACACCAAATGACATCGACAGCAGCGCGCCGACAGAGGCATAGGGGATCGCAGCACGCGCCCCCGCCTGGAACGATGCCCGGCGATCCTCGCCTCGCGGTTCGGGACGGCTGGGCATGCCCCCAGCCTGTCATCAGGCCGGCCGGCCATCCGAACCGGCCCAAGGCTTGATCTCAACTGCACTTCCGGTTGCACAGGGGACCCCGACCCGACCAACTAGCAGCATGTGTGGGCTCAGGCCAGGCACACCACGATGTCGCCTCGTCGGGTCGCGGTGCGGCGATCGGCTCTCTTGCCGTCGATATAGATCGTGCATGTTGCGAAACTGGCGTCGGGCATGACCTGCACCGCGAGCTTGGCAGCTGGCAGCTCCCCGCGTACGGTCCTCGTCGTCGAGAATCCGCCTGGCCTGAAGACCACGCCGGCCCCAGCACCATCGCGGTAGAGAAATCCCAGATACGACGAGCCGTCAGAGGTCGCCTCGACCCTGACCCGGTGCTTGGCGCCCAGCCCGTTGGACACCGTCAGAGATCCTCCGAGCATCTTCTTCAGCGCAGCCTTCTGCTCGCGGCTGGGCAGCGAGGTTTCGGGCAGGCTCAGGGCGCTGCCCAACGGGTCTTCGAACTGCGATCCCAACGCGTCGCCGGACTCGGCCTCGGAACTTGAGCTCTGGCGCCACAGGATCAGAGCGACCACCAGCAGAATTGCGGCACCGCCGAACAACACGGTCAGGATCACCTGATGACGAGAAGGGCGGGTCAGGTGCACGGTCTACCTCTCCGGGGCGGCACGGTGCGCATCCCGTCATGTACTCAACGAGCAACGCACAGCTGGGCTATGGGCTTCTCGACCAACCATGTCACGCCCCAGGTAGCCGTCGCCGATACCCTTGACCGGTGAGTGCATCCTTGTGGTCCCCCGGTCGTCCGCTCCGCGTTGCCCTGTTGGGCTGCGGGGTCGTCGGCACCGAAGTCGCCCGGCTGCTCACGCGGGACGCGGATGAGCTTGCGCAGCGGGTGGGTGCGCCGCTCGAGCTGGCAGGCATTGCCGTACGCCGGCTGGGCCGTGAGCGCGACCTCGACGTCCCGGCCGAGCTGTTCACGACCGACGCCGCGGGCCTGGTCGGCCGCGGCGACATCGACGTCGTGATCGAGGTGATCGGTGGCATCGAACCGGCTCGCGAGCTGATCCTCGCCGCGCTCGATAACGGCGCCTCCGTCGTCACGGCCAACAAAGCCCTGCTGGCCGAGGACGGCGCCACACTGTTCGAGGCGGCCCAGAAGGCCGAGCGCGACCTCTACTTCGAGGCCGCCGTTGCCGGCGCGATCCCAATCGTACGGCCGCTGCGCGAGTCGCTCGCGGGCGACCGTGTGCAGCGGGTGCTCGGCATCGTCAACGGCACGACCAACTTCATCCTCGACGCCATGACCACGACGGGACAAGGGTTCTCTGAGGCGCTCGACGAAGCCCAGCGGCTCGGCTATGCCGAGGCCGACCCGACCGCTGACATCGAGGGCTTCGACGCGGCATCCAAGGCCGCGATCCTGGCCGGGCTCGCATTCCATACCCGGGTGACGATCGGCGACGTACATCGTGAGGGCATCACTGACGTGACGGCCGCGGACGTACGCTCCGCCGAGGAGATGGGGTGCGTCGTCAAGCTCCTGGCGATCTGCGAGAAGCACGAAACGCCTGACGGACCTGCTGTCTCTGCCCGGGTCCATCCCGCGATGATCCCGCTGTCACACCCGCTGGCGAGTGTCCGCGGCGCCTACAACGCGGTCTTCGTCGAGAGCGAGTCAGCCGGTCAACTGATGTTCTACGGCCCCGGAGCGGGCGGCGCCCCGACCGCGAGCGCGGTCCTCGGAGACGTCGTGTCGGTGGCCCGTAACCGTCGCAGCAGCGTCTTCGGGCCCGGCGAATCGACCCACGCGCAGCTCGAGGTGCTTGACATGGGTCGGGCCCGCACCCGCTACCACGTGTCGATCGACGTCGATGATCGAGCGGGCGTGCTGGCTTCGGTGGCGCAGCAGTTCGCGGCGTTCGACGTCTCGATCCGGACGGTGCGCCAGGAGGGCAGCGGTTCGGACGCCCAGCTCGTGATCGTGACTCACGAGGCCGACGACGCCGCATTGTCGGCAACCGTGGCATCGCTCCGTGGGCTCGACATGGTGCGCGACGTCACCTCAGTGATGCGCGTCGAGGGAGGATCCTGATGGCTCATCTCTGGCGCGGAGTGATCGAGGAGTACCGCGAGTGGCTCCCGGTCACCCCCGAGACCCCGGTGATCACCCTCGGTGAGGGTGGCACACCGCTCGTCCACTCCGCGTGGCTCTCCGGCATCGTTCGCGGCGAGGTCTGGCTCAAGGTCGAGGGAGACAACCCGACCGGATCCTTCAAGGACCGCGGCATGACTGCCGCGATCTCGGTGGCGGCCGGCGAAGGCGCCAAGGCCGTCGTGTGCGCCTCGACCGGCAACACGTCCGCATCCATGACGGCATACGCCTCGCGGGCCGGGCTGACCCCGATAGTCCTGGTCCCGCACGGCAAGATCGCCGCGGGCAAGATGGCGCAGGCCGTCATGCACGGCGCCACTGTCATCCAGGTCAACGGTGGATTCGACCAGTGTCTTCAGGTCGCCCGTGACCTCGCCGACCAATACCCCGTGGCCCTGGTCAATTCGGTCAACCCCGTACGGCTGCAGGGTCAGAAGACCGCGGCGTTCGAGATCGTCGACGCCTTGGGCAAGGCGCCTGACCTACATGTCCTCCCGGTCGGCAACGCCGGCAACATCTCGGCCTACTGGCTGGGCTACCAGGAGTACGCCGAGGCCGGACTCGCTCAGAAGACGCCCTCGATGTGGGGTTTCCAGGCCGAGGGTGCCGCGCCGATCGTGCTGGGCCACCCGGTCGAGCACCCCGAGACCCTCGCGACCGCGATCCGCGTCGGCAACCCAGCCTCGTGGCAGCTCGCGGTGACCGCGCGCGACGACTCCCTCGGCCGGATCGAGGCCGTGACGGACCAGGAGATCCTCAGCGCCCAGCGTGAGCTGGCCTCGCGTGACGGTGTCTTTGTCGAGCCGGCATCTGCGGCCGGGGTTGCCGGGCTGCTCAAGTCCGCCGGCGTCGTCGAGCCAGGGTTGACGATCGCCATCACGGTGACGGGGCACGGGCTCAAGGACACCGAGACCGCACTCTCGGGAGTCGATTCGATCGTCGACTCGGCCATCGACGTCGACGTCCACGCGGCGGCCGAGGTCGCCGGGCTCGTATGACGTTCGTGGTCGGCCCGGTCTCCGTGCGGACGCCGGCCTCCAGCGCCAACCTCGGCCCGGGCTTCGATGCCCTCGGCCTGGCCCTGTCGCTTCACGACGACCTGACTGCCGAGGTACTCGAGTCGAAGGGTGACGAGCGTCTGGAGATCACGGTCACGGGGGAAGGCGCCGAGGACGTCCCGAGGTCCGGTGACCACCTGGTCGTCAGGGCCATGAACGCGACATTCGACCTGCTGGGGGAGCGCCCCGCCGGCTTGAGGCTGACCTGCGTCAACGCGATCCCGCACGGCCGGGGCCTCGGCTCGTCGGCGGCGGCGATCGTGGGTGGCATCGTGCTCGCCCGCGCGCTGGTCGACGGCGGCGCCGATCGGCTTGACGACCGGGCGGCCTTTCAGCTCGCGGTCGATCTGGAGGGCCATCCTGACAACGTCGCCGCCGCGATGTTCGGCGGGTTGACGATCGCCTGGATCGACGGGGCCGCGGCCGAAATGCAGCGGCTCGAGACCACGGTCGAGACGACGGTCTTCGTGCCGCCTGAAGCGGTATCAACCGAGCGGGCGCGTGGTTTGCTCCCCGAGACCGTCCCCCACCGCGATGCCGCACTCAATGCCGGCCGCGCGGCGCTGCTCATCGCGGCGCTGACTGTGGCACCGGAGCACCTCATCTCGGCCACCGAGGACCGGATCCATCAGTCCTATCGAGCCGGCGCGATGCCGGAGTCATACAAGCTGCTGCGACAGCTGCGGGTGGAGGGGATTCCGACGATCATCTCGGGAGCCGGGCCGACCGTGCTGTCGTTCGCCAGAGGCATTGCCGAGCGTGCTCCGCAGGGCTGGGCCGTGCACGAGCTGGCGGTCGATGTCGAGGGCGCGCTGGTCCGCTGAACGCCGTGCCGCAACACGAACCCAGCAGAAATGCTGGGCGACCCCATGGTGTTACAGTGAATGAGTCGGAGTCGAGTTTTCAAACTCCCCGACAGTGACACGCAAGTCGCAGAGCCATTCAAGTCGCCCGTCGGATACGGGCAAGCCATCATGCGATCCGGATCTCCGGACATGAGGCCTTGTGGCCCCATCCAAAGGAACCTACGTGACTGAAACCACCATCACACCTGAATCCTCCGCACCTGCCGCAGACGCCGTGGCCGCCGCCCCCCGCAAGACCGGGGGAGGCCTGGGAGGCAAGGTGCTCGCTGAGCTCCAGGACATCGCCGGAGAGCTCGGCATCGACGGTGCTGCCAAGATGCGCAAGGGCGCGTTGATCGACGCGATCAAGATCGCTCGAGGTGACGCCGGCACGTCCACCAAGGCCGCAGTCGCCGCCGCGGCACCCAGCAAGGTCGACACCAGCAAGGGCGATGTCGCGGCAGCCAAGAGCGAGCAGCCCGCCACGAAGGCGCCGGCCAAGGCCGAGCCCAGAACAGCACGCGGCAACAAGGCCGGCAAGGCCGACAAGACAGAGCCCAAGGCCGACAACCCAGACACGGCCGACAAGGTCGACAAGGTCGAGCCCAAGGCAGAGCCCAAGGGTGAGGACTCGTCTGACGAGGACTCCGGCAACCGCAACCGCAATCGGAACCGCAACGACGGCGGCGGCAACAACCGCAACCAGAACCGCAACAATGACGGCGGCGGCGGAAACAATCGCAACCAGAACCGCAACGCCGAAGACGGCGGAGGCAACGGTCGCAACCAGGGCCAGGCCGGCAATCGCAACCAGAATTCCGGCGGTGGGGCCCCCCTCGAGGACGATGACGACTTCGGCAACGGCCGACGTCGCAACCGTCGGGGGCGCAACCGCAACGCCGGTGGCGGACGGGGCGGTGTCGACGTCGACACGACCTACACCGAGGACGATGTCCTGGTGCCCGCGGCTGGCATCCTCGACATCCTCGACAACTACGCATTCGTACGTACGACGGGTTATCTGCCGAGCGAGAACGACGTCTACGTCTCGCTCTCGATGGTCCGCAAGTGGGGGCTTCGTCGCGGCGATGCGGTTCTCGGCCAGGTGCGCCAGCCCCGCGAGGGCGAGCGCAAGGAAAAGTTCAACCCGATGGTCAAGATCGAGTCGGTCAACGGGATGACTGTCGAGGACAGCATCAAGCGGGTTGAGTTCGCCAAGCTCACGCCGCTCTACCCGTCGGAGCGCCTGCGCCTCGAGGGCGAGGCCAGCGGGCTGACCGGCCGCGTCATCGACCTGGTTGCTCCAATTGGCAAGGGCCAGCGCGGACTCATCGTCTCGCCGCCCAAGGCCGGCAAGACCATGATCATGCAGCAGGTCGCCAACGCCATCACCGAGAACAACCCCGAGTGCCACCTGATGATCGTCCTGGTCGACGAGCGTCCCGAAGAGGTGACTGACTTCCAGCGGACCGTCAAAGGTGAGGTCATCGCCTCGACGTTCGACCGTCCGGCGACCGACCACACGACAGTCGCCGAGCTGGCGATCGAGCGCGCCAAGCGCCTCGTCGAGCTGGGTCACGACGTCGTGCTGTTGCTTGACGGCATCACGCGCCTCGGCCGTGCCTACAACCTCGCCGCCCCGACCAGCGGGCGCATCATGTCCGGCGGTGTCGACTCGTCGGCGCTCTACCCGCCCAAGAAGTTCTTCGGCGCCGCGCGCAACATCGAGGACGGTGGCTCGCTGACGATCCTCGCCACAGCGCTCGTCGAGACCGGCTCGCGCATGGACGAAGTGATCTTCGAGGAGTTCAAGGGCACCGGCAACTGGGAGCTCCGCCTGCGCCGCGACTTCGCCGACAAGCGGATCTTCCCGGCGGTCGACGTGGATGCCTCGAGCACGCGTCGCGAAGAGCTGCTGATGGGCAAGGACGAGCTCGCCGTGGTCTGGAAGCTGCGAAGGGTGCTGTCGGGCCTGGAAGGCCAGCAGGGCCTCGAGCTGATCCTCGACAAGCTCAAGAAAACCACGAGCAATGTCGAGTTCCTGATGCAGATCAACAAGACGCTGCCGCAGACCGCGCCCAACGGCGACAGCTGATCGACCGATGCCACGAGCCCGGCCCCGCGAAGGGGCCGGGCTCGTGGCGTTTGTGGACCGCTTCGCCGAGCCGGGGTTGAGGCTCAGCCCTAGTCTGGGGTCATGACAACCGCCTATGACTTCTCCGCCACCGCGATCGACGGCTCGGAGCAGCTCCTCGCCGACTACCAGGGCAAGGTCCTGCTCGTCGTCAACACCGCCACACAGTGCGGCTTCACCCCTCAGCTCAAGGGCCTCGAGCAGGTCTATCAGGAGTACGTCGACAGGGGACTCGTGGTCCTCGGCTTCCCGTGCGACCAGTTCGGTCATCAGAATCCGGACTCGGACGATGACACCGCGACTTTTTGCGAGAAGAACTACGGAGTCACCTTCCCGCTCTTCTCCGAGATCGAGGTCAACGGCGACGGCGCCCACCCGCTCTACAAGTGGCTCAAGAAGGAGAAGGGTGGTCTCGGTCCCAGCAAGATCAAGTGGAACTTCACCAAGTTCCTGATCGACTCCGATGGCAATGTCATCAAGCGCTATGGCTCGACGACCTCACCGGACAAGATCAAGGGCGACATCGAAAAGCTCCTGCCCGCCTGAGGAGGCCCGCGCGAAGCGCAGGGCCAGCTGACGGGTCACTTGTTGCCCGGTGACGGGTCACAAGAGTGCCGAGAGTTGGGGCAGGAACTGACCCGTCAAAGGGCAAAAAGTGACCCGTCAGCGTAAGTACGGCCTTGGCCAGCCCGGGGAATTTATCCCGCCCCGATTTCCTTATGACGGGTGACAACTGGCACAATCAATCCTTGGTTCTGGTTCACGGATCGCAACCCGCGAGACGACCCAGCGACCGCCGAGAGGACATCATGAAGCAAGGCATCCACCCCGAGTACGTCGAGACTCAGGTCACCTGCACCTGTGGCAACTCGTTCACGACCCGCAGCACCGCCACCAACGGCACCCTCCGTGCCGATGTGTGCGCCGCGTGCCACCCGTTCTACACCGGCAAGCAGAAGATTCTCGACACCGGCGGCCGCGTCGCCCGCTTCGAGAAGCGCTACGCCAAGAAGACGACCGAGAGCAAGTAGCTCAACTTCGGCACCGACCCGTACATCGCGTACGGGTCGGTGCCGTTGTCGTGTCCGAAGCACTCGATTCCGCCCAGCCCGAGGAGCCACCGTGTTCGAAGCCGTCGACACGCTCGTCGCCGAGCATGCCGAGCTCGAGGTCCGCATGTCCGATCCCGCGGTGCACTCCGACCAGGGGCTGGCCAAGAAGCTGGGCCAGCGATACGCCGAGCTGACCGCGATCGTCAAGACATACCGCGACTTCCAGCAGGTCACCGATGACTTGCAGGCCGCGCGGGAGTTCGTGGCCGACGACGACTCGTTCGCTGCGGAGATCGAGGCGCTCGAGCCGCGCCTGCACGAGCTCAGCGAGCGGTTGCAGCGGCTCCTGGTTCCCCGTGACCCGGCCGACTCCAAGGACGTGCTGATGGAGATCAAGGGCGGTGAGGGCGGCGAGGAGTCGGCGCTGTTCGCCGGTGACCTGCACCGGATGTACACCCGGTATGCCGAACAGCGCGGCTGGAAGACTGAGATCCTCGACTCGACCGAGTCGGCGCTCGGCGGCTACAAGTCCGTGACGCTCGCGGTCAAGGCCAAGGGCACACCGGCGCCGGGTGAGGCTCCGCACGCCCTGCTGAAGTTTGAGGGCGGCGTGCATCGCGTGCAGCGGGTGCCGGTCACCGAGTCGCAAGGCCGGATCCATACGTCAGCGGCCGGCGTGCTCGTGCTCGCGGAGGCAGAGGACATCGACATCGAGATCCTCGACAGTGATCTGCGCATCGATGTCTACAGGTCCTCGGGCCCAGGTGGCCAGAGCGTCAACACGACGGACTCGGCGGTGCGCATCACCCACGTGCCGACCGGCGTCGTCGCAAGCTGCCAGAACGAGAAGAGCCAGCTGCAGAACAAGGAGCAGGCGATGCGCATCCTGCGGGCTCGTCTCCTGGAGGCCGCGCAGGCGACGGCGGACGCCGAGGCTTCGGATGCCCGCAAGTCGCAGATCCGTACGGTCGACCGCTCCGAGCGGATCCGGACCTACAACTTCCCCGAGAACCGGATCTCCGACCACCGCACAGGATTCAAGGCCTACAACCTCGACCAGGTCATGGACGGTGCCCTCGACGATGTCATCAAGTCGCTCGTCGACACCGAGCTGGCCGATCGACTCGCTGCGGTCGAGTCCGGCGAGTGACCGTACGTTCGCTGGCCGAGCGGCTCCTGGCCGAGGCCACCGAGACGCTCCAGGTGGCCGGGGTCGCCTCGCCCCGCCACGACGCCGAAACGCTGCTGAGCCACGTCACAGGTGTCCCCCGCGGGTCCTTGATCAGCCGGGCCAAGCCCAACGGGAATCAAAGAGACGCATTCCTCGAGCTCGTCGGGGCCCGCGCCAGACGGTTCCCGTTACAGCACCTGACCGGCTCGACAGGATTCCGCTACGTCGACATCGAGGTCGGGCCCGGCGTGTTCGTCCCTCGCCCGGAGACCGAGGTCCTGGCTGGCTGGGCCGTCGATCATGCCAAGACACTGACCCAACCGGTCGTGGTCGAGCTGTGCGCCGGTGCGGGCGCGATCGCGCTGTCGATCGTCCACGAGGTTCCGGCCGCGACAGTCCACGCGGTCGAGCTCGACGAGTCGGCCTTCGAGTGGGCGCAGCGCAACCTGGTCGGCACCGGGGTCGACCTGAGACTCGGCGACATGGCCGATGCCTTCACCGATCTCGATGGCACGGTCGACGTCGTGGTCGCCAATCCGCCCTACATCCCGCTGGACGCCTGGGAGAGCGTCGCGCCGGAGGCCCGAGACCACGACCCGGCGCTGGCCCTGTGGTCCGGCGACGACGGGCTCGACGCGATGCGCGTCGTCGAGCAGACCGCGTGGCGACTGCTGAAGCCGGGGGGAGTCGTCGGCGCGGAGCACGCCGACGTGCAGGGCGAGTCCGCCCCTGCGGTCTTCAGCGACAGGTGGGCCGCCGTGCGCGACCACCAGGATCTTGCGCAGCGCCCCCGCTACGTGACCGCGGTCAAGCCTCGCTGATCGGCCAGCTGCGCAGCACGAACCGGGTGACCGACGCCGCCAGCTCGGTGATCGTCCAATTGTCGCCGTCGCCGTGGCGTAGCAGCCGCGCAGCGTGCGTCTCGGCGAGCGCGAGCAGGCTCTCCGCGATCATCTGCGCCTCGCGATCGTCAAGAGGCTGTGACACCGAGGCAAAGTAGTGCGAGACGAGGAACGTCACCTGGTTGCCGACCAGGGTGCGACCGCGGCGGATCCGCTCGGCGATCTCGTCGTTGATGAGCTGCTGCGCCTCGAACACGACCAGCCACGACGCGGGATTGTCGACCGCGGCGGTGAAGAACGCCTCGTATGCGGACGTCATCATGAGCTCGACATCACCGACGTCGAGCTCGTCGGGCAGGGCGCTCTGCGCCGCAGCGATGAGGAGCTTCTCCTCACGGTCGAGCAGCGCTTGGAGGACCTCGTGCTTGTCGGCATAGCAGGCATACAGGACGGGCTTGCTGACCTTCGCCTCAGCGGCGATGAGTGCCATCGTCGTGCCGCGGTAACCGCGCTCGATCCACACCGCGCGGGCCGCGTCGAGGACGAGAGGCCGCCGGAGCTCGGGGCCGAGATGGGCCGCTCGGCTGCCGGCCGGGGACTCCGCTGCGCGAGCGGTCATCGCGTTCTCCGTTCGTTGACACGAGCGACTCCAGTCACTACGGTGATGCCGATCCTACCTGACGGTAGGAATCTAGGAGGCGGCGATGAGCGATCTTCACGCATGGTTGGACGGTATCGAACCCGAGGAGCTGGCCGAGCGATTCGCGGGTGTCGATGCCGAGGAGATTGCCCGCCTGATCGCCGAGACACCCGACCGTGAGCTGCGCGCCCTGATCGATCAGGACCCGATCCGGGAGGCGGCGCTTGACGCAGGATTCGGCCGGTTCGCCGAGTTCGCGGTCCCCGAGCGGCTGGCCGAGGTCTCCGGCATCGTGCGCTTCGTGGTCAGGCGCGGCAAGGGTCTCGACGGGTCATATGACGCGGCGTTCGCGGACGGTTCGGTCGCTGTCGATCCATCGGGTCCTGACGAGCCCGACCTGACGATCACGACGGACGCGATCACGTTCCTGCGATTGCTGTCGGGAACCGCGAGCGCCGCCCTGCTTGTGCTGGCCGGCGACATCCGAGTGGTCGGCGATGAGGCTCTCGCCATCCAGGTGGGTGGTGTCTTCCGGGTGCCGGGCAGCCAAGGCGTTGCGGTCGATCCGACGGCCCTCGACGCTGTGGAGGTGGCCGGTGTCATCTCGCGTACCAAGGACGCACACCTGCGAGAGATCATGAGTGGCGGTTTCCGTCCGGTCGTCCTCGGGGAGATCTTTCGCCGGTTCCCCGAATACCTCGACGAGAAGCGCTCGGCCAAGCTGCGGGTGGCGGCGTGCTTCAAGATCGGTGGCGGCCCTGCCGAGGACGATCGCTACCTCGTCGAGATCGACCGCGGTGCATGCACCGTGACGCCCGCCGGAGAGGGGCGGCGATCGGTCACGATCGCCCTGGGTGGCGCGGAGTTCCTCAAGCTCGCGACCGGCAACCTCAATCCGACGATCGCCTTCATGAAGGGGTCACTGAGGGTCAAGGGCGACTTGAGCGCGGCACTGGCCTTGAGCTCGGCCGTGCGCATCCCTTCCGCAAAAGGCTGACCAGCCGGTCGAGGTGGTGCGTTGACACCCTGTCCTCGCGGATAGGGTGTGTGATCTTATGGGCGGCGACCTGATTCTTCAGCTGCTGGGTGCGTTCGCCTGGGGCATCGGCTCGGCGCTGCTGCCGATCTTCATCAACGCCGAGGCCTACGTGGTCGCGATCGGGCTCAAGGTCGACAGCCAGCTCAGCGTGGTCCTGATCATCGTGTCCCTCGTCATCGCGACCACGATCGGCAAGGCATTCGTCTTCCAGCTCGCCCGCAAGGGCAGCCGCAAGATCCGCTCGGCCGAGCGCAAACCGCCCCGCAACGCCTTCTTCGCCTGGATCCGCAGGATCAGCGACTGGCTGCTCGGGCTGCTCGACCGGCCCTACGCAGGAGCCCTCACGGCGTTCGTGTCATCGCTCGTAGGGATCCCGCCGCTTGCCATCGTGACGATCGTGGCGGGTGCATCGCGGCAGCCCCAATGGCTGTTCCTCACGATGGTGTTCGTGGGCCGGATGATCCAGTTCCTCGCGATCGCATTCCTGCTCCACGAGGTCAGCTGGTTCTGACCTCGTGCCACGACCTCCTAGGATGACCGGGTGAAGTTCGACTGCAGCGTGGACGAGGAGTTCGACCGTGGTCTCCTCGCCGCCCAGGCGGCCCTCGAGGAGGGCAAGCTCGTCGTCCTCCCCACCGACACGGTCTATGGCATCGCCGCCGATGCGTTCAGTCCCAAGGCCGTGCAGAATCTCCTCAATGCCAAGGGGCGCGGGCGGCACATGCCGCCGCCGGTGCTCGTCGGGGCCCCGACGACGCTCGATGCGCTGGCAATCGACATACCGGCGTGGCTCCGCTCGACCGTCGAGGCATTCTGGCCAGGGCCGCTCACCGTGATCTGCAGCCAGCAGCCCTCGCTGACGTGGGATCTGGGCGAGACGCACAACACCGTCGCAGTCCGTATGCCCGACGACCGGCGCGCGCTGGCGCTGCTCAAGCAGACCGGGCCGCTCGCGGTCAGCAGTGCCAACACCACGGGTGATCCGGCAGCGCTGACCGTCGACGACGCCGAGGACATGCTGGGCGGCCGGGTCGCGGTCTACCTCGACGGCGGCCCCAGCACGTCGGGCCTTCCATCCACGATCCTCGATGCGACCGGCTCGACACCTCGTGTCCTGCGGGCCGGGTCGATCTCGATCGAGCAGCTGCACGCCTACAACAACACGATCGAACCTCCCGAGGACGCCGACTAATGCCCATGAGTGAGCGTCAGCGAACGAATCATGAGGCAGGGCTCAGGCCGTCACCTCCGTATCGTGGGTCTTTGGTGGAGGTGGCGGCATGAGGGAATACCTGGTCGTGTTCGGCATCGCCCTGGGCGTGACCTATCTGCTCGCGTCGATCGCCCGCATGCTGGCCTACCGCTTCGGAGCCGTTGCACGCGTGCGCGACCGCGACGTCCACGCCATCCCGACGCCCTACTTCGGCGGGCCCGCGATGCTGGGCGGGCTGATCGCCGCCTACCTCGTCGCGACCAACCTGCCGTTCCTCTCGATGGCCGATGACGGGGTGTTCAAGGACGCCCGGGCAGTCATCCTCGGTGGCGCGGTCATCTGCCTGGTCGGCGTCGTCGACGACCTCTATGAGCTAGACGCCTTGAGCAAGTTTGCGGGGCAGGTGCTGGCCGGCATCATCGTGGTCGCCCAGGGCGTGCAGTTCGTCTACCTCCCGCTCTACGGCAACTACATCGGCCTCGACCAGGTCCAGGCCATGATCTTCACGGTCGTGCTGATCGTCGGCACGGCCAACGCGGTCAACTTCGTCGACGGGCTCGACGGGCTCGCGGCCGGCATGGTCGCGATCGGTGCGGTGGCCTTCTTCGCCTACGCATTCGTGCTCGCGGTCGAGAACGGTGAGACGCGTGCCATCGCGGCCGCACTGCTGACCGCGGCTCTCGCGGGGGCCTGCATCGGCATCCTGCCGCACAACTTTTTCCCGGCGCGCATGTTCATCGGCGATTCCGGGTCGATGCTGATCGGCTTCGTATTGGCCTGCTCGTCGATCAGCCTGACCGGCCAGTTCCCGGCGACCAGCATCTCCGAAGGCATCGGGGGAGCGCAGAACAGCTTCCTCCCGGCGTTGCTCCCGTTGATCTTGCCGTTCGCGATCCTGCTGGTGCCGTTCGTCGACCTCGCGCTGGCGGTCGTGCGACGCACCCGGGCCGGCCGTTCGCCGTTCAGCCCGGACAAGATGCACATTCACCACCGGCTGCTCGAGATCGGTCATTCGCACCGCCGCGCCGTCCTGCTGATGTATGCCTTCGCGGCACTCGTTGCATTCGGCAGTGTCGTCATCAGCCTGTTCAGCGGCTGGCAGTCGATCGTGGGCTTCGGCGCCCTGACGGTCATCACCATCGCAGCGGTGTTCCTGCTGCCCAAGCTCGAAGAGAAGGTCTGGTCATGAAGAACGAGCGAATCATCCTGGGACCGGCATGAGTGCGCTGCGTCCTGTTCTCCTGCCCGTGCTGGCGATCACCGCCGTCATCGCCGCTGCGGCGGGCATCGCCACGGGCGGGGACGGCGTGATCGGGGCGGTCATAGGCGGCTTGGTGGTCATCTTGTTCCTCGGCTCGACTCCCGTCGTCCTCAGCCCTCTCGTCAAGGCCAGCGCGGCACTGTCGCTTCCGGTCGCCCTGGCCTTCTTCACGACCAAGGCCGTCGCGATGCTGATCGTCCTTGTGCTCCTTTTCGACGTCGGGGGAGTGGCCACGCACGTCGACTCGGCCTGGTTCGGCATTGCCGCCATCGCAGCGTCGCTCTCTTGGACGCTGCTGCAAATCCGGGCGTTCCGTCGTGAGCGTGTGCCCACCTATGACCTGGGTGACAGCGACTGAGGTTCCCCTGATAACCTCTGGAGCAGCGAACATCCTCCGGAGCCTCCGGGCCGTAGGAATCGCCGACAATGACGCTGGCCGTATGCCTGATCGACGAAAGTCGCGGGCGACCACGCCATGACCCGAAGGTGACCGAGTGACACTCGCCTTGACCACGTTCGCCGCTTCGGCGGAGCCGCCCAGCCCTGGTCCCGCCGATTTCGATCTTCCGGCGATCTTCCACATCGGCGAGCTCGGCGTCACGAAGCCGATGCTTCTAGTCGCGTTGTCGACTCTTCTCATCGTCGGGCTGTTCTATTCGATGGCTCGTCCCGCTGCCGTGGTGCCGGGGCGCATGCAGTTCGCGGGGGAGCTCGTCTACGGCTTCGTCCGCAACGGCATCGCACGGGAGAACATCGGGTCGCAGGACTTCAAGAAGTTCGTCCCCTTCCTGTTCTCTCTGTTTCTCTTCGTGCTGGTCAACAACTTCTATGGGATCATCCCGGCGGTCCAGTTCCCGTCGATGTCGCACATCGGTTATCCCTTGGGGATCGCGGTCTTGGCCTGGCTGGTCTACAACGGCGCGGGCATCGCCAAGAAGGGCTTCTTCGGCTACCTGAAGCATGAAACGGTGCCGCCCGGCATGGACTGGTGGATCCTGCCACTGCTGGTGCCACTGGAATTCCTGTCCAACATCATCCTGCGACCCATCACACTGACGCTTCGTCTGTTCGCGACGATGTTCGCCGGCCACCTGCTCGTGATCTTGTTCGCCCTCGGTGGCGAATACCTCCTGCTGCACTCCGACCCGCTCCTCAACAAGGTCGCAGGCGTCTTCTCAGTAGTCCTGGCCATTGCCATCAGCTTCCTGGAAATACTCGTGATGTTCCTCCAGGCGTACGTCTTCACCCTCCTCACCTCGATGTACATCAGCGAAGCGATCGCCGACGAGCACTGAGTCCCCAGCCCACAACTTCATACGCACCGCCCCAATAGCGATGCTCACCTGAGCGTCACAACGAAAGGAAATGCCGTGGAGTCCATCGGCACACTGAACATGGTCGGTCTCGGCCTCGCCGCGATCGGCCCCGGTATCGGCGTTGGCTTGATTTTCGCCGCGTTCGTCACCGGTGTCGCGCGTCAGCCCGAGGCTGAGGCCAAGTTGCGCCAGATCGCGATCCTTGGCTTCGTTCTCGCGGAGCAGTTCTTCATCATCGGGCTCGCCCTGGCGTTCGTCCTCAAGTCGACCAACACCTGATTCCGATCTCTCGACAGAAGGCGCACCTATGATCACGACACGTCTCGCGGCGGCCGAGGAGACAGAGGAGCTCAATCCTCTGATTCCGCACACGGCGGAGATCATCATCGGCTTGGTCTTCTTCGCTCTGCTCTTCCTGTTGATCTGGAAGATCGTCGTGCCGATGTTCGAAAAGGCCTACGCCGATCGCACAGCCGCGATCGAGGGCGGCATCGAGGAAGCACAGGCTGCCCAGAAGGAAGCCAAGGAGGCGCTCGACAAGTACACCGAGCAGCTCGCCGGGGCTCGCAGTGAGGCCGCGGCGATCCGTGAGGAAGCCAAGGAGCAGGGCGCACAGATCATCGCCGAGCTCCGCGCCCAGGCGCAGGCCGAGGCGGAGCGCATCACCTCGACGGCGCATGCGCAGGTCGAGGCCGAGCGTTCTCAGGTCCTCGCCCAGCTCAAGGGCGAGGTCGGCTCGATGGCGACGCAGCTGGCGGGTCGCATCGTGGGCGAGGCCCTCGATGACGATGCGCGCCAGAAGCGCACGGTCGAGCGCTTCATCGCCGAGCTCGAGGAGTCGGCCAACTGATGCGAGGCATTTCAGCGAAGTCCCTGGCCGACGTACTCGCCGCAGTCGATGCGGCGAAGCGCTCGTCCAGCGACCTCGGGACCGAGCTGTTCGGTGTCGTGTCGACACTGGACAGTGCTCCGGCCCTGCGCAGGGTGCTGACCGACCCGTCCACCGAGGCCTCGGCCAAGGTGGGACTGGCGGAGCAGGTCTTCGGCCAGAAGGTCGGCAAGGACACGCTGAAGGTGCTCAGCACCGCCGTCAGCGGGCGCTGGGCCTCGATGCGTGACCTGACCGACGGACTCGAGACTGCGGGAGTGGCCGCCGAGGTCGCCGCGGCCGATGCTGCCGGCAAGCTCGACGCTCTCGAGACCGAGCTGTTCGAGATCGAGCGTCTCGTGCGCTCGGACGCCGAGCTGCGCCGAGTCGTGTCCGACCGAGCGATCCCCGCTGATGCCAAGGCCGGCCTGCTGGCCTCCTTGCTCGACGGCAAGGTGTCGCCGGCCACGCTGGCGCTCGCCAACCAGGCCGCCGCGGCACGCACCGGCTCATTCGAGAAGGTCCTGTCCTCGTTCGGTGACACCGCCGCTGCTCGCCGCAGCCGGTTGCTGGCCGAGGTGCGGGTCGCCTACGAGCTCAGCGCAGCCGAGAAGACCCGGCTGGCCAAGGCGCTTGCCGGCAAGTACGGACGGGACGTCCATCTCAACATCGTCGTTGATCCCTCGATCGTCGGAGGCATCACCGTCTCCGTCGGTGACGAGGTCGTCGACGGCTCCATGTCCACTCGTCTCGAAGTCGCCCGCCGGCGTCTTGCAGGCTAGAACCACTCTCACCGACCGCACTTTTTCACATCCAAGAAGGCAGGCACATTATGGCGGAACTCACGATCCGTCCGGACGAGATCCGCGACGCATTGCAGAAGTTCGTGGCCGACTACAAGCCGAGCGCCGCTGCGACCGAAGAGGTCGGCATCGTCGCCGAGGCTGGTGACGGCATCGCGCGCGTCGAGGGTCTCCCCTCGGCAATGGCAAACGAGCTCCTCGAGTTCGAGGACGGCACGCTCGGCCTCGCGCTCAACCTCGACGTCCGCGAGATCGGCGTCGTCATCCTCGGTGAGTTCTCCGGCATCGAAGAGGGCCAGCAGGTTCGCCGTACGGGCGAGGTCCTCTCGGTCCCCGTGGGTGACGCCTACCTCGGTCGCGTGGTCGATCCGCTCGGCGCCCCGATCGACGGACTCGGCGAGATCAAGACCGACAAGCGTCGCGCGCTCGAGCTCCAGGCCCCCAACGTCATGCAGCGCAAGAGCGTGCACGAGCCCCTCATGACCGGCCTCAAGTCGATCGACTCGCTCACCCCGATCGGCCGCGGCCAGCGCCAGCTGATCATCGGTGACCGCCAGACCGGCAAGACCGCGATCGCGATCGACACGATCATCAACCAGAAGGACTTCTGGGACTCGGGCGATCCGGACAAGCAGGTCCGCTGCATCTATGTCGCGATCGGCCAGAAGGGCTCGACGATCGCCGCTGTGCGCGGCGCGCTCGAAGAGGCCGGTGCGCTGGAGTACACCACGATCGTGGCTGCTCCGGCATCGGACTCGGCGGGCTTCAAGTACCTCGCGCCCTACACCGGCTCGGCCATCGGCCAGGAGTGGATGTACGCCGGCAAGCACGTGCTGATCATCTTTGACGACCTGTCCAAGCAGGCCGAGGCCTATCGCGCCGTGTCACTGCTGCTCCGCCGCCCGCCGGGCCGCGAGGCATACCCGGGCGACGTGTTCTACCTGCACTCGCGGTTGCTCGAGCGTTGCGCCAAGCTGAGCGACGACCTCGGCGCCGGCTCGATGACGGGCCTGCCGATCATCGAGACCAAGGCCAACGACGTGTCGGCATACATCCCGACCAACGTCATCTCGATCACGGACGGTCAGATCTTCTTGCAGTCCGACCTGTTCAACGCCAACCAGCGTCCCGCGGTCGACGTCGGCATCTCGGTGTCACGCGTCGGTGGCGCGGCGATGCAGAAGTCGATGAAGGCCGTCACCGGTTCGCTCAAGGTCGAGCTCGCGCAGTATCGCGCGATGGAGGCGTTCGCGATGTTCGCCTCGGACCTCGACGCAGCGTCCAAGCAGCAGCTCGCACGCGGTCAGCGCATCATGGAGCTGTTCAAGCAGGGCCAGTACGCACCGTTCCCGGTCGAGCACCAGGTCGTGTCGATCTGGGCCGCGACGACGGGCAAGCTCGACCCGGTGCCGGTCGAGGACATCAGCCGCTTCGAGTCCGAGTTCCTGGACTATCTCAAGCGTTCGCACGAGGGCATCCTGTCGGCCATCCGCGAGTCCGGGAAGTTCGAGGATGACAACGAGCAGGCGCTCGAGGGTGCCTATGAGTCGTTCGTCGAGCAGTTCGAGACCGGCGACGGCAGCCAGGTCAACGTCAAGGCCGGCCACGAGGAGCACGAGGCTCTGGCCGACGAGGACGTCGAGCAGGAGCAGATCGTCAAGCAGAAGCGGGGCTGACGATGGCAGCATCGGTACGCGAGCTACGCGCGAAGATCAGATCCACGCAGGGGATCAAGAAGATCACGCGCGCCATGGAGCTGATCGCTGCGTCGCGCATCATCAAGGCGCAGCAGCGAGCCGCGGCGGCAGCGCCGTACGCCCGTGAGCTCACGCGCGCCGTGTCGGCCGTCGCGACCTTCTCCAACGTCGACCACCCGTTGACGACCGAGAAGGAAGATCCCAAGCGGGCGGCGGTGCTGGTCATTGCGAGCGACCGCGGTCTGGCCGGGGCCTACTCCGCCTCGGTCATGAAGGAGGCGGAGCGACTCGTGGAGAAGCTTCACGGCGACGGCAAGGAGGTCGACCTCTACCTCGCCGGACGCAAGGCGGAGGCCTACTACAACTTCCGTCAGCGCGAGTTCATCGAGTCGTGGACCGGCTTCTCGGACAAGCCTGAGTATGCCGACGCCCGCGAGATCGGCAACGTCCTCGTCAAGGCCTTCAACATCGGTGATGACGACGACGATGAAGACGTCAACCCTGAGCACGCCGTTGATGAGCTGCACGTGGTGTTCACCCGGTTCAAGTCGATGCTGTCGCAGGAGCCTGACGTCATCCGACTGCTGCCGCTGGAGGTCATCGAGGGCACGGAGGCGCCGGAGGATCATGAGGTGCTGCCGCTGTACGAGTTCGAGCCCTCGGCGCACGACGTGCTCGACGCCTTGCTGCCCAAGTACATCCACAGCCGCATCTACTACTGTTTGCTGCAGGCGTCCGCCTCGGAGCTTGCAGCCCGCCAGAAGGCCATGAAGTCCGCGACGGACAACGCCGAAGATCTGATCCAGAAGTACACACGGACCGCCAACCAGGCCCGCCAGGCGGGTATTACCCAGGAAATCAGCGAGATCGTGGGCGGCGCCAACGCGCTGGCCGACGCCACCGCTGGGAGTGAGTGAGAGAGATGCCTACCGCCAAGAAGACCGCAGCCAACAAGGCCGACGACAAGGTTGACGACAAGGCCGCAGATCAGGCCTCCGACAACACCTCCGACAGCGCCGAGAAGCTGGCCACCGGCCGGGTCGCTCGCGTCATCGGCCCGGTGCTCGACATCGAGTTCCCCAGCGATGCCATCCCCGAGATGTACAACGCGCTCAAGGTCGACACCACGATCGACGGTGAGACCGAGACGCTGACGCTCGAGGTCGCCCTGCACATCGGTGACGGCCTGGTCCGCGCGATCAGCCTGCGCCCCACCGACGGCATCGTCCGCGGTGCGACGGTCACCAACACCGGCGGACCCATCTCGGTCCCCGTGGGTGACCAGACGCTCGGCAAGGTGTTCAACACCACGGGCGACGTCATGAACCTCAAGGAGGGCGAGAAGTGGGAGGTCGCGGAGCGCCGTGGCATCCACGCCAAGGCCCCCGCATTCGACCAGCTCGAGTCCAAGACCGAGATGTTCCAGACCGGTATCAAGGTCATCGACCTCCTGACTCCCTACGTGCTGGGCGGCAAGATTGGCCTGTTCGGCGGCGCCGGTGTCGGCAAGACCGTGCTGATCCAGGAGATGATCGCCCGTGTCGCGCGCGACCACGGCGGTGTGTCGGTGTTCGCCGGAGTCGGCGAGCGTACCCGTGAGGGCAACGACCTGATCGCCGAGATGGAAGAGGCCGGCGTCCTCGGCCAGACCGCTCTGGTGTTCGGCCAGATGGATGAGCCGCCGGGCGCGCGTCTTCGCGTCGCGCTGTCGGCCTTGACGATGGCCGAGTACTTCCGCGATGTCCAGAACCAGGACGTGCTCCTGTTCATCGACAACATCTTCCGCTTCACGCAGGCCGGTTCCGAGGTCTCCACACTGCTCGGCCGTATGCCGTCCGCGGTGGGCTACCAGCCGACACTGGCTGACGAGATGGGCGTGCTGCAGGAGCGCATCACGTCGACTCGCGGCCACTCGATCACGTCGCTGCAGGCCATCTATGTCCCCGCAGATGACTACACCGACCCGGCCCCGGCCACGACGTTCGCGCACCTCGACGCGACGACCGAGCTCAACCGTGAGATCGCGTCGATGGGCATCTACCCGGCCGTGGACCCGCTGACCTCGACGTCACGCATCCTCGACCCGCGTTACATCGCCGACGATCACTACCGGACGGCAAACCGGGTCAAGAGCATCCTGCAGCGCAACAAGGAGCTCCAGGACATCATCGCGATCCTCGGTGTCGACGAGCTCAGCGAAGAGGACAAGACGCTCGTGTCCCGTGCGCGTCGCATTCAGCGCTTCCTGTCCCAGAACACCTACGTGGCCAAGCAGTTCACCGGCATCGAGGGCTCGACCGTCTCCATCGACGAGACGATCGACGGCTTCAGCAAGATCTGTGACGGTGACTACGACCACGTGGCTGAGCAGGCCTTCTTCATGTGCGGCGGTCTTGAAGACGTCGACAAGAAGTGGGAAGAAATCCAGAAGAGCCTCTGATGGCCGACCCGTTGCAGATCGAGCTCGTCGCCGCCGACCGCGTGGTGTGGTCGGGTCAGGCGAGCCAGGTGACCGCCCGCACGGTCACAGGCGACCTCGGCGTCCTGGCCGGTCACGCGCCGTTGCTGTCGTTGCTCGTGCCGGGGGTCGTGGAGATCAAGCCCGTCGACGGTGAGGTCGTACGCGCTGCGGTCGCCGAGGGATTCCTCTCGGTCTCCGACAACCATGTGTCGATCCTGAGCGAGGACGCCTTCCTCGCCTCTGAGGTCGATGCGGGCGAGGCTCTCGCCGAGCTCGAGGCCGCCCAGTCCGATGACGATCAGGACGCAGTTCTGCGCGCCGAGGCCAAGTTGCGCCTCATCGACAAGGCGTCCTGACGCACGGAGGGAGGTCACGATGCCAGTGTGGTTGTGGTTCGTAGACTCCCTTGCGGTCATCCTCGGCCTGTCGGTGCTGCTGGTCGTCGGGCTGCTGGTCCGGCGGCGAGTCCTGGCCCGGTCGGGCGGCACGTTCGAGATGAGCGTCAATCGCCATGCCGAGGCTCAGGCAAAGGGCTGGATGCTGGGGCTGGCGGTCTACCGCGACACCGAGCTCGAGTGGTTCCGCGCGTTCTCGTTCTCCATGCGGCCCACCCATCGCTTCACTCGGGGTGACGTGCGCATCGACCGTCGTCGGGAGCCGGTCGGGCATGAGGTGCACGCGATCCATGCCGGACACGTCATCGTCGCCACCGAGAATGCGGCCGGTATACGCCAGTTCGCGATGAGCGCCAACGCCTTGACCGGGTTGCTGTCGTGGCTCGAGTCCTCCCCGCCCGGACAGCGGGTCAACAACGTCCTCTGAACGACACGATCGGGTTCGAGGTGATTGACGGTCTCGGTGCTGCGGGAGACAATCAGGGAGGGGGGGAGGACCTCCTGTTGTTATCAGGGAGCAGGTACATCATCGTGTTCAAGCGTCTTATCGCCGCAGCATCTGTGTCGGTCATTGCAGCAGTCGGCCTCGCGCCGGCCGCATCGGCCGCGCCTCGTCAGGAGCACAAGATCGTCAAGGGCATCGATTGGGATGCCCCCCAGCCGGCGCCCACGGGCGCCGCGACCAACGCGATCGACTGGGACTGACTTCCCAGCTCGTCGACCACACCGCTCTTCGAGCTGATCAGCCGCATATGCCGATCAGCTCGAAGAGCGGTGCCCGACTGCGCGTCAGCGTTCACCGCCCGGAACCCAGAGGACGTCGCCGTCCTTGCGGTTGGCGTGGCGTCCGAGGATGAACAGCAGGTCGCTGAGCCGGTTGAGATATTTGGCGGTCAGCACGTTCATGGTCTCGCCGTGCTCCTCGAGCGCTGCCCACGCTGAGCGCTCAGCGCGCCGCGTGACAGTGCAGGCGATGTGCACCGCGGCGGCCGACGGCGTACCACCGCGCAGGATGAACGACCGCAGCTTGGGCAGCTGCTCGTTGTAGTGGTCGCACCAGCCTTCGAGCCGATCGATGTAGTCCGGCTCGACACGCAGCGGGGGGAATTGCGGGTCCTCCACGACGGGGCATGACAGGTCTGCGCCGACGTCGAAGAGGTCGTTCTGCACATGGGTCAGCACGGCGACGACATCGTCATCGAGCCCGCTGAGTGAGATCGCGAAGCCGATGTGGCTGTTGGCCTCATCGACATCGGCGTAGGCGCCGAGCCGCAGGTCGAGCTTGCTCGTCTTGCTCATGTCGCCGAGGTTGGTGGTGCCGTCGTCGCCGGTCCGGGTGTATATCCGCGTCAGATTGACCATGACCAGAGTCTACGAGTGTGAGCAGGAACGCCTCGACAAGCCGTGACCGTCGAGGTTACGGAGAGGTAACCTGACCCCCATGCCTGACAAGACTGTGCCTGACGATCCCAAGACTGTGCCGGACAAGCCCTGGGTGATGCGCACGTACGCCGGGCACAGCTCGGCGGCTGAGTCCAATGCGCTCTATCGCCGCAATCTGTCGAAGGGCCAGACCGGCCTGTCGGTGGCCTTCGACCTGCCGACCCAGACCGGTTATGACCCGGATCACGAGCTGAGCCGCGGCGAGGTCGGCAAGGTCGGTGTCCCGATCCCGCACCTCGGCGCGATGCGGCAGCTGTTCGACGACATCCCCCTCGACACCATGAACACCTCGATGACGATCAATGCCACCGCGATGTGGCTGCTCGCGATGTATCAGGTCGCCGCCGAAGAGCAGGGCGTTGACCCCGCGCAGCTGTCGGGCACGACCCAGAACGACATCATCAAGGAGTATCTGTCCCGCGGCACCTACGTCTTCGGACCAGCGCCTTCACTTCGTCTCACGACGGACATGATCGCGTACACCGTCAGCACGATCCCGAAGTGGAATCCGCTCAACATCTGCAGCTATCACCTGCAGGAGGCCGGAGCGACGCCGACGCAGGAGCTTGCCTACGCACTCACGACCGCGATCGCCGTCCTCGACGCGGTGCGCGACTCGGGTCAGGTGCCGGCCGATGAGTTCGAAGAGGTCGTCGGGCGGATCTCGTTCTTCGTCAACGCAGGGGTGCGGTTCGTCGAGGAGATGTGCAAGATGCGTGCCTTCGGCCGTCTCTGGGACGAGATCACCCGCGAGCGCTACGGCGTCGAGAATCCCAAGATGCGCCGCTTCCGCTATGGCGTTCAGGTCAACTCCCTCGGCCTGACCGAGGCGCAGCCCGAGAACAACGTCCAGCGCATCGTGCTCGAGATGCTCGGTGTCACGCTCAGCAAGGACGCACGTGCCCGCGCGGTCCAGCTCCCAGCCTGGAACGAGGCCCTGGGCCTGCCGCGCCCGTGGGACCAGCAGTGGTCGCTGCGGCTCCAGCAGGTGCTGGCATTCGAGTCGGACCTGTTGGAGTACGACGACATCTTCGAGGGTTCGGTCGTGATCGAGGCCAAGGTCAGCGAGCTGATCGAGGGCGCCAAGGCCGAGATCGACCGGGTCCAGGCCATGGGCGGAGCTGTTGCGGCCGTCGAGTCCGGCTACATGAAGCAGGCCTTGGTCGGGTCCCACTCCGAGCGCCGAGCGCGCATCGAGGCCGGTGAGATGAAGGTCGTCGGCGTCAACTCCTACATCGAGACCGAGCCGTCTCCGCTGACCGAGGACCTGGATGCGGCGATCATGACCGCCGACCCCGAAGCCGAGGCCAACGCGATCGCCGACGTCAGTGCGTGGCGCGATGGGCGTGACCAGGGAGCCGTCGACGAGGCGCTCGATCGGTTGCGGCGGGAGGCCAAGACCGAGGCAAACCTGATGGAGGCGACACTCGCGGCCGTACGCGCCGGGGCGACGGTCGGCGAGTGGGCCGGAGCGCTGCGTGAGGTGTTCGGCGAGTATCGCGCACCGACCGGTGTCAGCGGTGTCGGCAGCGTTGCCGAGGCCGGCGCGGAGCTGACCGCCGTGCGCGAGAAGGTGCGCCAGACCGGTGATGAGCTTGGCACGCGATTGCGCTTCCTGGTCGGCAAGCCCGGCCTCGATGGTCACTCCAACGGAGCCGAGCAGATCGCCGTACGCGCGCGGGACGCGGGGTTCGAGGTCATCTATCAGGGTATCCGGCTGACGCCGGCGCAGATCGTCGCCGCCGCGGTGGCCGAGGACGTGCACTGCGTCGGGCTGTCGATCCTCTCCGGATCGCACATGGAGCTCGTCCCCGGTGTCCAGAAAGCCATGGCAGAGGCCGGCATCGGTGACGTACCGCTGATCGTCGGCGGCATCATCCCCGAGTCCGACGCCCGCAAGATGGAAGCCGCCGGCGTCGCCGCGGTCTTCACCCCGAAGGACTTTGGCATGACCCCGATCATGGACCGCATCGTCGATGAGATCCGCAAGGCCAACGGCCTCACCTACCCCCCCGACGGTTTACCACGGTCCCTAGGCAAGTTGCGTCCGCCCGGGGGAAATTTGCCTAGGGCGGACGACCTTTTCGTAGGGACCGTGGTAAACCGCGGTCAGTTGAGGACGCGGAAATCCGCGGGCAGGCCGCCGCCGGCGACGATGTCGGCGGTCAGGTCCTGCAGCGCCATGAGCGCCACGGACTGACTGAACGGGCCGTATGACACCCGCGCCACGCCGAGCTCCTCCATACGGGCCAGCGGCACCGAGCCGGGCGCGCCGATGAGGGTCAGCTTCTGGGGCCCCCACGCGTCCACGAACGCCTTGATGTCATCTTCTGTGACCTTGCCGGGCACGAACACGACGGGAGCGCCGGCAGCGAGGTAGGCCCGGCCACGCTCGATGGCATCGGCCAGCACCTCGGCGTGCGGCTTGTCGCCAGCCTTGAGGAATGCATCAGTACGCGCATTGAGCACGAACTCGACTCCTTCTTGCCGACCAGCGTCGAGCACGGCCTCGACCGCAGCGACCGCTTCGGCGATCGGCGCCATCTGGTCCTCCAGGTTGGCGCCGACGACGCCGACCCCGATCGCCCTGAGCGTGGTCTCGCGCGGGTTGCCGTAGCCGGCCTCGAGGTCTGCGGTGACCGGCAGGTCGGTCGCGGCGACGATGCCGCCGGCCGCCTCGATCATGAGCTCGACCGGGATGTTTTCCCCGTCGGCGTAGCCATATGCCGCCGCGATCGAGTGGCTTGCGGTCGCCAGCGCGGTCACGCCCTCGACCTCGGACACCACGCGGGCGCTGATCGCATCCCAGACGTTGACGACCTTGAGGAGTGCCGGGTCGGTGTGCAGCGCGAGAAGGGTCTGGGCCTGCTGGGAGAGTTCGCTCATGCCTCCACCGTACGGCCCGGGCCGCGCTCGGGACCGGCGGTCTCGAAGCCGCCAGGCGACTTTGGCTAGCCAGTCCTTCGTGGCCGGTGCCGGGCGGCTTGCCCTAGGCTCGTGGCACCGCTCAGGCGGCGATCTTGTCCTTGGTCTTGTGCTTCTTCTTGACCTTGGTGAGCTTGCGCTTCTTGACGGTGTAACCCTCGGGAAGGGTGCCGTCCTTCATCATGCGAAGGGGGCAGCGCTTGCAGGCAGGTTTGTCGCTGCAGCACTTCTTCTTGGGTGACTTCGGCACAAGCACTAGAGTACCAGCGTGAGGTGAGCCTCGCCTAAGTGCGAGACAAGAGGAGTGGGTCACATGGCAGCACCAGCATTCGTCGCGAAGCTCAACGAGCAGCTCGGCCTCGAGTTCGGCGCGCATCAGCAGTATGTCGCGATCGCGACCTACTACGACGCTCTGACGATGCCCCAGATGGCCGCACTGTTCTATCAGCAGGCCGTCGAGGAGCGCGATCACGCGATGATGATGGTGCAGTACCTCCTCGATGCGGACGAGGTCCCGATCATTCCCGCGCTCGCTGCCCCGAGGGTCGACTTTGCGGACGTCATCGAGCCCGTCGCGGCTGCACTTGCCCAGGAGAAGCGGGTGACGCAGGAGATCAACGAGCTCACTCGCATTGCGCGTGAAAACAATGACTACGCCTCCGATCAGTTCATGCAGTGGTTCATCAAGGAGCAGGTCGAGGAGATCGCCAAGATGAGCGACCTGCTTGCGGTCGTCACTCGCTCCAAGGACGACTACGAACGCATTGAGGACTGGATCGCCCGCGAGGACAAGGGTGCTGACCGTGACCCCACCGCGCCGCCGATCGCCGGTGCGTAGGTTCGCCGCGGCGCTGGTCGCGCTCGGCCTGCTGCTCCCGGCAGGATGCGGCAAGGACGCCGACACCGGATCGTCCGGCCCGACGACGTCTCTGACCATCACGGTGATCACCGACGAAGGTGCCGACCCTCAGACGTACGAGCTGACGTGCGATCCGGCAGGTGGCGATCATCCGCAGCCGGCCGAGGCCTGCAAGGCTCTTGACCGCGCCGGCGCCGACGTGTTCGAGCCAGTCAGCGAGGACCAGGCGTGCACCCAGCTGTTCGGTGGTCCCCAGACGGCGACGGTCACCGGCACCTTCGATGGCGACAAGGTCGACGCGGCGTTCTCTCGCGCCAACGGCTGCGAGGTCGATCGATGGGACCAGCTGGGCACGACCTTCTTCGACGTACCGCTGCTCTGAACCGAGCAGCCACCTAGAACAGTCGCAGGCTCGGGTCGTCGATGCCGCGCAGCTCGTCGTAGTTGACGACGACGCACCGGATACCCCGGTCCTGCGCCAGGGTGCGGGCCTGCGGCTTGATCTCCTGGGCAGCGAAGATGCCGCGTACCGGCGCCAGCCGGGGATCGCGGTTCATCAGCTCGAGATAGCGTGTGAGCTGCTCGACACCGTCGATGTCACCTCGTCGCTTGATCTCGACGGCCACCGAGCCGTCGGAGCCGTCCTTGCAGAGCAGGTCGACCGGGCCGATCGCGGTCATGAACTCCCGGCGCACCAGTCTCATGCCGACACCAAGTGCTGCGGTGTGCTCGGCGAGCAGCTCCTGGAGGTGCTTCTCCACGCCGTCCTTCTGCAGTCCCGGGTCGATGCCCAGGTCGTGTGCCGAGTCGTGCAGGACCTCCTCGATGCGGATGCGCAGGGTGTCGTCGGTCTTGCCCGCGTTGACGGTCCACTCGACGGCGCCGTCGTCGGCCACACCCTCGCGCAGCGTGCACGGCGGGCTCATCCAGTTGAGCGGCTTGTATGACCCGCCGTCGGAGTGGATCAGCACCGAGCCGTCGTTCTTGACCATGATGAGGCGCGTGGCAAGGGGCAGATGTGCGGCGAGCCGGCCGGCGTAGTCCACTCGGCAGCGCGCGATGACAAGGCGCAACCGTCTACATCCTGGTCAGGGTGCCGAGCTTGAAGACGAGAGTCTCGCCCTTGACGGTGCCCTTGTCGGTGTTGCCGTCGTCACCGATCAGCGAGACCGTGTCGCCGTCGACGGAGTACTTGCCGACGCGGAAGTCGACCACGCCCTCGAAGTCCTCGACGAACGTGCCGTCCTCGTGGAAGTGCACGACCCACTTGGCCTTGGTGTCCTGCCAGTCGCCGCGCAGCTTGATCGCGCCATCGGTCGACGGATCGACCGACGGCGTGGGGCCGTTGGTGGTCGGCGTACCGCTTGCCGACGCACTGGTCGTCGGGTCTGCGTCCTCGGGCTTGTCGTTGCTCCCGGTGCAGGCGCTGAGCCCTACCAGACCGAGGCCGACGATGGCTGTAACCATCGTCATACGTCGTTTCATAGTTCTCCCCATGGAGCTCGTTGCACTGTCACGTTAGTCTGACACGACCCGCTTATTACTCAGGAGTAGCCATGCAGGAAATCGTCGACCGACTGTCCGCAAATGACCGGGCGGCCGACATCGCCCGCACCCTCCTGCTGCCCTACCTCAATCACGCTGCAACGATGTACGAGAGCGGCTACGCGACTCGTGACGACATCGACGCCTCGATGCGGTTCGGCTGTGGCTATCCGATCGGCCCGCTCGCACTCGTCGATGCCCTCGGCGCCCGGACCGTCACGACGGGCTTGGAGAAGTTGTTCGCCGAGACCGGCGACGAGCTGCACCAACCGTCCGGCATCCTCACGACGATGGCCGCGGACGGCACGTCCTTCGAGCAGGCGGGCGGCGCGGACGAGGGCGGCGAACCCCAGCTCCGCCACGAGATCGAGACCGTCGGCGTCGTGGGCACCGGCACGATGGCATCGGGCATCGTCGAGGTCTTCGCCAAGTCCGGGTATGACGTCGTCTACGTCGGTCGGTCCGAGGACAAGGTCGACGGCGTCGTTGCCCGCATCACCAAGAGCCTGGACAAGGCGATCTCGCGCGGAAAGCTCGACGAGGACGGCAAGGCGAGTGTGCTGAGCCGACTGACCGGCTCGACCGAGCGCGAAGCCCTTGCCGGAGTCGACATCGTCGTCGAGGCCATCGCCGAGGATCTCGACATCAAGCTCGAGCTGTTCCGCGACCTCGATCGCATCACCAAGCCGGGTGCGATCCTGGCCACCACGACCTCGTCCCTGTCGATCAGCGACTGCGCGGCGGCCACGTCACGTCCCCAGGACGTCATCGGCATGCATTTCTTCAACCCCGCGCCGGTCATGAAGCTCGTCGAGGTCGTGTCCGCCGATGAGACGACTCCCGAAGTTGCCGAGACCGTACGCGCGCTGTGCCTCTCGACCGGCAAGCACCCGGTGTCCTGCGGCGACCGCGCCGGATTCATCGTCAATGCTCTGCTTTTCCCCTACCTCAACGATGCGATCAAGCTGCACGAGGCCAGCGGTGACTCGCTCACCGAGATCGACGACGCCATGAAGGAGACCAAGCTGCCGATGGGCCCGTTCGAGCTGCTCGACGTCGTCGGCAACGATGTCTCCCTCGCGATCCAGCAGACGCTCGTGTCGACATTCGGCCATGCAGGCTGGACGCCGGCGCCGACTCTGGAGCGGCTCGTGGCCGAGGGGAAGCAGGGCCGCAAGACCGGCGAGGGCTTCCACACGTACTGAGGGGCAAAAAGTTACGCCGATCCGGTGTGAGTTCTTTTTCCTGAGACGCCGGTAACTCCGGGTTGTCGGGGTCGTTGCACTGTCCAGGGGACCACGTGGACAGGAGTGGCGATGATCAGCACGGCACCCGTCGTGGTGGCGGCCCGGTTGGTGCGCATCGCCGTGGCTGTGGTGACGACCGGGCTTTTGGTCGGATACATCGCGATATCGTCCTTCGCCAGCCAGTACGGCGAGGCGACTCCCATGATCCTGGACACCAAGAGCAGCGACACGGCGCTTGCAGCCGCGATCTCGGAGCAGGAGTCGGCCGGACTCACCTGCAGGGAGAAGCCGGCGTTGACCGACGTCGTGCTGTTCCAGCGCGGCGGTGCCGCAGAGGTCACGATCCTCACCTTCGATGAGGCAATCCAGGCATCGGCTGCCCGTGAAGGCTGGGTCCGGCGCTACTGCGTCACTCCGTAGACTGGGTCCATGCCTCGCCGCAGGGTTGCCCAGCGCACGGGACCAGCTCTGCGAACCCATACCGAGCAGATCGTGACCAAGGCCGATGGCGCTTGGTATGTCCGGCAGATCCGGGGATCGGGTGCGGGCAAGGACTATCGCTGCCCGGGGTGTGCTCAGGTGATCCGCCCGGTCACCGCACACCTGGTCGCGTGGCCGGTTCAGAAGGCACTGCTGAGCGAGGCAGCGATCGATGAACGCCGACACTGGCACACCGCCTGCTGGGCCAGAAAACACTGACTCCATGGGCAGACTCGAGAGACTGAGGGACGTATGACCGAGAAGATCCGCGGCAACTCCGTGCTGCCCGCCCGGCGCGAGCAGATCATCTTGGAGACCGCGGACGGGGTGAGCCTGGTCGGCGAGCTGGCTCTGCCTCCGGCGGGGGAGCCGGTTGCGACGATGATCTGCCTGCACCCCCTGCCGACCCACGGCGGGATGATGGACAGCCACCTCTTCCGCAAGGCCTCCTACCGGTTGCCCGCACTCGCCGGCATCGCGGTGCTCCGCTTCAACACCCGCGGCACCTCCAGCGTGCAGGGGACCAGCGGGGGAGCGTTCGACGATGCGGTCGCAGAGAGGTTCGACGTGGCTGCCGCGGTTGAGTATGCGGAGTTCGCCGAGCTGCCACACGTATGGCTTGTCGGCTGGTCCTTCGGCACGGACCTGGCCCTGATGTACGGCCTCGAGCCCGTCGTCGAGGGCATCGTGCTGCTGTCACCGCCGCTTCGCTACTCGAAGCCGGAGCACCTCGAGGCGTGGGCCGGATCCGGCAAGTCCGTCACGGCACTGGTTCCCGAGCACGATGACTACTTGCAGCCCACCGAGGCGGGCGAACGATTCGCGGCGATCCCGCACGCGGAGGTCATCGCGATCGACGACGCCAAGCATCTGTGGGTCGGCGACGCCGAGCGGGCGCTCGATGAGATCACGAAGCGGCTGGCCCCATCCGTGGCTCTCCCGTTGCCCGACGGCTGGGACGGACCGATGGAGCGAGCCGACTCATCGGCATACCGCGACCGCACCGTGGCGGCGTTCGCGCCGCGATCGGCGGACTAGCTGGTTTTTTCCTGATCGAGGTCGGCTGAGTCGATCTCAGCTGCCTCGACGGGCTGCGCGCCTGCTTCGGGCTCGCCGTCTGCCTGCGCGTCGGGCTTGTCTTCGGCAGGCGGAACGTCCTGGACAGCGGTGGGGGCGAATGTCGAGACGATGTCGCGCAGCTGCCCCATCTGGGCCATGATGCCTTCGCGCTTGCGCTGGAGCTCCTCGACCTCGGCCCTCAGGACACGGGTCTGGCGCTCTGCGTCGGTCGTGGCGCTCACCCGGATGTGCTGGGCCTCAGCGCTCGCGCCGGACACGAGCTGCGTGGCCTCGGTCTTGGCGTTGTCGAGCAGTCGGGCAGCATCGGCGTTGGCTGCGTCGCGGGCCTTGACGGCCTGCGCCATGATGTCGCGTGCGCGGTCATCGGCCGCCTTGGCGCGCGTCTCCGCGTCCTTGACGAGCTTGCCGGTCTGGTCGGTTGCCGAGGCATGGTTCTCGGAGGCTTCGCGGGCGAGGCGCTCCTTCTCGACGGCGAGCACCCGTCGAGCCTCCGTGACCTCGCGGTCGGCCGCAGCGCGGGCCTGCTCGACCTCGCGGGTCGCGCCGAGACGCATGTTCTGCGCGTCCTGGTCGGCGGCGAGCTTGACCTGCGCGGCCTCGCGCTCTGCGTGGGCGCGCAGGTCCTCGGTATGGGCGAGCGCCTCGGCATGCATGGCCTCAGCGTCCTCGAGCAGCTGCTTGCGCTTCTCCTCGAGCTCGACGACGGCGTGGCCGCGCATCTCCTCGGCCTGGTGATTCGCCGCCGCTCGCACCATGGCGGCCTCTTCCTCGGCCTTTTTGACAAGCTCGTCGGCCTCGCGCACGGCGCGGCTGCGGACGTCCTCGGCCTCCTGCTCGGCCAGTCCCAAGAGCTGGGCGGCGTGATTGCCGAGGCCGGTGTAGGTGGGCTTCTCCACAGCCTCGACCCGATCCTTGAGCTTGTCGACGATCTCGCGAAGGTTCTCGTTCTCACCCTGCGCGGCCTTCAGGCTCTCGACAGCACGTTGGAAGTCCGCGGACTTCGTGCGCACCCAGGCGTCGACGGCGTCGCTGTCATAGCCACCACGTCGGGCCAGTGGGAAGGATGCGTCGCCAGCTGATTCGGCGGCGTCGAAGATGGACAATCCGGACTGGTCGGACATGCTGTTCCCATTCGTGGAGATAGGAGGTTGTCAGGTGTGTCTCCACCCTACCCGGCCGAGATGGGGCACCGGTATGGCCCGATCATGAGCCTGCCGGTGCCCGCTGCCCGCGGGCCTCAGACCCCGCGGAACCGGTTGATCTTGTCGACGTGGAGGGCGCGCTTCTCCTCGTCCCGGACGCCCAGTCCCTCCTCGGGGGCCAGGCACAGCACGCCGACCTTGCCCTGGTGCAGGTTGTGGTGCACATCGAGCGCGGCCTGCCCCGTGTCCTCCAGGGAGTAGACCCGCGAGACGGTCGGGTGGATCAGGCCCTTGTCGATGAGCTTGTTGGCCTCCCACGACTCGCGGTAGTTGGCGAAGTGAGAGCTGACGATGCGCTTGAGGTTCATCCAGAGGTATCGGTTGTCGTACTGGTGCATGTAGCCGGACGTCGATGCGCAGGTCACGATCGTGCCGCCCTTGCGCGCGACGAAGACGCTCGCGCCGAAGGTCTCGCGACCCGGGTGCTCGAACACGATGTCGGGGTCGTCGCCGCCGGTGAGCTCGCGGATCTTCTTGCCGAACCGCAGCCACTCCTTGGGGTCCTGCGTGTTCTCGTCCTTCCAGAACTTGTAGTCCTCCGCGGAGCGGTCGATCACGAGCTCGGCGCCCATCTTCTTGACGATCGCGGCCTTCTCGGGGGACGAGACGACACACACCGGTGTCGCGCCACCATTGAGGGCGAATTGTGTCGCATAGGAGCCGAGGCCGCCCGAAGCGCCCCAGATCAGGACCGTGTCGCCCTGCTTCATGTTGGCGCCGTTGGTCGAGACGAGCTGGCGGTATGCCGTGGAGTTGACCAGGCCGGGACTCGCGGCCTCTTCCCAGGTCAGGTGGTCGGGCTTGGGCATGAGCTGGTTGGCCTTGACGATGGCGAGCTGTGCGAGACCGCCGAAGTTGGTCTCGAAGCCCCAGATCCGCTGCTCGGGATCCATCATGGTGTCGTTGTGACCATCGGGGGCCTCGAGCTCGACCGAGAGGCAGTGTGCGACGACCTCGCGGCCCGGCGCCCACTTGTTGACCCCGGGTCCGGTGCGCAGGACGACGCCGGCGAGGTCAGAGCCGACCACGTGATAGGGCAGGTCGTGGCGCTTGGTGTACTCCGACAGGCGGCCGTAGCGCTCGAGGAAGCTGAACGTCGAGACGGGCTCGAAGATCGACGTCCACACCGTGTTGTAGTTGATCGCACTGGCCATGACCGCGACGAGGGCTTCGCCGGGCGCGAGCTCGGGGATCGGCACATCGTCGAGATGGAGGCTCTTGCGTGGATCCTTGTCGCGGCTGGCGAGGCCCTCGAACATGTCGACCTCGTCCTTGTGGACGGTGATGCCTTTGTAGGTCTCGGGGAGCTGGATGCTCGCGAAGTCCTCGGGAGCGGTGTCGCCGGCCTGGATGGCGTCGAGAATGTTCTGCACGTGGCGTCCTTCGTTCGGGGTCTCCGCGATGTTACCCATCGTTAACCGGAGCCGCCACGGGCTCCGGCTGTGATGCCCGCCTCAGTGGTGTGCGGCAGGCTCGACGAGCTCCACCAACACGCCGCCGGCATCCTTGGGGTGCACGAAGTTGACCCGGCTGTCAGATGTGCCGCGCTTGGGTGCGTCATAGAGGAGCCGCACGCCGCGCTCGCGCAGGATCGCCGACACCGCCTCGATGTCGGCGACCCGGTAGGCGAGCTGCTGGATGCCCTGGCCGTTGCGGGCAATGAACTTGGCGATCGTGGAGTCTTCGCTGAGCGGGGCGAGGAGCTGGATGCGCTGGTCGGAGTCGCCGACCGCGAGCATCGCTTCGCGCACACCTTGCTCCTCGTTGATCTCCTCGTGCACCGAGTGCAGACCGAACGTGTTGGCGTAGAACTCGAGGGCGTCGTCGAGATCGGGCACCGCGATGCCGACATGATCGATCGCAAGGAGCAGGTGGCCGGGGACTAGGGAGCTTTCAGGCATGCAGACGAGGGTATGGCACGCAGATGGTCGTCGAGGCGTGATCCATCGCACATGATCGGTACTCGGTCGTCACGTCTGAGTAAAGTGGCAGAAATGTCTTGCGAAGGAGCAACTCAATGACCCAGTCCGTGATCGTCGCCGGTGCCCGCACCCCGATCGGCCGCCTCCTCGGTGGCTTCAAGTCCCTCTCGGGATCCGATCTGGGTGGTCTCGCCATCAAGGGAGCGCTCGAGAAGGCGGGAGTCGCCGGTGACCAGGTCGACTACGTCATCATGGGACAGGTCCTCGGAGCCGGGGCCGGCCAGGTGCCCGCTCGCCAGGCCGCGTTCAAGGGCGGTATCCCGCTGACGACGCCCTCGATCACCATCAACAAGGTCTGCCTGTCCGGCATCAACGCGATCGCCCTGGCCGACCAGCTGATCCGTGCTGGCGAGCACGAGATCATCGTCGCCGGTGGCCAGGAGTCCATGACCCAGGCCCCGCACCTCCTGCTGGGATCGCGCGAAGGCACCAAGTACGGCGACACCAAGCTGACCGACCACATGGCATACGACGGCCTCTGGGACGCGCTCACGGATCAGGCGATGGGCGGACTCACCGAGCAGATCAACGCCGACGGGGTCAAGCTCAGCCGCGAGGAGCAGGACACGTTCAGCGCCCGCTCGCACCAGCTGGCGGCCCTCGCGCAGAAGAATGGCGTCTTCGACGAGGAGATCGTCCCGGTCGAGATCCCGCAGCGCAAGGGTGATCCGATCGTCATCAGCGCGGATGAGGGTGTGCGGGCCGACACGACCGCCGAGTCGCTCGGCAAGCTGCGTCCTGCCTTCAACAAGGAAGGCACCATCACGGCTGGCTCGGCCAGCCAGATCTCCGACGGCGCGGCCGCGGTCGTCGTCATGAGCAAGGCCAAGGCCGAGGAGCTCGGACTGTCCTGGATCGCCGAGATCGGCGCGGCTGGCGTTGTCGCCGGTCCTGACTCGAGCCTGCAGCTCCAGCCCGCCAACGCGATCGCCCACGCCGCTGCCAAGGAAGGAATCGAGGTCGGCGACATCGACCTGTTCGAGCTCAACGAGGCCTTCGCGGCGGTCGGTATCGAAAGCACCCGAGCGCTCGGCGTCTCCGAGGACAAGGTCAACGTCAATGGTGGCGCGATCGCCGTGGGTCACCCCATCGGCGCCAGCGGCGCTCGCCTCGTCCTGCACCTGGCCCTCGAGCTCGGCCGCCGCGGTGGCGGGATCGGTGCGGCCGCGCTGTGCGGTGGCGGCGGCCAGGGCGACGCCCTGATCATCCGCGTCCCCAAGAAGTAGTCGGCGAGTCGGCAACCACACGGTGAACCGAGGCAGCCGCGCCGTCCCGGTCGCCGAGCTCGTGGAACGTGCGCGAGCCGGCGAGGCCCGGGCTGTGGCGCGGCTGATCTCGTTGGTCGAGGACCGCTCGCCGTCGCTGCGTGAGGTCAGTGCCGCACTGACGCCCCACACCGGGTCTGCGCACATCGTCGGGATCACCGGGTCGCCGGGTGTCGGCAAGTCGACGTCGACCTCCGCGCTGGTGTCGGCGCTTCGAGCCCAGGGCAGGCGCGTCGGGGTGCTCGCGGTCGACCCCACGTCACCGTTCTCGGGTGGAGCGCTTCTGGGCGATCGCGTACGTATGCAGGACCACGCGACCGACCAAGGCGTCTACATCCGGTCGATGGCGAGTCGTGGGCATCTCGGCGGCCTCTCCGCATCAGCGCCTCAGGCGCTGCGGGTGCTCGACGCAGCCGGTTGCGATGTCGTGCTGGTCGAGACCGTCGGGGTCGGGCAGTCCGAGGTCGAGATCGCCGGACTCGCCGACACCACGCTCGTGCTGCTTGCGCCGGGCATGGGTGACGGGATCCAGGCCGCCAAGGCCGGCATCCTCGAGATCGGCGACATCTTCGTGGTCAACAAGGCCGATCGGGACGGCGCCGCCTCGACCAGGCGGGAGCTGCGATCGGTCATCGCGATGACGGATCGGCCAGACAGCGGATGGAAGCCGCCCATCATCCTCACCGTCGCGACCCGTGGGGAAGGGGTGGACGAGGTGGCCGAGCAGGTGTCGGCGCATCACCAACATCTGAGCGACTCCGGAGAGCTCGCGCGCCGGCGGCTGGCCCGGCTACGCCGTGAGATCGAGGCGCTCGCCCTGGCGGAGATCCAGTCCCGATTTGCCGACCTGTCCGGCGACGCTCGACTCGACTCGCTCGCCGAGCAGGTCCTGGCGGGCACTACCGATCCGTTCGCCGCGGCCGACACCCTCATGGAGCACGTCTGACCCGTCCGGCGCGCCTGCACGGCCAGCCGGAACGGATTGGCGACAATGGTCGGGTGTTGAAAAAGGTCATCGCGCTGCTCGTCGTCGGCTTTGTCATCTATTACCTGCTGACGGCCCCGGCCGGAGCCGCCGACGCCGTGAGCGACGCGTTCGGCGCGATCATGGATGCCTTCGGGCAGATCGGCATCTTCTTCAACGAGCTCGTCAACTAGGCGTCCTGTGATCCGGGCACTGCTCGACCGGCTGCCCGATCAGGAGATCGGCAGTCATCTCCTCGCCGATGAGGGCGAGGTGGTGATCGACCTCGTACGGCACCACAACATCGTGTTCTGGCGACCCATCGCAGAAGGCATCGGCATGTTGGTGCTCTGGATGCTCGCCGTGATCGGCCCGATCGAGCTCGGCTGGCTGTTCATCGTCGCCGGGCTGGGGCTCGGCGCGCACGCGCTCTATCTGACGTTGCGCGAACGCCGGGATCTCTTCGTGATCACGAACATGCGGGTCTTCAGGGCGACCGGGGTCTTCTCGGTGCGCATCGCCACGATGCCGATCACCAGGATCCTCGACATCACGGTCGAGAAGCCGCTGCTCGGTCGCATCCTCGGCTACGGCCATTTCATCTTCGAATCGGCGGCGCAGGCACAGGGGCTTCGGCACATCCGTTTCATCGGTGACCCCGACGCCCGCGACCTCACGATCCAGCGCGTCGTGCAGCAGTCCGGTCTGCGCGGCCGCACCATGCAGCAACGGCTGATGGACGGCAACTGACCACTCGCGATTGTGTTCACCGGCGGCTTCATACAATGAGCCCATGAACTTCTCCCGCCCCGGCGCCATCGACCTCTCCGCGCTCAAGCAGCCTGCCCGACCGGCGGCCCCGCCGGCAGCCGGCACAGCGTCGTACGTCGTCGACATCACCGAGCAGAACTTCCAGTCCGCGGCCCTCGAGGCCTCGATGAACTACGTCGTCGTGCTCAGCCTGTGGTCGCCGCGCTCCCCGCAGAGCGCGGAGTTCAACGCGACGCTCGGCGCGGTCGCGTCGACGTACGGGGGGCAGATCGTCCTGGCCCAGGTCGACATCGACGCCAACCCCGCGATTGCACAGGCCCTCCAGGCGCAGGCGGTGCCGCTCGTGGTCGGCCTGGTCAAGGGCCAGCCGGTGCCGCTGTTCCAGGGCACCGTCGACGAGGAGGAGGTCCGCCGCTACTTCGACGAGCTCGTCAACGTAGCCGCGCAGAACGGCCTCACGGGTCGGGCTCAGCCGGCCGGTGAGACGGACGCTCCGGCTGATGATCCGGAGCCGGTCGATGACCCGCGCTTCGCCGAGGCCGACGCGGCATTCGCGGCCAGTGACTTCACGACCGCCGTCGCGGAGTACGAGAAGCTGCTCGCCCAATATCCGGCCGACACGGAGATCGGCGAGCGGCTCGCGGGTGTCAAGTTGTTGGCGCGCACGCAGGGCGCTGAGCTGCAGGCCGCGCGCAAGGCCGCTGCAGACGCCCCCGACGACCTCGAGGCGCAGTTGCTGGTGGCCGATCTGGACGTGAGCGGAGGTCATGTCGACGATGCCTTCGACCGGCTGATCGGGCTCGTCAAGCGCACCTCCGAAGATGACCGCGAGCTCGTTCGCGCCCGCCTGCTCGAGCTGTTCACCGTCGTCGGAGTGTCTGATCCGCGGGTCGCGACGGCCCGCCGGGCGCTCGCTTCAGCACTGTTCTGAGCGGCTTCTTCGGGGGGCAACCGCTCTGCCTGTCTGAGCGGGAGCCCGATCACGGGTAGGCTCACGGCGGCGGCAAGTCGTTGGTGCCCAAGGGAGCGTGGACATGCGGACGAGGCTGGGCTGGGCGCTGACGGTGCTCGGCGTCCTCGTTGCACTGGTCGGGCTCGTTGTCATGATCATGCTCGGCCCCGACAGCCGCCGCTCGACCGGTCCGCACCGGGTCGGCACCGACGGGATCGCCGTGGTGACTGCGCCCAAGGTCATCTCCTGGGCCGATGTGCAGGTCGACATACTTGCCGAGGTCCCGGTCAGGAAGCCGGTCTTCGTCGGGCTCGGAAATACGGTCGACGTGCAGAGCTATGTCGGCAAGACCGAGCGACTTGAGGTCACTGACTTCCAGACCCCGTGGACGGTCAAGACCAGGCAGACCTCCGGGGCAGGTGGCTTGCCGGGTGCGCCGACCGCGTTGGACTGGTGGATCGTCCAGTCGGCCGGGCTGGGCGGAGCCAGCATCAGCACGACGCTGCCGGATGAATCGGTGTCGGTCGCGATCCTGACGGTCGGCTCGACGAACCTGTCAGGTCTCGAGGTCACGCTCGCCTATGGCGTCAAGGGCGGCTTCTACAAGGGCCTTGGTCTGTTGCTGCTCGGCCTCGGAGTCGCCTGGCTGGCCTTGGTCTGGCGTCGGGGCGCCTGGTGGCAGGACGACGAGGATGAGGTCGAGGATGAGGAGGAGGTCGTCTTCGTCTACGTCGACGAGGACGGCGTCGAGCACGAGCTCTCGGCCGAAGAGGCGAAGGAGTACGACATCGTCGAGGAGTCAGGCCCGGACGAGCCATGGCCCGACCCGGTCAACCCTGACCCGGTCGACACCGAAACTTCGCCAGAACCCGCCCCTGAACCGCTCGTTCCCAAGGTTCCCGGTGTCCTGACCGCGGCGGAGATCGCTGGGGGCGTCGAGCCGGAGCCGACGCCTCAGCCAGAACCAGAGCCGGAGCCAGAGCCGGAGCCAGAGCCGGAGCCAGAGCCGGAGCCAGAACCGGAGCCAGAACCGGAGCCAGAACCGGAGCCAGAACCGGCGCCGACGCCTCAGCCGGAGCCAGAACCGGACCCAGCCCCCGCGCCGGACCCGGAGCGCGTGGTCTACGTCTTCGTCGACGAGGACGGGGTCGAGCACGAGGTCAGCGAGGACGAGCTGGCCGAGTTCGAGGTCATCGATGAGGAGGACGACAGATGAGGAAGGTCGTCCTGCTCGTCCTGGCCTGTCTGCTGGCGACGTCGGCATGCGCCGTGCCCCACAAGCGCGGTGACCAGACGGTCGAGAAGACTGCGGCCCGCAAGGCCGATGTCACCTCGGTGTTCAACCGCTATCGCACGGTCCGCAACACCGCCATCGAGCTGCTCGACGCCAAGCCGTTGTCCACGGTCGAGAGTGGCCCGGTGCTTGCGATCGACAGCGGATCCTTCGAGGTGTCGCAGCGGCTGGCGAAGACCCAGACGCAAGACACTGCGGCCGTGCAGGTCACCGACGTGCTCACGCCGCGGTTCACGAAGTATCCGCTGTGGTTCTACGCGGTCGTGCGTGATGAGAAGCGGGGGGTCAACCGCGTCCAGATCTTCGAGCGGGGCACCGCCGTGGAGCCATGGCTGCTCGTGGCCACCCCTGAAACCCTGGCCGACACGCCGATCCCCGACATTCGCACCCAGGAAGGCGAGGCGCTGACCGTGAAGCCGGACGACGGCGTCGGCATGGCGATGTCGGCCACCGAGGCCGCCAAGGCGTACGCCAAGATGCTCGCGGATCCGTCGTCGGCGGATGCAGGCAAGGTGGCCGAGGATTCGTTCGTCAAGCAGATGCGGGTCACGGTCGAGAACAACTCCTCGCTGAACGGGGTGTCCTTCGATCAGTCGTGGGGCGCGAACGACGTCAAGCACGTCCTGCGCACGAGTGATGGGGGAGCGTTGGCATTCGTCACGCTGCTCCGGCTGGACACCTACACGGTCAAGGAGGGCCTCACGGTCAGCTGGCCCGACGGGTCGCCGCAGAAGGCATTTCTGTCGTCCGGCATCTCCAGCTCAGGCCGTCTGCGCTACTACCACCAGGTGCTTCTGCAGATCCCGGGAGGCAGCGGAAAGCCCCGTGCGATCGGCCAATATGGCGGTGTTGTGAGCGCCGACTCGGAGTGATCCACGCGTTTGGGCGATGAACCGCTACGATGGTTCGTGTTGCACGACGTTGGGCCGTACGAATGATCAAGTTCCGTAAAGGTAGCTAGTTCTTCTCGCAGGTTGGATGTGTGTCGCGACAGTCACTCGCGAAAGTCGTGAGTGACAACTCGCCAAGAGGAGAAACAACATGGCTACAGGAACCGTCAAGTGGTTCAACGCTGACAAGGGCTTTGGATTCATCGCCCCCGACGACGGCAGCGAAGACGTTTTTGCGCACTTCAGCGCCATCGCGTCCAGCGGCTACCGCTCGCTGGATGAGAACCAGAAGGTCGAGTTCGACGTCGAGCAGGGCCAAAAGGGCCTGCAGGCGACGAACATCCGTCCCCTCTGATTGAGACACAGGCTCGCAAGAGCATGGGGACGGCTTGCCGTCCCCTCTGATTGAGATCAGCGGCAAAGGCCCGGAGAGCTTCGGCTCCCGGGCCTTTGTCATGCCCCAAACCCCTACTCCCAGCGGGTCCGGGAGCTATTCGGCGGCTTTGGGGGCCTCGCGGTATGTCGGCATCGAGCCGGATCCGACCGCCTCGAGCAGCTCGATCGCGGCGGCGGCGGCGTTGGCGCGCACGGTCTCGGGAGCACACCACCGAACCGACTTGATCTCCGCCGGTTGCAGGGTCATGCCTTCGGTGATCGAGCTCTGCACCACGCCGAGATCGAACAAGAAGATGCACGCGTCATCCCAGCCACGCCAGGCCGGCAGCCAGTTGACCGTCACGAGGTCACGGACCTCGACCGTGATGCCGAGCTCCTCCTGCAGCTCCCGGACAAGACCGATCGACGGCGCCTCGCCGACCTCGACGACGCCGCCGGGCAGGTCCCACTCCTTCTTGTACGTCAGCTCGCACAGCAGCACCCGGCCCAGCTCGTCGCGGAGCAGACCCTGACTGATGACCCGCTTGGTCGGCAGGCCGGCGTTGAGGATCGCGATGAATCCGTCTCGGCTGTACGGCTCGGGATCGTCCGCGATCCGCGCGAGCAGCGCGCGGTCGGGATCCCCGCCGGCACCGCGCAGGACGCCTTCGCGCCGCATGCCGGCGATCGACGCAGCCCGGACATCGCTGAGGCGTTCGATTGGTATCCGCGCCTCGACCCGCGTCATGCCGAGCTCCTCGAATGCGTGCGCGAGGGCCAGGCGCAGGGCCCTGGTCGCGACCGGGATGTCCGTGCCGGCGTTCCATCGGATCGAAGCGGTGCGGCCATCCTCCGCACGCAACGCGACAGTGCCGACCCGTTGACCGGCGAGCACGATCGCGAAGCCGGTGAACTCTTCGGAGCCGGAGGTTGGCTCGAGCACGAGGTCGTCATCGCGCAAGGTCTGGGTCACGGGTTCAGGTTACCGAGCACGGCTATCCGTCGGGGCGGTACGTGTGCCACGATGCAGCGTGCAGATCGACGACGTGCTGTGGATGTTGACGGCCTTGGCGGCCGTCGTGGTGCTGTTGACCAGGATGCGGCTGTCCGGCACGGAGCGGCAGCCCGGCAATGCGCAGATCTCCGGAGCAATCCTCAACGCCCACACGGTCCTGGGCGTCATCGCCCTGGCGGTGTGGAGCTACTACCTGACCTCGCCGAGTGACCGTCTCGGCTATGCGGCGCTCGGCATCTGGTGGCTCGAGGTCGTGGCGGGCGTACTGATCCTGGCGCGATGGCTGCCCGGTGGCGGCCGGCACGCGGCCGACTCGGTCAACGACAGCTGGGCGCAGGGTCCGTCACTCTCGATCCTCGGCCACGTGGGGTTGCTGTTGGGGGTCGTCTTCTTCACCTACTGCGTGTTCGCCGGCAAGGTGGTCTGACCTACTCGCCTCGATGGGTTGACCTCAACCAATGTTGAGGTTGTTCGCTGGTGTCCTGAACATTCGACACCAACGGAAGGGCGATCAATGCCTCAAGCACTCATCACCGGCGGGTCGGCGGGTCTGGGCCGCGCTCTGGCGGCCGGCCTGGCTGCGGACGACTGGGACGTGGTCATCACCGGTCGCGATCGCGACCGCGTGCACTCTGCCGCCAGCGAGCTGGGGCCACGTGTGGCGGCCGTGGCCGGAGACGTGACCGATGAGGCTCATCGGTCGGCGCTGGCCGGGAGGTTCCGCGATGGTCTCGACCTGCTCGTCAACAATGCGAGCACGCTGGGTGGTCCGCTCCGCCCCGTGTTGCACTCGAGCGACGACGGTCTTCGTCAGGTGTGGGAGACCAATGTCGTGGCACCGATGGCCCTGGTCCGCACGCTGCGACCGCTGCTTCGTCCTGGCGCGGCCATCATCGACATCTCGTCCGATGCCGCCGTCGAGCACTTTGAGACGTGGGGCGCGTATGCCGCCAGCAAGGCCGCGCTGGACCACCTCACTCTCACACTCGCTGCAGAGGACCTCGACGTGCGCTGGTGGGCGATCGACCCGGGTGACATGCGTACGCAGATGCATCAGGAGGCGTTCCCGGGTGAGGACATCACGGATCGCCCCCTGCCGGAGAGCGTCGTGCCCGCATTCCTCGCCCTGCTCGCCGGCCGGCCACCGAGCGGGCGCTACCGGGCAGCGCAGCTCGCCCCAGCATTCCCGGGAGCCTGACATGGCCACGATCGACATCGAGCCGCACACGATCTTCTCCCCGCCGGGCGGCCGGACGACCCCATCTCCGGCTGAGGCGCGAGGGTTGCGCCGCGATGACGTGCGCCTGCTCGTGGCGAACGGCCACCGGGTCTCGCACGCCAGGTTCGGTGATGTGGCTGAGCATCTCGAGCCCGGGGACCTGGTGGTCGTCAACGTGTCGCAGACCATTGCGGGAGAGCTCGATGCCGTGTTGTCGGACCGGGAGCGTGCAGGTGAGCCGGTGGTCGTGCACGTTGCGACCGATCTACGCGACGGCACGTGGGTCGTGGAGATCCGCACGTCACCGGATGCCGCACGCGCCGTCCTGCACGCCCGCGCCGGCCAGCTGCTGACCTTGGCAGGCGTAGGCGGGGCGAAAGCCTTCACCCTGCTCGACCCGTACCCGCGAGCGGCGTCATCGCCGACCGGGGTGGGCAGCCGGCTGTGGCGCGCCGCGTACTCCGGCGCGGAAGCGTTGTCAGCCGTGCTCGCTCGGGTCGGTCGGCCGATTGCGTACGGCTATCTCGACCAGCGGTATCCGATCGAGGACTACCAGACGATCTTCGGCACGACGCCCGGCAGCGCCGAGATGCCGAGCGCGGCCCGGCCGTTCACGCCCGAGGTCGTCACCCGATTGGTGTCGCGGGGGATCGCGATCGCGCCGATCGTGCTGCACACCGGTGTGTCGTCCCAGGAGGTCGGCGAAGCACCGCAGCCGGAGTGGTTCGAGGTCGCCGACTCGACCGCTCGCCTCGTCAACGCGACGCGGGCTGGGGGAGGGCGGGTCATCGCGGTCGGTACGACCGTCACCCGCGCGTTGGAATCCGCGGTGATCGGCATGCCCGGCCGCGCCGTCCTTGAGCCGGCCGCGGGCTGGACCAGCCGGGTGGTGTCCCGCGAAGCGCCCCCGCGCGTGGTCGACGGCCTCATCACGGGGTGGCACGACCCGGCGGCATCGCACCTCTTGTTGGTCGAGTCGGTCGCGGGCTCACGATTGACGCAGCAGGCGTATGACGCTGCGGTCGACGCCGGCTATCACTGGCACGAGTTCGGCGACGCGGCATTGTTGCTGCCAGCGCGGGCGGAGGCGGTGGCTGCATAACCGCAAAGACCCATTTGCAAAATAGTCTTTGCAATCATATGGTGACGTCATGGCACTCACGAGCAAGGTGGTTGAGGATCTCGACACCCTCAAGGCGGTCTCGCATCCGCTTCGCATGAAGCTTCTCGGGGCCCTGCGGGCAGCGGGCCCCTCGACGGCGTCCGAGCTGGGTCGCCAGCTGGGAGAGTCGAGCGGCTCGACGTCCTACCACCTCCGCCAGCTCGAGCGGTTCGGCTTCGTCGGCGACGCCGACGAGCAGCCGTCAGGCCGAGAGCGCCGATGGAAGTCACTGCACGACATGACGTCTTTCCCGGCCTCTCTTGCCGATCTCGATGGCGGACGGGAGTATGTCGACGCGGTCCGGCGGCGCCAGGAGGACCACCTGCGAGAGGGCCTGGCGTCCTGGACCGAGCCGCGCCGCGGGATCGGGCACAGCGACTATCTGGTGACCCTTGACCCCGAGGACCTCGAGGCGCTCGAGCAGGAGATCGAGGCTGTCATCGAACGCTATTCGAAGAGGGCCGGCTCTGAGCGGGTATCGCTGCACGTCCTCGCGCTACCGCACCCGGGATGAGCCCGCGCAGGCGCTTCTGGCTACTCGCGGCGTTGCGGTGGTTGCCCACCGGATTCACCATCCCGGTCTCGGCGCTGCTCCCGCTCGACCGCGGGCTGACGATTGTCGAAGTCGGTTCCGTCGTCGCTGTCCAAGGCGTCGTCGTGCTGTGCCTCGAGCTGCCGACCGGGAGGTTCGCGGACGCGCTGGGCCGCAAGCCGGTCTTCATCGCGTCCGCGGCCTTCGCCGTGGTGTCATACGTCGTCTATGCCTCGGCCCAGACGCCACTCGCGTTCGCGACGGCGGTGGCCCTGGCCGGTGTCTTCCGTGCGCTCGACAGCGGACCGTTGAACGCGTGGTTCGTCGATCGGGTCCACCAGGACGTGAGTGTCGTCGATCGGTCCGCCACCGTCGCGCGCGGACTCTCGGGCTACGCCACCGTCGTCGGGGCTTCGATCGCCACGGGCGCCGTCATGTCGGGGTTGCTCGTCGCGTGGGCGCCATTCGGCCGCGCGAGCTCATTGGCTCTGCCCTACTGGATCGCATCAGGGCTCGCCGGGGTGCAGATCATCGCGACTCTCGTGATGATGGACGAGGACCGAGCGACCCGGGTGGCCGGCGTCCTGTCCTCAGTTCGGGCGACTCCCGGTGTGATGATCGCGGGCATACGCCTGCTCGGGTGCTCGCGCGTGCTGCGTGCGCTCGTGGCGGTCGAGCTGTTCTGGGGGTTCGGGATGATCGCCTTCGAGACGTTCATGCCGATTCGACTCTCCGAGCTCGTCTCGGACCGTGAAGCAGCGGCCGCGCTCATGGGGCCGGTCACGGCAGCAGCCTGGGGCATCTCGGCATCTCGGCATCTCGGCACTCGGTGCATCGGCAGTCCCGTTGTTGCTGCGGCATTGGAGCCTGGTTCACATCTCGGTCGCTCTGAGGATCGTGCAGGGCGCAATGGTCGCCGGCATGGGACTGGCCGCCGGGCCGGTGGGGTTGATCGCCGGGCTGTTCGCGACCTACGCCGTGCACTCGGCCGCGGGGGCGATCTACGAGACCCTGCTGCACGAGCAGGTCGGTAGCGAGAATCGCGCGACCGTCTTGTCGCTCGCGTCCATGGCGATGCAACCCGCGGGCTCGCTCGGGGCGATCGCCCTGGGTGCGATCGCCACCGGCGCGTCGACAGCTATGGCGATCGTCGTGGGCGGAGGCGTACTCGCCCTCGCCGCGCCGCTGTTCCTCGTGAAGGAGCCGCTCAGCGCGGGGGGAGGTCGTCCCGGCGCTGGGTCCGCTGACCGTTGAGGACCAGGCTGAGGAGCACGCCGAGTGCTCCGGCCGCCATCAGGATGTAGCCGACCACGACGAGGTCGACCCCGTTGATCGAGTCCTGGATGGCGAAGGAGAGGATCGCGCCGAGAGCGAGGAGGACGATGGATCCACCGATGGTCATGGGTTCAGCCTTTTCGTCGTGGGGCAGTCGTTGCACCTTAGCGTCCGGCACCTCCCAGTCGCACCCCGCAGTGGAGGATCAGGCATCGAGATCCTGTTCGATGAGGCCGGCGATCGTGCTGAGCGTGGCCTCGTCGGCGGTCTCCACGATGACCTCTGCCCCGGCCTTGGCGCCCAGCGTCATGATCATGAGCGCCGAGCCGGCGTCGACGGGGGTGCCACCGGGGTTCGCGATCGTGACCGGCACACCGGCTTCGGCGGCGGCCTGGGCAATGAGGGCTGCCGGTCGGGCGTGAAGTCCGACGGCTGAGCCGACGACAACGTTCTTGGTGGGCACGGTGGTCCTTTCGGCCCGCACGGTCGGCGCGGACGAGGGCTGCGTGTGCGTATGTATGCACTGCGGTGGTCTGGTGCTGATCCGACCCCGTCGACCTCTGGATGTCAAGGGTCCGGGTGGAGGCGGCCGGCCCCGGGTGCTGTCCTATGCTCGACGCGATGGCGGCACCGACTGCCGACGATGCGGCTGGAGGCCACGATGGGTGAGTTCGTACGACTTGAGGTCGAGGACGGCGTGGGGACGATCCGGCTCGATCGGCCCAAGATGAACGCCCTCGACGCGCAGCTGCAGCGGGAGATCGTCGAGGTCAGCGCCGAGGCCGACCAGCGTGAAGATGTCGCCGCGGTCGTCGTCTACGGCGGCGAACGGGTCTTCGCCGCGGGTGCCGACATCAAGGAGATGTCGGCGATGACCTATCAGGAGCTCGGGCGGCACGCCCACCTCCTGCAGGAATTCACCCGGGCGCTCGCTGCGATCGGCAAGCCCACCATCTCGGCGATCACGGGCTTCGCCCTGGGCGGCGGGTGCGAGGTCGCCCTTGCGACCGATGTGCGCTTTGCCGCTGACAACGCCAAGCTCGGGCAGCCCGAGATCCTCCTCGGCATCATTCCGGGCGCCGGCGGCACGCAGCGCCTCGCCCGACTGGTCGGCCCGGCGAAGGCCAAGGAGCTGATCTACTCCGGACGGTTCGTCGATGCCCAGGAGGCGCTGGCGATCGGCCTCGTCGATCAGCTGCACCCCGCCGATGAGGTCTATGCCAGATCGGTCGAGTGGGCGGCTCAGTTCGTCGGGGGCCCGGCACTCGCACTGCGGGCCGCCAAGAGTGCCATCGACCGGGGACTCGAGGTCGACCTGCAGACCGGTCTGGACCTGGAGCGGGCGGAGTTCGCTGCCCTCTTCGCGACCGACGACCAAGCGGCCGGCATGACCTCATTCATCGACAACGGGCCCGGCAAGGCGACCTTCTCTGGAAGCTGAGAGTCAGCGGTTGGCGTGCGGACTAGGCTCGAACCATGGACTTCAGGTACCTCGGCAACAGCGGCCTCAAGATCAGCGATCATCTACGGCAACTGGCTCACGCACGGTTCGCAGGTCGAGAACGACGCGGCACTGTCATGCGTACGGGCGGCACTCGATGCGGGCATCACGACGTTCGACACGGCCGACGTCTACGCCAACACCAAGGCCGAAACCGTGCTCGGCGAGGCCCTCAAGGACGAGCGCCGCGCGTCCGTCGAGATCTTCACGAAGGTCTATTGGCCGACCGGTCCGGGCGGTCCCAACGACACCGGGTTGTCGCGCAAGCACATCCTGGAATCGATCGAGGGCTCGCTCCAACGGCTCGGAACCGACTACGTGGACCTCTATCAGGCGCATCGGTATGACTACGAGACTCCGCTCGAGGAGACCATGCAGGCGTTTGCCGATGTGGTCCGCCACGGCAAGGCGCTCTACATCGGCGTCAGCGAGTGGACCGCCGAGCAGATTCGCGCCGGGCATGAGCTCGCCCGAGATCTCGGTGTCCAGCTGATCTCCAATCAGCCCCAGTACTCCATGCTGTGGCGGGTCATCGAGGATCAGGTTGTCCCGACGTCCCGCGAGCTGGGCGTGTCGCAGATCGTGTGGTCCCCGATTGCGCAGGGCGTGCTCACCGGGAAGTACGAACCGGGTGCCGAGCCACCTCCGGGCAGCCGAGCCACCGACGAGAAGGGTGGCGCGGACATGATCAAGCGCTTCCTCAATGACGAGGTGCTGACCGCGGTGCAGAGGCTTCGACCGATCGCCGACGGACTCGACGTCACGATGGCTCAGCTCGCGATCGCCTGGGTGCTCGCCAATGACAACGTCGCCGGTGCCATCGTCGGTGCTTCGCGTCCAGAGCAGATCGAGTCCAATGCGCGGGCGTCGGGGCTCACGCTCGACGACGAGGTGCGGGGGGCGATCGACGAGGCGCTGGGCGCCATACCCGAGACGGATCCGGCAGAGACCACGTCGCCCTCCACGCGCGTCGTCTGAGGTGCTGACTCGACTCAGTGGGAGTCGGGGGTGAGCTCGACTCGCTCGAGTATGCGCATCGACCCGGTGACGGACCGCTCGACGAACTCGCCGCCGTCGATCGCCTCGCGATAGATCCTGTACGGCGCCTGGCCCCCGTCGGCGGGGTCGGGGAAGACATCGTGGATCACGAGGGCGCCACCGAGGCGCACCCATGGCGCCCACCCGTGGAAATCGTGTTGCGCGGCCTCGTCGGTGTGCCCGCCGTCGATGAACACCAGGTCGACGGGCGTGCGCCACCATCGCGATACTGCAACTGAGCGCCCGATCATCGGCACCACAACCTCCTCGAGCTCCCCGGCCACCAGGACGCGGCGCAGCGTCGGCAGGGTGTCGAACAACCCGGTCTCGGGGTCCACGAGGGACGTGTCGTGATATTCCCAGCCGACCTGGTGCTCCTCTGAGCCGCGGTGGTGGTCGATCGTGACGACGGTCGAGCCGCTCGACTGCGCGGCATGCGCCAGGTAGATCGTCGACTTGCCGCAGTAGGTGCCGATCTCGATCGAGACACCCCCCGGCCGGGCGTATGACGCCGCAGCCGCGTGGAGCGCGAGCCCTTCGTCGGGCGGCATGAAGCCCTTGACGGATGCGGCGAGCCGCGCGAGCTGATCGGGGAACGGTGTCACAAGGGGCTCGGGCACGGACATGCGTCGCTCACTTCCCATTCGCACACCGGCAGGCCGTTGCCGCGGAAGAGGCCGTTGGCAGGAGTCGTCCGCGAGATCGCATCTGCGGCCAGGATCACGGTCGCCGCCGTCCAGGTCGTACGTTCGATCGGCCAACGGACGTCGGCGTCGTAGACCAGGCCGGTCCAGTAGGACCCATCGTCCTCGCGGAGGTGCTGCATCGCGGCGAGCTGGGCGCGAGCCTCGTCCGTACGCCCGAGGGTGTCGACGGCCAGCGCGAGCTCACACGTCTCCCCTCCGGTGACCCACGGGTTGGTGGAGACGCAGCGCACGCCGAGGCCGTCGACGACGAACTCGTCCCACCGCCCGTCGATCCGCGAGGCTCCACGCTCGTGCGGCAGCGCCCCGCCGAGAAGCGGGTAGTACCAGTCCATCGAATGGGTCGGCTTGGGGTTGAAGAGCTCGGGATGCTCATCCAGCGCATGACGGACCCGCCCGGCCGCGAGCTCCCAGTCCGGACGGACGTCGCCGACCAGGTCGGCAAGGGCGATCGCGCACCTCAGGCTCAGGTGAATGCTGGCGTTGCCGGTCACGAGGGCGTCCGGCTCGACCCGGGTGGCAGACCTGGCCCACGCAATCGCGCCGTCGGCGCGCTGCATCTCGAGGACGACCTCGATGCCCCGCGCGACGGTCGGCCACATCGAGTCGACGAACGCCCGGTCACCGGTCACTTGCCAGTGATGCCACACGCCGGTGGCGATATAAGCGCAGAAGTTGGAGTCGGCGTGCGCGTCCTCGATGACGCCATCGACGTATCGGATGGCCCACGAGCCGTCGGGGCGCTGGACATCGCGCAGCCACTGGTAGGCCCGCTCTGCCTCGGGGAGGCGACCCGCTGCGCTCAGGCCCATCGCGGCCTGGACGTGGTCCCACGGGTCGGTATGGCCGTGCTCGAACCACGGGATCGCTCCGGACGGCAGCTGGGTCGCCACGATCGAGTCGGCGGTCTGCCGGATCTGGTCCGCAGTGAGGACGCCGGGAACAGACGGGATTGAGACGCCCACGTTCAGAGCGGCTTCTGGAAGTACAGTGCGACGCTCTTGCCGATCACCGGGTTGAGGGCGCGCTCGGCGAGCCGGGTCGCGGCGGGGGCCTGCATCATGTCCCACACCAGCATCTGGTGATAGGTCCGCACGAGCGGGTGCTGCTCCCGGTCGACTCCAACGGCGCACTTGATCCACCAGAAGGGCGAGTGCAGCGCGTGCGCGTGGTGCTTGTGGGTGAAGCGCATTCCGTTCGCGACGACCTTGGCCTCCAGTGCGTCGGCCTTGAAGATACGGATGTGGCCACCCTCGTTGCCGTGATATTCATCCGACAGCGCCCAACAGATGCGCTCCGGCAGCCAGCGCGGCACCGTGATTGCGAGGATTCCCCCCGGCGCGAGGATGCGCACGAGCTCTGAGATCGCCGCGTCGTCCTGCGGCACGTGCTCGAGGATCTCCGACGCCAGCACGACGTCGAAGCTCCCGTCGGCATACGGCATGTCGAGGATGTCGCCGACCCTGACGGCGGCCGAGCCGCCCGGCGGCACCTCACCCTCGAGCTCGAGAGCACCGAACATCTCGTCGACGCCCTTGAGCTCCACCTCATCCATGTCGTATGCCGTGACGTCGGCCCCGCGGCGCAGCGCCTCGTAGGAGTGGCGCCCGGCACCGGCTCCCACGTCGATGAAACGGGTGCCACGGCCGACGCGCAGCCGATCGAAGTCAACGGTCAGCATGCGTGCTCCTGCTTGTGCGGCCGCGGGCAGCGGCGATGGCTTCGGTGTATGCCTCGACGGTCGCCCGCGCGACCGATGTCCAGCTGTAGCGTTCGAGGGCCCGGGCTCGACCGGCCGCACCGAGACGGGCACGCTCCTCTGGCGACTCGATCAGGTCCTTGACCGCGGCGGCCAGCGCCTCGGAGTCGCCCGGCTCGACCAGCACGGCGCAGTCGCCGACGACTTCGGGCAGTGCTCCGGCCCGACTCGCGACGACGGGTGTGCCACACGACATCGCCTCGACGGTCGGCAGTGAGAATCCTTCATAGAGCGACGGCACGCACATGATCTCCGCCGAGGCGAGGAGTGCGGCCAGCTCCTCATCGCTGATGCCGTTGACCACGTGGACAGCGTCGGCGATGCCCAGCTGGGCGATGCGGCGCTCGGTGGCGCCGCCGGGCTCGAGGTTGGAGACGAGTCGCAGGTCGACGTCGTGCTCAGTACGCAGCTTGGCAACCGCCTCGAGCAGGTGCACGACTCCCTTCAGTGGCCGGTCGGCGCTGGCAATCGCGACGATGCGGCCCGGCACACGAGCAGATGAGGGGGAGAACAGCTCCGTGTCGACACCGAGGGGGACCACGCGCATCTGGGCGGGATCCAGGTCGAAGTCCTCGATCGAGTCGGCGGCAGAAGCGCCGGCGACGGCGAGCACGATCGGGATCCGGCGGGCGACCCTAGCCTGCATCGGGACGAAGGAATACCACCGGCGGACCGAGAGCTTGCGCTTCCAGGTCGCGGCAGCGAGGTCGACGGCCCGGTCGCGGCTGATCGGGTGGTGGACCGTTGCAGCCAGTGGGATGCCGCGCCGCACGAGTGACAAAAGGCCGTAGCCCAGGCTCTGGTTGTCATGGACCACGTCGAACTCACCCGCCCGATCGCGGATCAGCCGCGAGGCGCGCAGGCTGAACGTCAGCGGCTCGGCGAAGCACCCGGTCAAGGTGAGGGCATACTCCAGGACGTCGATCGGGCTGCGGAACTCGCTCAGTCGTGGCGTCCGGAACGGGTCGGGCTCACCGAACAGGTCGAGGCTCGGCACCCTGGTCAGGGTGACGCGCGGGTCGAGATCTTCGGGGTAGGGCTGGCCCGAAAAGACCTCGACGTCATGGCCCAGCTCGACCAGGCCGCGGCTGAGGTGGCGGACATACACGCCCTGCCCGCCACAATGCGCCTTGCTTCGGTACGACAGCATCGCGATGCGCACCTGGCCTCCTCAGTTACTCGGTGGTAGGGCTACATCATGCCGGGTTGATCGAAGTTGTGCGTCTCCGGTGGGTGCTTCACGGGGTCGGCGACCGATCGTGTGGTCCCGATGCCCGGATGCACATGACCTTTCGGGGCGACCGGTCGTTGGGGAAGAAGGGATCGAAAACGCCGGATCCCACTGATCCGACGGGGTGCTTGAAACCCGCGTGACAGACGTGGCTGATGGGGCATACTGAGCACGACGTGCCATCAGCGGTGTAGATGAGAGGGAGTCATGACCGACTCAGAGCCCAACCAGCCGATCGAGCGTCGACGGGCCGACCCCTTGCAGGTCGCCGCCGATATGTTGGCGAGCGAGGAAGCCAGTTCCGCGCCCCGTCCCGCCGCGAGCAAGGACAAGGCCGCGCCCGGTCCCGCCGCGAGCAAGGACAAGGCCGGGCCCGGTCCCGCCGCGAGCAAGGACAAGGCCGCCCCTCGTCCGCCCCTCGGCGATGCGCTGTCTCGGGCCGCGGAGAGCATCGACAACAAGGACGATTCGTCAGATGCCAGCGACGACGACAGCCCGCGTGCCCGCCGCGCCGCCGCTCGTGCTGCCCGTCAGGCCGCCGCTGACAAGCGCAAGGCCGAGCGCACGGCGGCCAAGTCGTCCGCCGCCTCCAAACGTCACGCCATGCGCCGCAGCGACTCATCGGACGGCGAGGCGCCAGCCGAGAAGACGCTCGCGGAAAAGCTCGATGCCGCCCGCGAGGCCGTCGCGACCCCGCCGGACCAGGAGTCCAAGCAGGAGTCCACCCTCACCTTTGACGCTGTCTCGGACGAGAAGCCCCCGGCGGCTGGTCAGCATGCGGCCGCGACCGCAACCGAGCGGCCGGCCCCGGTCGACGAGCCTGCAGGCCGGAGCAGGTCGGCCTTCTCCCGATTGGGCAGCGCGCCGACCGCAGCAGAACTCTCGGGTGACTCCTCCACTGGCGGTACTGAGGACGAGGCCAAAATTGCGGCTGCGCTCCAGCCCCCCGTCGTCGAGGAACGCGTGGTCGAGACGATCGAGAACGAGGCCCCGAGTCCCGAGCCGGTCAAGGAGTCCAAGCCGGTCGAAGAGACCAAGCCGGTCGAAGAGACCAAGCCGGTCGAGCAGACCAAGCCGGTCGAAGAGTCCAAGCCGGTCGAGGAATCCAGGCCGGTCGAAGAGACCAAGCAGGTTGAGGAGACCAAGCAGGTTGAGGAGCCGGTGAAGGAGTCCAAGCCGGTCGAATCGGCCAAGCCGGTCGAGGAATCCAAGCCGGTCGACAAGGCCGCGCCCGCGGCGGCCGACAAGCCGTCGACCACCTCACTCGGCGAGAATGCGCAGCCTGAACCGGCGCCCAAGCCGACTCCCGATGCCCACGCAGCGTCGGCCGACGCGGTGCCGATGACATTCGCCGAAAAGCTCGCCGCAGCAAGTGCCGCTGCCCAGCAGCGGGTCGCAGCTGCCCGGGCCGAGGCTGCCCGGCTGATGGAGGAGGCTGCGCGCGAGCGTGCCGAAGTCTCGGCGCGTCTGGTCTCCGACGAAGCAGCCCAACGTGAGATCTCAGCTGCCAAGCTCGCCGCCGCCGAGAAGGCCGCGGCCGAGCGGGTCAGCGCGGCCCAGCAGGAAGCCGACCGGGTCTCTGCAGACATCGAGCGTGAGCGCGCGGCCGCAGCGGCCAAGATCACCGAGCTGCGGAGGGCCGCCGACGAGCGGGTCGCCACAGCAAAGGCTGAGGCAGAGCGCCAAGCCCAACAGCGAATCGAGCAGGCCAATGCCGAGGCTGCTCGCCTCGCCGAGGAGGCCGAAGCGCAGGCAAAGGCCACCGCCGAACGACGTCTGGCTGAGTCGGAGAAGGCTGCCGAGGAGGCCGCCACGAAGCGTCTCGAGGCCGCCGAGCAGGATGCGCAGCGTCGTATCGAAGCTGCTCGTGCGGAGGCGGACAAGGTCGCTGAGCAGGCTGCCGCTGATCGTGAGGCTGCGTTGGCGCAGCTCGCCAAG
>NZ_JBBJMJ010000029.1:0-11277 GCF_037719875.1 Aeromicrobium sp. | reverse complement strand
ACACTTGGTCAGGATCGCGCCGGTCCCACCGGCCCTCTTTCGTGGGCAGATGTCGACCTGGTCGGCGGGCTCACCGTAGAACCACTCATGGATCTGTTGCGATCTCTCACAGCCGATCAGCGTCCACGGTTGGTGCGCAGGACGTTCGTCCAGGTAGGCCGTGCTCGCACCGTCGATGGACACCCCACCGCCGCGGCACGGCAGGAGGTAGTTGGTCGATGGCCTGGTCAGTGCCAGCTGTTCGAGCTCGACGACGTCGGGTATCAGCTCGATCGGAGGCAGGTGCTCGGCCGTTTCCAGCACGCGCCGAGTCTGGTCGAACAGTTTCGCGGGGTAGGGCGGCACCACCTCGCGAACCGTCACCCGAAGCGGCGCCGAGTCGATGAATAAACAGACATGGCTGTATCTGCCTTGGACCACCACACCCCGCTTGCCTTGCGCATGGGTCAGCGCGGCCTGTGCCAGGGCGGTGGGCACGGCCGTATCGACGTCAGAGTCCTCGACGTAGGCGCAGTCGGCCGCCCCGACCAGTAACTGAACTGCAGTGATGGGTGCGAACAGCGGCTCGTCGGTTTCCTTCCGCACAGCGATGATGGCCGTCTGCAGACCCTTGCGGACGACGATGAAACGAGTCCGACGGTAGGCCTCGCGTCCGACGAAGTGTCGTGCCAGAGAAGCCTCATCGAGCTCGCAGTCGACCGTCGTCACTGCTACCCCGCGATATGCGCCCGGCACGACGTTGCGTCCAATGGGGGCGCCGGGCTGAGTCACGCGGGCTGCCATCGCCGGGAGAGGTCGCAGGTGTCGGCTCGCAGCCCCAGCCGCACGGTCTCGACGGAGAGCACCTCGTCACAGGGGCTGTTGGCCAGGTTGACGTCAGGACCGAACCTGCGGATCAGCCACGCCTGCTGGTCCTTGCGCGGGGCCTCGAAGAGGATCTTGTCGACCCCGCCGCCGGCCACCGCCGCCGCTACGACGTCCTCGCGAATCGAGCCGTCAGTGCGGTAGATCCCGACCGTGCCACTCTCTCGACCCTCGGTGATCACCCAGCGGGCACCGGCCGCGAGATCGCCGGCAACCTCATCGGCCCATTGCTCGGCGGTGAGGACCTGGTCGTGGTCCTTGCTGCCGACCTCCGACAGCACCACGAACGACTCTGCCGCCCGGCGCAGGAGCTCGTGTTTGTCGGCCAGGGTCATCGGCGCAACTCCGCGGGAAACCTCGACGCTGTCGAATCCGACCTCCGCCGCCCACTCCAGGCATTGCTCCGCCTTTCCCTGGGTCCAGGCGATCTCGAGCAGCGTCCCGCCCAGGCAGGCCCGTATCCCGACCGCTCTCAGCAAGCCCAGCTTGGCGGTCAACGCGGTGTCGAGATAGGCGGTTCCCCAACCGAACTTCCACACATCGATATGGGCAGCCGCGGTCAGGACCGACTGGGTCGACTCGACCGTCGTTCCCTTGTCGAGGACGTGGGTGAGACCCACAGTCCTGGGCTTCGCGCTGCGCTCTGGCAGGCTGAGGAACGTAGGCGCAGTCACGTTGCCTATACTACATGTATCATTCACTTTCCGACAGAGATGGTCAGGTCGTCGGACGTGCCTTCCCAGCCGCGAGGGGTATCCATGAGCACCGGTGCAAACCACGGGGTCGAGCTCGACGAGCTGGCCGGCTACCTGCGATCGCATCCGGCGCTTCGGGCCAAGAGCGAGATCAAACTGGTCTCTGACGTTCTCGGCAGTGGGAACTGGATCCACGGACCCGGAGACGACGGCGCGGTGGTGGCGGCTCGACCCCGGATCGGGCAGGACGGCCCCGGCGAGGATCAGGTCATCGCCTGCGGCGAAGCGTTGCTTCCAGCGTTCGTGGCCTCGGACCCCTACGGCGCCGGTGTCGCCGCCGTGCTGGCCAACGTGAACGACCTTGCCGCCATGGGCGCGATCCCGCTGGCAATCGTCGACACGATCGTCGGCAGTCCCGAGCTGGCCCGAGCGGCTCTTCAGGGCATGAAGGCGGCGTGCGGGTGGTACGACGTCGAGCTGGCCGGCGGTCACCTTACGGTGCACGATGGCGCGCCCGCGCTGTCGGCGTTCGGCGTAGGTCGGGCCGCGCTGTGCTGTCCACGACGAATGTTGCCGTGGGTCAGTCGCTGATCGTGGCCGCCTGCACGGCTGGGGCGATGCGGACCGACTTTCCGTTCTTCCGTTCGTTCGACGAGCGCGGGACCAGGCTGGCCGACGATGTCCGCGTCCTCGCTTCCGTTGCGGCCTCTGGGGCCTGTGTCGCTGCCAAGGATGTCAGCATGGCCGGACTCGTCGGCTCGTTGGCCATGCTGCTCGAGTGGAGCCAGCTCGGCGTGACCGTGGATCTCGACGTCGTCCCGTGCCCGGCCGGGGTGGCAATGCGCGACTGGCTGACGTGCTTCCCGGCGTACGGGTTCTTGCTGTGCTCCCCACCGGGACGCGAGGACGACTGCCTCTCGGCATTTCATGCACGCGATCTCGAGGCCGCAGTGGTTGGGGTGATCGACGAGTCGGGGCTCGTGGCCGTGCGCTCGAAAGGCCAGCAGGCCACGGTGATCGACCTCGCACTCAGCGGGGTCACAGGTCTCGCGCGTTGACCCCGGCCGCGAGCTTCCCGACGATCGCGATGCCCTCGTCCTGGGTCGGCAACTCGATGCTCATGGGCTGGTGGACGAGACCCGCGTAGATCTCTGCATCACCCACCTTGGTCCAGCCCAGCCGCTGAAAGAATGCGATGTTTGGGAGCTGGATGTGGGCGATCATCCGCTGCCCACCGCGCGCCGCTGCGGTCGCGACCGCGCAACGCACCAGGGGAACTCCGAGGCCGCGCGTCCGGTACGGCGAGAGCACGGCCAGCCGGTCGCCCTGCCAGAGGCCCGCGGTCCGGTCGAGCAGGAAGAGCCGCACGGTCCCAGCGGCGACCCCGTTGTGATAGCCGAGCAGAGCGATCGCGGACCCGTCCTGATCGTGGGCGTCCAGATCTGACTCGGCGAAGACGGCCTGTTCGTCGACGAAGATCCGGTGCCGAATGGCGAGGTGGTCGGCGCGCTCGGCGGCCGAACGAGCTTGTCTGCAGACGATTCCGGTGCTCGCAAGAGGCTGGCCGCGCAGGGCTTGCTCCGGCACAGCTGCGTCGGTCAGGTTCAACTCAGACTGCATGGGGGATCTGTACCGGACGCGGGCCGATCTGCAGGAGGGCCTGCACACTCGCCAGGCCGGAACACGCCTGGCATCGGGCACAGCCGGCCTTGGGAACGCTGGCATCCATCCCTCGCTCGCTCATGTAGCTGGCCACCTTGCGGTAGATGCTCTCTGTGTACGCGCGCTCCGGTGGCAGGACATCTTCCATGAGGCTGCCGGCCACTGGCCGGATGGGTACGACGAAGGGGAACACGCCCATGTCGATCGCCCGCCGGCAACCTTCCACGGTGAGCTCCGGATCCTCGCCCATTCCCAGGATGACGTAGGTGGAAACCTGACCTTCTCCGAAGCGGGAGACCGCGCGCTCCCATGCCTGGAAGTACTGCTCGATGCCGGTGCGAGCTTTCGCGGGCGCGACCTGCGCGAGCACGTCCGGGTCGAACGACTCGACGTGGATGCCCACCGAGTCGATGCCCAGGTCGGCGACCTCGTCGATCACGTCGAGGTTCCTCGGTGGCTCGAACTGGACCTCCACCGGCAAGCCGGTCGCCTCCTTGACCGCATGGCCGCAGCGCGCGACGTACCGCGCGCCACGATCGATGCCGTTGGAGCTTCCGGTGGTGAGCGTTGCATCGACGGCGCCGTCGAGCTCCTTGGCCGCCATCGCCACCTCGGCGAGCTGTTCTGGGGTCTTCTTGACGATGGTGCGACCGGAGTCAAGAGAGACTCCGATGCCACAGAACTTGCACTGGTCGTCGTTCCCCCAGTACGAGCAGGTCTGCACCACGGTGCTGGCGAAGGAGTCCAGATGGAGGAGGCCGATCTTCCAGTAAGGTACGCCGTCGGCTGTGCTGAGGTCATAGAAGCGTGGGCGCCGCTGGGTCGAGGCTCCCGCCAGCCGCTGAGCTCCTTCGAAGATGGCATAACCGTCGTCCTCGGCCTTCAAGACGTACGGCGAGCCTGCCGCCGCCGCGTTGTCCGTCGGGACCGTGATCGGGAAGCCGCCAACCCAGAGCATGCCGGAGTCCGACGGGCCGGCACCGCCCTCGCGCCGTTCGAGCGGCGCCTCGACCCGCAGGCCACGAGCCTGGAGGTCGACGACCAGCGTCGCCAGCGCGGCGGCGGCGGCCGCTGGCTCCAGCTGCTGTGCAGGCGGCGATTCGAGCGGTGTCGCCACAGCGGAGGACCCACGACTCTCGTTCATTGCACTCTCCCAAACTCAGTGATCTCGCGTTTACTTCGCGACACGAATCATAACCTTTAGTAAGCCATCTTCCGGTCTTGATGTCAAGGGAACAGACGCAGCTCACGAAGCACCGGACAGTCCGGCTCGGATGTCCTGCGCCGCTGCAGCCCAGGCGTCGCGATCTGGATACGCCCATACGTGCGACGGCGTCGCCGTCGACTCCTCGCCACGACGGACCAGCTCGATCGTGTACGTCGGGCTCTCCAGAAACCCGCCGGCCTCGATCGACATGATGAGGCTCGAGCCGGTCGGCACATGCGTCTCGACCTGTCGATAGCTGCCGCCCAGGACGTCGGCCGGGTCGGCCTCGGTCACGAGCCATTCAACTCCGTCGGCTCGCGCAGCCGCGATGCGCATTCGGAAGGATTCGGCCGCGCCGGCGGCCTGCAGCTCGCGGCAGCGCAAGGCCGAGGCCGCGTCGACCACGGCATCCGCTGGCAGCTCGCCCAGACTCAGGGTGGCCGCAGCCGCGAGCTCTGGCAGCAGCCCGATCAGCTCAGCGCGTCGTTTCAGGACCGTCGAGATGTCAGGACAGCTCCGACGAACCTCGTCGGCGACGAGCGCGACAAGTGTCGTCGCCCGCTGGTAGCCGGCCGCAACCGTCAAGGCCATCGGGTACAGGCGGGCTTCGGCGGCGGTGAACCTCGCCATCGCCTCGACAGGGATGTCGACGACAGCGCCAACCATGTCCTCACCTCGACTCAGAGCGGGCGCCTTGTGCCTGCCCAGGCCGTTCACTATCGTTCATGCATGCCCAGTATGCTAAACGTATCCCCGAATTTCCACAGCAACCGTCACTGTGTCGGCTGATTATCCATCGAAGCGAGGAGTCGTGACCAGGACCGCCGTGGTTGCCCTTGGTGGGAATGCTCTCGCTGCCGAGGGTCAGCAAGGGACGTACGACGAGCAGCGCGCCAACGCCGCAGCGATGGCCGTGCCCATCTGCGCGTTGCTCGATGCTGGTTGGCGCGTCGTCGTGGTCCATGGCAACGGCCCCCAGGTCGGTAACCTCGCGATCCAGCAGGAGAGGGGACGCGGCGACGTGCCCGAGATGCCGCTGTTCAGCCTCGGTGCCATGACCGAGGGGCAGCTGGGCTCGCTGATCGCGATCGCGCTGTACAAGGTCTGCGGACGACGCCATCCCATTGCGGCCCTGCTGAGCCATGTCATCGTGGAGCTCGACGACCCTGCGTTCGACCGACCGACGAAGCCGATCGGACCGTTCTTCTCCAAAGACGCGGCGACGCGCTTGGCCCGCGAGCGCGGTTGGGACGTCACCGAAGACTCCGGCCGCGGGTTTCGCCGTGTGGTCGCATCCCCGGAGCCGAAAGGTTTCGTCGAGATCGATGCGATTCGATGCCTTCTCGACGCCGGTCATGTCGTGGTCACCGGCGGTGGGGGCGGGATTCCGGTGGGTCGCCGCGGGCAGGACTGGGACGGGGTGGACGCGGTCATCGACAAGGACTACGCGGCGGCCGAGCTCGCCCATCAGCTACAGGCGGAGGCCCTCGTCCTCGTCACCGGTGTGCATGCCGTCCACCTCGACTTCGGCAAGGAGACCCAGCGCCGGTTGACATGGGTGGACGCGGTGGAAGCCGAACGGCACCTGGCGGCTGGGCAGTTCCCGGAGGGCAGCATGGGGCCGAAGGTGCGTGCCGCGACCCGGTTCGTTCGTCGCGGCGGGCAGGTCTCGGTGATCACGACAGCTCAGCTCGTCGTGGCCACCCTCGACAGCGCCGACCCGGCTGACGAGTCCTTAGGGACGCGGATCGTCACTGTCAAGAGCCGCGAGGGAGCCATCGCATGACCATGGCCATCAAGTTCTTCCGCGACACCTACGTCGACTCCGTCGTACAGCTTCGTGGCATGCGGGCGATGCGGGAGACCGAGGGCGTGGACTGGGCGAGTGCGGCCATGGCCACTCCCGCGAACGTCGAGACACTTCGCGCGGAAGGCATCGAGCCGGCACAGGTAACCGACGCCGGATCGAACGACTTCTTCCTCGTCGTCCGGGCGGCCAACGAGTCCCAAGCCGCGGAGGCGCTGGCCGTCGGCGAGTCCACCGTGTTGTCGTCGGGTCCGGCCGGCGACGGGGATCGCCAGCACGACGCGCCACGCTCCCTGCGCGATGCACTGCGCGCCCAGCCCGAATCCAACGTCGCGGTGATCTCGGTGCCAGGCGACTACGCCGCGCTGGCCGCCTACCAAGCCCTCTCCTCGGGCTTGGACGTCCTGCTGTTCAGTGACAACGTGCCGCTCGCCAAGGAGAAAGCGCTCAAGGACCACGCGCTGAGCCGCGGCCGCCTTCTGATGGGACCCGGCGCAGGCACCGCGCTGATCGGTGGCACCGGCCTGGGCTTCGCCAACGCGGTCGCGCCCGGAAGCGTCGGCATCGTCGCGGCTGCCGGCACCGGCGCGCAGGAGGCGATGTCACTCCTGGACCGTTGGGGCGCGGGCGTCAGCCAGGTCATCGGCGTCGGTGGACGAGACATGTCGTCGGAGGTGGGCGGGCGAATGACGCGCTCGGCTATCTCGGCGCTGCGCGAGCACCCCGCGACGGAGGTCATCCTCTTCGTCTCCAAGCCGCCTTCGCCCGACGTCGCCACGGCGGTGCTCGCGACCGCGGGCGAAACCCCCCTGGTCGCGGCGCTGATCGGGCTCGACCCCGAGTTCCCGGCGCCACCAGGAGTCGTGCTCGCCGATACGCTGGAGTCTGGGGTAGTCGCTGCGCTCGGCCTCCTCGGGATGACTGCGCCCGACACCACCCAGACGTTGGGCCCGTCGGTGGAGCTGTCGCTGCAGCGGATGAGGCCGGGACGCTCGCTGGTCAGGGGCCTGTTCTCGGGTGGGACGCTGTGCTACGAGTCCCTGGTCATCCTGGGCCGGACGATCGGCGAGGTTCGCTCCAACACCCCGATCACCAAGGAGTGGGGGTTACCTGCACCGGACGGGTCTCACCAGTGCCTCGACATGGGCGAGGAGGAGTACACCCGCGGACGTCCGCACCCGATGATCGACCCGGAGGCTCGGGTCGAGCTGATTCACGAGCACGCCGCAGACCCCCAGGTCGGCGTGATCATCCTTGATGTGGTTCTCGGCTACGGCGCCGACCCCGACCCGGCTGGGACTCTCGCTCCGGTGTGTGAGTCGGTCATGGCCGATGGTGGCCCGCAGGTCGTTGCGTACGTGTTAGGAACCGAGCATGACCCGCAGGGCTTCACCGCTCAGCGCGACCGGCTGGTCAAGGCTGGCTGTATCGTCACGGAAACCGCGGCACGGGCCTCGCTGGTCGCCGCGGCGATCGCCACCGGCGATCCGAGTCTGGTAAGGATCCCGCTATGAATGCCGCCCTCGCCCGACCCGGTCAACCGCGAGTCGCGTTGGTCAGCTACTCGACGAAGCCGCGTGGTGGCGTCGTCCATACCTTGTCGCTGGCGGAGGCGATGGTAGAAAGGCGATGCCAGTGCGCATCGTGTCGCTCGGCGATCCGGAGCAGGGATTCTTCCGTCCAGTGCGCGCGCCGTACTCTCTGATCTCACCGTCGCCACCAGCCGACACCTTGGAGGCGCGGGTCTTCGCCTCGATCGACGACCTCGAGGCGGGGCTGTCCGAGATCGCCGCCGAGGTGGACCTGTTTCACACGCAGGACTGCATCTCGCGTGCGGCCGCGCGGGTGCGGACGCCGGCGCGAACGTGCGTGTCGTGCGCACCGTGCACCATGTGGACGACTTCACCACGCAGGTGCTGATCGACTGTCAGCGGAAGGCCATCGAGGAACCGGATCAGCTGGTCGTCGTGAGCGAGGACTGGCGTAACCAGCTGAAGGCCGACTACGGGGTGGACGCCGTCGTCATTCACAACGGTGTCGACGCCGCTCGATTCCCTCCCATCGATCCCGGCCGGCGCGCCGGGCTCCGCGAGCGCGCAGGGCTGGCTGATCGCTTCGTCTTCTTGTCTGTTGGGGGCATCGAACCCCGCAAGGGCAGCATCTTCCTCTTCCAGGCGATGGCCATTCTGGCGCGTGAGCTCGACCCTGCGCCGGCGCTCGTCGTGGTCGGCGGTCACTCGTTCCAGGACTACAGCCGATACCGCGACGAAGTTCTCGCGACCTTGCCCGGGCTGGGGCTCGAGCTCGGTAGCGATGTCGTCCTTGCCGGTTCGATCAGCGATGCCGAGCTTCACGAGTGGTATCGCAGCGCCGATGCGTTGGTCTTCCCCTCGGTCAAGGAGGGCTGGGGTCTGGCCGTCCTCGAGGCGATGGCGTCCGATCTTCCGGTGGTTTCCAGCGACATCGCGGTCTTGCGCGAATATCTCACGCAGGACGAGACCGCCGTCATGACCCAGGTGGGCGACCCGGCATCCTTGGCCGGGGGGATGCACAGGTTGGTCGCAGACGAGGCGTTACGCAGGGCCCTGATTCGTGGCGGTCGCGCCCTGGTTCCGGCCTTCAGCTGGGAGCGGGCCGCGGACGAGCACGCCCGCTTGTACGCCCGAGTGCCCCGCTGACCGCCGCGTCCTGAGCCCACGGCGGAGCCGCCGCGCGATCCAGCCGCGGCGCCCAGGGTCGAAGTCGATCAGACCGTCCAGGTCTGCATGATGAGCGCGTTGCTGCGCCGCGCCGTCAGCACAGCATCCAGGACGTCGAGCGGGTTGATCGGCCTTACGCCCTCCATCATGTCGATCTCCCGCATGCCGTAGAGCGCCGCTGCTGAGAACCTGCACGCGTAGACATGGCCGCCTTCGTCCATGAACGTCTGCAGTTGCTTGTTGTACCCGAGCGCACCTGGGAAGGCCTCGTCACCGACCTTGGGGTAGCCGCGTGCGGCCGACGCCATCAACGAACCAGGGCCATAGAGCACGAGGTGCGTGTCGAAGCCCTTTCGGTTGATCCGTGTCGCGGTCAGCATGTTCACCAGGCCCACCGAGCCCTCGAAGGGCACCGTGTGCATCAGGATGTAGGCACTCTCGCCCTGCTCCGCCTGGATGTCCTCGAAGACCTTGTCTTCATAATCGACGATTGCGTCGCCCTTCTTGACGCGCTCACCCACGATCTGAGCCATTGCCAAACTCCTTCTGTTGTTGGGTTGAACTCCTCGGAATATGTGCTTGCACGGCCGAGCCGTGCGGTTGGGGCGGTGGTGCCCAATGCTGGCGATGGCTCCCCGGCATCATCAGCATGATCTTGTGCCGCAGCGGCCATGGCAGCACCCGGTAGATCGGGGCGAAGACCCGTAGCCAGAACAGCTCACGGAGGCCGCGCGGTGACCGAGGCGCTTGAGCTCCGTGCTGACGGGCTATGCGGTCTTGTGCTGCTATCAACAGATAGTGTTCTGAGTTGCTACGCAACCACCGGGAGAACGACATCTTCAGCTCTTCTGCAATGCGTCGATGCCGTTTTGGGCGGCGACCACAATCGGCTCGTTGAGCGCCCCGATGGCCGGTGAATAGACGTTCTCCATGCGTGCCAAGTCACGCAAGGTCAGGCCGAACTTGACCGCAACTGCGAGGAAGTCGGCGCGTTCCTTGATGCCCTCGCCGCCGACCATCTGCGCTCCGAGGAGTCGCAGACTGCCGGGCGCGGCCAGCAGTTTGACCTTGACCGGTTTGACGCCCGGGTAGTAGCGGGCTCGCGAAATGCCCTGCGCGGTGCCGACGACGTACGGGATCCCCAGCGCGGTGGCGGTCGTCTCGCCGAAGGACGCACCGCCGATGATCCACTTCCCTGCGGCGGTGCCCCAAGGCACGTAGACCGCGCTGTAGGTGCGCGAGCCGCCGGCGGCGGTGCTCCCCGCGGTCTTTCCTTGCGCGTACGCGTGGCTGCCCGTGAGGCCTTGGAGCGGGACGCCCGTCAGTCCGTTCGGGACTTCGGTGCAGTCTCCCGCCGCGAAGACTCCGGAGACGGAGGTCGCCATGCGCTCGTCGACGACAAGGCCGCCGGTGGACCCGACCTTGAGCCCGGCAGCGACGCCCAGCGCGTTGTTCGGCTCCTTGTGGGTGCAGATCACCGCCAGGTCGGCTTTGATTTCACCGTCGGACGTCTGCACCGCAGACACGTGGCCGTCGGCACCGACAAACGCCTTCAGGGTGGTGTTGAAGTGTGCAGTGACTCCGAGCTCACGCCAGGAGTCCTCGACCGGCGCCATGATGTCGGGATCGGCGATCTCCGACATGGGCCACGGACTCGGGGCTACCAGGTGGGTCTCGATCCCGCGGTGCGCGAGCGCCGTGACCATCTCGACGCCGAGCGGGGAGGCCTCCACGACGACCGCCGACTTGACCGTGTCCAAGACCTTGTCCCATTCGATGGCCTCGCGGATGTTCTTGACGTAATAGAGGCCCTTGAGATCGCCGCCGGGAACCCCCGGATCCGCGTAGTTGAACCCGGTCGCGAGCACCAGGGTGTCCCATGAGACCTCACCGAGGTCGGCGACGTGGACCACCTTGCGCGTGACATCGACGCTGGTGACGTTGGCGTTGTAGTGGACATCGATCCCGGCGTCGACGTAGGCCTGCTTCGACGCGAGGAACAACCGCTCAAAACTGTCGATCTCCTTGCCATGGACATAGGGGATGCCGCACGGGCTGTAAGCCGCATCGTCGAACCCTGTGTAGACCACGACCTCGCTGTCTGGGTCGACCGCCTTGGCTCCGCCGGCCGCGCCCATACCTGCTGCTCCGCCACCGACGACTACGATCTTGCGCGTCACGAATACCTCCGTCTGCGGGAGCCGACTCATGGAGTTCGCCCACCATGGTTGACTTTCGTTTACTATATTGCATGCCGCCAAAGCGTCAAGGGGATACAGGACATGGCCGACACCAAGCACACGTCTGCGAGTTCCGCCCGGATCGAGGAGCATGTGGACGGAA
>NZ_JBBJMJ010000025.1:0-31805 GCF_037719875.1 Aeromicrobium sp. | reverse complement strand
AAGGCGCATCACCAGCCGACCTCGTTCCCAACCTGGCAGGACAGAACACCTAGGCCACGACGACGACCCGCGGTTGCCTTGGCGTGACCAGGAGGGCCATGCCCGCCTCGGCGGGTGTGCGGTCGGCCTTGCGGTGGTTGCACCGCACGCACGCGGCGACGGCGTTGTCCCACGTCAGGGTGCCCCCACGGCTGCGCGGGACGATGTGGTCGACGGTCTCAGCCCGGCCGCCGCAATAGGCGCACATCTTGTCGCGCGCCTTGATCGCACTCTTGGTGCAGAGGTTGGAGCGGCGGTGCATCCATCGGGTCACGACATAGCGGACGAGGCGCAGGACCTTCGGAACCGGGAACGGGCCGAACGTACCGCCGGCCTCCTCCTCGATGACGGCGACCTCACGGACGAGCATCTTGATCGCGTGCCGCATCGAGACACGCTGCAGGGGCTCATAGCTCGCGTTGAGCACCAAGACGTACGCATCCGCCATGAGCCGGCCCCTTTCTCAGCGAAAGCGTAGCCGTCGGCACAGGCAAATGCTCAACAGAAGGTGAATCTCAACCTGTGTCGCCGAAGTCGGAATATGTCCGGCCGTGCCCTTGTTGCCAGCAGAAGTGCGTCGGTCGGAATGTCTGATCCGAATGTCGAAGTGGCGACCATTGGTTCGTCGTGTAGGTAAAGGGTGTCGACCGGCCCCCAGCACATCGAATAGAAGGACCAGCCATGACCGCGCACACCGAGGGCGCTCCCGCAGCGTCGACAGAGCCCGACCTCGCCGAGCTCCAGGCCGAGCTCACCCCGACTTCCGACGGGCCCGTCGACACGGAGAAGACCCCACTCGTCATCAAGCTCCTGGTGGCGGCGACCTTCGTCGTGATCCTCAACGAGACGATCATGATCAACGCGATGCCACGTCTCATGGCCGACTTCGAGGTGACGGCGCGAGGTGCGCAGTGGATCTCGTCGATCTTCATGTTGACGATGGCCGCAGTCATCCCGGTGACCGGCTGGTTCTTGCAGCGGGTGACCACCCGCGCCGCCTACACGCTCGCGATGACGACGTTCGGTATCGGCACGATCATCTGCGGTACGGCGCCCATCTTCGAGATGTTGCTCGTCGGCCGGGCGGTCCAGGCCGCGGGCACCGCGGTGATGATGCCGCTGCTCATGACCACGGTCATGACCGTCGTCCCTGAGCAGGCCAGGGGGCGCGTCATGGGCAACATGATGCTCGCGATCTCGGTCGCGCCCGCCATGGGTCCGGCGCTCTCCGGCCTCATCCTCCAGATCGGCTCGTGGCGACTGATCTTCGCCTTCGTGCTGCCCGTGGCTGTCATCGTCTCGGTGCTCAGCCTGAGACATCTCAAGAATGTCGGCGAGACCAACACGGCACCGGTCAGCTGGTTCAGCGTCGTCATTGCCGCGCTCGGCTTCGGTGCGCTGGTCTACGGTCTGAGCGAGGTGGGCGCGCGCAGTGCCGGCCAGCTGACGCTGTTGATCGGCGGCGGCGCCGCTCTGGTCGCACTGTTCACGTTCTGGCAGCTGCGCCTCCAGCGCACCGGCAGCCCGCTGCTCGACCTGCGGGCGTTCAAGCACCGTACGTTCACAGTGACCCTGGTGTTGATGTCGACCGCGTTCATGGCGTTCCTCGGCTCGATGATCCTGTTGCCGCTCTACCTGCAGGACCTGCGGGGACTGTCGGCGATGCAGACGGGCCTGCTGGTCATGCCGGGCGGACTGGCGATGGGGCTGCTCGGCCCGCGCGTCGGCAGCATCTACGACAGGATCGGCGCACGGCCCCTGGTGATCCCCGGCTCCATCTTGATGGTCGTCGCGTTGTTCACCATGAGCCGCGTCATCGACGCCGACACCCCGTACGCGCTGCTGCTCGGCCTGCACATCCTGCTCATGGTCAGCCTCGCGTCGATTTTCACCCCGGTGTTCACACTCGGACTGGGCGCTCTGCCACCTGAGCTGTATTCGCACGGCAGCTCGATCCTCGGCACCCTCCAGCAGGTTGCTGGTGCAGTCGGGACCGCGGCACTCGTGGTGATCCTCGAGAACCGCTCGGAGAGCCTCATGTCTGGCGGATCGACGGCGAACGAGGCGTTCATCGGAGGTCTGCAATGGGCGTTCATCGCCGGCTCGGTGTTCGGCGCGGTGGTCGTTGCGTTCTCGCTGCTCCTGCCTGCCAAGGTGGACCAGCCGGTGAGCCCGACGCACTGAACGGATAGCGCAGGCCGCGAGGGCCCACCCGAAAACACGGCGTCGACGAACCTGTCCTACGGTGGACGCGTGGACATCCCAGACCTCTTCGACGGCTACGGCCCTGTCGTTGGTTTCGATGAGATGATGGCCCGCGATCTCGACGGGCCGGGTTCCTCGACGGTGCGGGACAACTACGGCACCGTCCACGCGTCCTTCGACAAAATGGGTGCCGAGGAGATCCGGCTGCGGGCGGACTCACTCGCCTCGTCCTACCTCGAGCAGGGGGTCACGTTCGGCGTCGAGGGTGAGGAGCGACCGTTCCCGCTGGACATCGTCCCTCGCCTGATCGAGGGGGCCGACTGGGACCACGTCGAGCGCGGAGTGCGCCAAAGGGTGCTTGCCCTCGAGGCATTCCTCGCCGATGCCTACGGGCCGGGCGAGCTGTTCAACGATGGCGTCGTCCCTCGCGCCACGGTCATGACCTCGCCGCACTTCCACCGCGTCGTTGCGGGCCTCGAACCGGCCAACGGCGTACGCGTGCACGTTGCCGGCGTCGACCTGATCCGTGACGGCAATGGCGACTTCCGCGTGCTCGAGGACAACGTGCGGGTGCCGTCCGGCGTCTCCTACGTCATGACCAATCGTCGGGCGCTGTCCGCGGCTCTCCCCGAGGTGTTCGCCGACCACCGCATCCGTCCTGTCTCGCAGTATTCCCAGCAGCTGTTGGCGGCCCTGCGCAAGGCGGCGCCAGGTGGCGTCCACGATCCGACCGTGGTCGTGCTGACCCCCGGCGTCTACAACTCGGCCTATTTCGAGCACACCCTGCTGGCCCGCACGATGGGCGTCGAGCTCGTCGAGGGCCGCGACCTCGTGTGCCGCTCGGGCCGGGTCATGATGCGCACGACCAACGGCCTCGAGCCGGTCGACGTGATCTACCGGCGTATCGACGACGAGTTCCTCGACCCGGTGCAGTTCCGGGCAGACTCGGCCCTCGGCGTACCGGGCATCATCAATGCTGCGCGCGCGGGCCACGTCACGATCGCCAATGCGGTGGGCAACGGTGTCGCCGACGACAAGCTTCTCTATACGTATGTCCCAGACCTGATCCGCTACTACCTGTCGGAGGAGCCGATCCTGCGCAACGTCGACACGTGGCGCATGGGCGAGCCTGAGCAGCGCGACGAGGTGCTCGACCGGCTCGACGAGCTGGTCCTCAAGCCGGTCGACGGATCCGGCGGCAAGGGCATCGTGATCGGGCCGGCCGCCTCCCGAACCGAGCTGGATGAGCTGCGCAGCAAGATCCTGCTCGACCCGCGCGCATGGATCGCCCAGCCGGTCATCTCGTTGTCGACCGTGCCGACCCTGGTGGAAGACGGCATCCGCCCCCGGCACGTCGACCTGCGCCCGTTCGCCGTGCACGATGGCGACGATGTCTTCGTCCTGCCCGGCGGGCTGACCCGGGTCGCGCTCCCCGAGGGGGAGCTGATCGTCAACTCGAGTCGCGGCGGCGGCTCCAAGGACACCTGGGTGCTGGCCAGCCCGACCGATCCCGACGACGCGGGCGAGGTGGCGCCGACGGCGAGAATGATCGCCGGCACGCCCCAGTCCGCGGGTCCGGCGATCGACGGCGCGACACATGACCTGCACGTCCAGGAGCAGGAGCAGCAGCAAGCTCGTCTGCATCGTCCGTTGGCGAGTCCGCCTGCGGTGGGACCCGAGCAGCAGGATGCCGGAGGTGACTCGTGCTGAGCCGCATCGCGCAGTCGCTGTTCTGGATCGGCCGCTACCTCGAGCGCGCCGACGACACCGCCCGCATCCTCGACGTCCAGATGCAGGTCCTGATCGAGGACCCGGGCATGGATGAGCGGACCTCCTGCGAGCAGCTGCTGTCGGTCATGGGGGTCGAGGGCTACTCCGGTGTCCCCAACCGCTGGATGATCCTCGACCTGCTCGCGCACAACGCTGACTCCCCGGTCTCGATCGCCGCGGCCATCGGAGCCGCGCGGGAGAGCGCCCGCCGCGCCCGCGAGACGTTGTCGACCGACATCTGGGCCGCGATCAACACGACGTGGCGGGGTCTGCCCAATGCCCGCGCGATGCGGTCGCCGGACATGTTCGCCTGGGTCCGCAATCGCACTGCGATGATCTCGGGCATTGCCGACTCGACGATGTCGCGCGACGAGGGGTGGCAGTTCTACATGCTCGGGCGCAGCATCGAGCGGGTCGACATGACCGCTCGGCTGATGTCGACCGCGGCGCTGGCGTCGGGCCCGCAGGTCGCCTGGCCCACGACGCTGCGCGCCTGCGGGGCATACGAGTCGTTCATCCGCGCCTATCGCGGCATCGAGGCCGACCGGCAGGCCGCGGAGTTCCTGTTGCTCGATCGATGGTTCCCGCGCTCGATCGTGTCGTCGCTGGAACAGGCCGAGAAGGCCCTGACCAAGCTCGAGCGCAGCGGTCAGCGCTCGGGCTTCAGCGATGAGGCGCAGCGGCTGCTCGGCCGGGCGCGAACCGAGCTGGAATATCGTCCGCTGGCCGACATCGTGTTCGACCTGCCGGTCGAGATGGAGCGGTTGCAGCGCAGCTGCGCAGCCGCGAGCGACGCGGTCACGGCTCGCTACTTCGCCGAGTACGAAGAGCACATCTGGAGCGGAGGTGTCCTGCTGTGAATGAGCGCCAGCGAAGGAACCATGGGCGCAGCACGCCGGCGGCTCCATACGCTCCTTCTTCGACGGGGGCGGCTGCGTGACGATGCAGATGCGGATCCGGCACACCACCGGCTATCACTACGAGAAGGGTGCGGTCGCCTCGTTCAACGAGGCTCGCATGACCCCGATGGCGACCCCGGAGCAGTATGTCCTCCGCTCGCGCCTCGAGATCTCGCCTGCGCCATGGAGCTATGAGTACCGCGACTACTGGGGCACCACCGTGACCTCGTTCGAGGTGCACGACCCGCACGCGGACCTGACCGTCATCTCGACCTCGACCGTGGAGACCCAGGAGACCCCGCCCAAGCCGCACGGAGCCTCGTGGGAGGACCTCGTGGCGGTGCAGGACGAGTGGTGCGAGTTCCTCGAGCTCTCGACGTGGGTCGCGCCGTCGCCCGCCCTGCTGTCGGACTTGTCGAGCCTGCGGGTCGAAGCGGCGAGTCCGAGTGACTACGCGATGGGCGTTGCGCGGTTCCTGCACGACCAGGTGGCCTATGTGCCCGGCAGCACCGAGGTGACCACGACGGCGGCCGATGCGTGGGATGCCAAGACCGGTGTGTGCCAGGACTTCGCCCACCTGACACTCGGCGTCCTGAGGGCGGCGCGTATCCCCGCACGCTACGTCTCGGGCTATCTGCACCCGTCGCCGGACCCGGTCGTCGGCGAAGCGGTCGAGGGCGAGTCGCATGCCTGGATCGAGTGGTGGGACGGCGAGTGGGTCGGCTGGGATCCGACCAACTCGATCACTCCGGGACCGCGCCACGTCGTGGTGGCCAAGGGCCGCGACTACGGCGACAGCCCTCCTCTGCGGGGGATCTTCTCGACGTCAGGCGGCTCTGAGCTGTTCGTCGGCGTCGAGATCACCCGGCTGCGCTGAGCCCAGCGCCCGGCGGCCATCACCGGTGACTCCTACAGACCTCCGACGAACGGCAGGACCAGCCGGCAGGGCACCGCGCGAGGATGTGCCGGGTCCAGCGCATTGAGCACCAGCGCAGCTGCGACCGGATCGGCGACGATCTGGAAGTGCTCGGCATAGTCGATCGCGCAGAAGTCCTGCACCACGTGATTGGTCATGCCCGCTTCGATGCCGCTCGTGTAGGGCAGAACGAGCTCGTCGTATCGCGTGACGATGTTGGTGTAGCGGATGCCCTTGACCTTGGGTGTGCCGCCTGACCGCATCTTGTTCATGAACGATGATCCGGTCAACAGCTGAGGCCCGGATGCGAAGTACGGCTCCAGCGCCCGGCCGAGGGCGGGGGTCAACCCGAACGGCGTGCCCAGCGTCGAGAGCGTGGCAAGTCCAGCGGGGTTGGTGCCTTTCCACAGTGGGGCTATCGAGACGTATTTGTCGATGAACGCGCCCCCGCCGAGGAACTTCGCGTAGTAGTTGGGCACCACCGTGCCCTCCGAGTGCCCGACGATGTCGACCTTCGCAGCGCCCGTCGCCTTGCGGACCTTCGCGACGAAGGTCTTGAGCTGGGCGGCGCTGAGCTCCATCTTGGTGAAGCCGCCGAAGACCTGGTTGTAGGGCGCCGGCAGCTGTGACTGCTGCCCGTAGGTCAGCGCGAACACGCAATAGCCCTCGTTGCGAAGCAGGGGCGCGTATGTCTGCCAGTTCGTCGCCTTGTTGCCGCTCAGCCCGTGGACGAGCACGACCGGGTTGGGGTGCTTGCTGGACGGCTTGCACGAGAAGTCGTTGGCACCGGGCGGGTCGGCGTTGACGGCCAGCCCGGCGATGACTGCCGAGGTGAGGAATGTGTAGGGAACGGGCAGCGGCGGCGGTGCGGCCTGGGCGGGGGCAGCGCCGACGAGCGCAACCACGAGGGCGGCGGACAGGGTGGAGACGGCGAGCCGGAGCAGTTGCACGGAGGCACCTCGAGGTCGTGTGACGAAAGTCATGTGTAAATCGAAGTTACAGCATGTTCGGGGTCCTGACCACAAACGCCCGTCGCGACGTGTGGGATTCGCCGCAGAAGCCGTACCGGCCTAGCGTGGAGTCATGACCGACACCGCCTCATTCGCCGACTCCGTCCACGAGCTCCACCAGCCATACGTCGCTGCGGAGGATCGCTACACGCACTGGGACTATCGCCGCGTCGGGCAGTCGGGTCTGCTGCTGCCGCCTCTCTCGCTGGGTCTGTGGTGGAACTTCGGCGACAACTTCCCGTACGACAACCAGCGGGCCGTCCTGCGGCACGCCTTCGACCACGGCATCACGCACTTCGACCTGGCCAACAACTACGGTCCCCCCTACGGCTCGGCGGAGGAGAACTTCGGCCGCATGATGCGGACGGACTTCGCGCCCTATCGCGACGAGCTGATCCTGTCGACCAAGGCCGGCTACGACATGTGGCCGGGCCCCTACGGCGATCGCGGTTCGCGCAAGTATCTGCTCGCGAGCCTGGACGCATCGCTCACCCGGATGTCGGTCGACTACGTCGACATCTTCTATTCCCACCGCGCAGACCCGGACACCCCGCTGGAGGAGACGATCGGCGCGCTCGACACCGCGGTCCGGCAGGGCAAGGCGCTGTATGCCGGCATCTCGTCCTACTCCCCGGAACGCACGTCCGAAGCCGTCGCGATCGCCAAGAGCCTCGGCACGCCGATCGTGATCCACCAGCCGTCCTACTCGATGATCAACCGCTGGATCGAGCAGGGACTGACGACGGTGCTCGCCGAGCACGGCGTCGGCTCGATCGGGTTCGGGTCGCTGGCCCAGGGGTTGCTCTCCGACCGCTATGTCCAGAGCGCCGACCCGGAGCGCTCGCAGGACCGCGGGTCATTCGACTCCTCGATGGCCAGCAAGGAGAACCGTGAGCGCCTCAAGGGATTGGCTGGTATCGCCAAGAAACGTGGCCAGACGCTCGCGCAGATGGCGATCTCGTGGACCCTGCGTCCCGCCGGGGTGACCTCGGCGCTGATCGGCGTCTCGTCGGTCGAGCAGCTGGATGAGAACCTCGAGGCGGCCGCGAACATCGACTTCACCGACGACGAGCTGACCGAGATCGACAGCTTCGCCGGCGAAGCGGGGATCAACATCTGGTCGGCCTCGTCCGAGGTCTGACCCCGGCACTGCCGGCCGTGATTCAGCTCGTGGGCGCGGCCTTGATCCGGCGGGTCAGCTCCTGAGGCGGGATCGGCACGATGTCCGCGACCATGGCAGGACCGACCGAGAGCTCGCCGTCGTCGAGTGGTTCGCACCTGACACCGGCATGGCCCCTCATCGCCTGGTGGGCCCCGGGCGCGTAGACGGTGTTGAGCCACGCGCAGGGATTGGCAGGTGTCATCGACCGGAAGCGGATCGGTCCGTGGCCCGCGTCGAGCGTGAAGGTCGTACGAGCGAGGGCATCGACATCGAGCCCGCGCGTCACGATGTTGCGCCGCGCCAGGGCCGGGTCGAACGGGCCGGCAGTGAGCTCGTCTTCGAGCTGCTCCACCTTTTCGGCGGCGATCAGGGTCATGGCGGCAAAAGTGAAGCGGGAGCCGAAGTATCGATCGCCGACGATCCCCTTGTGGGCCCGCACACGAGCGGACTCGACGAGCTCATCGCGTATGTCGTAGGGCTCGGGCCCGTCACCGGGCCTGCCTTCGTAGCGCCGCACCCGCGACACCAGCAGTGACACGATCTGGAGCTCCACGCCACGACGCTACGCGATGGTGCGAAAGCAGTGCGATTGGCTTTCATTCCGGCTGTTCCCGTAGACTTCACCGGTTGCCAGTTGGCAGCCCACTCCTGCTACGGAGGCCCCGTAGCCGTTTAGTCCGAAGGAGACTGAATGTCATTGCGCCCGTATGAAGTCATGATCATCCTCGACGGTGATCTCGAAGAACGCACCGTCGCGCCGAGCCTCGAGACCTACCTCAACGTCGTACGTCAAGACGGCGGGACCGTCGAGAACGTCGACGTGTGGGGCAAGCGTCGCTTTGCCTACGAGATCAACAAGAAGAACGAGGGCATCTACGCCGTCGTCCAGCTCCAGGCGGAGCCGGCCACGGTCAAGGAGCTCGATCGTCAGCTCACGCTCAACGAGTCGGTTGTGCGTACGAAGGTCACACGTCCCGACGTGAAGTAGGCCCGACCCAAGGACAGAGATGTCCACAAGGACCGCACCGGAAGCCTCGCGGCTGTCCGACCACTGCGGTTCACTGGAGTCAGACACCCAAACCCGAAAGGCTGCGCCACATGGCAGGCGAAACCGTCATCACCGTCATCGGCAACCTCACCGACGACCCGGAGCTCAAGTTCACTCCCTCGGGCGCCGCAGTTGCCAACTTCACCGTCGCGTCGACGCCTCGTACGTTCGACCGGCAGACGAATGAGTGGAAGGACGGCGATGCGCTGTTCATCCGCTGCGCCGCGTGGCGCCAGCTCGCCGAGAACTGTGCGGAGTCCTTGCAGAAGGGTCAGCGCGTCATCGTGACGGGCGCCCTTCGCATTCGCAACTTCGAGCGCCAGGACGGATCGAAGGGCACGAGCGTCGAGATCAATGTCGACGAGATCGGTCCTTCGCTGCGTTACGCCACGGCCAAGGTCACCAAGGCCAACCGCTCCGGCGGTGGCGATTTTGGTGGCGGCCAAGGCGGCGGCAACGCCGGTGGCGGCGGCGGAGCACAGAGCAACCCGTGGTCGACACAGCCTGCAGCACAGGGTGGATCAGCACAGGGTGGACCGGCTCAGGGTGGGTCTGACGCCTGGGGCGGCAACGCCGGCACGACCGACGAGCCCCCCTTCTAGGCAGCACTGCCCACACACACGTCAGCATCAAGTTCAGGAGCAACATGGCAAAGCCAGTCATCCGGAAGCCGAAGAAGAAGAGCAACCCGCTCACTGCGGCCAAGGTCACCGAAATCAACTACAAGGACACCGCGCTTCTGCGCAAGTTCATCTCGGACCGCGGCAAGATCCGCGCGCGCCGGGTCACCGGTGTCACCGTCCAGGAGCAGCGTCTCATCGCCAAGGCCATCAAGAACGCCCGCGAGATGGCACTGCTGCCCTACACCTCCACCAGCCGCTAAGGGGACTGAAGATGAAGCTCATCCTCACCCATGAGGTCACCAACCTCGGAGCCCCCGGCGACATCGTCGAGGTCAAGGACGGCTACGGCCGCAACTTCCTGCTGCCGCGCAACTTCGCCATTCGTTGGTCGAAGGGCGCTGCCAAGCAGGTGGAGTCCATCCAGGCCGCCCGTGCCGCCCACGCGATCCACGACCTCGAGGAGGCCCAGAGCATCAAGGGCAACCTCGAGGCCAACCCGATCAACGTGCCGGTTCGCGCTGGCGAGGGTGGCCGTCTGTTCGGCGCCGTGACGGTGTCAGACATCGCTGGCGCACTGGCCGAGGCCGGTGCCAAGGTCGACAAGCGTCGCATCGAGGTCGGCAACCCGATCAAGTCGCTGGGAGCCCACTCGGTCTCAGTGCGCGTGCACGCTGACGTGAGCGCGCAGGTCAAGCTCAACGTGGTCGCCTCCAAGTAGTCCACCCACGGCGGGTCGGCGTCCGTTTCAGCGGGGCACCGACCCGCCGCTGGTGGTCCACCCGACCATGCGCAGGCACGCGGCTCGCGCCGCATCCCTCCTCCTCGCCGGAAGTCTCGTGCTCTCCGGCTGCTCGCTGCTGCCCGGCGGCGAGAAGGAAAAGCCCACGGCACGCCCGACCACGACGACCAAGAGCCCGGCTCGGACCGGGACGTCCTGGCAGGCAGAGGCGCGCGACAAGGTGCGGCAGGGGGGCACGCTTCGGCTCGGCGCGACAGTGATCCCGCGCAACTTCAACCCGCAGCATCCGGACGGCGTCAGCACCGAGGCCGGCCGGATCCTCGCGCCGACGATCGGCGGCGCAGTGCGGGTCACCGCCGACGGAGACTGGCGGGTCGATCCCGACTATGCCGAGTCCGTCAAGGTCACCGACAAGGATCCGCTGACAGTGCAGGTGCGCCTCAACCCCAAGGCGGTCTGGCAGGGCGGCACGTCGATCACGGCCAAGGACATGGTGGCCTACTGGCAAGCCATGAACGGTTCTGACGACGACTTCGAGGTCGCCTCGAGCGCCGGTTTCGATGACATCACCGAGGTCAGGCCGGGCAAGAGCCGGTTCACCTACTCGGTGATCTTCAAGACCCGCGACGCGGAGTGGCCCCTCTATGTCTATCCGCGGCTCCCCGCCAAGGTGACGTCGTCGCCCAAGCTGTTCAACTCCGGCTTCCGCACCCGAGCAATCTCGTCCAACGGCCCGTTCGTGGTGTCTTCGATCGACTCGACCAAGGGCATGGTCACCCAGAAGCCCAATCCGCGCTGGTGGGGTGAGCGGCCCAAGCTGTCGACCATCACGTGGCAGGCCGCAAGTCCCGATGTCCTGGTCAAGGGCTATGCCGAGGGCGAGCTGGACGCCGTCGACCTGGAGGCCGGCACCTACGCCGTCGGCAAGGCCGCAAAGTCCGGCGCGGTCCAGCGGGCACCTGGAGTCGAGTGGTCGCAGGTCACCCTCAACGGGGGTCGTGGCCCGCTCAAGGACGTCGACGTACGCCGTGCCGTGGCCCATGCACTGGACCGCTCCGCCGTGGGCAAGCAGTCATCAGGGCCGCTCGGAGCGCCTGCGTCGCCACTGGGCAGCGTGATCCTCGTGCCGGGTCAGCGGGGCTATGTCGACTCATCGGCTGCCGTGGCCTACGACCAGCAGAGGGCCGACAAGCTGCTGACGAAGGCCGGCTGGACCAAGGGATCTGACGGCATCCGCACCCGCAAGGGCAAGCGCCTCAAGCTGACGATGCCCTCCCCGGCCAAGACTCCCGCCAACACTGCCCGGTCCAAGCTGATCGTGAGCCAGCTCCGCAAGGTCGGCATCGACGTCCGGGTCCGAACCGTCCCGGCGAGGAAGTTCTTCAGCCGGTACGTCATCGCGCTCGACTTCGACCTCGTCAACTTCGTGCGCCGCGGGTCAGCCTTCCCGCTCGGTGCAGCCGAGGCCTTGTTCTATCCGGTCGATTCGGCCCAGAACTTCACGGGCCTTGGCGAGGAGCGCATCGGTGACGGCTGGGACGTCGCCAAGGGGACGCTCAACGACAAGCTGCGATTCAAACGGATCGCCAAGCTCGACGAGTGGCTGTTCGAGGATGTGGCTGTCGTGCCGCTCGCGGTCACCCCTCTCGTGGTGGCCGTGCGCACCGGACTGGTCAACTACGGTGCGGCGCAGTTCGAGCAGCCCGACTGGACCCGCGTCGGATTCATGACGAAGAAGTAGCCGCCGCGACAACGATGTCCGCGACGGTCTGCACGGCGGCCCCGCTCGCGTCCGTCGTCGAGGGCAGATAGCGCTCAGTGCGTTCGTCGTAGCGTGCGCCGACGACGCCAGCATGGTCTGCGTCGACCGAGTGGAGGGACGTGGACCAGCCAGCTGCGCGCAGGCGCAGCTCCAGCCCGGAGACGAGGTCAGGTGTGGCGAGCGGATCGTGCTCGCCATAGACGAGATCGACGTCGCATCGGCTGGCCCCGGGTGGGAATGCCGAGGGCAGCGCCGCTCCCGAGATCGGGTCGATGACCCGCGAGCCGTCACCGGGGCCGACCAGCACCACCCCACCGAGCGCGATGCCGAGTCGCTTGGCGTGCCTCGCGACGCCGAGGGCAGCGGTGCCGCCAAGCGACCAACCTACGAGGACGACGGAGCTGGGGTCACGGCCAAGGCGCTCGGCGTTCTCGCGGGCGAACCGCAGCGAGCCGAGCAGATCGGTCCGCCCGCCGTCGGCTGACTCCGAGCTCCAGTCGGCCGCCACGGCGAGGACGTCGCCGGCGGCCACCCGATCCGTGAGGGGTCGCATCGCTGTTCGGCTGTCGACGCCGCGCCCGTGCCACAGCAGCGCGACGCCGCTGTCGCCGTCACCGACGAGGTCGACGAACCGACCGGGGGCATACTCCTGCGTGGTCTGCATGGACTCAGTGTGCCGAACCGGTGGTGCCGAGCACCATCCACGCCGTCCCTCGCTGACGTCGCCACAAAGTCGTGAGCCGCGCGGCGATGAATCCTCCGTAGGCGACCCACAGCCACGTGAAGCCGGCATCGGCCCAGCCCACGGCGAGCACCAACGGGGCATATGCCGCGAGGACGAGCAGGCCGGCCTTGGCCAGATAGGCGCCGTCGCCGGCACCGATCAGCACACCGTCCAGCACGAAGACGATGGCCGAGAGTGGCTGGATCGCCGCGACCACGAGCAGCGCGGGGACGAGTGCGTCGCGCACTGCCGGGTCGGCGGTGAACAGCTGCGGCAGCCACGGCGCGCTGATGGCGAGCACGATCGCGGCCACGACCCCCGTGGCAATGCCCCAGCCGATCATCCGGCTTGTGAGCGCGCGGGTGCCCGCCGCGTCGCCTGCCCCCAGGGTGCGCCCAGTGAGCGTCTGGCCAGCGATCGCGATGGCATCGAGCCCGAAGGCGAGGAAGGTCACCAGCGACATCGCGACCTGGTTGGCGGCGAGTGGGATGTCGCCGAGGTCGGCGGCCACGAGAGTCGCGAGGACGAGCGAAGCGCGCAAGGTCAACGTGCGCACGATCAAGGGGACCCCCTGACGGGCGGAGTCGACGATCTCGGCGAGGCGTGGCCGCGTCGATGCGCGCACGCGGCGTGACCGGCGTACGACGACCGTGACCAGCCAGACCGCGGCGAACCATTGAGCCAGAACCGTGCCGGCCGCAGCCCCGCGGATGCCCCAGTCGAACGCATAGACGAACGTCAGGTTGAGCACGACGGTGAGGATGCTGGCGGCGATCGTGGCGATCAGCGGAGTCCGGAGGTCGAGCACACCCCGCATGGCGCCGGTCGCTGCCAGGATCAGCAGCATCGCGGGCAGTGCCAACGACGAGATGAGCAGATACTCGTGCGCGAAGCCCGCGACACGGGCCGAGCTCGACAGAGAGTCCGCGAGCAGGCCGCTGGTGCCCGCAATGAGCGCACCGAGGCCGACACCGAGGCCGGCTGCGAGCCACAGACTGCTCACCGCGAGGTCGAGTGCGGTCCGCTCGTCGCCGGCGCCGTGATGGCGGGCCACGATCGCGGTGCTCCCGTACGCCAGGAAGATGCACAGGCCGACGGCGGTCCCGAGCACGACCGACGCGGCGGCGAGACCCCCCAGCTGGGGCGTTCCCAGACGGCCCACGATCGCGGTGTCGGCCAGCAACATCAGCGGCTCGGTGATCAGGGCGAAGAACGCCGGCACTGCGACCCGAACGATCTGCCGATCGACGTCACTCCAGGGGCGCATCGGGGCCTTCCTGACGTGACGGGAGAGTGAACTGGGGGCAGAGTGACGGGATTTGTCGACAAGTGTATGAACAGGCGGCCGTGGACGAAGAACTGGCCGAAAGTATTTTGTCTCCACACGTCCTGATACACATCGTCGCAGGTCACAGGGGCAACAGCAAAGAAGCACACACGTTTGTCCACACCTTCGTCCACGGGCTGTGCACATGGGTCGTCGGCGTTTTCCACAGCTTCTCCGGTGTTGCACACACCCCCTGTGCGGCACGGCCTTGGACCCCAGACCAGACGGGCCTACTGTGACGGGTCGGCCGCAATTTGACGGTGGTGGCGCGTAGCGTGGCGAACATGGGGAAGGGTCCAAATCTGTGAGCGTGACAGACCTCTATGAGGCAACGTCCGGGCCCGATGAGGACCCAGGCTCGGGTCGCGTTCCACCTCAGGACCTGGCTGCCGAGCAGAGCGTTCTCGGCGCCATGCTCATCAGCAAGAACGCGATCGATCCGGCCTCGGACATCCTTCAGGGCCGCGATTTCTATCGCCCCGCGCACGAGCTGATCTTCGACACGATCGTCGACCTGGCCAACCGCGGTGAGCCCGCCGATGCGATCACTGTCGCGGCAGAGCTGCATCGTCGTGGCGACGTTGGGCGCATTGGCGGCGCTCCCTATCTCCACACACTGGTCGCCGGAGTGCCGATCGCGGCAAATGTCGACTTCTATGCCGACATCGTCCGTGAGAAGGCTGTGCTCCGGCGTCTGGTGGAGGTGGGTCAACGCATCGCCCAGCTCGGCCAGGCCGGTCAGGGCGAGGTCGCCGAGATCGTCGATCGCGCGCAGGCCGAGGTCCTCGATGTCGACGGCACGAGTCAGGCCGACGACTATCGCTCGGTCGCCGATCTGATGAGTCTCACGATCGACGAGATCGAGGAGATCCAGGGACGCGACGGTCAGATGACCGGTGTCCAGTCCGGCTTCCCCGACCTGGACAAGCTGACGACCGGCTTCCGACCGGGTCAGATGATTGTCGTCGCGGCCCGTCCCGGTGTCGGCAAGTCGACCCTTGGCCTGGACTTCTGCCGGTCGGCCTCGATCCGGCACGGAGTGCCCAGCGCGATCTTCTCGCTGGAGATGACGGGAGCCGAGATCGCGATGCGCATGCTCTCGGCAGAGGCCCGCGTCAGCATCGGCCACATGCGAGGTGGAGGCATGCACCAGCGCGACTGGGATGCCATCAGCAAGGCGATGCCCCGTGTGCAGAGTGCACCCATCGTGATCGATGACAGTCCCAACATGACGATGCCCGAGATCCGGTCCAAGGCTCGGCGCATCAAGAAGCAGTACGGCCTGGGCCTCATCGTGATCGACTACCTGCAGCTCATGACATCGGGCAAGCGGGTCGAGAACCGCCAGGTCGAGGTCTCGGAGTTCTCCCGCCAAATCAAGCTTTTGGCCAAGGAGCTCGAGCTCCCGGTCGTCGCGATCAGCCAGCTCAACCGTGGCTCCGAGCAGCGCACCGACAAGACCCCCCAGCTGTCCGACCTGCGTGAGTCCGGATCGATCGAGCAGGACGCCGACATCGTGCTGTTGCTCAATCGCCCCGACGCGCACGGCGCCGGGGAGTCCGAGCGCCCGGGCGAAGCTGACATCATCATCGCCAAGAACCGTTCAGGCCCGGTCAACAAGGTTGCGGTCAGCTTCCAGGGCCACTACTCGCGCTTCACCCCGATGGCCCGCGACGCCGAACCGCCCGGCGCAGCCGCCGGCGACTTCTTTGGCTGAGCGAGACGCGGCGAAGCCATGGGATGTCGAAACTCCGTGAGCTCACACGAGCCATTTCACGGCTCGAGGCACCGTGCCGGTCACGAGACAGGCAGACGAAGGGGTGCCGCTGCCTCCCGTGCGAGTTCGCCGATCGCCGTGTCGACCCGTGGGAGGTGGCGCTCAGGGCGGGCAGCACGCGTAAGAACCGCAACGGCAACTGGGTGCTCCAGCGGATACTGGACGACCGCGACTTCATGACGGAGGCGGCCAAGGGATCCTGTCTTGCCCCATACCGTCACGTCGTCATGCGGAAACCCCGACCCGATCCGGTGTCGCCAGGCCTGATGGGCCATCGCGTCGCGCACCATCTCGTACGACTCACCCGCGCGTGACCACAAGATCCGCAGGACGGCCGTCAGCTCCTCCGCAGACCCGGCGCTGGCGAGCGCGGAATCGTATTGCGACGTGTATGAAACACGGTCAGGATCTGCGAGTACTCCTTCGGCCGCGGTCCTGCTGGGAGCGCCTGTATCTCGGATAAGAGCCCGAGTCGCTTCGGCAGAGCCCTGCCGGATCAAGGTCGCGGACAAGCCGAGTGCCTTCAGGTGAGCGTGCACTCGGTCGCGGCCGATCAGAGCCAAGATGGCGTCCCCGGCAGCGTTGTCCGAAAGGGCGAGCATGAAACGCACGAGATCGCGTTGGCTGAGGGACACGTCGTCGAGCAGCATCGCGGTCCCGGTGGGACCGGAAATGCGTTCCTTGGCGCGCAGTCTCACAGTGCTCGACGCCTGCAACTCCCCCTGCTCGACCAAATCTGCCCAGACCAACGCCAGCGGCAGTTTGTAGAGCGACGCGATCGACACCGAGACCGTGGCACCCAGACCGATTGATTCAGCGGGGCCGGTGAGCCGAGTCGCGTGAATCCACGCAGTCACGCCGGCGTCCCGTGCGATCTCCCCCAGGCCGAGCTCGGCCTCTCCGTTCTGATTCATCACGGGGTCAGGGCCTGATGAAGCGCCGCAACCACGGCGTCGTGATCAACTTCTGGACGTCGACCAGTCGCGAGCGGCACGGCGACCCGCAGACGTAGCGGTGGCAACTGCTGGTCATGACCAGCGCCGTTGAGTTCTGGAGCCAGACGACAGGCAGTGCCCGCAGCGGCCATGGCGCGACGCTGGTCGTAGTCCGGCGACTCGACAACGCGGCCACTGTGCCCCAGACGGCGTAGCGCGTCCACCAGCTGGTCATGGGCGGCCGGTTGATGGTGCCGCGGTGGAACAGCAACTGGAAGGAGATTGCTCAGGGCGCTGACGCGGTCCCCCAAGGACACCAGACGGGTGGGGATGACCAGTGCCGGTCCGCCCGATAGTCCGTCGAGAACTCCTGGGTGTCGCACGACAGCCACATCGAGCTCCCCCTCGTGCAGCAGGTCGACCAGATCAACGCTCCCAGCCAGCGTTGGCACCATGGCGAGTCCAGCCTTGACCACCACATCCACGACATGTGGAATCAAGTCTTCCAAGTCGCCCGCCAAGCCCACCCGGGCATGACGTGGAAGCTCAAGCTCGCTCGCCCGCTCAAACAGCTCGCCCTCGAGGCGCAGCAATTCGCGCGCGGCAGGCAGCAATGACTGCCCGGCCGAGGTGACTCGTACTCCCCGAGAGTCCCGGTCGAACAGACGCACGCTCAGGCGATCCTCCAGACGCTTGATCCCTTGCGACAACGGCGGTTGTGTCATTCCGATGTCGCGGGCGGCGTCACCAAAGTGCCGGGCTTCGGCCACGGCGGTGAAGAAGCGAAGATGCCGAAGGAGATCCATTGGGCGACCACGATACCCATCAAGTATCAATCCGGGTGCTTAATACTCTTTGACACCGGGTTGGCAGCGTTTCAGGATTCGGGTGTGACTACTGCAAACACCAAGCGCGAGACACGTGAGTCAAGCCAGTCTCCCCTCGAACCCGAGTGCTCGGACCCGCGTACCTAGCTCCGATGAAGACCAGAGCCCCTTCAGCCCTGCCGAATTTCATCCCCAAAGCGTTCGGAGCACGATCAGATGTCTTTGCACGAAATCCACTCATCGCTGCGCAAGGTCGTACAGCGGGAAAAGGATCACGACGGACCGTTGTCGATCGTGGGCACGATGGCGTTGCTGTCGGCTGTAGCCGGCGTGCTCCTGGCCGCGATCTTCATCCCCGGCACAGCGTTGCTCGCCTCGACCGTGAACAACCTCAGCAACGACATCGTCAACCTGCCGCTGGAGCTCAAGGACCAGCCCAGCGCCCAGACGACCCGCCTGTTGGCTTCCAATGGCGACCTCATCGCGTACTTCTACGAGGAGAACCGGCAGGACATCCCGCTGGCCAAGATCTCGCCCCTCATGCAGAACGCGATCCTCTCGATCGAGGACGCCCGGTTCTACGACCACGGCGCGCTCGACCTCAAGGGCACCCTGCGCGCGCTCGTCAACAACGCGTCCCAGGGCCAGACCCAGGGCGGATCATCGATCACGCAGCAGCTGGTCAAGCTGACCCTCGTATCGCAGGCGACGACCAAGAAGCAGCGGCTCGCGGCGATCAAGAAGTCGACGGCTCGAAAGATCCGTGAGCTCAAGCTCGCGATCGAGTACGAGGAGGACCACACCAAGAAGGAGATCCTCGAGCGCTACCTCAACCTCGCCTACTTCGGCGACAGCGCCTACGGCATCAGCGCCGCCTCGTACCACTACTTCTCGGTCAGCCCGGCCAAGCTCAACGTGCGCCAGGCCGCGACGCTGGCCGGCCTGGTCAAGAACCCCGTCGAGTACGACCCCGGGGTCTATCCCGAGAAGGCCCTCGCCCGCCGCAACACCGTCCTCGCGGTGATGGCCCGGCTCGGCAAGATCACCGAGGCCGACGCCAAGCGCCACAAGGCAGCACCACTCGGGCTCAAGATCACCAAGTTCCCCAACGGCTGCGTGTCGACCGTCGCTGAATTCTCCTGCGACTACGTCCGTCGCTACCTCCTGACCCAGGGCGCACTGGGCGCCACCGTCGAGGAGCGCCAGCGCGCACTGGAGCGTGGCGGTCTCACGATCAAGGCCAACATCGACGTCCGGATGCAGAAGGCCGCCAACAAGGCTGTCCAGGACACCGTCAAGGCCAAGGACAGCGGCGCGATCGGTGCGATCGCCATGGTCGAGCCCGGCACCGGCAAGGTGCGGTCGCTGGCCCAGTCGCGACCCATGGGGGGCAACAAGAAGAAGGGACAGTCGTTCATCAACTTCGTCGTTCCCCGGCAGTACGGCGACTCCGGTGGATTCCCGGCTGGTTCGACGTTCAAGATGTTCACGGTCGCAGCAGCCCTGCGGCAGGGCATCGATGTCGGGCAGACCTTCCGGTCGCCGGCCCGCATGATAGTCCCCGCCGGCAGCTACTTCGCGTGCAACGGCGGCGGGACGGCCGCATGGCCGGTCAAGAACTCCACGACCTCCGGCACCAAGAACCTGTACTCCGCCACGCGCGAGTCGGTGAACACCTACTTCGCCCAGCTCGAGAAGAAGGCCGGGCTGTGCAACACCGTACGAGCGGCCGAGGCGATGGGCATCACCGTGCCGGACCGCGATCACGTCGGACCGTTCACCCTCGGCGTCACCGATGTCAGCCCGCTCGACGTCGCGGCGTCTTACGCAACTCCCGCGTCCGGTGGGCTCTACTGCAAACCCCGCCCGATCGATACGATCACAGACGCCAACGGGCAGGTCATCAAGAAGTACCAGCCAGTTTGCGAGCGAGCGATGAACGAGGAACAGGCGGCCCAGATCAACGACATTCTTCGCGGTGTCCAGGAACCAGGCGGCTACGGCTATCAGAACGGGACAGGACTCACCGTTCCGTCGGCGGGCAAGACTGGCACGACCGAGGACAACATGGCCGTCTGGTACGCCGGCTACACCCCCGACGTCGCCACCGCCGCCATGATTGCCGGAGTCAAGAAGAACGGCAGCCCCGGTTCGCTGGTCAACGCCACCATCAACGGCCGTTTCCTCGACTTTGACACCGTCGGTGGCAGCTCGCTCGCCGGTCCGATGTGGGCCAAAGCCATGCAGGCGCTGGACGAGCATCTACCCGGTGCCCCATTCGACACACCGCCAGCCCGCAGGTCGCCTGTGCCTGCCGACAACCCGCATCGAAGATGAATCCCTCGGCGCCATCTGGGAGGGCGCGCAAGCGCGATCGGAGTTCGGCCGACCCTATCCCTTGACGCGCCTGGTCTCGTACGCCCACATCGCGACCTCGACGCGGTTGCGGGCGCCGAGCTTGTTCATCAGCGCGCCGACATGGGTCTTCACCGTGCTCAGGGTGATGTGCAGCTCGTCGGCGATCTCGGCGTTGGTCCGGCCGCGGGCGACGGTGATCAGCACTTCTTCCTCGCGTTCGGTGAGCGGCTCGATCGGCTGGGTCGGCGGGGAGGCTCGCTCCAGGCCAGCCAGCGTGGTGAGCAGGCGGCGGGTGATGTCGGGTGAGATGAGCGCGTCGCCGTTCGCGGCTGCGTGGATCGCCTGGACCAACAGCTCGGGCCCGGCGTCCTTGAGGAGGAATCCTCGGGCGCCGGCCTTGAGGGCGCCATGGACGTACTCGTCGAGATCGAAGGTCGTGATGACCACGATGGCCAGGGGGTTCTCGACGCCAGGGCCAGCGAGCTGGCGGGTGGCCTCGACGCCGTCGATGCCGGGCATCCGGATGTCGAAGAGGCAGACGTCGGGACGCACCTCGCGTGCCACGGCCACCGCCTCGTGACCGTCCGTTGCCTCGCCGACGACTTCGATCCCGGGCTGCGCGTTGAGGATCATGGTGAGCCCGGTGCGGACCAGGAGCTGGTCGTCGGCGACCACCACCCGGATGGTCATCGCGGCACCTCCCGCGGGAGAGTCGCCTCGACGGTCCAGCCGCCGACCGGGTCCGGCCCGGCCTGACAGGCGCCGCCGAGCAGCTTGGCTCGTTCTGCTATACCGAGCAGGCCGTAGCCCACGGTGGTCGCGGGGCGGGCTGCATCTCCGTCGTCGTGCACACGCAACCGTACGACGCCGACGTCGCCGGTGACCCCCACGGTGACCGCCGTGGCGTTCAGCGCATGCCGGATCGCGTTGGTGACCGACTCCTGACAGATTCGGTAGACCGCCACCTCCACCGGTTGCGGCAGGCCGGCGAGGTCGCCGCCGCGGTGCACCTGCACCACGGGGCTCATCCGGGTCAGCTCGTCCAGATCGCTGATGCCCCGCTGCGGCCCGAAGTCGGCTGGCTCCGCGTCGGCCTCCTCGCCGTGGCGGAGCACCCGGACCATCGTGCGCATCTCGTACAAGGTCCGCGACGCCTCCGCCTCGATCACTGCCAGCGCCTCGACCGCCGAAGCCGGGTCGGTGGCTGCCACCGCCCGCCCCGCCTGGGCCTGGATCGCTATGGCCGACACGTGGTGCGCGACGGTGTCGTGCAGCTCGCGGGCGAGCTCGCCGCGCTCGAGCGTCCGGACCTGCTGCACCTCGCGCGACCGCGCGACCGCGCGGTAGCGCATCGCGGCCCCGAGGGCGAACGCCGCGACGAGCACGGTGGTGCCTCCGATCACGTCCCCGAGGGTCTCGCTGGTCGCGAGACCTATACCGGCCGGGACGGCGACGATCGCCGTACCGACCAGCGCCTCGGGGCCGGAAGCCCAGCGGTACAAGGCGTATGGCAACAGCAGGACGCCGGCCATGGAGATGAGCCCCGCATTGGCGACGTCGTCAAGGAACATCGGGATGTGCAGCACCATCGCGCCGCCGAAGCCGACCGCGGTCGCCAGGAGTGCATGAGTACGCCGCCAGAGCAGGACCGGGATCACCAGGAGTGCGACCACGGTGGCCAAGGGGCGCGCAGGTACGTCGGCGCGGAAGATCGCCTCGCCCGCGGCCGTGACCAGCAAGGCGCCGACCAGGGCCCAGTCCCACCACACCCGCGCTGGCGGGTCCGGGGCACGGGGCTCGGCAAGGATCGAGCGGATGAAGGCGGGGAACACCTCCCCAGCCTAGAGAGCAGTGACGCTCGTCGTACGGGGCACAAGCATGAGCCGCGTCTCGTCCTTTCGGCCGAGGAGTCTCCCACGCCTTTGCCCGATGTACATCGCTCGCCGCCGGGCCACCGTGGAGGCATGTCGAATCTCCTCTACCGGCTCGGCCGGTCTGCTGCCACCCGTCCGTGGGTCGCCATCGGTGCCTGGGTCGTCCTCGCGCTCGTCGTCATCACCTCCTCCGTTGCCTTCGGGCGCGATCTCGAGGAGAGCTTCGAGGCGCCCGGCCTCGACTCCTACCAAGCTGCGGAGCTGCTCGCCGAGGCTCAGGCTGACGAGGGCGGGATCACCGCCCACGTCGTCATCGAAGCCCAGGACGCGGCGGCGCAGCTGGCGCCGGTGGAGGCCGCTCTCGAGACACTCCCGCGCGTGCTCAGGACGACCAGCAACGTCTCGCCGGACGGCTCCATCGCACTCGTGCGCGTGCAGTACCCCGCGGTCGAGCACCTCGATGCCTCCGACCTGGACAACCTCAAGGACGCCGTCGCCGACCTGCGTGACGAGTCGTCGCTGACGTTGGAGACCGGAGGCGATCTGTTCTTCGCGTTCGAGGAAGCACCCACCGGGCTCGGGGAGGTCGCGGGAATCGTCGTCGCGATGATCGTCCTGCTGATCGCCTTCGGCTCCTTCGTCGCGATGGGGCTGCCGATCGGGATGGCGCTTTTCGGTCTGGTCATCGGCGTCACCTCGATGGAGCTCGCGACGTACCTGATCGACATCCCATCATGGGCGCCGCAGCTTGCGGCCATGGTCGGGCTCGGCGTCGGTATCGACTACGCGCTCTTCCTGGTCACCCGGCACCGCGAGCACCTCGCCCTGGGGATGCCGGTCGCCGAGGCGGCCGGCCTAGCCCTGGCAACAGCAGGACAAGCGGTGATCTTCGCCGGCGGCACGGTCGTCGTGGCGATCCTCGGGTTGCTCGTCGCGGGGATTCCGTTCGTGACCGGTGGTGGGGTCGCCATCTCCGCGATGGTGCTCGTGATGGTGCTCGCTTCGGTCACCTTGCTGCCGGCGCTTCTCGGACTGGCGGGGCACCGGATCAACGGACGCCGGCGCACGCCGCACCGGCCGAGCACCGGCTGGTCCCGGTGGGGCGCTCACGTGACCCGCAACGCGACGGCGTACCTCGTCGGCGGAGTGGCTTTTATGATCGCCCTGGCCGCACCCGTTCTCGCGCTCAACCTGGGCTTCCCGGACGACGGGACCAAGCCCGAGTCGAGGACCGAACGCCGGGCCTACGACCTGATCGCCGACGGGTTCGGCCCCGGAGCCAACGGGCCGCTGGTGATCGCGGTCGACATCTCTCGGGGAGGGTCTGTCGTCACGCCGCTGACCGCGGCGATGGCAGCTGACCCGGGCATCGCCTCGGTCGGTGACCCGACCATCGATCACACCGCAGGCGTGGCGACCCTGGTGGCACAGCCGACCACGTCTCCCCAGGCCGAAGCCACCCAGGAGACCGTCGCGAGGCTCCGCAGCGAGGTCTTCCCGACGGTGCTCGACGGCACCGAGGCGACCGCCCATGTCGGCGGTCAGACTGCTACCTTCGCCGACCTCGGTGACCGGGTGCAGGAGCGGATGCTGCGCTTCGTGGCGGCCGTGCTGGTGCTGTCGTTCCTCTTGCTCACGGTGCTTTTCCGGTCGGTGCTGGTGCCGCTGAAGGCGGTCGTGATGAACCTGCTGAGCGTCGGCGCGGCATACGGCGTGCTCGTCATGGTCTTCCAATGGGGTTGGGCGGCCGGCCTGATCGGCGTGGAGTCGACGGTGCCGATCGTGTCGTTCATCCCGCTGTTCATGTTCGCGATCCTGTTCGGTCTCTCCATGGACTACGAGGTGTTCCTGCTGTCGCGGGTGCGCGAGGAGTACCGCCGCCATGGCGACAACACCCGTGCGGTCATCGCGGGTATTGCCGGCACCGGGCGCACCATCACCGCAGCCGCGCTGATCATGGTGGCGGTCTTCTCGGGCTTCGTCCTGGGCAGTGACCCGGTGGTCAAGATGATGGGAGTGGGACTGGCCACGGCGATCTTCCTCGACGCGACCGTCGTACGCCTGGTGCTCGTCCCAGCCACCATGAAACTTCTGGGCGACGCGAACTGGTGGCTGCCAGGGTGGTTGGATCGGCTGCTGCCGGAGCTGGACTCTGCGTCGGTGGAGAAGCCGGTGGAGGTAGCAGCAGGCCTACCGCCGCTGGCTTCCTAGGGTCCTCGATGGCTCACCTGCGTGACAAGCCGAAGGTCGCAACGCGGCGCCCGAGACGCGAGCCGACCTCGTCGCTGGTGCGGAAGTGGATACCGGCCCACACCCGCGCATCTTCGTTCTCGTCAACGGCCTGCTGCCACGTCGTGTAGGACCGGCGGGCACCTGGTGATCTGCCGTCGGTGATGACCAGCGGGCGTGAGGGTGCGGGTCCGAGGAAGTGGGCGAGGACCACCGCCGCGGCGGCAGCGTATGCCGTGTGGGCACTGGGGTACTCCGGGTGCCCCGGCGTGCGGATGAGCGGCTTCCAGCCGCGAATCCTCGGCGTTCTCGGGTCGCCGTCGTCGTCGACCTGCAGCGCCGTGATGGGGCGCCAGTTCAGATGGGCGTACTTCGCGTCGAACACCGCGATCTCCGCGTCGGCAGTGATGCGATGGAACGCCGACAGCAGCCGGGCGCCTTCGGCGGTGGACAGCCGCGCTGCACGCAGTGCCTGTCTGACCAGGCGCACCTGCACGTCAAGCTCGGAGCCGGCCCAGAACATCGCAACCGCGGTCTGGCCGGGGGTACGCGCAGAGCTGTTGTCACGCCCGAGCTCGCGAACCTCGGCAAGATCGCGGCGGTACGCCGACGAACCAGGTCTCGGCGGCGGCCCGGGGCGCAGCTGGTCTGCGGAGCGCAACAGGAACGGGGTCGCCTCGGGCATCCCAGCCTGCCTGGCGCCTTGAAACCGCGGGGGCGCGGGGCGCCACACGCCCGGTGAAGGGGCAGGCGCGGCGAAGGCTCGCTCGACCGACGCGCCATCCAGCCCGTCGTCTGAGCGCTCTGCCAGGACCGCGGCCGCCTCCTTCCTGCCGGCGGTCGCGCCCGCCTTGTCCGCGTCGTCGGCCAGAGCGTCGTCCAGCGCCTTGCGGCGCTCCGGCACGAGAGCTACCAATACGTCGTGCACCGCCGACGCCACGGCGGCGTCAACGTACGGGCCGTCTGTCTTGCCGGCCGTCGCGCGTTCGGCGGCCCACCAGGCCAACGCCCACGTGCGTGCCGCCACTGGATCCGGTGGAGGTCCCTGCGCTGCGACGGCGTCGTTGGTCTGCTCGTACCACGTCGACAGCACGCTCTTGTCGGCATCTTCCTGGCGGTCGCCCGTGCACGCGCCCAGCACGCCGGCGATCAGAAGGAGCGCCACGACGGGCCACAGTCTTCGCATGCGGCCCATTGTCCGTCGTACGCACAACAGGACGCGGCGAAGCTGCTCAGCTGTTCAGCTGGACGACCAGGAAGACGATGGCGAGGATCAGCAGCAGGGTGGCCGGCAGCACCCACCGGCGCCGGGGTGTCTCCTCGACGACGGCTGCGCGCATGCGTCGTGCCAGCTCGGCGGCGTCAGCGGGATCCACCCACTGAGCGTAGCGGTCGGGTGGAGCGTGGAGGTCGAATGAGCAGCGGGCTCCGCACCTGCGTCGCAGCTGGCGCTACCGACGGTGCACCGCGGATCGACTGCCGGACGGTCGCTTGGTGGTGGTGGTGTAGACACGTCGGATGCGGAACAGACCCATGGGATCAGCCATCGGTGCCATCGCCGGCCTGGCGTTCGTGCTCATCAACGCCGGGAACGTTCCCGCACCGCTCCTGTGGTGCCTCGTGGCCTCGAGCGGATTCATCGCCATCCTCTGGTTCGTCGTTCTCCGTGGGCCCGAGGTAGCTCAGGTGTCGCCAAGCCGCTCGGCGGTGCGAACATACGGGATCTCGGTAGCGGTGATGGTCGTCGCCATCCCGCTGGGTGCTTCCGTCATCACCAACGCTCTGGACAGGCCGAACGCTGTCCTCGCCTGGGTGGTGTTCGTGGTGGGAGTGCACTTCCTGCCCTTCGCGCACGAGTTTCATCTACCGGTCTTTCGCTGGCTGTCGGCGAGCTTGGTCGTTGTCTCCTTGGTGGGGGCGGTGCTCGCGCTGAGCTCTGACGGCGCTGTCGCGGCTGGCTGGACCGGGGTAGCCGCAGGGTTTACTCTCCTGCTCTTCTCCGCAGTCGGACCGAGCCTGGCTCGGGAGACCACGGCGCCCTCTACCTGACGGTCCGCCGGCGACGACTGATGATCAGGGACGGAAGGTCGCGCGGTATTGCGTCGGGGTACGACCGGTGAGGTCGCGGAACGTGGCGTTGAACGCTGAGAGGGAGGTGTACCCGACCGCGTGCGCGATGGTGGTGACGGAGTCTGCGCTCGTAGCCAGCTTTTCGATCGCGCGCAGCACTCGCATTCGGCGCACCACCGCGCGCCAGGTCATCCCGCACTCGTCCTCGAAGCGTCGGGCCAGGGACCGCGGCGACAGCCCCACCTCGTAGGCGACATCCTCGAAGCCGATCCCCTCTGCCAGCCTGTCGCTGGTCACCGCCAGGGCTCGACGAAGCTCCGGAGACTGACCGGCCGGGACGGTGACCGGGTTGGGGTGCTGCGCCAGTCGCCACGTCACAGCCGCCAGAGCAGCGAACATGCTGTGCGCGTACGGAGGGAGTGGAGCCTCAGCATCAGGCCAGGCGACGCACTCTGACACCAGCGCCCGGGCCAACGGGTTGAGGTCGAACACGGACAGCGGCGCGGATGGCTCCGGTGCGAAGCCTGGGTCGAACAGCACCGAGGAGGTGGTGACTGGCTGCGGGATGGCTACCTGGATCACCTCGTTGGCAGCAATCAGCGCTGCCCGTGCGGGAGGCAGCACCCATGACTGGCCGTGCGCTTCCAGCCGCAGCGCTCCCTGCGAGGCACACAGCAGGTAGTGCCGGTCGACGCACAGCTCAGACGGCGGGGCAGCCGGGAGATCCCGCGCGAAGGCGAAGGCCTCGCGCCTCACGGACTACCTCGCACCCGTTCACCCTAATGGGAGCGCACCGGTCTCCATTTGCGGCAGTCTGGTGTCCGAGCCGCCATCGGGTGAGCACTGCAGGTTCCAGGCCCATTGAGGTCTAGGTCTAGATCGTGTCCCTGTTGGTTGGTGAGGAGGTCGCAGGGCTGGTGGGATGTCGTGCCCGTCACTGCGCGTGAGCACTGATCCATTAGGTTGCCTTGATCTTCTCCGCAGGCTCAGTCGGATTCGGCGGAAGGAGAAGGATGATGTTGTTCATCGGTGATGACTGGGCCGAGGCCCATCACGACATCGAGATCGAGGACGAGCAAGGCAAGGTTTTGGCCAGGAGACGTCTGCCCGAGGGGGTCGCTGGGATCGCGAAGCTGCACGAACTGGTCGCCGATCAACTCGACGATCGTGACGAACCGGACCGGGTGTTGGTCGGGATCGAGACCGACCGTGGTCCGTGGGTCCAGGCGTTGATCGCGGCTGGCTATGTGGTTTATCCGATCAACCCTCTGCAGGCAGCCCGCTATCGCGAACGCCATGGCACTTCGGGAGCAAAGTCGGACCCTGGTGATGCCCACGTTCTTGCTGAGCTCGTCCGGCTGGATCGTGACCATCACCGCCCTGTTGCCGGTGACACCGCGATCGCGGAGCAGGTCAAGATTGCCGCCCGGGCGCACCAGACAATGATCTGGACCAGGCAACGCACGGTGAACACGCTGCGCTCGATGCTGCGCGAGTTCTACCCAGCCGCACTGGTCACGTTTGAGAATCTCGCCGACAGGGACGCCCTGGCGGTTCTGGCGGCGGCACCGAGCCCGGAGCAAGGTGCCCGGCTCTCCGCGGCGAAGATCCAGACTCTGCTGCGCAAGGCGGGCCGGCAACGCAACCTGGCCACCCGGGCCGACCAGATCGTCACCGCGCTGCGTTCTGAGCAATTGCCTGCCCGGCCCGGCGTGGGTGACGCCTATGCGGCGAGCGTGTCGGCTTTGGTTGCGGTGATCACCGAAATGGTCACCCAAACGGCAGTTCTGGAGGAACAGGTGAAGGCGGGTTTTGGCCAGCACCCGGACGCTGAGATCTACCTGAGCCAACCCGGCCTCGGAGTGACCCTCGGAGCCCGGGTGCTCGCCGAGTTCGGTGACGATCCCGGCCGCTATGTCGATGCCCGGGGACGGAAAAACTACTCTGGCATGTCGCCGATCACCCGAGCATCGGGAACCAAACGCGTCGTGCTGGCCCGCTACGCCCGCAACAAACGACTGGCCGACGCGCTTTATCAGCAAGCCTTCTCAGCCTTAGGCTCATCGCCCGGGGCCCGCGCGCTCTACGACCGACATCGCGACCGCGGAGCAACCCACCACCAAGCGCTCCGCGCCCTCGCGAACCGCCTCGTCGGCATCCTCCACGGCTGCCTGACCCACCACACCAGCTACGACGAGACCATCGCCTGGCCCACCGCCGAACCAATCGCCGCTTGACGTCTTCCACCCGTGGGATGTCTAGACCGCGGTTTGGCTCAGACCGTCTCGAGAAGATCGGCGTGGAACCGGCGGCTCACCGGCGGGGCGGTCATCAACGGGCGAATCATCTCACCAGAGCGGGCAAACGCTTCAGATGACAGGTACGCGGCGAACGACGGCTCGTCGACCCATTCGTGGATGACAGCGACAGCCCCGTCGTCGTCGCGAGCGGCGTACACCCGAAAGTCGAGGTTGCCGGCCATGGCAAGGATCTCGTTGCGCTCGCTGTCGAGCTGGGCCAGAGCGGCGGCCCGGTCAGTCGAAGCGGTACGCAGGTCGAGGACGGCGATGAACATGGATTCTCCAAAGAAATGAGGCGATCTCGTTGACGGACCATGCGATCGTTCCACCCGGGCGGCTGTCCGGCTCGCGTCAGTCAGACACGTTCACGCTCTCAGCGGACAACCCCGGGCGCTCGCCGTAGTGGCGCGCTAGGCTCGCCGGCCATGGGACTGCTCACCTTCAGCATCAACGTCACGGTGGACGGTTGCGTCGACCACCAGGTGGGGATCGCCGACGACGAGACGCACGCCTTCTTCACCCGCCTCCTGGACGAGAGCGGGGCGATGCTGTGGGGCCGCGTCACCTACGAAATGATGGAGAGCCACTGGCCGGCCGTCGCCCGCGGTGACGTGGAGGCGCCGCCGTCCATGCGTGAGTGGGCGGCCAAGCTGGAGGCTCAACCCAAGTACGTGGTGTCGTCAACGCGCACGGACTTCCCGTGGACCAACAGCCACCACATCACCGGCGATCTGCGCGAGGGCGTGCGGAAGCTCAAGGACGCGACGCCGGACGGGGTCCTGATCGGAAGCGGCAAGCTCGCGACCGGGCTCGACCGCCTGGACCTGATCGACGAGTACAAGCTGCTTGTTCATCCCATGATCGCCGGCCACGGCCCGTCGCTGTATCAGGGCGGGCTGCCCGCCACTCGCCGGCTCGAGCTGCTCTCGGCGGAGCCGCTGAGCAACGGCGTGATGTCGATGCACTACCGCCGCGCGCGCTGATCACCGAAGTCCACTACTTCCGCTATCCACGCCTTCGCGGATGAGCCGGAAGGTCAGACAGCCTCGGCTGTTGCGGTGAGACGGTCGAGTGAGGCCCGAAGCCTATGTTGACTGGTCGCTCGAGCACGAGCGACTCGTTTTTCATCCTTCAACTGGGACCAGTCATACGTGTGGGTGACACGGGTCCGCGACGAGTCGATCGGCGTGAGCTCCCACCGCCACAGGTGCCCTGGCGGCTCGTGTCCCGGCTCGGCGGGTCTCCATGCAATGAGCCGGCCCTCATCGAACTCGACCACATGATTCTCTCGAACGGCGCCGTCCCCGGTGAGGGTCATCGTGAACACGTCGCCAACGTGGTGGACTCGCTGCCCGGCCTCGGCCTCAGCAAGGTTGTCGTTGCCGTCCCAACGTGGCTGTCGTGCTGGATCGGCGATGAGCTCAAATATCAGCTCGGCGTCGGCCGCGATCTCCCGACTGGCGCTCACTACGCGCGGGCTTTCCCCGTCATCGTTCATGCCCAACATCCAAGCACCAAGCGAGGGTCAATGCGTGGTTGACCTCAATAGACGGATGGTACTAGTCTGATCAGCACCATGCACTGGACAATTGACCATACATCGCCCTCGCGACTGCAAGATCAGATCGCGCGTTGCGTCCGGCGCGGCGTGTCGTCAAGAGAACTAGTAGTCGGCGAACAACTGCCGCCCGCCTCCGAGCTCGCAGTTGCGCTCTCGGTTGACCGCAACACCGTGCTCGCTGCCTTTCGTCAGCTCCGTGACGAGGGGGTTCTTGAGTTTCGGCGAGGCCGGGGAGCAAGGGTGGTTTCACCCGGCCCCGCGTGGTCACCGGTGACCGAAGCGGCCCAGGCATTCATCGCCGCCGGCCGAGAGCACGGCCTCGACAAGAACGACCTCGTTCGCATCATCAAGGAGTTGTCATGACGTCACCATCTGTCGGCGGATCAACCTGGCACCACGTCTACACCGGACGCACCACCAACTGGCCGGCGGCTGTCATCACAGTGTTGGGGGCGGCACTCCTTGTGCTCAGCGCCAGGTCCCCTGACGGAGCCTGGAACGACCTTGCGTTGCCGATCCTTCTTGTTGCCCTCTTTTCACTCGCAAGCGCTCTCACTGCCGCCAGCGTGCGGGCTGCGGTCGGCCCGAACGGCGTCACCGTTCACTGGGGCTTGGTCGGCTGGCCGCGATTCAACTACCGCCTCGACCAGATCGAGCATTCCGAAGTGGTCGAGCTGCCCTGGTGGCGGGTCGTGTATGGAATCTGGTGGACACCGAAGCGGACGTCCTGCACGGTTCGCAGCGGCCCGACCCTGCGGCTCATTCTCTTCAACGGCCGGATCGTCACCATAACGGTGCCGGAACCAGCAGCCGCGCTCGCTGCGCTGCAATTGGTGTCGAGCGAATCAGCCTAGTGACCAAGCACCATCATGCGGCAACAGTCGACGGCATCCTGGATCAAATCTCGTGGCCCGACCGGGCTTCATAAGCGGCCCGCGAGCAACAATCGATGTCACGCACACTTGCCTGTCACCGACCCACGCGGGCCCGCGATCCAATCGCCGCATGCCGTCAGCTGGGCCCGAGCACGCGCCTCACGCGCACCTACCTCAACGACTGAGACTCATTCGCGCGGCCAGTCTCGTCCGGCCGCTCGTACGACTCAGGTGGATTGCCTTCGATGTCCGCGGGCCCAAACTCCTTCGGATCAGTGACCCACACAAACCGGTCGGCATCTGGTTCAGGCGTCGCTTCACTCATGATCGTGCTCCCTCGTCACGGGCGCGCCCTCACGCGCCGTCCGAGCATTCGTACCCAAGACTCGCCGGCCTAGTCGTCGCCCTACGGCGAACCGACAATCCGAAGCGGTGAAACGTAGCGGTGGATGTCGAGAACGCGCGCGCGGCGCCGTCCCCGGAGTGAACACGGCCACAATGGGCCGTACCGCGACAAGGAGAACCATGATGGCCAAGTACCTATTGCTCAAGCACTACCGGGGCGCGCCGGCACCTGTCAACGACGTGCCGATGGACCAGTGGGAGCCTGACGAAGTTTCGGCCCACGTGCAATACATGAACGACTTCGCTGATCGACTTGAGGGCACCGGCGAGTTCGTCGACAGTCAGGCGCTCTCTTCGGAGGGCACATTCGTTCGGTACGACGGCGAGGGGCGGCCGCCGGTCACCGACGGCCCGTTCGCGGAGACCAAGG
>NZ_JBBJMJ010000008.1:0-137852 GCF_037719875.1 Aeromicrobium sp. | reverse complement strand
TCACGACCAGGTTCGTCTGGCCGGCCGCGATGTCCTCGCGCAGCCGTCGAGCTGTGGTGACGTGCACCGGAGCCCCGACGTCGTGCAGCACGATCCGGTGTCGCGCGGCGAGGAGCTGCGGTGCGCTGATCCCGGGCAGCACGTCGTGGTCGAGCTCCAGCCGCGTCGCGAGCCCCTCGACGATGCGGATGGTCGAGTCGTAGAGCGACGGGTCGCCCCACACGAGGAAGGCCGCGGTCCCACCGCGCTCGCGCAGCACCTCCTCGTAGCGCAGCGCGGCCTCGTGATCGCGCACGGCCCGGAGGTCGGCCGGGTCGGCGCGGTCGCGCGGCGGGTCCGGGACGGCGACCAGCTCCGGCGTACGCCGCAGCGATGGCCGACGGGCAACGAGCAACCCGTCGGTGCCGACTGGGGGCGCCCTTGTCCGCCGCAACGACGTAGTCGCAAGACCACAAGGCGTCGGCCACCTCGGGGTGATGTGCTGCGGCCCCATGCCGACCCCGGGACCCAGACCTTCTGCGGGGGCCACGTCCTCGGAGTCGCCCTCCACCTCGAGGTAACCTGCTGCATCGCGGCCATGACTCGGGGTCCGGCTCGGCTTGAGACCACGCTCGGCAGCTTCGTGCCGTCGCTCGACGATGCCGCGCAGCCCAAGGGTTGGAGGTGCGCAGGAGGCCTGGTTGGTCTCGTCGAGGACGTATTCGGTCGCCAGCTTCTCGTACATCCAGTCGTGCACGACGCCGGCGGTGGCGTCGAAGCCGAAGAGGTAGTCGACGGTCGCAGCGGCTCGAAGGCGCCCTTGTAGCCGTGACGCTGCATCGCTGCGATCCAGCGCAGGTTGGCCCGCAGGCGGAAGCTCGCGCGTCTCCTCGGCGAGGGTGCGGGTGCGGACGGCGTCGAAGTGATCGCCGACGTAGGCCTTCGGTTCGTGCCGGTGAGCGCGCGGACCGTGGTCATCGCCGTGGTACTGGAAGTAGTCGTCGGAGTCGGCGATGTCATGCTCACGCGTGTCGACATTCTTGGCGGCGACCGCGATGCGCCGATAGTTGGCTCGCATGTCGTCGGCCGCGGGCGCCCCGTCGAGGTCCCGGCCGTATGCGAAGCCTCCCCAGGCGGTGTAGACCTCGGCCAGGTCGTTGTCGTCGCGCCAGTTGCCGGCCTCGATGACCTGCAGGATGCCGGCACCATAAGAACCTGGTTTCGAGCCGAAGATGCGCGTCGTGGCCCGGCGCTGGTCACCGTGCTCGGCGAGATCACGCTGGGCGTGCGCGCGCACGTAGTTGCGGTCATCGGGCTCGTCGAGCTCAGCGACCTGGCGGATCGCATCGTCGAGGATCGCGATGACGTGCGGAAACGCGTCGCGGAAGAATCCGGAGATCCGCACCGTGACGTCGATCCGCGGCCGACCGAGCTCGTCGAGCGGGACGATCCGCAGGCCGTTGACCCGGCGTGATGCCTCGTCCCACTCCGGTTCGACGCCGATCAGGGCCAGCACCTCGGCGATGTCGTCCCCGGACGTACGCATCGCTGACGTGCCCCACACCGAGAGGCCGACAGAGCGGGGGTGCTCGCCGGTGTCCGCGAGGTGGCGCTCGATCAGCGAGTCGGCCATGGCCCGGCCGGTCTCCCACGCCAGGCGGGACGGCACGGCCTTGGGATCGACGGTGTAGAAGTTGCGCCCGGTCGGCAGCACGTTGACCAGCCCGCGCAGCGGCGAACCTGACGGACCGGCCGGGATGAAGCCACCATCGAGGGCGTGCAGGACAGCGCCGATCTCATCAGTGGTCTTCGCGAGTCGGGGGACGACCTCGTTGGCGGCAAACTCCAGGATGCTGATGACGGAGGGATCGCCATGAACCGTCGAGGCCGTCGAGGCATCCCAACCGGAATCCTCCATGGCCTGGACCAGCGCCTTGGCCTGGGTCTCGATCGCGTCGACCGCGGTCGTGGCCGCCCCCTCCTTGAGGCCGAGGGCCGCACGCAGCCCCGGTAGCGAGCCGGTGTCGCCACCCCAGATCTGGGTCGCCCGCAAGATCGCGAGCACGAGATTGACCCGCGCCTCACCCTGCGGCGCCTGGCCGAGGATGTGCAGACCGTCCCGGATCTGAGCGTCCTTGACCTCGCAGAGCCAGCCGTCGACGTGCAGGATGAAGTCGTCGAACGCCTCGTCGTCGGGGCGCTCCTCCAGCCCGAGGTCCTGGTGCATCTGGGCGGCCTGCATCAGGGTCCAGATCTGGGCCCTGATGGCGGGCAGCTTGGCCGGGTCCATCGCTGCGATGTTGGCGTACTCATCGAGCAGCTGCTCGAGCCTGGCGATGTCGCCGTAGGACTCGGCGCGTGCCATCGGGGGGATGAGGTGGTCGACGATCGTGGCGTGCGCCCGCCGCTTGGCCTGCGCGCCCTCGCCGGGGTCGTTGATCAGGAAGGGATAGATCAGGGGCAGGTTGCCGATCGCGGCATCCGTGGCGCACGAGGCGGACAGCGCGGCATTCTTGCCCGGCAACCACTCCATCGAGCCGTGCTTGCCGAGGTGGACCACGGCATGCGCGCCGAAGCCCGCCTGGTCGACGCCGGCCTCGAGCCAGCGGTAGGCCGCGAGGTAGTGGTGCGAGGGCGCCATGTCGGGGTCGTGGTAGATCGCGACAGGGTTCTCCCCGAAGCCGCGTGGCGGCTGGATCAGGATCACCAGGTTGCCGGCCTGGATCGTGGCCAGCACGATCTCGTGTTGGTCATTGACGAACAGCTCGCCCGGGGCCGCCCCCCAGGTCGCGGTCATTGCCTCCTGCAGGGCAGGATCGAACGCTTCGAACCACTCGGCATACTGCTCCGCGCGGATGCGGATGTGACTCTGGCTCAGCTGTGCACCCGTCAGCCATTCCTCGTCCTGGCCGCCAGCGGCGATCAGCGCGTGGATCAACGTGTTGCCTGCCTCGGTGTCGTCCTCGAGGTCGAGGCCCGGCACAGCGCCGGGCGCCCCGAGGTCATAACCCTCGTCGCGCATCGCGCGGAGCAGGCGGATGGCCGACACCGGGGTGTCGAGCCCAACCGCGTTGCCGACGCGGGAGTGCTTGGTCGGATAGGCCGAGAGCATGACCGCGATCCTGCGATCCGAAGGGGCGATGTGGCGCAGCCGCGCATGGGCCACCGCGATGCCCGCGACCCGGGCGCTCCGCTCGGGGTCGGCGACATAGCGCGGGAGGCCGTCCTCGTCGATCTCCTTGAACGAGAACGGCGCCGTGATGATCCGCCCGTCGAACTCGGGGATCGCGATCTGGCTCGCCGAGTCCAGCGGAGTGACGCCGTCGTCGGAGGCCGCCCAGTCCTCGCGGCTCGAGGTCAGGCAGAGACCCTGCAGGATCGGGATGTCGAGGGCCTTCATGCGCTCGACGTCCCAGGCCTCGTCGTCACCGCCTGCGCTCACGGTGCCGGGCTTGGTGCCGCCGGCCGCGAGCACCGTGACGACCAGCGCGTCGAGCCGGCCGAGCTCGACGAACAGGTCATCGGGTGCCGCGCGCAGGGAGGAGGAGAAGATCGGCACGCCGTACGCCTCGCCGGTCGCATCGATCGCGTCGGCGAGGGCATGCGCGAATCCGCTGTTGCCGGAAGCCTCGTGCGCCCGGTAGTACAGGATGCCGATCTTGGGCCTCGAGGAACGCAACTGACGTTCTTGAAACTCGAGCCCTGCTTCGGCGAGATGTTGACCTCGCTGAGGAACTCCCCATTCGGGAAGGACCGCAGGTGGCTCGAAGCCCTCGCCGGTCAGCAGGACGGTGTCGGACAAGAAGGCGTGCAGCTGGGCGAGGTTGGCCGGGCCGCCCTCTGCCAGATAGACGTGGGCGTCGGCGCATACGCCGATCGGCACGGTCGACTGCTCCATCAGCTCGGCGTTGGGGGTCTGCTCGCCGCCGAGGACGACCATCGGCTTGCCCGTCGCGCGGATGCGGGCGAATCCCTCGCAGAGGTCCTGCGGAGATCCGAGGATGCGCGCGACGACGAGATCCGCGGCCTCGATCGCCGCGGCCATGTCCTGGTGCCCGGGGCGGGACGGATTGGCATATGTGTAGTCGGCCCCACTCGCACGGGCCGACAACAGGTCGGTGTCGGACGTGGACAGCAACGCGATGCGCGTCATGTTCCTCCTCGGGGTTCACGCCCCGCGTGGTGGGAGTCGCCGCGGTCAGTGTCTGGCTTGGCCTCTCGGCCTTTTCACAGTGGCGGAACCGCCTCGGACTTGCACCGAGTTCCTGGATCCGCGGCGAGCGGATGCCGTCAGCCTACTCGCGGGCGGCCGGCACCAGCACATGCACCGGTCATCGCGCAGTGGCACGATGAGTGCTGAGCGCCGTCGACGAGGAGGCCATCATGAGCTGGATCGGACCGGCCGCCAAGAAGGGCAGCAAGCTCGCCGTCAAGTACGGCCCGCAGGCCAAGATCGCGTGGGAGCGGGCTGGCCGGCCGGCCGCCGAAGCAGCCGCCAAGAAGGCCCAGGCTCAGCTGCAGCGGCGCAAGGCCTTCGCCAAGGCCGCGACGATCGTGGGCGGATCCGTCCTCCGACAGATGCACCAGGGCGAGCCCATCTACGTCGTGCTGGCAGCAGGGGAGCCCGTGGAGGCCTTCCCAGCCGTCGACATCGGCCTCCCGACGTTGATCAAGGATGCTGACCTCAGCAAGGCGACGACCTCGGAGGAGTTCGAGGCCCGACGCGTCAAGGCACGAGTCGAACGCGCCCGAAACCGTCCGCGCGGGAAGTAGCCGCCGGGTCACTCAGGACGCGCATGTCACCATGATCCGGTGACGAAGCGCTCCCATCACGACCGTTGCCCTGGCGTGCTGCGTCCGTGGATCGCGGACGACGGTGCGCTCGTGCGGCTGCGGCTCGTCGGCGGCGTCCTGCCGACCTCGTCACTGCGCGCCCTGATCGGGATCGCGCAGGAGCATGCCGACGGCACGATCCACCTGACCAAACGAACCAACCTGCAGCTGCGGGGCATCGCACACTCCGGCGGGTGCGTGCCGGGCGAGCTCGTGGATGCGCTGGCCGGGGTCGGCCTGTTGCCGTCTGTGACCCACGAGCTGGTCCGCAACATCATGGTGTCGCCGCTGACCGGGCGCAGTGGTGGCCGGGCCGATCTGCGGGCGACGGCCCGCGAGCTCGATCGACAGCTCTGCGCCGATCCGGAGCTCGCAGGCCTGGCCGGACGATTCCTGTTCGTGCTCGATGACGGGCGTGGCGACCTGGCCTCCCGCTCGTTGGACCTCGGCGTGATGGCGATCGACCCCGACACGGTCCAGATCCGCATCGGTTCGCATCACTGGGGCGAGCTGGCAACACGTGAGGAAGCACCCGAGGCCCTGCTGGCCTACGCTCGCGCGTTCCTCCGGATCAACGGCGAAGGCGAGTCAGCCTTGTGGCACCTCGATGAGCTGCCGCGAGGCGGCGCCGAGCTGACCGGCATCCATCACGCACGCGACCTGCGCACCCAGGTCACCGGGCTCCCGCAGCCGTACGGCATCATCGCGCAGGACGACGGCAGCCGTGCCGAGCACCTCGCGGTGCCGGCCGGTCTCCTCACTCCCGAGCTGGCCCAGGCTGTCCTGGCCCGGGCCGGAACCGAGGTGATCGTGACGCCGTGGCGAAGCATCATCATTCCCGACCTGGAGAGCACGTGAATCCCCAACAACCACGTCGCCATTTCGACTACGTCGACGATGGTCCCGCGATCTATGTCGACTCGTTCGCGACGATCCGAGCCGAGGCCGATCTGACGCACCTGCCGGCAGACGCCGAGAAGGTCGCGGTTCGCATGATCCATGCGTGCGGCCAGATCGACCTGACGCGGGACCTCGACATCCATCCCGACCTGGCCCGGGCGGCCCGGGCCGCGCTCGCGGCGGGAGCGCCGATCCTCACCGACGCCACGATGGTGGCCTCCGGCGTGACCCGGGCCCGCCTGCCCGCCGACAACGCCGTGCTCTGCTTCCTGCGTGACGAGCGGGTGCCGGGGCTGGCCAAGGAGTGGGCGACAACCCGGTCGGCAGCGGCGGTGTCACTCTGGGCCGATCAGCTCGACGGGGCCGTGGTCGCGTTCGGCAATGCGCCGACAGCACTTTTTCACCTGCTCGAGATGCTGCTGGACGGAGCGCCACGGCCCGCCGCGATCATCGGCACTCCGGTGGGGTTCATCGGGGCGGCCGAGTCCAAGCAGGCGCTGGCGTCGCTCTCGCTGGGGATCCCCTACCTGACGGTGCACGGTCGCCGCGGCGGGTCGGCGATGGCTGCGTCGGCCCTCAACGCCCTGGCTCAGGAGCGGGAGTGACCGGGCGCCGCGGCACAGGACGGCTCTATGGCGTCGGGCTCGGTCCCGGCGACCCCGAGCTCATCACCCGCAAGGCCGCCCGGCTGATCGCCGAGGCCGACGTCATCGCGTTCCACGCCGGGGTCGGCAAGCAGTCGAACGCTCGCCGGATCGCCGCCGACCTCATCCCGGCCGGTGTCATCGAGGAGGAGCTCCGCTATCCCGTGACCACCGGGACCACCGAGCACCCCGGTGGCTACGCCGGCGCCATGGCGGAGTTCTACGAGCAGTCCGCATCCCGACTCGCCGTGCACCTCGAGGCCGGCCGCACCGTCGTGGTGCTCGCCGAGGGCGATCCGCTGTTCTACGGGTCCTACATGTACATGCACGACCGGCTCTCGGACCGCTTCTGGACCGAGGTCGTGCCGGGGGTCACGTCCTTTGCGGCGGCGACCGCGGCAGTGGCCTTGCCGCTGGTGCGGCAGACCGACGTCCTGACGATCCTGCCCGGCACGCTGCCCGAGGCCGAGCTGGCGCGGAGACTCGCCGACACCGACGGTGCCATCATCATGAAGCTCGGGCGCACCTTCCCGACCGTGGTCTCGGCGCTTCGCCAGGCCGGCCGGCTCGACGGGGCCCTGTATGTCGAACGGGCCTCGATGCCCGAGGAGCGGTGGCTGCCGGTCGGCGAGGTCGACCCGGCCACCGTGCCGTACTTCTCCCTCATCGTCGTCGCGGGTGACACCAGCCGGTCGCGGCGGGACGAGAAAATCTGGTCTTGTCCGCAACGGTGCAGCCAAAACCAGATTTTCTCGTCCCGCCCCTGCTCATCGTTGGGCTCGGACCCGGGCCGGACAGCTGGATCACCCCCGAGGTCTCCGAAGCGCTGGCCGGTGTCCAGCACGTCGTGGGCTATGCGCCCTACGTCAACCGGGTCCCGCAACGCGAGGGTCTCACCCGACACGCGTCGGGCAACACCGTCGAGGTCGACCGGGCCCGGCTGGCCCTCGATCTCGCGAAGAGCGGGCAAAGCGTCGCAGTCGTGTCCGGTGGCGATGCGGGCATCTTCGGCATGGCCGCCGCTGTCTTCGAGGCGGCCGAGGACGAGGAGTATGCCGAGGTGCCGATCCGGGTGCTGCCCGGGCTGTCCGCCGTGCAGGTTGTCGCGGCCCGTGCCGGCGCGCCGATCGGTGGCGACTTCGCGGTCATGAGCCTGTCGGACCGGCTCAAGCCATGGTCGCTGATCGAGCAGAGGCTGCGCGCGGTGGCCGGTGCCGACCTGGTGCTTGCGATCTACAACCCTGCCTCGCGATCACGCACGACCCAGGTCGCCGACGCACAGGCCATCCTGCTCGAGCATCGCTCGGGTGACACCGTTGTCGTGATCGGCCGCGACATCGGGCGTACGGAGGAGTCGCTCACCGTCACCACGCTCGCCGAGCTCGAGCCCGACTCGATCGACATGAAATGCCTGCTCCTGATCGGTGCGAGCAACACCCGGGTGACCGCGACAGGTCAGGTCTGGACCCCGCGCTTCACCGACTGACCCGGGACGTCATCACGGCAGTGCCAACGCGCACACAGGTGGGATGGCGTCACGGGTGGCGACGCGAGCGATCACGAGCGGGGTCATAGAGATGGGACTCCCCGCCGCGTACGTCCTCGGCGAGCGCCTGACCGACGAGGATCACTGCGGCCTGACGCAGCCCTGCGCCCTCGACCTGCGCGGCGATGTCGCCAAGGGTGCCGCGAAGGACGACCTCAGTCGGTTGGCTCGCGTTGGCCACGACCGCGACCGGGCAGTCGGCGCCGTAAGACTCGGCGAGCTCGTCGACCAGTGCACGGGTGCGCGTGATCGCGAGGTGCAGGACGAGCGTCGACCCGGTCGATGCAAATCTCGCCAACGCCTCACCCGATGGCATCGCCGTCGACCTCGCCTGGGTGCGGGTGAGCACCACCGACTGGACCACTTCGGGCACGGTCAGCTCAGCACCCAGGAGGGCTGCTGCGGCTGCATAGGCCGGCACCCCGGGCGTCACGTCCCACGGCACACCCTGCGCATCGAGCCGCTTGGTCTGCTCGTGCAGTGCGGAGTAGATCGACGGATCGCCGGAGCACAGGCGTACGACCTCGAGCCCGGCCGTGTGCGCATCGACGATGCGCTGCGTGATCTGGTCGAGGTCGAGGTCCTGGGTGTCGATGAGCTGCGCATCACTGGGGCAGTGGCCGAGCACGGCGTGATCTATGTAGGTGCCGGCATAGATGCACACGTCCGCTGCACGGAGCAGCGCGACCGCTCGCAACGTGATCAGGTCGGCCGCTCCCGGTCCGGCACCGACGAAGTGAACCGTCATCCCTGGCCCTTCGTCACGGACCACTGCGTGATCGCCCTCGATGGGGTCCAGCCGGTGAACGACCCGATCGATTCGGCGTGCTCGACGTGGAGTCGGGTCAGCTCGCCGCCCTGCTGCGCAAAGCTCACGGCCAGGACGGCCTCGGTCTCGAGGGTCACACCATGGATCACGAGGCGACCGCCGGGGCGGAGCGCGTCCCAGCAGTCGTCGATGAGTCCGGTCTCGGTTGCACCACCACCGATGAAGATTGCGTGCGGCCGCTCGAGCCCGGCCAGCGCCTCGGGAGCCCGGCCCGTCACGACCTCGAGCCCCGGCACGCCCAGCGTCAAGGCATTGCCGGCGATCCGCGCGGCCCGGTCCTCGCGCGCCTCGACCGCGATGGCGCGACAGGTCGGGTGAGCGCGCATCCACTCGATCGCGATCGATCCAGCCCCGGCACCGACATCCCACAGCAGCTGGCCGGGCATCGGGATGAGGCGGGCCAGCGCCGAGGCACGTACGTCGCGTTTGGTGATCTGGCCGTCGTGGTCGAAGGCGTCCTCAGGGAGTCCTGCGGTGAAGCCCAGCGCACGAGCGCCCGAGCTGACCAGGTGCACCGCGACGACGTTGAGATCGGGGGACCTCTCGGCACCCCAGGTTGCAGCGACCCCGTCCGTATGCGATTCGGTGTCCGAGCCAAGGTCGGCCAGCACGGTCATCGGACTCGCTCCGTAGCCCGCGGCCGTCAGCAGCGAGGCGACCTCGGCCGGAGTCGAGCCGTCGGAGGACAGCACCAGCAGCCGCAGTCCGGGTGCGAGGGAGCGCGCTACGAGGTGTGGATCCCGGCCGACCAGCGTCACGACCTCGGTCGACTCGGCTGACCAGCGCATACGAGCCCGGGCGAGCGCGACCGACGACAGCGCCGGGACGACCTCGACCGCGTGGGACCCCAACACCTCGACGAGCGTCGAAGCGATGCCCGAGACCAGCGGATCGCCCGAGGCGAGCGCGACGACCGTGCGCCCGTCGTGCTTCGCGAGCAGCGCGGGGAGTCCCTCGCGCAGCGGTGACGGCCATGACTCGCGGGTCTGGCCATCGGCGGCCGGCACCATCTCGAGGTGCCGCTCACCCCCCAGCACGACGTCGGCGGACTGGACCAAGGCCTTGGCAGCACTCGTCAGCCCTGACCAGCCATCGGCGCCGATACCAACGACCGTGACCTGTGGGCTCATGGGCCATGACGCTATCGTGACAACCACAGACTCGAGGTGCCCCATACGCGCAAGCCGCGGGGAGAATCGGGAAGCCGGTGCAATTCCGGCACAGGGCCCGCTGCGGTGACCCGTAACCCTGCAAGGGGAAACCGGGAAGTCCGAAGACCGGCCTCGAGGCTGCCCGGCGGACGCAACCGCGCCCGTCATCGATGGCAGATCGAGCGGGAGCCCCTTATGCCACAGCACTACCCCTTCAGTGCCGTCGTCGGCGCAGGCGACATGGCGCTGGCCCTGACCCTGTCCACCATCTCGCCAGCGATCGGCGGGGTGCTGGTCCGCGGCGAGAAGGGCACGGCCAAGTCGACCATGGTCCGCGCCCTCGCGGCTGTCCTACCGCCGATCGACGTCATCGCGGGCGATCGGTTCTCGACCGACCCGCACGAATCGACTCCGTTGTCGCCGGACGGCCCGTTCGCCGCTGATGTCGACGTCGAGACCCGGCCCGTACGCCTGGTCGAGCTGCCGGTCGGCGCCACCGAGGACCGCGTGCTCGGATCGCTGCACCTCGAGAAGGCGCTGTCCGAGGGCGTGACCGAGTATGAGCCGGGGCTCCTGGCCCGCGCTCACCGCGGCATCCTCTATGTCGACGAGGTCAACCTGTTGCACGACCACCTCGTCGACCTGCTGCTCGACGCCGCAGCGATGGGCCGGTCGACGGTCGAGCGTGACGGGGTCTCGGTCGAGCACGCCGCTCGGTTCGTCCTGGTCGGCACGATGAATCCCGAAGAGGGCGAGCTCCGCCCGCAGCTGCTCGATCGCTTCGGCCTCACGGTCGAGGTCGCGGCGCCGAGGGATCCGGCAGCACGGGTCGAGGTCGTACGCCGCCGGCTCGCATACGAAACCGATCCTGACGCGTTCGGTGAGCGGTTCGCCGACGACGAGGCGGCGCTGACCGCGCGCATCGAGGGCGCGCAGAAGCTCGTCGAGCAGGTCGACCTGACCGACTGGGCGCTGCTCAAGATCGCTGAGGTCTGCGCGGCCTTTGAGGTCGATGGCATGCGCGCCGACATCGTCACCGCCCGCGCCGCCGCCGCTCACGCCGCATGGCACGGGCGTACCGTCGTCGGACGCGAGGACATCCGCGCAGCGGCGCGGCTGGCCCTGCCGCATCGCCGCCGCCGCAACCCGTTCGACGCCCCCGGCATCGACGAGGACCTGCTGGACCAGATCCTCGGCGACGACGAGCCGCCCCCGCCACCAGAGGGCAACCGGGAGGAGTCCCAAACCGCCGAGCCCGACTCCAAGCCCGACGCCAAGCCCGACGCACCCACCGGCGGCGCCGCCGACGGCGCTGAGAGTGACACTCTTGATGCGACACGCCCCGAAGATCCTCAAGAGCGTCACTCCCAACGGGGAGTGGAGGGTCCCTCCGCGGGTGAGGACACCGTCGCGGGGGCGCAGCAGCCCTACCGCCCCCGCCTGTTCACGGTCGGCGGCACCGGCGCGGGCGAGTCAGGCCGGCGGTCCCGGGCGATCACCGAGACCGGTCGGCGCATCGGTGCTGCCCGGCGTACCGGCCAGGGCGGCTCGATCCACCTCATGGAGACGATCCGCGCGGCGGCACCACATCAAGTCGCCCGCGGCCGTCTGGGGCAAGGCCTTGCGTTCGAGTCCGACGACCTGCGACTCGCCGTCAAGGAAGGGCGCGAGTCCAACCTGATCCTCTTCTGCGTCGACGCGTCGGGCTCGATGGCGGCCCGCAAGCGGATGGAGCAGGTCAAGACCGCGATCCTGTCGCTGCTGATGGACGCCTACCAGCGCCGCGACAAGGTCGGCCTCATCACGTTCCGTCATGACAGCGCCGAGCTGGCACTTCCCCCGACCGGCTCGATCGACATCGCCGCGACCAGGCTGGCCGAGCTGCCGGCCGGTGGGCGTACGCCGCTGGCCGAAGCGCTGCTCAAGACCACCGACGTGCTGCGGCTCGAACGCGTGCGCGATCCACGTCGGCGGCCACTGCTGGTCGTGATCACCGATGGCCGAGCGACATACGGCGACGACGCAACCGGTCGTGCTCACCAGGTCGCGAAGCACCTGGGTGCGACCGGCGTCGCGAGCCTGGTCATCGACTGCGAGACCGGGCGGTTCCGGATGGGCCTGGCCCACCATCTCGCAGAGCACCTCATGGCGGAGTACGTCCCGCTCGGCGAGATCAACGCCTCAGCACTGACCGCCCTCGTGAAGGGAGCGGCCTGATGCCCCAGGGCCAGCCACTCACTGTCCCCGACGACGGCCTCACGACCAAGGAGCGTCGCAACCGGCCGCTCCTGATGGTCCACACCGGCGACGGCAAGGGCAAGTCCACCGCCGCATTCGGCCTCGCCGTGCGCGCGTGGAACCAAGGTTGGGACATCGGGGTCTTCCAGTTCGTCAAGTCCGCCAAGTGGCGCATCGGCGAGCAGACCGTGCTCGAGCGACTCGGCGAGCTGCATGCCGAGACCGGCGAGGGCGGCCCGGTCGAGTGGCACAAGATGGGCTCCGGCTGGTCGTGGTCGCGCAAGGAAGGCTCGACCGAGGACCACGCCGCCGACGCGATCGAGGGGTGGGCCGAGATCAAGCGGCGCATCGCGGCCGAGACGCACGACCTGTATGTCCTCGACGAGTTCACCTATCCCATGCAATGGGGCTGGATCGATGTCGACGACGTCCTGGAGACCTTCAGCAACCGGCCCGGCCGCCAGTACGTCGTGGTGACCGGCCGACGCGCCGATCCTCGCCTCGTCGAGATCGCCGACCTGGTGACAGAGATGCAGCACATCAAGCATCCGTTCGATCACGGCCAAAAGGGCCAGAGGGGCATCGAATGGTAGGCCTGCCCCGCCTCGTCATCGCGGCTCCCGCCTCAGGTCACGGCAAGACGACCGTCGCCACCGGCCTGATGGCCGCACTGTCGCGCGCGGGGCACCAGGTCTCGGGCCACAAGGTCGGCCCGGACTACATCGACCCGGGCTATCACGCCCTCGCCACCGGCAGGCCCGGTCGCAACCTCGACCCGCACCTCGTCGGAGAGCATCGGCTCGTTCCGCTGCTCCTCCACGGGGCTCGCGGCGCCGACCTCGCGATCGTCGAGGGTGTCATGGGCCTCTATGACGGGCAGATAGGTGGCGACGGGTTCGCCTCGACGGCTCACGTCGCCACCCTCACGCGTACGCCCGTGGTCCTCGTGGTCGACATCTCGCACGCCTCGCGCTCGATCGCCGCGGTCGTGCAGGGGATGATCGCATTCGACCCGTCCGTACGGATCGTCGGCGTGATCCTCAACAAGGCCGGATCCCCCCGACATGCGACGGAGGTCGTGAGCGCGCTGGAGTCGACCGGCCTGCCAGTGCTCGGCGTGCTGCAGCGCGACGACGGCATCGTGGCACCGTCACGTCACCTCGGACTCGTCCCGGCCGCAGAGCGTGCCGATGCCGCCCATGCCCTCGACCGGCTCTCCGCCCAGATCGCCGACAGGGTCGACCTTGCCCGGTTGCTCGAGCTGGCCCGCTCGGCGCCGGATCTCGATGCCGAGCCGTGGGACGCCGCAGCCCAGGTCAGCGCACCCTCCGACAGGCGCCCGGTCGTGGCGATGGCCGGCGGCCGGGCGTTCACCTTCCGCTACACCGAGACCGAGGAGCTGTTGCGCGCAGCCGGGTGCGACGTCGTCACTTTCGACCCGCTCCTGGAGGACGCGCTCCCCGTGGGCACGGCCGGCCTCTATCTGGGAGGCGGATTCCCCGAGGTGCACGCCGCCGGGCTCGCCGCCAACGAGCCGCTCCGGTCCGCGCTGCGGACGGCGGTCGACTCGGGCCTGCCGACCGTCGCCGAGTGCGCGGGTCTGCTCTATCTCTGCCGCACGGTCGACGGATCACCGATGGTCGGCGCGCTCGACGCCGACGCCGTGATGACCTCCAAGCTCACGCTGTCCTATCGAACGGCGATCGTCCCGGCCGATCAGCTCGGCGGGTCCGCGGGCACCCGTGTCACGGGTCATGAATTCCACCGGACGACAGTCACCCCGGCGGCCGGCGAGCCTGCCTGGCTCGTCGAGGGCAGGCCGCACGGCTTCGGCTCCGCGACGCTGCACGCGTCCTACCTGCACACCCACTGGGCCGGCCACCCGCACATCGCCCAGAGGTTCGCCGACGCCGTCCACGCACATGACCCAACCACTGCCCGACGGGAGATACAGGTCCGAGCGAAGCGAGGACACACGCCTGCGCGAAGCGCAGCCGAGGCGGAGCCTCGGGGCAGGCCGGAGGCCTGGGCGTGGCATGGGGACAAGGAGCTTGCTCCAGGTCTGGTCGACTTCGCGGTCAACATCCACGACGACGTGCGCCCCGCATGGCTCGACGACGCACTCCGGAGCAGCCTCGATGACATCGGCGCCTATCCGGACCCCGCCGCCGCCGAGCACGCCATCGCACGCCGCCACTCCCGAGCCGTCGAGGAAGTGCTCACCACCGCGGGCGCCGCCGAGTCATTCAGCCTGATCGCCCGCGCCCGGCCGTGGCGCAGACCTGTCGTGATCCACCCGCAGTTCACCGAGCCCGATGCCGCGCTCCGGGCGGCAGGACACGTCCCGGAGCATGTCCTGCTCGATGCGGACAACGGCTTCACCCTCGAGCCCGGCCGCGTCCCCCATGACGCCGATCTCGTGCTGATCGGCAATCCGACCAATCCCACCAGCGTCCTGCACTCCGCACACACGATCCGTGACCTGGTCAGGCCCGGTCGCGTCGTGGCAGTCGACGAGGCCTTCATGGACTCGGTTCCCGGCGAGCAACACTCACTCGCCGGCGCCCACCTGCCGGGCCTGTTGGTCGTCCGCAGCCTCACCAAGCTGTGGTCGATCCCGGGCATTCGCGCCGGCTATGTCCTCGGCTCGAGGCACCTCCTTGACGACCTGCGGACCCAACAGTCGCCGTGGTCGGTGTCCACCCAGGCGATCGCCGCGATGGTCGCCACCGCCTCTGAACAAGGCCAGGCCGAGGCCGCCAGGCGTACGGCCCGCATCGCGCAGCACCGCGCCGTCCTGACCGACGGACTGACCGAGCTCGGCATCCCCTTCGTGGCACCTTCGGCCCCTTTCGTGCTGGCCAGGATCAGTGCGCATGCCCGCCTCCGCTCAGCCGGCTATGCCGTACGCCGGGCCGACACCTTCCCGGGTCTGGACGGCTCTTGGGTACGCATCGCCGTGCGCCGACCGGACACCACCCGCAAGCTGCTCGCGACACTGCGGATCGAGGGACCATGGAGCTGATCGCCGCCGGGACGCCGGCGCTCGTGATCGGCGGCGATGCCCGTGCCGCCGGACAGGCCGCGACACTGCTCGAGGCCGGAGCGCTCGTCACGGTGGTCGCCCCCACGGTCACCGCGACGATCGAGGACCTCGCGACCAGGGGGCTGATCACCTGGTATGCCCGCGAGCCCGAGCTCGCTGACGTGCAGACGGCGGGCATCGTGCTCACGGCCCACACTCCCGACACCCACGCCGAGCGCATCCTGGGCACGGGCTCGGTGACCCTCGTCGGCGGCGGTCCCGGTGACCCCGGGCTCGTCACCGTGGCCGGGCGCGAAGCGATCGAGCGTGCAGACGTCATCGTGACCGACCGACTGGCGCCCCTCGCCGCGCTCGCCTGGGCCGGGTCCGACGCCGAGATCATCGACGTCGCCAAGATCCCCGGCGGGCGGTCGACGAGCCAGGACGAGATCAACCAGCTCCTGGTCGAACATGCCAAGTCGGGACGTCACGTCGTGCGGTTCAAGGGTGGCGACAACTTCGTCTTCGGCCGCGGCAGCGAGGAGCTGCTGGCATGCCTCGAGGCAGGTGTCGAGGCACGGGTCATCCCGGGCGTCACGTCTGCGATCGCCGCGCCCGCCATGGCCGGGATCCCGGTCACCCACCGCGGCCTGACCCAGGGCTTCACGGTCATCTCCGGCCACGTCCCCCCAGGGCACAACGACAGCACACTCGACTACGCCGCGCTGGCCGCCTCCGGCACGACGATCGTGATCCTCATGGGCGTACGCACGCTGAGCGCAATCTGTGCGGCCCTCGTCGAGGGCGGGCTCGACCCCGAGACCCCTGCCGCAGTCGTCGCCGACGGCACGATGCCGAGCCAGCGGGTCGTACGCGCGACAGTCGCCACGATCGACGTGGCTGCCGCTGACCTCGGAGCGCCCGCAGTCGCGGTCATCGGACCCGTCGCCGCCATCGACGGCCTGCAGATCGGACCGGACGCGTGATCCTGTGGGTGCGACATGGCCAGTCCACCTGGAACGTCCTCGACCGGCTGCAAGGACACGAGCTCAGCCCACCCCTGACCGATCTGGGACGCGAGCAGGCGGCCGCGGCAGCCGAGTCGCTCGCGGACCGTCGCGTCGTACACATACTCAGCTCGCCGGCCGTTCGCGCCCTCGAGACTGCGACGATCATCGGCGACCGCCTCGACCTCGAGGTGCAGACCGAGCCGTTGCTGCTCGAGAAGGGCCTCGAGGAGACCATGACCTCGGTGCTCGTGCGGGTCCAGCAGATCCTCGAGCGCGACCTGCCTGACGACACCGTGGTGGTCAGCCACGGCGACACGATCGGCCTCGCGGTCGGACTGCTCAGCGGTCAGCGGCCCGAGCTCCCGGACAACGGCAGCATCACCTCGGTGGATCCCGAGACCCGACGGATCAGTGTCACGGGCCCCCCATTGACCGCCGCTGAGGGTCATCCCTAGGATGTGATCACCGAGGTCGAGGAAGCCGGTGTGAGTCCGGCGCAGTAGCGCTACTGTGACACCCGCGCCAGCGAGTGGAGCCAGACCCAGAGCCTCGGATTTCATCCATCCCTGGGACGCAATCATCCCGTCAGGAGAATCCATGTCGCAGCTCACCGCCACCCCCGAACTCGAGATTCCGTCGATTCCCGTCGCCGAGCTCGCCCCGTGGGCCGCGTTCGTCTTCCTCATCGCCGCCATCGTGCTGTTCTTCATCAGCGCCGATCAGGGCATCGTGTCGATCCCGTCAGGCAATGCCATCCACGAGTGGGTCCACGATGGACGCCACCTCCTCGGCTACCCCTGTCACTGATCCACTCCCCTCGACCGACCGGCCCCTGCGGCGGTCGGGCTGTCTGCGTACCTGAACGGACCTGCACACGATGACCCCATCCAATTTCCTGATCCGCGGCCTCCTCGCCGGCTTGCTCGCTGGCTTCATCTCCTTCGCCGTCGCCTACACGGTCGGAGAGCCCCAGGTCGAGGCGGCGATCGCCGTCGAAGAAGCCGGCTCCGCAGCAGCCTCCGCCGAGGGCACGGCCGACGACGGGCACTCTCACTCACACGCGGAGGAGGACGCCGACACCGTGGTGTCCCGCGACACCCAGTCGACCTGGGGACTCGCCACCGGGATCCTTGCCGTCAGCACCGCTATCGGCGGCGTCATCGGCCTCGTCTCCGCCTTTGCCGTGGGCCGCCTCGGACGCATGAGCCCTGGCCAGTCGACGGCTGTCATCGCCCTGATCGGATTCGTCGCGGTGTGGCTCGTCCCGTTCCTGAAGTATCCGGCCACCCCACCCGCGGTCGGCAATCCCGACACGATCGGCGACCGCACCCTCACCTATTTCGCGATGCAAGCCATCTCCCTGCTGGCTGCGATCGGGGTGGTGCTGCTGGCCCGAAGGCTGCTCGGCAACCTGGGGACCTACCGCACGCTGCTCGTGACCGGTGGCACCTACCTGCTGATCGTCATCGTGGCCGGACTCCTGCTGCCCACGGTCAACGAGATCGGCGACTTCCCTGCCGACACCCTCTGGTACTTCCGCCGGGCATCGCTGCTGACCAACGCCGCCATGTGGGGATCCCTGGGGCTGATCCTGGCGGGCCTGATCGGCAGGCTGTACGCCCAGGAGTCCCGCGCAGCCGCCCGCAAGGACCTGGCGGCAAGCCTGTGAGCGTCCCACCCCCGTCGGCTGAGGCCCGGAGCGCGGCCGCCGAACGCCTGGCTGGTCTTGCCACTCCACCGGGCGCCCTCGGCCGGCTCGGTGAGCTCTCCGTATGGGTCGCCGCCACCCAGGGTGCCGTGCCACCAGCGCCCATCAGCAACGTGCGCGCGGTCATCTTCGCCGGCGACCACGGGGTCTCCGACCATGGGGTCTCGGCGTTCCCCAAGTCCATCACCCCGGCCATGGTGCGCACCTTCCTGCGGGGCCGGGCGGGGGTCTCGGTGCTCGCGGCGCAGCACGACGTGTCCGTGCGGGTCCTGGACCTGGGGGTCGACGACGACCTCGCGGGAGTCGACGCAGCCGTGACGGCATACAAGATCCGTCGTGGCAGTGGCGCGATCCACCTCGAGGATGCGCTCTCCCCCGAGGAGACGCGTGCCGCGATCGCGGCGGGAGAGACCGTCGCGGCCGAGGAGATTGCCGCCGGGGCTCAGCTGCTGATCAGCGGCGACATGGGCATCGGCAACACCACGCCCGCCGCCGCGCTCATCGCCGCCTCCTTCGGGCTTCCGGCCGCCGAGGTCGCCGGGCGTGGGACAGGAGTCGACGAGGACGGACTCGCGCGCAAGATCTCGGTCATCCAGCAGGCGCTGGATCGCGCCGGCGATCGTTCGGCTGACCCGGTCGACACCCTGACGGCACTCGGCAGCGCCGACCTGGCTGCGTCGGCCGGCTTCATGGCCGCCGCCGCCCGCGCAGGCGTACCCGTGCTGCTCGACGGCGTCATCTCGGTGGCCGCAGGTGTCATGGCCGACCGGCTCGCACCCGGAGCCGCGGCATGGTTTGCCGCCGGTCACCGGTCGACCGAGCCGGCGCAGACCCTGGCCCTGGACAAGCTCGGTCTCGAGCCGCTCCTCGACCTCGGTATGCGCCTGGGCGAGGGCAGCGGCGCGGTCGCGGCAGTCCCGCTCATCCGGTCGGCGGCCCTGCTGCTCGCCGACGTGGCGTTGCTCGCCGACCTGTGACCCCGTGATCGACTCCTGGCGACTGGCCGCCGGCACCCTGACGGCGTGGCGTTGGCCGCCTCCGTCGGTGGTCGACGGAGTCGTCGCTGGGCGGGCCATGCTGCTCGCTCCCCTCGCCGTCGTGCCGCTGGGCCTGCTCGTCGGGCTGATCTGCTGGGGCGGTCGCGAGCTGGAGCTGGCACCACTCGCGGTCGGCTTCATCGCAGTCGGCGCACTCGCGCTCGGCAGCCGGGCGCTGCACCTGGACGGGCTCTCCGACGTCGCAGACGGACTCACCGCGTCCTACGACCCCGAGCGTTCCCTGGCAGTCATGAAAGGCGGCACTGCAGGTCCAGCCGGCGCCGCTGCTCTCGTCGTGGTGCTGGGCAGCCAGGCCGCCGCCCTGTCGGCGCTGGTGTCGGCGCCTCGCGGGCCGGTCGTCGCGGGATTGCTGGTGTGCTGCTCGCGGGCGATCCTGTCGGTGACCTGCGCGCGTGGCGTGGCGGCGGCGCGCAAGGATGGACTCGCCGTGACCTACGCCGGGACGGTCGGGCGCACGGCGACCGGGTTCGTCTGGCTGCTGGTCACCGCTCTGTGCATTGCCGCGCTCGACTGGGCCGGCCAGCCCTGGTGGCAGGGCCTCGTGGTCGCCGCGGCCGGCCTCACCGCGGGATCGGCACTGACTCGCCGCTGCGTCAGCCGGTTCGGCGGGATCACCGGCGACGTGTTCGGCGCGGCGATCGAGGTCACTCTCGCCGCGATGCTCGTGGCGGCCTGCTGAACCCACCCGCGCCAGCGGTTTACCACGGTCCCTACGCAAGCGTCGTCCGCCCGCGGCAAATTGTCCTCGGGCGGACGACGGTTGCCTAGGGAAGATCAACGGCTTGCGTAGGGACCGTGGTAAACCGTCGGTCGGATCAGAGCCTGAGCGCCCGACCCGCGATGACCAGGAGCACGTCCTCACACTCCTCGGCGACCCGCTGGTTGACCGTGCCGAGCAGATCGCGGAAGACCCGCCCCGAGCGATATTCGGGCACGACACTCATGCCGACCTCGTTGGTCACCGCGACGAACGTGCCCTGATGCTCCGAGATCGCGGCGAGGATGTCAGCGAGGCGCTCGAGCAGCACGGGCTCCCAGTCCTCGCGCACCGCGTCCCAACCGTCGAGCTCGTCGATCACCGCGGTCAGCCAGGTGCCGAGACAGTCGACCAGCACGGCTCCTTCGGACTCACGGAGCGCCATCGCCAGGTCCGTGGTCTCGACCGTAGTCCAGTGTGCGGGCCGCCGCGCGCGATGGGCCGCCACCCGGGCTGCCCATTCGGGATCAAGGTCGACGTCGGCCTCCGGTCCCGGGGCGACGTAGGTGACCACAGGTTCGGCGAGCAGCATCGACTCGGCATGGAACGACTTCCCCGAGCGCACACCGCCCGTGACCAGAACCTTCATCGCACCTCGCTACTGTCGGACTCACCTTACCGACCACAGCAGCCAGTGAAAGGTGTCCGGATGCGCGCACGGGCAGCGGGACTCGCGCTCGGCTTTGCCGCCGACCGGGTCTTCGGCGATCCGGTACGCCACCACCCCGTCGCGACCTTCGGGACCATCGCGCTCGATGTCGAGCACAGGGTCTACGGCGACGACCGGATCACCGGCGCGGCCTACGTCGCTGTGCTGGTCGGCGGCGCCGGGGCGGCCGGCCTGATGGCGGACCGACTGACCCGTGACCGACCTCTTGCTCGTACGTTCGTCACCGCCGCGACGACCTGGGCTGTGATCGGCGGACGGTCACTCGCCCGCGAGGCCGAGCACGTGCGTGTCTGGCTCGACGCCGACAACCTGCCTGCCGCCCGCGAGCAGCTGACACACCTCGTCGGCCGGGATCCGACCCACCTCGATGCCCAGGAGATCTCCCGGGCCACCGTCGAGTCCGTCGCGGAGAACACCTCGGACGCCGTCGTCGCCCCGCTGCTCGCAGGTGCCGTCGGCGGGGTCGGTGGCATGGTCGCCTATCGCGCGGTCAACACCCTCGATGCCATGGTGGGTCACCGGAACCCGCGCTATCGCGAGTTCGGCTGGGCCGCAGCACGCCTCGACGACCTGCTCAACCTCGTGCCGGCCCGCCTCTCGGCGCTCATCGCCGCGGCGTTCGCCCCCCTCGTCGGCGGCAGTCCGAGCTCGGCGCTGACGACCTGGACCCGGGACGCGCACCGGCATCCCAGTCCCAACGCCGGCCCCGTCGAGGCGGCCTTTGCCGGGGCCCTGGGCGTCCAGCTGGGCGGGACCAACACCTACGGCGATCGGGTCGAGCGCCGCCCGACCCTCGGCGACGGGCCGGTCGCGCTCCCGGCCGACATCGATCGCGCCGTACGCCTTGCCGATGCCGTCGGCCTCGGCTCTCTGGCGATCAGCGTCGCGATCGCCATCAGGCGGCCCAGGTGATCACGATCGTCACCGGCGGTACCCGCGGCATCGGCGCCGGCATCACCCGCGCCCTCGTCGCGGACGGTCACGTCGTGATCGCGTCGTATGTGCGTGACCACTCTGCCGCTGCCGCGCTCGCCGATGAGCTCGAGGCGGTGCGGGTCGTGCAAGCCGATGCCACGACCGCCGAGGGGCTCGACGCCCTGTTCAGGCCCCTCCGAAGAGCCGGGGAGCCTGCCGACATCGCGGGCGTGGTGACCTGGCTGTTCGGACCCGAGGCGTCCTACATCACCGCGACCACGATCCGGGTCACCGGCGGGATGTGACCCAGGCGGCGGCGGCCGCCGGGTCCCTGACCACCTGGACGCCGGTCGGGGCCGCGCCCCGTCGCACAATCACGACGGGGATGCCCCGCTCCTCCGCGACCTGCATCTTGGGCCACGTGTAGGTCCCACCGGAGTCCTTCGTGACGAGAACATCGACATCTGCCATCAGCTCACGCTCGCCGTCCAGCGTGTAGGGCCCCCGACTCAGCAGCAGTGTCCATCCCTCCGGCAGCCGCATGTCGGGCTCATCGACGACCCGCACCAGCGCGGACGCGTCGGTCAGGGGTCCCATGAAATGGCCGAGCGCCTGACGTCCGACGGTGAGGAACGGGCGTCGCCCCAACGTCGCCGCGAGCTCGGCGGCCGCGTCGTGGTCGTCGACCCAGTGCCATCCGTCGGCGCTCGGCGCATCTGCCCACCCCGGCCGCTCGAGCCGCAGCAGCGGAACCGCGTCAGCCGTGCAGGCGGCCAGCGCATTGGCGCTCATTCCCTGCGCAAACGGATGCGTCGCATCGATGACTGCCGAGATCCGCATCTCCATGAGATAGGACCGCAGTCCGTCCACGCCGCCGAAGCCGCCGATCTGCACGGCACCCACCGGGAGCCTGGGCCGCGCGACCCGGCCGGCGAGCGAAGACACGAAGCGTACGCCGGCACCCTGCAACAGCACGGCCAGTTCGCGGGCCTCGGCGGTGCCACCCAGCAGCAGGACTGTCATGGTCCCGGCGGGAGGACCCGCAGATCGGGCACGCCGGAGGTGGCGAGCTCCAACAAGGCGTCGACGTCGAGGTGCTTGTCGACCAGGTCACCCAACAGGTCGAGCCGGGCCTCGCGGCGCTCGGCGAAGCTCACGGTCGACGGCTCGTAGTGTCGATCGGCGAGCTTGGCGGCGACGGCGAGAAACGCGCGGCGGAATGCATCGCTCTCGAGACTGCCGTGCCACATGGTGCCGAAGACGTTGCCGGCGGTCGCGCCACCTAGGAAGTCATCCGCGGCCCCGCGGGTGATCCGGCCGTGATGGATCTCGTAGCCGGAGGCGTCGGCGCCCAGGGCCGTCCCGGTCGGCAGGCGCAGCACCTTGTCCGCACCGAAGGTCGTGCTGACGTCGAGCAGACCGAGGCCGTCCACCTGTGCGCCCGGCTCACCCTCCACCCCGTCGGGATCGGCGATTTTCTGCCCGAGCATCTGGAAGCCGCCGCAGATGCCGAGGAGCGGACGGCCCGCCGCGGCATGGTCGAGGATGACCCGATCGAGGCCGCGAGAGCGCAGCCAGGCCAGGTCCGAGATCGTGGCGCGGGTGCCGGGCAGGACGATCAGGTCGGCATCGCCGACCGCGCGGGCATCGCTGGCGAACACGACGTCGAGCCCGGGCTCGAGGCCCAGCGCATCGACGTCGGTGAAGTTGCTGATGCGTGGCAGCCGCACGACCGCGACCCGGAGCGCCGCTCCGCGGTCGAGCGCACGCCGCCCGTCCAGATCGAGGGCGTCCTCGGAGTCGAGCCAGAGATCGGGGCTCCACGGCAACACGCCGAAGACCCTGCGGCCGGTCAGCTCTTCGAGTCGGCCGAGGCCCGGCCCGAGCAATGACTGGTCGCCGCGGAACTTGTTGACCACGAACCCAGCGACCAGGCGTTGATCCTCCGGCGACAGCAGCGCCACGGTGCCGTACATCGCAGCGAAGACCCCACCACGATCGATGTCGCCAACCACGATCGTGGGCATGTCTGCATGCCGCGCCAGACCCATGTTGACGTAGTCGCCGGCCCGCAGGTTGATCTCGGTCGGGCTGCCGGCGCCCTCAGCCACGACCAGGTCAAACCTGGAGGCGAGGTCGTCGTATGCCGCGTGGGCCGCCTCCGCCAGGTGGGTCCGGCCACCGATGAACTCAGCGGACGTGATCTCTCCGGCCGGCCGGCCCATGACCACGACATGGCTCGACCGGTCGCCGCCGGGCTTGAGCAGGACCGGGTTCATCGCTGCCTCGGGTTCTGCCCCGGCAGCAATCGCCTGGACCCACTGCGCCCGGCCGATCTCGGCAGTCGAACCGGGCGCCGCGCACACCATGGAGTTGTTGGACATGTTCTGCGCTTTGAACGGCGCGACCTTCAGTCCTCGGCGCGCAAAGGCTCGACACAGCCCCGTCGTGAGGATGCTCTTGCCGGCATCCGAGGTCGTCCCCGCGACCAGCAGGCGTCCGGTCATGAGAGCCCCCTCATGCCTTGCGCGCCGAGTTGAGCCACGGAGCCAGGAGCCTCGTGATCCACGGGAGTGCGAGATAGGTCATGACCGGAGTCATCACACCGACTGTCAGGAGCACCCGCAGCGGCAGCCACCACCCATTCGCGAAGTCCTTGGCGAGGTAGTTGGCGAGCACGCTGAGGGGGAAGAACACCAGGAAGATCGCGCACATCTGCTTCCAGCGTGGGGGCGCGGGTGCAGCGGTGCGCAGGTCCTGGACGTCGACGCTGGACGGCTCGTCGAACCATCCCTCGATGCCGGTCCGGTGCTCGCGCGACGCCTCGTCGACGAAGCCCCGCGCCGAGTCGAGCCACCAGCGGCGCTGGGCCGAGAGCTCCCATGCCTGCAGGGCCTCCTGGGAGGCAAATCGATAGAGCATGTGCCATTCGCTGGAGCCGGGAGTCGGTCGGACCCACCCCGAGCCGAGGAACCCCTCGAACCGCTCGGCCAGCTCGAATCCCGCCCGCAGCCACGCGAGCATCTGATCCTCCTGAGCGGGATCGACCCGGCGGGTGATCGAGACGGTCACGGGGATGCTCATGTAACCAGCGTAGAGCCGGCCGGGACGGTCTCCACGAGCCGTGCCTGCCGCCACTCGCTCAGGGCCGCCATCGCTCATTTCGTCGCCACGTGTCGGATCCGGGTGACCGGAACTCAGCATGACCGTCGGCCGGCGACATCCGGACGGCCCAGTCGTCCTGGTGGATCGTGCGGTGATGAAAGGGACAGATCAGGACGGCGTCGGTGAGTCTGGTCTCGCCACCATTGGCCCACGGGACGTTCCAGTGGTGGGCCTCGCACCACTCGGGCGGTCTGTCGCACCCCGGGAAGGTGCATCCCCCATCCCGGTTGTCCATCGCCCGACGTTGCTCGCGAGTGAACACGCGTTGCTCATGGCCGTGATCCAAGGGAAGGGACTTGCCGTTGAAGACCTGAGGGATCAGACCAAGATTGCAGGCCATCTGACGGGCCTGCCCTGCTGAGATGCGGGTGCCGGTGGACAGCGTCGCGGGCTTGATGCCGCGAATGAGCGTCTCGTGGTCGAAGCGCACCATCAATGTGGCGCCGAGACCCCCGCGGCCCGGGAGCTTGTCAGTCGGCAGATGACCGGCGAGCTCGGCGAACCCCATGCCGAGGCGAGTGCGGTGCTGCAGGTCGCGGTCGTAGACCGAGTCATCGGCAGCGGGGTGGTCGCGCAGGTGGTCACGGCGTGGTGCGGAGATCTTCTGGATCGCGGCGAGCAGCATGTCGCCCTGGGCCTCGGGCATGCGGAATCCACCGCGTACGGTCCCGTCGCCGTCGTTGACGAGCCAGAACTCCGACCGCTTCCACGCGGTCTTCTCCCGTTCACGGAGTGTCTGATTCTCGATCTGGTCGACATCGGGGGTGGGCTTGAACTGATCGGTGATCCGCATGGCCCGGTTGCGCAGATCCTTCAGCGTGAACCGCCCGGCGTCGCCGATCAGCGTGTCCTCGCAGTCCTGCTTTTGCTGCGCAGTGGTGTCGGCGGGCAGATCGTTGACGGCGCCGGCAATGATGCCGGCCTGCGCAGCACCGATGTCGCCCCGCGCCAGCGCATCACCCGTCCGCGTGGCGGACTGCAGTGTGTTGCCCATCCGGACCATCTGATCACCGGCTCTGCGGTCACCACCGAACGCACCCGCGAGCATCGCGCCGGTCGAGGTCGCGCCCTGGCTCCTGGCAAGACCCGACTCATCCAGCACCCGCGCGCCGGCCAGCTGATGTGCCTTGACCCTCGCCTCGACTCGCATCAGCCGCTCGACCAGGTCGCGCACCTGCGCCGGGATCAGGTCGTCCCACCCGGACAGCGGCATCCGGTCCAGCGCAGCCTCGATCTGCTCGACCGCAACACCCAAGGGATGCGGGAGCGGAACCAATCGGGTAACCGACACAACGAGTCCTCAAAACCATGATCGTGCTGGCGCTGAAAGGTTTGAGGACGCGGGTGCGGATTGAAACCCAACCACCGTGGTTGGCGCTGATCTCAGCATAAGCCACATTCTCCGGAGAGTCGAACATGTGTTCGAATGGTGAGACGACGAACTTCCCGTGCTGAGCCCCTGCAGGGCGAGTACCTTTTGACCATGCCCCTCAGCGACGACGTCCGCATCGCCCTCGACGGCAAATGGCGCCACGTGCGCGAGCAGTCCCGCAAGGAGCTGGCCGAGCTCGACCTGGCGTACGACCATGACCTGACGCTCGACCAGGCCCGCGCCCGGGTGCTCGAGCAGATGAAGAAGCTCGTCCCGACCGGCATCCCGGCAGCCGGGTTCCGCGTCGAGAGCGGCGGCACCGGCGACCCTGGAATGGCAGTGACCGGCATCGAGATGCTCGCGCAGTTCGACCTCTCGTTGATGGTCAAGGCCGGCGTCCAATGGGGTCTGTTCGGCGGAGCGATCGAGAACCTCGGCACCGAGCGGCACCACAAGGCGTACATCCCCGGCCTCATCAACCTCGACATCCTCGGCTGCTTCGCCATGAGCGAGACCGGGCACGGCAGCGATGTGCAGAGCCTCGAGACCACCGCGACGTTCGATCCCGCGACCGAGGAGTTCGTGATCCACTCACCGACGCCGTCGTCGCGCAAGGACTACATCGGCGGGGCCGCGACACATGCCCAGGTGGCGGCGGTGTTCGCGCAGCTCATCACCAAGGGTGAGAGCCACGGTGTGCACTGCTTCGTGGTGCCGCTGCGAGACGACGAAGGCAACGACCTGCCCGGCATCACGACGTCGGACGACTTCCACAAGGGCGGTCTTGGCGCCGTCGACAACGGCCGCATCGAGTTCGACCAGGTGCGCATCCCGCGCGAGAACCTGCTCAACAAGTACGGGCAGGTCGACCACGGCGGGACCTACTCCTCCCCGATCGAGAGCACCAACGCGCGATTCTTCACGATGCTCGGCACCTTGATCCGCGGGCGAATCAGTGTCGGCGGAGCGGCCAGCGCTGCGACCGAGGTCGCGCTCAGCATCGCCGGCCGCTACGTACTCAAGCGGCGCCAGTTCGGCCCCGAACCGGGCGATGAGATCCTCCTGATGGACTACCGGATGCACCAGCGTCGGTTGCTGCCGCTGATCGCCCGCTCGTATGCCTATCGATTCGCGCAGAACCAGCTCGTCGCCCGGATGGACCGCATCCAGGCCGCCGATGAACCGCCCCCGCCGCACCAGCAACGCGAGCTCGAGGGCCGCGCGGCCGGACTCAAGGCCGCGCAGACCTGGCACGCGACCAAGGCCATCCAGGAGGCCCGCGAGGCATGCGGCGGAGCGGGCTATCTCGCCGAGAACCGGCTCACCACTCTCAAGGGAGACACCGACGTCTTCACGACGTTCGAGGGTGACAACCATGTGCTGTTCCAGCTCGTCGCCAAGGAGCTGCTGACGTCCTACGCCCAGGAGGTCGGCGGGCTCGACCCGGTCGGGCTCGTACGCTTCGCAGCTGGCACGGTCGCCGACGTGGTCAAGGAGCGCACCGCGGCCTCGCAGCTCATCCAGCGCCTGATCGACTCGCGGCCGGGCCGGAGCGACGACGATCACGACCTGCTGGACCGCGGCACCCAGCTCAACCTCTTCGAGGACCGTGAGGAGCACGTGCTGGAGACAGCCGCACGACGCCTGCGCCGGGCGGGCGGCGCAGACCAGGCCGAGGCGTTCGCGGTCTTCAACGCGGCGCAGGACCACGTGATCCGCGCCGGGCGGGTCCACATCGAGCGCGTCGTGCTGGAGGCCTTCACGGCCGGTATCGCCCGTTGCGAAAGCCCGGAGGCCCAGGAGCTTCTGCGCGATGTGTGCTCGCTCTATGCCCTGACCTCGATCGAGGAGGACCTCGCCTGGTTCATGGGTCACAACAGGTTGGCCGACACCCGCGCCAAGACCGTCACGGCGCTGGTCAACGAGCTGCTCGAGAAGCTCCGGCCCCACACCCTGACCCTGATCGAGGGCTTCGGTGTCCCCGAGGAGTCCCTCGGCGCGGAGATGCTGGATAGTTGAGGGCCCAACTTTCATAAAACGCCCCACAGTCGCGTCTTGCCCGTGCAAGACTTCCCCGGTCGAGCAGCACCAATCGGGGGAGAATCCCACATGCGTTCCACCATCGTCAGGCGCTTCGGCGCGGCCATTTCCGTATCAGCGCTCGCTCTGAGCCTGGGGACCGTACCGTCGTCGGCCGCCGAGTCACCGCAACCATTCGGCGCAGCGTCCAAGGCCACTGAAGGCCCCCGCGACGGACGCCTCGCCACCGGCGCCGACCTGCAGGGAGCGACCAGCACGACGTCCCGCTCGAGCTCGTCCGCTGAAATCATGGCAACCGCAGCCAATGTGGTCGAGATCCCCGCGCACTCCGCCGTGGTCAACAATCCTCTATACAACTACATCGACATCGACGAGATCTGGGTGAGCGCGTCCACCAACACAGAAGTCATCGACGGATTCGAATTGAAGCTCTCGGTCGACGGCGTGAGCAGGGGGTACTTCCCGGTCTACTACGACGACATTGAGGATGTCTTGTTCGTCGAGATCCCCGACACCATCGGCCTGGGCAAGTCCCTGTTCACCGCAACCCGCGTTAACTACACCGAGGAGTCGGGACAGACACCGACCATCGATGGGACGAACAGCAACTACTTCTACGTCCGTCGCGACATCGACGAGCGTGCGACCGCCGAGTACAGCCTGTCGCCCTCTGGCTACACCAAGACGTTCAACATCAGCTCGATGGGGATCTACTCACCGTCAATCGACAGCTTCCGGGCGCTGTCCTCAATCAAGCTGCAGTACAAGACCAGCGACGGGTGGAAGACCAAGAAGACGCTCTACCCCGACGCAGATACCGGCAGCGCGTCCTACTCGTTCGGGAGGACGACCAAGTTCTACTACCGGATCATCTCGAGTCGGACCTCCACGTGGGTTGGTTTCACGAAGACGTTCCCGAAGATCTAGCACCTCAGTTCGCGATGACCCCGTCTCCTCTTGGAGGCGGGGTCTCAGGCAAAGTCGCCGGCTGACGAGCGGAGCGTGCGCAGCAGCGCGTACGTCTTGTCCTGGTCCTTGTCGCTGAGCCCGTCGATCGCGAAGTCGATAGCCATCAAGGCCTTGGTGGCCTGCTCCAACACGTCCTTGCCCTTGGCGGTCAGCTCGGCGAGCGTACGGCGACGATCGGCCGCGTCCGGCAGGCGTTTGACCAGGCCCTGAGCCTCGAGGCGATCAATCGCGTTGGTGACCGAAGTCGGGTGCACCATGAGCCGCTCGCCGATCTTGCTGAGCGGGAGCGACCCCTCGGCACTGAACGAGATCAGCACCAGCACCTCGTAGCGAGCAAACGTGATGCCGTACGGCTTCAGGGCGCCATCGAGCTCCGCCAGAACCAGTTGCTGGACCCGCATGATGGAGGTTGCGAGCTTCATCGACCTGGAGTCGCCGATGCGGTCGGACCAGATGTCACCAGCCCGCTCGATCGGGTCGAAAGGCAGCTTCGGATCCGTGCTCACGAATTCATTCTAGGCCAGGTTCGCATTTAGTAGGACGACCGACTATTTTAATACCTATGGTTTTGCACCAGCCGAAGCATCCCGTACGTTTCGTCACCGCCTCCGCACTGTTCGACGGCCACGACGCATCGATCAACATCATGCGCCGCATCCTGCAGTCGCAGGGCGCCGAGGTCATCCATCTCGGACACAACCGGTCCGTGCAGGAAGTCGTCGACGCGGCGATCGAGGAGGACGTCCAAGGTGTCGCGGTGAGCTCCTACCAGGGCGGCCACGTCGAGTACTTCGAATATCTCGTCGAGTCACTGCGTGAGCGGGGGGCGGCGCACGTCAAGGTCTACGGCGGCGGCGGCGGCGTCATCGTCCCTGAGGAGATCGAACGGCTCCGCAACGCAGGGGTCACGATCTTCTCCCCCGAGGACGGCCAGCGCCTCGGCCTCGCCGGCATGATCAACACGATGATCGAGGCCTGCGACGTCGACCTCTGGGAAAACGGGCCGTCCGCCGCCGATGCTGTCAGGTCCGGCGAGCGTGGCGCCCTGGCCCGCGCCATCACCGGCGCCGAGCTGGGCCGGCTCGACCCCGAGTTCGTCGACTCGATCCGTACAGCGTCCGAGGCTTCCGGCACCCCGGTGCTCGGCATCACCGGCACGGGCGGCTCCGGCAAGTCCTCGCTGACCGATGAGATCGTGCGGCGGTTCCGGCTCGACCAGCAGGACAAGCTGCGCATCGGTGTCATCGCGGTCGACCCCACCCGCCGTCGCGGCGGCGGGGCGTTGCTCGGCGATCGCATCCGGATGAACTCCCTCGACGGGGACCGGATCTACTTCCGCTCGCTCGCGACCCGCGGAAGCCATGAGCTGCCGGACTGCCTGCCCGACGTTGTCGACCTGTTCAAGGCAGCCGGCTACGACCTGCTGATCGTCGAGACCCCCGGCATCGGTCAGGGCGGCGCGCCGTTCATCATGCCCGGCGAGGCGCCCCTGTCCGGAGGGAGGCAACGGATCGTCGACACCGCGATGTATGTCATGACGCCGGAGTTCGGCGCGGCCTCGCAGCTCGAGAAGATCGACATGCTCGACTTCGCGGACGTCGTCGCGATCAACAAGTTCGAGCGGCGCGGAGCCAAGGACGCCCTGCGGGACGTGGGCCGCCAGCTCGTGCGCAACCGTGAGGCGTTCGGCAAGAAGCCCGAAGACATGCCTGTCTTCGGCACCTCCGCAGCGACGTTCAACGATGACGGCGTGACATCGCTGTTCCACCACCTGATCTCCATCCTCGAACCCCAGGGCCTGGCGGTCTCGGAGGGGATCCTGCCTTCGACCGGCGTCAAGTTTTCCAGCGGCATCGATCAGGTCGTCCCGCCCGAGCGCACCCGCTATCTCACCGAGATCACCGAGACGGTGCGGGCTCACCACGCCACCACCGCCGAGCTGGTCGACAAGGCCCGCCGGCTCCAGCGCCTCGAAGCGGTCGCCGCCGAGCTCCGTTCGGCCGGCTCGACCGGCGAGGAGGTCGGCGCGCTCCTCGAGGACGCTCGACAGCAGCTTCCGGCGGAGGTCGCGGCCCAGATCGAGGGCTGGCCGGCCATCGTCCAGACCTATGCCGGCGACGAGCTCATCGTGCGGGTCCGCGACACCGAGATCCATACGGCGCTGACCCGCGAGTCATTGTCTGGCACCAAGGTCCGCCGCGTCAGCCTGCCGCGGCACACCGACCACGGCGATCTCGTGGCCTACTGGCGCGGAGAGAACCTGCCAGGGCACTTCCCGTTCACTGCAGGCGTGTTCCCGTTCAAGCGTGACGGGGAGGACCCCGCGAGGATGTTCGCCGGCGAGGGTGACCCGTTCCGCACCAACCGGCGCTTCAAGCTGCTCTCGGCCGACGGAGACGCGACTCGCCTGTCGACGGCCTTCGACTCGGTCACGCTCTATGGCCGCGACCCAGATCTCCGCCCAGACATCTATGGCAAGGTCGGCACCTCAGGCGTATCGGTCGCGACGCTGGACGACATGAAGGCGCTCTACGACGGCTTCGACCTGGTCTCGCCCTCGACGTCAGTGTCGATGACGATCAACGGACCCGCGCCGACCGTGCTCGCGTTCTTCCTCAACACCGTGATCGACCAGCAGGTCGACACGTTCCGCGATGAGCATGATCGCGAGCCCGACGCCGAGGAATTCGCGGTGCTGCGGTCATACGCACTGACGAACGTCCGGGGCACGGTCCAGGCCGACATCCTCAAGGAAGACCAGGGGCAGAACACCTGCCTGTTCTCCACCGAGTTCAGCCTGCGGATGATGGCCGACATCCAGGAGTGGTTCATCGCCGAGCAGGTGCGCAACTTCTACTCGGTCAGCATCTCGGGGTATCACATCGCCGAGGCCGGGGCGAACCCCATCAGTCAGCTGGCCTTCACGCTCGCCAACGGCTTCACCTACGTCGAGGCCTATCTCGCCCGCGGGATGGACATCGACGACTTCGCACCCAATCTGTCCTTCTTCTTCTCCAACGGCATGGACGTCGAGTACTCCGTGCTCGGCCGCGTCGCCCGCCGCATCTGGGCCATCACGATGCGGGACAAGTACGGCGCCAACGAGCGCTCGCAGAAGCTCAAGTACCACGTGCAGACGTCTGGTCGCTCCCTGCACGCACAGGAGATGAGCTTCAACGACATCCGCACGACGCTGCAGGCGCTCATCGCGATCTATGACAACGCCAACAGCCTGCACACCAACGCCTATGACGAGGCCGTCACCACGCCGTCGGAGGAGTCGGTCCGCCGCGCGCTCGCGATCCAGCTCGTCATCAACCGCGAGTGGGGTCTGGCGATGAACGAGAACCCGACTCAGGGCGCATACGTCATCGACGAGCTGACCGACCTGCTCGAGGAGGCCGTGCTGGCCGAGTTCGACAGCATCAACGAGCGCGGCGGTGTGCTCGGCGCGATGGAGACCGGCTACCAGCGCGGGCGCATCCAGGACGAGTCGATGATCTACGAGCAGCGCAAGCACGACGGCTCTTTGCCGATCGTCGGCGTCAACACGTTCCGCAATCCCCATGCCGAGGACCTCGAGCCGCCCACCGTCGAGCTGGCCCGGGCCACCGAAGCGGAGAAGTCCTCCCAGCTCGAGCGTGTGCAGGCATTCCACGAGAGCAACCGCGAAGCCGCAGCCGAGGCCATCGACCGGCTCAAGCTCGCCGCGATCAACCATGAGAATGTCTTCGTCGAGCTCATGGCGGCGGCGCGGGTGTGCTCGTTGCAGCAGGTGACCGAGGCATTCTTCGAAGTTGGTGGGCAGTACCGCCGGAATGTCTAGCCCGTTCGGCACATCCGACTCGGTCCGGACGCCTTCTGGCCTGCCCCGCATCCCCCCCCCCCCCCCGTGTTCAGCGTCGTGAGTGGCGAGGTGGGTCACGACGTCGGTGGTCGAGCGCTGCTACGTGTCCAGCAAGGACGTCAGGAGCTGGCGGAAGACCCGGAGCTGGGCGCGCATGGGCTCGGCAGTCCGCAGGGTCCGACACAGCAGGAACGATCCCTCGAAGGTTGCGAAGAGGTGATCGGCCAACTCGTCGGGGTCGGGCGCGTTGGCCACGTCAGCGTGGGCGTACGCGTCTCGCAGCAGCGCGGACACTGCTTGGCGCCAGCCGCGAACCCCCCGCTCCACCTCGTACACCGTCTCGGAATTGAGCAGGTCGCGCTCAGACAGCGCGGCGATGTAGAGGCACGAGGTGTCCTCGGCGACCAGGCTCTCGGCCCATTTCTCGAAGTGGCTGACGAAGGACAGCAATCGGTCGATCGGATTCTCGATGTCGCGGACAGCAGTGAGCCCGGCCTGCATGGTGGCGAGGTCGCTGTCCACCCACCTCTCGACCAGTGCGTGAGCCAGTGCCTGCTTGGAGGCAAAGTGGTGGAAGAACGCTCCCTTGGAGCTGCTCGCGTCCTCCAGGATCTGGTCCACCGAGGTCGCCGAGAAACCCTTGGCCAGCACTAGTCGCTCGGCTGAGTCAAGCAGGCGATCCCGGGTGGCTGCTCCATCGCGAGGCATCTGCCTATTGTTTCAGACCGCTTGGTCTGATACAAACAGACTACTCAGTCTGATACCCGAGGAGACGCCATGATCGACGAGAATCCCCGCAGCAGCGGCCGACGTAGGTTCCCAGCCCAAGAGCCGGGTCGGTTCTTCCTCACTGAGGGCGGGATCGAGACCGAGATCATGTACAAGTGGGGACACGAGCTCCCGGAGTTCGCGATGTACCCGCTGCTCGAGAGGCCCGCTGCCATGGCGGACGTGCGCAGGATGTATCGGGCCTTCCTGGACACCGCAGCCCAGCACGACACAGCGGTCCTCATGGGCGGGCTCGACTACCGTGCCAGCCCAGACTGGGGCAGCCTGCTGGGCTACTCGGCCGCTGGTCTGGCTGAAGCGAACCTGGCCTCGATCCAGTTCTTGCGCGAACTCGCAGCCGAGTACCGCGACGACATCGAGACGATCCTGATCCAGGGGTTCGTCGGTCCTCGCGGTGATGCCTACCAGCGCAACGTGGTGATGGGCCGTGACGAGGCGCAGGAGTACCACTCGGTGCAGCTGGCCACCCTGGCCGAGGCCGACGTCGATCTCGCATGGGCCTTCACATTCAACGACGAGGATGAGGCGATCGGTGTCGCTCGAGCCGCCCGAGCCCTGGATGTCCCCATCGCTGTGTCCTTCACGCTGACCTCCGAGGCGAAGGTGCACTCAGGGTCCACTCTCGAGGCCGCGATCACGACAGTCGATGCAGCAACGGACTCCTCCGTGGAATTCTTCGGCATCAACTGCTCCCACCCCTCGGAGTTCTCACCGGCCCTCACGCCCGGCGACTGGAGCGATCGGATCCGCTCGTTGCGTCCCAACGCCTCGAAGATGGAGAAGATCGCGCTCTGTCAGCTCGGACACCTCGAGGAGGGCGACCCCGTCGAGCTTGCGGAACTGATGGGCGGGCTGGCCCGCCGCTATCCGCTGATCGACATATGGGGCGGGTGTTGCGGAACCGGGGCCGAACATCTGGACCTGATCGCGAGCACAGTTGGCCCTGCCCGCGAGGGTGCCGACCCGTCGGCCAGCATCCTCACGAATCAGCGCAGGTCAGCCCGGTGAGCCGAATGTGCAGATGAACCGGCGCGCGTTGGCCGGGTCCAAAGCGTTGGACACCATGTGCCACACGTTGAGGTCGTATGCCTCACCGATGTGCCCAACCGGGTCGAGCGGGCAGATGTCCTGCACATAGAGATTCTTGACGCCGGGCTCGCGGACGAACGACGTCTCGGTCGGGTCACCAGCTCGTCATAGCGCGACGTGATGATCGTGTAGTCGACACCCGGCTGCGCGATCGGACCGTCGGTCAGCACCTTGACCGCGTCACCGTCAGGGCCGAGATCGGTGCACGCCGGGCAGCCGAACCTCTTGAGGACCGTGTCGACGGTTCCCCGGCCTCCGAACAAGTAGGCGAGGTTGTAGAGCCCGGCGAAGCTCGTCCCGTGCGTCGGCGGAGCGATCGCGACGACCTTGTCGATCCGCGAGGAGATCCCCTGGGTCTTGGTGACGTACAGCGTCTGGAATCCACCCTCGGAGTGACCCACCAGGTCGACCTTGGCCGCACCGGTCTCGGCGAGCACCCGCTGGGTGAACTCCTTGATCTCGACGGACGACTCCGAGATCGCCTTGAGCCCCCCGACGAAGGGGAATCCGTCATAGTCTCCGTACGTCAGGCTGAAGGTGCAATAGCCCTTGCGAGCGAGGTCGGCCTGAAGGAAGTTGAGATCTTCGTAGTAGGTGGCCCCCAGCCCATGCAGGACCACGACCGGCTCGGGGTGGGCTGCGCTGGGCTTGCAGTTCCAGTCGTTGTTACCCCCGGCAGCTGCGGCCTCGGCTGGAGCCGCGACAAACATCGCTGAGGCAACCAGGCCCAGCAATCCGGCTGTGAGGGTATGGACGATCCGTGACCGCATGGGACTCTCCGCTTCTGCGTGAAACTCGATACCGACCGGTATTGAATACCCACGAGTATGCGAATGCCCTATGCTGGTGTCAAGGCCCCGACGTGATCTGGGACACAGACTGCCGACATCAGGAGCAAGCGATGCCCGACTCCCCTACTGCCGTCGCGAACCCGCCCAAGACCCCCGCCTCCCGTGTTCGCCCCACGCGACGAGAGACCCGCCAGAGCGTCCTCGACGCCGCGCTCGAGGTCTTCGGCGAGCACGGGATCGCGGCCAGCTCGCTGACCGATGTCGCGGCTGCGGCCGGCTTGACCAAGGGTGCGGTCTATTCCAGCTTTGCGTCCAAGGACGATCTGGTGCTGGCGCTCATGGAGGACCACGCGATGCAGCGCATCACAGCGAGCCTGGCCGGCGTGGCCGCCGCCGTCGACCCGCACGAAATCGTGAACAATGTCGCGGCGGTGCTCGTTCGGGAGATGCGCACCGATGCCGCGTGGCACCGCCTGCTGGCCGAATACTTCGCCATGGCGCACCGCGACCCCCGGCTCAAGGAGGCACTGCGCGAGCGGCGAGCAGAAGCGAGGGCCGCTGTCGTACGGGCGCTCGACACGCTGACCGAGGTCCACGGGATCGAGTTCCCGCTGCCGATCGAGGAGATGGCTGTCTTGCTGTTCGCACTCAGCAACGGTTTGGCGGTCGAGTCGGGAATCGACCCCGACGCGGTGCCGGACGATCTGCTCGGCAAGGTCTTGACCCTGCTCGCGCCCGAAGCCATCACGCTGTTGAACCAAGCGGGCCAGGATCCGACAGGCGGCGCAGCGTGAATCCCGGTCGCGGCGTCACGGTCGTCACCGACACGCTGCACGCCCTCAGCGTCCTGCGGCAGGCCGGCCTCGTCGAGCCGACCCGTCCACTCCTGATGGCCCGGTCCATCATCGCCCCCCGACGGCTGGGCCCGATCGCGGGTGCAGTGGCGATGTCCGCACGGCGCAGCGGCAGCAATGTCGCGGTCATCGACGAGCGGGGCTCATTGACGTACGCCGAGCTGGAGGCCCGCGCCAATGCTCTGGCAAGGGCCTGGACCGATCTGGGGGTCAAGCCCGGCGACGTCGTGGCTGCTCTGTGCCGTGACCACCGCGGACTGATCGACGTCATGGTCGCGGCCGGCAAGTCCGGGGCGCGGCTGGTGCTGCTCAACACGGGGTTCGCCAAACCCCAGCTCGCCGATGTGGCGACCCGCGAAGGCGTACGCCTGCTGGTCGCCGACGAGGAGTTCGTCGACCTCCTGAGCGCCGTGGGTGAGGACGTCATCACCGTGATCGGCTGGTCCGATGGGGGCGACCCCACTCGTCCCACCCTCGACGCGCTGATCGACGCCTACGACTCCGCCCCGGTCCCGGCACCCCCGTCGCAGGGCGGGATGGTCCTGCTGACCGGCGGGACCACGGGCACACCCAAGGGCGCACCCCGGCAGATCAGCAACTCGCTGGTCGCCGCACAGTTCCTCGAGCGCGTGCCTCAACGGCGTGGGGACGTCGTCGTGGTAGCCGCCCCGATCTTCCACGGCACAGGTCTGTCGCAGTTCATCATGGCGCTCGTGCTGGGATCGACGACGGTCCTGCGCAGGCGGTTCGATCCCGAGGCGGTGATCCGCGATGTCGCCGACAACCGCGGCACGGTGCTGGTCGTCGTGCCCACGATGCTCCAGCGCATCCTCGCCCTGGGGGACGAGACCCTGTCGACCCTGGACACCTCGTCGCTGCGGATCATCATGACTGCGGGAGCGGCGCTGCCACCTGACCTCGGCGACCGGGTGACCGAGGCATTCGGGCCCGTGGTGCACAACCTCTACGGCTGCACCGAGGTGGCCCTGGCGACCGTGGCGATGCCTGAGGACTGGGCCATCGCACCGGGGACGGTCGGCCGCGCACCTCGGGGGATCTCGGTCAAGCTGTTCGACGACGAGGACCAGGAGATCACGTCCCCCGGCACCTCTGGTCGCATCTTCGTCAACAACGGGCTCACGTTCGAGGGCTACACAGGTGGCGGCACCAAGCCGGTCATCGGCGCGCACATGGGGACCGGCGACACCGGCCACTGGGACGAGCACGGCTTGCTCTTCGTCGACGGCCGGGACGACGACATGATCGTCTCCGGCGGCGAGAACGTCTTCCCCGCGGAGATCGAGGCACTCGTCGAGGCCATGCCCGGGATCGAGGATGTCGCGACCATGCCGGTCGACGATGCCGACTTCGGCACCAGGCTGCGACTGTTCGTGGTCGCCGGCGACGGTGCCCCGAGTGAGAGCGAGATCAAGGACCACATCCGGGCCAACCTCGCCCGGTTCAAGGTCCCGCGAGATGTGCTCTTCGTCGACGAGATCCCCCACACCGCCGTGGGCAAGGTCGATCGCCGCGGATTGTCCGCACTCGCGACCTAGGACGAGCTCAGCGGGCGAGGTCGCGCGAGATCACGAGGCGCTGGATCTGGTTGGTGCCCTCGAAGATCTGCATGACCTTGGCCTCACGCATATGGCGCTCGACCGGGAAGTCACGGGTGTAGCCGGCTCCACCGAGGACCTGGACGGCATCGGTGGTGACCTTCATGGCGTTGTCGGTGCAGACCAGCTTGGCGATCGAGGCCTGCCGGGAGAATGGCTCGCCGGCATCCTTGCGCCGGGCGGCGGACAGGTAAGTCGCCCGGGCCGACTCCACGGCTGCGGCCATGTCGGCCAGCACGAACCCCAGGCCCTGGTGGTCGATGATCGCCTTGCCGAACGCCTGCCGCTCCTTGGCATACGCCACCGCGGCATCCAGCGCGCCCTGCGCCAAGCCCGTGGCGACCGCGGCGATGCCGAGGCGCCCCGAGTCCAAACCGGCCAGCGCGATCGGAAGCCCCTGACCCTCATCACCGAGGCGACGACCGACCGGGATCCGTACGTCGTTGAAGATCATCGTGGCCGTGGTCGAACCCATCAGCCCCATCTTCTGCTCCGGATTGTCCGCCGACAGCCCGTTCGCATCGGCGGGGACCAGGAAGCAGGAGATCCCGCGTCCACCGTCGTCTGACGTGCGAGCCATGACCTTGTAGAAGTCAGCCTGGCCGCCATGCGTGGTCCACGCCTTCGCGCCGTTGATGACATAGGAGTCGCCCTCCCGCACGGCCTTGGTGCGCATCGCTGCCGGATCGGAGCCCGCGTGCGCCTCAGACAGGCAATAGGCCCCCAGCTGCTCCCCGGACAACATCTCCGGCAGCCACTGCTCGCGCTGCTCGTCGGTGCCCGCGGTGAACAAGCCGAAGCACGACAGCGCGTGGACGCTGACCCCCACGCCGACCGAAGCCGACACCGACGCGATCTCCTCGAGCACCTGGAGATAGACCTCGTACGACTGACCGCCCCCGCCGAGCTCCTCGGGATAGGGCAGCGACAACAACCCCGCCCGTCCCAACGTGCGGAACACCTCGCGAGGGAACTCCCCCGACGCCTCGAACCCGGCGACCTTCGGCGCCAGCTCCCTGGCCACGATGTCGCGGGTCAACCCGATCAGGTCCGAGGACTCCTCGGTCGGCATCAGGCGGGAGGCAGGCATGACCACAGCCTACGGCGACGCGTGGCGACCAGGACTCCCTCGGGTGGGTGCGCGAGGGGGCACGTATCGTCGCGGGAGTGACCACCCTCCCCACGTACGCCCAAGTCCTCGAGCTGCCCGAGACCATCCGCAGGACCGTCCCGGTCGAATATCTCGACGAGAACGACCACATGAACATCGGTCGCTATCTCGAGGTCGCGGCCGAGGCCGTCTGGTTCCGCTACACCGCGATCGGCATGGGCCAGGCCTACATCGACGAGCGACGGTTGACGACGTTCACGGTCGAGCACCACCTGCGCTATCTGTCCGAGCTCCGCCTCGGCGATGACTTCTCGGTGCACGTTCGTCCGATCGAGCGCTCGGCCAAGGCGCTCCACAGCATGGCGTTCGTGCTGGACCGTACGCGTGAGCGGCTCGCATTCACCTTCGAGGACATGCTCGTCCATGTCGGCATGGACACCCGCCGCACGCAGGACTTCCCCGACGACATCGCCACGGCTCTCGACGGCACCATCGCAGCAGCCGCCGGGCTCGACTGGCATGCACCGGTCTGCGGCGTGATGGGCATACGCCGGCGCGAACGGGTGTGACGGGCCGACATGTGGGTATCCCTCGTGGTGGACAGCTAGATCGCCCCCATCCGGGGTCGCACTGTCCCGAGAAGAGGTAGATCGACATGGACGACAACAAGTGGTGGATCTGGCTGATCATCGCCATAGCCCTCCTTGCCCTCATCGCCTTCCTGGCGACCGCCGCCAAGCGCAAGGCCGCGGCCCAAAAGGCCGAGCGCGATCGGCACCGGGCAGGTGAGCTCCGCGAGGAAGCTCAGGCGACCGGCATCGAGGTCAGCCGTCGCGAGGCTGACGCAGCGACCGCCCGCGCGGACGCCGAGCAGGCGAGGGTGGCTGCCGAGCAGCTCGAGCGCGAAGCGCATCAGCACGAGAACCAGGCCGCGCACGTACGCAGCGATGTCGACGAACGTCTGGCCGAGGCCGACCGGATCGACCCGGACGCAGGCCGCGACACGGTCGGCCACGAAGGCGATCGGGAGCATACGCTCAACGATCCTGATCGGGGCCAGACACTCAACGACCCGGACCGGGATCGAACGCTCAACGATCCTGATCGGGGCCAGACACTCAACGACCCGGACCGGGTCACCGACGACCGGGGACCCGCTGACGGCACCCGCCACGTCGAACGGCCGCGCGACGACCGCCGGGACACGCTCTAACGGTCTCTAGGGTGAGGGCATGAGCGCCTCGACAACGGACGACCTCGGCCACCCGGTCGATCTCGGCCGTCCCGCCTGCCGGGTCGTGTCGCTCGTGCCCTCACTCACCGAGGCGGTCGCCGCGACCCGCCCAGATGCCTTGGTCGGCGCGACCGAGTGGTGCTCCCACCCCGCCGGCCTCGAGGTCCCGCGCGTGCGCGGCACCAAGAATCCGGACCGCTCGGCCATCGCGGCACTACGGCCCGACCTCGTGCTGGCCAACCGCGAGGAAAATCGCGAGCTCGACATCCGCCGGCTCCGTGACGACGGGATCGCCGTGTGGGTCACGGTGATCGAGACCGTCGATGAGGCATTCACGTCGATGGCCCGGATGTTCACCGCCGGACTCGGCTGGGATGAGCCGGCGTGGCTCGGTCAAGCCCGCAACGTGTGGGCCGCCCCCGCCCCGCACTCGGGGCGGCGCGTCGCCATCGCGATATGGCGCGATCCTTGGATGGTCGTCGGATCCCAGACGTTCACAGGCGACATGATCGACCGGCTCGGCCTGGTCAACGCATTCGGCGCCAGCCATGACCGCTACCCGCGCGTCGAGCTGACCGACATCGACGCCGCGGGCGTGGATCTCGTGCTGCTGCCAGACGAGCCCTACGTCTTCACGCCGGACGACGGGCCCGAGGCCTTCGCCCGTACGCCCACGACACTCGTGTCGGGACGATCTCTCACCTGGTATGGCCCCTCGATGCTCACCGCTCGCGCCGAGCTGGAGGCCGCGCTGCGCTAGCTCCGGGGGTCCTGCCTGATCGTCTCGAGGCCTTCGGCCGCGTCTGCCTCGGCGGCCTTGCGAGCAGCCGCGCGCGACACCGCCTTGCGCGGCGAACGCGCCTCGACCGTGACCGGCTTGAGCGCGACGACCGGCGGGGTCTCCCCGACGATCGCGTTGTGGCTGCCCCACACGAGGTACTTGGCGGTCAGGTTGATCATCGTCGCGAACCGGTTGCGGTTGCCCAACAGCGTCGCGACGTGCAGGCCGACCCAGATGACCCATGCCGGGAAGCCGGTCAGGCGCGGGAGGAACTTGATCTCTGCGACCGCCGACGAGCGGCCGATGGTCGCCATCGTGCCCTTGTCCTTGTAGCTGAACGGCTTGACGGTCTTCTTGCCATCGAGCTCGGCCCGGATGACCTTGGCCACGTGCTTGCCACCCTGGATCGCCGGCTGCGCAAGCTGAGGCAGCGGCTCATCGGGACTGACCGAGACGTCGCCGATCGCGTAGACATTGTCGACACCCTTGACCCGCAGGTGCTCGTCGGTCTCGATGCGCCCTCCGCGCCCCTGGGGCACCGCCCAGTCCTGGACCGTGGGGTGGGCCGTGATGCCGCTGGCCCACACGACGATGCCGGCCAGAAGGAACTCCTCGACGCCGTCGTGCTCGACGAGCACGCCGTCCTCCCGGACCTCCTTGACCGCAGTGCCGAGCCGCAGGTCGACGTCGCGCTTCTCGAGTGACTTGCGCGCATAGTCGCGCAGCTTGGGATGGAACGGGCCGAGTACGTGCGGCAGCATCTCGATCAGCGTGATGTGCACGCGGTTGCGGTCGAGCTCGGGATAGGTGACGGGCATGTCGTTGTTGCGCAGCTCGGCGAACGCGCCAGCGGTCTCCACACCGGTGGCTCCGCCGCCCACGACGATGATCCGCAGGTCGCGGTCCTGGCCGTTGACCGCGGCATCCTCCAGGCTCGCGAACATCCGGTCGCGCACGGCCAGCGCCTGCGAGCGGCGATAGAGCGGCATCGCGAACTGCTCAGCGCCGGGAATGCCGAAGTAGTTGGCCGTCACGCCCACGGCGATCACGAGGTGGTCGTACTTGACCTCGACACCGCCGTCGAGCTTGAGCGTCTGTGCCTCGTGATCCATCGACACGACCAGGCCCTTGAGGAAGCGCACGTTGCTCTGCTTGGCACGGATCGCGCGAAGGAACCAGGTGATGTCGCCGGGGTTGAGGCTCGCGGTCGCAACCTGGTAGAGGAGCGGCTGGAACGTGTTGTAGGTGTGCCGGTCGATCAGCGTCACATCGACGTCGGCGCGCTTGAGCTTGCGGACGGCGGCAATGCCTCCGAATCCGCCGCCAACGACGACGACATGGGGGCGTTTTTGACCGGAGACGGCGCTTTCAGGCATGCCCTCAGTCTATCGACCGTCGCGGGTGCGATGCACACCGCGGGCGACCGCTGTGACCACTCTTACGTACGACTCGCGCGCATGACCCGATCGGCTACCTGCCGTCGTGACGACGCCGACGCAGGAGCAGGATCGACGAGACGCCCACCGCAACGAGGCTGAGGGGCAGGACGACCCACGAGAGGATCGCGAGCTGGTCGTAGCTGTCACGGATCTCAGCCTCGGTGAGATCCATCCAGTTCATCTCCGAGTCCAGCTGCTGTTGCACCAGCCGGTCGAGCGCGAGCTCGTACATCATGAGGTAGATGCCGCAACCGAGCGCGACCATCGACGAGATGCTCAGCGTGACGATCGCGAGGATCTTGGGGACATCCGTCGTCCTCGGGGCGGGGGGCTGGCCGACCATGTGGTGCGCAACCGGGGGCTGGCCGACCGGGCCGACCTGGCCGACCGGTGTTGAGGGCGCCGGAGGAGCGGTCACCACGGGTGCCGGCAGCGGCTTGCCACTGAGCAGCGCGAACCATTGACGCACGTCCGCGGTCCAGAGCTGGATGACGCACGAGACCGTCACGACACTGAGGACGACCGCGAGGAAAGAACCCAGGCCCCAGCCCACGAGCGCCATCAGCGGGGCCGTGATCGTGAGCAGGATGCGGCTCGCCACGTGCCCGAGCGCCGTGTAGATCGCGAAGACCGCGACTCCCCCGCCGAGGATCGCGAGGATCGCGAGATAGATCCGGAAGGTCGTCTCCGCATCGCCGCGGTTGAGACCCCCTTCGACGAGCGGGTCGGTGAATTGCTTGACCTGCTTCTCAGCGCTCTCGGAGTACCAGTTGGTCAGGATGACGACGGCCTGGATGACCTGGAAGGCGCCGATCAGCGCGAGGTATGCGCACGTCATCACCAATCTCGGCGGACGTTCGGAGCGCTTCTCGACCATGCCCCAATCTCACCACGAAGCCCCTGGGACGGGTCAGGCCGCCTTGACCGTCAGCTCGTCGGCGCCAGCTTCCCGGTCCACGACAACCGTGTCGCCATCTCGGATCTCGCCACCCAGCAGGGACCGCGCGAGCCGGTCGCCGATCGCTTGCTGCACGAGTCGGCGCAGCGGACGTGCGCCATAGGCCGGGTCCCAGCCCGTGAGCGCGAGCCACTCACGCGCGGCGGGGGTGACGTCGAGCGCGATGCGGCGGGCCGCCAACCGCTTGGCGAGCGCCGCCACCTGCAGATCCACGATGTGCGCCAGCTCGTCGGTGCCAAGAGCATCGAACATCACGATCTCGTCGAGGCGATTGAGGAACTCGGGCTTGAACGAGGCCTTCACGACCTCCAGGACGGCCTCCCGCTTGGCTGAGTCGTCGAGCGTCGGATCGCTGAGATAGACCGAGCCGAGATTCGACGTGAGGATCAAGATGGCGTTGCGGAAGTCGACCGTACGCCCCTGGCCGTCGGTGAGTCGCCCGTCGTCGAGCACCTGCAGGAGGATGTCGAAGACCTCCGGATGCGCCTTTTCGACCTCGTCGAGCAGGACCACCGAGTAGGGGCGCCGTCGGACGGCCTCGGTGAGCTGACCGCCCTCGTCATAGCCGACATATCCCGGAGGCGCTCCGACGAGCCGACTGACCGAGTGCTTCTCGGAGTACTCACTCATGTCGATGCGGACGATGGCCCGTTCGTCGTCGAACAAGAACTCAGCCAGCGTCTTGGCGAGCTCGGTCTTGCCGACGCCGGTCGGGCCGAGGAACAGGAACGAGCCGGTCGGCCGGTCCGGGTCTGCGATGCCGGCCCGCGAGCGGCGTACGGCATCGGAGACGGCCGTGACCGCGGTCCGTTGTCCGATCAGCCGTTTGCCGAGCTCATCCTCCATGCGCAGGAGCTTGCCGGTCTCCCCCTCGAGCAGCCGGCCCGTGGGGATGCCGGTCCAGGCCGCGACGACCTCGGCGACATCGTCGGCACCGACCTCCTCGTGGACCATCGAGTCACCCTCTTGGGCCGCCTCGGCGGCCTGGGCCTGCTCGAGCTGGGTCTCCAGCGTGGGGATCTCGGCATACAGCAGCCGGCTCGCGGTCTCCATGTCGCCATCACGCTGTGCCCGTTCGGCGGTGCTCCGCACCTCGTCGATCCGCTCCTTGATCTCGCCGACTGCGTTGAGAGCCTGCTTCTCACGCTCCCACCGGGACTCGAGGGCACGCAGGGCCTCCTGCTTGTCGGCGAGCTCGATGCGGAGCTTGGCGAGACGATCGCGACTGGCAGCGTCGGCCTCCTTTGCGAGGTGCAGCTCCTCCATGTGGAGCCGGTCGACGGCGCGGCGGAGCTCGTCGATCTCGATGGGGCTGGAGTCGATCTCCATGCGGAGGCGGCTGCTGGCCTCATCGATCAGGTCGATCGCCTTGTCAGGCAGCTGACGACCGGGGATGTAGCGGTCCGAGAGGGTGGCCGCTGCCACCAGCGCGGCATCCGAGATCGACACCTTGTGGTGGGCCTCGTAGCGCTCCTTGAGCCCGCGCAGGATCGCGATGGTGTCCTCCGGGGTCGGTTCACCGACGAACACCTGCTGGAACCGGCGCTCCAAGGCCGGATCCTTCTCGATCCGCTCCCGGTACTCATCCAGAGTCGTCGCACCGATCATCCGCAGCTCGCCACGCGCCAGCATGGGCTTGAGCATGTTGCCGGCGTCCATGGCGCTGTCGCCTCCGGCGCCTGCCCCCACCACGGTGTGCAGCTCGTCGATGAAGGTGATGACCTGGCCGTCGGACTCCTTGATCTCGGTCAGGACGGCCTTGAGCCGCTCCTCGAACTCGCCGCGATACTTCGCACCCGCGACCATGGCCGCGAGGTCGAGCGAGATGAGCCGGCGACCGCGCAGGGACTCCGGCACGTCGCCCGCGACAATCCGCTGGGCAAGACCCTCGACGACGGCGGTCTTGCCGACGCCGGGCTCACCGATCAGCACGGGATTGTTCTTCGTACGCCGCGAGAGCACCTGGATCACCCGGCGGATCTCGCTGTCGCGACCGATGACGGGATCGAGCTTGCCGTCACGAGCCACCTCGGTGAGATCGACGCCATACTTCTGCAGGGACTGGTAGGTGTCCTCGGAGTCCGGGCTCGTCACGCGAGCGGTCCCACGGACCGCGGCAAAAGCGGCGCGGAGCGACTCGGCGGTCGCGCCTGCATCCGTGAGGAGCTTCTTGGCACTCGACTCCACGGTCGCGATGCCAACGGTCAGGTGCTCGGTCGACACGAAGTCATCACCGCCGGTGTCGGCGAGGTCCTGGGCGCGCTGGAGCACCTCGTGGCTCGAGCGGGACAGTCCCGGGTTCTGCACGCTGGCGCCACTGGCTGACGGCAGGGCCTCGAGCACCGACTTCAGCTCGGTGCGTACCGACCGGGCGTCGACTCCAGCGGCTTCGAGCAGCGGTGCGGCGGTGCCGCCGTCCTGGCCGAGGAGGCTGGCCAGGAGGTGGGCCGGCTCGACGGCAGGGTTGCCCGCAGCGGCGGCGGCCGAGATGGCGCTGCCCAGAGCCTGCTGACTACGCGTCGTGAACTTCGCAAGGTCCATAGGGGTCTCCTGGGGTCGAGAGGATCGTCAGGTATGTCAACAATCCCAAAGTTGAGTCCATTCCTATCAACCTCCCCTCTCAGTGGTTTACCACGGTCCCTAGGCAAACGTCGTCCGCCCGCAGGAAGCCGTTGGGTTCCGCCGTCCGCCCGAGGCAAAGGTCGTCCGCCCGAGGGAGATCTCCCTCGGGCAGACGACTCTTGCCTAGGGACCGTGGTAAACCGCGCCGCTTGGGTCAGTCGAGCTCGTCGCCGTACCGGGTGACGATCGCCCTCCGCGCTCCGCCACCGTTCTGCTCATATGTCACGGTCTGTACGTCGATGCCGTAGAGCCGGGTGAGGGCCTCGTCGGTCAGCATCGCCGCCGTAGGCCCGCTGCGTACGTCGTCCGGGCCATCCATCAACACGACGAAGTCCGCGAGATAGAGCGCATGGTCGGGGTGATGGGTGGTGAGCAGAACCCCCATGCCATCAGCGACCAGCTTGCGCAGGAGCGAAAGGATCTGGGCCTGATTGTGCAGGTCCAGGCCGGTCGTCGGCTCATCGAGCACCAGCACGGGTGACTGCGAGGCGATTGCCCGGGCGATGAGCACCAGTTGCTGCTCCCCGCCGCTCAGCGTGGGGAACTGGCGATTCGCGAGGTGGCCCACGCCGATGCGCTCCATGGCATCCAGAGCAGCGACCCGGTCATCACGCGTCGGTGTGCCGAACAGCCGGACCTGACGGACCCGGCCCATCACAACCATGTCGAGTGCGCGATAGGCGAAGGCCCCGCCGCGCGCCTGCGGCACGAATCCCACCGCGCCGTCGTATGAGACCGCACCCTCCTGCGGCTTCATCAGCCCGGCTGCACATCTCACGAGAGTCGTCTTGCCTCGGCCGTTGGGCCCCAGGACTGCCGTGACCGCCCCGGCCGGCACCTTGAGACTGACGTGTCGGAAGACCCAACCCGACTCCGGATAGCAGAAGCCGATGTCATCGAGCTCAAGCATGGTCCCAGATCCTGTCGCGATTGCGCCGCAGCAGCACGAAGAACACCGGTGCGCCGACAAGTGCCGTGAGCACCCCGAGTGGGATCTCGCCAGCGGTCAGCGTCCGGGCGATCGTGTCGATCACGATGAGGTATGTCGCACCGAGCAGGAAGCTCACCGGGAGCAGCACGCGATGATCAGGGCCCACCCACATTCGCGCGAGATGAGGGATCACCAGTCCGACCCACCCGACCGCGCCGCTCACCGCCACGGCGCCGGCCACGATGAGCGCGCAGGCCAACAGGAACACCCAGCGCAACCTGCTCGGGCGGATGCCGAGCGAGGACGCCTCGTCGTCACCGAGGGAGAGCACGTTGAGGCGCCACCTCAGCAGGAGCACGACGGCCGTGCCCAGCAGGATCGGCACGACGGCCACGGCGACCTTCGCCCAGGTGGCGGTTGCGAGGCTGCCCAGCAGCCAGAAGACGATGGCCGGCAACGAGGAGTACGGGTCGGCAAAGTACTGGGCGAGCCCGACCAGTGCGGCGAAGAACGACCCGAGCACGACGCCGCCGAGCACCACCATCAGCATCGAGGAGGCCCGGCCCGCTGTCAGGGCGAAGAGCAGGACGAGGGCGAGGAGGCCGAATACGAAGGCACCGCCGACCAAGAACACCGTTCCGAGGCCGAAGAGCAAGGCGATGGCGCCGCCGAACGACGCCCCCGATGAGACCCCGATGATGTCCGGGCTCACCAGCGGGTTGCGGAAAGTCGCCTGCAGAGCCGCGCCGGCGACGCCCAGACCACCCCCGACCAGGACGGCGAGCAGCACTCGCGGGAGGCGAACGAGCTCCACGACGGTTCGCTCGGTGCCGCTGACACCGCCCTCGGGGAGCAACCCGGACGCCAAGATCTGCAAGACGTGGGACGGCGGCACGGTGTAGCGACCGAGGGAGACCGCCACCATGATCGTCACCGCGAGCACCACCGCCGCGGCGAGGATCGAGAGCGGTCCACCCACCCGCCCAGGTGCGGCGCCGGATCCCTCGGTGATGTCCTCAAGCTGAGAACTGGTCGTAGTCGGCGGAGGCACCGTTCGCCTCCGTCCACAGCATGGTGTCGATCTCGGACTGTGTGGGTGTGTGGTCGTAGAAGTACCGGTAGTCCGCCACGATCTTGTCGCGCAGCCCCCCGTCGGTACCGTCCGGGAACGCGATCTGCGCGAGCCAGGTCCACATCAGGGGTGACTCGTGGCTCGGCGGATCCCACCGATATCCACCCAGCGGTGCCCGATAGACACGTCGCGCCCTGACCGCGGCGACGTCACGCCACCGGCGGTCTCCGTAGACGTCGTCCGGCATGGCCTCATCGAAATTGCCGAGGACGATGACGTCGGGATCCCAGTCCAGCACCTGCTCGAGGTCCACCTCGACCAGCCCCTTGACCTCGGACGAGACATTCTCGGCGCCGATGAGACGTACGTAGTCCTCGTTGAACGTACCGGCACCCTGCACCGTCAGGCTCTCGGAAAATCGGTTGAAGTACAGCACCCTCGGCGCCCGCCCGGTCCGCTTGGCCGCCACCGCCGCGACGGCCGCGCGGTCCGAGTCGAGACGAGTGGCCATGGCTCGGCCGCGCTCTGGGCGCCCCAGCACGGTGGAGAACATGCGGAACCAGCTGCCGACGTCCTCCAGCTTGCCGTAGTTGACACCCAGAACCGGCAGACCGGCATTCTCAAGCGGCTGGATGATCTCATCACCCTGATTGGCCCACTGGACGACGACATCAGGGTCGAGGGCCAAAATTCCCTCGACGTTCGGGGCGAACTCCTGCGTGCCGATGTCATGGGGGACCTTGAGCACGCGAGGAAACATCGTGCCCAGGATGCTCTGATTCGCTGCAGCCCACGACGCGTCATGCACGCCCGCGAGGCGTGCGGCGCTGCGGTCGACCGCGATCATGATGGAAGCGGCCGGCATCGGCAAGGTCACGATGCGCTTGACCGGCCCATCGAACGTCAGCACAGTCCCACGCTGGTCCTTGAGGGTGATGCTCTTCCCGGCGGACTTCGGCGCGCTGTCTCCGCACGCGGACAGGAGCATGGCACCACCGAGCGCGGCCCCGCCCTTCAGGAGGGTGCGCCGAGGGATGATCAGCGGCGAGTTGTCGACCATAACGTCCTGCTTTCGTCAGGTGCCGAGAAATTCGGCAGGACCGGAGTGCAAGTTGCCTTCGTTGACGATGCGCATGTGCTTGACGGTGAAGTCGCGCAGGTATCTGACCTGGCGTTCGGTGAGCTTGTCGCAGACCCATTCCCAGTGCATCGACACCCAGTCGCCGGGGGCGAGGTCGTCCATCATGCTGACGCCGTTGACCGATCGCACGACGGTCTCGGTGGTCCGCTCCCCGAACCCCAGCACGTGGCCGTCCCAGGACAGTGGGGTCGACTCGACCACGACCTGATCCCCTTGGACCACCAGCACCTTCCCCCAGCGGATCCGGCACTGATCGAGGACGGTCAGTGCGTGCTCGGCCTTGCGGCCGTCGCTCAACAGCCCGGTCCACGGATAGATGCAGAAGACCGCGAAGCTGTGGTGCGGCACCCCGCCGGCGTTGATGCTCTCGCTGAGGGTGAAGAACTTCGAACCGGTCATGGCCCGGAAGCGGGACTCCATCGAGTTGCCGACAGCCTGAGCGCTGACCCGGTCCAGTTCAGGGCTCCCGACCCAGTACGCGTCGACCACCCGGCGATCCAGCGGGTCGTCAAGACCGATTGAGGCAGCGATCAGCTCGAGGTAGGGCCAGGCGCCTGCGAACTGTTGGGACAGGGCCCGCAGACCTCGGTCGTCCTCTCCGGTGGCCCCGTGCTCGAAGAAGGCACCGTGGTCCGACGGGCCGCAGTAGCCGTGGGAGTTCGGCGGGAAGGCGTAGCGCGCAAACAGCACCGGCCCGGTCGCCGGGCGGGCAAGGGTCATCGGAGCTTCAGGCACCTCGCACCGTCGCTTCGGAGTCGGGGGCAGGATCGTCGCGTGCTTGGCCCATCATCTCCAGCCCGGAGATGGCCTCCTCGGCTTTAGCACTGTCGATCAGCTCCAGCGCGAAGCCCATGTGGATGAGGATCCAGTCACCTGGCACTGGCAGCTCCTCCAGCATGCCGATGTTGATCTTGCGCTGGGCTCCTTCGACGTCGACCAGGGCCAGCTGATCGGCGAAGCCGTCCACGATCTCGACAATCCTGCCGGGGATCCCCAGACACATGATCAGGCCTCGCTCATCGGGCTCGAGGTTGCCAGGATGCGTTCATTGATGACTCGGGCCACGGCCTGCGCCGCGACCGGCACAGCGGCCGCGACCGGCGGACTCAGGCCGATGCCCTCGTCGACGCCGGCCGGCCGACAGCCGACGACGTAGGTGGGTGGCAGCGTGCCTCCGAGCGCGCGGAGGCATCCGAGCACCGCCAGCGGGTCCATGCCATGGGCGTCGAGCTCACCCGTGCCGACATCGTCAGGCCCGACGCTCAGGACGACCACGTCCCCCGGCGAACCCTCGCCGGGGATCGCATCGACGATGACGAGTGCGGCGCACCCGTCCAGGAGGTCGTACGCGAGGTGCATGCCCCGGATGCCGTAGTCAACCACCTGGACGGCGCCGGGCAACTCGTCGTCGGACAGCAACAAGCGGGCGACCTCTGGCCCGAAGCCGTCGTCGCTGAGGAAGAGGTTGCCGATTCCGGCGACCAGGATTCGCTCGTTCAGGGCTGGTCCTCTGCTCGGCCCGTGCCGGGTGTGTGCGCGGGACCAGTCGGGTCCGAATCACCGGTGTCGGTGTCGGGTGTTTCTTCGGCCGGTTGCTCATCGGCCGGGGATCCCGTCGCGCCACCGTCGGTCTCGTCCGGGTCGGGCGACTTGAGCTCCGGATCGTCGGTCGGCGCCGAGGCGCCTCCGGTGCCGGCATCAGGTGTCGTGCCGCTCACCTCTGACGGATCCGCGGCCTCCCTGCGCCCATCGTAGGGAGGGAGGGTCTTGCCCTCGGTGTCCGGATTGTCCGGGTCTGGGCTGGTCGTCATGTCAGTTGCCTCCGCTCTGCAGATCCGGTGCTCCCGGATGATCGGACTTGTCGGGATTGATGCCGGTGTCGTCGTCTTCGTCGGCCGTGCCCGCAGGGCGATCGACGGGACCTCCACCGGGCTCGTCAGAACCCTCGTCGCGCGAGCCCTCCGGACCGCGTTCGGCCTGCGGCTCCTCGTCCAGGTGCTCTCCTGGCGTCTCGGTCATGATGTCTTCCTTTCACTCGCTACCGGTTACATCCGGCGCATCTTGAGATAGCGCTGGAAGTCAGGGATCGACATGACGGCGATGATGATCGCCGCGAGCACGATCAGCGCCCCCACGCCTGTGGTGATGATGCCTACCGTTCTCATGGGCGACTCTCCTCTTTGTCGTGGTGGGTGAATTCGATCGGCAGTGGCTCGAGCTCGTCCGGGGCGAAGTAGAAGTAGCGGCCATACCACTCGTGCATGTCTGCGGCCGGGTCGTCCACCAGCACCAGCGCGACGTGGGTTCCACCATCGACATCGGACAGGACCGCTGTGACCCGGGCGACCTGATCGGCGAAGAAGATGTCCTGCGCGTCGGCTCGCCGGTTCGGATGGACCCGCACGAGACTCCCCTTGCCGACACTGACACCGTCGATCACCACGACGTCGGACTCCGGCCTCACGGCCTCATCGGCCGCCGGATCCCACCACGGCGTGTCGCCGGTGTCGAAGGTCGCGGCGTCCAGGTCGCGTACGTCGGTCGCCATCGGCCAGTCCGGCTCGGCCATCGACGGACTGACCATCGGATCGAGCGCGCCAGGATCACGCAGGATGCCGTGCAGCTGCTGCATCGACTCCGGCGACATCTCTTCGCACCGGTCGATGATCTCCCGCGCCCGGGGGTCCGTGGCCCGAGCCTCGGCCTTCTCCTCGTCGGTCATCGTCAGGACGCGAAGGGTGAGGATCTCGTCGATCTCGGTGGAGTCGAACAACGCTCCGGTGCTCTGCTCGGCGATCTCGGGGTAGTCGTAGAGGATGATCGGCAGGCCGAGCAGGAGATCGGTGTCGCCGGGCGCCCCGCCCAGCACCGGCCAGCATCGCCGTTGGACGCACCCGGCCACCGCTCCAGTCGCTGCATCGGGAGGTTCGAGCAGGGACACGAACGTCGGCCCGTGCGCCTCGATGAGGAGGTGGGTGCCGATGAACGAGTGGGCGATCGCGTCGTCCTTGTCGATCGTCGGCCCCACATGCCGGTTCTCGACCTCGACGCTGAGCCGGTGCAGCCCGCCGACGTCCTCGACGCCCAGACGAACCTCGGCCCGGATGTGGCGGCGACGGCGCACCATGGTTCCCGCCGGGGCGCCGTCATCGTCGACGAGCGCCTCGACGTCCTCGCCCGCAGCGATCTCGACCGGATGGGCCACACGGTTCGTGAGGTCCCGACCGGACACCGTGAATGAGACCTCGTGGTCGACCGCCTCGTCCCAGCTCAGCCAGGTCGTGTCACCGACGACGACCCGCGCGACGGGCTCACCAGCGGTGTCAAGCACCTGACGGCGCTGCAGCTGGAGGAATCGCAGGTGCAGCACCAGCGAGGTCCGGTCGCCGAGGCCTCCAGACAACAGGCACTGCATCGCCATCGAGGACGACTCACCGATGCCGGCGGCCTCAGCGTCCGGCGGGCTCAGGACGCCGAACTGCCAGCGCGCCTGGTTCTTGCTGGAGCTGGCGCGGTAGGGATAGAGGAGATAGCCCTCGTAGAGCACCGCGTCGGCCACGGCACGACCCAGGTCGAGGTTCATGAGGCGACCTCCTTGCGAGCGTCCAGCAAGTGGGTGAGTGTCTCGTCCCACGACGTGAGTCCGTGCTCGGCGCGATAGTCGGCAACTGCGGCCACCACATCGTGGTCGACCCGCATCCAGCCCGTGCCCGGGTAGTAGAGATCCATCATCTGTTTCCACACCGAGACCGGCATCTGAAAGCCGGTGTCGCAGTCCCATGGCACCTGCTCGACGGCGAAGCCGTTTGCCCCCTTGGTGAAGACCACTCCGGAGAACATGAAGGACAACGGCACAGCGCCCTCGCCGAGCGCGTGCAGGTAGCGTGATCCGACGACGTCGAAGTCGTACGTCGAGGGCATCGGCAGGTTCACCTCTGTGACGCCGCTGAATCCTTGGACCGTGGTGCTGCACTGCATCCAGAGGAATGGCCGGAGCGTGTCCGACCAGCGCTCGCGTGAACCGAACAGCGACCGCAGGTCAGAGGCCTCGTCGGCATCGTAGCCGCGACGCTGCGGATCGATGCGCACTTGGCATCGCAACGCGATCGCATGCACGACGGTGCCTGTGCTCTCCTCGATCCGCAGGCGCGCAGTGAGCTGAGGCGTCGCCGCGTAGGGCTCGGCGAACACATCGAGGACGTTGAACGTGTAGTGGCTCATGGCTGGTCCTGGCCCACCGCCGGCGCTGGCCGGCTCCGGGACTCGACCATCGTGAAGAACTCATCCATCGCGGACCGGGCCTCCTGGCCGCCGTCGAACCCTCGCCAGGTCATACGCATCGTGCCGACCAGCTCGTAACAGATGTCGATCGGAACCAGGACACAGTGGAACTCACCGCGACCATGGTCGCTGCGATAGATCAACAGTGCCTCGACATCGGGAAGCACCAGGTCCAGCTGAGGATTCGAGGAGATCAACCGGTCCCAGGAGTCCATCGACAGCTCGGACTCCGTCGCACCGGCCGGGCTGGGATAGAACGCCACGACCCGGTCCTCGACCGAGTTGCGGAACAGGAATGTCAGCCCAACCGGGATCTGCAGGTCGTCCCACGCAGCCTGGTCGAAGGCGAAGTCCGGGAAGCTCAGGTAGCGGTCGGGCACGGCCTTGTAGCGCAGGTGCGCTGACTGGTCGCTGAACAGCAGGTAGCAGGGCCGGCACGTGCACATCAGGCTGCGGTTCTCGAGCCCGACGACATGCTGGTGCTGATCGGCGATCGGCCGCGCGCACATCTCGCACCGCTCGCCGGGAACAACCGTGGGACGGGTCGTCGATATGCGCCGCAGAGTCGCGAGGGGGGAAGGACCGCGACCCGGCGCACTCATGGGGTGTCCTCGCGAGCATGCGGATGAGATCCCACGGACGCGCGTATCCGGCCTGGATGGGGGGTCATCATGCGACCTCGGTCGCCGGCACAGCCACTGAGACGGTGCCGCCATCAGCGAGCACAGGCAACGGGTTCAGATGCAGCTCCGGCACGTCAACGCAGGCCCCCGCCTTGCGAACGTCGTAGTGCACCTGGCACGACGGGCAGGTGAGCAGGGCATCGCCGAGTCCTCCGCCGAGTCGGCGGGCCAGAGCAGATCCGGCCAGGCTCGACTCGCACCGGGCGCACCGGTCGACGAACGCATAGAGGTCCTCGCCGATCCGGCACAACAGGAGGGACAGCCCGCCCGCCTCTGCAGATGTCACTTCACCTGCCGCCAGGGCCGAGAGCTCTGCCAGCACGTGCCAGTCAGCTCCGCCCGGCGGCTCGACCTGGAGCCGCGACATGAGTGAGTCAACCGAGATCAATCCGCCGGTGTCCTTGGAGTCCGGCGACGCATCCTCGACCTCGATGCCGATCACCTCAGGCGCGGCCGCCTCGATCGCGCCCTCGACGGCGAGGCTGAGCGTCACTGACGATGACGGGCACCCGTCGCAGCTCCCGAGCAGGCGCAGACGGACGACTCCCTCGTCGGTGATCTCCAGCAGCTCCACATCGCCGCCGTGCGTGCCCAGATAGGGACGCACGCCTTCCAGCGCGTCCTCGACTCGCTGCTCGATCCCGTAGGGATGCAGGCCGTGGACGAGCAGCAGCCCGGAGACAAGCTCGTCTCCGGCCAGGCTCGCGAGCGTACGGTCATCGAGATGGCCCAGCTCGAAAAGGATCTCCATCATGTGCTCGAGCCCCGAGCCGTAGAGATCGGTGACCAGACGGACGAGCTCCTCAGCTCGCTCCTGGGCGATCCTCCCCCCGGTGGCGCTGGCGGTCAGCAGGGCGTCGATCCGCTCACCCGTGAGGCTCAGATCGGGCGAATGGTCGAGCACCTCGGGCTGGGTCATGTCGGGCCCTACTCGGTGCCGGCGGACTGGGTCGGCGAATGCAGCCGCTCCAGGGTCTGTCCATCTCCGAGATACATGTGCACGCCGCAGGGCAGACACGGGTCGAAGCTGCGCACGGTGCGCATGATGTCGATGCCCTTGAAGTGCTCTCGGTCATTCTTCTCGAAGATCGGCTGACCCTGCACCGCGTCCTCATAGGGGCCGGGAGTCCCGTAGGAGTCACGCGGGTTGGCATTCCACGGGGTCGGCGGATAGGGGTGGTAGTTGGCGATCTTGCCGTCCCGGATCACCATGTGGTGGCTGAGCACGCCACGAACTGCCTCGGTGAAGCCGCAACCGATGCCCTCTTGCGGCACCTCGAACTTCTCCCACGTCTTGGTGCGCCCGGCTCGGATCTCAACAAGAGCCTTCTCAGCGAAGTGCAAGGCACAGGCAGCCGCGTATGCCTGGAAGTAGGTGCGGGCCCGGTTGCGCTCGATCGTGTTGCTCCACTGCGGGATCTTCCACTCCAGCTCCATCGGGGGTTTGAGGGACGTCTTGGGCAGGTTGATCTTGACGCTCGAGCCGGTCGACTGCACGTAGCCGATGTCGACGAGTCCCGCGAGCGCGGTGGACCAGAGCCTGGCCAGTGGCCCGCCACCGGTGTCGAGGGCGAGGTAGTCCTTGCCGTCGAACCACCGCGGCGACATGACCCAGGAATACTTTCCACCGTCGAGGTCGCGCTTCTGCGGCCGCGGGTTGGTGTGCTGATTCCACGGGTGGCGACGATCGACCGGGTTGCCCAACGGGTCCTTCTCGACAAATGTTTCCTGGTCTTCCCAGTCGTCGTAGTACGACGATCCGAGCAGGATCCGGATACCGAGGTTGATCTCCACCAGGTCGGTCGTGACGAGCTTGCCGTCGACGACGATCCCCGGAGTCACGTACATCTTGCGGCCCCAGTTGGTCATGTCCTTGTAGTCGAAGTTGCAGTGCTCGGGATCCTGGAAGGAGCCCCAGCAGGCCAGCAGAATTCGACGATTGCCCACCTGCTCGTAGCCGGGCAACGCTTCGTAGAAGAAGTCGAACAGGTCGTCGTGCATCGGCACGACCTTCTTCATGAACTCGACATACCGCATCAGCCGGGTGATGTAGTCGGTCATCAGCTGAATCGTCGCTACTGTGCCGACTCCGCCGGGGTAGAGCGTCGACGGGTGGACGTGACGTCCCTCCATCAGACAGAACATCTCGCGGGTGTAGCGGCTGACGACCAGCGCCTCGCGGTAGAACTCACCCGTGAACGGGTTGAGCGAGCGCATGATGTCGCCAATGGTCTGGTAGCCGTGGTCCCCACCGCGCGGTGCTGGCGTGTTGTTGGCCAGCTCGAGGACCTCCGGGTTGGTCTCGGACACCATCTTTTCGCAGTAGTCCACTCCGACCAGGTTCTCCTGGAAGATGTTGTGGTCGAACATGTACTCCGCGGCCTCACCCAGGTTGACGATCCACTCCGCGATCGCTGGCGGCTTGACGCCGTACGCCATGTTCTGGGCGTAGCAGGAGCAGGTTGCGTGGTTGTCGCCGCAGATGCCGCAGATACGACTCGTGATGAAATGCGCGTCGCGCGGATCTTTGCCCTTCATGAAGATCGAGTAGCCGCGAAAGATCGAGCTCGTGCTGTGGCACTCGGCCACGACCTTGTTCTCAAAGTCGATCTTCGTGTAGATGCCGAGGCTTCCGACGATGCGGGTGATGGGATCCCACGCCATCTCCACCAAGCCGTCTTTGCCTTGACCCATGCTGCTCGGACTCGGGATGGTCGACGTCATGGCGTCGCCTTTCTGCTGGAGGTGGGATTACCAGGTCTTCTTGGCGCCGGTGACGAGCGTCTTGCCCGGCTTGCGCCACTTGGGCTCTTTGTCGAGCGTGCGCGTCGTCTTCGCGCGCAGTGCCCGCATCGTGTTGCCGTAGGGCTTGACCGCGGTGGTCGACAACTTGCCTCCAGGCGGCTCGTCCATGAACGGCATGAACTTGTCCGGGAAGCCGGGCATCGTGCAACCGATGCAGATTCCACCGACGTTCGGGCATCCACCCATGCCATTCATCCAGCCGCGCTTGGGCACGTTGCACTTGACGACCGGTCCCCAGCAGCCAAGCTTCACGATGCATTTGGGCGAGCCATACTCGGTCGCGAAGTCTCCCTGCTCGTAGTAGCCAGCACGGTCGCAGCCCTCGTGCACGGTCTGACCGAAGAGCCAGGTCGGCCGCAGGGCTTCATCCAGTGGGATCATCGGGGCCTGCCCGGTGGCCATGTAGAGCAAGTAGGTCAGCGTCTCGGACAGATTGTCAGGCTGGATCGGACAGCCCGGCACACAGACGATCGGAATGTCGGCCTTGGACTTCCAGTCCCAGCCGAGGTAGTCGGGGACGCCCATCGCTCCGGTCGGGTTGCCGGCCATCGCGTGGATGCCGCCGTAGGTGGCGCAGGTGCCCACCGCGACGACCGCGGTCGCCTTGGGGGTCAGCCGATCGAGCCACTCGCTCGTGGTCCTCGGCTGGCCGGTCTCCGGGTCGTTCCCGAATCCGCACCAATAGCCCTCTTCGTGCAGCGCTTCGTTGGGGATCGACCCCTCGACTACCAGGACAAAGGGCTCGAGCTCACCACGGTCGGCTTTGTGGAACCACTCGAGGAAGTCATCGGCACCCCCGTTGGGGCCGCACTCGAAATCGATCAGTGGCCAGTGCACGGCGATCTGCGGGAGGCCCGGCAAGGCCCCCATCGCGATCTCCTCGATGCTGGGCTGGGTAGCCGCGGTGAGGGACACGGAGTCCCCGTCGCAACTCAGCCCTGCGTTGATCCACAAGACGTGGATCAGGGTGTCTTCCGCTTTGATCGCTTCCGCAGTGGGCATCGTGGCCGACCTCTCCGGAGGCTGGGAGGCCTCCTGCGTTGCCTGGACCAAGACGGGGTGTTCGCAACGCCGTGTTTCCATTACCGCTCCGCAGCCGCGGTGTGTCAAGGATCACATCAGTCGAATTTGCGATTGAACCCGAACTTCTGCTAAAAGCCCGTTCCAGCGTGCGGCGCCTCCACGAAAGGTCTAAAGTGCTCGCAGCCAGCGGTACCAGTGGTCAAGCCCTTCGCCGGTCTTGGCGCTCATCGGCAGCCACACCACCTCGGGGTTGAGGCTGCGGGCGTCCTTCTCGCACCGGGCGACGTCGAAGTCGACGTATGGCAGCAGGTCCGTCTTGTTGACCACCACGAGATCTGCGGCCGCAAACATGTGCGGATACTTCAGGGGCTTGTCGTCACCTTCGGTCACCGAGATGATGACGACCTTCTTGGCCTCGCCCAGGTCGAACAGGGCCGGGCAAACCAGGTTGCCGACGTTCTCGAGCACGACCAGGTCGCCGTCGGCAGGCTCCAGCGAGTCCAGCCCGCGTCGCACCATGCTGGCATCCAGGTGGCATCCCGATCCGGTGTTGATCTGCACCGCCCGGGCTCCCGCCGCGCGGATACGTTCCGCGTCGAAGACCGTCTCCTGGTCCCCTTCGATCACGCATATCTGACGGCCTGGGCCGTCCTCACGGATCGTCCGCTCGAGCAATGTGGTCTTTCCGGCGCCTGGGGAGCTCATCAGGTTGAGTGCGGCGATACTGTGCTCGGCGAGCCAGGCGCGATTGACCCCCGCGAGCTCGTCGTTCTTGGCCAGCACAGCGGTCTCGATCGCTACTGTGTGGGTGCGAGGCTCGTCACTGCCTGGCTCTGCATCACCCGGCACTTCGTGAACGTGGTCGTGCGCGTGGTCGTGCGCGTGGTCGTGCGCGTGGTCGTGCGCGTGGTCGTGGCCGTCCCCATGGTCGTGGGTATGTCCATGGTCGTGGCCGTCCCGATGGTCATGGTCGTGAGCGACGACCGGCTCACCACTCACGCGGACCTCGTCGGTCCCGCATCCACATGTTGCACACATCTCACGCCACCTCCACTGAGGTGACCGAAAGCTCGCGGCCGGCCACCACCTCGACATCGGCACTTCCACAATCACACAGCAGGATCAGGTCGTTCTTCTCAAAGTCCTGATCGCATCCCCGGCAGTGCGCACGTCCGGCCAGCTGGACGATCTCCAGCTCGGCACCCTCCAGAGGCGTACCGGCCGCCGCGAGCTCGAAGCAGAACATCAGTGCGTCGGGCACGACGCCGGCCAGCCTCCCGACAGTCACCCGTACGCAGGTCACCGGGTTGTCCCCGGTGCGCGCCAGCACGACTTCGACGACGGACTCGGCGATGGAGAGCTCGTGCACCCTGCCCGCCTTCCGTCCCCGCCACGATAAGTCGGGCTCTGAGGATCGGCAAGGCAATCTCGTCGCGGAGCGCACAATGGACTCATGGAGTCATCGCGGACCGGGTCGCACGGAGCAGCCGAAGCCGTCGCGGCACTGAGGGCCAAGGGCGAACGTGTCACCTCACCCCGTCGAGCCGTCATCGAGGTCCTCGGCGGCACGATGGAGCACCTCACGGCCGATGAGATCGCGGTGCGTGCAAGTCAGACCGCTCCCGGGGTCCATCGAACGACGGTCTACCGCGCCTTGACGACCCTCGGCGAGCTCGGTCTCGTGTCACACACCCATGTGTCGGGCTCGGCGACGATCTATCACTTGGCCGCGCCCGGCCACGACCACCCGGGAGCCGACCACGCGCACGTGCAGTGCACGACCTGCAACCGGATCATCGACATCAAGGAATCCGCGCTCGCTCCACTTGGTCGTACCCTGCTCGAGGACATCGGGTTTCGCATCGACGTGCACCATGCCGCGTTCGTCGGCACCTGCTCGGAGTGCCTCGAGTCGACAAGAAATTGATTCGCAGCTCTTGCAACACTGTCGCATCTGAGTACGGTGGCAGGTACGCCAAACGCAGGAGCCCCGATGTCGCTGATGAGCATACGGAGGGTAGACCGCGCTGAAGGCCGCGCTCTCGCAGGCATGGCGGTGTTCATCACGCTGCTGCACATCAGCGGCTGGGGCACGCTCGCGCTGATCGCGTCACAGAAGCTCGATCTGGGCGCTTCGGGCGCGTTCGGCGTCGGGATCGGGATCACGGCCTACACCCTGGGCATGCGACATGCGTTCGATGCCGACCACATCGCCGCGATCGACAACACGACCCGCAAGCTGCTCGCCGACGGCCGCGCCGCGACCCGTCCGCTGTCGGTCGGGTTCTGGTTCTCCCTTGGCCACTCGAGCATCGTCTTTGGCCTCTGCGTGCTCCTGGCGCTAGGGGTGCGCGCGCTCGGCGGTCAGGTCAGCGACGAGTCGTCGACTCTTCAGCAGACCACCGGGATCATCGGCACCAGCGTGTCGGGCATCTTCCTCCTCATGATCGGTGTCATCAACGCGGTCGTGTTGCTCGGCATCCTCCGGGTTGCCCGCGGCATGCGCGACGGGCACTTCGACGAGGCAGAGCTCGAGCACCAGCTGCAGAATCGCGGACTGCTCAACCGGCTCCTCGGACGGTTCACCCGATCTGTCTCCAAGCCGCGGCACATGTACCCGGTCGGGCTGTTGTTCGGTCTGGGCTTCGACACCGCCACCGAGGTATCTCTGCTCGTCCTCGCCGCGGGTGCCGCGACCTTTCAACTGCCCTGGTACGCGCTTCTGGTCCTGCCGATCCTCTTCGCCGCAGGCATGACCTTGTTCGACAGCCTCGACGGAGCCTTCATGGGTCTGGCCTACGACTGGGCCTTTCTGCGGCCCGCGCGCAAGCTCTACTACAACATCACCATCACAGGCCTGTCCGTTGCCGTCGCTCTGCTCATTGGCGGCATCGAGATCATCGGCCTGCTGGGCGACAAGCTGGGCGTCAGTTCCGGACCCGTTGCGCGGATCAGCATGATCGACCTCGACCACGTCGGATATGCCGTCGTGGCCCTGTTCGCCGTCACCTGGGCCGTCGCGGTCGCGGTGTGGCACTTCGGGCACATCGAGGAGCGGTGGTCCGCCCCCCTTCCCGGTTTACCACGGTCCCTAGGCAACCCTCGTCCCCCCTCGGGAAATTAGCCGTGGGCGGACGGCATTTGCCTAGGGACCGTGGTAAACCGTGGTCGGGGTGTGCTTCTGGCGGCGGGGTCAGTAGCCGGTGAAGTAGTCGGTCTTGATCCTCTTGCAGCGCTTGGCGAGGCCCGGCCTGACCGCGTTGACCATTGCCGGGGGTCCTGAGATGTATGCCCGACGGTCGGCCAGGTCCGGGACCGAGTCGGCGATCAGCTCGGCGGACAGGATCGACGCCTCGACGTATGTCCAGCTTTGCGGCAGAGCGCTTGGCCGGCCCGGACCGACCAGCACGACCCTGATTCCGGCCAGCTCCTCGACGAAGGGGACCTCATCGGCCGACGAGACCCCGTAGACCACCACCGCGTCACGGAATGATTCGTGTCGCAGCTGACTGAGGAACGGCGTGATGCCGATACCGCCAGCCACGAGCAGGAGCGGGACCGCCCGATCTGCGGGCCAGATGAAGTCACCGCCGATCCCGGTCGCGTGCACCGTGTCGCCCGGCTCGAGCGCGAGGAGCGCCTTCTTGAAGCTCGAGGACTTCTCCGGGACGCGCAGGGCGAACGAGAGCCGCCCGTCGGGACTCGGCGGGGAGCTGATGCTGAACGATCGACGGCTGCCTCGGCCGTCGACGCCTGCGTGCGGAACGGTCAGCTCGGCATACTGCCCCGGCTCGAACGTCAGCGGCCTCTTGGCGCGGAATGTCAGCTCGCGGGTCTCGGGAGTCAATGCGCGACTTTTCTCAAGCACCAACGAGACGCCGCGCCTACGCGCCAGCGCGAATGCCACGAGGTTACCGACGACCAAGGACACTTCCGGCGACACGAAAAGTGGTCCGACAGTGAGCGGCTCGATGCCAAGCACCGGCGCGAACAACGGCCAGGCGACCAGGCTGCCCATGACCGCGCCGACGACGAGCTGCTGCCAGCGGCGCGGCGGCAGGGTCAACGGCTCGGTCACCATGAAGCCCGCCATGAAGACGATGGGCGAGGAATAGGCCGCCGCCTCGACCGCTGCCTTGAAGGTCCCGCCGGAGTCGAGCAGCCCGATCACGGTCAGCAGGCCGGCGATGAGCACGAAGAGCAGCCCGACGGCGAGCCTCCGCGTTCGCCAGAGCACGAGGAACACCCCGAGCGCGACGAACGGCAGGAGCTTTTCCGACCCGATCCACCACGTCGCATTGATCGACAGGTCCCGGCCGAAGAGATCCTGCAGCACCACAGCGAGGACGGCCCCGGCGGCAGCCGGGTTGAGCACATGTCTCCCGCGCCAGGCGAGGACGTATTTCGTGGCATTGGCCAGCACTGCGGTGGTCCCGAGCCAGACCAGGTCGTCGAGCTTGGTCGACGGCCAGAACATGAAGAACAACAACAGCGCCGTGATGACCGACGACTCCGTGTGCGGCCTGATCCGCCAGGCCAGCCCGAGCAGGCGGTTGCTGACGTAGGACGCGACGAGCAGGACAGCGAGGGTCAGGAGCTGCCCCTTGACCGTGAACGGCTCGGTGAACGTGCCGACCGCGGTGTAGGCGATCATCACGACGACCAGCAGGGCGAGCGCGATCGTCACGAGGCGATACATCGTCACGCGGCCGAGCTGGCGGTCCAGGAGGTCTCTCACGCGAAGACCTCTCCGGGGAAGTCGGCCGACCACTCGACGTGGCCGTCGGTATGCATGCGGGCGAACTCGTGATCGAAAAGTGTCATCAACCGGCTCGGCTCGGCCATGAACTGAGCCGTGGCGAGCCCGTCAGCGAGCAGTCCGGACTCGGCGACGACCCAGGTCGCGATGATGTCGTTGGTCGGGAGTCCGGTACGCCCGTCGAGCACGTGGTGCAGGCCATCGCCCCAGGCCCGCCGGTTGGTCGCCGAGGCGCACAGCGCGCGGCCGTCACCGAGCTCGGCGACGCCGATCGCGCGGGTCGGGTCACGAGGGTCCTCCAACGCCACCCGCAGTGGCGCGTCCGCGCAGTGCAGCAGGTCACCGCTCGCGTCGATCGTGAACTCCATGACACCGCTCTCGCTCAGGACCTCGGCCACGAGGTCGACGAGGCAGCCCTTGCCGGCCGCCCCGACGTCGAGCAGCACCGGCTCGTGCGCGACGAGCTCCGGATAGGACCAGTCGATCGTGTCCCAGTCAGGCACGGCCGCCGGATGCTCGGCGGACCTCAGCGAATAGGTGGCGTCGTAGCCGAGGTCCGAGAGCGTACGCCCGACCAGCGGCGTCAGGGCGCCGTCGGTCGCGTCGTACAGCTCGACGTAGAGGTCGAGCAACGCCCGCGACTCCTCGCCCAACAGCCACGCGCCGCCCCGATCGGCGATCTGCGACACCACCGAGTCGGGCCGGAAGCGCGACCACACCGCATCGAACTCGTCGATACGGTCGGTCACGGCCACGGCGATCCCTGGTGCCAGCGGCCGCGCCGTGTCGATCTGCCACGACGTGCCGATCGCCTCGAACTGCCAGGCACTCATCTCAGGCCTGGGCTTCGGCCTTGATGTCGTCGATCGCCTGGTTGAAGCCCTGGCTCGTCAGCGAGGAGCCCGCGATTTTGGAGACATCGAGGTCGTCGATGCTCTTGCCGACGACCTGGTCGGTGATGCCGCCGGCGAACTGGGTCTGATACTGCTTCGACGTGCCGTTGGTGGCCTCGGGGGTGACTGTGAGGTCCGAGATCTCGCCGCCCGCGAGGGTCAGCTCGACGCTCACCGAGGAGTTGCCGCCGGGGTTGTCATAGCTACCCTCACCGCTGTAGTCGCCGTCCTCGTAGCTGCCGGACTCGCTGGAGACTCCGCCGTCGGCCGACGCGCTGTCAGACGAGGTGGGCGCCGCCGAGCCCCCGTCGCTGTCGCCGCCGCCACATGCGGCGGTCAGCAGCAGGACCGAGGCGGCAGCAGCCGCCGAGAGCATCCTTTTGTGGGCGGGGAGTTTCATGGTCGGGCTCCTGGGCTCGCATGATTGGGTGAAGGTTCAACTGGTCAAACGGTGCCAGATTCGGCGTAGTTCCCCCGCAGGACTTCTCACAGGTCACCCACAGCCCGCGTCGCGGCGTGGAAGCCGCCCATGCCGTGGACGCCACCGCCGGGGGGTGTCGACGCCGAGCAGATGTAGAGGCCCTTGGCGCCCAGCGAGTAGGGATTGGGCGACAGCCTCGGCCGCATCACGAGCTGCCACGGGTCGTTGGCGCCGCCGCCGATGTCACCGCCGGCGTAGTTGGCGTTGTGCGCCTCGAGGTCAGCCGGTGTCGACACCGTCATCGCCACGATACGGTCGCGGAAACCCGGAGCGAAGCGTTCGATCTGGCCGATGATCGTCTCGGTCGCGTCGCCGGTGTAGCCCGTCGGCACATGGGCGTACGACCACACGGGGTGGACGTCGCCGACCGAGCGGCCAGGGTCGGCGAGATACTGCTGGCACAGCAAGACGAACGGCCGCTGCGGCATCTGACCGGCACTGACCTGCCGTTCGGCGGCGTTGAGCTGCTCGAACGTGCCGCCGAGGTGGAGCGTGCCGGCCTTGCGTGCCCACTCGTTGGTCCACGGCACGCCGCCATCGACCGCGAAGTCGACCTTGAACACACCCGGCCCCGTGCGCCAGCGTCTGAGCGGTCTCCGGACCCGACCGGGAAGCCGATGGCCGGCGATGCGCAACGCCGCGTCGGGCGCTGTGTCGAAGATGACGATGTCGGCCTGCGGGAGCTCGGTGACCTCGTGGCCGGTCTCGATCGTGCCGCCGTGCTCGATGATCTCGGCGGCGAGTGCACGCGCGATCGCAGCAGAGCCTCCCTTGGCGACCGGCCACCCATACGCGTGGCTCGTCATGCCGAACATCAGGCCGAGCCCGCCGGTCGTCGGCCGGTGCAGCGGATGGATCGCGTGCGCTGCAAGACCTGCGAAGAGGCCGCGCGCCTCCTCGGTCTTCCAGCGGTGCGCGATCCACGACGCCGGCTGAAGCGCCCGCAGGCCGAACTTCGCCATCAGGATCGGATGTCGGGGGACGTGGAGGATCGGGCCGAAGAGCTCGCCGATCAGCTCATCGCTGTGCTCGGCCAGGGGTTCGTAGAGCTTGCGCCAGGCCGGCCCGTCGGAGCCGAGCCCCTCGACTGTGCGGTCGAGGTCGCGGAACATCACACCGGCCCGCCCACCGTCCAGAGGGTGGACCGCGTCCACCTCCGGCCACAGCCACTCGAGACCGTGGCGGCCGAGGTCCAGCGACTGGAAGAACGGTGATGCGACCCCGGTGGGGTGGGTCGCCGAGCAGATGTCGTGGACGACACCCGGGACATTGAGCTCGGCCGAGCGGGTACCCCCGCCGATCTCATCCTGGGCCTCGAGGACCGTCACGGCGATGCCGGCATGCGCCAGGACGACGGCGGCGGCCAGTCCATTGGGTCCCGAGCCCACGACAACGGCACTGGTCATGACCTCAACCTAGTGGCCCTCACGTGGTGGACGGGACCCGCGAGGTGATGCGGAAGGGCAGGTCACCGTCCCACGGCTGACGACTGACCATGTCAGCGACGTCGACCTCACCGGTCTCCACAACTCCGGTGGCGGCATCGACGATGCGATAGCTCTGCACCGGGTGACCGATCGGTTGGGCCTCGAACATGATGACCCGCAGCTCACCGGGGGCGTAGGAGCACCGCACCTGGATCGCCGCGAGAAGGGCCTCGTTGTGGAGGTGCCCGTCGCCGAAGTTCCAGCCGATCGCCGAGCCGGCCACCATCTCACCGTCCACGATGAAGCGCGATTCATGGTCCTCGGCCGCGTGCGGATAGAGCCCGGCCATGGCTCGGCCGTGCGAGTGCAACCCACGCCAGGCGCCGAGCTTGCCGATCATCAGGTCGACCGTGTCGGGCGGATAGAGCTTCGCGAGCTGGCGGTGCGGCAGCTGCGCGGACTTGGTGACCCGATCGGCGTATGTCTGCTCGGCACCTTCGCCGAACAGCCAGACCGACGTCGGCCAGTTGCCGGCGTAGTAACGCATCGCCGGGAGGAACGAGATGTGTTGCGGCTTGAGGTTGCCCCAGGCGACAGTGCCGACGACGAGCGCGAAGATGCCGTAGACCAGCAGCGGATTGCCGGCGTCGGTCACCCCGACCGCGGCGTAGTGACCGAACAGATAGACCGTGCCGAAGGCCATCAGGACGTTCCACTCCAGCGGCACCCCCATGGGGATCGCCGAGAGGATGTTGATGTGGAACAGGACCATGATCGTGACCGCGATCGTGGTGACCGTGCCGCCACTGGAGAACAGCAGCACGAGCGGCATGCCAAGCTCGAAGACCGTGCCACCGTGGGCGAAGCCTGCGGCCAGGCCGGACGGCCGCACGTCATCGACCGGGTCACGCCAGAGGCGCTTCTTGAGCGCGACCGGCATGAGGGGCGCGTTGCTCAGCATCGTCGAGACCACGAACGGAAAGTGCCTGTTGATCTTGGACGTCGCGGCCCCCCACCACAGTGCGATCATGATCAGCTTGGCCGCCAAGATCATGTCGACGAACGGGAACAGCAGCACGATCGTGGTCACCCAGTAGTGCTCGGAGCGGGCGGCCAGGAAGATCGTCTTGTCGCGCAGACCCAGCAGCGGGAGCAGGACGAGCAGGGGCACCAGCCGCCACGGCTCGATCATGCCGGGATCGCGATCGGCCGGGGAGAGCAGGATCATCAGCGCCGAGGCGATCACTGCGACGTACAGGCCGATGTCGAGGATCGTGCGGTGGGAGCCCTTGGTCCCGGGCACCCGATCGGGCCACGGTGGCAGGCGGATCGTGCCCGGACGCAGCCAGTAGAGGAAGGTGCCGATCGGCGGCAGGAAGCGCATCGTCAAAGGCCCGAACCCGCAGCCGAATCCCAGCACCTCGAACAGCAAGGTCCAGACGATGACCTTCTGGAACACCACCGGGGTGGTCCACCAGTCGCTCAGCTCGCCCAGTCCGCCGATGCCCGGCGTGGAAGCCGCGAACAGCAGACCGCCGAGGATGTAGAGGCCGATCTTGAGGACGTACAGCAGATAGACCGCATAGGGCGTGCCGAACCCACTGGTCGCCCAGTGCTGCTGAAGCACCTTCGTACGCTCGGCGCGCGGCTTGGCGCGCCACTGGTCGACGTCGATGTCAGGCAAGGTCGGCGCGATCAGACCCATGGGCTCTCCTTCGGCGTCCCTCCGACTCCGAAGACTACGGCTCCGGCGTGTGACCAGCACCACAGACCTGCCGTTCGCATCGCAAGACGGTTCTCAGCCCTTCGATCGACCTCCCTAGCGTTGCCGGGACATGGTGGTCTTCATACCCAGGAGTTGTGCATGAGCAGGCAGTTGCGTGTCGCCGTGATCGGCGCCGGACCAGCGGGCATCTATGCCGCGGACATCCTCACCAAGTCCGACGTGGACGTCACGATCGACATCCTCGATCGCGATCCCACACCGTTCGGCCTGATCCGCTATGGCGTCGCCCCCGACCACCCGCGCATCAAGGAGATCATCAAGGCGCTCAAGCGGGTGCTGTCGCACGAGGGCATCCGCTTCTTCGGCAACGTCAACTACGGTGCCGACCTCAAGCTCGACCACCTGCAGCAGTTCTACGACGCAGTCATCTTCGCCACCGGAGCGCGAGCGGACCGCGATCTCGAGATCCCCGGCATCGACCTCAAGGGTTCGTTCGGAGCGGCCGAGTTCGTGTCGTGGTATGACGGGCATCCCGACGCGCCCCGCGACTGGCCCTTCGACCCCCAGGCCGAGACCGTCGCGGTTCTCGGCGTCGGCAATGTCGGCCTGGACGTCGCGCGCATGCTCGCCAAGACCGCCGACGAGCAGCTCGTCACCGAGATCCCGCACAACGTCCACGCCGGTCTCACGGCGAACGCGGCCAAGGACATCCACGTGTTCGCCCGCCGCGGACCGGCGCAGGTCAAGTTCACCCCGATGGAGCTGCGCGAGCTGTCGCACTCGCCCAACGTCGATGTCGTCGTCCACCCCGAGGGCTTCGAGCTGGACGAGGGCTCGATGGACGCGATCCGCGCCTCCAAGTCGGTCAAGCTCGTGGTCGACGTCCTGCAGAACTACCTCGCCAAGGAACCGACCGGCGCCGCTCATCGCATCCACATCCACTTCTGCCAGAACCCCGTCGAGGTCCTCGGCGAGGACGGCCGGGTCGTGGGCCTGCGCACGGAGGTCACCGAGCTCGACGGCACGGGCAACGTCCGTGGCACTGGCGAGCTCATCGACTGGCCCGTTCAGGCGGTCTACCGGGCCGTCGGCTACCGGTCAGAAAACCTTGCCGGCATACCGTTCGACGACACCCTTGCCGTGGTCCCCAACGACGGCGGGCGAGTCATCGACATCGACGGCGCACCGCTCCCCGGCGCCTACGTCACAGGGTGGATCAAGCGTGGGCCGGTCGGCCTGATCGGCCACACCAAGTCTGACGCAGCCCAGACCATCGACCTGCTGCTGTCGGACGTCGACCGGCTCGTCGCCCCCGAGCAGCCCGAACGCGAGGCGGTCGACCGCTACCTCGACGGTCGCGGCATCGAGTTCACGACGTGGGACGGGTTCGAGAAGCTCGAGGAGCATGAGCTCGCGCTCGGCGAAGCGGCCGGGCGTACGCGCATCAAGGTCGTCCCCCGTGACGAGATGGTGCAGATCAGCCGGAGCTGATCAGCTGGCTACTTGGTCACCAACACCTGCACGCGACACGGACCACCGTCAGCCGCAGCCGGGACCTTGTCGATCACGAAGCGCACCGACCTGCCGGGCGCGACATCGGCCGTCTTCGTCGTCTTGGCCTGCTCTTGCCCACCGGACGCCTGGCCGATGTAGATCGTGACCTGGAACTTCGCCTTGGTCTTGGCCACGTTGGAGAGCTGGCCGGATGCCCGCCACGGGCCCTTGGCGCTCTTGTCGCAGCGGAACTTCGACAACGCCTCGGGTGCTGGCGTGCCCGACGGGGGGGCGATCGTGGCCTTCGTCGGCGCCGCGACCGGTGACCCAGTGGTCTTGTCCGTGGCCGGCGCCTTGCCGTCAGATCCCCCGCCGCACCCGGTGAGAACCAGGAGCAGGGCGACCGCGAGCATACGCATGACGCCATCCCATCACGCGAGCGCGCGCCTCTTGGGCAGGCGCGCGCCGTCGATGTGCCCAGCACGGCCAGATACTGTGACGTCCTACTAACTGAGGAGCAGCCATGGGGGCAATAGCCAAGGTCGGCGTGATTGGTGGCGGGCTGATGGGCTCGGGCATCACCGAGGTCGCCGCGCGCGCGGGCTCGGATGTCGTGGTCGTCGAGATCAGCCCCGGCGCGGTCAAGGCCGCGGCCGATCGGGTCGAGGGCTCCCTGCGGCGGGCCGAGTCACGCGGGAAGATCGATGCAGCCGAGGTCACCGCGGTGCTCGACCGCATCACGTTCACCGAAAGCCTCGAGGACCTGGGCGACCGGGACCTCGTCGTGGAGGCCGCATCCGAGGACGAGGCCACCAAGCTCGACCTGTTCCGCCGAGTGGGACAGATCCTGGACAAGGATGATGCGATCATCGCGTCCAACACATCCTCGATTCCTATCGTCAAGCTCGGCGCCGTCTCCGGCCGCGCCCACCATGTCATGGGGGTCCACTTCTTCAACCCGGCGCCGGTCATGCAGCTCGTCGAGCTGATCCCATCGCTGACGACCTCGCCCGAGACACTCGACCGGATGCGCGGCTGGGTCACCGACACCCTGGGCAAGCAGCCCATCGACGCGACCGACCGCGCCGGATTCGTCGTCAACTCACTGCTCGTCCCCTACCTGCTGTCCGCGATTCGCATGTACGAAGCCGGCTACGCCTCCGCTGAGGACATCGACCGCGGCATGGTGCTGGGCTGCGGACATCCGATGGGGCCGCTCGCGCTGTCCGACCTGATCGGTCTCGACACCCTCAAGGCCATCGGCAGGTCGATGTACGACGAGTTCAAGGAGCCGCTCTACGCCCCGCCGCCGTTGCTCGACCGGATGGTCGATGCCGGCCTGCTGGGCAAGAAGACCCGTCAGGGCTTCTACGCCTACACCTAGTCACTCCTCGATCACCCGGTCGTCGCGGTGGGGGGCGAAGAAGTCGGCCTGTTGGGTCATGATGTCCCGCATGTCCGAGCCCTTCGGCAAGCCATAGACCGTCCCACCGAAGTCGAGCCCACGCTGGATCGCCCAGATCTCGTCGTGACGATCGGGCGGGAACATCTGCGCCGGGTCGCCGACCGCCACACAGCCGATCGGCAGCGACTCCCCTGACCCAATCCGTGAGTTGACCTGCAGCACGCTGTTGATGCGCATCTCCGAGCCGGTGCCGATCGAGGAGCCAGGGAACAGCGACGCCCCGGTCGCGATGAACACCTCGTGCGCGATCGTCGCGCCGTTGACGTGCGTGTGCGGTCCGATCATGACGTCATCGCCGATCCTGACCGGATGATTCGCCCGCCCGCGTACGAGGGCATGCTCCATCACGACCACCCGTTCACCTATCACGACGCGTCCGTCCTCGGCGGCGATGACCGCGCCATGCAGGATTCGAGCGTCGGGGCCGATGGACACATCGCCGCTCACGACGGCGGTCCGTGCGACATACGCCGAAGGGTCGATGGTTGGGGTGCCGCCGCGATGCTGGATCAACATGCTCCGAAGGTATCGCCCGCCTCGCCGTGCAACCAGATCGCAGCCAGGTGCAGGATAGAACTGACGCGCCACATGCCACGCCACACCTCGGAGGCACCTGTGCTCTATCCGCTCACCGTCATGGACTTCCTCGACCGAGCCCTCACGGTCTATCCCGATCGCATCGCGGTCATCGACGAGCCGGACCAGCCGGCCGAGTCGTGGGGCGAGATCACGTACGCCGAGCTGGGCCGGCGGGCTCGCGCACAGGCTGCATCCCTCGACGAGATGGGGGTTCCCGTCGGTGCCCGGGTGGCGATCGTGTCGCAGAACTCCGCGCGCATGCTCACCTCGTTCTTCGGCGTATCGGGCTGGGGCCGGGTGCTGGTGCCGATCAACTTCCGGCTCGCGGTCGCCGAGATCCGCTACATCGTCGAGCACTCGGGTGCCGAGGTGTTGATGGTTGACCCGGACCTGCGCCACCTGGTCGACGAGGTCGAGTGCGCACGCACCTTCGTCCTCGGCGATGACGACGACAAGATCTGGGGATCCACCAACGACCCCGAGCCGTGGGCAGGCGACGAGGCCGCAACCGCGACCATCAACTACACCTCTGGCACGACTGCCCGGCCCAAGGGCGTACAGCTCACCCATCGCAACAACTGGCTCAACGCGACGGTCTTCGGGTGGCAGGCCTCGGTCTCGGACCGCGATGTCTATCTGCACACGCTGCCGATGTTCCACGCCAACGGCTGGGGGCACCCATTCGCTGCGACCGGGATGGGTGCGACACATGTCGTGCTGCGCCAGGTCGACGGCACCGAGATCCTCAAGCGCATCCACGAGCACGGTGTGACCTATCTGTGCGCTGCCCCCGCCGTCGTCACCGCGGCCCTCGACGGTGCCAAGACATGGGAGGGCGAGATCCCCGGCCGTGACCGCGTGCGCATCATCGTCGCCGGCGCGCCACCGCCCACACGGACGATCGAGCGCGTGCGCGAAGAGCTGGGCTGGGAGTTCATCCAGATCTACGGGCTCACCGAGACTGCGCCCTTGCTGACCATGAGCCGTATGCGTACCGAGTGGGACGACCTTGACGCCGCCGAGCAGGCCCGACTGCTCGGCCGCGCCGGGGCGCCGGTGATCGGCGTACGCATGAAGATCGACGCTCCCGCCGACGACGGGGTGGGTGAGGTGCTGGCGCAGTCCAACCACAACCTCGAGTCGTATTGGGACAACCCGGAGGCGACCGCCGAGGCGCAGGCCGACAACTGGTTCCACACCGGGGATGGCGGGACCTTCGAGGACGGCTACATCGCGATCGCCGACCGCAAGAAGGACGTCATCATCACCGGCGGCGAGAACGTCTCGTCGATCGAGGTCGAGGATGCCCTCAGCTCGCACCCGTCAGTGCGGGAGGTCGCGGTGATCGGCATACCTGATGAGAAATGGGGAGAGCTCGTCACCGCACTCGTGGTGCTGGACCCCGCCGAGGAGCCGGTCGACCAGGCCGGGCTGATCGCGCACTGCCGCGAGCACCTCGCCGGCTACAAGTGCCCCAAGAAGGTCGAGTTCCGTGACGAGCTGGCTCGCACCGCGACCGGCAAGCTGCAGAAGTTCAAGCTCCGCGAGCAGTTCTGGGAGGGCCGGGACCGGCAGGTCAACTGACCGTTCGGATAACCTTGCTATCTCAACTCCCGACAGGACTTCCATGACGACGCTGCACGACGCCCTCACCCTCCCCTGCGGCCAGGTGCTGCCGAACCGGCTCATGAAGTCCGCGATGAGCGAGGTGCTGGGTGACAAGGACTACGCCCCCGACCACCGGCTCGAACGGCTCTACAGCACGTGGGCCGACGGCGGATACGGCCTGCTCGTGACCGGCAATGTCATGGTCGATCGGCGCCAGCTCGGCGAGCCCGGCAACGTCGTCGTCGAGAACGAGCGGCACCTCGATGCACTGACGCGTTGGGCCAAGTCAACGCAGGACAGTGGCACACCGATCTGGATGCAGATCAATCATCCCGGTCGACAGGCCAATCCCATGGCTCTGCGGCAGCAGCCGGTCGGGCCGAGCCCGATCGCCCTCAAGGTGCCGGGTGCCAAGGTCCCGCGCGAGCTCACGGGTGCTGAGATCGAGGACATCATCGACCGGTTCGCGGCGACGTCCGCCGTCGCGGAGACTGCAGGTTTCGATGGCGTGCAGGTCCACGCAGCGCACGGCTATCTCATCGCGCAGTTCCTGTCACCGCTGTCCAACCAGCGTCATGACGAGTGGGGCGGTGACCCCGAGCGTCGTATGCGGTTCGTCCTCGAGGTCGTCCGCCGCATCCGCGCCCGGGTCTCGCCGGGCTTCGCGGTCGGCATGAAGCTCAACTCGGCGGACTTCCAGCGCGGCGGATTCACCGAGGAGGAGTCACGCGACGTCGTCGCCCGGCTCGCCTCGGAGGGCCTCGACCTGATCGAGGTCAGCGGCGGCAGCTATGAGTCGCCGGCCATGATGGGGGCGGCGGCGAGCACGCTCGAGCGTGAGGCGTACTTCCTGGATTACGCGCGTGCGGTCCGAGACGTCGCCGGTGATGTGCCGCTCGCGGTGACCGGCGGGTTCCGCTCGCGCACCGCGATGGAGTCAGCACTGGAGTCCGGTGACTGCGACCTGATCGGCATCGGCCGGCCAGCCTGCACGACACCCGATGCCGGCAACGTCATCCTGGACGCGCGAGCGTCCGCCATCGAGGCGCACCGCGTCGGCTACAGCGGGACCGGGGTGCTCGCCAAGGTGATCGACGTCAAGACGATCAACAGCGCGATCGAGCTCGGCTGGCACGAGGACCAGCTGCACCGCATGGGTGCCGGCCGCGACCCCGATGTCGACCGGTCGAAGCTCAAGACGGCGCTGTCGCTGATGCGTCGCAACGGGTCGGATGCGTTCGCCAAGAGGCGCGGCTGACCTTCCGGCCGTGGCCTAACCGCGTAGCTGCGCGGCCAACGGGCAGTCGAACGGATCGCGGGCGCGCAGGCCGACATTGTTGAGGTAGTCGACCACGATCGCGTACGAGTGGAAGAGCCCGACCTCCATGTAGTCGATGCCCTCGCGCTCGCAGTGAGCGCGGACGTACGGACGGGCCTTCTTGAGGTTGCAGCGCGGCATGTTGGGGAACAGGTGGTGCTCGATCTGGTAGTTGAGTCCGCCCATCGCCCAGTCGACTACCGGATTGCCCCTGACGTTGCGCGACACCATGACCTGACGGCGCAGAAAGTCCAGCTTCATTTCCGGCGGGATGATCGGCATGCCCTTGTGGGCGGGCGCGAACGAGGCACCCAGGCAGAAGCCGAAGACCGCCATCTGGATCGCAAAGAACGCCGCCGCCTTGCCCAACGGGAGGAAGGCCAGGAGGATCGCGACGTAGGCCGTCAGGCGGGTCACGACGAGGAACAGCTCGACCCGGCGCCATGGTTGGGTCGAGGTCTTGTCGCGCGCGGCGCGGATGCTCTCCGCATGCAGGTTGAGGCCCTCCAGCGTCAGCAGCGGGAAGAACAGCCAGCCCTGCCGCTTGACGAACCAACCGGCGAAGCCACTCTGACGTTCGGCCACGATGCCGGGGGTGAAGGCGATCGCACCGGGTCCGATGTCAGGGTCGTAGCCCTCGAGATTGGGGCCCTTGTGATGCATGTTGTGCTTGGCGCGCCACCACGCAAAGCTCAGGCCCGCGAACGCGCCGGCCATGATGCGCGCGGTCCAGGTGTTCCAGGCCGATGAGGTGAACATCTGCCGGTGGGCGGCATCGTGCCCGAGGAACCCGAACTGCGTCACGATGACGCCGAGCGCCGCCGCCAGGATCAACTGGAACCAGGAGTTTCCCAGCCAGAAGAAGCCCACCCAGATCCCGAAGAACGCTGCGACGTGCACACCGATCTGGAGCCAGTAGTAGAGGTGCTTGCGCTCCAAGAGACCCGCTTCGCGGACCTCAGCGACAAGATCGGTGAAATGGCTGACGTACTTGTCCTGGCTCGACGTCTGCGCTGCGGTCTGGCTCGCGGTCGCCGGGGTCACATCTGTCGTCATCGGCCGCCCCTTCCGGGCTGATCGTCACCCGCGGACAGGAGTCAGCCACAGCGGGATGGTGTGCCCTCCGAGTGTGTCATGATCCGACCTCCTACGCGTGAGAGGAGCCTGAGGACGCGGGACCGAGGTGCTCGATCCGCAGCACTTCCGATGGAACCTTCCAGGCCCGGGCCCCGTCGTAAGGTGGCAGGTCACCTCAGGAGGCAATGTGGACGCGACGGCAGAGGCGGGTTTCGCCGACTTCGTTCGTTCGCGTTGGCGCGATCTGGTCCGGGCGGCGATCTTCCTGGGTGCGAGTCCGTATGAGGCCGAAGATCTCGCACAGCAGACATTGGTGCGTTGCTACGCCAGCTGGGAGCGTGTGACCGATGCCACCAACCGTGATGCGTATGTCTACCGGATGCTGCTCAACCAATTGCGCGACGCACGCCGTACGCGATGGTGGCGCGGCCGCGTCGATGCGGAACCCGACGGGCGGATCGACGATGCGAGCAACCAGGTCGTGATCGCAGATGCAGTGCACCAGGCGCTCGCAGGGCTGACCAAGCCAAACCGCGATGTCGTGGTGTTGCGCTACTTCGTCCAGCTGACCGAGGCACAGACCGCCGCGGCACTCGGCATCTCCGTGGGAACAGTCAAGAGTCGGATGTCGCGCTCACTGGACCGCCTGGCCGACTCACACCACCTCATCGAAATGTCCGAGGAGCGACGATGACCGACCTTGACGACCAGTGGAACGAGTTGCCCACCAGCACGCCTCCCGTGGATGCGATCCTGCGCGCGGGCCGGGACCGAGAGGCCAAGCGCCGCGCCGTCCGCGGGCCTGCGCTCGCCGTCGCCGCGTCGGCGGCCCTGATCGGGGCCTACATTGCCGGTTCCATCGACGGCAACGCGCCGGGGCCGGCCGACCTTTCAGCACGACCCGGGCCGAGCCCGGTGGCCTTCCAGGCAGACCTCGACCCGGCACAGAGCTGTGACGATCTCCTCGCCTCATACCGCGACCGTGCGCTCGGGCTGGTGACGGAGTGGGGATGGGGGACCGGGTACGGCTATGGGAAGGCTGGGCTCCCTCTGAGTCCAGTGCAGCTCGGCCCACGACGCGACGCACTGACCAATGCCACCCCCAGCAGGCTCAGCACCCGTGAGGGGCAGACCGCGGGTCCCACCGGGACCAACATCCAGGAGCCCGATGTCGACGAGCCCGACACCGTCAAGAGCAACGGCAAGCTTGTGATCAGGCTCCGCGGGGACGACCTGCTGGTCTATGACGCCTCGGGCGACAAGGTGACCAAGCAGTCCACGATCCGGCTGCCGCGTCTCGAGGACGGCGAGATCCTGCTCTCCGGCACGACCGTCGTCGCGATCGGTGCCGACCAGGTCAGCCCCCGCGACGATGTGACCGGCGAACGCCGTGGGAGTCGGATCATGACCATCTCGATCAAGCAGCCCTCAAAGCCCACGATCGAGTCCACCGTGACGTACTCCTCGCGCGTGCTCTCGACGCGTCAGCACGGAGCGACGGTCCGTTTGGTCCTCGCGGCGGGTCTGCCCGAGCTGGACTTCGTCGAACCCGGAGGCAAGGTCACCCCCACGCAGGCACTCACCGCCAACCGGGCAGCAGTCGAGGACTCGACGATCAAGGACTGGCTGCCGACACACGACTCCGGGGACGGCTCGGAGCAGCTCCTCGACTGCACGGATGTGGCCCTGCCGCCGGCCGCCTCCGGCCTCGACACCGTCAGCATCGTCGGTTTCAAGGCCTCCGCCCCCGCAGCTCCGCAGACGATCGGCCTGGCCGGCGGCGCCACGATCGCCTACGAGTCGGCGGACCATCTCTACCTGGCCGACAGTCCCGAACCGGCCGCCATAGCGAGGCTGGACGACTGCTTCGACTGTTTTCCCGGGCGCGTAGTGCCGATGACCGGATCGGCAGGAGGGACGACACACCTGTACGACTTCGAGCTCGACGGCGTGTTCGCCAGCCACGTCGCCTCGGGCGAGATCGAGGGCAGGATCCAGGACCGCTGGTCGCTCGACGAGGCCGACGACGTGCTGCGGGTCGCCGTCGGACCGTCCAGCGAGACCGGCCCCTTCAACTCCGTCGTCACCCTCAGGCGCGATGGTCAGGAGCTGGTCGAGGCAGGACGCGTCGACAGGCTGGGTAGGAACGAGGAGATCAAGGGAGTGCGCTGGTTCGACGACCTGGCAGTCGTCGTGACCTACCGACAGGTCGACCCCCTCTACACGATCGACCTCGCTGATCCTTCGCGCCCCAAGCTGATCGGCAAGCTCAAGATCCCCGGCTACAGCGACTATCTCCACCCACTCGAGAACGACGAGATGCTGGGCATCGGGTTCAGCGGGGGAAGGGATCGAGGCAGCGCCCAGATCGCGGTGTTCGACACATCCGACCTCACCGACGTCAAGCGCACCGATGTCGAGCAGTATCCAGGCTCCGAACCGATCGCCGCCGGAGAGCCGCGGGCCTTCACCTACCTGCCCGAGCAGGACACGGTCCTGACTGTGCTCCAAAAGAGCTCCACGGTCAGCCTGGCCACGATCGAGATTCGGAACGGACGGTTGACGAGCCGTCTGACCAAGGTCGAGTACGGCGCCGACGCCGCCCAGGTGCGCACGATCGCGATGCCGGACGACCGCGTCGTCCTGATCACGGGAGAGGACGTGCGCTTCTTCGACCTGCCCTGAACGAAGGGGTCACCTACTCCAGCTCGAGCAGCAGGTCGCCGCCCTCGGCCTGCCGGGTGTCGGGGATGACGAGGCGGGCCACGGTGCCAGCGTTGGGAGTCGTGATCGAGGCCTCCATCTTCATGGCCTCGATCGTCGCGACGGTCTGGCCGGCCTCCACGGTGTCACCCTCGGCAACGGTCGCGTGCACGACGCCTGCGAACGGCACTGCAACATGCTGGGGATTGGCGGTGTCGGCCTTCTCGGACGAGGCGACCTTGGAGTCGACCGACTGGTCACGGACCTCGGTCGGTCGGAGCTGGCCGTTGATCGTGCCCAGCACGTTGCGCATGCCACGCTCGTCGGCATCACCGATGGCCTCGACGCCGAACAGCAGGAGGTTGCCCTCCGAGACCTCGACCTCGGTCTCATCACCACCGCGCAGACCGTAGAGGAACGCGGCGGTCGGCACCGACGACAGATCGCCATATTCGACGTACGACTTGTCGAACTCCTCGGTCGGGCCGGGGAACAGCAGCCGGTTGAGCGTGTGGCGGCGGTCTTCGACCAACCCGGACCGGTCGTCGTCGGTCAGCTCGGTGACCTTCGGTGTGGTGTTGCGTCCCTCGAGCGCCTTGGTGCGGAACGGCTCTGGCCAGCCACCGGGCGGATCGCCGAGCTCACCGGACAAGAAGCCGATGACCGATTCGGGGATGTCGAACGACGCAGGGTCGTCCGCGAACTCCGCGGGGTCGGCACCGACGGCCACCAGGTGCAGCGCCAGGTCACCGACGACCTTGGACGACGGCGTCACCTTGACGACGTTGCCGAGGATGTCGTTGGCCGCTGCATACATGTCCTCGATCTGCTCGAACTTCTCGCCGAGGCCGAGCGCGATGGCCTGCTGGCGCAGGTTGGACAGCTGCCCGCCGGGGATCTCATGCCGATAGACGCGACCGGTCGGCGCCGGCAGCCCCGACTCGAACGGGGCATAGAGGCGGCGCGTCGCCTCCCAGTAGGGCTCGAGCGCATTGACGGCTTCGATGTCCAGCCCCGTGACGCGGTCGGAGTGATTGGTCGCGGCGACGAGCGCCGACATCGGCGGCTGGGACGTCGTGCCGGCCAGCGCTGCTGCGGCTGCGTCGACCGCGTCGACCCCGGCCTCGATCGCAGCCACCAGGGTCGCGAGCTGTCCCCCGGGTGTGTCGTGGGTATGGAGGTGCACCGGGAGGTCGAACCGCTCACGCAACGCCAGCACCAGGGTGCGGGCGGCCGGAGCGCGGAGCAGACCGGCCATGTCCTTGATCGCCAGCACATGCGCGCCCGAGTCGACGATCCGGTCGGCGAGCCGGAGGTAGTAGTCGAGGGTGTAAAGGCTCTCGTCGGGGTCGGACAGGTCGCCGGTGTAGCACAGCGCGACCTCGGCGACGGCGGTTCCGGTCGCGCGCACGGCCTCGATCGCCGGGCGCATCTGGTCGACATCGTTGAGGGCGTCGAAGATGCGGAAGATGTCGATGCCGGTCGCTGCCGCCTCGTGCACGAAGGCGTCGGTGACCTCGGTCGGGTAGGGCGTGTATCCGACGGTGTTGCGGCCGCGCAGCAGCATCTGGAGGCAGATGTTGGGCGCCGCCTCCCGCATCGCGGCGAGCCGGTCCCACGGATCCTCCTTGAGGAACCGCAGAGCCACGTCATAGGTCGCGCCGCCCCACGCCTCGATGCTCAACAGCTGCGGAGTCGTCCGCGCGACATAGGGCGCGACCGTCACGAGGTCGCGGGTGCGCACGCGAGTGGCGAGCAGCGACTGGTGGGCATCGCGGAATGTCGTGTCGGTGACCCCCACGGTGTCGCGCTCCCGCAGAGCCGCGGCAAATCCCTCGGGGCCGAGCTCGACCAGCAGCTGCCGCGATCCGTCCGGCGGCGCCACTGAGAGGTCGACGTCCGGCAGCTTGGTGCGGGGGTCGATCAGTGTCGGTGCCGACCCGTGCGGCTTGTTGACTGTCACGTCCGCCAGCCACGACAGGATCTTGCCGGCCGGATCGGAGGCGCCGGACGCCTCGAGCAGGGCCGGGTGCTCCTCGATGAACGTCGTCGTGACCCGGCCGGAGCGGAAGTCGGGGTTGGCGAGCAGGCCCTTGAGAAACGGGATGTTGGTCGACACCCCGCCGACCTGGAACTCCCCCAGGGCGCGCTCTGCGCGGGTCACGGCCGCGTCGAAGTCACGACCGCGGCAGGTCAGCTTGGACAGCATCGAGTCGAAATGGGCCCCGATCTCGGCTCCGGTGTAGGTCGTGCCGCCGTCGAGGCGTACGCCTGGGCCTCCCGGCGACCGGTAGGACGTGATCGTCCCGGTGTCGGGACGGAATCCGTTGGACGGATCCTCTGTCGTGATGCGGCACTGCAGCGCGAAGCCTCGCGCCTTGATGTTCTCCTGCACGTCGAGGTCGAGATCGGCGAGCGTTGCGCCGGCAGCGATCTGCATCTGGGCCTGGACGAGGTCGACGTTGGTGACCTCCTCGGTGACGGTGTGCTCGACCTGGATCCGGGGGTTCATCTCGATGAAGACGTAGCGGCCGTCGGCACCCAGGAGGAACTCGACGGTGCCCGCGCACGAATAGTCGATCGACTCGGCGAACGCGACCGCGTCGGCGCACATGGCCTTGCGGATGTCGCGGTCGAGGTTGGGCGCCGGTGCGATCTCGACAACCTTCTGGTGGCGGCGCTGCACCGAGCAGTCCCGCTCCCGCAGGTGGACGACATTGCCGCGTTGGTCGGCAAGAATCTGCACCTCGATGTGGCGGGCGTCGACGACCGCCTCCTCGATGAAGCAGGTGGGGTCGCCGAAGGCGCCGTCAGCCTCACGCATCGCGGCCTCGATCGACTCGCGCAGCCGGTCCGGGTCGTCCACCCGCCTCATGCCCCGGCCGCCACCGCCGGCGACGGCCTTGACGAACAGCGGATAGGTCAGCACATCGGACGCCCCGACGAGCACGTCGACATCGGCGGAGGGCTCGACGGACTTGAGCGTCGGCACGCCGGCCGCCTTGGCCGCAGCGATCGCGCTGGCCTTGTTGCCGGTCAGCTCGAGGACCTCTTTGGGCGGACCGATGAAGGTGATCCCGACCCGCTCGCACGCCTCGGCAAGGTCTGGATTCTCCGACAGGAACCCATAGCCGGGGTAGATCGCGTCGGCTCCGCACTGCACCGCGGCCTCGACGATCGCCTCAGGGTCCAGGTAGGCGCGGACCGGGTGACCTCGCTCCCCGATCTCGTATGCCTCGTCAGCCCGGACGCGGTGCTCAGACCCACGATCCTCGTAGGGGAACACCGCCACCGTGGCCACCCCGAGCTCGTGGGCGGCGCGAATCGCCCTGATGGCGATCTCACCTCGGTTGGCGACGAGAATCTTCTGGAACAACGGGATCATCCTTGCTCGGCGGAAGCGACGCCTCAACCTATCGCCCGCTGGTTTCGGGGACATTGCGAGGGGTTCCTCATGTTTGTGGCGACAGGTCAGACCAGCAGGCGAAGCCGCCAGGCCGACCGGCGGACGGTCAGCTTCTGCCCCCAGGAAAGCGACAACGCATCCTGCTCGATCCCGTCTCCGAAACAGATCAGCCGGTCGGACTCGACCGAGACGACCAACGACTCACTGTCCGCGATGACCCCCTCGGTGTATGCCGTGCCGGTCGCTGGCGACGGCCACGCCTCCCGCACGAACCACACAAGTTCCGTCGCCGTCGGCACCGGGAGCGGCAGCTCACTCCGCCGTTCCTGCCAGCTCGACCGCAGCCAGCCGGTTGCGCCGGTGCCGGTGCCGGCGAGGATCCCGGATGAGGAGTGCCGCTCCTGCCGGTCCCCCGTCCGCAGGACGTATCGGGATGACTGGTGGGTCGGGTGCCCGATGAAGACCTCGTTGAGGGCGCGCAGCTCCTGGCCATCATCGGTCACCGCCTCCACCATCGTGCGCTCCTCGATGCGCGCAGCACCCGCGACGCAGGCGACCATCGCCCGTCCCGCCCCAGAGGGCGCGTGTGGGACGAGGATCCCGGGATTCCACTGCGGCTCCGGGTTGACCCCGACGACGGGTTGTCCGGCGAGGTACTTCGCCACGTTGGCCACCAGCCCGTCCTGGCCGACGGCGACGATGACGTCCTCGGGGCCGAACACGAACCGGTCGAGCTCGGCCCGCTCGACCTCGGTCCGGCGCCACTGCGCCGGTATGCCTGCCGAGACACCGGCCATCGCGGAGTCGAGGGCGGCATGCCGATCCTGCACCTCGGCGATGTCCCTTCCGCGTTGCGAAAGGTAGAACTCGGCCTGACCGTGCGTGCCGTGGCGGGCGACCAGGTCGTCGTACTCCGAGCGCCGATGAACCACGACGGCGCGAGGCCGAAGGCTCATTCGGTCACCGTATCTGGCGACTCCTGCCCGTCGGCGAAGCGAGTGAGCAGCTGCCCGAGCACCTCGGGCGCCACGCTGAGATGCGTGATTGGGGGGACGTTGGCAGCCAGCTCTCGCACCGCGAGCGCCAGGAGCTTGTCCTGATCGATTCCGGTATACGCCGCGAACTTCGAGATCTCGGCCGCCGCCTCCGCCTCACCGAGCTCTCGGGTCCGATCCGCGTCCGCCTTGGCCAGCAGTCCCTGCCTCTCGGCCTGCGACGTCGTGGCGATCTTGTCCGCCTCGGCCTGCTCACGGGACCGCTTGCGCTCATTCTGACCGCGCTGGACGACGAGCTCCTCCTCACGACGCGCCAGCTCGATCTGGTTCTGCAGCTCGTTCTCGGCGATCGCCCGCTCGCTCTCGACTGCAGCCGCTCGTCGCTCGAACGTTGCCCGATCGGCCTCCCGCTGCACCAGTTCGCGTGTGGGAGTTTGCAAGGCTCGCTCAAGCTCGGCCTCGGCGCGAATCGCGACGACCCGCACGTCGGTGACCGACAGGCCCCGCTCGAAGAGTCGTTGATCATCAGCGAGCTGCTCAGCGACCCGCTGGCGTACGGGACCGATGCCATGGGACAACGCCTCGGCCAACGGAATCCCGGCGAGATACTCCAGCGCGGGCTGCTGGGCCAGCTCTGTCAGGAGCCCACCGAGTCGTTCGAGCGGCCGGGCGTTCCACTGCCCAGTACGGGGGTTGATGCCAAAGTCGATGCGCGTCGACGCCACCGCCGGATCGGACACTCGGTAGGTCACGGTCGCCTGGACCGACACCATCTGGAAATCCGAAGTACGGGCCTGAAACATCAGCGCCTGCTCGCGATCGTCGAGCGGCACCTCGGCGAGCGCCGCCGTGCTCGGTCGAAACCAGAACGAGACTCCGGCTCCGGAACGCTTGACCCGTCCCGACTTGAGCTGCAGCACAAATGAGGTCGGATCCGACCTCAGGTGGCTGGCGAACGGACGCTTCGAGATGTCTGCCATGCGGTCCTCCGATGGGCGACGGGACTAGACCTTGTAGGAGCGCGACGACAGCAGCATGTCGGCGAACGTGCGATTCTCCTTGTCCCACAGCGGCCACAGGAACCCGAGGTAGCAGGGGAGCGCGTCGAGGATGTGGGCGAGCTGGCGGACGAATGTCATGCCCATCCCGAGGGGCTCGCTCGTGCCGACCCGATAGATCCCGATGCCCAGAACTTTCTTACCAATCGTCTGGCCCTTGGTGCCCTGAAGATAGAGGACGTTGAAGACGAACCAACCGATCAGGAAGGCGAAGTAGAGCAGTGCCCCACCCCCTTGCAGCTGGAACGACGCGCCGCCGTCCGAGGTCTCGCTCGTCCCGAAGAGCGTCGCGGCGAGGAAGAACACCACAATCGTCGGGATCGCATCGATCAACAGGGCGGCGAATCGCGCACCCCAGCTGGCGAATGCGCCACCGGTGCTCTGCGGTGCTGCGGCGGCGTACGGATCAGTCATGCAATCTCCTTGGTTGGGTGTTCGGGAGACAACGTATCTGCTCCCCGCACTCAGACAGGGGAATCGCCGAAACGTCAGCGCCGTTTCTTGTGCCAGATCACGACATGCTGGTCTGCGATCAGCGCCGGGAGGTTCTGCGGCAACCTGGCCTGGGCCAGCTCGGCCTGCAGCTCGGCGACCCGCTCACGCAGGGCGAGCACCTGATTCTCCAGGTCGATGACCCGCTTGACGCCCTCCAGGCCGAGCCCCTCGGCAGTCAGCCGAGCGACCGTGCGCAGCAGCTCGACGTCACGCAACGAGTAGCGGCGCCCGCCGCCACCAGTACGCCCGGGGGCCACCAGGCCCAGCCGGTCATAGGTGCGCAGGGTCTGCGGGTGCAGCCCGGAGAGCTCGGCCGCCACACTGATCACGAAGACCTTGGCTTCCGGCCCAGGGGGGACGAATCCTCCTCCGGCACCCGGGAGGTTCGGTGTCATTTGGTCACCACCTCGAAGAGTCCATCACGTGGCGACGCCGTGCCGCGGAGGTCGCGCAAGGTCTCGAGTGCGGCCCTGGCCTCGTCGGTGAGCTCGACCGGCACCTGCACGTCGACCGTGACCAGGAGGTCACCCCGGCCGCCTGACCTCCGAGCCGCCCCCTTGCCGCTCGCCCGGAATGTTCGTCCGTTGGGCGTGCCGGCAGGGAGCTTGATGCGTACGGGCGGTCCCTCGAGCGTCGGAACCTGGATCTGCGTGCCGAGCGCGACCTCGTCAAACGTCACCGGCACTGTGATCGTGAGATGGTCGCCCCGGCGCCCGAACAGCTGGTGCGGCTCGACGTGCACGACGAGGAACAAGTCACCGGCAGGGCCTCCGGCGTCACCCTTGGCGCCCTTGCCCTTGAGTCGGATGCGTTGCCCGTCCTTGACCCCGGCAGGCACCCCGACGTTGAGCGTACGGCTGGACGGGGCACGACCGGACCCGCGGCAGATGTCGCACGGATGCTCGACCATGAGCCCGCGCCCCCGGCACTGGTCACATGGCTCGGTCATGGCAAACACGCCACCGGCGGCACCGGTCTGCATGCCGCTGCCCTGGCACTTGCCACACACCTTGGGCACGGTGCCGGGCCTGGCGCCGGTGCCATGGCAATGGGTGCAGGCCTCATCGCTGGTCATCCGCAGCGGCAGGGTTGCGCCCTCGACGGCCTGCTCGAAGGTGATCGTCGCCTCGGTCTCGAGGTCGTCGCCCTTGCGGGCCTGCGGCTGACGCTGACGTCCTCGCGCTCGGCCGCCGAACAGTCCACCGAAGAGATCGCTGACATCGAAGTCGGGCTGGCCCGGGCCGCCGGGTGGGCGGTAGCCGGGCCCACCACCACGGAACTGGCCGAACAGCGTGCGCTGCTCGTCATATTCCTTGCGTTTGTCCTTGGACGACAAGACCGCGTAGGCCTCGGAGATCTCCTTGAAGCGCTCCTCGGCCGCGTTGTTGCCCGGGTTGGAGTCGGGGTGGTTGTCGCGAGCGAGCTTGCGATAGGACTTCTTGATCTCGTCCTGGGACGCGTCCTTCTTGACTCCGAGGACCTTGTAGAAGTCCTTCGTCGCCCAGTCACTGGCCCCGGGACTCATTCGTCGCTCGACTGGTCCGAAGGCTCGGTTGCCGGCTCAGTGCCGCTCGGAACCGCTGCTGCGGGATCCACCACGCCGACGGTCGCGGGCCGAAGCACCCGATCGCCGACCCGGTAACCGGTACGCATGACGCTGTCGACCGATGTCGTGTCGACCTCGGCGGACTCACCGGCGTGGAACACCGCCTCATGCAGCGACGGGTCGAATGCCTCGCCCTTGATGCCGAACGCCTCGAGCCGGTGCTTGGCCACGGCCTGCTGCAGGGCATCGGCCACGGCCTTGAATCCGCCCTCGAGCTCGCCGTGATCGGCGGCCCGGGAGATGTCGTCGAGCACCGTCAGCAGCGACTGGAGCACGGCGACCTCGCCCTGAGCGCGTACGAGCTCGCGGTCGCGGTCGACGCGTCGCTTGTAGTTGACGTATTCGGCCTGGAGGCGCTGCAGGTCGAGCGTGCGCTCGGCCAGCTGCTCCTCGAGGGTCGGTGGCTCGGGTGCGGCCGGGGCGTCGGCCGGCGGAGTGTCCTCCGCCGGCTCGACCACCTCGTCCTCGGGGACCGACCCGTCAGGGTCGGTCACTTCCCGCCCTCCTTCTTGTCTGCGTCGTCCGCGATGTCCTCGTCGACGATCTCGGCCTCGACGACGTCATCGTCATCGTCCGCCGTGTCCGTCGGCGCTCCCGCCTCACCACCGGCGGCCTGGGCCTCGGCGGCAGCGGCGGCATACATCGCCTCGCCCATCTTGGAGCTGGACTCACCGAGCTTGGTGACCGCAGCCTGCACGGCGTCCGGCGCATCGCCCTTGAGCGCCTCGTTGAGGGCGTCGAGGTCGGCCTGCACCTCGGTCTTGACCTCGTCACCGACCTTGTCGCCGTTCTCCGCGAGGAACTTCTCGGTGGAGTGGGCCAGCGACTCGGCCTGGTTGCGGGTCTCGACCTCTTCGCGGCGCTTGCGGTCATCCTCGGCGTACTGCTCGGCGTCCTTGACCATCTTGTCGATGTCGTCCTTGGACAGCGCCGAGCCGCCGGTGATCGTCATCGACTGCTCCTTGCCGGTGCCACGATCCTTGGCCGAGACGTTGACGATGCCGTTGGCGTCGATGTCGAAGGTGACCTCGATCTGCGGTACCCCGCGCGGGGCGGGGGGCAGCCCGGTGAGCTCGAACGTTGCCAGCAGCTGGTTGCCCGCCGCCATCTCGCGCTCACCCTGGTAGACCTGGATCGCCACGGAGGGCTGGTTGTCGTCGGCCGTCGTGAAGACCTCGGACCGCTTGGTCGGGATCGTCGTGTTGCGCTCGATGAGCTTGGTCATGACGCCGCCCTTGGTCTCGATGCCGAGGCTCAGCGGAGTGACGTCGAGCAGCAGGACATCCTTGACCTCGCCCTTCAGGACGCCGGCCTGGAGGCTGGCGCCGATCGCGACGACCTCGTCGGGGTTGACGCCCTTGTTGGGCTCCTTGCCTCCGGTCAGCTCCTTGACGAGGGCGCTGACGGCGGGCATACGGGTCGAGCCGCCGACCATGACGACATGGTCGATCGCGGTGAGCGGGAGGCCGGCATCCTTGATCACGCTGTTGAACGGCGCTTTGGTGCGCGCCAGCAGGTCCGCGGTGATCTTCTCGAACTCCGAGCGGCTCAGCGTCTCGTCGAGGAACACGGGGTTCTTGTCGGAGTCGACGGTGATGTAGGGCAGGTTGATCGACGTCGAGGACGAGCTGGAGAGCTCGATCTTGGCGCGCTCGGCCGCCTCACGGACACGCGGCATGGCCATCTTGTCCTTCGTCAGGTCAAGACCCGTGGTGCTCTTGAACTTCGTGACGATCCACTCGACGATCTTCTCGTCCCAGTCGTCACCACCGAGGTGGTTGTCGCCGCTGGTCGCCTTGACCTCGATGACGCCGTCACCGATCTCGAGCAGGGACACGTCGAACGTGCCGCCGCCGAGGTCGAACACGAGGATCGTCTGGTCGTCGCCCTTGTCGAGGCCGTATGCGAGTGCGGCCGCAGTGGGCTCGTTGATGATGCGGCTGACGTTGAGGCCGGCGATCTCACCGGCTTCCTTGGTCGCCTGTCGCTGGTGGTCGTTGAAGTAGGCCGGCACGGTGATGACCGCGTCGGTGACCGGCTCACCGAGGTAGGCCTCGGCGTCCCGCTTGAGCTTCTGCAGGATGAAGGCCGAGATCTGCTGGGGGTTGAACGACTTGCCGTCGATGTCGACGGACCAGTCAGTGCCCATGTGACGCTTGACCGAACGGACCGTGCGGTCAACGTTCGTCACGCCCTGACGCTTGGCGACCTCGCCAGCAAGCACCTCGCCGTCCTTGGCGAATGCGACGACCGATGGGGTCGTCCGTGCGCCCTCGGCGTTGGCGATGACGGTGGGCTCGCCACCTTCGAGCACGGCGACAACCGAGTTGGTCGTACCGAGGTCAATTCCGACCGCTCTGGCCATGGTGTTTCCTCCTGCTTGTTGAGTACGTGTGGAGACTTCAAGAATGTGTGTCAACTGACTTGAGCCTAACCCTATCAACTTTGTCCAGCCGCGAAACATTCCGGTCTTCTGTCTTCGATTCGCGATACGTTCGGCGGCATGGATTCGCTCGTACGTCTCACCGTGATCGTCATCGCCCTCGCGGCGGCGACCGCAGCCTGCAAGGGCGGATCCGACGAGCCGGGTGCGTCCCCGACCGATGACACGGTCACGGCGGCCGGCCCGACGACGACGGGGCCGGTGGAGGGCAAGACGATCACCAATGACGAGTTCACCTTCACCGCGCCGCCGGGGTGGGAGGCATCCGAGCAGACGAGGGCCCTGTCGCTTGCCATCGACCTGGGAGATCTCGACGGCTTCAGCGACAACGTCAACGTCGTGCGCGACGACAGCATGGCGGGCCTGGACAGCGATGCGCGAGAAGACGCGATGCTGGCAGTCCTCGATCAGGATGCCGACGCGAGTGATGTCCTGATCGAGGAACGGTTCGACATCGACGGCGAGGAGGCGGTGCACGCCGAGGCGACGTTCGACCTCACCGATTCGCAATATCGCACCGAGCAATATGCCGTCGGGCACGGCGAGGCCGGCTATATCGTGACGGTGTCCTTCAGCGACACGGTGCCGGAGGCGCAGCGCGACTCGGTGAGCGAGGCGATCCTCGCGAGCTGGAAGTGGGCCTCCTGATCGACCTACGGCGCGCACGAGCCGCGATGGGCCTAGTCTGACGGGATGACCGAGAGTCCCGAAGACCGCACTGACGCCCTCGCGCGCACCGCGCACGAGCTCGTCACTGTGACGGCTTCGCGGCAGATCTCCCGTGAGATCGCACACCTGGCCGAGATCGAGGTCGACAGCCACGGCGTCCATGCCGTGTCACCGCCCGAGGGCTATTGCGCGCCGACATCGGGGGTCATCACGACTCACGTGCTCGCACGCTCCCGCGACGTCCCCGAGGCGACCGTGGAGACCCGCGTCGCCGTATGGGTGTCGGACCCCGGGACGGACCCGTCGACGATCCTGCTCACCCGGGCCGACAGTGAGCGTTCCTTGGCACTTGCTGTGGACGACCTCGAGCCCGAGCCGACATCCCATGCGCGCGGTCAGGTCAACGACTTCGTCGCGGTCATCATCGCGCACATGGTCTCGTCCCTCAACGTTGCGATGCAGCGGACATACGGCCGCGAGTCCGACACCGATGTCGCGGAGTACGACCGCAACTAGCCCGCGCGATCTACCGCTCAGTCAGTCAGATCGGCAGCCCGCTGCAGCAGGAGCGACCGCTCCCGCTCGTTGCGGGTCAACGACGCGGCACGGTCGAGCTCCGCGCGCGCCTCATCAGCTCGCCCGAGCTTCGCGAGCAGGTCTCCTCGCACGCTCGGCAGCAGGTGATAGCCCTTCAGCGCGGGTGCGTCCAGGAGCTGGTCCACCAGCGCGAGCCCGGCCGCGGGACCCTCGGACATCGACAGGGCCACGGCCCGGTTGAGCTCCACGACCGCGGATCCGGAGAGGATCGCGAGGGATTGATAGAGCGCAGCGATACGGGCCCAGTCGGTCTCCTCGGCGGTGCGCGCCCGCGCGTGGCAGGCCGCGATGCCGGCCTGCAGAACGTACGGACCCGGGGCTCGGCCGAGCGCCTGGGCGCGCTCGAGGGCAGCAAGTCCGCGATGCACCGAAAGGGCGTCCCAGCGTGAGCGATCCTGATCCAGCAGCAGGACCGGTCTTCCGCCGGCGTCGGTGCGGGCCGCCGCCCGCGATGACTGGATCTCCATCAGGGCGACGAGGCCGTGGACCTCGGGGTCATGTGGCGACAGCGTGGCGAGAATCCGCCCCAGCCGGACGGCCTCGTCGCACAGCGCGGGGCGCAGCCAGTCGTCACCTTCTGTGGCCGAGTAGCCCTCGTTGAACAGCAGGTAGAGGACTCCGAGCACGGCTGACGTGCGCTCGACGCGTTCGTCCTCTGCCGGCTCCTCCATGGGAGCGCCGACCTCGGCCAAGGTCTTCTTGGCGCGGGTGATCCGGGCACCGATCGCAGGCTCCGCCGCCAGGAACGCTCGGGCGATCTCCTTGGTCGTCAGCCCGGCGAGCAGCCGCAAGGTCAGAGTGATCTGGGCATCCGAGGACAGTGCCGGGTGGCAACAGATGAACATCAGCCGCAGCACGTCGTCCTCGACGTGGTCGATCGATGACTCGATGCCGGCCACGATGTCCTCCTTCCGCTGCTCGAGCTCGCCATAGGCCCGGTCCTGACGCTCGCGCCGCCGGAATCCGTCAATGGCACGACGCTTGGCCACGGCCATGAGCCAGGCACCCGGGTTGGTCGGCAGTCCGGTCTCGGGCCACTGCGCGAGAGCCGCCTCAAGGGCGTCCTGGGCAAGATCCTCCGCCAGTGCGACATCGTGGGTGATCCGGACCAGCGCCGCGATGAGGCGGGCAGACTCCAGTCGCCAGATCGCCTCGACCGAGCGGTGGAGGTCGGGATCGGTCATGACACTGATCCAACCACCACCGCCGCACGGCGGCAGGTACTCCTCCGACAAAGGATCCTGGTCAATTGTTTGTGAGACTGCCGGCCACCTGCCGCAGCTCGGTGACCACCTCGAGCCCCGGCCAGTGCTCGGCATGCAGGTCCACGAAACCGCGTGTCCACGCCACGGCATCCTCGGCCGTCGCCGCCTGGATCAGCATGAATCCGCCGACAACCTCCTTGGCCTCCGCGAACGGGCCGTCGGTCATCATGACCTTGCCGCCCCGTGACGCGACCCGGATCGCGGCCGATGTCGGCTTCAAGCCGGCATCGGTGACGACCTTCGCGTGACGCTGGTCGGCCACATGGGCGAACATGGCGTCGATCAGCCCGGCCGGAGGCTCCTCACTGACGTTCTCGTCGACATGGATCAGCACGACGTATCGCATCTCAGGCCTCAGAATCGTCGGGGCCGAAGACCTGCCGGACAACACTCGTGCCCTCGAAGCCGGGCCACGTGTCGAGGTGGATCTGCATGAAGCGGCGGGACCACTCGACCGCCTCCTCGACGGAACGGACCTGGTACATGCCGTAGCCGCCGATGACCTCCTTGGCCTCCGCGAACGGGCCGTCGGTGATCGTCATCGTTCCGCCCGAGACGCGGATGTGCGGGCTGCTCTCGATCGCGGCGAGGCCGCCTTGATCGACGGCCACACCAGCGGCGAAGGCTTCGGCGCCGAAAGCGCCGATGGCCTCGAACAGTTCCGGCGGGGGCCCCACGGCTGGGAGGGATCGGACTCGATGTAGCTGAGGAATCGCATGATGTCTCCTGGTGTCGGTGGCGGCCGGTCCGGGCCAGCCTTTCACCCCTACGTCGACCGGGACAGGCCGATTTCGACACGGCTCATACTTTCTCGCTCCGGAAGCGAAGTTGAACACGTTCAGAACTTCGACTAGGGTCTGGATAGTCAGAGTTGAACACGTTCAAATATCGGAGTCACCATGAGCTGGACCGTCGCCACCTACGTCGCCTACCTTCTCTTCGCCGTGCCGATCACGGTGTGGGTGGCCTCGACGCTGTCCCACAACGGCCGGGTCTTCCTCGCCGATGTCTTTGACAGCAATCGCGAGCTTGCCGATGCGGTCAACACGTTGCTGGTCGTCGACTTCTACCTGCTCAACCTCGGTTTCGTGATCCTCTACCTCCGCGGCGGAGGTGAGGTCGTCGACCTCACGGGGATGTTCGAGACGTTGAGCGTCAAGGTCGGCGTCGTGATGCTGGTCCTCGGCGTCGTCCACTTCGTCAACGTCATGGTGTTCTCCTCGATGCGCCGCCGCGGACGCAACGACGCGCTGCGCAGCCAGCTCGTGCAGCAGGCTCCTGCGCAGCCGCCGTACGCCCAGTACCCGCCGGCGCCCCGGCGCTGAGCGGCCGGTGGCGGCTAGATTGGCGACCGTGACCGAGACACCCTCCCGCTCGACCAAGGCCGAGCAGACCAGGCAGTCGATCATCGATGCGGCGATGCGGCTGTTCCGGTCTGGCGGTTATGACCAGGCCACGATGCGCGCGATTGCCGACGAGGCTGGCGTCTCGGTAGGCAATGCCTACTACTACTTCTCGTCCAAGGAACACCTGATCCAGGCGTACTACGACCAGATCCAGCATGCCCACGCCGACGCCGCTGAGATCCCGCTCGCAGGTGAGACCGACTTCACCGGCCGACTGCGCGGCGTGCTCCTGGCGTGGGTCGACGTCGCCGAGCCCTATCACGAGTTCGCCGGGAAGTTCTTCAAGAATGCCGCCGAGCCGAGCAGCCCGCTCTCCCCGTTCAGCGAGGAGTCCGCGGCGGCCCGGGAGGCGGCGATCCAGCTGCACAGGCGGGTCGTCGACGGGTCCGACCTCAAGCTCGCGAAGGACCTGCGGGCCGAGCTGCCCGAGCTGCTCTGGCTCCTGCAGATGGGGATCGTGCTGTTCTGGGTGCATGACACCAGCCCGGGTCAGCGGCAGACCCGGGATCTGGTCGACCAGTCCGTCCCGATCATCGACCGGATGCTGCGCCTGGCCCGACTGCCGGGCGTGCGCGGAGTCGTCGACGACGTCGTCGGGTTGATCCGGCTGATCAGTCCCTCGTAGGGCTCACGCACGAACCGAGTGCTCGTCACAACCCGGAGCCCCGACGGAGCACCCCTGGCACCTCACCATCTGGCGTACGCACGAGACGTCTCCGCAGTCGACGACGCGATTGGTCGGCTCCTCGCACGAGTCGCAGCTCCCGACGAGCTCGGCGTGATTGGAGAAGTCCATCGTGATGCGGTCGTCGAAGACGTAGAGCGAACCCTCCCAGAGTCCGTCGTCGCCGAATGCCTCACCGTAGGTCGCGATGCCGCCATCGAGCTGATAGACCTCCTGGAAACCACGACTCTTCATCAACGGCGTGAGCACCTCGCAGCGGATCCCGCCGGTGCAATAGGTGACCACAGGCTGGTCCTTGAGGTGGTCATAGGCCCCACTGTCCAAGGCGGCGACGAACTCGCGGGTGGTCTCCACCGGCGGCCGGACCGCTCCGGCGAAATGCCCGATCGTCGACTCGATCTGGTTGCGCCCGTCGAAGAACACGACATCCTTGGCCTCGACCAGGGCGTGCAGGTCGGCGGGGCTCAGATGCGTACCGCCATTGACGACACCACCGGCGTCGACCTCGAGCTCACCTGGGGCGCCGAAGGTCACGAGCTCATCGCGCACCTTGACGCTGAGGCGCGGGAAGTCGGCGGTGCTGCCGTCCTCGAGCGCGCGACCCTCGCTCCACTTGAAGTCGATCTCCTTGAACGCGGCGTAGGCGCGTGTGCCACGGACATACTTCTTGAGGTCGATGACATCGCCACCGAGCGTCGCGTTGATGCCGTCCTTGGAGATGATGATGCGACCGCGCACACCGAGTGAGTCGCAGAGCGTGTGCTGCCAGAGCCGGATCGCCTCGGGGTCGGCCAATGGGGTGAAGACATAGAAGAGCAGGACTTTGGGCGTGGCCACACCCCGATTCTACGGAGGCCTACGCTCATGCAATGACGCAACTCCACGAGCTCGACGCGACCGCGCAGGCAGCGGCCCTTCGTGCGCGGGAGGTGTCGTCGGTCGAGCTCGTGCGGCACCACCTCGATCGCATCGCCGCCCACGACGGGACCCTCGGCGCATTCGTGACGGTGACCGCCGATCAGGCGCTCATGCGCGCGGCGGAGGCTGACGAGCGCATCGCTGGTGGCGCCGCGCCCCCGTATGCCGGGGTGCCGACCGCGTTCAAGGACCTGACATTCACCAAGGACACCCGCACCTCGATGGGTTCTGCCGCGATGCGCGACTTCGTGCCACCCGTCAACGCCTACGTCGTCGACCTCGTGGAACAGGCAGGCTTCATCAGCCTCGGCAAGACCAACGCTCCCGAGTTCGGCCTCTCCTCCTACACCGACAACGACCTGGTCGGCCCGGCCCGCACGCCCTGGGACACGACTCGCAACGCCGGCGGATCGAGCGGTGGCGCGGCTGCGGCCGTGGCGGCGGGCCTGGTCCCCCTCGCACCGGGCAGCGACGGTGGCGGCTCGATCCGCATACCCGCGAGCGCCTGCGGGATCTTTGGCTTCAAACCGAGTCGGGGTCGCGTCAGCGCGGGGCCGCTCGGATCGGACTGGAGCGGTCTCGCTGGAGACGGGCCGCTCACGCGTACGGTTCGCGACGCCGCAGCCCTGCTCGACGCGATGGCCCACCCCGAACCCGGGGACGTACGCCCGCTGCCCGAGCCACCGGTGCCCTACGCCACCTGGGTCGGCCGTGAGCCGCGCCGGCTGAGGATCGCGCGCTGGTCCCGGACCCATCTCGAGGGCATCTCGCCGAGCGGCGAGTCAATCGCCGCGTGGGAGCAGGCAAGCCTCGTCCTCGAGTCCCTGGGTCATGACGTCGTCGATGTCGACAATCCCTTTCCGCAGGAGCTTGAGCCGCAGTTCAACGTCATCTGGTCCAGCGGGATCGCCTCGGCGCCCATCCCTGCCGAGGCTGATGCTGCCCTGCGGCCCAACACCCGATACTGGCGCGATCGCGGACGGCGTGCCACCGCCGTCGACCTCTCCCGGGCGATGCAGTTCCTGGAGCTGACGACGCGCCAGGTCATCACGGACCTACAGCCATACGACGCCTTCCTGACCCCGACCCTGGCCATGCCGCCGCAACCCGTGGAGTGGTTCAACGAGTCGGGGGATCCTGCAGAGGATCATCATCGCGAGCTTCAGTTCACGCCCTACACGGCGCTCTACAACATGAGTGGGCAACCGGCTGCCAGCCTGCCGCTGCACTGGACGGCTGAGGGCCTGCCGGTCGGCGTCATGCTCGCAGGGCTGCCGGGCGAGGACGGGCCGCTGTTCAGCCTGTGCGCCCAGGTCGAGGCGGCCGCTCCCTGGCGTGACCGTCGCCCGCCCGGCTTCGCCTGAACGGATCAGTCGCGCGCGGTCATGACGATCGGGTCGCCCTCGGTGATCGCGATGGTGTGCTCGACGTGGGCGCCGCGCGATCCGTCCGCGCTGCGAATCGTCCAGCCGTCCTCATCCATCCGGATCCCGTCGGTCGTGTGCAGGAACCACGGCTCGATCGCGATGACGAGTCCCGGCTTGAGCGGGAACCCGCGGCCGGCCTTGCCGTCGTTGGGGATGTGCGGATCGCCGTGCATCGTCCGGCCGACGCCGTGGCCGCCGAACTGGGTGTTGACCCTGAGTCCGTGCGAGCGTCCGACCGCACCGATCGCGGCGGAGATGTCGCCGACCTTGTTGCCGGGCCTCGCGATCGCTATCGCGGCGTCCAGCGCCTCCTGGGCATGGGCGATCAGGCGTACGTCCTCCTCGCGCGGAGTACCCACCGCGACAGTCACCGCCGAGTCGCAGACCCAGCCATCGACGGAGACTGCGAAGTCGAGGCTCAGCAGGTCGCCATCGCGCAGCTTGTAGGGATGCGGCAGGCCGTGCAGCACCGCGTCGTTGACCGATGTGCACAGGACCTTGCCGAACGGGCTCGCACCGAACGAGGGGTGGTAGTCGATGTAGCAGGACTCGGCCCCGCGGTCGCGGATCATCCGGTGCGCCAGTGCGTCGAGATCCAGCAGGTCGACGCCGACTTCGGCCGCGTCGGCCAGGGCCGTGAGGACCGAGCCGACGAACTGGCCCGCGGGTCGCATCTCGTCGATCTGGGTGCGTGTCAGGAGCTCGATCATCAGTGCTGACCTTCCGTGCTGATCGGGGCCGGCCGCGAGCCGTAGAGGCCCAGTGCCAGCCCGGCGACGCCGCCGGCGGCGGTGAGTGAGTTGCCGAAGATCTGTCCTGCGGGAGCGCTGAAGGACGATGACGCGGCGAACGCCCCGCCGAGCAGAGCGGCGACGACTGCGGCGTGGTCACGGCCCGTGTGCTGCTTGCGGACGCTCCAGAGCTGGTAGAGAACGCCGGCGCAGACCACCGCACCCACCACGACGACCACGCGACCTGCGCTCGCGACAGATCGTGCGAGCCCGTCACCGATCACGCGGTCGATGCCATAGGCGATCAGCACGATCAGTCCGGCGATCGCCGCTGCCGCGAAGGCGCGACTGCCCCTCATGTGCCCTGCCTGATCTGTCGACTCATCGGCGCCAAGCGTACGCCCGGCGTGGCACACCCTGATTGACTGGTTGCCGTGACGCAGACGTCCTTCGACTACTCCAACCTGAGCGGGCGCCCGACCGGCCCGGTGATCGCCCTCGCCGGGCGATTCCTGCGGGGTGTGCGAGAGGTGCAGTCGCAGGTCGAGCCGTACGCCCACGAGTGGGAGCGTCACAACCGCCTGGCGGTTGCCGCGGCAGGCCCGATGTGGGTCGTGCTCGGGGACTCGATGGCGCAGGGCATCGGTGCCGGTGCGTATGACCGCGGGTGGGCCGGCCAGCTCGCGGGGTCCCTTCCGAATCATCGCCTCGTCAACCTCTCGGTCTCGGGTGGCCGCGTCTCGGACCTGCTCGAGCGACAAATCCCGGCGATGGACTCGCTGGGCGCCCAGCCCGACCTGGTGACCGTCATCGTCGGCAGCAACGACCTCATCAGCCGCCGGATGCGGGTCGGCCTGTCCCAGCGGGTCGAGGAGCTGCTGCGGCGACTGCCTCGTGGCTCGGTCATCGCGACGTTGCCCGAGGGCCGCCCCGGTGCTGACGAGTTCAACCGCCTGCTCGACGAGGCCGCCGGTGCGGGCGACATCGTGGTGGCGGACTTCCGCAACCGCAGCATCGGGAGCTGGAAGGGCAAGCTGGCGCAGGATCGCTTCCACCCCAATGACGCCGGCTATGCAGGCATGGCCGAGACCATGCGCGAGGCGATCACAGGACGGTGAGCAGGGCTACGATCGTGGAATGGCACTACGAATCGCCGTGAACTGGACCGTCCTGTTCGTCATCTTCATGATTCTCGTTGTTGCGCTCGGCGCCCAGCTCGGCCCCGTGGGGATATACGTTGCGTTGATCGTGTTGGTAGCGATCGGCGTTTGGCGGACCCGCAGCATCCACCGCGCTAGATGAGACCAGCGCTCTCAACCGGCGCGACCGGCTGCCTCAAGATCGTGCGGAGCCTCTCGGGGGAGCCCCGGCGGGAGTCGCTGAGGTAGACCTCGTGGTGCTTGCCAGTCATGCGCATACCGTTGTCGGGGATAAGTTGTCGTGCATCCGGGCCAGGACCTCTGCTTCCTCGTCGAATGCCCCGATGTGCAGCGTCTGCACGCATGGACCCTCGGACAGGCCACCACGGGCCCTCCAGCGGCACAACGACATGATCGCGCCCGAGCTCGCGCTTGCTGGCGAACTTCAGCGCGTATGCGACGGGGAAGAGGGTAGCGATGGCGTCAGCGAACTTCCGTGACGTGTTGGGGTCGCCCTGCCCGTCGATCATCAGGTACTGCATCGCAGGCACGTTGAGGATGCGGAACTCGCCACGTCTGGCCTGATACGCGTCGAGACTCTTCTTGAGATCGACCGTGTCGGCGGACTTGCTCATCGCTGGACGCTACCAACCACACGTGGGGCAAGGGGCTCCACGACTCCATTCATTCAGCCGAGCGACCGCCGCCGCGGCCAGTGATCCCCGCTATTGGCGGAGGTGCCCGGCCCGTCGCGCGGAAGGACCGCCGGCGGGTCAGACCGATAGTTGTGTCCGGTGGGGGTCTGCCACACGTTGGCCTTGCCCTCGGTGGTGACAACCCACCCTGGTTGGGACTTGATGGTGTGTGAGCGCTTGCACAGCCCCTGGCCGTTCGCGGCCGTGGTGAGACCTCCGTCGGCAAAGGCGTGGATGTGGTCGTCGTCGCGGATCTGCAGATCGCAACCAGGCTGGCGACACACCCGGTCACGGGCACGGATGTGGCTACGGGACGGAGCAGTGAATCGGCGGCGCCTGAGGTCGCGAACCACCAGAGTGCCGTCGACGGGATCGACCAGCAACCGTCGGATCGTGGGGTCGGGCGCCCGCGCGATGAGGTCATCGGCGATGTCAGGACTGATCGGACCGTAGCCCACCAGGTGGACCGGCTCGCCGTCCTCGCCCAAGAGGGTCTTGGCGTCCATCACGAGTTGCACCTCGACGTCGATGTCATCGGGGCGAACCAGACCCGTGACCCGCTGGACCAGCGTCTGCACCATGATCTGACCCAAGGTGCGCTCGTCTCCGGCGGCCTTGAGGGCACGGGCCCGTGCATCCAGAGCCTGATGGGTCGCGAGGATCTGCTCGGCCGGGCCCCGGACCTGAAGGATCGCCACGCCATCGGTGTCGGGAAACATCGATACCCGCTGATCGGCACGGTTGCGCTCAGCCCGCTCGCGCGCCGCTTCGGCGTCGAGGCGGATGACCATCCGGGCCGTCGCGTGCGAGGCCTGCCTGGCCGTGAGTCCCGGCAGCATCTCCGAGATCTCTCCGTCGAGGACGATCTTGTCATCGCCATGCAGCGACGCCGACTCCGTGACCACCGCGCGGACCACCGCCTCCGGCACGAGTCCGGCGCCGAACAGCGCCGCCACGGCCTGCAGCCGCTCCAGGCTCAACGCCACACCGACTTGCGTGCCAGCAGCACCGGGACCGACGTTGCGGGCCATCGCGACCTCGCCGATCACCGAGACCGTCGGATCGCCACGACCCAGACCCATCACCTCGACCCGCTCCGCATGCAACGCTGAGATCTGCGCCGCCTGCTCAGCTCGAGCCGAGGCAACGACCCGCTCCAGAGCCGTGATCGCATCGATCCGGTTGGCGCCACACTCCTGCGCCGGATCGGCCCCGAAGTCGTGTGCGCGGACGTCGCGCAGCGCGTCCTCGGTGGCGACTTCGGTGAACATACTTCCAACCTAGACGGCACCACTGACACGTCTTTTCGACTGTAATCCCGGCTGTGGACGAGCCGTCCAGACGCAGACCGGTGCATCACCCGACGACTGGTTGAGGTCGCGCTCAGGCTCACCATCAGTACGGTCGAAGGGTGAGCCGGGAGCAACGCGTCAGACTGATTTACCCGCATCAACTGTTCGTGGATCACCTGGACGCGCCGGCCGGCACGGTGTTCGTGCTCGTCGAGGACGACCTGTTCTTTCGGCAGTACCGGTTCCACACGCACAAGCTCGTGCTGCACCGCGCGTCGATGCGCCGCTTCGCCGACCGGCTCCGCGAGGCGTCATTCGACGTCGAGGTGATCGAGACCGACAGCGACTCCACCACCGGTGAGCGACTCGTCGCCCTGCTCCAGCGGCTGCGCCCGACCGAGGTCACGGTCTTCGACGTCGTCGACGACTGGCTCTCGCGCGACATCGACAGGACGGTCAATGACGCCAGCCTGACGTTGCGGCCCGCCGACGTCCTCGAGTCACCCAACTTCCTGACGAGCCGGGCCCAGATCACCGACTGGTTCGGCAGCCACTCCGCGCGGATGCATCACTTCTACTCGTGGCAGCGGCAGCGCCTCGACATCCTCGTCGACGGCGACCAGCCAGTCGGCGGGCGCTGGTCGTACGACACCGAGAACCGCAAGAAGCTGCCGCGCAACCACCCCGTTCCCACCGTGCCCTGGCCCGATCGCGACGCCGCCGTCGAAGACGCCATCAGCTGGGTCGCCGAGAAGTTCCCCGACAACCCCGGGTCTGGCGCGACGTTCCATTGGCCCACGAGCCACGACGAGGCCGACGCAGCATACGCCGCCTTCCTGTCAGAGAGGTTCACCCAGTTCGGCCCCTACGAGGACGCCGTCAGCGCCGAGCACCCGTTCCTGTTCCACTCCGTCATCACGCCGGGTCTCAACATCGGGCTGCTGTCGCCTCACGATGTCGTGGCCCGCGCGCTGGAGGCCGCAGGCGGCGTGGACCTGCAGTCGCTCGAGGGGTTCGTGCGGCAGGTCATCGGGTGGCGGGAGTACATGCGGGCGACCTACGTGCTGTTCGGCCGGCGTATGCGATCGGACAACCGCCTTCGCCACACCCGGCCGCTCGACCCGGGGTGGTGGACCGCCAAGACGGGGCTGCCGCCGGTGGACCTGGTGATCGGGCGCGTGCTCGAGCGCGGTTGGAGCCACCACATCGAGCGGCTCATGGTCGTCGGCAACGCGATGTGCCTCCTCCGCACCGATCCGGAGGAGGTCTACGAGTGGTTCATGGAGATGTACGTCGACGCCTACGACTGGGTCATGGTGCCCAACGTCTACGCCATGAGCCAGTTCGCGGCAGGCGAGGCGATCACGACCAAGCCGTACGTCTCGGGCAGCAACTATCTGCGCAAGATGTCGGACCTGCCGGGCGGTGACTGGACCGACGACTGGGACGGGCTCTACTGGACGTTCGTCCGCGACCACCGGGAGGTGTTCGAGGGCAACCACCGGTCCAGGATGATGACGCGGATGTACGACGGGCTGACGCCCGACAAGAAGGCCGCCCACACCCGAGCCGCGTCGCGCTGGCTGACCTGACGCGTCACTCCAGGCTGGAACGGAAGCGCTGCATGCCGGTGATCCAATGATCGGTGTCGGCGGCCTTGTGGGCATACATCGCGCCGACCTCGGGGTGCGGCAGGGCGAGAAATGAACCCGACTCGACCGCTGCCAGCAGCACATCGGCGACGTCGAGCGGATCGAGCGTCTGACCCGCGCTGACGACCGACTTCATGCCGAGCCTGGCATCGCCGTCCGCGCTCGTCTCGCCCGCGACCAGCATGTCGGTGCGCACACCCATGGGGCACAGGCAACAGACCTGCAGGCCACGGTCGCCATATGTCGCGGCCAGCCACTCGGCGAAGCCGACCACGGCGTGCTTGGTCGTCGAGTATGTCGGAGAGCCCAGCTGGGTCAACAGGCCCGCGGCCGAGGCGGTGCTCACAAAGCACCCACCGCGACCACCGGAACCGGCACGCTCGATCCAACCCGGCACCAGTGCACGGGCGGCGACCACATGAGCCTTGACGTTGACATCCCAGGAGAGGGCCCAGTCGTCGTCCGTCGCCTCGAGCCCGAATCCCCTGAAGACGCCCGCATTGGCGACGAACATGTCCACCTCGCCGGCCGCCGTGATCAGCGCCCCGACATGCTCGGCATCCGACGCGTCGCCGGCGACATGCGAGATCCGACCGGGGTGATCGCCGTCCAACCGCGCGGCCGTCGCGGCCAATCGATCGGCATCGAGGTCACCGATGACGACCGATGCGCCCCGCTCGAGCAGTCGTTGCGCGATGGCCTCACCGATGCCGCTGGCCGCGCCGGTGACGATGGCGGTGGCGCCGGAGACATCCATCGTCAGCGGTGCTTCTTGAGCTCGGCCCGGGCCAGCGAGTTCTTGTGCACCTCATCCGGCCCGTCCGCGAACCGCAGCGTGCGAATCCCCGCGAACCACTCGGCAAGCGGGAAGTCCTGGCTCAGGCCGCCGGCGCCGTGCACCTGGATCGCCTTGTCGAGGATCCACTCGACGGTCTGCGGGGTCGCGATCTTGATCGCCTGGATCTCGGTGTGGGCGCCCCGGTTGCCGGCGGTGTCCATCAGCCACGCGGTCTTGAGGACCAGCAGGCGAAGCTGCTCGATCCGAACGCGGGACTCGGCGATCCAGTCACGCACGACGCCCTGGTCGGCGATCGGCTTGCCGAACGCGACCCGGTCGAGGGCGCGTCGACTCATCATCTCGACGGCTCGCTCGGCGATGCCCAGCGAGCGCATGCAGTGATGTATGCGTCCCGGTCCGAGCCGGGCCTGCGCGATCGCGAATCCCTCTCCCTCGGCGCCGATCAGGTTGCCGGCCGGCACGCGTGCGTCGTTGAACGAGATCTCGGCATGGCCGCCGTGGTCGCGGTCGTTGTAGCCGAATACGTGCATGCCGCGCTCGATGTCGAAACCCGGGGTGTCGCGCTCGACCAGGATCATCGACTGCTGGCGATGCCGCTCAGCGGCCGGGTCGGTCTTGCCCATCACGATGAAGATCTTCGCGTTGGGGTTCATCGCGCCGGTGATCCACCACTTGCGACCGTTGATGACATAGTCGTCGCCGTCCTTGACGATCGACGTCTCGATGTTGGTGGCGTCCGACGATGCGACCCTGGGCTCGGTCATCGCGAACGACGACCGGATCTCTCCCGCGAGCAACGGTTCGAGCCACTGTGCCTTCTGCTCCGGGGTGCCGAACATGTGCAGCACCTCCATGTTCCCGGTGTCAGGTGCCGCGCAGTTGACCGCAGCCGGAGCGAGCTGGATGCTGCGACCCGTGATCTCCGCGAGCGGGGCGTACTGCAGGTTGGTGAGCCCTGCACCCTCGTCACCGGGGAGGAAGAAGTTCCAGAGGCCACGCTTCCTGGCCTCGGCCTTGAGCTCCTCGAGGACCGCCGGCGGCGCCCAGGTGTCCTCCTTGATCGCGGCCTGCATCTGCTGGTGCGCAGTGGACTCGGCCGGATAGACGACCTCGTCCATGAAGGACTCCATCTGTCCGATCAGGTCCTGGGTCTTGGAGTCGTAGGCGAAATCCATCTCATGCACCTGCCATGACGAAGACGACCTCGGCCACACAGGCGGGCTTCTCCGAGCCGTCGAGCTCGATCACGAACGTGACGACGCACTGGGTGCCGATCGCGATGTCGGACGTCTCCTTGAGCGTGGCAGTGGCGCGCAGCCGCGAGTCGACCGGCACGGGACTCGGGAAGCGCACCTTGTTGGCGCCGTAGTTCATGCCGAAGGCCAAGCCGTTGACCGTGTAGATCTGCTCGCCGAACGCGGGCAGCAGCGCCAGCGTGAGGTAGCCGTGGGCGATCGTGCCGCCGAAGGGCCCGGTCGCAGCACGCTCGGGATCGACGTGGATCCATTGGTGATCGCCGGTCGCATCGGCGAAGGTGTTGATCTGGTCTTGCGTCACCGTCACCCAGTCGCTCGTCCCGAGCTCCTCACCGGCGGCTGCCTTGAACTCATCGAGACTGTCGAACACGCGTGCCATGTGGAACCTCCGGTTAACTAAGCGCTTGCTTAGTCGGCACCTTAGTACGCCCGACGGCCGCCGCGCCAGAGCGTCACCCGACCCGACTCGTTGCCGCTGCCACCACCAGCAGCACGATCGAGACGATGTCGGCCCTCACCACACGTCTCATGGACGGGTTGATCCCCCCGATGACACCCACCACCACGAGAAACGCGACGTCGCTGGCGAGGGTGGCCCCGACGGCGTACGGCAGCAGGTCGTCGGACCACACGGCGGCGACGAGCAGACCCGCGAGCACCCCGAACATCACGGCACGGTGGACCAGCAGGACCGAGAGGTCCGGGCCGTCGACGCGCACGTCGTACCCCGCTGCGACCCGTGACGGCCCCAGCACGCCGGCCACAGGCAGGGCATGGATCAGCGCCGAGAACACCAGCGCGACGTCGGTGACAAGGTCCATGCGCGACGGTGGCACGGGCCGCCGATGTGGTCAATGACCTCGCGGGTCATGTCGAGAGCAGGACGACGAGCGGCACGGCTCCCAGGACCGCTGCGCCGACGGTGGCGGCGATGTCCAGACGGGTCCAGCGCGCAGCCTCAGCCCAGGATCGGTCGTGTGCCGTCGCGAACCCCCGGGCATCCATCGCGATCGAGGATCGACTCGCTCCGCGCATCGCGTGCACCAGGAGCGCGAACGACATGCCGCGGATCCAACGCAGGTTGGCGAGCGGGTTGCGGGTGGTGCCGAGGCCGCGGACCCGACGCACCCGCTCGAGCTGTGTCCACGCGTGGCCGAAGGATGCGAACCGCTGCAGGGAGGCCGAGAATGCCGCGACCGGTCGGGCCGGCAGCCTCAACGACTGGGCGAGATGGTCCCCCAGGCGCGCAGGATCGAGGTAGCCGATCGCCACCGACCCGGGCCACGCGAGCACGATCAGCCGCAGTCCCTGCGTGATCGCCGGCTCCAGTCCTCCGCTGCCCAGCCGCCACGTCGAATAGACGACCGTCACCGATCCGAGGAGTGAGAAGGCCAGGCAGACGAGTGGAAACCGCCAGCCCGGCAGCAGCAGCAGCCCGGCAACGGCGTATGCCGCAAGTGCAATCACCGCCGTGCGGATGTCGCGCACGAAGAATGACCCGAAGAACGAGAATCCGCCGACGGACAACAGGACCAGCGGGTTGACCCGCGTCATGACCGACCTCATGCGAGCGAACCCGCCGCCATCGGGATGCGTACGTCCACAGGCAGCTCACGGTCGTGGGTCGAGACCGCAAGCGCAGCCCCCTCCCGGGCGGAGGCGACGATCCAGCCCGCCACCGCTGCCCACGTGTTCCGGTCCTGGCCGACGGTGGGCTCGTCCAGCAGCACCAGGCCGGGGCGGTGCGCCAGCGCAGCGGCGAGCGCCAACCGGCGTTGCTCTCCGCCAGAGAGCCGGTAGGGGTTGGCTCCCGCCAGGTGCTCGAGGCCCAGCGCCGCGAGCACCTCCTCCACCACGACGCCTCGGCCCACCAGGCCGGAGGTCAGCGCAACCTCGCGGCGTACCTCGTGCGTGACGAATCCGTGCTCGGAGACCTGCGGGACCCAACCGACATCCGGGGCCAGGTCCCGGCTGCGTCGCCGGTGGAGCTCCGGGCGCATCGAACCGTCGCTCGGGCCGAGCAGACCGCCGAGGACAGCGAGCGCCGTCGACTTGCCCGCTCCGCTCGGACCCACCAACGCCGTGCTGCGCCCTGCGCTGAGCTCGAGATCCAGACCGTCGAGGGCGTGGGTGCGCTGGCTCCCTCGGAGCGTCCGGGTCACGAGCTCGACCCCGACGGCCTCGAGTCGCGGGGCGACGACGTCTCCCTCAGGCCGAACCAGACCAGGGTCGACGGCCATGGGCGCCGGCGCCGGGAGGCCCGGCATCCAGAGCCCGTCGTGGACCGGACCGGACAGGAACTCGGCGACCGATCCGTCGTACGCGACGTTGCCCCCCGCAAGCACCACGACGCGATCGACATGCTCGAGCCACGGCTCGAAGCGGTGCTCGACGATGACGAGTGTCCGCCCTTCGCGGACGTTCAGGACCGCGTCACGAACGGCGGCAGCAGCCTCGCCGTCGAGCATCGACGTCGGCTCATCGAGCAGCATGACGTCAGGCGCCAGGGCCAGGATCCCCGCGAGGGCCAATCGCTGAGCCTCGCCACCGGACAGCGCGGCAGCAAGGTGCTCCCGCCCGTACGGCAATCGAACGGCCTCGAGCGCGGCATCGACCCGGCGCCAGATCTCCTCGCGGGGAACGCCGAGATTTTCCGGGCCGAATGCCACGTCCCTGCCGATGCGGTCGGCGACGACAGAGTCTGCCGAATCCTGCGGGAGCAGACCGACACGGCCGCCGACCTCCGCGAGGCCGGCGACCTCCCCTGCGATCGTCGTGCCCAGTGCACCGGTCAGGGCGTGAAGCAGCGATGACTTGCCGGCGCCGCTCGTGCCCAGCAGCAGTACCCGCTCGCCGGGCGCCACCTGCAGGTCGAGGTCGCGGACCACCGGATCCCGTCGCCCGAGCGGACGCCAGGTGAATCCGGTGAACCGCACCTCTCCCCGTGGGGGGGGAGCCACCTAGCGTTCGCCGGCGGCGTCTCGTCCGGCGCCGAACGCGTCCAGCACTCCCGTCTCAGCCAGCGCGCGGACCAGCAGCCAACCGCCGGCACCGGCCACGACGACACCGGCCGTGGTCAGGAAGCCCAGGTGAGCGAGCTTGTAACCCAGGTCCCACTCCGCCGTGAAGGGCTGGGTCCATTCGTAGAACGCCTCCACGATCGCGGCGCCGGCACCGGCGAGCATCGCGACCACGATGCCGAACTTCTTGTAGAAGAACAGGAGAAAGATCAGCTCGGCGCCGAGACCCTGGAAGAAGCCCGAGGCGAACACCGTCCAGCCCCACTCCGTGCCGCCGAGCACGACGCTCGAGACGGCCGCGGCCAGGAACTCCGTCCCGAAGGCGGCCCCCGGCTTTCGGATGATCAGCCCGCCGACGATCCCGGCCGCCAACCAGGGGCCGGCGATCAGGGCAGCTGACGGTGGGAAGGAGAAGACCGCAAGGCCGCTCAGCGGCGCATACAGCTTGCCCCACCCCCAGAAGATGACGCCGAAGGCGACCGCAAGGGTCGTCATCGTGACGAGGTCGATGGTGCGGTAGCGACCGCCGAACCTCTTGTTGGACGTGGACGTGGTTGCAGAACTCATCGTGACTCCCTTCGCCGGTATTAACCGGAGCAGGTTCAAGGGTCTGCGGCTGATCCGCACTCTCAGCGCCCTCTGCGTGGCGCTCCCCTGTCTTGGTAGCTCGAGTGTACCCCTAGCCGGCCCCGACCTCGGCGAGCGCTTCGGCGGTCGAGACGATTCGGGCGAAACCACCGCCGTGCAGGTTGGTCGCTGTCGCCCGAGTCAGCTCGTCGGCGCTCAACGTCGCTCCGTCGGGCCCGGTCAGCGCGAAGGTCCGAGTCGCGTCGAGCGCGACGGCGACCCGGTGCCCCAGGTTGCCGCCGACCCGTGCCGTCGTCTCCACACACATGTTGGTCTGGATGCCCGCCAGCACGATCCCGTCGACCTCCCGACCCAGCAGCCACGCGTGCAGGTCCTCGTCGCCGTGGAAGGCCGAGTTGACCGTCTTGGTGATGAACAAGGCCGGGTCGACCGCAGCCACGACGGGCTCGAGCGCATGGCCCGGGCCGCCGGGCCGAAGCGGCGATGCGGCCTCGACCGAGTCATGCCTCACGACGACGATCGGCTGTCCCGCGTGTTGCCAGGCTGCCGCGAGCCGGGCGATGTTGTCGAGCGCGGCCGGGTTGTTGGGCTCGCCCCACACGGGATCGTCGAACCCCTGCTGGACGTCGATCAGGATGAGCGCGGTGGTCGTCATGCCACGAGCATGGGCCGAAAAGACCTACGCGTGCCAGTGGAGGACGTGCCCCGTTGCGATGCATTCCTGCCAGATGCGTTGGACGCAGCTATCCCGCGGGGTCGAGCAGGTGACCGCGCTCGAACATCTCGGCCGTCGCTCGGGCCGAGGGCGTCCCGGCATCGAGATCGGCGCCACCGTCGAGCAGCAGGCGCACAACCTGGTCCTCACCCTTGAAGATCGCGCCGGCCAGCGGGCTCTGCCCGCGATCGTTGAGCCGATCGACATCAGCGCCGCGGGCGATCAGCGCAGCCACGGTCTCGCCGTGTCCGTGATAGGCCGCCAGCATCAACAAGGTGTTGCCCGACGAATCGGTCATGTCGACCGGGACACCCTTGTCGACATGCGCCACGAGCTGCTCTGCGCCGCCCTCGCGGGCGAGGTCGAACATCCGATGAGCGAGCTCGACGAGCCTGGGATCGAGTTCGTCGGTCATGCTCCACAGCCTACGGTCAACGGCCGGTGAACCGGTCGCCGATCCTTGCGAGCCGGCTCGGCCGGTTCAGGCCCGATCGAGCTCCGCGAGATAGTAGGCCTTCCACAGGCCCTTGAGCCCTCCGCCGACGATGCAGACATCGCAGTCGAGGTCACCGTCGAGGGCCGGGCGTGGTCCGGGGATGCCAACCTGCTGCCACCGGCGATCGTGGTTAGGTTGAGGACATGACCACCGCCGAGGACCTCCTGCTGATCGTCACCGATCCGGTGAGCGGCAAGCCGCAGCTCGACTCGATGAAGGCCGATCCGGTGGTGGGGGGTGCACACCTGCTGGACCTCGTCGCGTCCGGACGTCTCGACCTCGACGGCGAGGGGCGCAAAGCCAGGGTTGTCGTGAGCGATCACGCACCGCTCAGCGACCCCGTCCTGGAGGGTGCCATGGCCCGCATACGCAACCGCGGTCGCCAGAGTCCCCAGAACGCCGTCACGAAGCTCGGCAAGCAGGGCCGCAAGACCGTCTACGCCGCCCTCGTGACGAAGGGGCTGATGAAGACCCGGCCCAAGAAGCTGATGGGGTTGTTCCCCCTGACCCGGCACGAGGTCGTGGACACCGCGCGGCGTGACGACCTGGTCAACCGCATCCGGGCGAGCCTCATGCACGACCAGCCGGCCGACTCCGAGACCGGGCCATTGATCGGACTGCTGGCCGCCGCTGACCTGACCAAGCTGCTCGTCGAGAAGCCGGATCGCAAACGCGCCAAGGCGCGGGCCAAGGTCATCGCCGAGGGCGACTGGGCCAGCGAAGGAGTCCGCACGGCAATTCAGGCCGCCCAGGCGGCCGTCACGGCAGGGGTCATGGTGGCGACCGTCGCCGGCACGGCCGGGTCAAACTAGCTGAGCGGCTGGCCGCCGGCGGGTTCCTCCGGCGACGGCTGGACCTCGGCAGGAGCTGGCGATGTCACCTGTCGCGCCAGCGCCTCGTCGACCTCCTGCTTGGTGAGCTCGGCCGCCGCGCCACAAAAGGTGCACTGCACCGAGTACTTCGTGCTCACCGGGAACAACGGGATGAAGAAGAGGGTGAACTTGCGAACGACCTTGCGCAACGCGTGAGCGGCGGGATTGCCGCATCGGCTGCACAGGTAGGTCATCATCGCGATCTGGATGACCGACGAACGAAAACCAAAAATGATCATGCCCAGACCCCCGGTTCAAACGTGATGGGAGCACGATGTCACACCCCTGATCGAGCGTGGGACACAATGGGCCAATGTCCGTGCGCACTCCTGATCCCAATCCGGGTTGGCTCCCGGACTTCGCCCTCGACGAGACCCGCTCCCGGGTCCCGATCCTCTACGTCGAGGCCGTGCCGGTCCGCGTCGACGCCCTCGGGCAGGTCGAGTCGATCGGCATCCTGCTCCGTGGCTCCTCCACCACCGGCGTGATGACCCGCACCCTCGTCTCGGGCCGGGTCATGCACGGCGAGTCGGTACGTGAGGCGCTGCTGCGGAACCTCGAGAAGGATCTCGGCCCCACGGCATTTCCTCAGCTGCCCATCACGACCGTGCCGTTCTCGGTGGCGGAGTACTTCCCGTTTCCCGGAGTCTCGCCCTTGCACGACTCGCGCCAGCACGCGGTCTCCCTGGCCTACGTCGTGCCGGTCAACGGCGAGTGCAAGCCTCGGCAGGATGCCCTCGAGCTGACCTGGCTGACACCGGCAGAAGCCGCAGACACCGAGGTGCTCGAGGACATGGAGGGTGGCCGCGGGTGGCTGCTCAAGCAGGCTCTGGCATCGGTCGGCGCTCTGCCGCAGTGAGCGGCCTGCAGATCCGGCCAGCCACCCCTGAGGACCTCGCGGCCATCCTGGTGCTGGTCCGCGAGGACTCGAAGCACTACTTCGAGGAGCCCGACACCGTCTCGGACAACCAGCGGGCGGCGATCGAGGAGATCGGCTCCGACGCGCACCAGGACCTGCTCGTCGGCGAGATCGATGGGACCGTCGTGTGCACCGCGCAGGTCACCTGGATGCGGATGCTGGCAGGAGACGGCGGGCTCTACTGCCAGGTCGAGGCCGTCCGAACGTCGGCGGCCAGACGCGGGCAGGGCATCGGCGCGACCCTGATGGCTCACATCGAGAACGAGGCCCGGCGGCGTGGCGCCGCGCGGATGCAGCTGACGACCAACCGTGAGCGCGTGCGGGCTCACGGGTTCTATGAGCGCCTCGGGTTCGTCGACAGCCACATCGGCATGAAGAAGTACTTCTGACCCGCCCCTCACCGATGTAGTCTGTATGCTGAGACGATTCGTATCAGGATGTGGACATGGCTGAGCAGAAGGTGGCCCCCAACCGTTGGCTCCTGCTCGCGATCTCGATGTTCGCGCAGATCGCCGGCACGGTCTTCGTCAACGGCGCCCCGTTCCTGATCCCGTACTTCCATCTCGTACGCGGCCTGAGTCTCGTCGAGGCCGGCACGATCGCCGCGGCTCCACTCGCCGGCACGATGGTGTCGCTCGTGATCTGGGGCTTCGTCGTCGACCGGGTCGGCGAACGTACGTCCATGGCCTCGGGTCTCGCGATCGTCACGTTCGCCGCGGTCGGTGCGGCCCTCGCCGACTCGCTCGTGGGCCTCGGCGCATGGTTCTTTGTCGGCGGTGTCGGCGCCGCCAGCGCCAACTCCGCGAGCGGACGCGTCGTGGTCGGCTGGTTCCCCGCCAACCGGCGCGGCACCGCGATGGGCATCAGGCAGACCGCTCTGCCCCTCGGGGTCGGGGTGGCTGCGCTCCTGGTCCCCAACCTGGTCGACGCGCGCGGCCTCATGACGACTCTGCTCGTGGTCGCCGGCATCTGCGCCGTCGCGACGCTGCTGGCAGTCGCGCTGATCGTCGATCCCCCGCGTCCTGACCGCAACGAAGCCGCCCAGCTCGGCCAGCTCGACAATCCCTACAGGCGTGACGACCGACTGTGGCGCATCCACCTCGCCTCGGCACTTCTGGTCGTACCGCAGTTCACGGTGTGGACCTACATGCTGGTCTGGCTCATCGACGACAAGGGCTGGTCGACGTTTGCCGCCAGCGCCCTGGTCGCCTCGACCCAGCTGGTCGGTGCCGCGGGCCGGATCGGCGCCGGTTGGTGGTCCGACCAGGTCGGCAGCCGGCTTGGTCCCATGCGCACGGTCGCGGTGGTCGCAGCGGCGACGATGCTCACGCTCGGCCTGCTCTCCGGCACGCCACTGGCGGTCGCATTGATCGTCATCGCGACCGCCGTGACCGTCGCCGACAACGGCCTGGCCTTCACCGCCGTCGCCGAGATCGGCGGACCGTACTGGTCAGGCCGCGCGATGGGACTGCAGAACACCGGGCAGTACGTCGCCTCGGCCCTGGTCCCTCCGGTCGTCGGCGCCCTCGTCGCGGGCCGGGGGTATGGGTTCGCATTCGCGGCCGTCGCGTTGTTCCCCGTGCTGGCCGTCCCGCTCGTCCCGGTTCGAGGCGAGCGCCGCGCCGACAGCGTGTGACCTGCACCGCACTACATGCCGCTTTGGCTTGCCTAACCCAGCATCCTGACTTCTGACGGGTTAATGTCAGCCCTACTGTCACGGTCAGCTGTTCGGTCGAAAGGGCTCTCATGCGTGTCGTCGCCATAGTCGTGTCACTGGCCATCACCGCGGTCGCGGTGGCGCTGGCGGTGAAGGCCGTACGAGACATGGTCGCCGTGATCCGGGCCGGTCAGCCGGCGATCGGACGCACCGACAACAAGGGCTCGCGCTGGGCCAACATGTTCAAGGAGACGCTGGGCCACACCCGGATGCTCCAGTGGACCGCCATCGGCATCATGCACTGGTTCGTGTTCGCCGGCTTCATCTTCTTGTCCTCGATGGTCGCCGGGGCCTACCTGCAGATCTTCGACGCCCACCAGGCACTCCCGATCATTGGCCACTGGGTCGTCTATGAGTGGCCCGCCGAGATCCTGTCGTGGCTGACCCTGATCGGCATCGTCTATCTCATCGCGGTCCGTCAGAAGAACCACCCGCGGCGTCTCGACCGCAAATCCCGCTTCTTCGGCTCGACGTTCTGGCAGGCCTACTTCGTCGAGGCGATCATCTTCGCCGTCGTCCTGTGCGGCTTCATCCTCCGCACGCTCGAGTACGCCCTGGAGAAGGCGCACGGCGAGGAGAACCTCGCCTTCCACTACCCGCTGACATTCTTCCTCGGCGACCTGTGGGACGGGCTCAGCGTCGACACGATGGAGACGCTCGTCTACACCATCGCGATGATCAAGATCGTCATCTCGATGACCTGGCTCATCACGATCGCGCGCAACATCACGATGGGTGTCGCGTGGCACCGCTTCACGGCCTGGTTCAACATCTGGTTCAAGCGCGAGTCCGACGGCTCGACCGCGCTGGGCGGTCTCCAGCCGATCTACATCAAGGGCAAGGCGCTCGACCTCGAGGACATGGACGATCTCGAGGAGGAGGACTTCGCCAAGCTCGGGGTCGGCAAGGTCGAGGACTTCACCTGGAAGGGCATCCTCGACTTCACGACCTGCACCGAGTGCGGCCGCTGCCAGAGCCAGTGCCCCGCGTGGAACACCGAGAAGCCGTTGTCACCCAAGCTGCTCATGATGGGCCTGCGCGATCACGCGTACGCCAAGCTGCCCCTGCTCGGCCAGGACGAGGAGTCCCTCACCGACGAGCAGAAGGCTGAGCTCGAGCGACCGCTGATCGGCAACGCCGAGGCGTACGGCGTCATCGACCCCGATGTGCTGTGGTCCTGCACCAACTGCGGAGCCTGCGTGCAGCAGTGCCCCGTCGACATCGAGCACGTCGACCACATCGAGGACATGCGCCGGTTCCAGGTGCTCGTGGAGTCGAACTTCCCGGCCGAGCTCAACAACATCTTCAAGGGGCTCGAACGCAAGGGCAATCCATGGGGCATGGACCCCAAGGGCCGGATGGACTGGGCCAAGAAGCTCGACTTCGAGGTCAAGCAGGTCGGCGTCGACATCGAGGACCTCGACGAGGTCGAGTGGCTGTTCTGGGTCGGCTGCGCCGGCGCCTACGAAGACCGCGCCAAGAAGACGACTCAAGCCGTGGCCGAGCTGCTCAACACGGCCGGTGTGACCTTCGCGGTCCTCGGCGACGGCGAGACCTGCACGGGTGACCCCGCGAGGCGCGCCGGCAACGAGATCGTGTTCCAGCAGCTCGCGATGCAGAACGCCGAGGTGCTCAAGGAGGCCAAGGTCAAGAAGGTCGTCTCGACCTGCGCACACTGCTTCAACACGCTGAAGAACGAGTACGCCGGGTTCGGCGTCGAGCTCGAGGTCGTGCACCACACGCAGCTGCTCAACCGGCTCGTGCGCGAGGGCAAGCTGACGCCGGTCGCGCCCGACGCGGAGACCAAGAAGAAGAAGATCACCTACCACGATCCGTGCTTCCTTGGCCGTCACAACCAGGTCTATGAAGCACCTCGTGAGCTCCTCTCAGTCATCCCTGGCGCGGAGTTCAGCGAGATGCCGCGCAACTCCGAGAAGTCGTTCTGCTGCGGCGCCGGTGGTGCCCGTATGTGGATGGAGGAGACCCTCGGATCGCGGATCAACGTCAACCGCACCGAAGAGGCCATCGCCACCGGTGCCGACCAGATCGCCGTCGGCTGCCCGTTCTGCCGCGTCATGCTGTCAGACGGCCTGACCCTCAAGCAGTCCGAAGGTGCAGCCCGCGAAGAGGTCGAGGTCCTCGACATCGCGCAGATGCTGCTCGCCGGCGTCAAGCGTGGGCCTTCGGCCGGTGATGCAGACGACGTCGTCGCCGAAGCCGAAGCGACCACCGCGGCCGCGGCCAGTGGCGGCGATGGTGTCAGCGACTCGGCCAAGGCCGCCGCCGCTGCGCACAACATCTCTGTCGACGACAAGGGATCGCGTACGGGCGACAGCACCGAGGACCGCCCGGCCGACACGGCGCCCGAAGCTCCGGAGCCCGAGAAGGTGGAGCCGGAGAAGCCCGAGGCCCCTGCACCCGAGACCGAGCCGGCCGAAGAGGCCGAGCCCAACGCCGCTGACGAAGCCGATCCCGACTCGATCAGCAAGACCGAGGACGTCGGAGCGGCTGCAGAGGCTTCCGAGAGCTCCGATGAGGCAACGGAGCAGCCCGGCGCCTTGCCCGACGAGGACAAAGATGGCTCCGATGAGGAGTCGAAGGCCGAGGAGGCCGCCGAGCCCGCGGTCAAGGATGAGGGTGACCTCGAGGCGGAGTCAGAGGTCAAGGACGAGCCCGAGCCGGAGGCAAAGGACGAAGCCGACCAGCACGTGACATCGGCCGACGACGACGGCGAACCCACCGATGACCGTGAGGCCAGCGAGAAGGGGAAGGCCGCCTGGGCCAATGTCGGACCCGTCAACACCGACCTGACCCCCAGCGATGACGCCCCCGCGCCCGAGGCCGAGCCCAAGGCCGAGGAGCCCAAGGTCGAAGCCGAGCCCGAGGTCAAAGAGCCCGAAGCCGAGCCCGAACCCGACACTGCGGGCGCCAAGGCCGAGCCGGAGCCGGCGGAGAAGGCCGAGGAGCCTGAGACCAGCGACGAGACCGACGAGGTCGACGACCGCGAGGCCAGCGAGAAGGAGAAGGCCGCCTGGGCCAACGTCGGACCCGTCAACACCGACCTGACCCCCAGCGACGACACCCCCGCGCCCAAGGCCGAAGCCGAGACCGAGGACTCAGCGCCCACCGAGGAGTCCGAGCCGGGGGACACCACGGACCCTGAGACAGAGTCGGTGCCCGAGGAGTCTGACGACGAGCCGGAGGTCTCCGCGACCAAGACTCCAGACGAGTCGCCAGCCGAGGAGGTCACCGACCCACCGGACGAGACCGAGCCGGTCGAGGAGGACGCCCGCGAAGAGGAAGCCGAGACGGTCGGGGCAACTGACAAGGCCGACAGCCCGGCCCCTTCGACGAATCCCGACGAGGACACCGAGGCCATGGCGTGGGTCGATGCGGCTGCTGACTCCGGCACCGCAGCACCCGAGCCCGAGCCCGAGTCCGCCTCACCTGCTGAGGAAGTCACCGACGTACCGGACGAGACTGAGCCCGACGAGACCGAGCCGGTCGAGGAGGACGCCCGCGAGGAAGAGGCTGAGACAGTCGACACGGCGGACAAGGCCGGCGGGATCACCGCTGTCGAGGACGCAGAGTCGACCGCAGACCCGGTCTCCGAGGACGCCGCTTCGCTCAGTGACGCCAACCCCAGCGGCGCCGACCTGAGCCGTGCCGCCACAGGCGGCGATGCGGAGCCCGCCGCAGAGAAGCCCCAGCCTGAGGACGAGGACGACGAGACCAAGTCCTGACCGATCGGTCCTGTTGTCGTGAAGCGCTGTCCGTGCCTGAGCGGGCTGACGTACGAGGAGTGCTGCGGCCCGCTCCACGCAGGCTCGGCCGTGGCGCAGACCGCTGAGCAGCTGATGCGATCGCGCTACAGCGCGTTCGCGGAGGGGAACGCCGACTACCTCGTCGCGACGTGGGACCCGACGACCCGTCCCGATGCAGCCGAGCTCGACGACGGCCGTCATTGGTACCGCCTCGACATCCTCAGGACCGAGCGCGGCGGCCCGTTCGACGACACCGGCATCGTCGAGTTCAGGGCCTACCATCGCTCGGCCGGCGGCAACGGCAGCCAGCACGAGACCAGCAGCTTCCGGCGCCAGGCCGGACGCTGGCTCTACGTTGACGGGATCGGCTGAGACCCCCTCCTGCGCCGCCGGTACGCTGGTGTGGACGGAGCACCGCCTCCGTCACGCGGACGTAGTTCAATTGCAGAACATCGGGCTTCCTGTTCGAAGACGTTGGTTCAAATCCAGCCGTCCGCTCTCATCTGCCGCACCGGCCGCCATTGGTGTCAGGCAGCGCGGGGTTTGAGCCGGGTGTTGCGGGCGTGGCGTAGGGGTCGGCGCTGGGCGTCGATGCGTTCGGGTGGGATGACCTCGATGACGCCGTCGGAGGCGAGCCGGGCGTGCCAGTCGGCGTCGTGGAGCAGGTGGTGGTGGATGAAGCAAAACAGGGCGCCGTTGTCGACCGTGGTCGGGCCGCCGCCGGCGTAGGGCTCGGGATGGTGGACCTCGCACCAAGCGGGTGGTCGTTCGCAGCCTTTCCAGCAGCAGCCGCCGTCGCGTTTGACGATGGCGTGCCGTTCGTAGCGGTCGTGGAGACGTTTGGCTGGGGTCATGTCGAGGATCTTGGAATCGCCGTCCATGACGATGGGGATGATGCGGGCGTTGCACGCGAGGCGGCGGGCCTGGCTGGCGGAGATCTCGGTACCGCACGAGACGCCGGCCTTGCCGAGCTCGGTGCGCAGCGCCTCGAGGGTGGTCTCGATCGTCACGGACGCGGGCAGGCCTCCGGCCTGGGGGAGCTTGTCCTGGGGAAGATGCTCCACGAGCTCGACGAAGGCCCAGCCAAGTCGTTGGGCATGGTCGGGGTGACCGAGCGCAGCGTCGCCGTGGCCGCCGTACTGCTCACGGTCAAGCAACGTGCGGCGACGTGGAGACGCCAGAGCCTCCAGCGCGGTGCGAAGCATGCCGGCCTGAGCGGTGGGGATCTGACCCTTGATGCGGGTGACGCCTTCACCGCCATCGGTCAGCTGGAGGCGGGTGCCCAGAAAGGCGCGCTTCTCCTGATCGGCGAGCTGCTTGCCGATGATCTCGTCGGCTCCGTCGGGGTCGAGGACCTCGATGATGTGGTTGCCCAACCGCTTCAGCTCCTCCAACGTCAGGTCGGGCGAGTGGCTGAGCATCACCGCCTCGGCATCGGACCTCTCCTCGGACCCGAACCACTCGGGCAGCGTCGTGATGGCCACGGCGATGACCTTGGCCTGCTCAGTCGTGATCTCACCGCGCGACCATGCCCGCCGAGTGCGCTCAACCTCGGGGCCCAACGTCCGCGAGAGCGAGACAAACCTCGACGCCTCGAGCTTGGAGACGCCCGCGACCTTGGACAACCACGCCGTGGTCGAGATGCAACCGTCCTCACGAGCCAGGCCACGCTCCTCGGCCGCATCGGCCAGGCGCACCGCCAGCTCCTCGAGTCCGGCACGAGCGCGAAACACAGCTACGGTCAGCTCACGGACCTCCGGATCGGTCAGCGACCACGCCGAGAGCGCGCTCGTGTCATCCGGTAACGACGACAGCTGATCGATGATCATCGATCCCCCGATCGACTAGAACGTATGTTCGATACTATCCGAGACGCGCTTGTCAGTCAAGGATCAGAACCACCAAATCTCCTGCAACGGCAGTCCATGTCACGAGTCACTGACAGGGAACCGATCAGCCGACGGCCGCCACGAGCGGGACGCCGGGGCGGTAGGCCAGGTGCACGAAGGACGGGGCTCTGAGCACCACATAATCGGCCTTCGCCCCCACTGCCAGGTGGCCCACATCGTCACGTCGCAGCGATCGGGCCCCGCCCTTGGTCGCCGACCAGAGGGCCTCGCGCGGGCTCATCCCCATGTCGCGGACCGCAAGGGCCAGGCAGAACGCCATCGACGAGGTGTAGGAGCTGCCGGGGTTGCAGTCGGTGGCCAACGAGACCGTAACGCCGGCATCGATCAGTCGCCGCGCATCCGGATAGGGCTGACGGGTGGAGAACTCGACTCCGGGCAGCAGCCCCGCCACGGTGTCGGACCCCGCCAGGGCATCGACGTCGGCATCGCTGAGATAGGTGCAGTGATCCGCGGCGGCAACGCCGAGCTCGACCGCGAGCCGCACGCCCGGTCCCTCGCCGAGCTGATTGGCGTGGATGCGTGGCAGGAGTCCCGCAGAGATGCCCGCCTGGAGCACGGTCCGCGCCTCGTCCTCGCCGAACGCCCCGTCCTCACAGAACACATCGATCCATCGCGCATACGGTGCACACTTCTCGAGCATCGGACCGGTGACCAGATCGACGTACGAGGCGACGTCGGCTCCCGACGGCACCACGTGGGCGCCCAGGAACGTCGTCTCGTCGGTGAAGTCCTTCGCAATCGCCAGTGACCGCGCCTCGTCAAGGACCGTCAGACCATAGCCACTCTTGATCTCGACCGTCGTCGTGCCCTGCGCACGCATCTCCGCCACATGCCGGGCCACCCCCGCGGCGAGCTGCTCATCGGGTGCGGCTCGGGTCGCGGCGACGGTCGTGCGGATGCCTCCTGCCGCATACGGCTCGCCTGTCATGCGTGCCTCGAACTCGGCAGAGCGGTCGCCGCCGAACACCAGATGCGTGTGCGAGTCGACGAAGCCTGGGATGACCGCCGCGCCGCCCACATCCCGCACGACGTCAGCGGCCGGCGCGTCGGCACGCCGCCCGAACCAGGCCACGCGTCCGGCCTCGACAACGAAGGCCGCATCGTGGACGATCGGCCGCTCGGGATCCCACGTCACGAGCTCGCCGACAGTGGTCACGAGCAGCGAGGTCATGCGCGGCTCCAGCATGCCTCGATCGCGGCATCGAGCTGCTCGGCGACATCGCTGCGGTCACCCACGACATCCTCGGCGCTGGCCGCCCAGAGCAGCTCGACGCAACCGGCCGTGCGCACCGACCCGCCGACCTCGATCACCCCTCCCGACGCGAAGCCCAGGGACTCGTGACCGGCCGCGGTGGCGGCGTGCCACAGCTGCTCGGCGGTCCACGCGCCTCTCACCCCAGAGGTGAGGCGCTGATGCATCTCGACGGCTCTGGCCTCGGCGAACATGTCTATGACCGTATTGCTGTCGGAGCCGAGTGTCAGCCTCGCTCCCGCGTCGCGCAGGGCGACGCTCGGCCCGATGCCGTCGGCGAGCTCGGCCTCGGTCGTGGGGCAGAAACAGGTATGCGCCTGCGCGTCGCCGAGGATCGCGATGTCGGCGGCACTCAGATGCGTGGCATGGACTGCGGTCGTGCGCGGAGTCCAGGCTCCGGCCTCGGCCAGCAGGGTGACGGGACTCAGTCCGGTGGCGGCGACACAGTCGGCATTCTCCGCCGGCTGCTCCGAGACGTGGACGTGCAGCGGTGCCTCCGGAAAGGCGTGCGCGACGACCGCGAGCTGGTCGCGCGGGACCGCACGCACGGAGTGGATCGCGGCTCCGACCACGACATCGTCCGCACCGGCATGCGTGTCCGCGAGCGCCTCGACGCGGTTCGCCCACGCCTCGGAGTCCCCATCACTGAACCGGCACTGCACACCCTCGACGGGTCGATCGAAGCCTGCCGAGAGATAGCAGGTGTCGAGCAGCGCGATCTGGATGCAGGCCTCGCGGGCCGCCGCGATCAGCGCCTCGCCCATCGCGTTGGGATCGTCGTACGGCGTGCCGCCGGGCTGGTGGTGCAGGTAGTGGAACTCGCCGACGCTGCGGATTCCGGCCAGGTGCATCTCGGCATATGTCGCGCGAGCCAGGTCGAAGAGCAGGTCAGGATCCAGGACCGCCGCAAGGGCATACATCTGCTCACGCCAGGTCCAGAACGAGTCGGCACCGGTGACACGGCCGCGCAACGCTCGATGGAATGCGTGGCTGTGGCAGTTCGCGAACCCGGGGACGGTCGTCATGACAGGTCCCGCACCACGGCTGCCAGGGCGATGACGCCGGCCCGGCAGTCCGCGTCCTCGGCGAACTCCTCAGGCGAGTGCGAGACTCCCGTCGGATTGCGCACGAACAGCATCGCGGTCGGCACGTGGGCGCTCAGCACGCCAGCATCGTGGCCGGCACCCGTGGGCAGCACGGGCGCATCGAGCAGGGTCGCGAGCCGATCACGCAGCGGCACGTCGAATGCCACGGCCGGGCTCACCGACTCAGCGGTCAGCGTGACCGCTGTGGCGTCCGCGTCGGCGGCGTCCTGCGCCTCCGCGACCAGGGCGTCGACGAGGCGCTCCAGCTGCCCCTCATCGGCGGCGCGGGCGTCGAGCCACGCGCGTATGCGCGACGGAATCGCGTTGGTGCCGCCGGGCTCGACCTCGAGTCGGCCGAATGTCGCTCGGGCACCGGCCTCGGTGGCGAGCCGGCGGGCCACGAGGACCGTTGCGGCATACGCCTGCATCGGATCGTGGCGGTCCTCCATAGGTGTCGCGCCGGCGTGATTGGCTTCACCACAGAAGTCGAACCGCCAACGACCATGCGGCCAGATCGCCGTCGCGACGCCGACCGCCGCTCCGGAGTGGACGAGCGACCTGCCCTGCTCGACATGCAGCTCGACGAAGGTGCCGATCCGGTCGAGCAGGTCCGTACGTCCGACCGTGCGGGGGTCACGTCCGCGACCCGTCATCACCTCGGCCAGGGTCTGGCCGTCCCGATCCTTCAGACCGAGCGCCTCGTCCGCGTCGAGGGCACCCGTCACGAGCTGCGATCCGGCGCAGGCGATGCCGAACCTGGCACCCTCCTCGTCCGCGAAGTTCGCGATCACGACCGGGCGGGACGGGACGAATCCCTCGGCACGCAGCTGGTCGACCGCGGCGAACGACGAGACCACGCCGAGCGGTCCGTCGTACGCCCCGCCGTCCGGCACCGAGTCCAGGTGCGACCCGATGAGAAGTGCATCGCGGTCACCCTCGGATCCAGCGCCTCCCCACGACGCAAACTGGTTGCCATTGCCGTCCTCGTCGACCTCCATGCCGCGGACGGCGGCTTCGCCCGTGAACCACTCCCGAAGGAGCATGTCCGCGTCGCTCCAGGCGAAACGGCGGTAGCCACCCGTACGAGGGTCGCGGCCGATGGCGTGGATGTCCGAGAGCATCAGCCCTCCGCCATGGGGACGCGCAGGCCACGATCCTGCGCGACCTCGGCAGCGCGGTCATAACCCGCATCCACGTGCCGCATGACGCCGGTGCCCGGGTCGTTGACGAGCACTCGCTCGATCTTCTGCGCGGCCAGCTCCGATCCGTCGGCGACGAGGACCTGACCGGAGTGGATCGATCGGCCGATGCCGACGCCGCCGCCGTGATGGATCGACACCCAGGTGGCGCCCGATGCGGTGTTGAGCAGCGCATTGAGCAGCGGCCAGTCCGCGATCGCATCGGACCCGTCAGCCATCGACTCGGTCTCCCGGTAGGGCGACGCGACGGAGCCCGAATCGAGGTGGTCGCGGCCGATCACGACAGGCGCGCTGAGCTCACCCGACGCCACCATCTCGTTGAATCGCAGGCCGGCGAGGTGTCGCTCCTGATAGCCCAGCCAGCAGATGCGGGCCGGCAGGCCCTCGAACTGCACCTTTTCCTGCGCCTTGGTGATCCAGCGGGCCAGGTGCTCGTCCTCGGGGAACAGCTCGAGGATCGCGCGATCGGTCGCGGCGATGTCGGCCGGGTCGCCCGACAATGCGGCCCAGCGGAACGGGCCCTTGCCCTCGCAGAAGAGCGGGCGGATGTAGGCCGGGACGAAGCCGGGGAACGCGAAGGCCCGCTCGAACCCTCCCAGCCGAGCCTCCTCGCGGATCGAGTTGCCATAGTCGAAGACCTCGGCGCCGGCATCCATGAATCCGACCATCGCGCGTACGTGCTTGGCCATCGACGTGCGGGCGCGGTCGGTGAATCCGGCCGGGTCCCGCTCGGCCTCGGCGTGCCAGTCGGCGACCGCGACACCTTCGGGGAGATAGCTCAGCGGGTCGTGGGCACTGGTCTGGTCGGTGACGATGTCGATCGGGACGCCGCGCTCGAGCAGCTCACTGAACACCGTCGCAGCGTTGCCGAGGACCCCGACCGAGAGTGCGCGGCCTTCATCCTTGGCCGTGACGGCGCGATCGACAGCCTCGTCGAGATCGGTCCAGTACTCGTCGAGATATCCGTGCTTGACCCGTCGCTCCAGCCGCGTCTCGTCGACATCGACCACGAGCGCGACGCCGTCATTCATCGTGACGGCGAGCGGCTGCGCGCCACCCATGCCGCCCGCGCCGGCGGTGAGGGTCAGCGTGCCGGCGAGGGTCCCGCCGAATCTCTTGCTGGCCACCGCGCCGAATGTCTCGTAGGTCCCCTGCAGGATGCCCTGCGTGCCGATGTAGATCCACGATCCCGCGGTCATCTGGCCATACATCGTCAGACCCTCGGCCTCGAGCTTGCGGAACTCCGGCCACGTCGCCCAGTCGCCGACCAGGTTGGAGTTGGCGATCAGCACGCGTGGGGCCCACTCATGCGTACGGAACACGCCGACCGGCTTGCCCGACTGCACCAGCAGCGTCTCATCGTCCTCGAGCGTCTCCAGGGTGCGGACGATCGCGTCGTACGCCTCCCAGCTCCGCGCCGCCTTGCCGGTGCCGCCGTAGACCACGAGGTCTTCCGGGCGCTCCGCCACCTCGGGGTCGAGGTTGTTCATCAGCATGCGCATCGGCGCCTCGGTCTGCCACGACTTCGCGGTGAGGGAGTTCCCACGTGCCGCTCGAATGTTCCTCATGAATCTCCTTCTGCTCTCGCTGGGAGTGACACTTTTGTGGTTCTCACCGGCGTGTCACCTCCATTCCGTAACTCCCAGCGCGGTGGTGGGCAGCGTCCAGAAGTGACCCGTCACGTACGAGGTCGGTGGCGGCCTCGAGGTCGGGCGACAGGTGGCGGTCGGGGCCGGGGCCGGCAACCCGGGTGCGCAACAGCGCGATCGCGGCACCCGTCGCGTCCGCCGGCTGCAGGGGAGCTCGCAGATCGATGCCGCGCGCGGCAGTCAGGATCTCGATCGCCAGCACCCGGGTCAGCAGATCGACTGACGTACGCAGCTTGCGCGCCGCTGACCAGCCGAGCGACACATGATCCTCCTGCATCGCGCTCGACGGGATCGAGTCGACGCTGGCCGGCGCGGCTAGCCGCTTGAGCTCGGCGACCATCGCGGCCTGGGTGTACTGCGCGATCATGTGCCCTGAGTCGACGCCCGGGTCGTCGGCGAGGAACGGCGGCAGTCCCTGGCTTCGCGCCGCGTCGAGGAACCGATCCGTACGTCGCTCGCTCATGCTCGCCACATCGGCGACCGGGATCGCGAGGAAGTCCAGCACGTATGCCAGCGGAGCCCCGTGGAAGTTGCCATGCGACTCGATCCGCCCGTCATCGAGCACGGACGGGTTGTCGATCGCCGAGGCGAGCTCCCGGCCGGCGACAAGGGCCGCGTGCTCGAGCGTGTCGCGAGCCGCGCCGTGCACCTGGGGAGCGCACCGCAGTGAATAGGCATCCTGCACCCGACCATCACCGAGCCGGTGGCTCGCCACGATCGGCGATCCTGCGAGCAGGGCCGCCATGTGAGCGGCGGACGCAGCCTGGCCGGGATGCGGGCGCAACGCCTGCAGGTCGGCGGCCAACACCCGATCAGTCGCCATGAGACCCTCGATGCTCATCGCGGCCGCGAGGTCCGCAGTGTCGAGCAGCCGGCGCAGGTCGTGCAACGCAAGGACCAACATGCCGAGCATCCCGTCGGTGCCGTTGATCAGGGCGAGCCCTTCCTTCTCGACGAGCTCGACAGGCGCGAGCCCGTGGTCCGCGAGCGCCTCGGCCGCCGGGCGCACGACGCCATGGTCGTCGACCTCGCCCTCCCCCATCACCGCGAGCGCACAGTGCGCCAAGGGAGCCAGGTCGCCCGAGCAGCCGAGGCTGCCGTACTCCCGGACGATCGGCGTCAGACCGGCATTCAGCATCGATGCGTATGCCTCGGCGGTCTCGATCCGTACGCCCGTGTGCCCGCTCGCGAGGGTCGACAGCCGCAGCAGCATCAGCGCGCGCACGGTCTCGTCCTCGACGCGCGGACCGACACCGGCCGCGTGCGAACGGATCAGGCTCTTCTGCAGCTGGGTCCGCAGCTCGGGCTCGATGTGCCGAGTCGCGAGGGCCCCGAAGCCCGTCGAGATGCCGTAGACCGGCACGTCTGACGCGGCCAGGTCGTCGACGCACTGGCGGGCCCACTTGATCGCGTCGCGGGCGTCCGGACTCAGCTCAACCGCGAGGCCGTGGCGCGCAACGCGAACGACGTCCTCCGGCGCGATCGCGCCCACTCCGACAACCACAGGTTCCATGTGTCCATGACACTCCCGCAGACACGTCCGCGGCTACGGCCGATTCGCCAAACCCGTCTCGTATGCGAGACAGTGGGCCATGGCCAGACCTGTGCCCGCGGCGACCGCGGCACTGCAAGTCCTCCGCTTCCTGTCCGGACAGCCCGTCCCGGTCTCCGCCGCCCGGATCGCCGGGGCCGTTGAGCTGCCGCGCTCCTCGGCCTACCACCTGCTCTCCGCGATGGCCGACGAAGACTTCGTGATCCACTATCCCGACGATCGGACCTGGGGCATCGGCATCGCAGCATGGGAGGTCGGGCACGGCTTTGCCCGCCAAGAACCGCTCGCACGGCTCGCGCGGATCCCGCTGGCGCGACTCGTCGACCGGCTCGGTCACTCCGCCCATCTCGTGGTGCTCCACGGCGCCGACGTCCTCTATGTCATCGAGGAGCGCGCGCCGGGCCGACCCCCGCTGGTCACGGATGTCGGCGTACGCCTGCCCGCCCACCTCACCGCGTCCGGTCGCGCGATCCTGGCCTCACTCCCCGCCGCCCAGGTCACGGCGCTCTATCCCGGCAAGTCGGCATTCACCTCCCGCACCGGCGCCGGGCCGCGGTCACCGACCGAGCTGCGGCGGCTCCTCTCCGCGACCCGCCAGCGCGGGTTCGCCACCGAGGACGGCGAGGTGACGACGGGGTTCGCGTCGATCGCCGCACCCATCGACGCCGGCACGATCCACGCCGCCGTCGCGGTCACCTGGGAGACCCGTCAGGCGGTCGGCGAGCTCGTCGACGACGTCCGCGCGACGGCCGCAGAGATCGCGCGCCGGCTCCGCCACTGATCGACTCGCCCTACGATGTGACCGGCACGGACACCGATCGAGGGGACACGACGTGAGCTGGACACTGCACGGGGACGGAAAGACGATCGCAGAGGGAGACCTCGTACGTCCGGGTGAGCGGCTCTCGTGGCCCCGGACGATCGGTTTTGGCGGACAACACGTCGTGGCGATGTTCGGCGCGACATTCCTCGTCCCGTTGCTGACCGGATTCCCGCCCACCACGACGCTGTTCTTCTCCGGGGTCGGGACGATCCTCTTCCTCGTCCTGACCGGCAACCGGCTGCCGAGCTATCTCGGTTCGTCATTCGCATTCATCGCGCCGATCCAGGCGTCGATGAAGTCCGATGACATGGCTGCGGCGCTGTTCGGCGTCGTCGTCACCGGCGTGCTGCTCGCTGTCGTCGGGCTCATCGTCACGGTCACCGGCACAGGATGGATCGAGGCGCTCATGCCGCCGGTCGTGACCGGCGCGATCGTCGCTCTCATCGGCCTCAACCTGGCCGGGGTCGCCACCACCAACTACGCGGCCTCGCCATGGATCGCGACAATCACCCTCACCACGATCATCGTGGTCGCCGTCGCGTTCCGCGGTCTGGCCGCCCGGCTGTCGATCCTGATCGGCGTAGCGGTCGGTTATGCCGCCGCGGCCATCGGCGGGCTGCTGGACTTCGACAAGGTCGGCGCCGCGTCGTGGGTCGGCTGGCCGGAGTTCACGACCCCCAGCGCCACCTGGTCGGTTGTCCCGATCTTCTTGCCAGTCGTCCTCGTGCTCGTCGCAGAGAATGTCGGCCATGTCCGCAGCGTCGCCCACCTGACGGACGACCCGTCGCTCAACCAGAAGACCGGACCTGCGCTGCTCGCCGACGGTCTCGCGACAACGATCGCCGGGATCGGCGGTGGCTCGGCGACCACGACGTACGGCGAGAACATCGGCGTCATGACCGCCACCCGAGTGTTCTCCACCGCGGCCTACTGGGTCGCCGCAATCGTTGCGATCATGCTGGGCCTTTCGCCCAAGTTCGGTGCCGTTCTCAACACGATCCCTTCGGGCGTGCTGGGCGGTGTCACCGTTGCTCTCTACGGCCTGATCGGGCTGATCGGTGTCAAGATCTGGATGGACAACCACGTCGACTTCTCGCAGCCGGTCAACCAGTATCCTGCGGCCATCGCGCTGGTCATCGGGATCGGCAACCTCACGCTGACTGCCGGCGACATGACCTTCACGGGCATCGCACTGGGCACGATCGCGGCGATCGTCGTCTATCACGCGATGCGGACCTTGCAGCGATTCCGGGCCTGACGGCCCCGGCCGCGCCGTGCGGCCAGGCGTGACTTGAGACACACTGGAATCGTTGTGTTACTCACCGGTAAGAATCTGCCGGGAAGATACCCAGGGAGCCCCATGCGTACCAGCCGCACCGTCCTCGCACTTGTTGCCGCGGGACTCACCTCCGGCGCGCTGGTCGCCGCACCCACCAGCGCCAGCGCGGAGGTGACGGTCAACGTCACGCCGCTGCACTTCAAGGTCAAGGTCGGTCCTAACAGCTCAGAGACGTGCGACATCGTCGGCGACCTCTACACCCCATCGACCGCGACCTCCGCCAGCCGCGTGCCCGCGATCCTCACGACGCACGGTTTCGGCGGGTCCAAGGACGACCAGGCCGGCATCGGGGAGAAGTTCGCCTCCCGCGGCTATGCCGTGCTGGCCTATTCGGGACTCGGCTTCGGTGGCTCGGACTGCAAGATCACGCTCGACGACCCCGACTGGGACGGCAAGGCAGCCAGCCAGCTCGTGAGCTACCTCGGTGGCAAGACCGGCATCGCGTTCACCGATGCCGAGCACACCACCCCTGCCCCGGCGCTCGACGTCGTCCAGCTCGACGCAACGGACCACGCGGGCCGCGCCGACGCCAACGATCCTCGGGTCGGCATGGTCGGTGGATCGTACGGCGGACAGGTGCAGTTCGCGGCCGCAGCCGTCGACAAGCGCGTCGACACGATCATCCCGGTCATCACCTGGAGCGACCTGTCCTATTCGCTGGCGCCCAACAACACCTCCCAGACCACCGGCGTCCAGACCTCGACCCCCGGCGCGGCCAAGCTCATCTGGGCCCTCGGCTTCTCCGGGCTCGGGGTCGCGGACGGCGTGGAGAACACAGGGTCGGACCCGTCGCGGCTCATCGGCTGCCCCAACTTCGCCCTCTTCGTATGCCCTGCCCTCGTCACCGCGGCCGCGACCGGAACGGTCGACCCGCCCACCACCGCAGCGCTGCGGCACGCCTCGGTCAGCAGCTATACCTCGGAGGTCACGATCCCGACGCTGCTCATCCAGGGCCAGAACGACACGCTGTTCAACCTCAACGAGGGTGTCGCCAACTATCGCGCCCTCAAGAAGCAGGGCACCCCGACCAAGATGATCTGGTTCAGTGGCGGACACTCCGGGCCCAACGCGCCTGGCGAGCTCAACTTCGGGTCCCCTGATCCCGCGACCCAGCACGTCACCGGTCGTGTGTCGAACTGGCTGGACCACTACCTCAAGGGCTCCTCGGTCAGCACAGGCCCGGAGTTTGCCTACTTCCGAGACTGGGTGCCCTACACCAGCATTGCGACCCCCGCGTATGCCTCGTCGTCGACCTTTCCGGTCGGCACGGCGAGGAAGTACTACCTCTCGGGCACGGCCCTGACCACGAAGTCGACAGGCCTGTCAGCCGGGACGCAGAGCTTCGTCACTCCGGTTGCCGGCATACCGACGTCGACCGACCCGCTCGACGTCGTCGGGAGCTCAGCCCCACTGCCCGAGACTGACCTCCCCGGCACCACGGCGTCATGGACCACCGGTCCGCTCACCACCAACGCAGACGTCGTGGGGTCCCCGACCCTCAAGGTCCAGGTCAGCTCACCGACTGCCGCGCTGACCCAGGGGAGCGGGCCGACCGGCAAGCTCGTGCTGTTCGTCAAGCTCCTCGACGTCGACGCGACCGGCAAGGCCAGCCTCATCAAGAACCTCGTGGCGCCCGTACGCGTACCGGACGTCACCCAGCCCTTCACCGTCACCTTGCCGGGCATCGCGCACCGCTTCGCCAAGGGCCACAGCGTGCGGCTGGTCGTCGCGGGCGGTTCGACCAACTACCGCGGCGGGCTCACGGCCAACGCCGTCAGCATCACGACGGGCACCGCGGGCCAGGTCCTGTCGCTTCCGGTCGTCAACTAGCCGGCCGAACAGCCGCGACCCCGCCGCCCTCTCGGGTGGTGGGGTCGCGTCGGTGAGTCGCGATGCCGTGCCGCGTCAGGCGTCCCTGCGCCGAAGGAGTACCCAGGCCAGGCCGAGCAGCACGGCTGTCTCGAGAGCGAAGACCCCGAAGCCGGACCACGGACCCATCAGATCGGGGTTGAAGGAAACCGGCGTCGCGATCTCCCCGCCCGCGTTGCCCGGCATGACCTTGGTGATCCAGTCGCCGAACCCACCGGGGATCAGCATCACCATGTTGCCGACCACGAACACCAGTGCCAGCACGATCGACACCGCGGCGGCGGTGTGACGCACCAGGAATCCGACCGCCATGGAGAACAGTGCGAGGCCTGCCATGAAGAGCCCGCTGCCATACATTGCACGAGCGACATCACCCTCGAGAGCCAGGCCGATGCCCTCACGATCCAGGAAGAAGTTGCCTCCGACATAGCCGAGCAACGCCGTCAGAGTGCCGGTCACGAACATCACGCCGGAGACCACGAGGGCCTTGGCCGCCATGACCTTGCCGCGGGAGGGCGTCGCGGCGAAGGTCGTGCGGATCATCCCGGTGCCGTATTCGGAGGTCACCGCAAGCACACCGACGATGACGGCGCAGACCTGGGCGATCATCATGCCCCACGTGATGAAGGAGCCCGCGGATTCGTCAGCGGTGTCACTGGCAAGCCAGTCGGCATTGCCCCAGCAGAGCAGCGTCGTGAGGCCGGCGCCGAGGATGACCAAGCTGGCGACGGTCCACCACGTCGAGCGGACGCTCCACAGCTTGATCCACTCGGACCGGACGACCTTGCCGAACCCGACTGGCGAGGCCACCGGGGTCTCGACCCTGGATTCTTGGAGGATGTTGGAACTCATCGCCGGCCACCTGCCTTGATCTCGTCGGCGGCCTTCGCGTGGTATTCCACACTGTCGGCCGTCAGGGTCATGAAGGCGTCCTCGAGCGAGGACCGCACCAGGGTCAGCTCGTGCAGGAGCAGCCCGTTGCTGCCGATCAGCTCGCCGAGAGCGGGGGCGTCGAGCCCCTGGACCCGGAGCTCGCCATCAGTACGCGTGACATCGAGGCCCCGGCCGACGATGAGTGCTTCGACGTCGGTCAGCAGGGGCGCCTTGACCCTGACGTATGAGGCTGCGTGATCGGACATGAACTGCGGCATCGAGCAGTCAGCCAGGATCGTGCCCCGGCCGATGACGATGAGATGGTCCGCCATGAGCGCCATCTCCGACATCAGGTGGCTCGAGATGAAGACCGTACGCCCCTCGTCAGCGAGCTCACGAGCCAAGGAACGCACCCAGCGGATGCCCTCCGGATCGAGTCCGTTGACGGGCTCGTCGAGGACGATGACCGGAGGATCACCGATCAGCGCGGAGGCGATGCCGAGACGTTGACCCATGCCGAGCGAGAATCGTCCGGCACGCTGGCCCGCCACGGAGTCGAGGCCGACCTGCTCCAGCACCTCACCGACTCGGGTTGTCGGGATGCCATTGCTGGCCGCCATCCACCGGAGGTGGTCGCGTGCGGAGCGGCCCGGATGGATCGCGTGCGCCTCGAGCAGGGCACCGATCTCTCGCAGGGGGGCGGGCGACGAGGTGTATCGATGGCCGTTGACGGACACCGTGCCCTTCGTCGGGGAGTCCAGGCCGAGGATCATGCGCATGGTCGTGGACTTGCCGGCGCCGTTGGGGCCGAGGAAGCCGGTGACACGGCCGGGCTCGACGGTGAAGTCGATCCCGTTGACCGCGACTTTGTCATCGAATGTCTTGGTGAGTCCCTGGGCGCGGATCATGGGGATCGCTGCCCGGTCAGTGGTGAGGTCATGTCCCCAGCGTCGCGGTCTCCAAGCCCTCGGCACATCGGGGAGCGACCCCCAGCGGCCCCTGAGCGCACCCTGACGGTGGGTAGGTTGGGCCCATGAGCCACCTCGATCTTGAAAGCGCCGAGTGGCGGGACACCGCACGCACGAGCCTGCTGACGTTCGCCAGGAGCTCCCTGCGCGACGAGGGCGGATTCGTCTGGCTGGACGACTCCGGACAACCCGATCGTGACAAGGTGCTCGAGCTCTGGATCAACGCCCGGATGACATACGTCTTCTCGCTGGCACATCTCGCCGGCGAAGAGGATGCGCTACGGCTGGCCACCCACGGCGTACGGGCGCTGTCGACCCTCTTCCACGATGACACCAACGGCGGCTGGTTCACCGAGGTCGACTTCGACGGCGAAGCCCGGGACACCACGAAAGGCTGCTACGGCCACGCCTTCGTGTTGCTCGCGGCGTCGAGCGCCAAGGCCGCCGGGGTCGAGGGCGCCGAGGAGCTGCTGGCCGAGGCGACCCGGATCCACGGCCAGAAGTTCTGGGACAGCACGGCCGGCCGCTGCGTCGAGGAGATCAGCGAGGACTGGACCGACATCGATGACTATCGCGGCGCCAACAGCAACATGCACGCCGTCGAGGCCTACCTCTTCGCCGCCGACGTGACGGGGGACGCGGTGTGGCGCGAACGGGCGCTGTCGATCTGCGAGCGCATCATCGGTATCCACGCTCGCGCCCACGACTGGCGCATACCCGAGCACTACGACCATGACTGGACGCCGATCCCGACCTACAACGAAGATCAGCGGGCCGACCCGTTCCGCCCCTTCGGCGCCACGCCCGGGCATGCCTTCGAGTGGTCCAGGCTCCTGATCCAGCTCGCCGCGAGTCTCGACTCGCCGAGACCATGGATCGAGGAGGCTGCCGAGGCGCTTTTCGCGCAGGCCGTCGGGGACACCGTCAGCGACGACGTCCCCGGCTTGGCCTACACGACCGACTGGCACGGCGAGCCGATCGTCGCGGAGCGCTTCCACTGGGTCATCGCCGAGGCTGTCCTGGCCGGCCACGCCCTGCACGCCTGGACCGGCAAGTCGCTCTACGAAGGGCTGACCTCGCGCTGGTGGTCGGAGATCGACACCTACTACGTCGACCACGAGACGGGCTCGTGGCACCACGAGCTCTCGGAGGCGATGCGTCCCACGACGCGCATCTGGCGCGGTCGGCCCGATGCCTATCACGCCTTCAACGCCCTGACGCTTCCTGACCTGCCACTGGCACCGTCCGCTGCCCTGACCATCGGCCGTCAGGCGTGACCGCCCTGATCGTCGGTGAGGCCCTCGTCGATGTGGTCCAACGGGACGGCGCGGAGCCCGAGCCGCACGCGGGCGGATCGCCGTTCAACGTGGCTGTCGGCCTGGCCCGGCTCGACGTCGCGACCCGACTGGCCACACAGCTCGCGCCCGATGCCTACGGCGGGTTGCTGAAGGCCGGTCTGCGCGAGTCCGAGGTCATCCTCGAGGCCCTCGAGCCCGCCCCAGCCCGTACGTCGACGGCCCGGGCCTCGCTGGCCGCGGACGGTAGCGCGACGTACGTCTTCGACCTGACGTGGGAACCAGCCGCCCTGCCCGATCCCGGCGCATTCGAGGTCGTGCACGTCGGCTCCCTCGGCACCGCGCTCGACCCGGGTGCCCGTCTCGTCGCCGACCTCGTGGTCATGGCCGACGCCCTCGGCGTTCCGGTGTCGTTCGATCCCAATGTCCGCCTCTCGGTCGAGCCAGATCATGCCGTGTGGCGACGGGTCTTCGAGTCGATCGCTCCGCACGCGAGCATCATCAAGCTGAGCGATGAGGACGCCGCGGCCCTGTTCCCCGGCGAGGATCCGTGGGTCCTCGCCCAGCAGCTCGCCTCGGACGGCGCCTTGGTCGCCATCACCCTCGGAGGTGACGGCGCCGTGCTGGCGAGCTCTGGCCTCGCCGTCCGCGTCGAGGCGCCCCCGATCGAGGTCGTCGACACGATCGGGGCCGGCGACTCCTTCATGGCGGCGATGCTCTCGTGGTGTTCGGCCTATTCCTGGCCGGCGGCAGACGAGCTGGATCTCACCGAGCTCACGGATCTGGGCGCATACGCCGCAGGTGCCGCCGCGATCACCTGCTCGCGCCCCGGCGCCGACCCCCCGCGCCTCGCCGAGCTCTGACCCGACCGCTCGGGCTCCGCGGGCAGCGTCACCCTCGTCAGCGGCTCAGATCTCGGTGCGGTGGAAGTTGGCGTGGGAGCGGGAGGCCGTCGGGCCACGCTGACCCTGGTAGCGCGAGCCGTACTTGGCCGAGCCATAGGGATTCTCGGCCGGCGAGGAGAGCCGGAAGTAGCAGACCTGGCCGATCTTCATCCCCGGATAGAGCTTGATCGGCAGCGTTGCGACGTTGGCGAGCTCGAGCGTCACGTGGCCCGAGAAGCCGGGGTCGATGAACCCAGCCGTCGAGTGCGTCATCAGGCCGAGACGGCCAAGCGATGACTTGCCCTCGAGCCGAGCCGCGATGTCATCGGGCAGGGTCACCAGCTCATACGTCGATCCGAGCACGAACTCCCCGGGGTGCAGGATGAACGCCTCGTCATTGCCGACCTCGACCTCGCGGGTGAGATCCGACTGGTCCGAGGCCGGGTCGATGTGCGGGTACTTGTGGTTGTCGAACACCCGGAAGTACTTGTCGAGCCGCACGTCGATGCTGGACGGCTGGATCATCTCGCGGTCGAAGGGATCGAGCGCAACGCGCCCGGCATCGATCTCAGCGAGGATGTCGCGGTCGGAGAGGAGCACGAGATGAAACTAACGCATCGGCGTTCGCTAGGCTGGGCTCGGTCGTCACGGCGACCACGCCGATGTAGCTCAGTGGTAGAGCGCTTGCTTCCCAAGCAAGATATGCGGGTTCGATTCCCGTCATCGGCTCGCAGCATCACCGCAGGTCAGAGTGGGTTTGGTACCCCGCTTTAACAGGGCTCCACGCGGTGCGTGACGGCTGTCGTGCCGGAACGTGCCGGAAACCCCCGGAGAAACAGCCCCATGACCCACCTCACTGCGGCGCGTGAGTGCGCCACCTGCCCTCGCAAATACCACCGCGACGCGCCCGACTCCCGACACTGGATCTCACGCCCGGACGGTCTGGGACTCATGTGCCGCGTCTGCCAAAACCGCAACCGCCGCGGCGTGCCCACCGAGCACGAGGCGAGCCGATGAGCACGCGACGTCGCAAGCCGGCCCGTCGATCGTTCGGCACCGTCCGACAGTTGCCCTCCGGCCGCTGGCAGGCGCGCTGGGAGGACAAGCACGGCCGCACCCACACCGGGCCGCACCCGTTCCCGAGCGAGCGCGAGGCAGACGAGTGGCTGGTGACCGTCCGCGCAGACCTCGTGCGCGGCGTCTGGCGATCGCCCGAGTTGGGCACCGCCACCGTGGCCGACTACATGCGCCGCTGGATCGACCAGCGCACCGACCTGGCCACCTCTACCCGTGTCGGCTACGGGATCACCCTGGCCCGATGGATCGACCGCGACCTGATGCTGCCCGCTCCCCGAGGCGGCCGCCCCGTGCGCGTCAACATCGGTGAGCAGCCTCTCAACACCGTCACGGTCGGCATGGTCCGCGAGTGGTACGCCGCCGCACACGCCACCCAGGTGGCCGAGCGGGCGGAGCGGGCCGCCCGCGGCGTCCGGTCACGCGCGGCGCGCGGCAAGACCGCCCACGTCCGCGCCTGGGGCCGCTCGCAGGGATGGAGCGTGCCCGACACTGGCCGCCTCCGACCCGACCTCATCGCCGCCTGGGAGCGTGCCGGCCGCCCAGGCGATCCGGTCGACGCCACTGCACCCGACCCTGACCCATCCCGACAGCCGGCGGCCGTCATCGTCCAGGCATATCGCGGCCTCCGAGCCTGCCTGAATGCTGCGACCGACGACGGTCTGATTCTGGCCAACCCATGCCGACTCAAGGGGGCCGGCCTGTTCCACACCGCCGAGCGTCCCCACGCCACCCCTGTCGAGGTCGCCACCCTGGCTGCGGCCATGCCGCCGAGATTCGCTGAGGCCGTCGACCTTGCCGCCTGGTCGGCTCTGCGGGCGGGCGAACTGTTCGCCCTGGCACGACGTCACGTCGACCTGGTCGCCGGCACGGTCAGTGTCGAACGTGCGTTGCACGACGTCGCTGGCCACCCCCTCAAGTTCGGGCCACCCAAGACGCCGACCAGCATCCGTACCGTGAGTCTGCCGGCGTCCGTCGTCACGCGTCTGCGGGAGCACCTGGACACCTACACCGGCAACGGACCCGATGCCCTGGTGTTCGCCCACGTCGACGGCTCACCCGTCACCATGGCTCAGCGAACGCGCATGTTCGACCGGGCACGTCAGGTCGCTGGCCGGCCCGATCTGCGGTGGCACGACCTGCGGCACACCGGGGCGACGCTGGCCGCCCACACCGGCGCATCCGTGGCCGAGCTGAAACACCGGCTGGGTCACTCGACCTTCGACGCGGCCATGCGATACCAGCACGCCAGTGCTGCACGAGACCGGGAGTTGGCCGCCGCACTCGACGTCTACGCCGCCGCCGACGACGCCGGCCCTGTCCACGTGCTGCACGCCGTCTGACCAGGCCGAGCGAGCACCGGAGCAACCGGCCATGACGACCCGGACCACCTGGCCACGGGCACCGCCCCTCGAGCACGAGGTAACCCCGGTTACCTGTCGCGATCGCGACCCCGGCACCGCCCAGTCACCACACCGAAAGGAACACCCATGAGCACTCGATACGGACCGTCTGTGACGGTCGCCTGCCCTGCCTGGTGCCGACTCACACCCGGCCACACGTACGACGTCGAGACCGCCGGCGGGAGCCTCCTGCGCGACCACGAACGACGTGTGGCGCAGCACCCGACCCTCACCGGCTTTTACGTCTACATCGGGCAGGCCGAGACCGCTGCCAGCGATGTCGGACCGATCCACCTGGAAGCCCCGTACGTCCACGTCGGCACACCTGAGGGAGGCGGGATCGACCTCTCAGGCGACGAGGCGGCCGACCTCGGTACCTGGCTCGCCCAGGCACTGAGCGCCGCCGTCGACGAACTCAGCATCATCACCTCACACACCCACTGAAAGGCACACCATGACCGAGACCACGACCACCCGTTACGACGCGTTCTTTGACGAACTGTCCGACATGCCCAATCCGCCCACGGCCGACGACCTGACCCAGATCCCGTGCCCCACCTGGTGCGACGAGAGCCGCGTCACGCCTTCGCTCACCTTCCCCACCGAGCACGAGTTGCCCGAGCGCGAGGCCGGAGGGCTCAGCCGACAGCACACCCACACCGTCTCCGACAGTGCGAGCGCAATCCACGTAGCCCTGGTCCAGGACGAACTGGCCGAGACTGTGACCGGGCCGGCCTCGTACTCGCCCCTGCGCATCACCTATACGGTCGAGCACGCCGACAACGCGACACCGGCCGACCAGATCACCGGCCACCAAGCGCGCGAGTTGGCCGCCTACCTGATCGAAGCGGCCGACGAGTGGGACCGCCACCGACGTCAGCCGCTCGCATAGCAGCACCAACCGACACAAACAGGCCGTGCGCCCACCTCCGAACCGGGGTGGGCGCATGGCCTTCATCATGGGTGGACCGATGCCCAGTCGAGCGAGCGTCAAGCGGCCTTCGACACCGTCTCGACCTCCACGGCGGAGCGGCGTCAACCTGTAGGTGACACCGCGACATGAAGTGCCAGATAACGGCGTGTCCGGCCCGGAAATGTCGGCAACGGGTGGAAGTGTCTGGCACGTGACGGCGCAGGTGACGAACGAAGCAACCCACGGGGATGCCTTCGACATGTCCTCGACCGGCACACCCGACCCGCTCACCATCCGTGACGTCACCTCGACGCTTGCCGGCGTCAAGCACCTGGCCGAGGTCGACGGCGAACTCTGGCCGGCGGCAGCTCTCGCAGGCGCGCTCCACGACCTCCGGGGCGACCTCACGCGGCAGGGACGCGGCGTACTCGATCACGCGATCACTGAGTGGCACGCCTACTTCGCGAGGATCTGGGGTGACGCTCCGCCCCCGGCCCTAACGCCCAGGATGGTCGCGTGGATCGCAGCCGCGTTCCCGCCCCTCGCCGGCATTGCCCGACGCCTCCTGACCCATCTCACCGCCTACCGGGCACGCCTGAACTGCGGTCCGCAACGGCTACGCGTCTGCAACTATGATGCGACAGGCGAGACCCGGGTGCGACCCACACGACGCTCCCGCTGGGATGGCATGCGCTCGCTCGACGAAGATCACCCCGGCCGCATCGCTGGTGCGGTCGCATGGCGTCGTGCCCGACGCAGAATTCAACGTCGCCTTGACCTAGCCGAGACGCGGGCCGCGCGCGGAGACCAGCCCGTCAGATACCCATCGAGCGGGCCGATGCCCATGCCGGCCCCGTCACGCGCGTTCCGCCGCGCCGAGGCTCAAGCCCGACGCCGTGGCGCAGAACTCGCCTGGTCGACGTGGCAGACGCTCGCAGTAAGCCGCGCGCTCTCCCTCGCAGGATCCGCCCTCAGCCGTGCCGCAACCGACCCGCATCGGCTCCGCGTCGTCGCCGGTCCTCGCGTTGCCCATGGGCCTCCAAGCGCTCCGCCCTTCGCGCAGGCATTGTCCCCGCGCGATCGCGCAGGCCATGTATTTGTGGTCTCTTGCCAGCGCGATTCGGCCGCGTTCGTCGCCTAGCATCCTCCGACGTCGTTCCGCCCTGTTGCGGCGTCACCTGCGCCCACGCACTCCGCGTGGCCTTCACTGAGGGTCGGCATCGGTCAGTCACGTAGACGCGCGCGAGACCCCTCTGCTGAGTTCCCCCATCTAGTCGCGGCCACCAACCGACGACGGGGAAACGTGCCCGGTGCCGCACCCGGAGAAGCATTTCAATGCAGTCAACGCCCGATCGACTTATGTCCGTCCCCCAAGCAGTCACCTACCTAGACGATGCCGTGTCCGCGACGACCCTCCGCCGGCTCATCGCTGGCGGCCACCTGCGATCCGTCCGCGTCGGTGCCCGCGTACTCATCCGAGTCTCAGCCATTGAGGAATACCTCAACCGGGCGGACGAGCAGTGAGCCGCCGCGAACCGACACCCCAACGAGCGGTGAACGTGAGCGGCGCGACCCTCGCAAAGTGGGGCCGCAAGGGCGGCGACCGGGAACGCCTCGACCGTCCCTACGTCCGCGCCTACCTGCGCAGCCCGCACACCGCCGAGCGGGCGACCGATTGCGTGACCATTCTCGTGGATCGGCCGTTGCCGCCCGTGGTCTCTGTCTTCATCGCCGGGTTCGTGAAGGTCCGCCCAGGATCGTCCATCGCGGTATTTCTGGCCGATCGTCTGGCTCGCAAACTCCGCGCGTCGGCCGGCGTGATCGTGTACTACCGGGACACGTCACCCCACCTGGCAGCCTGGCTCGCGGAGTACCTAGAGGCCCGCACGAGCATCACCCAGACCTCCACCGTTCGCGTGCCCGGTCGACGCCGGGACGTGAAGCGATGAGCGACAAACTCGGACGATACCGACAAGGCGTCATCCCGCTCCCGCAGAGCCAGACACGCACCTTCCCCGCCCGGTACGACGGCGAGTGCGCGGCCTGTCATCGGCCGATCCCTGTGAGGTCAGCACGTCCAGTACGTGACCGACGCGCTCGTGCACGTCATCTGCCCCAGCCCCGACGCGCGACGGGCGGGGGACGCCACGTGAGCAGCGCCGAGCACATCGACTGGGACTACCGGCCCCGAGAGCCGGCCCGACGTAATACCGGTGGCATCACCTCGAAGCGAGACGGGGTGGCGAGCCGATGAACACTAGCCCAATTCGGTCAGCGCCGAACAGCACGCCTCCGGTCATCCCGTCAGTGCCGACCTGGACGACCCGTGCAACGTGTCGCCAGTGCCCCGAACTGTTCAGCCCCCGCAACTGGTCGGGCCAAGCCGTGCCCCGAGCCGTAGCCGTGTGCGCCGTCTGCCCCGTGCAGCGAGAGTGCGACGACCTAGCATCCGCCACCCGCCCAGCATGGGGTGTTTGGGCCGGCCGTCAGTGGTACGGCGTGGGCGACGGCCTAGGACAACCGACAGGATCGGGCACCGACCATGACAACGCCCGGTAGACGTGCCGACTCGTGCGCAAGATTGGCGGCCTGACCTGTGGGAGCAAACTACGCCGAAGCCGTCTTCGAGCAGTGGCCGCACCTCACGCACGCCGAGCACCGCGCCCTGGTGCGCATGGCCCTCGTCGCACCCGACAAGGCTCGTGCGCCCGCCTACTGGGCTGGGTGGGAAAACCTGGCCTTCGCGCTCGGCTGCGACATGCCCAGCGCGTACGACGGCACACCCGAAGCGGACCGACTGCGCGCCAACGCCAAACGGTCGGTGGCCCGAGTCGTCGCCGGCCTGGAGGTGGCGGGGGCGATCGTCCGCGTACGGCGGGGCAGGCTCGGTGTGCAGGCTGAGTACCACCTCAACCTGCGACCTGTGGACAAGTCCCGCTACAACGAATCCACTGGGTGACGCTCAGCATCACCCACGCTGTGACGCTCAGCATCACCCAGTGGATGACGTTCACCATCACCCAGTGGATGACGCTCAGCATCACCCCGAGGACTACTCATGACCTACAGATGAAGAAACGTCTATCTTGCTCAACCACTTACGAGGCGACGGCCACCCTGTGGAGAACCTGGCTCCGAGGAACCCGGTCGGTTCGCCGGCCCACCTGCACATGCAGCACAAGTAGGCGCCTTCGGCGGGCCAAGGACGACGGACCCAGCACGGCGTGGGTAGGTCCGTCACGTTGCCGAAGCATCGCCCTCACCCAGCACGACACGACCACGCTCGCCGCCCTCTCGCTCCACCCTCAACCGACAGGCACGGCCCATGACCCAGCGAGTCCCATCCACCCACCTCGTAGCAATGGCCACGTCAAGGCCGATCGCCACTGTGGGCCGGCGTGGTGCTCTACGCGATCACCCATGCTGATGAGCGAGGACATTCCGACCTGTGCGCTGGCCAACTTCGCGCGTCTGTTGCACCTCATAGGTCGGCCCGTTTTTCCCCATCGACCATGCCCCAGGGAACCCCCGCCCCTTCCCGCATCTCTCCCCGAACGACCTAGAAGAACAGATACCAACCGCAACCGCACCAAGCGCGCCCGATCGATCCGAGCCCCGCCGATCTCGGCAAGCTGCGACCTGGTGGCCCGGCCCCCTGGGTGCCGCATGCTCCACCTGGTCGTGCTCGTGGCCGTGCCGTCACGGCTCCTGGTCGCGCTCCCTGGCCGGCCTG
>NZ_JBBJMJ010000007.1:0-146361 GCF_037719875.1 Aeromicrobium sp. | reverse complement strand
CGTCACGGCTCCTGGTCGCGCTCCCTGGCCGGCCTGCCCGTCGACCTCGTGCCCGTCGACCTGGTGCCCGTCGACCTCGTGCCCGCCGACCTCGTGCCTGGTCGCGCTCGTGCCTGGTCGCGCTCGTGCCTGGTCGCGCTCGTGCCTGGTCGCGCTCGTGCCTAGTCGTGCTCGTGGCCGTGCCGTCACGGCTCCTGGTCGCGCTCCCTGGCCGGCCTGCCCGTCGACCTCGTGCCCGCCGACCTCGTGCCCGCCGACCTCGTGCCCGGCCCTGCCGGCTCGTTCCCAGCCCTGCCGGCCCTGCTGCGCGACCCGACACAAGTCAGTGGAAGCGAACCCATCCCTCAGCCAGCCATCTCGGCGGCGCAAGGTGGCCCGCCGCACGCGCTTCAACCCACTCTCGCCAATACCTGACTCCAACATCACCCTCAAAGTCCATGGACATAGGCGGACTGGACATACTCAAGAAGTCTTGAGTCGACAGCCCGAGAATTTCGGCCGCCTCATCTTCTGTGATGTAGCAGTGGTGCCACTCCGCCTCGCTGACTTCTCCGATGGCAGCGCGGAGAACACGCAAATCCTTTCGAACCTTCCGGACGTTCAACCCTGACGCGGTGCGCAGCCTTCCGCCAGCACCTGTGTGCGATAGGCCTGGATGAGACTCGTCGGACTCCTGCGTCCACGACTTCATGGAACGGACGGGTATACCTTTAGGCGGGTCGTCCCAATGCTCTGCGATGTTCCTCCAGGACTGGATCAGGGCCGCTTGCCTGACCTGGGGCATCGGGAAGCCGAAATGCTCCATCAGTTCCCGCCCACGAACCACCTGGCGAAGCACCACGATCAGGAAGTAGAGCTGATCCTCGAATCGCGAAACCGCTTCGCCGTACTCCGGAGGCGCCCACGCCGACCCCTCGGTGTTGACCGCAACTGACTGCAGCCTCTTGTACGAACGCTGAAGGCGCCGTTCCTGCCGCAGTGCTCGCTCTATGAACGCGATCGACTCGTTCGTGTAGCGCAGCGCCTCCGCGTAGTCCTTCATCCATCGAGGGTAGGCGGCCCTCCGATCGAACCCAGGAAGACGGGCCGTGCCGGAACGTGCCGGAACTTCCGGCATCAGGTGGCGATTTCTGGCGATTGTCGAGCGTGCTAGGTTCAACCCGTCAGATCAGGCTAAAACAGGCGCTGAACTGCACGAATGCCTCACCGCCGGGAGCCGATTCCCAAGCAAGATATGCGGGTTCGATTCCCGTCATCGGCTCCGAGCGCCAGCGGTCGGTGACCTAGCGACCTTTCAGCACCGGCGTTAGGTCGCTGAGTCACCGCTCCACGAGGTGCGCAGCGAGTCCTCAGGCCTCCCGCGCCTGAACTACAGGTTCCGACCTGGCCCGGCGACGGTATGCCAGGAGCGCGGCGCCAGCGGCCAGCACGAGCGTCAGGACTATCCAGCTGAGGACGTAGGGCCGCCCGAGGATCGTGGAGTTGTCGGGCTTGCCGCCCTGACCGCTGAGGACCGCGACGAACGCCACGGTCAGGGTCCCCCAGGCGAGGAACGCGATCGCCGCGGCGGCTCGGGCGTGGCCCGGGAGCAACCGCGACGCAGCGACACCGATGACGACGACGATCGGCGCAAGGACGAAGTCGTGCAGGATCACCCCGCCCGCGAGCCACGTGCCGGTCGAGATCAGCTGCTCGGAAGTGAAGTCGCGCACCAGCCACAGGCCCCAGAGCCCGAAGCCGACACCGACCAGCAGGAGCAGTCCCCGCACGGCCCTCATGTCTTGACCTCGAGCCGGTTGACCCATTTGGTCTGGAAGACCCCGGGGCGATTGGGGGCGATGATGCGGCACGGATAACCGTGATCGAGGCTCAAGGTCTCGCCGTTGAGCTCGAGGGCGAGCAGGGAGCGAGGGTCCTCGACATAGGCAGCGGGCAGGACCGAGACGCTGAATGCGCCGATGGTCTGCATCGAACGGATCCCGAGCTCGGAGCTCGGTGGGGCATCCAGCAGCGCGATGAGGTCACGCAGCGCGACTCCGGTCCACACCGCGTTGCGGCTCCACCCCTCGACGCACGAGATCGGCAGGCGGTGGGTCCGCTGCGGCATCGCCAGGAGCTGCTCGCGATTGAGCGAGAGCGTCTGCCCGCCCACCACGATCTCAAGCACGAACTGCGGGTCCATCGCCGCCTTGGCTGAGCCCGCCGCATTCGCCGTACGGTTGACCGGCAGGCCTTGGGGACCCTCGCCGTCCCGGACAGCGAACACCGACACCTTGCGCAAGAACGGCACGGTCTGGCCCGCCGTCAGGAGCACTGCGGCGCCCGAGGCCACGAACGCGCCGAGGAGCACGTGGCGCCGGGTCGGCGCGTCAGGATCGAGGGAGTGGTCACGGTGCTCGATCGGGGCGCCGAGCGCCTCCCGGATGATCGGCAGCTTGACTGCGATGTGCACCAGCAACGACCCGATCGCGACCCAGGCCACGGCCTCGTGCGTGGACCGAAAGCTGAAGTTCCACGGATACCACTGGGCGATGTTCAACGATCCGCTGATCACCTGGAACAGCGAGGACGCCACCAGGACGCCGATGGAAGCCTTCTCCAGCAGGTCTAGGACCAAGGTTCGATCGAGCTTCTTGGGCGGAAGGCTGAAGAGCCGCGGGTACACCGACCACAGCTTGACCAGCAGGAGCGGGATCGCCGCAGTACCCGACATGATGTGGAGGCCCTGTGTCCACCGATAGAGCTGTGTCGGGTTGGGCCCGAGCGGAACCCAGCCTGGGGTCGTGTATTGGAAGTGGCTCCACAGGCCGGTCAGGAAGCAGATGCCGAAAGCGATGCCGAGTGCTGTGCCCACCCGGGCGGTCAGCTCGGTCCCTCGGGCGCGCGACTCGAAGTCCTCCGGCTTGGGCATGCGTCGCTCGATGTCGTCGACCGAGGGGAGCCTCATGAGGCGGTCCGAATCATGGTTGCAGTGTGGCGCCCGCCGACGCTACTTGTATCGACAACACGCAGATCGGCCTGCCCGGCCAACCCGGCAACGGCGTCGAGGCCGACCACGGCCCATTCGAAATGGGCCGACAGTCGGCCCTCGACCCGGAGGCGACGGCGCTCCCGGACGAAGCCAGCGCCGTCGGCGGCCACCTCGGCGATGATGCGGCCGCCAGGAGCGACGACATCGCGAAGGCGGGCAAGCAGGCGTACCGGGTCACCACCGATGCCGAGGTTGCCGTCGGCCAGCAAGGCGTTCTTCCACCGACCCTCGCCCGGGATCGTGCCGAACACATCGCGGTGGAGCGCCAGCGCGCCACGGATGCGGGTCTGGCGCACCGCCTCGGTCGAGATGTCGATGCCCATCGACGGTATGCCGCGCGTGTTGAGCTCGCCCACCAGACGACCCGGTCCGCACCCGATGTCGATCGTGGCTGCGACGCACGGCTCGATGAACAGCACGCGGTCGACCCAGTCCGGGGCGGAGGTCCACTGCTGGACCTCGAAGGGCTGCGCGCGTCCGACATGGTCGACGACATGGGTCGCCTTGCCGGCGAATGCGGCGTCATAGGCGCTGACCGCGTCGAAGGTCATGGTCATGCGATGTCTCCGATGGTGTCCACGGCTTGAGCGAGCAGCGAGAGTGGCGCGTCCTTGGCAATCGCCACGGCGTCGTCCCACGAGTCCATGTCACGCACGACCCGCAGATGCACGAAGTCGCCACCCAGGGCCTCTTCGGTCAACCTGCCGGTGTCGTCGGTGGACATCTCGACCTGCCGCAAGCCGTGGGCCTCGGCAGGATCGGGGAGCCCGAGAACCCACCAGCCGCCATCCTGCGCAGGACCGATGACCCGGGAGCCCTCGGTCACAGTCCGACCCGCGTCCAGGTAGTCCGCAACCGTGAGCTGCGGCGTGTCCATGCCGACCTGCACGACGCCGCGGCCGGCCTCGGCGTCCGCGTGGGCGTGGGCGAGCCGCTCGCCGAAGTCATCGCCCCGCTGCTCGATGACCCGCATCGATGCGAGGGCGTCGGTGATCTCGTCGCCACGGGCCGCCTGCGTGAGGTCGCCCGTCATCGCGACGACGACGGGCCAGCCAACCGCTTTCGCGGTCATCAGCGTGTCGAGGAGCGCGGCGGCGGCCAGCTCCGCAGCAGCGTCGTCACCGATCTTCTCCGCGACACGCGTCTTGGCGAGGCCCGGCACCGGGGCCTTGGCGACAACGAGCACTGTGGGGTCGGTCATCGGAGCACCCTTGCGAAGTCGTGGACGACCCGAGCCGTGCCACGGACGGACCCCGAGACCTTGGACTTCGTGCCTGCCGCCCGGCGGTCGTAGGCCACGTCGATCTCGCGCACCGTCCACTCGGCCCGCGCGGCGCGCAGCATGAGCTCCAAGGGATAGCCGAACCGGCGATCCTGCACCCCGAGCTCGAGCAGGTCGTCGCGCCGGCTCACCCTCATCGGAGCGAGGTCGTGGATCGGGAACGCCGAGCGGCGGCGGATCATCGCCGCGAGGAGCTTGGTCCCCAGCCGGGCGTGCCACGGCCAGACACCGCGAGCGACCGGACGCCGCCGGCCGACTGCCATCGTCACGACGCCGGACCGGACCACGTCGAGCATCGTCACGAGGTCGCTGAGCCGCATCGACGCATCGCCATCCATCACTGCGACGAACTCTGCGTCCGAGGCGAGCATGCCGGTGTGCACCGCGGCGCCGTAACCCGGGCGGGACTCACTGACGACCCGGGCACCCAGGCCTCGAGCCACGTCCGCGGTTCCGTCGGTCGAGCCGTTGTCGACCACGATGACGTTCCACCCAATGGGGACGCTGGCGAGCACGATCGGGAGGGCTGCGGCCTCATCCCGGCACGGAATGATCACGTCGCACTGGCTCATACTCATGATTCGACGCTAAGGGCAACGAGGCTTGGTCGCACCTGCTCGGCCCTGACCGACTCGTGACATCGTCGAACCCCGCTCCCCGTTCGGCCGGGTATCGACCTAGGCTGACCAGCGTGCCCGCCCCCTCGACCTCGACCCGCGCTGCCGTGTGGTTAGCCGGCGCGGGGCTCGCTCTGGTCGTCGCCGCCTACGTGATCCCCCGTTGGTGGTACCAGGACATCGACATCGAGTTCGCCCCGCTCCACGCCTCGTGGGATCCGGGGTTCTCGGCCTCGGCGCTTCCAGCGATCGCCATCGGGCCGGTGCTCTGGATCGCGCTGCCGAACCTCGCCAACCGGCTTCCCTGGGCGCAGATGCTGGTCACGGCGTTCGCCGCGATGTGGGCCTGGACCATGGCGCTCGCGATGACGGTCGGCAAGGAGGGACTGGCCAGCGTCTTCGAACGCCGGCAGGAGTATGTCTACGACGCCCAGCAGGTCGGCTCGATCGGCACGATGCTGCAGACTTTCATCGACCGGATCCCGCTCGACGCTCCCGAAAACTGGAATGTCCACGTTGCGGGTCATCCACCCGGCGCCCTCCTCTATTTCGTCGGGATCGATCGCCTGGGTGTCACCGAACCGTTCTGGATCGGGGTCGTCTGCGTGACGGTGGCGAGCACGGCGATCATGGCGGTGCTCATCACGCTGCGCGCGCTCGGCACAGAGTCGCTGGCCCGGTCGGCGATGCCGTGGATCGCGCTGGCTCCCAGCGCGGTGTGGATGGGCGTCAACGGTGACGCGGTCTTCACCGCCGTCGCCGCGTGGGGCCTCGCACTTCTCGCGCTGGCCACGACCCGGCGGACGGTCCTGCCTGCCATCGGTGCCGGGCTGCTCCTCGGGCTGTGCGTCTACCTGTCGTACGGCCTGGTGCTCCTCGGCATCCTGTCCGTCGCGATCCTGATCATCGGCAAGACCTGGCGACCCCTGCCGTGGGCACTCGGCGGCGCCCTTGCCGTTGCCGCTGCCTTCACGATCGGGGGATACGCCTGGTGGGAGGCCTATCCGGTGCTGAGGGAGCGTTACTACGCGGGCTATGCCTCGATGCGCCACTACTCCTACTGGGTGTGGGGCGATGTCGCCGCCTGGACCTACACGGCCGGGCTGGCTGTGTGGGCGGCGTTCCCGGCCGCGTGGCGCGCGATCCGTACGAATCCCTTGGCGCAGCTCGCGGCGGCGGCGATGCTGACGATCGTCGTCGCCTGCCTCTCGGGCATGAGCAAGGCCGAGACCGAGCGCATCTTCTTGCCGTTCACGATCTGGATCGTGGCGTTGCCGGCCCTGCTGCCCGGTCGTTGGCACCGACCGCTCCTGCTCTCCCAGGTCGTTCTCGGGCTGAGCGCAGAGCTGCTGTTGCTGACAAGGTGGTGAGCATGACTCTCGGCGACCGGCCTCACGTCCTCGTGATCGAGGACGACCTGGCCGTGCGCGACGTGCTACGGCGCTATCTCGAGCTGGACGCCTACGACGTGACCCTCGCTGCCGATGGGCCGAACGGGCTCGCTGCGGCCCGCGATCTCGCGCCGGACCTGATCGTGCTTGATGTCATGCTCCCCCAGATGAACGGCCTCGAGGTCTGCCGGCAGCTGCGCGAGACCGACGACTCGGAAGTGCCGATCATCATGCTCACCGCGCTCTGTGAGACCGATGACCGGATCGCCGGTCTGAGGAGCGGTGCCGACGACTACGTGACCAAGCCGTTCAGCGTCAAGGAGCTCACCCTTCGGGTCGGGTCGGTGCTGCGCCGCAGCCTCGTGCCGGCCGGGCCGAGACCCGTGGCCGGTCTCCTGATGGATGGCGACCTGACCCTCAACCCGGTCTCACGGGAGGCCCTCCAGTCAGGCTCGGTCCTGCCCCTGACGACTCGGGAGTTCGACCTCCTCCACTTCCTTCTGCGTCATCCGCGTCAGGTGTTCAGCCGCGAGGAGCTGCTCCAGCAGGTGTGGGGGTGGGAGTACGGCGACCACTCGACCGTCACGGTGCACGTCAAGCGCTTGCGCCACAAGGTCGAGCCCGTGCGGGCGGAGCCGAGACGGCTCGTCACGGTCTATGGCCTCGGCTATCGCTGGGATCCCGATCCGGAGGAACGCTCATGAACCCCGACACCCTGCACGCGATCGCCATCGGGGTGCTCAGCTCCCTGGCAGTCGTCGCCGTGGGTGCGCTCGTGCTCCACCGACTTCGCACCCGGGCGCCGGTGACCTCGATCGTCCTGCTGACCCTGGTCCCGCTCCTCGCGATCATCGTCGGGGTGGTCGGCACGAGTCAGTTCATGTTCACCGCCGAGCTGCGCCGCACGGCCCTGGTCTGGCTCGTCGTGGCAGCCGTCAGTGTGCCGAGTGCGGTGCTGCTCGGTCGCTCGTTGGCCCACCGGATCGTGTGGGAGCGAGAAGCGCTCGAGCGCGAACGCAGCGCTGAGCGGTCCCGCCGCGAGCTCCTCGCGTGGTTGAGTCACGATCTGCGCACCCCGATCGCCGGCGTCCAGGCGATGACTGAGGCCCTCGAGGACGGCGTCGTGTCATCGCCGGCGGACGTCAAGCACTACGCCCAGCTGATCCGCACCGAGACCCTCCGCCTGGCGTCGATGATCGACGACCTGTTCGAGATGTCGCAGATCAACGCCGGGACCCTGTCTCTCGACGTCAGGCCCATCGCGGTCGACGATGTCGTGCGCTCCGCCGTCGAGGCCGCCCGGCCGGCCGCCCAGCGCCGCGGCGTGCACGTCACGGTCGACGGGCACCCACACGGGACGCTCGCGGTCGGAGCGGGGCCGGAGCTGATGCGAGTGCTCACCAACCTGCTCGGCAACGCCATCCGTCACACGCCGAGAAGCGGGACCATCACGGTCTCGGTCGGTGCGGACGGATCCGAGGTGTGGCTGCGCGTCGACGACTCGTGCGGCGGGATCCCCGATCACGACCTCGCGAAGGTCTTCGACATGGGCTATCGCGGTTCCGCGGCCCGCGAGTCAGACGGTCAGGGCGCGGGGATGGGGTTGGCGATCGCTCGAGGTCTCCTCGACGCCCAGTCCGGATCGATCGACGTCCGCAACCACGACAATGGCTGTCAGTTCGAAGTTCGGCTGCCGGCCGCCTGACTCGTTCAGCGTGTACGCAAGGGGTCGGTCGCGAGCGCGGCCAGGCCGTCCTCGGGTCTCACCTCGGCAGTGAAGCCGAGCCCGACCTTGGCCGCCTGGGGTGACGCGACCACATGGCGCACGTCAAACCGGCGATAGTCGCCGGTCAGCACCGGCGCGCGTCCACCGGCAGCACCGGCGAGCACCTCGGCCATCTGCCCGATCGTGAACGTGTGGCCCGATGCCACGTTGTAGGGCGTCAACCCATCCGGGTGAGTCGCCACCTGCTCGATCGCCAGGACGTTGGCCCGCGCCACGTCGCTGACGTGCACGAAGTCACGCACCTGCCGGCCGTCCTCGAAGACGCGCGGACTCTCACCGCGGGCGATCGCGGACCGGAAGATCGCGGCCACCCCGGCATAGGGTGTGTCCGCAGGCATCCCGGGGCCATAGACATTGTGATAGCGAAGCGCGATGGTCCGAGCACCCTCGAGCGTGCACCACGCGCCGGCATAGTGCTCCTGCGCGACCTTTGAGGCGGCATAGCTCGTGCGGGGCCAGAACGCGGTGTCCTCAGCGATCTCACGCCACGCGATGGCGCCGTCACAGACCGGGCATCGCGGGTCGAATCGTCCCACGGCCAGGTCCTCTTCCCGGCGGACCGCCGGGGGGACGTCACCATCTGCGGGGCACATGTAGCGTCCATCGCCGTAGACGACCATCGACGACGCCAGGACCAGATCGCGTATGCCGGCGCGTGCCATCGCGGCAAGCAGGTGCGCAGTCCCGACGTCGTTGTGCTCGGCATAGTCGGGCAAATCCTGGGCGTCGACGCCGTTGCCCACCATGGCGGCCTGGTGGCAGACGACATCGACGCCCTCCAGCACCTCATCGAGCCGGTCGCGGCGGAGATCGAGTCTTACGAAGCCGTCCTGCTCCGTGCTCCCGGAGCCTGACGAAGGACCGTGCGCCTGCGGCAGGAACGCATCGAGCGCCACCACCTCGTGCCCACGCTCGCGCGCCTGGAGAGCGATGTGCGTGCCGATGAACCCGGCCGCCCCGGTCAGCAGGATCCTCACTGGACGTCCGCATCAGGCAGATCGATCGGCAGGTCCATGCCATCGACGGCGTGCGAGCACGCGCACTCGCGATCGGTTCCAAGTCCCGCGACAACGGTGGTCAGCGCCGACTTGAGATCGTCGGTGTGCGCGGCGAAGACCTCGAAGACCTCATCCATGCTCACGGCGCCGGCGGCGTCCACCCCGGCGTCGTGATCCGTGACGAGCGCGACCGTCGCATAGCAAAGGGCCAGCTCGCGGGCCAGCACGGCTTCCGGATGACCTGTCATGTTGACGACCGCCCACCCCTGGTCGGCATACCACTTCGACTCCGCACGGGTCGAGAAGCGCGGTCCCTCGATCACGACCATCGCGCCGCCATCGACGGGACCGTGCTCGGCGAGGCCGGTCAGCAGGTGACCACGGAGTCGCGAGCAGTAGGGGTCCGCGAACGACACGTGGCAGGCCCCGGCGTCGAAGTAGGTCTGATGGCGTCCCGAGGTCCGGTCGACGAGCTGGTCCGGCACGACGAACGAGCCTGGCCCGTGCTCGACCTGCAGGCCGCCCACCGCGCACGGAGCGAGCACCTGACGCACACCCAGGCTTCGCAGCGCCCACATGTTGGCCCGGTAGGGCACACGGTGCGCAGGGAAGTCGTGGTGCGGGCCGTGGCGAGGCAGGAATGCCACCGATCGTCCCTCGACCGTCCCGATCGATATGGGAGCCGACGGATCGCCATACGGCGTCTCCACCTCGACCGTCCGTGGGTCTTCGAGGAAGGTGTAGAAGCCGGATCCACCGATCACGGCCACATCGGGGCGCACGGACTCACTCATGCCCCGAGCATGTCACCTGTCACGATCACCTGGCCGACCGGACGCGCCTGCGGTGCGTTCGGTGGCGCCGTGACCCGATACCGTCGCTCCATGTCCTTGGTCCAGCTCGAGTCCGACCGCCACGTGCGGACGATCCGGCTCAATGCCCCGGAGCGGCGCAACGCGCTGGACTGGCCCCTGCTCGATGAGTTCTCGGCCGCGGTCGCCGCGGTCGCCGCAGACCATGACGCCCGAGTGCTGGTCGTCGCGGGAAACGGGTCGGCATTCTGCGCGGGTGCCGACCTCGACAACCTGTTCGGCGATCTGGACCGACCCGTCGATGAGATGCGTGAACACCTCATGAAGGTCTATGCCTCGTTCCTCGGACTGCGTGACCTGACGATTCCGACGATCGCTGCTGTGCAGGGGCCGGCCGTCGGCGCCGGCCTCAACATCGCTCTGGCCTGCGATGTCATCGTCGCGGGGCCGCGGGCAGGCTTCGGCCCGACATTCGCGGAGATCGGCCTGCACCCCGGCGGTGGCTGCACCTGGATGCTGACCCAACGCATTGGCGCCGGCAACGCCGTCACGGCGCTGCTCACCGGCACGGTGATCGGTGCCGACGAGGCATACCGGATCGGTCTGGCCAATGTCCTCGCCGACGACCCCTCGGCGGCCGCGCTCGAGCTCGCCGCGACCTACGCCACTCGCGATCCACAGCTCAACGCCGACATCCTGCGGTCGGTGCAGATCGCGACGACCTCTGACCTGCGGACCTCTCTGGACTTCGAGGCAGGTGCCCAGGCGGAGTCATTCGGTCGCGAGCAGTTCCGCGAGTTCATGGCCAGGTTCTTCTCCAAGGGCTGACGTTGCTGCTTGCCCAGGGGTCAGACCGCCTGGTGCGCATCGGCCACGGTGCGCGCCTCGTCGCGCAGGGCCTGGACCACGAGGCGTACGGATGGGCGTTCGAACCGGTCCGGACGCAGAAGAGCCGCAATCTCCCGCTTGGCACGAATCCCCACCAGTGGCCGGGTGACCAACCCATTGCTGTGCTCACGGGTCGTGAATCGGGGCAGGATCGCGATGCCGTGCCCCCCGGCGACGAGCGACTCGACGATGCCGTTGTCGGAGATCCGCTGCGCGATCCGCACCGGCTCACCGGTCGCCGCGACGACCTGGCCCAGCACTCGATCGAAAGGGTAGTCGTGGGGCACCCCGATCCAGGTCTCACCCACGACATCCCTGGGTGACAGGCTCGACTTGCGCGCGAGCGGGTGGCCCTCCGGCAGGGCGACGTCGAGCGGTTCGCTGATGAGCGGGACGACCTGCAGCCCGCGCTCGTGCCAGGTCGCCGAGGTTGCCGGCGAGTCGGCCAGCACGATGTCGTTGTCCGGCGTGAGATCGGCGAAGTCAGTTGTCACGCCGTCCTCGTCCGAGCAGATCAGCTCTACCTCGGGGACGTTCAAGAGCCGGGTCAGCACTCCGGACAACAGCATCTCACCGCCGGTGGGGAAGGTCGCCATCGTGACCTGTCCGGCCGGCTGCTGCATGAACTCGCGCCACCGGCCCTCGGCACGCTCGATCGCCACGGCTATCTCGGTCGCGGTCTGCGCCAGCGCCCGGCCGGCCACCGTCAACGCGACACCACGTCCGGCCGGTTCCACCAAGGTGTAGCCGGCCTCCCGCTCCAGGACCTTCAGCTGCTGGGAGACCGCGGAAGGTGTGACCTTCATCGCGTCCGCGACGGCCCCCACCGTGCCGCGTTCGGCCAATTCACGCAGCAGGGACAGGCGGGTGACATCCATGTAGCAATGCTACACGTTAGGTGTAGTTCTATTCGCTTGTGCTTGACGATCGCCCTACTCATACTGGAAGTACGACAACCCCCAAAGCCTTGAAGGAGGCCACCATGATCGCCCTCGGAATCACCATCGCTGCCATCTCCGTGATCGGGATCGGCCGCTCCGTCCACACCGTCGCCAATGACGGCTTCGGACGCGTGCCCACCCGCACGATGTGACCCACCGCGACACGCAGACAAAGCCCCCGCGAGGTTCTCGCGGGGGCTTTGTCGTGTCGTGAGCGCGACCGTTGCTAGGCGACGCGCGTGCGGTAGCCGGGGAGCAGCTCCTCAACCAGTGCGTCAGTCTCGGCGGACGACCCGACCACCGATCCGTGCTCCGCGATCGCGGCATACATCTCGCCGGCGACGGACTCGACATCGTGGCGATCGCCGAAGTGGGACGCGAGCCGCAGCCTCGACCGCCACAGCTCTTCGTTGGCCGGCAGCATCGCAAGGCCCTGCAGCAACGCTCCCCGTGCGGCCGCCTCGTCCTCCCGAGCGGCGGCGGACTCGGCGCAAGCCTGGACTGTCAGGCTGACGGCGATCGCGATGTCACCCTCGACCGTCATCGACTCGAGCCACGCATAGCGGCCGGCCGGGGCCCCGGCGAAGGGCAGTCCGGACACCTGGTCCAGCGCGGACCGCAGGTGCACCTCGCGCCTCGCGCCATCCTCGGCGGCACGATTGAGCGCATCGCGGAACGATGCCCAGTCGAGCTCGACGGCACCGGGAGCGAAGCGCCAGACGCCGGCGTCCTGCTCCAGGACCTGGCCACCCTCGGCCGTCGTGCCGAACCAGGTGGCGATCTGGGCGAGGGCCCCGTCGCGAACCTTGGGGTCCACCCCGCGTGGCCACAGGGCGGCGCTGATGCGATTGGCGTGCACGCCGTTCGGATGCAGGGCGAGGAAGCAGGCCAGCTCGGTGAGCGAGTCGACCCGCTCGGACTCCACGTGACCCGGTGCCTCGACCTCGACGTGGCCGAGGATGCGTATGCGTGCGACCGCTTCGTGAGCGGCGACGACTTGCTGCTCAGACTCCAGGGTGTCCACGAGCTGGTTGATGCTGACCCGACGTGACTGCTCGGCCGGCTCGTAGAGTGCGACGAGCGACTCGGTCGCTTCGGGCGTGAGCACCTGCGCCATGACGTCGACGCTGTGAAGGGGTGAGGAGATCCGACCGTCCGGGCGAGCGGTCAGCCGGACCGCTGCATCCCGCACAGTTCCGACAACGACGACGCCGAGCGAGACCTGCGGGTCCGCTGCGAGGGTCGCGAGGTGGGCCAGCTCATCGGCACTGGGTGTCCCGGAGCAGATGACGAGGTGATGGGTCCAGTCGACGGCGCGGGGCGCCTTGGCGCGGGCCTCTCGGACGGATGCCGCACCGGCTTCGCGGCAGGCAGCCCGTTGGTAGCGTGCGACGTTGTCGAGGCCCTCCAGCACGCGCTGCAGGTCATCCGTGCGGCGGATCACGCCCCGGCCCAGGCTTGAGATGTCCCCCGCGAACCCCACGAGGGTCACCACGCGATCATCGGCCCACACGTGGGTCGCGGTGTCGATCGCCAGGCTGAGGGCGACACCACGCGCGGTGTCGGTGTCCCCATCGAGCGACAGCACACCGCTGATGGATTCGGGATCGAGCAGGAGCACGCTCCCGTCATCGCGACGACCGATGCTCGCGAGACCCGGCAGCGGGGAGAGGCCGGTGCCGGCCGCATCCACGTCACGCTCCAGCGTCCACACCTTGGCGCGGGCGGACCAGCCGGCGGGCGGATCGACATCTGGGACGGTGTCGAACGCGATGGCGATCCCGCTGCCGCTGACCGAGGCGCGCAACGGCGCGGGCATGCCGGGTGCACCGCTCAGGGAGCGAAGCGCCCGATCCAACCAGGTGGAGGTCTCGATGTCGGCCTCGTCTCGCAGCCGCGCCCCCGGCGGCGGTGACGCCGGATCCGGATCGTGGGGGTCGGTGCCCGAAGGATCCCTCGAGGACCACCAGTCGGTGCTCGGCGCCGAGGCGCGGCGGCGGCGAAGAGCCAGCGCGGCACCCGCGAGGACCAGCCCACCCGCGACGCCGAACAGCGGCGACCAGGCACCCAGGTCCACTCCGCCGGAGTCCTCGGACACGAGCTCGGCCTCGTCGCCGGCCTGGGGCTCGGCATCGACCTGAGCTGCGGCGGCGGACGCGTCAGACGCTTGGTCAGCAGACTTGGCATCAGCGGCATGATCGATGACCTTGAGACCGGAGCCCTTGGCATCGTTCGGCAACTTCATGACCCAGCCGGGATGGATCAGGTCTGCCTTTTCCAGCACCCGGCCGTCGGGCTGCGTGATGCCCTTGTTGAGATCCCAGATCTCCTTGTAGCGGAGCCCGTCGCCCAGGTAGCGCTCCGCGATGTCCCACAACGTGTCGTAGTGGCGCCCGTTGGGCGGCTTGACGTCGTAGTAGGTCGTGACACCTTCGACGACGTCGAGAGCCGTCGCATCGTCGAGACTGCTGACGGAGGGCAGGGTGCCGTCGGGCAGAGCCGATTCGGCACTCGCCGGGGCCTGCATGACCTGGCTCGCGAACTGGCTCTGCGCTACCGGCGCCGATGACTCGACGGCTGAAGCCGATGACATACCGACCGATGTGATCGCCGCGAGGAGGACGATCGAGCTGATCAGCCTGCGGGCGAGGGTCTGGGTGCCGATCCCACCACCGGGAATCCTCGGGGCGAGGCCGCTCTGGCGACGCTCGGCGATCGCCTCGACGGCGAGGCACACCACAAAGTGCAACCACGCGAGCCACACCACGACGGCCAGCACGGCCATGACCGTCTCTCCGGTCGTCGGGCTGCTGAGCCACTCGACCGTCGGCATCTCATCTGGCCACGGCGCACCGAACGCCGCGAGCAGCGCGATCGGCACGCCGATCACGAGCACCAGGGTCCCGATCAGCGCCGCAGCGCCGATCGCGACCTGCTTGAGCCGGCTCGGTTGGTCGGCAGTCGCCGGCAGGCGGTGGTGTGGAGATCGTTCGATGGTCGGAGGCATCGTTCTCTCCTGCGCTCAGTAGATGACGGCGGGTGGCTGATTGGGGGCCTGCACCTCTTGGACCGGCAGGACCTGCTTGAGGCGCATCGTGAATCCGTCGCCCAGGTCACTCATGCTGCCGTCTTCGCCGTAGGTGACCTCCCAGGTCACCTCGACGTCGGCGTAGAACGCGTCCTTGAGGTTCGACGGAATGCCGTCGGTGGCGTACTTGCGCGCCGACGCCGATGACCGCGGGAACGTGATCTTGCAGGCACCCGCGGGCTGGGCAGACGGCTTGGCGCCGACCGTGTAGGGCGTGGTGGGGTCACACGTGACGGCGGGGATACCCCTCTGGTTCGCGTCGATGCGGATCTCGGTGGCCCGGGCCCTCATCGTCACGCCCTGCTCGGTGACTTCCTGGTAGGGACCCCCGTCCGCGGAGCCGGCATAGGGGCCCTTGGCGACGACGTTCTTGTCGATCGGATCGATCCAGCGGAACGTGAAGAACGTCGGGATGCCCACGAGCGGGGTGATGTTGGGCCGCGTGCGCATGAACGGCACCGGCATCTGGGTGCTGCTATTGCCGAACGACTCCCAGAGGAAGTCGGTGATGCCGTTGTGACGATCCTCGGTGTCGGTGCCGTCGGGCACGAACACGATCTGCACGTCGACCGTGCGATCGGGTCCACCCGCATAGGTGTCGAAGTCGATGTTGCCCAGGCACGTCATGATCATGTATCGACCTTCGCCGGGGTTGGCGTTGAAGGGCGTCTGGATCGCCTTGGGGATCTCCGAGTAGCGGCAGGTCTGCAGATTCTGCTTGCCGAACCTCTCACGCAGCGTCTTGGTGTCTCCACCGAGCAGCGACACGCAATACATGCCCATGCCGCCGCCGTTGGCGTAGACCGAGCACGACTTGGTCGGCGCTGTGTAGGTCTCCTGCTGCGTGCCGTCGGTCGTGTTGCCGACAGGCTCGGGCTCTGGATCCGACTCCGTAGCGCAACCGGTGGGAGGGCAAGCAACCGCGGGCTCCCAAGAAACTGCCGCCAACACGAGGATCGTCAAGATGGCTGCCAGGGCCAGGCGTGCAGTGACTGCGAAGGATTTTCTCATTCGGGTGCACCTCCGGGGCACTTTCCGTCGTACTTCGACGTCGCGACAACCCATCCACCCGAGGTCTTCTTCAAGGTGCTGTCCTGGCGGAACCAGAACACCTCTTTGTCGCCGTAATAACTGCCGTCCTTCTCGTAGAGACCGACGGACGGTGCCCACAAGCACACGAGGAGCGTCGCCTTGCTACCGACCGTGTCGGCGGTCTCAACTCGAACCTTTCCCAGCTTCTTGACCCGCCAGTCATTTTTCTTGGCGTTGTTCACCGCGGTGACGTTCTCCCGCAACACGCTCTTGCTCGATGCCCTGCGGAGCGACGGGAGGACCTTTCCCTGGTTGATCGAAGCGGCGAGCGCTTCGTTGGCCTGCTTCCAGGCGAGGATCGCAGGATCCTCGGCGTAGTCGTCCCAGTTCTGGATCCGATAGGTCACACCGTCTGCGCCCTCGGGCTGCTCCGGCGCAGCGGGCGTGGCAGACGTGCTCTTGGTCGGCTTGGGCTGGGGCTCGTCGTCGCTGCCGCTGCACGCGGTCACGCTGAGCAACGCCACCAGCGCAACACCGGCCGTCAACAATTGCCGACTCACAGAACAATTCCCCCCGGAGATCTAGTACAAAACTCTCAGCAGCATACCGAGATAAAGGTATAGCGCCCAAACCTTCCAGAAGTAACCACGGTCAGTCCGGAGTCTTGCACTCCTCCAGGTCGTCGTCCGGATCCTTGGGCTTGTCCTTGTCTTTGTCCTCGTCCTTGGGCTTGTCGGTCTCCTTGGGCTTGCACGGAGTGACCTCGATCTCGGGGGGCGTCGGCGGAGCGGTCACCTGTGGCACGCCTCCACTCGGAGGCGCGACCGACGGCGGACCGACCGTCGGGACCTTTCCACTGTCCGGTTCGGAGATGCCGCTGACCGGCCGCGCCAGGGCGGCGCCGGTGGCATTGAGGACCGGGCGGCGCACGATGCCCAGCAGGATCGCCTTGACCCGCACCTGCGTCGAGACCGTGACGGCGTTGAACGCGCCCGCCGGATCATTGACCGTCGTCATCTGGGCGTTGCACTTCACGAGCTGCCCATCTGCGGCCATCGCCTGCTGGCAATATTGCCTCGCCGCCTTGAGCGCGAGCGTCGGCACGAGATCCAGTCGCGGGTCGGTGACGTCGATCGCTTGTGCGCCCGCTCGCGCCGCCTCCTGCGCGTATGCGATGGCGCGTCCCTTGGCATTGAGCTGACGCCCGCCGTCCACCACGAGGGCCGCCAACATGATGATCGCGAGAGAGACGATCACCACGAACGGGGTGATCGAACCGGTCTCGTCGCGGCACTTCATCGATAACCCCGATAGCGGTCGAGCGGACTCGTGAACGTCCTGGTGATGTCGACGGACTTGAGTGGCAGCGCGGCGAGATCGCTGAGGTCGAGCGTGCAGCGCACCGTCACCGTCACCGTGTCGATCGCAAGTGGATCATCGGGGTCGGGCAGGTCGAAGGCGGTCCTGGACAGCTGCGGTGGCTCGACCACGGCACTGTCCCGGCACGAGGCCGGCGCCTCGGCCATCGCATCCTCGACGGCTTGGCTGACGACATCTGGGACGTCACCGCGTACGTTCTGCGCCGTGGCGGCCCGGGCTCCGTCGCGAGCGGCCTGGTCGACCAGGTTCTCGGTCTGCGCAAAACGGCCGAACGCGATGATGAGCATCATCAGCGCCAGCAGGAACGGGGCGACGATCACCAGCTCGAGGCTCGCGGAACCTTCGTCGCCGCGCTTCGCCGGAACTCTGACTGGGACTCTCACTGGGAGTCCCTCGTGTCGCCGCGGAACTGCTCGAGGGTTGCCTCGGACGACTGCTGGATCTCGACGTTGCCACCCAGCGGCAGGACCGCCTCACCGATGACGAGCATCGTGACCCGGCCCGTGTCCGTGTCGACCGTCCCGACCGCGGTGACGTTCTTGAGCCGGCCGATCTTGGCCGCATAGCCCTCGGTGACGTCCTCGGCTGCGGAGATGAAGGAACCGGGGTCTGAGTTGTTGCCGGCGAGCCGCAGGTAGGAGACGCCCTCACGCGATGCCGACTGCGCAGTGTTGCGCGCGTAGAGGTAGAGGCCAGCCTGGATGATCGTGAAGATCAGCAGCAGGAAGACCGGCGCGATGATCGAGAACTCCAGCGCACTGGTGCCCCGCTCGCGTCGGCCTGCTGATCTTGACGCCGGCATCGGGTCAGGTGTTGGAACCCTGCTCGATCTTGTTGGCGTTGTCCTCGACGACGCTCTGGATGACGCGGGCGACGACAAGGGCGAGGACGACCACGACGGCCGAGATGATGGCCCACTCGATGGCAGACGCGCCTCGCTCGTTGAAGCCCTCTCGTCGCGCTCGGGCCGCGCGACCACGAACCAACGTGATGATGGCGGTGGCGTAGAAGACTTCAGGGGACATGCAGGTTCCTCCCGATACATGAGCAGCCACCTAACCAAGTTGGCTGACGGCTGGATAGGCCAAGAATACCAAGAATGCGACGCACATGAGCAGTTGCGCCATCAGCATCGACTGCGAGCTCTCGCCTGCTGCGCCCTCGATGTCGACCATCTCCTTGCGGCGCATGCTCTCCGCGCGTGCCATGAGCGACAACCGGATCCTGGCGCCCTCGTCGCCGGCGAGCGCAAGGGCCGAGGCGAGGTCGCGGAGCTCGTCGACGCCGAGGTCCCGGCCGAGTCTCGCGATGCCCTCCCACGGGGTCCAGCCCATGATGCGGGCGTTTGACAGTGCCTGGCGCATCCGCACCATGGCCCAGTGGTCGCCGAACGAGGATGCCGCCATGAGGGCCTCGGGCAGCCCGCGTCCGCCGGCGAGGTTCATCGCCACGAGGTCGAGGAACGCTCCGGTCACGTGACGGAAGTCGCGGCGCCGCGACTCGGCCTCGCGGTGGAGCGCGACATCGGGCAGGAAGAAGGCGACGACCGCCGCCAGGATCGCGAACACGACCGGGAGGCCGATCCCGCCGGCAAGCCCGAGGACGAACACCGTGGCAGGGAGCCAGATGAAGGCGGCGAGAGCCAGGAGCGCCTTGGTGCCCAAGTGGGTCGTCATCGGCCGGTTCATGACCGCGAGGTCCTCACGCGTACGCATCAGCTGCCAGCCGCGGGACGATGCCTCGGCCTCGATCCGCTCGCCGAGACTCTCGCGGACCCGATCGAGCCGGCCGTCGGCTGTGGTGCCCGCCGCGCTCGACGTGAACGACCGGCGCGAGTGCCGCGTGCGGTCGAGCCGGTTGAGCGTCGCCGCGACCCCCGGGACCGGACGGCTCAGCACGAGGACGATGAGAAGGATGCCGGCACCCACGCTCGCTCCGGCGAGCAGCTCGAGGATCATACGTCGGGTCCTGCCATCCCTGGGTTGATCAGGAACCGCTCGGGCTCAGCGACGCCCGACAGGCTCCGGAGCCAGAACACGCTGAGCCCGAACACGACGAGCACGCCGGCGAGCACTGCCTGGCCCTCCACGGTGCTGTAGGGCTTGACGTATTCACCGTTGAACACCACCAGCAGAGCCGCGACCCCGCCGATGACGCCCACCACGACCTGGACGCTTCGACGGGTGCTGCGCCGGCTCGACTCCACCCGACGGCGCACGTCGAGCTCATCTCGCGCCGAGGTGGCCAGGGCTGTCAGCACCTCCCTGAGTCCGGGGCCGCGGAGCCGTGCGTTGAGGATCAGCGCGGCGACGACGAGGTCGGCGGAAGGATCGTCCAGGTCCTCGGAGAACTTCATGAGGGCATCGGGGAGCGGCTCTCGGACGCGCAGACGATCGACGAGGAGATTGAGCGACGGGCGGATCGACGGGGCGGCGTTGACTGACGTCGCCGGGATCGCCTGCTCGAGTCCGACGGCTCCGGCGATCGTGTCGCGCAGCGCCTCGATCCACCCGGCCAGACCCTCGATCCGGGCGATAGCGGCCCTCTCATGTCGCGCTCCCCCGAACACCCGGTCCCAGAACGCCACGAGCGCTCCGAGGACGACCGCGAGGACGATCCACCGGGTCACGGCGAGGATCACGACGCCCGCGAGCGCTCCGGCGAGCAGCTGCTGGGCCCGACGTTTCGAGGTCCTCGACGAGAGACGGCGACGTTGGGGGGTGGCCCCCTCCAGGGTGTCGGAACGGCCATTCCGCACGGCGTGGGCGAGAAGCACGCAGCCCAACCCGAGGATCGCTCCGGCCGTGACGGCAAGGGGGAGGCGGAACTCCTCGAGCATCAGGCCCACCGACCGTGCACGTTGGGTTCGTAGCCGTGGTCCTGCAGGTCGGCGATGCAGCCGATCGGCGAGTGCGCCGCTCCGCGGCCGTCCGGATCGGGCGCGAACACCTCGTTGGACAGCACCTGGCCGTCGTGGCCGACGACCTCGCGAATGCTCTCGACGACGCGCGTCTGGACGCCACCGGTCGCGTGATCATTGTGCTTGCGCACGAACACGACGAAGTCGAGAGCGCCGGCGATCAACATCGTCGTGGCCTCGAGCGGCAGCCGCTCGCGGCTCTGGATCGCATACGTGCCGATGCGGTTGAACACCTCGAGCGAGGAGTTGGCGTGGATCGTCGACAACGAGCCGTCGTTGCCCTGGCTCATGGCGTTGAGCATCGTGACGATCTCGTCGCCGAGCACCTCGCCGACGATGACGCGCGACGGATTCATGCGCAGCGACCGCCGTACGAGCTCGGCCATCGACACGTGCCCCAGGCCCTCGGAGTTGCCCAGCCGCTCCTCGAACGACACGACGTTGGGGTGCAGGTCTTCGTACTCCCCGAGTCCCACCTCCAGCGCTCGCTCGACCGTGATCAGTCGCTCGGCCGGTGAGATGACATTGGCCAGCGCCCTGAGCATCGTCGTCTTGCCGGCGTTGGTGGCGCCGGCGATCATGATGTTCTTGCGAGCCTTGACCGCAGCACTCAGGAACGAGGCGATGTCCTCCGACATCGTGCCGTTGGTGACGAGCTCGTCGAGGAAGACCCGGCCGAGCCGTGCCTTGCGTACCGAGATCGAGGGTCGGGCGCAGACGTTCATCACCGCCGACAGTCGGGAGCCGTCAGGCAGTCGCAGGTCGAGCTGGGGGTTGGCGGAGTCGAATGGGCGACTCGACAGGCCCGTGTGGGCCGCCAGGACCTGGACCAGCTCGATCAGCTCGTCGTCGGTCTCGGCAACCGGAGCGTGCCGCTCCTCACGGCCGTCGCCGTACTGGACGAAGACGTGGTCGCAACCGTTGATGTCGATGTTCTCGACCTCGGGGTCGGAGAGCAGCGGCTCGAGCCGGCCCACTCCGAACAGGGCCGAGTGGATCGCCGACGCCACCTGGCCCTCGACATCGGCCGGGATCGGCTTGCGCCCGTCCGCGACCTCGTAACGGGCGTGGTCCTCGAGGACCTGGATGATCAACGAGCGGGCATACTCCCGCTCGTCGTCGGCGTTCATCGGCGTGACGCCGCTGATCTGGTCGCGCCGCCGCTGCTCGTTGAGACGGTCGGCCACCTGCGTGCGCAGCGAACGAACGAGGTCGTGGTCGATCATGAGGCCGCCTCGGTGTCACTGGGTTCACGGTCGCTCGGCAGGAAGGATCCGACTGTCCGGCCGGCGATCTCGTCGACGATGGGCTGCGCAGAGCGTACGAGGTGGGTGCGGGACGGATTGCCCGAGACCTGCCCGAGGAAGAAGCTGGCACCGGAGGTGTCCGCCGCGAGGTGCCGCACGGCCTCGACCGTGGTGCCCGATCGGTCGATCGCGTCACGGATCTCGCCGACGGCACGCGAGCGTTTGGGCGGCGCGACCACGACGACGTAGAGCGGGGCGCCGGAGGCGCCGCCGAGGCTGTCGCTGACCTTGCGCAGGCGTTCGCGGAGGTGCACGACGCTGCTTGGCACGGTGTCGACGACCATGACGACCGCCGATGCCGAAGCCAGCATGGCGTTCTGCGGAGTCTCGGCGCCGATCCGGCCGAGGTCGACGATGGCGTCGTTGGCCGGCAGATTGGCGAAGAGCGCACCGAGCTGACCCCACTGACCAAGACCCGCGGCCTGCTCGGGAGCCGTCATGCCGGTGATGACATCGAGCCCGCCCACGATCTGCTCGGAGTGCTCCGCGACCAGCGCGGGATAGAGGGACTTGCGACCGGCCGCGACGAGGCTCAGGAGGCCGGGGTTGGCGTCCAACCGCTCGCCATCTGCTCCAGGCATGCGCAGGGCGACGTCACCGCCGGACGGGTCGCACTCGACCATGACGCTCGGCCGCGGCCAGAGCGCGGCGAACAGCATCGCCGTGGTCGTGACGCCGGGCGATCCCTTGGCTGAGGCAATGGCAAGAAGTCCCACGGCTCAGGACCCGCAGGTCTTCGCGATGGCGCTGCTGTCGGACCCACCGATGAGGGCCGGAGTGACCGCAGAGTCCTCGATCCCCTGGGAGACCGTCGAGAGGCACGAGATGTCGATCGACACGACGATCGAGGTCTCGCCGCTGCCCGAGCCGCCGATCGAACCGCTCTGCTCGTCGCCCACCGAGACCAGCTCGGCATAGACGGTCTGGCGCTCTCCGCCATCGGAGGTGCCGACGTCGAGCGCCAGCTGGGCCCCCGACTGGAGCCCGCGGATGAACGGCGACGAGTCGACCGCCACGGTGAGCTGGGTCTGGTTCGCCTCGACGCCCGACTTGCCGGAGATCATCGTGCGCATCAACACGGTTCCGGGGAGCAGCCGGGCCCCGGCGGCCTTGCCGACGACGCTGTCCGACTCCGATGACGGGATGCCACCCTCGAAACCTTCGGGCAGGCTCACGCGGGTGAGATCGTCCTGGGAGATCGTGGCGCCCTGGGCGACCTCGCTGTTGACCTGCACGAAGTAGGACCGGTCACCCGACTGGATCGCCAACCAGGCCGAAGCCAGGGCGCCGCCGAAGATCAGGAGGATGGCCAGACCGATCAGCGCCGGTCGGGACTCCCGTGTCGATGGAAGCCGCGAGGCCGTGGCCTGGTTCGCGGTCGATTTGGCCATATGGTGCAACCTCTCGGGGAGCAAGATCTCGGGTCATCCTCGAGGGGGATCCGTCCCCCGACGTGGATCTGGCACAAACGGTACACGGGCCGAGACTCGGTGCCCGATGGTGCGGTCAGGGGTTCGGCGATCGGGCTATGGGCCCGGTGACGCCGGCGCGGAGCTCGCCGGCCGGTCTTGCTTCTGCTGCTCCTTCTTCTCGTTCTCCTCGGTCTTCTGGAACGCCTGCACCACCGCGAGACCTGCCACGATCACCGCGACGACGATCAGGCCGACAACCACGGCCGGCCAGATCTTGGTGTGCTCACGCCACGTGCGCCGACTGCCGTGCAGCAGGGCAGAGCGCAGCTGGCGGCGGCGCATCGCATCAGCCTCGAGCACATAGCGCTCGGAGTTGGGCGTGTTCTGCATCGCCGTCCGAGGACCGACCGGCGGAGGCCGATGCTCGTCGCTGCCGTGCTGACTCATGGGCGCACTCCTCTCACAGCGACGGCACCAGCGACCCGCAGGAGCGCCTCACGCGTCGCGGGAGCGACCTGCGCGGGATCGTATGCGTGGCCGCTCTGGAGGTAGGGATCCGGCGGCACGACGACGACCGTCGCTCCGGCGAGCGCTCCCTGACTCAGCTCGCGCTGGGCATCGCGGTGCGACTGCTCGTGCTGGCACACCACGACGTGCACGGCCTGGGCCGCGGCCCGGGGGTTGGCGAGCCTCAGGCGTTCCACCGCCGCACGCAGCGCAGCGATCCCGAGCTCACCGGGACCCGTCACGATGACGGCCTGGTCGGCGCGTGCCAGAGCTGCGTGGCCCGCTTCTCCAGCGTCATCACCGACATCGAGCAGGTTGAAGGTGTGATCGGCCCTGAGCCGATCGAGCACCCCGGCGACGTCTCCGCGACCCAGGCCCTGGTCCCACCCCGAGCCGTCGACCATGCCGAGCCCACTGTCTGCTGTCGGCGGTGTGCTCGCTTCGGTCTCCGCGAGCAGTGAGGAGACCGACCTCGGCGCTGAGGCCCCGAACGTCTCGCCCAGTGATGGAGTGCCCTGCTGCACGTCCACGACGACCGAGCGGTCCTCCCGCATCGCCATGAAAGCCGTGCCGACACCGACAGCGACTGTCGTGCAGCCCACCCCACCCTTGCCGGCGATGAAGGCGATGATCCGCCGGTCGGTCTGTCTCTGGCGGACCGCATCGATGGACTGACGTTCTCCCTGCACGGTCACGGCGGCGTCCGGCGTGACCATGCCTCGTGCGACGGTGCGCAGCAGTCTGGAGGCCTGTCGGGGGGCCGGCGCGGGTGCCCCCGGGCGGCCCAGCATCTGCTCCGCGGCGGAGGGTGGTTCCTCGGCTTCGGGCGGCGGGGCGGTTTCGGTGAACGGCCTAGGTGCAGGGGCGCTCTGATACTCGGGCCGCAAGGGAAGCACCCGCGCCTGCGGGCCGTCGGGCTCCTCGTCCGGCTCGCTCGTGGGACGCGACGGTGCGACGGGCTCACCGAGGCCGAGGCTGCGTGGGTCGATGCCCATACGGGAAAGGTCACCGGCCGCGCTCTGCGCCTGCCTGCGGTCACGCAAGGACTGGTCCGGCTTGTCCTGGTCGTCGTCGATGTCATCGGCCATCAAAAGATCCCCCCGATCTTGGAATAGACGCCGAGGGCACCGAACAGCAGGACGAACACGTTGACGACCACCAGGAACTCCACGATGTTGAGCCAGCGTTTGACCCGGGCCCGGGTGATGTCGGACATCTGCAGTGATGACAGTGCTATTGCAGCCAGCAGGACCACGGCCACAGCCACCACGAGCCACGGGGCGGTCGACTCCTCCTCCACGCCGAAGCGCACCATGGCGAAGGTCAGGACGCCGAGCCCGGCCACCCGCAGCGGGAGCATGTGAGGCGTCCGGGAGAACAGTCGCGACCTGAGGATCGCCGCCACGGCAAGGCTCAGCGCGAGGGTCCGGTCCCACGGGCTGCCCGCCAGATCGAGCGTTGTCCCTCCCCAGAAGATCACCAACGAGATCCCGGTGAGGCAGCCCACGAGGACCGCGTTGCTGGCGCGGTAGCGCGAGCGCAGGGCGGTGAGGTCGAGCCTGCCCACGTGCCGCACGCGGTAGTCGGCACTGGCCAGCCCGCCGACTGACAGCGAGATGAGCGGGATGGATCCCACGACCATCAGCATGATGACGGGAAGGATACGGCGGAACTGGTCCTTCGGGAGATCGCTCCACCCCACCGCGGCAAAGCTCAGCCCGGAGGCCAGGAGTACCGCTGCGACCGCGAGGTGCCCCGTCGCGGCCGGCGTGAGGAGCCGGGCGGCACCGGCAGCGAAGGCCACCACGACGACGCTCAGGCCCAGAATCTGCCACGTGTCGGCGCCGGCGCGGTCGCCGACGACGGATCCGAACAACGCCGCCCACACCATCGCCCCCGCGGCGGCGACCTGGGCGTCCACGACACGGGCGAACCGCGCAGCCCACCAGGTCACGAAGAGCAACGCGGCCGTCGCGAAGAGTGTCGCTGCCGGGGAGTTGACGTCGGCGATCCGGTTGCCGTCGTCGACCTGCCCCGCGATCCACGAGACCAGGCCGAGGGCCGTCAGGACACCGGCACCGGCGATGATCGTGAACGATCCGGTCGTCCGGGTCGACCACACTCCGCCGGAGGCGTCGACGCTGTCCTCGACCGTGTCGCGTACGTCCTCGACCGTGGCCGGACGAACCTCATCGCTCTGGGCGCGGAGCTCCAGCACGTCGCCGTCGAGCACGCCCGCGTCGCCAAGCGTCTGCGCCAGCGAGAGCGAGGTGCCGCCCAGGTGCGCGAGGGTCCAGCTCGTGGGTGAGCCGTCGGCCGAATCGGGTGCCGCATAGCGCATCACCTGCGGCAGCACGTCGGACAACGGCAGCGCGTTGGGCAGCGCCAGATCGATCGTGCGATCGGCCGTCACCACGGTGACTCGGCTGTATGCAGTCAGCACGCAGTGGACCCCCTCGACGTCACTCTCGACCGGGCGACTGCACCTTGCGGCCCCTGATCGAGGTTGCGAGCATATCGTTGACCCACGCGACCTCACATCCGATGACCGAACCGGGGACCCATGACGACCGCACTGGTGAAACGCCCGGCACGAATCGAGCCGCCGAGCACCCGGTCCGAGCCACTGTCGATCGAGGCGCCGCCGATGCGGGGGCAGGCCGCGCCACCCATGGCGGGCGCAAGCATGATGATGATGCCGATCATGAGCGGCACCGGGTCCGTGACGATTGCCATCACCCAGCGCGGCCGGCCGATCGTGGCGGTTGCAGCTCTACTGGCCCTGATCGGCTCGATCGCCATCGGCGTCGTCATGATGATCAGCCAACGCAGCGGCACCAAGCGTCAGGTGCGCGAGGGCCGGGAGCGGTATCTCGACTACATCGAGGCCCTGCGCCACACGGCCCGTGACCAGATCGCGAGCCAGCGGGCCGAGCAGGCGTGGCGCCATCCCCGCACCGACGAGCTCCTCGACATCTGCCGCGACGACACGCGGCGGTGGGAGCGCCGACCGTCGCACCTGGACTTCCTGTCGGTCCGGCTGGGCACTGGCGAGGTGCCCCTGGCCTCCGGCCTGACACTGGACGCCGACACCGGGCCGTTGAACGACTTCGACCCCGTGTGCCTGCAGGCCGCCCAGGAGCTCACCGAGCGCTACGCCTCGCTCCGCGGACAGCCCATCACGCTCAACCTGTCCGCGCTCGGGCAGATGAGCGTCATCGGCCGCCCCATGCACCGCCGCGCCCTGGCCACCAACTTGGTCCTCCAGCTGGCGACCCTCCACAGCCCCAATGATCTGGAGATCGCGCTCGTGCGCTCCGATGACACCGCCGCCGAGTGGGACTGGATGAAGTGGCTGCCCCACACCCAGTCGACCCAGGTGCTCGACGGGGACCTGCCGGCTCGCCGCATCGCACCGGACGTGCTCGCCATGGCCGAGCTCCTCGCCCCCGATCTGGAGGCTCGGCTGGATCGCGCCCAGCGTTCACGGGGGGGTGCTGCCGCACCGGCGACACACCTCGTGGTGATCATCGACGGCGACGGGCTCCAGCCCGGTCAACACCTCAGCTCACCCGACCTGCAGGTGCCGCTCGCGGATCTCGGTGTCCACGTGATCTCCCTGCTCGACTCCGCGCGGCAGGAGCCCGAGACGATCAGCGAGCGGGTCGAGCTCGGTGAGGACGGCTCTGTTGCCCTCAGCTCCCGGGCCGACCGGTTCACGCTGGACATACCCCCGCAGGGCGTTGCTCCCACCATCGCCCGGGTCCTGTCATCGCTGCGGCTCACGGTCGAGGACGTCGGCGAGGACGGGCTCACCGACACCGTCGGCCTGCCCGAGATCCTCGGTGTCGGCGATCCGGCCCGACTGGGCCTCGAGCGGTCGTGGCGACCCCGAGCCATGCGCGACCTGCTCCGCGTCCCCATCGGCGTCGGCGCCACCGGCAACACCGTGATGCTCGACCTCAAGGAGTCCGCACACGGCGGCATGGGTCCGCACGGGCTGGTCGTGGGCGCGACCGGATCGGGCAAGTCCGAGATGTTGCGCACGCTCGTCAGCTCCCTCGTCATCGCCCACGGGCCTGACCGACTGGCCCTCATGCTGGTCGACTTCAAGGGCGGCGCCACCTTCGCCTCGATGGAGCACATCCCCCACATCGCCGGCATGATCACCAACCTGCAGGACGACCTGACGCTGGTCGACCGCATGCGCGACGCCCTCTACGGCGAGATGCAGCGGCGCCAGGAGATCCTCAAGCAGGCCGGCAACCTGCCGAACGTCACGGCGTACCAGGACCGCATCGACGCCGGCGAGGACCTCGAGCCGCTGCCCCACCTCCTCGTGATCGTCGACGAGTTCTCCGAGCTCCTCACCGCCAAGCCGGACTTCGCCGAGATGTTCGTCGCAATCGGGCGCATCGGCCGCTCGATCGGGGTCCACCTGCTGCTCGCGACCCAGAAGCTCGAGATGGGCAAGATCCGCGGGCTCGAGTCACATCTGTCCTATCGCATCAGCCTGCGTACGTTCTCCGAGAGCGAGAGCCGCGACACGATCGGCGTGCCGGACGCGTTCCACCTGCCGCCCGAGCCCGGGTCGGGCTACCTCAAGGTCGACACGACGGTCTTCGACCGGTTCAAGGCCGCGCTCGTCTCGTCCCCTTACGTCCCGCCGAGCGACGGCCCCAAGACCTCGGTGCCGGTCGTCCCCTACGTCGCGGTCAACGGCCTCGGTGCGTGGCTCGCCGAGCAGGCCGCCGCGGCACAGGGCGGTGCCGAGCAGCTCGTCCAGGGTGTCAGCTCCACCGGGCGCAGCGTCCTCGACGTGATCTGCGACCAGATCGCCGAGGCCGGCGCAGCGCAGGTCCGCCCGGTGTGGCTCGATCCGCTCCCGGCCCGCCTCCCGCTCGGCGACATCTGTTCGATCGACACCGCGAGCCCGGCCACGACGTGCTCGGCGGTTCTCGGTCTCGTCGACGACCCCAAGCACCAGGACCAGTTCCCGCTCGAATGGGACTTCACCGGCGGCGGGGCCAACCTGGTCGTCACGGGTTCGCCGCAGACCGGCAAGTCCACGCTGCTCCGCACCATGATCTTGTCCATGGCGATGACCTACGCGCCCGGGGACGTCGCGTTCTACTGCATCGACTACGGCGGTGGCTCCCTCGGCGCGCTCCAAGGCGTCCCGCACGTCGCGTCAGTCACGTCGCGGGTCGACCCGGAGAAGATCAGCCGCACAGTCAATGACGTGCGTTCGGCGCTCAACCAGCGCGAGGCGATGTTCCGTGAGCACGGTTGGGACTCCATGGCGGCCTATCGGCGCGCCCGGGTGGCCGGCGACGTGCCCGACGCCGAGCACGGTGACATCTTCCTCGTCATCGACGGGTGGGGAACCTTCCGCGACGAGTACGACGACCTCGACTACGCGATCGCCGACATCGCGGCCCGTGGCACCAACTTCGGTGTCCATGTCGTCATCACCGTGACTCAGGCGATGCAGGTACGCATGCGGATGCAGGGCTCGATGGGCGGGCGTCTGGAGCTGCGTCTCAACGACGCCTACGACTCCGAGTTCGAGCGCAGTGCGATGGAGCAGATCGGCAAGGAGGCGACCGGCCGGGGCATCACCGGCACCCGCAAGTCCGCCAACATCTTCCAGGCCGCACTGCCCGTGATGTCCGTGCCGGAGGACGATGACGAGCCGATCGGCGACGACGACCAGAAGGCGCTGATCGAGGCGATCGTCGCCAAGTGGGGCGACCGGTCGGTCACCCGCGTCGAGGTGCTGCCGCGTCGGGTCGAGCTCTCCGACCTCCCGCCGATCCAGCTGGGCGACAAGGGCGTGCTGGTGGGCCTGTCGGAGATCAACCTCGGACCGGCCGAGATCGAGGTCTTCGGCGCCGATCCGCACCTGCAGGTCTACGGCGACGGTGAGACCGGCAAGTCCAACCTGCTCAAGCTCCTGATCCGCAACCTGATCGCCAGCCGCACCTCCGACGAGATCGGGTTCGCCGTCGTCGACTTTCGCCGGTCCCTGCTCGACGTCGTGCCGGAGGACTATCTCCTCACGTACTCGACCAGCCAGGAGCAGGCCGCCCAGATGGCGCGCGACGTGGCGGGAGCGATCAACGCACGGGTGCCCGGTCCGGACGTCACCTCGGCTGAGCTCCGCAACCGGTCCTGGTGGAACGGGCTCGAGGTGTTCGTGATCGTCGACGACTACGACCTCGTCTCGACGTCACAGGGTGACCCGCTGACGCCTCTGCTCGACCTCCTGCCGCAGGGCCGTGACCTGGGCTTCCACCTCGTGCTCGCTCGCCGTACGGGTGGCATGAGCCGAGCCGTGTTCGAGCCGATCATCCAGCGCCTGATCGACCTCAGCGCACCCGGCTTCATGTTCTCCGGTGACCGCATGGAAGGGCGCCTGATCGGCGGCCACCCGTCGCAGCGACTCCCGCGTGGCCGGGCCATGTATGTGACCCGGGACGGCGCCACTTCCTTGGTCCAGACCGCCATCGTTCCCGACCCTGCCGAGGACTGAGTCGTCCTCCCGACCCCTCGGGCGGCGGCGATACCTGTTTCACTCTGTCCCGAAGTGTCGTACGGTGGGATTCCTGACGTATTCCACTAGGGGGATGACATGGCAGCAGATCGCGTATCACTGTCCGACGGTTACGAAGGTGCCGTCCAGGGCCACAAGGACGTCGCCAACTCGGGCGAGAACGTCCACGGCCTCGCCAAGAAGCAGCACGGTGCCACCGCAGACCTCGCCGGCACCAACAAGGGTTCGTTCGCGACGCAGGCCGGCAACGGGTCGACGGCGGCCGCCAACAGCCTGCAGGCCGCATCGCTGATGCACACGGCCAACGCCGAAGGCGGCGCACGCTACGTCCGCACCACGGCCGGGCACGAGGACGAAGCCGCATCGAGCCAGGGCTCGGAGTCCACCACCGTGGAGTCCCACGCCAGCGACCTCCATTCCAAGATCAACCGGGCCTAAGACCCCTACCGAGAGACTGAGGAGAACATCATGGGTGACCAACTTCGCGTCGACCGTGCATCCGTCCAGCAGCACACCGACGACACTCGCGGCAACATGGGTTCGTTCCGGGGCCAGAACGATGACGTGGACCGTCGTCAGGCGACCCTCCAGAACCAGATGGAGAACGGCGTCGGCTCCGAGGACCAGGAGCGTGTCCGCACGACCTCGGGTCGTCACACGACCGACATCGACAACAACGTGAACCGGCTGTCGAGCAAGACCTCAGAAAACGCCGACGAGTTCATCTCGAACGTACGCAACGCGGCTAGCAAGTCGTTCAACACGATCCAGTAGGTCGTCGACATGGGCGAGGGATCTTCTAACGTCACCGGCGTGGAGGTGGACAACCTTCACGCGACCGGTCGCACCATCGCTGGCCGTTCTGGCGGTGGGAAGGCGGCCGCTCGAGGCATCAGCACGGGCCTCGACTCGGCGTCCGGTCTGGTCGGCCACTCGATGGTCAAGTCCGCGATGTCGCAATTCGTCACGGGAGTCGTCGACGACTCCAACAAGTTGGGCAACCAGCTGGAGAACGCCGGGGACAACGTCTCCAACGTGGCGTCAACGGCCCGCTCCAGCGACGAGGAAGCCGCCGCGGACGTACAGACCGCCATCGCGCCCAACACCGAGATCAGCGGCCGAATCAACCGCCAGATCTGACGCACGACCCTCGAAGGATCCCGGCAGCCGATCTCCGGGATCCTTCGTCTTCATCAGGCCGATCCGTCTTGGGGGTTCGATCATCGCTGCGCCGTCCTCGACGAAGAACGCCGCAGGGGCCCGTGACCCCCGGATGCGTCAGGCCGAAGCCGGTCGCATCGATTCGCGGTACGTGGAGTCGATCACCCAGCCGGCCCGGGACGGACCTGATCGAGAGCTCAACACGTGATGCCAGCTCGATCGCTGGCGTGGATCGCGATCGCCATGATCTTCACGACCCTCTCCGCCTGCGAAGGAGAGGACGAACCGATGAAGACCTCCACCGACCAGCCAGTCTGCGGCCTCGTCGACCCCGAGCTCGTGGCACAGGTTGTGGGCCCGGGCGAGCTGAGGACCACAGGCGAAGGCGCCGTCTCCCTCAAGGCGCGCGCCGTTCGGCCGGCCAGCTGCAGCATCGCTCCAGCGGATGGGTCGCGCCCGATTGTCCAGGTCCGGATCGGCGAAGTCGTGGACAGCGCTGACTTCTGGCGCAAGCGGCTGAAGCAGGAAGCCGAGAAGGCAGGCTGCGACCTGCGCTACACCGACGATCCAGGCTACGGATACACCTGCGACTACGACTCCGGCCTGTACAACCCCGGCAGCAGCGTCGAGGTGCTCCGCGGTGACCGCATCATCCGGGTCGTCGCCTACAAGTGGTCCGGCTCCACCCACAACCAGCGGGTCGAGATCGGCGAGAAGATCGCGTTGAGCGCAGACGAGAACCTCACCACCTACGACAAGAAGTAGGGCCAAGGGCCGGCTCGGGCAGTCAGGCCACAGCGCTAGGCATGGCTCGGCGCGTCTCGTCGCTAGGGTCGAGGCGTGACCACCGGCTTCGACCTCGACATGACCCTGATCGACTCACGCCCCGGCATCAAGGCGGTCTACGACCAGCTCGTCATCGATTCCGGAATCCCGATCGACACCGATCTCGTGGTCTCGCGCCTCGGGCCGCCGGTCGAGAGGGAGCTCGCCCAGTGGATGCCGGAGGCCGAGGTGCCACGCTGGGCCGACCACTACCGGGCGATCTATCCCGACATCGCCCTTCCGCTCATCACCGTCTTGCCGGGTGCCCACGACGCGCTCGAGGCCGCGCAGAAGCGCGGCCGGACGATCCTCATCACGGCCAAGAATGGTCCGAGTGCCCAGCTCCATGTCGACCATCTCGGGCTGGCGATCGACGAGGTCTTCGGCCGGGCCTGGCGCGAGGGCAAGGCCGCGGTGCTGAGCGAGCAGGACGCCACGACGTACGTCGGAGACCACGTGCACGACATGGAGGCCGCCCGACTCGCAAGCGCGACCGGGGTCGCCGTCACGACCGGCCCGTGCACCGCGGACGAGCTCCGACAGGCCGGCGCCGAGGTCGTGCTCTCGACCCTCGAGGACTTCCCGCGCTGGCTCGACCCACGCTGACCTGCGCAAACTGTGTGACCACGCTGACAGGCCGACAATCGCCATGTGGCTTGTAATCGCGACCGCTCAGGCGGATACTTAAGTTACTAACCAGTAGGAATGCTGCCGATCGCAGCGCACACCCCTCAAAGGAATGCTGGCATGAGCCACTACAAGAGCAACCTCCGTGACGTCGAGTTCAACTTGTTCGAGCTCTTCAACCGTCAGGACATCCTCGGCACCGGGCCCTTCGAAGAGGTCGACACCGACACCGCGAAGAGCATCCTCACCGAGATCGAGCGCATCGCCCGCGAGGACCTCGCGGCCTCGTTCGACGACTCCGACCGCAACCCGCCGGTCTACGACCCGGCCGAGAAGACCGTGACGATGAACCCGGCGTTCGCGAAGTCGTACAAGACCTGGATGGACGCCGAGTGGTGGCGTCTGCAGATCCCCGAAGAGCTCGGCGGCCAGGTCGCTCCCGCCTCGCTGATCTGGAGCAGCGCTGAGTTCGTGCTCGGCGCCAACCCGCCGATCTGGATGTATGCCTGTGGACCCGCGTTCGCCCGCATCGTCTTCGAGAACGGCATCGAGAGGGACAAGAAGATCGCCCGGCACATGGTCGACCGCGCTTGGGGCGCCACGATGGTCCTGACCGAGCCCGACGCGGGCTCGGACGTCGGTGCGGGCCGTACCAAGGCAATCCCCAACGAGGACGGCTCGTGGAACATCGAGGGCGTCAAGCGCTTCATCACCTCGGCCGAGCACGACATGTCCGACAACATCATGCATCTCGTCCTCGCCCGCCCGGTGGGCGTCGAGGGAGTCGGCGGGCCCGGAACCAAGGGGCTCAGCCTTTTCCTCGTGCCGAAGTTCCACTTCGACCACGAGACCGGCGAGCTGACCGGCGAGCGCAACGGCGCCTATGTCACCAACGTCGAGAAGAAGATGGGCATCAAGGTCTCCACGACGTGCGAGGTCACCTTCGGTGACGGCGCGCCGGCCCAGGGCTGGCTCCTCGGCGAGGTGCACGACGGCATCAACCAGATGTTCCGTGTCATCGAGAACGCCCGTATGTTCGTCGGCGCCAAGGCCATCGCGACGCTGTCGACCGGTTATCTCAACGCCCTCGACTACGCCAAGGAGCGGGTCCAGGGCGCCGATCTCACGCAGGCTTCGGACAAGTCCGCTCCCCGCGTCACGATCACCCACCACCCCGATGTGCGGCGCTCGCTGCTGACGCAGAAGTCATATGCCGAGGGCCTGCGCTCGCTCATGATCTACACCTCGACGTGGCAGGACGACGTCATGATCAAGGAAGCGGCCGGTGAGGACGCGTCGTTGTCCGAGGCGATCAACGACCTCCTGCTGCCACTGGTCAAGGGCTACGGCTCGGAGCGCTCGTGGGTCATGCTCGGCACCGAGTCGCTGCAGACCTTCGGTGGATCGGGCTTCCTGCAGGACTATCCGATCGAGCAGTACGTCCGCGATGCCAAGATCGACACGCTGTACGAGGGCACCACGGCGATCCAGGGCCAAGACCTGTTCTTCCGCAAGATCGTCAAGAACAAGGGCGCTGCGCTCGGCTACCTCTCCGAGCAGGTCAAGGAGTTCGCCGAGAGCGAGGCCGGCAACGGCCGACTCAAGGTCGAGCGCGAGCTGCTCGCCACGGGTCTCGAGGATGCCACCGCGATCATCGGTGCGCTGTTCGAGGATCTGATGGCCTCGAACCCGGCTGACGAGAAGGGCGACCTCAAGAACATCTACAAGGTCGGTCTCAACACGACTCGCCTCGTCTACGTCCTCGGTGACCTGACCGTTGCGTGGCTGCTGCTGCGCGGCGCGGACGTCGCGCTGGAGAAGCTCGGCGGCGAGGTCTCCTCGGCCGACAAGAGCTTCTATGAGGGCAAGGTCGCCGCAGCGCAGTTCTTCGCGCGCAACGTGCTGCCCAAGCTCGCCGGCGAGCGTGCCATCGCCGAGAACATCGACGACTCGGTCATGGAGCTCGACGAAGCCGCGTTCTGACAGCTCACCTCTTCAAGCGACGAAGGCCCTCACCACACGGTGAGGGCCTTCGTCGACTTCCACGCAGTGCGCGTCAGGACCTTGGACCCTGTGACGATCGGCCGAACGGGCCTAGGCTCGTTGACCTATGTCCCGCATCCACTGCCCCGTGCTGGGCTCACGGATCATGACGGCCGGTGACGCTGCACTCCTGATCCGACCTGGTGACAACGTCGGCCTCAGCGGCTTCACCGGTGCGGGCTATCCCAAGCTCGTGCCGACAGCTCTCGCACGCCGCATGGACGCGGCGCACCAGCGCGGTGACGAGTTCAAGATCGGCCTCTGGACCGGAGCGTCGACCGCGCCCGACGCCGACGGCGTGCTCGCCGAGGCGCATGGCATCTCGACCCGCCTGCCCTACAGCAGCGATCCCACGCTGCGGGCCATGATCAACTCCGGCGAGGTCGACTACGTCGACGAGCACCTCAGCCACTCGGCACAGCACATGTGGTTCGGCTTCTACGGCAATCTCGACATCGCGGTGGTCGAGGTCACCGCGGTCCTGCCCGACGGGCTGCTGGTCCCGAGCAGCTCGGTCGGCAACAACAAGACCTGGCTGGACCGCGCCGACCGGGTGATCCTCGAGGTCAACCACTGGCAGCCACGCGAGCTCGAAGGCTTCCACGACATCTACCACGGCACCGCCCTGCCACCTGACCGACGGCCGATCCAGCTCACCGACCCGATGCAGCGCATCGGCGAGCCTTATCTCAAAGTCGACCGTGACAAGGTCGTCGCCGTCGTCGAGACCAATCACCCCGACCGCAATGCGCCGTTCACTGCCCCCGATGTCACGTCCGCGGCGATTGCCGGGCACGTCGTGGACTTCCTGCGGAGCGAGGTCGCCGCCGGGCGCATGCCGCCGTCGCTGCTCCCCCTGCAATCCGGTGTCGGCAACGTCGCAAACGCTGTGCTCGCCGGTATCGACAGCAGCGGCTTCACGGATCTGGTCGCGTTCACCGAGGTGATCCAGGACGGGATGCTCGACCTGCTCGACAGCGGCACGTTGCGCGCTGCGTCGGCGACATCTTTCGGCCTGTCCGACCTCGGGGTCAAGCGATTCATGTCGAACATCGACGGCTACAAGGGCCGGATCCTGCTCCGCAGCGAGGAGATCTCGAACCACCCCGAGCTCGTACGCCGACTCGGCGTCATCGCGATGAACGGGATGATCGAGGCCGACATCTACGGCAACGTCAACTCGACCCACATCATGGGCAGCGCCATCATGAACGGCATCGGCGGGAGCGGCGACTTCGCCCGCAACGCGTACCTCAACTTCTTCCTCACCCCCTCGACCGCCAAGGGTGGGGCGATCTCCACGATCGTGCCGATGGCCAGCCACGTCGACCACACCGAGCACGACGTCCACATCGTCGTGACCGAGCACGGCCTGGCAGACCTGCGGGGCCTGCCGCCGCGGGCTCGGGCTGAGCGCATCATCGGGAGGTGCGCGCACCCGGCCTTCCGCGAGAAGCTCAGCGACTATGCCGCGAGAGCCTGGGCCGAGCATCCTCATGCCCGCCACACCCCGCACCTGCTGGGCGAGGCGCTCAGCTGGCACCAGCGTTACCTGGACACCGGACAGATGTGACACGGCGATGAGATCCGCCACCCCCTGGAGGTGCCGGATCTCATCGGTCCTGCTGACCTGTCTGCCTGGTCAGCGCAGGACCGCGTTGCGCTTCACGATCGGCAGCTTGTCCCACATCGCTCCGAGCCCGAGCATGTGACCGGCACCGCTGAGTGCGAGCACTGCGAGGATCAAGGCGTAGATCAGGTGATCATCGAGGAAGATGTTGTTCTCCGGGGGCAGGACGGCCGTCCACATCAGGACCAGGAGTAGCGCGCCGGCGGCGGCGGCGGCACGAGTTGCCACGCCCAGGATCAGCGCGACACCGATTCCGAGCAGACCCAGCATGAAGAGCCAGTCGGCCCATGCGGCTCCGGCGAAGCTCTGATAGAAGTCCGCGAACGGACCCTTGGGAGCATTACCGAGGAATCCGGCCGTGGGGCTGCCGCCGTTGACCCAAGCATCGGCGGAGGCGGTCTCGTGGCCGAGTCCGAAGGCCTTGTCGAGGAAGGGCCAGAGGAAGGTCCAGCCCATCGCGAGTCGGGTCACGCCGAGGACGTACGACAAGGGAGTCGCCCGCTCCGCCGTGGCTGGGGTGTTTCGGCTGTGGCTGGATGCCAGGGTGGCGGTCATGGTGACTCCTTGAGTGGTTGTTCGATGGCTCCAGCATCACCGCCGAACGCCGCGCGAATCAGGGCACTGTGTCCGCAATGGGAAGGCCCTTGGTCCATCCGCTCCCAAGGGGATGCTGTGGGACCAAGGTCCCGGGGGCCTGTGCTCAACGACCGTGGCCGCGTCAGGCCGCGATGTGCGAGTCTGAGCCATCGACGAAAGCGAAGGGAACCGCATGAGCACCCCCGAACCGCGCTCGACCGGAACACTCGTCCAGCTCTCCGAGGAGGAATGCAGGGCGCTGCTCGAGGTGACGACCGTCGGCCGGGTGGCATTCGTGGACGCCGAGGGCCAGCAGCTGATCCCTCTGAACTTCGCGGTTCTCAACGGAGACATCTATTTCAGGACGAGCCCCGACAGCGTCTTGGCTCAGCTCGCGGACGGTCACCCCGATGTCGCCTTCGGAGTCGATCACCACGACGTGTTCCGCGTCGGGTGGAATGTCACGGTCCGTGGGCCCGCCGTCGGGGTCACCGACGCCGCGACGATCGATCGGGTGATGGGTCATCATCAGCTCCGGCCGTGGGCCGGCGGAGTGCGCCCGATCGTCGTCAAGGTGACGCTGAAGTCGATCGATGGCCGCCGGGTGCTGGGCAACACCACCTGACCCGGATCAACCGGCTCTGGCGGCGAGGGTCATTGCGGCACGGCGCCCCCGCCCGGGACTGGCTCTAGCTCGCGGCACGGTCGGGCACGACCAGCAGCTGACCGGCGATGTGCCGCGCCCATTCATCGACCTGGTCCCAGTCGCGGTGGTCACCCGGGAGCGCGTGGACCGCGTTGACGGCGACCCGCTCGACCCAGTTGAGGTGCGACGTGTCGAGCCGGCCACCGAACACCTTGTGCTCCACGGCCTGCCCGGTGGCAACGAGCGCATCGGCCGAGATCACCTGGGCATTCTCGCTGTCGACTTCCGAGATCGGGCCGGTGCTGAAGAGCCACAGGTCGAATAGCGGGGCATCCTTCAGGTACTTGATCGCGCGAGCCGCCGAATGCATCCAGTGGCCGAAATAGATCGCGCTGCCGAGGACGACCGCGTCCGCATCATCGAACGCGCGGAGGTTGCTGAGATCGGCTCGAACGACATTCCACCCCATGGGCAGCCCGCTCGACAACGTGCTCGCCAACCGGTCGGCAATCTCGCACGTCCCGCCGTGGCGACTTGCAGCGGCAACGACGAGGGTCCGGCAGGCCTGCATCTCAGGCTCCCCGGTAGTCGGCGGGCACGATCGCGACGGGGCAGGATGCTCTCTTGAGCACCTGCATCGCGAGCGGGCGGGCCAGCGCGAACGACGCGTTGCGGCTGCTGGTTCGGCCGACGACGACGAGCTCTGCATGGGCGGTCGCGTTGACGATGGCCTCCTCGGCGCCGTCGAAGATGAAGGCGCGGATCACTCGCACGTCCGGATAGATCTCGGACCAGCCGGCGAGAACCTCGCCGATGTTGGCGCGGATCGCCTGGACGTCCTCTGTCAGGGTGGCCGGTGGCGTGGCGTGCAGGACGTGGAGCTCGTGCCCTCCCATGTCCGCCTGCTCGAACGCATAGGTCAGCGGGCCGGAGGCGGTGGAGTCACCGTCGAGCGTCACCACGACGCCGCCCTTGCGGCTCGCCGGGTACGCAACCTCGGGCACCACGACAACGGGGCACGCGGAGTGCTTCGCCATGTGTCGTGCAACGCCGCCGCCGAGCATCCGGTCGTACCACGGGATGTCGTCCGCTCCGATGACCAGGAGCTGTGCGTCAGCAGCCGCGCGCTCGAGCGTCTCGATGGCGGGAGCCGTCGACAGCACGTAGGCGACGGGGGGCGATGACGCCTCCTGCTCGATGAACTCCCTCGCGTCGTCCAGCACCTTCTGGCCGGCCGCCTTGACGTCCTCGAAGACGTCGACCCCGACATAGAATTCGGCGCTCTGGACCGGGATCGATGCGGCATGTACGACCTGGAGGCTCGTGCCAGCGCGTTGCGCCTCGTGCATCGCACATCGCAACGCCGTGGGTTGCTTGTCAGCAATGCCGATGACGACGGGCCTGCGCGAGCTGATCATGGTTCCTCCTGCGTTGTTGGTCCTCTCACGATCCCTCGCGCCGCCACCGGTCCACATGGACCACCGACCACGTTTGCCGGGACCTAGGTCCCCGCTTGCGGCGGGCGTAGGGTGAGGGCTCTTCGACTGTCCGACCGGGAGTGTCATGACTGACGAGCGCTCGGCTGGCCCGACGCTCGAGTTCGAGACGGTCCTCGCGCAGTTCGTCCAGCGCGCCGAGCAGATGATGGCGTCGCAGTCGCGCATGCGGGACCTGATCCGGGTCAACAACGACCTGACCAGCAAGCTCGATCTGCCCACCGTGCTTCGTCGCATCGTCGAGATCGGCATGGAGCTGCTCAACGCTCGGTATGCGGCGATGGGTGTCATCGGCGATGAGCGCCGCCTCGAGCAGTTCATCCACATCGGCATGGACGCCGCCACCGTCGAGGAGATCGGCCACCTCCCCGAGGGCAAGGGACTGCTGGGGGCCCTGATCGACGATCCGCAGCCAGTCCGACTCGACAAGATCGCCGCGGATGGCCGATCGAGCGGCTTCCCGGCCCATCACCCCCCGATGGAGAACTTCCTCGGCGTGCCGATCCGCGTACGCGACGAGGTCTACGGCAACCTCTATCTCACCGACAGCCTCAACGGATCGTTCTCGGCTGACGACGAAGAGCTGGCGCAGGCCCTGGCGGCGACTGCAGGGATAGCGATCGAGAACGCCCGGCTGTTCGACGACTCGGCCTATCGCGAGCGTTGGTCATCCGCCCTCGCGGACACCGCCCGCCGGCTCATGCGCGACGAAGAGGAGGAGGAGCATCTCGGCGTCATCGTCGAGCAGGTCCTCGACCTCGCCGACGCCGACCTCGTGAGCATCGGCCGCATCACGGCGTCGGGCACAGAGATCGTCGTCGACCGCGCCTCCGGCATCGGGGCCACCGAGCTGATGTCGATGTCGTTCCCCCTCGACGAGACGTTTGCCGGTGACGCCATCGCATCCGGGGAGCCAATCCTGGTCGGGGAGTCGAGCAAGTTCCAGATCCACGGATTCGCCCAGCACGCCTTGCTCGGCAACTCCGTCGTCATCCCGTTCACCCGCGGCGACCGACCCGCGGGCATCCTCACGCTGACCCGCCTGTCGGGTCGACTGCCGTTCAGCGATCGTGACCTCGACATGGGCACCTCGTTCGCCAGCCACATCAGTGTCGCGATCGACCGGGCCGAGTCCCGGCGGGATCGGCGTCGCGTCGCCCTGCTCGAAGACCGCAGCCGCATCGCGAGAGACCTGCACGACCACGTCATCCAAAGACTGTTCGGCACGGGGCTCAGCCTTCAGGCCGCGGCCGCCAGCGCAGACGCCGAGACGGCCAGGCGCATCATGGATCAGATCAAGGAGATCGACAGCGCGATCGCCCAGATCCGCCAGAGCATCTTTGCGATGCAGCACGATCCCGAGAACACGACCGTCAGCCTGCGCGCCCGGATCCTCGAGATCGTCGACCGGGTCGCCGACCAGCTGACCACCCGGCCGCGGATCACGTTCCTTGGCCCGGTCGACCTGATGGTCTCCGGCGATCTGACCGACGACGTGGCCGCAGTCGTCACCGAGGCCCTCGCCAACGCCGTTCGGCACGCAGGTCCAGCCAAGGTTGAGGTCAGTGTGGCCGCGGTGTCCGGTGAGGTCAGCATCGAGGTCACCGACGACGGCGTCGGGCCAGGAGACTCACCTCGTCTCAGCGGGTTGTCCAACCTTCGCCAGCGGGCCGAGGCTCGGGATGGCTCGTTCGAGATCCGTCAGATCCCCGGCGGCGGTACGCGACTTTCCTGGAACGCTCCAACCTAGCGGTCATCCATCAGCCTCGTCGCAAACACGGCTGCCTGTGTGCGACGCTCCAACCCGAGCTTGGACAGGACGTTGGACATGTAGTTCTTGACCGTCTTCTCGGCGAGGAACAGGCGCTCACCGATCTGCCGGTTGGTCAGACCCTCGGCGACGAGCTCGAGGATGCGGCGCTCCTGCGCGGTCAGGCTCTTGAGCTCCTCCGGCTCCCCCGGTGCGCCTTCACGCAAGCGCTCCATGACCTTGGCGGTCACGCTCGGATCGAGCAAGGAGCCACCCGCAGCGACATGTCGGACCGCAGCGATCAGGTCCTGACCGGTCACCTGCTTCAGGACGTAACCCGCGGCGCCGGCCATGATCGCAGCGAACAGTGCCTCATCATCGTCGAACGAGGTCAGGATGATGGCCTTCGTGTCGGGTTGGGACGAGCGGACCTGACGGCACACCTCGATGCCGCTGCCATCAGGCAGACGTGCGTCGAGCACCGCCACATCCGGCTTCAGCGCAGGGATGCGGGCCAACGCTGAGGCCGCCGTTCCAGCCTCGCCCACGACTTCGATGTCACCGCCGCTCTCGAGCAGCTGCCGAAGGCCGGTGCGTACGACCTCGTGGTCGTCCAGCAGGAAGACGCGGATCGGCATGGTTCTCCTCATTGGCTCGGAGGTTCAGTATCGAATTTCCCCCACGAGGTGTCGAGGGGCCAAGGTCCCGCCCTCCTGCGAACCCCTGCTGACCGTCGAGCCTAGTTCTACGGTTGTCACTCCTCCGTGTGCGCGGACGCGATGGGGGTACGTGCAGGTCATGACCGAGACCCCGCAGGATGCACCTGAAACCGAACCGGACACCGAACCGAAGCCCGGCGTCAACGATCCACATCCTGACGGCGCCGGCCAGGACGAGCCCCTGACCCCGATGTGAACCGCACGCGGCCCGTCAGCACAGCGCTCGTGTAGGTCCTGTGGGAAAGTGGCTGCGTGAAGCCGATCAATCCGCTGTGGTATCTCGCGGCGTTCCTCGTCGCCCTCGGCAGCACCATGGTCGGCACGGCCGTCGCCGCGAGCGGCTGGGATCCGGTCCGCGAAGTCACAGTCACCCCGACGACGGTTCGCGCTGACTCCCAGGGCAAGAGTCTTGCTGTGTTCACCGACATCGTGCAGCCTGACCGGGACGTCACCTGCCGTGCCACCGGCCGTGACAAGAAGAGTGTCGAGATCCCTCCGGCCAAGCTCGACATCACGGTCGACAACGAGGGCAACCAGTGGCACCTGATCGGTCTGCTCGGCAAGGGGACGAACGACGTCAAGGTCCGTTGCGTACCTCAGGACAAGCGTGCGGACAACGCGTCCTACGCCTTTGCGACCGTGACCGGGTTCGACTCCCGTACCAACACCGGCAACGGCATCGGCGTGATCGGTCTGGCGACCGGCGCAGTGTTCGCCGGGTATGTCTTCCACTGCCGCCGACAGCATCGCAAGGAGCTCGCTCGTGAACCTGCTTGACACCTATGTCCGAGGATGGCGCGAGGCCGCCGACGCAATCCTTCTGATCGCTCCCGAGCTCGAGGAGTCCGACTGGGCGTTGCCGACCGATTGCCCCGGATGGAGCGTCAAGGACGTCATGTCGCACCTCGCTCACCTCGAGACCGAGCTGTGCCACGCCGAGCAGAATGTGCACGAGGAAACCGGTGCGAGCGAGGTGGTCGCTGCCTACACCGCCGCCGGGGTCGCGGACCGCAGGGACCTGACGCCGGACGAGGTGACCGCAGAGTTTGCCGCCGCAGTCCAGGTGCGGGCCCGGCAGCTGACCGACCTGCCCGACGACCCCTCCACTCCGGCGCCCGTGACGCCGGGCGGCATCGCGTGGAGCTGGGACACCCTGCTCCGCAACCGCTCGATCGATGCCTGGGTCCACGAGCAGGACATTCGCCGCGCGACCGGGCGACCTGGCGGGTTGGGGAGCACCGGCGCCCAGGTCGCGGCGATGACCTTCTCCTTCGCGATGCCCTACATCCTCGGCAAGCGGGTCAAGCCGCCGGCCGCGTCGACAGTCCGCTGGGATGTCACCGGGGAGACCCCGCTCGAGCTGGTCGTGCAGGTCGGCGAAGACGGCCGCGCCAGTGCGGTCGAGACCATCGACCGGCCGTCGGTGACGCTGTCGATGTCGACCGAGACCTTCACGGTCCTGACTGCCGGCAGGCGTCTGCCCGACCAGGTCGAGGTGACGATCGACGGCGACCATGCCCTCGGTCTCGCGACCCTCACAGCGATGGCGGTGACGCCCTAGATGTGGCGACAGGCCCTAGGCTGTCGCGCATGAGCTGGAGCACCGACGACATCCCTGACCTGACCGGCAAGCGAGCAGTCATCACCGGCGTGACCGGCGGCCTTGGCCTCCACACCGCGATCGGGCTGGCCCGACAAGGCGCCGAGCTCGTCGTGACTGCGCGCAACGACCGCAAGGCAGATCAAGCGGTCAAGCGGATCAAGGACGCCGCTGCGGGAGCCGTCGTCGAGGTCGTCTCGCTGGATCTGGCCGATCTCACCGAGGTCAAGGGCGCAGCCGCCGAGGTCTCTCAGAAGTACGACCGCATCGACATCCTGGTCAACAATGCCGGCATCATGGTGCCGCCCCGACTCTCCAAGACCGTCGATGGATTCGAGCTGCAGATGGGGACCAACCACCTGGGCCATTTCGCGTGGACCGCCGGCCTGTGGCCGCTGCTAGAAGCCAGCGGCGCCCGCGTCGTGACAGTGGCCTCCCTCGCGCACACGACGGTCGGCAGCATCGACCTGACCGCCCTCACGCCGGAGGGCTCGAGCCGCAAATACGGCCGCTGGCAGACATACGGGGAGTCCAAGCTGGCCAACCTGATGTTTGCCGTGGAGCTCGACCGGCGGGTCAAGGTCGCCGGATCCGGCGTCGTGAGTGTCGGCGCCCACCCCGGTTACGCCGCGACCAATCTCACCAAGGCCGGGCCGGCGGTCAACGGCCTGTCCCTGCCCGGGATCGGCATGCATCAGGTCACGAAGGTCCTTGGACAATCCGCCTCGCACGGCGCGTGGCCGCTGCTGATGGCCGCGACCGATGAGGCGCTGACCGGCGGGGAGTACGTCGGACCGGCGGGATTCCGCGGGATGCGGGGACGGCCCAAGCTCGTCGGCATGACCCGGGTCGCGCGGGATGCCGAGCTCGCCGTTGCACTCTGGACTGCCTCGGAGAAGGCCACTGGGATGCGATTCAACGTCTGATCCGCCCCATGTGGGATCCGCCACATCTACCGCCGCGGGGCTCCAGGTTGACGTAACATTGACTGCCTGATGATCCGAGAAATGACGCACAGCGACTTTGACAGCATCGTCCACCTCAACCAGAACGCCCTCGAAGGCGTCGGTCCACTCGATAACGAGAGCCTGTCGCTCTTGGTGAAGATGTCCGACCAGGCCCTCGTCGTCGAGGACGGCGGCGACATCGCCGGCTTCGTCATCACGCTCCCACCGGGCACCGACTATGACTCGAGCCGCTATCGCTGGTTCGAGGACAAGCTCGTCGATGACTACGTCTATCTCGACCGCATCGTCGTGTCGGGCGATCACCGCCGCAAGGGCGTGGCCTCCAAGCTCTACGAGGAGATCGAGGGCGCTACGCCCGTCGCACTCGAGGTCTACGAGACCAACGACGTCTCCCTCGCCTTCCACGAGAGCCGCGGATTCGAAGAGGTCGGTGCTCTGACGCACGACGGCAAGACCAACCTCATGCTGGTCCGCGAGCCCGACGAGGCCTGATCAGGCAACCACTTCCTGTGGAGCGGTGGGTCTGCCGTGCATTCCAAGTGCCGAAATGTGGCTGGGCCACCGCCCAACTGCGTCACCCCAGCTCGCGGGTGCGGCCGTATGCCTCCGGCTCCTCGGCCATGATCTTGGCTCGCGCCCTGACCCTGTAGCGCCAGATCTGCGTCAGCCCGAGGGCCCACAGGACGTACTGGAACGACATGGCCCAGATGAACGCTGACGGCGTGTAGGCCGTGCTTGCGCCGGGCGTGCGCCAGTCGAGGATGATGCCGATCGCGACGACCAGGACGAGGCTGGCAACGAACCCGGCCTGGTTGACGATCGCGGTCGCGCTGCCGAGCCGATCGGCCGGGTTGGAGGTGCGCGCCAGGTCGAACCCGATCATCGAGGCCGGGCCGCCGACGCCCATCACGACAACGAGCAGCACCAGGAGTGCCAGCGGCGCGGGACCCGGCCACACCAGCACGACGGTCCAGACCATGACGATGGTCGTGATGATGCCGATCACGATCGTCGACCGATGCCACGGGTGGCGGGTGATCGCCCAGCCCAACACGGGCCCGGCCGACATCACCGCCACGACCATGAGTGTCAGCAGGAGGCCGGCCACCTGCTCTGACCTGCCCTCACCCCGGACGAAGAACGGGTAGCCCCACAACAAGCCGAACGTCGTGGCGCTGAACTGGGTCGAGAAGTGCATCCAGAACCCCAGTCGGGTGCCGGGCTGTGCCCATGACGCGGTCAGGCTACGGCGTACTCCACCCAGCGACAGCGCGGCTCCCCTGGCCGACCGCAGCTCCGGCCCGTCCCGTACGAAGATCAGCATCGCAATCGTCAGGGCCACGCCGAGCGAAGCGGCCAGGAGGTAGGACCTGGTCCAGCCCAGCTCGCGGAGGGCGAGCGTCATCGGCACGGCGGCGATGATCGCGCCCAGCTGGCCCGTGACGCCGGTCAGCTGGGTGACGAGCGGCACCCGTCGAGGTGCGAACCAGGTGTTGACGAGCCGCAGGACGCAGATGAAGGTCATGGCGTCGCCGATGCCGACGAACACCCGCGCGATGAGTGCCCAGGCGTAGGTGTCGGCGAAGGCGAAGCCGACCTGCGCCAATGTCAACGTGACGGCGCCGGTCAGCAGCACACGGCGGGGGCCGAACCGGTCGACCAGCAGCCCGACCGGGATCTGCATCCCGGCGTAGACCAGCAGCTGAAGCATCGTGAACGTCGCGAGCTGCGCGGCCGAGATGTCGAAGCGCTCGGTCGCGGCAAGTCCTGCGACCGCCAGCGAGGACCGGTGGAAGACCGCGAGCATGTAGACCAGCAGCGCCACGATCCACACGGCGTACGCCCCGGGGTGGCGGGTGTCGACGGTCTGGCTCACCGACTTAGTTTAGTCGTGGCCATCGGGCCGACCTGCGACGCGTGTGCCACGGTGGACCGCATGCCTCAGTCTTCGCTGACCCTGGTCGACTGGCGCCGCCGCGTCAACGAGATGTATGCCGACGTCCGGGCAGAGACCGACCACGCGTCGGGCCACGCCCGATGGCGGGCCGCTCGCGACGAACTCTTCCGCACCCACCCGCAGACACCCCTCGCCGATGGCGATCCGTTGCTCGAGAGCGGGCTCCCCTACTGGCCATATGACCCCACCCTGCGGTTCGAGGCACCACTGTGGTCTGTCGAGCCGATCGAGGACCGGCTGGTCGAGGCCGGCGGCGACGGCACGATCCGGATGTCGCTCATCGGCCGGGTCGACCTACCCGCTCCGATCGGCGGCGGCCTCGATGTGTGGTGGCTTCACCAGTACGGCGGCGGGATCTTCCTTCCGCTGCGTGACGGCACCTCGGGCGACGGCTCCTACGGTGGTGGGCGCTATCTGCTCGACACTGCCAAGGGTTCGTGGCTGGGCGGCGACGACGACTCGATCACGCTCGATCTCAACTATGCGTACCACCCGTCCTGCCGCTACAACCCGCGCTGGCAGTGTCCGCTCGCCCCACCGGGAAACACCATCACGGCGCGGGTCGAGGCCGGCGAGCAGATCTGAAACCGCGCGACCGGCGCCGATCAGTAGGTCAGCGCCATCGCCGGGTTGCGCAGGATCGCGGCAACATCGGCGAGGAAGCGGGAGCCCTGCTCGCCGTCGACGACCCGATGGTCGAAGCTCAACGCGAGGGTCGTGACCCAGCGGGCCACGATCTCGTCATCGTCACCGACCCACGGACGCTTGTTGATCGCGCCGACGGCCAGGATGCCGGCTTCGCCCGGGTTGAGGATCGGCGTGCCGGCATCGATGCCGAAGACCCCGATGTTGGTGATCGTGAAGGAGCCTCCGCTCATCTGTGCCGGCTGCGTCTTGCCGTCGCGCGCCGTGGCGATCAAGGCGCCGAAGGCTTCCGCGAGATCGGGCAGTGACATCTGGTCGGCCCCGACGATGTTGGGCACCACGAGGCCCCGCGGAGTGGCGGCCGCGATGCCGAGGTTGACCGAGCTCTTGAGCACGATCTCCTGTGCCGACTCGTCCCACGTGGAGTTGATCTCCGGCGTGCGACGCATCGCCAGACATACGGCCCGGGCCACGATCAGCAGCGGCGAGATGCGCAGTCCGGCGAACCGGTCGTCGCTCTTGAGCTGAGCCACCAGATCCATCGTGCGCGACACGTCGAGAGTGACCCACTCGGTGACGTGGGGCGCGGTGAACGCCGAGGACACCATCGCCTCGGCGGTCATCTTGCGCACCCCCTTGATCGGGATCCGCACGTCCCCGTCACGCTCGCGGGGCGGGGCCACAGCGGCGGCGGCGGTCGGGGTCGCATCGGTCCTCACGCCGGCGAAGGCCTCGACCTCGGCCCGGGTGATGATCTCGCCCGCGGCCGGCACAGAGTCGAGGTCGATCCCGAGATCCTTGGCGAGCTTGCGCACGGGAGGCTTGGCGAGCGCCCGGACCGAACGTTGCGGGACCCTCTCGGTGTCGACAGAGGCCACCGCACTCTTGCGGGCGCGGCGCTTGGTGGAGGTGTTGCGCGGCCCGTAGCCGACGAGCACCGACTGGCGCTTCTCATCGGGCAGATCCGGTTTGGTGGCCTCCGGCGGCGCACCGACGAACTCCGGCATGGACGCGAAGTCACCGGCGGTCATCGCGGTGGGCGGTTGCGGGGCCGCTACGTCAGCGGTGGTGATGCGGATGATCGGCGTGCCGACATCGACGGTCTGCCCCTCGGCGACCAGGAGTGCCTCGACCGTGCCCTCGTAGGGGCTGGGAAGCTCCACGATCGACTTGGCGGTCTCGATGTCGACGATGATGTCGTTGACCTTGATGACATCGCCGACGGCGACCTTCCACGTGACGACCTCGGCCTCGGTCAGGCCCTCGCCCACATCGGGCAGCTTGAACTCATTCATCTTTGACTCCTAGAACGCGAGCGAACGGTCGACGGCATCAAGCACTCGATCGAGCCCCGGCAGGAACTCTTCCTCGGCCCGGCTCGGCGGATAGGGAAGGTCATAGCCCGTGACCCGCATGACCGGTGCCTGCAATGAATAGAAGCACTTCTCGGTGATGCGCGCCGAGATCTCCGCTCCGAGGCCCAGCGTCTGCGCGGCCTCGTGCACGACGATCGCGTGGCCGGTCCGCCGCACGGAGTCGAAGACCGGATCGAGGTCGAGCGGCGAGAGCGTCCGAAGGTCGATGACCTCAAGGCTCGTGCCCTCCTCGGCGGCGGCATCGGCCGATTCGAGGCACGTCTTGACCATCGGGCCGTATGCGATGAGCGTCGCGTCGGTGCCTTCGCGAACGACCCGTGAGCTGTGAAGCGGCATGGGCGTCGACTCGAGGTCGACCTCACCCTGGTCCCAGTAGCGCCGCTTGGGCTCCATGAACACGACGGGGTCGTCGCTCGCGATGGCCTGCTGGATCATCCAGTAGGCGTCGTTGGCGTTGGAGCAGGACACGACCTTGAGGCCGGCGGTCAACGCGAACTGCGCCTCGGGGCTCTCGGAGTGATGCTCGACCGCGCCGATGCCACCGCCGAACGGGATGCGGATGACGATCGGCATCGTGACCTTGCCCTTGCTGCGGAAGTGCAGCTTGGCGACCTGGCTGACGATCTGGTCGTACGCGGGATAGACGAAGCCGTCGAACTGGATCTCCAGGACGGGTCGGTAGCCGCGGAATGTCAGGCCGATCGCGGTGCCGAGGATCCCGCTCTCCGACAGTGGCGCGTCGATGACCCGGCTCTCACCGAAGTCCTTCTGCAGGCCGTCTGTGATGCGGAAGACGCCGCCCAGCTTGCCGACGTCCTCGCCCATGATCATGACCTTGTCATCGGCCTCCATCGCGGCGCGGAGGCCGGCGTTGAGACCTTTTCCGAGCGGCATCCTCGTGATGCCGTTCGATTGCTGGCGCTCGCTCATGAGTCGCTCCCCTCGGCTTCGAGGCTCTCCCGGAAGGCGAGATACTCGGCCTTCTGCTCGGCGAGCTCGGGCGTGCCCTCGACGAACACCTCGTCGAACAGGGCGGCCAGATCGGGCTCGGGCAATGCCTTGCAGGTCTCTCGGAGGTGCTTGCCCAGGGCCTCGGCCTCAGCATCGAGCTCGTCGAAGAACTCCTGTGGGGTGTCCTGCACCAGGAGATAGCGCTTGACCCGCTCGATCGGGTCCTTGAGCTTCCATGTCTCGACCTCGGCACTGTCGCGATAACGGCTCGGGTCATCGGACGTCGTGTGCGCGCCCATCCGGTAGGTGTAGGCCTCGATCAGGGTCGGCCCCTCACCGTTGCGCGCCTTGTCCATCGCCGCGGTGGTCACCGCGTGGCAGGCGAGCACGTCGTTGCCGTCCACCCGGATGCCTTGGAAACCGAAGCCGCCGGCACGCTGGACGATCGGTCCACGGGTCTGCCGATCGGTCGAGGCCGAGATGGCGTACTGGTTGTTCTGGCAGAAGAACACGACGGGTGCGTTGAAGACGGCGGCCCAGTCGAATGCCTCGTTGACGCTGCCCTGGCTCGTGGCCCCGTCGCCGAAGTAGGCGATCACGGCGGCATCGCGCTCGGGATCGTCGTGGCCGACCGCGTCATCCAGGGTCAACCCCATGGCGTAGCCGGTCGCGTGCAGCGTCTGGGCGCCGATCACGATGCTGTAGAGCGCGAAGCCATGCTCGGCCGGGTCCCAGCCGCCGAGCTCGACACCGCGGAACATGCCGAGGAGCAGGGCCGGATCGACACCGCGACACAGCGCGACACCGTGCTCACGATAGGTCGGGAAGGCGAAGTCCTGCTGGCGCAGCGCACGTCCTGAACCGATCTGGGCGGCTTCCTGGCCCAGCGCAGGCGGCCACAGTCCCAGCTCGCCATGTCGCTGGAGCGCGTGAGCCTCGAAGTCGATGCGACGACTCAGCAGCAGGTCGCGATAGAGGTCCCGGATGCTGTCGTCATCACCGTCGTAGGAGAACTCGGAGTGACTGACTCGCTGTCCCTCAGGCGTCAGGAGCTGGACGAGCGGAAACGCTCCGGTCGGATCGTCCGCGACATATGTGTCGGGCATGGACAGGCTCATGCGTCTACCTCAATCAATCGGTGAGCGGGATTGCCGCGTCGATGTCGAAGATGTGAGAGCCACCGGTGTCACAGGGGTGGTGGACGGAGGTGGTCTCACATGGAAGTGACTGGCATCACATCTGGAACCACCGTATCCCGCCAGGGAGCCACAGGCCAAACGCCGCCCCGATCAGCCGATCGAGACGGTGGACGTTCCCGGTACGGCGATCGTCAGTCGACCCGATGCGTCGGCCGTGACATTTCGGGTCGACGTCGATGTGTATCGCGTGAGGCGAATGCTCTTCACGGCACCGGGGGCATAGAGCGGAGGCGTGACGACAGTCGCGGGGTCACCGCCGACGAAGCCGAATCCCGCAGCGTCCGCACCCGACAGCGTCGTCAGCCGCTCGGCCGGGCGACGCTGCACGAGCACCCCCCAGCCCCACTGCGTGTATGCCTTGTCGATCGAGGAGTAGGTGATCGATGACGGCGTCGAGGGAGACGCGAAGCGGTCCATGAGCCCCGGGAGATACTCCCGCAGGTCCTGCGCCCAATAGGGGAACGAGTGCGTCCCGAACACATAGTTGTCGAAATGGTGCGGGATGCCCGCCTGCCTCAAGTGCCCGCGGAAGGCCTGGTTCGACAGATGCGTCAGCGACTCGATGACATTGCCCGAGACGCTCAGCCCGGACTGGAGCGTGTCCCGCTCGCCCGGCAGGCCTGTCGCCGTCCAGAGGTTGATGTCCATCCCGCGCAGGTTCTCGACCAGGGTGCCGGGGTCGTGCCCCTGCCAATGCACCCCGTTGAGGACGGGGTCGCCGAACATCTGGAACGGCTGGCCGCCGTTGAGGGCCACATTGGTCCCCTCGATCACGAGTGACGCACCCGCACGGACGACGGGATCACGATAGATCTCCGGGGCGCCGGAAAACGTCGCGACCGACGTGAACTGATCGGGCCGGCGCGCCGCCGCGTGCATTGCTCCGAACCCGCCCTGCGAGAGTCCGGCGATGGCGCGGTGGTCGCGATCGGCCACGGTCCGGTAGTTGGCGTCGACCCACGGGATGACCTGATCGAGCTCGAACGTCTCCCACATCTGCCTGGTCCCGAGTGGATTGACCCAGTTGACGAACCAGCCGCCGCCGTTGCCGTCGTAGCCGGCCTCCGGCAGCACCAGGATGACGTCCTTGCCCTCGCTCGTCCTGAGAGCATCGCCCGCCCCGGTCCAGTCCGACGGACGGCCCGACGTGCCGTGATAGAGATACAACACCGGATAGCGCTTGGCGGTCGCGTCGTAGCCCTCGGGCAGGACGACCCGGATGCGGACCGGCTTCTCGAGCGCCGCGGTCGACACCGTGGTCTCCACGATGCGTTCGTGCGGGCGGGTCGTGTCAGTGACGGTCAGCCCGTGGCCGCTCACCGGGTCCGGTTCGGCGGCCGCCGACGCGGCGGGCGCCACCAGCGCGGCAGTGAGCAGTCCAGCGGCGAGGAATCGTCTCATCGCCTCAGGCTAACCGCAATCTGTACGGACGTACAGGTTATCGACCCCTGCGCCAGGCGGCAGCGCGCGCGAGGAACTCGGCATTGACCTCCGGAGAGCCCACACTTACGCGTACACCCTCGCCGGCGAACGGGCGGACCGACAGCGGGTCGCATGCCGCAGCGAAGTCCACCGAATCGTCGCCCAGGCGCAGCCACACGAAGTTGGCCTCGGTCTCGGGGACCTCCCATCCCTGCCCGCGAAGGGCCGCGACCATCGCGATGCGCTCCTGCACGATCGCCTCCACCCGCTCGTCCAGTGCGGTCTGCGACTCCAGCGACGCGACTGCCGCGGCCTGGGAGAGGTCGGTGACGGCGAAAGGAGGAGTCGCCTTGCGGATCGCCTCGGCGATCGCCGGGCGGGCGATCGCATATCCGACCCGGAGGCCGGCCAGCCCGTATGCCTTGGAGAACGTCCGAAGAACCACGACATTGCCACGGCTCGCGAGAGCTGCGAGCCCGTCGGCGGCCTCGGGGTCCCGGACGAACTCGACGTAGGCCTCGTCGACCACGACGAGCACCCGGTCAGGCACGGCATCGAGGAAGCGGTCGAGGTCGGCGGCCCTGACTGTCGGACCGGTCGGATTGTTGGGCGTGCAGACCAGCACGACACGGGTGCGGTCTGTGACGGCGGCGGCCATCGCGTCGAGGTCATGGGTCGCGTCGGGGCGCAGCGGCACGCGCACGGTCGTCGCGCCGGTCAGGTCGGCAGCAATCGGATAGGCCTCGAACGACCGCCACGCATAGACGATCTCGTCACCGTCCTCGAGATGGGCGTTGAGCAGCGCATAGAGCACGGCGACCGATCCCGTGCTCGCAGCGAAATGATCGGGGGACAGCCCGAACTTCGAGGAGAGCGCCTGATAGAGAGCGGTCATCCCGGCGTCGGGATAGCGGTTGATCCGGCCGAGCTCGATCGCGGCGCGCTCCATGACACCGGGCAGCGGGGCGAACGGGTTCTCATTGCTGGAGAGCTTGTGATCCTCGTCCGACGCGGCCTTGCCGGGCCGGTAGACCGGGATGTCGTCGAGTGCCTTGCGGGCACGGGGGAGACTCATGCGCCCGAGCGTAGCCCTGGGCCCGGACGCTGAGATGATCGACGGGTGAGCGTCCGCAAGCCTCGACTGGGCTACGCACTGGTCATCTCGGCCGCCGTGCTGTTCGGACTCAACGGTGGCGTGTCCCGAGTCGCGATGGGTTCGGGCCTCTCGCCCCAGTCGCTCACGACACTGCGCATCACCGGTGCTGCGATGGTCTTTGTCGCGTATGCGGTCTGCTTCCGTCGGTCGGCCCTGCGCCGTCCCCGCGGCAGCGCGCTCCTGCTCGTCATCTCCCTCGGCCTGATCGGCGTCGCGGCACTGCAGCTGACCTACAACGTCGCGATCGACCGGTTGCCGCTCGGCATCGCGTTGCTGATCGAATACCTCGCGCCGGTGCTGGTCGTCCTGTGGGTCCGCTTCGTCCGCAAGGAGCCGGTGCGCGGCCGCATGTGGCTCGCCGTCGCGCTCGCCGTGGCGGGACTCGCGGTCGTGAGCCGGGTGTGGAATGGGCTGACATTCGACGGTCTCGGTGTCGTGATGGCGCTGCTGGCGGCGGTGAGCTTTGCGGCATACTTCCTGCTCGGCGAGCACAATGTCGGGATCGACGATCCGCTGCGGGTCATCCTCTGGGCATTCCTCGTCGCGACCGTGGCGATGAACCTCGTCGAGCCCGTCTGGACGACGCCGGGACTTGGCGGCCAGACCTCGATGCTCGGGCGGCTCGATGCATACTCGGCCAATCTCCGGCTCGTCGTAGGTGCAGTCGTCGTGCTGGGCACTGTCGTGCCGTTCTTCCTCGAGCTGGTCGCCCTGCGGCACCTGCCCGCGACGATCGTCACGGTGGTCGCGATGCTCGAGCCGGTCATCGCGACCATCCTCGGCTGGGGCTGGTTCCGAGAGTCGCTGACACCGGTCCAGGTGCTGGGTGCGATCGCGGTGCTCGGCGGGATCGTGCTCGCACAGACATCCCGCACGATCGATACGACGCTCCCCCAGCCCTGACCCGGGCGCGACAGTGCAACAATCGGCGCATGCGCACGTTTGTGACTTCCTGGGTCCTCAGCGGACTCGCCCTCGCGGCCGCCGCCGGCCTGCTCGGCGATCACATGGACATCGGCGGCTCAGCGGACTCGACGGGTGAGCGGATCATCGCCATTGCCCTCGTCGCTCTCGTCTTCACGATCGTCAACCTTTTCGTGTCCCCGGTCGTCAAGACCCTCTCGCTGCCGTTCATCATCATCACGCTGGGGCTGGCACTGCTCGTCATCAACGCCCTGCTACTCCTGCTGACCGAGTGGCTGAGCGGCAAGTTCGGCGTCGCCTTCGAGGTCGACGGGTTCTGGTGGGCAGTGCTCGGATCGATCGTGATCTCGATCGTCAACACGGTCCTCGGCGGTTTCACTCGTAAGAACGTTCGCGCCAGCAGGTGACCTACCGCATCGCCGTGGTGTGCCTCGGCAACATCTGCCGCTCACCGATGGCGCACGTGGTGCTCGAGGACCGGCTCGAAAAGGCCGGCCTCGACGACAGCGTCGAGGTCGTGTCGTCCGGCACCGGGGGATGGCATGCCGGCGAGCCGATGGACAGCCGAGCCGCCGCAGTGCTCCGCGATGCCGGCTATGACCCCTCTCGCCACCGCGCTCGCACGTTTTCGACCGACTGGTACGCCGAGAACGACCTCCTGCTGGCGATGGACCACAGCAATCGCGCCGACATGTCTGACCAGGCCCCCAGCGTCGACCGGCAGACCCAGGTGCGGATGTTCCGGGAATTCGACCCCGAGGCAACCGACGGTGACGACGAGGTGCCGGACCCCTGGTACGGGGGTGACGAGGGATTTCGCCACGTCCTCGCCATGATCGAGCGCACGACCGACGAGCTGGTCGCCCGACTGCCGGGGCTGACGGGCAGCTGAGCGTACGCCTCGGGAGTTGCGGGCAGGGCAGACCGGGCACGTCATCGCAGGCCACGCGGTAACGTCGTCGTCATGGCACGTATGGCAGGGACCGCCGCCCGGGCGGAAGCACTCCTCGGCCTCGGTGTCGTCTCCACCACTCCGGTCGCCGGCGGAGACATCTGCACATCCACCCGCCTCCGCCTGACCGATGGTCACGGCGCCATCATCAAGACGCGTCCGCACGCCCCCGAAGGATTCTTCGAGCGCGAGGCCGAGGGACTCAGCTGGCTCCGCGCCGCAGGGGGCGCCAAGGTCCCCCACGTGCTGGCCGTCGCCGAGGACTGCCTCATCGTCGACTGGGTCGAGCCGGGCAAGCCGACGACAGACCTCGCCGAGCGATTCGGGCGTGATCTGGCCGCGACCCACCTGGCCGGCGCCGAGGCGTTCGGAGCGTCCAAGGACGGATTCATCGGACTCGCACCGCTGCCCAATCGCTCCATGCCGGCGTGGCCCGAGTTCTTCGCATCCCGCCGGGTCATGCCCTACGTCCGCGCAGCCGTCGATCGCCGGGCGATCACGTCCGATGACGCTGCCACGATCGAGTCGGCCATGAGACGCATCCACGACCTGGCTGGACCCGAGGAGCCGCCCGCCCGCATCCACGGTGATCTGTGGTCGGGCAACCTGGTCTGGGGCTCCGACGGCGATGTCTGGCTCATCGACCCAGCCGCGCACGGCGGCCACCGCGAGACCGACCTGGCGATGCTGTCCCTGTTCGGGGCACCGCACCTCCAACGCATCCTCGATGCATACGTGGAGGTCTCGCCGCTCGCCGACGGATGGCACGCCCGCCTGCCGCTGCACCAGCTGCATCCGCTCCTGGTGCATGCCGTGCTGTTCGGCGGCACGTATGGCGTACGAGCCGTGGCCGCCGCACGGTCACTGCTGGCGCCACCGGCCTGAGCCCAGACCTCAGCCAAGTCTCAGGGATTCGGGGCAGACTGGTTCCATGCGCATCCTTGTCGTCGACGATGACCGTGCTGTGCGTGACTCCTTGCGACGGTCCCTCGAGTTCAACGGCTACACCGTCGAGCTCGCCTCCGACGGCGCCGAGGCCTTGGCCCGCGTCCCCCAGATCAATCCCGACGCGATCATCATGGATGTCATGATGCCGCGGCTCGACGGCCTCGAGGCGACCCGAGCGTTGCGTGGGGCCGGCAATGACGTGCCGATCCTCGTCCTGACCGCTCGTGATGCCGTCTCGGACCGGGTCGACGGTCTCGACGCCGGCGCAGATGACTACCTAACCAAGCCATTCGCCCTGGAGGAGCTCCTCGCCCGCGTACGTTCGCTGCTGCGGCGCTCGAGTCGGGCCGCGGCCGTCGAGCCGGACGAGGCTCCTCTGACCTTCGCGGATCTATCGCTCGACCCCGTCACCCGGGACGTCAAGCGCGGCAATCGCGCACTGTCCCTCACACGTACGGAGTTCGCGCTGCTCGAGCTGTTCCTGCAACGTCCCAAGCGAGTGCTCGAGCGGTCCTTCATCCTCGAGGAGGTCTGGGGCTTCGACTTCCCCACCACCGCCAACTCCCTCGAGGTCTATGTCGGCTATGTCCGCCGCAAGCTCGAGGCCGAGGGTGAGTCCCGTTTGCTCCACACGGTGCGCGGAGTCGGCTATGTCCTGCGCGAGACGCCTCCGTGATCGCAGGCCTGCACCGGCTCCTGCAGTTCTTCACCCACCGGATGACGCTGGCCCTGCGGGTCGCGGTGCTCACGACGTTCGCAGTGGCCCTGACGCTCAGCGGCGTGAGCGCCATCGTCTTTGTCATCGTCCAGGCCGAGTTCGAGAGCTCGCTCGATGAGTCAATGCTTCGCCGCGCAGAGGCGGCTGTCGATGCTGACCTCGCCGAGGCGACGATCTTCCAGCAGCTCAACCCGCGCCTGCAGCAGATCGCGGACGTCCAGATCTTTGTCGTGAAGGGCGGGACGCTGTTCGGCGACAACACGATCGATGCCCAGGCCGGTGCGTTCAAGGGTTACCACGAGATCGAGGTGTCGATCGGTCAGGCCAGCCAGTCGTTGCGGACCGTCCGGGTCCAGGGGACGCCCTATCGCGTCGTCGCGGTGCAGGCCGGGAGCGGCACGGCTCTCGTCATGACGCAGTCGATGGAGTCGGTCGATCACGCCCTCAACCGGCTGCGCATCATCCTGCTCCTGACCAGCACCGCCGGTGTCGCGCTCGCCGGCGTAGCTGGGTGGGCCGTCGCGGCCAACGGCTTGCGCCCCGTGCGACGACTCACCGCAGCGACCGAGCACGTCGCGCGTACCTCCGACCTGACCCCCATCGAGGTCTCCGGGCACGACGAGCTCGCCCGACTCACGACCTCCTTCAATGCGATGCTGCAGGCGCTCGACGCATCGCAGGAGAGGCAGCGACAACTCGTTGCCGATGCCGGCCACGAGCTCCGCACACCCCTGACCAGCCTCAGGACCAACATCGAGCTCATCGGCCAGGCCGCCGACAACACCGAGCGGTCGCTGTCGGACGACCAACGACACGAGATCATGGGCGACGTCCGGTCACAGCTGGAGGAGCTCACGACCCTCGTCGGTGACCTCGTGGAGCTGGCCCGCGACGAGCCGATGCGCCGCGACCCTGAGCCCCTCGACTTCGCCGAGGTCGTCAACCAGGCCGTCCACCGCGTACGCCTGCGGGCGCAAAGCATCCAGCTCGACGTCGACCTGGAGCCCTGGATGGTGTTCGGTGAGCCGCAGCTGCTCGAGCGGGCCGTCACCAATCTGCTCGACAACGCGACGAAGTGGAGCCCCACGGACGGGACGGTGCACATACGTCTCAGGGACGGTTCGCTCACCGTCAGGGACGAAGGGCCCGGGATCGAGCCGACCGATCTGCCGCACATCTTCGACCGGTTCTACCGCGCCAGCGAGGCACGAACCCTGCCCGGCTCCGGCCTGGGTCTGTCGATCGTCAAACGGGCAGCGGACCGGCACGGGGGGACGGTCGACGTCGATTCCAGGCCCGGCGAAGGCACGACATTCACCGTCACGCTGCCTGATTCGCGCCAGCCCTGACCTGCGGGTTTCTTTGATCGCTCACACGCCACTCTCACATCAGTCTCAGTGATGAGCGAGAATCTACTTCCATGACCGATACGAACGACCCGTTTGCGAGCCGCCCCTACGTCCCCCCGACGGAGCGCGACGGCGATGGAGAGCCGGCACCTGCCTCCACCGAGCCCTCGGCCGTGACCCCGCCCGAGTCGGCACCTGAGCGCCCTACGGTCGAGGCGCCGGCAGCGCAGCCGGACGCTCGGGTCGAGCCCGGGGCGGGATCGGACTCCGAACCCACAGTCCCGGTCGCCCCCGCCGCCGACACCTACACACACCGCTATCCCGCCACTGATTCGCCGGCCGCAGACACGCGGACCGACTCGGCCCCGCCCTTCCGCGACCACGAGCCGACCATCGCCTTCCCCGCCGAGGCGGGCGCCGGAGGCGAGCCTCCGGTCAAGAAGAAGCGTCGGGGCGCTCGAGTCGTCGCCAGCGCGCTGGCGCTGCTCATCCTCGCCGCCGGCGCAGGATTCGGTGGCGCATACGCCTATGACCAGGTGCAGGACGACGACAGCAGCGACGGCAGCACGGTCAGCTCGCTCGACACCGGCAAGTCGACCAACACCAACGTCCCCGCCGGCGCCGTGGAGCAGGTCGCCAAGAAGGTGCTCCCGTCGGTCGTGCAGATCAATGTCAAGGGTGATGAGGAGTCCGGCTCGGGCACCGGCATCATCATCAGCAGCGACGGCGAGATCCTCACAAACAACCACGTGACTGCCGCTGCGGGTGACAAGGGCATCATCACGGTGGCCTTCAACGACGGTTCCAACGCGCGGGCCGAGGTCGTCGGAGCCGATCCCAAGACCGACCTCGCGGTCATCAAGGCCGAGGGCAAGAGCGGCCTGACCCCTGCCGTGCTGGGCACCTCCTCCGACCTCGAGGTCGGCCAGGAAGTCGTCGCGATCGGCTCGCCGTTCGGTCTCGAGAGCACCGTGACCCAGGGCATCATCTCGGCGCTCAACCGTCCCGTGACCTCATCTGACGGCAGCTCCGACCCGACCAAGTCCAACACCTTCCCCGCGATCCAGACCGACGCGGCGATCAACCCGGGCAACTCCGGCGGTCCGCTGGTCGACATCGAGGGCAACGTCATCGGCATCAACTCGGCGATCAGGCAGGGCTCCGGGGCAAGTGAGGGCGGATCGATCGGCCTCGGCTTCGCGATCCCCGTCGACCTGGCCAAGAATGTCTCCAAGCAGCTCGTCAAGGGCGAGACCGTCGAGCATGCCCAGATCGGTGTCACGGTCAAGCCCGCCACCTCCGACGATGGCATCACGGGCGTCGGGGCGTTGATCGACGAGGTCGCCGGCGACGGTGCCGGTGACGAGGCCGGCCTCAAGAAGGGCGACATCATCACCGCGGTCAACGGCGACCTGGTGCCCAGCTCGGAGGCACTTGTCTCCGCGATTCGCGGCTTCGAGCCCCGCGAGAAGATCACGGTGAGCTACACCCGCGACGGCAAGAAGTCCGACGTCGAGGTGACGCTCGACTCCGACGGCGGAGGCGACGACAACTGAGTCCGGCCGGCGCCATCCCGCTCGCACCCGCATACGGGTTGGCACCTGCCGGGTTCGGCCGGATCACGTGTGAGGATGGCCGATTTTCGCTCGTGAACTGTCCGCCGCCCGCACTACCGTGAGGGAGTGAAGACTGATCGCGACCTGTCACTGCCGGCGATGCTCGTCACGGTCTTCCTCTGGGCCTCGGCGTTCGTCGGGATCCGCGCCGTCGGCGACACCTTCTCCCCGGGATCGCTCACCCTGGGCAGGCTCGCAGTCGGGGCGATCGCGCTCACGATCGTTGCTCGCCCCTTCAGCACCCGGTTGCCGACCGGCCGGCCACTCCTGCTGGTCGTGCTCTACGGGGTCGTGTGGTTCGGCGCCTACAACATCGCCCTCAACGCTGCCGAGCGCGATCTCGATGCCGGCACCACCGCGCTGATCGTCAATGTCGGGCCGATCTTCGCGGCGGTCATCGCCGGGGTCATCTACAAGGAGGGTTTCCCCAAGCCGCTCATGATCGGCATGGGGATCGCATTCTCCGGCGTCGTCCTGATCGCGGTCAGCACCAACAGCGACTCCTCCGCGGTCGACACCGCGAGCACCACCGGCGTCATCCTGTGTGTCGCCGCTGCGGCCTTCTATGCGTTCGGCGCTCTCGCCCAAAAGCCCGCCCTCAAGCACATGCGACCCATCACCTCAGTGTGGCTCGGCTGCCTCGTCGGCGTCGTGGTCTGCCTGCCGTTCGCGCCCGCCCTGATCGACGATGTCGGCAACGCCTCGATGCACGATCTGCTGTGGCTCGGCTATCTCGGTGTCTTCCCGACCGCGATCGGGTTCAGCACGTGGGCCTATGCGCTCAAGCGCATCTCGACCGGCAAGGCCGCCTCGACGACATACCTCGTCCCTGCGGTCACGACGCTGATCTCGTGGGTCGTCCTCGATGAGGTGCCCGCGGCGCTCGCATTCGTGGGCGGCGGCCTGTGTCTCCTCGGCGTCGCCATCACCCGCCTGCGGTCGGCGCCCCGGCCCGACACGACCCCCGCCCCGGTCGACGAGTCCCCCGCCCCCTCTCGCTGACCTCCCGCCCCGACCCCGCTGAGCGTGACGCTTTTGATGTGACACGCCGGGCCTTGCCTCAAAAGCGTCACTCCCAGCGGGGACAGGCGCTATCGGTCGCGGGCTCAGGCAACCTGGATGAGACTGGACAGGTGAAGATCGGGGACAAGGTCAGCTGGGAGACGCCCCAGGGACGTACGCACGGCAGGATCGTCGAGAAGAAGACCCAGGACTTCCAGCTCGCCGGGCAGAAGTTCACGGCATCCGACAACGAGCCGAAGTTTATAGTCGAAAGCGACAAGACGGGAGCGCGCGCCGCTCACGCAGCCTCGGCGCTCCGGATCCTGAAGGGCTGACATGGGCATTCACTGGTGGGCATTCCTCGGCGTCGTCGCGGTCGCGTATGCGATCCCGGGCCCGGACTTCGCAGTGATCCTGCGGTCGGCGAGCCGTGGTTGGCGCACCGGGGCGGCCGCGGCGCTCGGCGCGCAGGCCGGACTCTGCGTCCACATGCTCGTCGCGACGGCCGGCCTGTCAGTATTGCTCGCGCAGTCTCCCAGTGCGCTCAGTGCGATCCGATGGGCCGGCGCTGCGTACCTCATCTGGCTCGGCGTCGGGCTGATCCGGTCGAGCTTCCGCAGGTCAGATGCGTCCGACCACGGCGAGGAGTTGTCGACTGGCACGGCATTCACGCAGGCGCTGTTCACGAATCTGCTCAACCCCAAGGCAATCCTGTTCTTCGCCGCCGTGCTGCCACAGTTCGTCGTGCCGGGCGTGCCGACGGGTGCGCAGGTCCTCGCACTGGGTGCGGTCGACGTGTTGGCCGGATTGATTCTGTGGGCCGTGCTCGTCGCCATCGGCGCGAGCCTGGCGTCCTGGTTCGCCCGCCCCAAGGTGCGCCAACGCTGGGACAGGGCCACCGGCGGCGTCCTGACCGGCCTCGGCGCGACCCTCGCCACCACCAAGATCTGAGCTCCCGTCTCCGCTGAGCGTGACGCTTTTGATGTGACACGCCGGCGCGAGCCTCAAAAGCGTCACTCCCAGCGGGGGCAGGCGGGGGCAGGGGTTAGCCGACCAGGTCCGTGACGAGATCGCGGAGTATGCCGAAACCGTTCTGCGTCAGGATCGACTCGGCGTGGAACTGCACACCCCGGTAGTGAGGTCCGGCCACCAGGTGGATGTCGCCGGTCGCCGGATCGGTCTCGACCGTGACCCCATCCGGCAAGCCGCCGGCCGGCACTCGCGCGACGAAGGTGTTGTAGAACCCGACGGTCTCCTGCCGATCGAACACCGGGAGCCGGCTCTGCGTCCCCTGGAAGACGATGTCCTTGAACGCCAGGTCGAGACCGATCTGATGGCTCAGCACCTGATGACCAAGACACACAGCCAGAAATGGTCGTTCTGTGGACAGGAGAGAGGTGACGACGCCGTGAAGTAGTGCCATCTTGGGGTCGGCCAGATCCCGCGGATCACCGGGCCCGGGCCCCACGACGACGAGGTCGAAACCATCGAGGTCGCCATCGGCGTAGGCGTCGTGCCGCGCGATGTCGGTCGACATGCCGAGCACCCCGAAGACGTGCGAGAGCATGTTGACGAAGTCATCCTCGCCATCGACGATCACCACCCGTTTGCCGACCAGCGAGGGCACCGGAGCGGCACCTGACTGATCAGTCAGCCAGAACTGGCTGAGCCGCTGGTTGCGCGACCCGAGCGCGATCAGCACCTCGTCCTCACGGGTGAAGGCGTCAAATCCCTCGACTGGATCGGGCGCAGGCTCCACGAGCCCGAACGCACTGAGGATGCCGGAAGCCTTGGCCCACGTCTCATGGGTCTCGTACATCGCGTCGGAGTCGCGGACAAGGGTCGCCCCGGCGGTCACCTTGAGATTGCCCTCGAGGTCGACATCGGCCGTACGGATCAGGATCGGAGCGTCCGCGAGCGGTGAACCGTCGTCGTCGCGACCGATCAGGGCCGCGACCGCAGCGTAGTAGCCGCGGCCCTCCGGCTCGTACTTCTTGATCAGCCGGCACGCGTTCTCGACCGGGCTGCCGGTGACGGTGGCCGCGAACATCGAGTCCCGCAGTACCTCGCGCACATCGCGGTTGGTGCGGCCCGCTAGCAGGTACTCGGTGTGCACGAGGTGCGTCATCGGCTTGAGATAAGGCCCGAGCACGAGTCCGCCCTCGTGGCAGATGTCGCACATCATCTTGAGCTCCTCGTCGACGACCATGAAGAGCTCGTAGATCTCCTTCTCGTCCTTGAGGAACCGCAGGAGCTCGCGCTTGCGATCAGCATGTGTCTCCAGGCCCCGCATACGGAACGTGCCGCTGATGGGGTTCATCCGCACCTGGCCGTCCTCGACGCTGACGTGCCGCTCGGGGCTCGCGCCAATGAGATAACGATCGCCGGTGAAGACGCAGAACGTCCAGAACGCGCCCCGCTCCCGCTCGAGCAGGCGACGAAACACCGTGAGCGCCCGGTCATGGCCCCAGTCGGCGACCTGCGCGCGATAGTGCCGGCCGATCACCAGATTGGCACCCTCGCCCTGACCGATCTCCTCATCGATGATCTCCCGCACGACCGCGGCATAGTCGTCGTCGGACGTCTCGAACCCGCCACGATCGGCGAACTCGATCGGCGCATCCGGCAGCAGGCCGAGCAGGTCGTCGATCGGCACCTCGGCGCCATACGCCGCCTCGATCGCGGACAGCGGCGTGCCGTCCTGGTGTGCCTCGAAGCCGCGTTCGCGCACCTGCGCATACGGCACGAGCACCAGGTGGTTCCACGCCCGATCGCTCCCCGGCACCAGCGGTATGTCCGACAGCGCGTCGAGATCCACGCGCGGGCCGCCGAGCAGCGTCACGGTGTCCGAGTCGCGCACGCGGATCAGCGCGAAGGCCGGTTGAGCGAGCAGTTCGTCGAGCTGGGTCATGAGGATCCTTCGAGAAGTCTCGACCGGCATACAAGACAAGAGCCCAGATCCGGCCGTGAAGCGGTCTGGGCAAGGTTCGAACAGTCCACCACGTCAGGGGTGGGGCCACCAGGCGGCGACGAGCTGCTGTCCTGTCATGGCAGGAGCCTAGCGCAGCGCAGACGGGACTCGAGCCAGCGCCCAGGAGCGGCACAGCAGCACGTCAGGAGCCTGCTGCCATGCTGGCGACATGGACATCGACGTCGACCTGATCCGGCGCGATCTGACGCAGATCGTCAACCTCCCGAGCATCGGTGGCTCCGATGCCGAGATCGCGGTCCAGCGCTGGTGCGCCGCGACACTGACCGGCCTCGGCCTGGAAGTCGATCAGTGGCGTCTGGATCTGGACGAGCTGCGGTCGGCCGAGGGCTATCCGGGGGAGGAGGTCGAGCGAGACGAGGCCTGGGGGTGCGTCGGAGTCTCTGCCCCCGGCACCCCGGCGCTGATCCTCAACGGTCACGTCGACGTCGTGCCTCCCGGCGACTCGGAGTCCTGGCCCGACGCCGATCCGTGGCATGTCCGCGAGGCGGACGACACGTGGTTCGGCCGCGGCGTCTGCGACATGAAGGGCGGGGTCGTGGCGATCATCGCGGCCGCGCGCGCGGTCAGCAACGTCCAGCTGCGCAGGCCGTTCGCGGTCCACACCGTCATCGGCGAGGAGGACGGGGGGCTCGGCACCTTTGCCACCCTGCTCCGCGGCCACACCGGAGAGGCCTGCGTCATTGCCGAGCCGACCAATGGGGAGATCGTCGCCGCAAATGCCGGCTCCCTGACATTTCGCATCGAGGTCCTCGGGCGGGCCACACACGGGTCGATGCGGACCAGCGGTCACAGTGCCATCAGCGCGTTCGAGCGGCTGCATCGCGCCCTTGCGGAGCTCGAACGCGTGCGCAACGAGGCTCCCCCGCACCCCTTCGGAGACCTGCCCTGGCCCATCAGCGTCGGCGTCGTGCACGCCGGGGACTGGGCCAGCACCGTGCCGGACCTGTTGGTCGCCGAGGGCCGCTACGGGGTCATACCAGGTGAGTCGTTCGCAGATGCCAAGGCGGCCTTCGAGGGTGCCCTCGCTGAGGCCGCGGCCAAGGACCCCTGGCTCGCCGAGAACCCGCCGAACGTGACGTGGCCCGGCGGCCACTTCGCCGCTGGACGACTGCCTGAGGGCGATCCGTTCGGGGACCAGGTCGCCGAGGCAGTCATCGCCGCCGGACAGCCCCGGCCACTGTTGACGGGCGCGCCCTACGGCTCGGACCTGCGGCAGTATGCCGCGCTCGGCATCCCGACGGTGCAGTTCGGTCCCGGCGACATCGCCAACGCACACGCCACTGATGAACAGGTGCCGATCGAGGACGTCGTGGCCTGCGCCAAGGCGTACGCCGAGCTGATCCTCGCCCGGTGCCGCTAGCGGGGGGTCGTGGTGATCGGCGTGTAGTCGGCCACGCGGATGATCCCACCGGGCTCGAAGCTGACCGGCTGCAGACCGACCGGCCTCCCCTCGGCGAAGGTCACGATCGTGACCTTGGGCTCCCCCCGCAGCTTGCTTCCCAGAGCGACGGCATAGACGGCGCCGCCGGTCGACCCGGTCGAGAGCGTCGTGGTCGACCGGCCGTTGCTGCCGGTCACCACGGTCGGGCCGACCTGCCTGTGCAGGTGGCCCGAGAGGACCAGGTCGGCGCATCCTGAGGCGGCGGCCCGCTTGGCCGATGAGGGCGAGTGGACCGCGATGACGCTGATCTCACCGTCCTCGCACGCGAGCTCGGTGAGCTCGGTGTCCTGGGCGCGGATCGCGGCGATGTTGTCGGACTCGTTGCCGTTGTAACCAGCCGTCAGACCCGAGCTCCGTGGATCGCTGTTGCCGAGGAAGCGGATCCCGTCAACCATCACCGGCTCGCCATCGAGCACCGTGAAACCCTTGTCCTCCATCTGCTTGCTGACGGTTCCGCCGGTGTCGTGGTTGCCGGCCACCGACACGATCTCGAAGTCGCGGAACTCCCGCGCCAGCGAGTTGAGGCTGAACGCCTCCCAGCTTGCTCCGTTCGACGTGTCGTCACCCAGGTCGATCAGGAGGCTGGCCCCCGCCCGATCGGCTATCGCCCGGGCGACCGGGTCCATGCCGATGTTGTCGTGGCGGTCGGTCACGACCAGTGCTGTCGTCTCGGCGGCGAGCGGTGCGCGCACCTCTGCGGTGGCCGCGCTCTTCGCGAGCTTGCCGTAGAACGCGACAGAGGTCCGGTACGTCTCCAGCGCCCCCTGGACGAGCGCCCTGCTCCCGCTGGTCGAGGCGCCCTCGGCGATCTCCACCTTGTCGAGCACCGCGTCGGTCGGCAGCTCGGGGAACACCGAGTCGATCGGCACCCAGGCCGCATCGTCCGCCCGCGGACGCTCCGGGGCCGCGACGAGGACCAGCGCGCCAATCGTGATGATTCCCACCGCTGCCGCGCCGAGGACCTGCCCGAGTCTCGGCCTGCGGGTCGATGCCCAGATCGTGCGCCGCCGCTGCTGGCCGATCGCCCGCCAGGCGAGCACGGCGAACAGCACCGCCAGTGCAGCCGCGCCGACCCCACGCATCGCGGCGTCTGCCAGCATCGATGTGACTGTCGATCGGATGGCCGCGATCTCGCCTTGCGGCTGCGATGCGATGACGGCATCACGCACCACCAGCTGCTCGAGGTTGGAGACCTCGCTGTCGCCGAGCCGGATGTCGATGCCGAGGCGGAGCGGCGCTTCTGCGGGGAGGCGGATCCGCGGGATCAAGGTGCCGGAGTCGATGCGGGCATACCCGCTGAAGTTCGGCTGCACCTTCGCCTCGTGCGCCCCGATGACGATGTCGCGCTCGCTGTGGATGAACGTCGAATAGGCGGTGGGCAACGCGACGCCCACCGCGAGGAGGACGAGCAGCAGGAGCTTGAGGAGCCGGCTCATGCCAGGCGGTTCAACCACGTGTTGGTCGTGCCCACCGTCGTCAAAAGCTGGGTGGCACGGGTCAGCACGACATACAGGGTGCGCCATCCGGCGCGGGACTCCTCGGTGATCTGATCCGGCTCGACGACGACGACGCCATCGAACTCCAGGCCCTTGGTGTCGAGTCCGTCCATCAGCCGGAGCCGATCGGTGTGACGCTCGAGCAGCTCCGCGAGATCCGCGCGGAGCCCGGTCACCTGCGCGGCCGGCGCGACGATCGCGACAGTACCCTCGACCCGGTCGAGGACATCCTCGACGCCGCGTCGGACCGCGTCCACCAGCTCGCTGGGACCGACCGTGAGATGCACCGGCAGCTCTCCTGTGCGACGGACCGCGTCGGGCAGGTCCGGATCCGGGACGGCAACTGCCGCCACCTTGGCGGCGAGGTCATAGATCTCTGCCGAGTTGCGGTAGTTGGTGGAGAGCCGGAACGCGTGCTCGGGCTTGCCCTCGAGCGCCGCGCGGCGCGCCGCGGCCGACTCACGCGGGAATGGCCATGACGACTGGGCCTCGTCTCCGACGATCGTCCAGCTGGCATAGCGGCCCCGGCGTCCCAGCATGCGCCACTGCATCGGCGACAGGTCCTGCGCCTCGTCGACCAGCACGTGAGCGAAACCATCGTCCTCGATGCTCTGCGTCGAGCGGAAGCGGTCGACCCGCTCCTCGCGCTCACGACGCTCAAAGCTCATGAGCTGCTTGGGCGCATCGTCGTCATCAGTGCCGCTCGCGGGGATGTCACCGATGACATAGCGCAGCTCGTCGATCAGCGGCACGTCCTGGATGCTGGGCTCACCGATCGTCCAGGAGGCCATGAGCGCCCTCGCCTCCTCGGTGTCGAACGCACCGCGCGAAAGCCGGTCGAGGACCTCGGGCAGGGTGCGCCACACGTCGATCGGCTCGACCGGTGGCCACCAGTCCTCGACGAAGTCGACGAAGCGGTCATCCGTGGTGATGGTCGAGACGAACTCCTCCTCGCCCTTTTCGAGAGCCCGCTCACCGGCGACCTGACGCCACAGCGCGTCGACCAGTGCCGCTGGGGCCTTGAGGTAAGCGCGGTTGCGCTTCGCCCCAGACAGCAGGTGGCGGCGGATGCGGTCGAGCTGGTGTTGGTCGAGGCGCAGGACATCGTCCTTGTAGAAGTATCGGAACTCCGTCGGCGCTCCGGGCAACGGTTCGGATGCGGCCCGGGCGAGAAAGGCGGTCATCCGCGAGGACCCCTTGGCGGCTGCGGCGACCGGCTCGTCGTGGCGGGCGGCGCGCAGACCGTCCACGACCTCGCCGAGCGATCGCAGCGTCACGCTCGTCTCGCTCGTCTCGCCGAGGCTCGGAAGAACCCGCTCGATGTAGTTCATGAAGACCGTCGAGGGGCCGACGACCAGCACGCCGCCGGACTCGAACCTGCGCCGATCGGTGTAGAGCAGGTAGGCCGCGCGGTGCAGCGCGACCACGGTCTTGCCCGTGCCGGGACCTCCTCCGATCGTCGTTGCGCCTCGACTCGGAGCGCGGATCGCCTGGTCCTGCTCCTTTTGGATCGTCGCGACGACCGAGTGCATCGAGCTGTCGCGCGCCCGGGTCAAGCTGGCGAGCAGGGCGCCTTCGCCGACGACCACGAGGTCGTCGGCCGCGTTGTCTCCGTCGAGCAGGTCGTCCTCGATGCCGATGACCTTGTCGTTGGCGCAGCGCAGGACCCGGCGCCGGATGACTCCCGCTGGCTCCTGCGCCGTGGCCTGGTAGAAGATCGCCGCGGCAGGGGCACGCCAGTCGACCAGCATGATCTCGCGATCTGCGTCGCGTACGCCGATGCGACCGATGTATCGAGACTCGCCATCGAGCAGGTTGAGTCGGCCGAACACCAGTCCGTCATGGGCAGCGTTGAGGGCGGAGAGTCGCCGAGATGCCTGATAGACCATCGCATCGCGCTCGACGAGGCCACCCTCGTTGCCGACATGGCCTCGCGCCATCCCTTCGACGACGAGGGACTGGGCCACCTTGGCGGACGCATCGAGTCGTTCGTAGACGGCGTCGACATACGCCTGCTCAGCATCGATCTCGCGCTGCTCCGCGTTGTTCGCGCTCACCCGACTCCTCATCGCCCCTAGAGAACTCACAAGTCTATTGCGTGGTCGAGATATTCCGCAGGCAGCCGACCGTTCTGCGGACACCGCGGGAGCTGGCTGTCTCCACCGAGGGGTCCGCTGAGGACAGCCCGGATCCGGGCGGCCAGGCGACACGGCGGTCCTGCCCCCAGGATCCGGGTTGACGGGCCATACTGGGGCCCAGACAACTCTTGGTGAGGAAACACGATGGCTGGCGGTTGGCGTGTGACGGCACGGATGATGGCTGCCGCAGCGGCAGCAAGAGCTGTGTCCCGGGCCGCCGACTCGATGCGCAAGCTCCTCGCCGAGGTCGAGCAGCCCGCGCTGAGTGGCCCGACACCCACCCCTCCGCCTCCGCCGACGTTTGTCGAATCGCCCGCACAGCTGGCACCGGTCATGATCCACTCGCCCGCCGTCCCCGAGCGAGTGGTTGCCGCCCACGTCGAGCCGCCGCACGAGTTCGGTCCGACGCGAGTCATCACCCCGTCGCACGGCATCGGATTCAGGTCCGAGCCGCGGCGCCCCCAACCGGTCGCCGAGATGCCGGTCATCTCCCGCCCCGGCAGGCCCGACGAGCCGGACGACGTGGCGCCGGCCCAGCCGGTGAACATGCCCGAGTCTGTCCACACCGCCGCCGCGATCGTGCAGGATCTCGACGAGGACGACGAGTTTGACGACGATGAGCTCGACGACGACATGGACGACGACTCCGACCCGGAGCCCCTCGAAAACGACAAGCAGCCCGAGTCGGCGGCCGAGGATGACGCGGCCGAACCTGAGGACGAGCCCCTCGACGAGCCCGACGAGGTCGCGGACATCGAGGAGGAAGTCCCCGAGCCCGAGCCCGTCCCTGTTTTCGTGTCCGAGCCCGTGTCCGAGCCCGTTTTCGCGTCGGTACGACCCCTGCGACTCTCCGCTCCCCCGGTCGAGGACACCCCGGTCGCCGAGGAGGACGCCGCCCCGGTCGGCGACCTGACCGAGCCCGTCTTCGGCAAGCCGACAACCCCGAGCCCCGGCCCGCCGATCGGGCTCGTGCCGGCACCGGCGGATCAGGCAACCGGAGACCGGCCGCTTGCCGAGACCACGGACAGGCGGGGCAACCGCGGCAAGCATCGTCGCCACCGCAGCGCCGTCAGTGGCACGGTGCAGAGCTCGCGAGGTCGGGGTCTGCGCGGCATGGTCGTCAACGTCCTCGACGAGCGGGGTGAGGTCGTCGGCACGACACTCACGGGTACGGGTGGCTCGTTCATCGTCGAGGAGCTGCCCGCCGGCAACTATCGCCTGGGTGTCTCGGACCAGTCCGACGGAGATTTTGCCGCGAGCTGGCACGGCGAATCGGCCAGAGCCCTGGCCACCATCCTCAAGGTCAAGGACGGCAGGACCCGGCGCAAGGCCGATGTCACCCTGGTGGCGATCGCGGAGGTCGACCTCGACGTCGACCTCCGCAAGAAGAAGGCGATCGTCCACATTGCCGTCACCGATCGCGCCACCGGCACTCCCGCCGAGGGCTCGGTACGTGTGTCGACCAAGCTGTTCAGCACCCAGCTCGCACTCAACGAGGGCCGGGCCACGATCACCCTGTTCGGCAGCGCCAAGGGTTCACCAGCACTCACCAAGAAGGTCGACGTCACCTATCTCGGGAGCAAGCACACCCGTGCTGCTGCGTCCTCCGCCAAGCTCCGCTGACGACTGCTTCAGGCTGGGTCGAGAATCCGCTTGAGGAACTGGCGGGTTCTCTCCTCCTGCGGGTCACCAATGACCTGGGCGCTGCTGCCGCGCTCGACCACGACACCACCATCGAGGAACAGCACCTGGTCGGCGACCTGCTCCGCGAAGCGGATCTCATGCGTCACCAGCACCGTGGTCCAGCCCTCGGTGACCAGGTCCTTGATGACTGCGAGCACCTCACCGACGAGCTCCGGATCAAGTGCCGAGGTCGGCTCGTCGAACAGCACGACCCGCGGCTTGAGGGCCAGCGCCCGGGCGATGCCGACACGCTGTTGCTGGCCGCCGGAGAGCTGGAACGGGTGCTGATCAGCCTTCTCGCTCAGCCCGACCTGCTCGAGCAGCGCCTGCGCCTCAGCGACTGCCTCGTCGCGCGGACGCTCCTGCACCTGGACCGGACCTTCGATGACATTCTCGAGGACGGTCTTGTGGGGAAACAGGTTGTGCGACTGGAACACCATGCCGCTCTGCGCCCGGAGCCGAGCGATCTGGTCGCGCGCGACCCGACCCTTGGCCGGCAGGGAGCCGAAGTCGACCTCGACATCGTCGATCTGGATCGTGCCCTCATCGGCCCGGTCGAGCACGTTGAGGGCTCGCAGGATCGTCGTCTTGCCCGAACCTGATGGGCCGAGGAGCGCCGTCGTGGTGCCGGCCACGGCCTCGAAGTCGATGCCGCGCAGCACGTGATTGTCGCCGAATGACTTGTGGATGCCGGTCGCACGTACCCGGAGGTCGGCCATGGCACTGCTGGTCTGCTGGATCTCGGTCATGTCGCCACGAACCTGTTCAGTCGGGTCTCGAGTCTGCCCTGGACCGCGGACATGCCGACGCACACGACCCAGTAGTAGAACGCTGCCAGCACATACAGGGGAAGGAAGACCTGCGCGTTGGATGCCGCGAACTGCGCCTGGCGGAACAGCTCGGTGATCAGCACCACCGACAGCAGCGATGTGTCCTTGAGCAACGAGATCGCGGTGTTGGACAACGGCGGGACCGCGATACGTGCCGCCTGGGGGAAGATGATCCTGCGGAACGACTTCCAATAGCCCATGCCGATCGTCGACGCGGCCTCGAACTGGCCCTTGGGAACCGACAGGATGGCAGCCCGCACGACCTCGGCCGCATAACCACCGACGTTGAGGCTCAGCGCGAGGATCGCCGAGACCCACGGTGAGAGCCTGATGCCGATCTCTGGGAGACCGTAGAAGAAGATGAACAGCTGGACCAGGAGCGGAGTGCCTCGGATGACCGAGATGTACGCCCGAGCGATGCCGCTCAGGGTCCGGTTTCCGGAGATCCGGGCCAGTGCCGCTCCCACGGCAAGCACCAGACCTATTGCGAAGCTGACGATCGTGATCGGGATCGTCGCGATCAGGAGCTTCTTCAACATGGGTCCTGCGGCATCCTTGAGGATGTCCACATCGCTGCGTTTCGCGCGGCCTCCAGACACGTCGGCTTCGCCGTCGTTGGGGATCGAGACGTCGGTCTTGAAGTACTTCTCCGAGATCTTGGCCAGTGTCCCGTCGGCCTTGAGCGCCGCGAGCGCCTGATTGGACTGCTCGAGCAGCACCTTGTCGGACTCGCGGAACGCCAGCACCTGCTCGCTGACCTCGTCGCCGGCGTTGCCGACGATCTCGATGTCGTCCGAACCGGTCGTGTTGAGGTAGTCCAGAACGGCGATGTTGTCATTGATCAGCAGGTCGGCCCGGCCCTGGACGACCAGCGATGCAGCTTGCGAGAAGCCCTCGACGGCCACGATCTTGGCACCGGCCTCGCGCGCGACATCGGCCCAGCTGGTGGTGATTGACTCGGCCGCGCTCTTGCCCTTGATGTCCTCGAGCTTCGTGATGCCCTTGGTGCCCTTTTTCACGACGATGACACCGCGGGAGTAGGTGTAGGTCGTGCCGAGGCCGTACCTCGCCTTGCGCTCGGGGTTGACCGTCACCTGGTTGGCGATGACATCGATGCGATTGGCCTCGAGCGCGGCGAAGATCGCGTCGAACTGCGTCTCGACGAACTCGAGTCGCCAGCCGGCCTTTTTGGCTACGGCCTTGATGACCTCGATGTCATAGCCGGTGAGATCGTCGGTCTCCTCGTCGTGGAAGGAGAAGGGTGGATAGACGCCCTCGGTACCGACCCGGACCAGTGGTCTGTCGTCGGCGGCCTGGGCGGACCCCATCGGGAGCAGCATCAGCCCCAGCAGAACGAGCACGATGAGCTTCACTGCATGCCGCATGCTTCCCCCTTCGGTCAGTGACCTGACCGTACGGGATGAGGGTCGCCCCGCACACCGTCGCACCCGTCGTACCAGCATGCGGTCGGCCCGACAGGCGACGAACGAGTCCCTGCTATTTCTTCCGATTGAGGAATGCAGTCATCGCCTCGCGGGCCTCATCGCTGCCGAAGAGCTCAGCTGATCTGGCCGCGACCTCGGCACCTCGCTCGTCGATGCGGGCCACCAGATCGTGGTTGAGGATCCTCTTGGTCTCCCGCAATCCTTGCGGGTACGCCTTGGAGAGATCCGCGAGCACGCTCGCGACCTCGGTGGCCAGGTCGGCGGCCGGAACGGCCCGGGTCACCAGGCCGGCCGCTGCAGCCTCTGCGGCGTCGAACGTGCGCGCGGTGAGGAACAGGTCGCCTGCCGCCCGCTCGGTGAAGCGTGGAATGAGGCTGAGCGAGATGACGGCCGCCGCGAGCCCCAGGCGTACCTCGGTCAGCTGGAACGTCACCGAGTCGGCGGCGATCACGATGTCGGCGGCGCCGACGATGCCCAGGCCGCCCGCACGCACGGGGCCCCCCAGCCCGACCACGACCGGCTTGGTGGCCGTGGCGATCTGGCGCTGCAGGGCGACGATCGCCTTGGCTCCTTCGACCATGCCGCCGCCGACCGCCTCGGTCAGATCGGCACCGGAGCAGAACACCGGCCCCGCCGAGCGGATCAGGATCGCCTTGGTGGCCGGATCGGCATCTGCCGTCGTCAGGTGGGCTGCGAGCTCGGTGACCAGCTGCCTGCTCAGGGCGTTGCGGTTGTGCTCACTGTCGAGCGTGATCGTGGCGACCTGATCGGTGATCTCGAGATGAACCAGCTCAGTCATGACTGTCTCCTCAGTAGGACTTGGGGAGGCCCAGCGAGAACTGGGCGATGAAGTTGAGCACCATCTCCTTGCTGACCGGCGCGATGCGGGACAGCCGCGAGCCGGCCAGCATCTGCACCAGACCGTACTCGTTGGCCAGCCCGTTGCCTCCGTGCGTCTGGATCGCACGGTCGACCGCGTTGCACACCGCCTCACCGGCGGCATACTTCGCCATGTTGGCCGCCTCACCGGCAGCCATGAAGTCGCCGTCGACATAGAGCGCTGCGGCCCTCTGGGTCATGAGTCGCGCCATCTCGATCTCGATGAATGTCTGGGCGAGCGGGTGCGCGATGGCCTGGTGCGAGCCGATCGGGGCCTTCCAGACCTGGCGCTCCTTGGCATATTCGGTGGCCTTGGCCAGTGCCAGACGGGCGGTTCCGGTCGCGAACGACGCACCCATGATGCGCTCGGGGTTGAGCCCGGCGAAGAGCTGCTCGATGCCGGCGTCCTCACTGCCGACCAGGGTGTCGGCCGGGAGCAGGACGTCGTCGAAGAACAGCGTGAACTGCTTTTCCGGGGACACGATGCCCATGTCGATCTCGGTGTAGGTGAACCCCTCGGAGTCCGTCGGCACGAGGAACAGCGCAGGCTTGAGGTTGCCGGTCTTGGCGTCCTCGGTGCGCGCCACGACCAGCACGTGACTGGCCTCGTCGACGCCCGAGATGTAGGTCTTCGTGCCCTTCAGGCGCCAACCGTCCGCCTCCCGGTATGCCGTGGTGATGATCCGGTGCGAGTTGGACCCGGCATCGGGCTCGGTGATCGAGAATGCGAACGTCGATGTGCCGTCGGCCAGACCCGGCAGCCAGCGCTCCTTCTGCTCCTGCGTGCCGTACTGCGCGATGATCGTCCCGACGATCGCCGGGGAGACGACCATCAGCAGCAGGGGGCTGCCGGCCGCAGCGAGTTCCTCGCAGACCGCAGCGAGGTCACCGATGTCACCGCCGCCCCCGCCGAACTCCTCGGGGACCGCCACGCCGAGATAGCCCAGCTTGCCGGCCTCCTGCCACAGCTCGGTGGTCTTGCGCCCCTCCTTGGCGGCCTGCTCGAAGTAGTCGCGGCCATACTTCTTGCCGAGATCGGCGACGGCCTTGCGGAGCGCCAGACGCTCCTCTGACTCGGTGAAGCTGCTCATGCGGTTTCTCCTTCGATGATGGCGAGTACGGCTCCGGACTCGACCTGTGCGCCTGTGGTGACCGAGAGCTGCGTGACGACGCCGTCGGTCGGTGCGGTGATGGTGTGCTGCATCTTCATGGCCTCCAGGACGACGATGACATCGCCCTTGGCGACCTGCTGACCGTCCTTCACAGCCACGCTGATGACCGCGGCCGGCATCGGCGCAAGCAGCGAGCCCTCGGCGATCACGTCTGCTGGGTCGACGAAGACCGGGACGGGCGTCAACGTGATCGACCCCTGAGGGCCATCGACATCGACCCAGCCGTCACCGACCGAGACCGCATAGGCCTGCGTGACTCCGTCGTCGTCGAGCACGACCCGGGTCGGGCTCGCCTCGACCACGGTCACGTCCGCGAGATCGTGCTGCACGAGTCCTGCGCTGTAGGAGACCGTGATGTCCGGTTCATACGTTCGGGTGCGTGGCTGGCTCGGGACGTTGCGGTAGGCCGTCGGGATCCGGCCGAGCACCTTGGCCTTCGATGTTGCGGTCGTGGCCTCCGCGAGTGCTGCGGCGACAGCCGAGGCACGCACGGCCCGCTCGTCGAGGCTCGGCTTCGTCCAGTCGGCGAGCCGCTGGTAGAGCAACGCGGTGTGGATGCGCGCCGCCGCGAACTCCTCATCGGCGAGGATGCCGAGCAGCAGATCGGTGTTGGTCGTGACGCCGTGCAATCTCAACCGACGCAGTCCCGAGCTGAGCTGCCGGATCGCGGTGCCCCGATCGGGGCCATGGGCGATGAGCTTGGCCAGCATCGCGTCGTAGTGGATGCCCACGATCGAGCCGGACTCGACTCCGGAGTCGACCCTCAACCCGTAAGCGGCGGGGTTCACGAAGCGCGCGTCCTCGAGCTCGAACGTGCGGACCGTCCCGGTCTGGGGCTGCCAGTCATCGGCCGGGTCCTCGGCATACAGGCGGACCTCGATCGCGTGGCCCCTCGGCTGCGGCGGCTCACCGTCGAGTGCCCGACCTTCGGCGACATCGATCTGCAGCGCGACGAGGTCCGTGCCGGTGACGCACTCGGTCACCGGATGCTCGACCTGGAGGCGGGTGTTCATCTCGAGGAAGTAGACCTTGCCGCTGTCGGTGTGCGCGTCGGCGACGAGGAACTCCACAGTGCCGGCCCCGACGTAGTCGACCGCCTTGACCGCGGCGCGGGATGCGTCGTGGAGGATCGTGCGGACGGGATCGCTGACCGCCGGGGCGGGTGCCTCCTCGACGACCTTTTGGTGGCGACGCTGGATCGAGCAGTCACGGTCACCGACGACCCAGCACGTCCCGTGGGTGTCGGCCATGACCTGCACCTCGATGTGGCGCGCCGTCGGCAGATAGGGCTCGACGAAGACCGTGTCGTCCCCGAACGCCGACAGCGCCTCGGCTCCGGCGGCGGCAAGCTCGCCCTCCAGGTCGGCAGGATCGGTGACGACACGCATGCCTCGGCCGCCGCCGCCGGCCGACGCCTTGACCAGGAGCGGGCCAATCCAATTCTTTCCGGCCTCGGCGGTCACGGCCGCGACGTCGACCGACAGGATCGGCACGCCGCCGGCGGACATGAGCTCCTTGGCCCGGATCTTGGAGCCCATCGCGTCGATCGTCTCGGGCGCCGGACCGATCCAGGTCAGGCCTGCTGCCGCGACATCGCGGGCGAACTGCGCGTTCTCTGACAGGAAGCCGTAACCGGGATGGATCGCGTCGGCGCCGGCCTTGAGCGCTGCCGCAATGACCAAGTCACCCCGCAGGTAGGTCTCGGACGGAGCGTTGCCCGCAAGGCGTACGGCGAGGTCCGCATCGGCCACGAATGGCGCCCCGGCATCGGCGTCGGAGTGCACCGCGACCGTACGGATGCCGAGATCGCGGCACGTACGAAAGACCCGGCGAGCGATCTCGCCCCGGTTCGCAACGAGTATCGACGTGATCAAGAGAGCTCTCCTCGAACGGTGGAAAGAACGCAACCATGGGCCGAGCGAGCGCAGCGAGCGAAGGCAGGCGCCCGTGCGAAGCACGGCTGCGACGTAGTCGCAGGAGCGGCGAGCGCCAGCGAGCCGTGAGCCGCGCGCTTCATACGCGGAACACCCCATATCCCTCGGCGCCGCGTATCGGCATGGTGTTGATCGCGCTGAGGCAGATCCCGAGGATCGTCCTGGTGTCGCGCGGGTCGATCACGCCATCGTCGTAGAGCATCCCGGACGTGAAGTAGGCCAGGGACTCCTTCTCGATCTGTTCCTCGATGTAGGCGCGCATCGCCTTGTCACCCTCTTCGTCGTAGGCCTGGCCCTTGGACTCGGCCGCCCCGCGCGCGACGATCGAGATGACCCCCGCCAGCTGTGCCGGGCCCATGACCGCCGACTTGGCGTTGGGCCAGCTGAACATGAAGCGCGGATCGTAGGCCCGACCGCTCATGCCGTAGTGCCCCGCGCCGTAGGACGCCCCGATCACGACCGAGATGTGCGGCACCGTGGAGTTCGACACCGCGTTGACCATCTGGGCGCCGTGCTTGATGATGCCGCCCTGCTCATACTCCGCACCGACCATGTAGCCCGTCGTGTTGTGCAGGAACAGCAGCGGGGTGTCGATCTGGTTGGCCAGCTGGATGAACTGCGTGGCCTTCTGCGCCTCCTGGCTGAACAGGACGCCCTGCGCGTTGGCGAGGATGCCGATCGGATAACCGTGCAGGTTGGCGAATCCGGTGACGAGCGACGAGCCGTAGAGCGGCTTGAACTCATCGAACTCCGAGCCGTCGACCAGGCGCGCGATGACCTCGCGCGGATCGAACGGGATCTTGAGCTCGGTCGGCACGATGCCGAGCAGCTCTTCGGGATCGAGCGCCGGCTCGGCATACGTCGGGTCGGGCACCGTCCCCTGCTTGCTCCAGTTGAGGTGCTTGATGATCGAACGGCCGATGCGGATCGCGTCGTGCTCGTCGACCGCGAGATAGTCGGCCAGGCCGGACGTCCGAGCGTGCATCTCGGCACCGCCCAGCGACTCGTCGTCAGACTCCTCGCCCGTCGCCATCTTGACCAGCGGCGGACCGCCGAGGAACACCTTGGCGCCCTCCTTGACCATGACGACGTAGTCGCTCATGCCCGGGATGTATGCGCCGCCGGCCGTCGAGTTGCCGAACACCAGCGCGACGGTCGGTCGCCGGGCCGCGCTGGCCCGGGTGATGTTGCGGAACGACGCACCGCCCGGGATGAAGATGTCCTTTTGCGTCGGCAGGTCGGCGCCGCCTGATTCGACCAAGTTGATGCTGGGCAGCCCGCACTCCTGCGCGATCTGCGCGGCGCGGTGACCCTTCTTGAGCGTGCTGGGGTTGGACGCTCCGCCCTTCACGGTCGGGTCGTTGGCGACGATCATGCACTCGACGCCCTCGACGACGCCGATCCCCGTGACGATCGAGGCTCCCACCGTGAAGTCGGTGCCCCACGCCGCCAGGCTCGACAGCTCGAGGAAGGGCGAGTCCGGGTCGATCAACAGCTCGACGCGTTCACGCGCGGTGAGCTTGCCGCGCCGGTGATGCCGCTCGACATACTTCTCACCACCTCCCGCGAGCGCCTTGCTGTGCTGCTCGGCGAGGTCGGCGATGCGCGCCAGCATCGACTCGCGGTTGCCCGCGTAGGTCTCGGACGTCGTGTCCACTGCAGTCTTGGTCATGTGTCGTTCCCTCAGTAGCCCAGCAGCTTGGCGGCCAGGTCGTTCAGGACCTCGGTGGCACCGCCGCCGATGCCGAGGATCCGGGCGTCGCGGTAGTGCCGGTCGATCTCTGACTCCCGCATGTAACCCATTCCGCCGAAGATCTGCACGGCCTCCGAGACGACCCACTCGCACGCCTCGACCGACTGGTTCTTGGCCATGACGGCTTCCAGGATGATCGCCGGATCGGCGTTGTCTCCGGCGACCGCGCTCTCGATAGCCTGCCGCGAGAGTGCTCGGGCCGCGGCGGTCCTGCGGTGCATGTCGACGAGCTTGTGACGGATCACCTGGCGCGTGATCAGCGGCTTGCCGAACGTCTCGCGATCACGGGCATGTGCGACCGCGAGATCGAGCGCACGCTGCGCGGTCGAGTAGGCCTGCACCGCCAGGCCGAGCCGCTCGTTCACGAACTGCTGCATGACCAGGATGAACCCGCCGTCGACCTCACCGACGATCTGGCTCGCCGGCACGCGTACGTCGTCAAAGCTCAGCTCCGCGGTGTCGGAGCAGTGCCAGCCCATCTTGCGCAGGGGCCGCGCGACGGTGAACCCCGGCGTGCCCTTGTCGATCACCAGCAGGCTGATGCCGCCATAGCCATCGCCGCCGGTACGCACCGCCGTCGTCACGAAGTCCGCGCGCACCCCGGAGGTGATGAACGTCTTGGCCCCGTTGATGACGAACTCGTCACCGTCGCGGACCGCGCGAGTCCGCAGGTTGGCGACGTCCGAGCCACCACCGGGCTCGGTGATGCCGAGCGAGCCGATCATCTCGCCGGCCAGCGTCGGCCTCACGTAACGATCGATCAGGTCGGCGTTGCCCGACCCGATGATGTGGGGGATCGCGATGCCGTGGGTGAACAGAGCGGCCAGCAGGCCTGTCGAACCACCCGCCTCCACCACCGCCTCGCTCACGATCGATCCGTCGATCAGGTCGCCACCCTGCCCGCCGACCTCCTCGGAGAACGCGATGCCGAGCAACCCAGCATCGGCGGCCTTCTTGTGCACGTCACGCGGGACCTCTCCGGCGTCCTCCCAGGCGGGCAGGTGCGGCGCGAGCTCCTTCTCGGTGAATGACGTGACCATCTCGCGCAGGGCGAGGCGTTCAGGGGTTTGCCAGGGATTCACAGTGCGGCCTCCGCAATCGTGTCGGGCAGGAGCATGGTGGGGATGGCGCAGTCACGTGCGCGGAGCCACTCGCCGACGCCCTTGGCCTGTGGGTCGAGCCGCGTCGACGAGGCGACTCCCTCGCCGAGCAACCCGTGGATCACGATGTTGACCGCGGCGAGGTTGGGGAGCGGATGGATCTCGATGTCGAGCATGGCCGTTTCTCGGAGCAGCTCGCGGATCGTCGTCTCGTCGAGGAAGTTGACGAGCCACGCGAATGCGTCCTCACGAGCCGGGTGGTCGGCCGGGATCCACACGCCGACGTTGGCGTCGCCACCCTTGTCACCCGAGCGTGCGTATGCCAGCCGGCCGAGCGGGGCCCGGACCGTCGCCGCCGCCCAGTCGCCGAGCGGCACTGCACGCACATCCAGCGGGCGTGGGTCGGGGACCTGGCCGCTGTGCGGCGGGGCGATCTCGGTGCGTGAGCCGTCAGCGGCCACGACGATGTGCGGCACCTCGGACTGCGGGACATACGCCGGCCGGTAGACGCCGAAGGGCGTGCCTGCGGCCGGCGGCCGGGTCACGCTGAAGCCCGGGTAGGAACCCAGCGCCAGCTGGATCGCGGCATCGCTGAACGCACGACCGACCGGCTCGGGCTGCGCACTCCTGACGTGACACCGGAGCAGCGAGGTCCCCTGCGCCTGGGTCGCGGGGTCCGGGGTGTCGGTGCGCTCCAGGTCCCATTCGACCGACTCCGGGACCGTGCCACCGGCCAGCGCGATCTCCATCTGGCGCTGGATGAGCTGAGCCTTCTCAGGGATCTGGAGCCCCGTCAGCAGGAACTCGACGCTGTTGCGGAAGCCGCCGAATGCGTTGAGGCACACCTTGGTGGTCGCCGGCGGTGCCTCACCGAGGACGCCCGTGATCGCCACCCGATCAGGTCCCGCCTGGGTCAGCGTCATGGTGTCGAGCCGCGTCGAGACGTCCGGCCCGAGGTAGGAAGGTCCGCCGACCTCGTAGACCAGCTGGGCCGTGACGGTGTCGACCGTGACCGCACCGCCGGTGTTGTCGTGCTTGGTGATCACGACCGACCCGTCGTCAGAGATCTCGGCGATCGGGAAGCCCAGCGGCGCCGACATGTCGACGTGCTCGAAGCCAGAGAAGTTGCCGCCTGTGGCCTGCGTCCCGCACTCGATGACATGCCCAGCGACGACGGCGCCGGCAAGCTGGTCGAGATCGTCTCGTCCCCAGCCGAAATGAGCGATCGCCGGGCCAACCACGACCGAGGCGTCGGTCACTCGACCGGTCACGACCACATCAGCACCTCCGGCGAGGGCCGACGCGATGCCGAATGCCCCGAGGTAGGCATTTGCGGTCATGACATTGCCGAACTCAAGCTCCTCGGCCCGCTCGAGGAGGTCATCGCCCTCGACGTGGGCGATCGAGATCTGCAGGCCCTGCGCCTCGGCGATCTCACGGAGCTTCGCGGCGAGTCCGGCCGGGTTGAGTCCGCCGGCATTCGTCACGACCTTGACGCCGAGCTCCTTGGCCAGGCCCATCGAGTCCGTCATCTGCCGGACGTACGTCTTGGCATATCCGAGCGCCTCGTCCTTCATGCGGTCACGGCCGAGGATCAACATCGTCAGCTCGGCGAGGTAGTCGCCGGTGAGGTAGTCGAGCTCTCCGCCCTCGAGCATCTCCCGCATCGCCGAGAAGCGATCGCCGTAATATCCCGAGCAGTTGCCGATCCGGATCATCATCGATCGGCCAACCTGACCGGGTCGTTGCCCGGCATGCCGGCGAATGCCTGAGCGATCGTCAACCAGTGGGCCGCACTGTCTCCTTCGGCCCGTACATCGAGGTCGTCCAGATGACGGCGCCGCGTGGCAAGCAGCGCGAAGTCATATCCGGAGCCGGTCACCCTCTCCGTCGCGTCCTCAGGGCCCCAGGTCCACAGATCACCGTCGGGACCTGTGAGCTCGACCCGCACCTCGTCAGTCGGCAGCTCCTCGCCCCGCACCAGATAGGCGAAGCCGCGCGCGCGAACACCGATGTGGCACACGTGCTTCGCCCGGGACGTCTGGGGGATCGGCAGGCCCAACGCCTCGCCGACGTCATGACTGTGTGCCCACGTCTCCATGATCCGGGCCGTGGCCATCGAGGCCGGACTCATGGGCGGCCCGAACCAAGGAATCTTCTCGCCGGCCGGCACCTCACGTAGGGCGGCGTCGAGCGCGACGCGACCTTCCCGCCACCCGGCCAGGAGCTCTTCGGGCGGCAGCAGCGCCATCTCTTCAGCGGCTTCATCGACGTAGCCAGTCGGGTTGCTCGCGGCGATCTTCATGCCCCGGCCGAACTCCTCCTGGTCGGTGATCGCGGCCAGAGAGGCTTGATCGGTCCAGTGCAGGTGACCGATCTGGCTCGCCACGGTCCACCCCTCCGGGGTCGTGACAGTCGCCCAGCCGTCGGCCGGAAGCGCCGCGACCCACGAGTCGAGCTGCTGACTCTCGGCAGCCAGGTCGGACAGGACGGCGTCGAGCACGCTCGCGCCGCCCGGATTGGTGGTTGGCTCGTTCATCAAGATGTCTCCAGCTCGTGGTCGAGGACGACGGCCCAGGAGTCGAGCACGGCGGCCCGGCGCTTGGCGTCATCACTGAGTGAGGCGGCGAGGCCAAGGCCTCGCAGCAGGTCAAGGGTGGCCTGGACGATGCGGCGGTTGTCGCCAATGGCCTCGTCGAGCGAGAGGAGCTCGACGGCGTAGGCATGGGTCTCGCGTCCGATCCGGCGTTCGAGCGGTGCGACCGCGACCCGCAGCTCGACATCGGTCCGCGCCGCCACCCACAGCTCGAGCGCCGCAAAGAACACCGGCGAGACGAACTGCGCCGAGAGGATCTCGAGAACCGCTCGGGTACGCCCCCGGTCCGGGAGATCCGCGGCGGCGGCCCGCATGTCTTCGCGACGGCGCTCCGTGAGGTGTCCGACTGCGGCCACGACGAGCGCCTGCTTGCTGGGGAAATGGTGCAGCTGGGCACCGCGACTGACTCCCGCGCGCTTGCTCACGACAGTGGTGGTCGTGCCGGCCCAGCCCAGCTCGACGAGACATTCGATCGTCGACTCCATGAGCCGAAGCCGCATCGCCCGGGTGCGCTCGCCCTGAGACGTGCGCGTGGTCGTGCCGGGGTCGGTGATCACAGAACCAGCATGCGGCCTTCACCACAAACAGTCAAGCCTGATTGTTTGTATGGCCTTGATGTGTGTGATCTGAGACAGATCGTCCCAATCATCGAGAACCCTGCTCAGGAGCGGGCGATTCTCCGATAGTCTCCTCGCACTCTCCCGCGTACGACTTGAAGGACCCACCATGACAGAGCAGCCCCCCACGTCGCCCGGACCCGCGGCGCCGCCGCCATCCGACCCGTCCCCGGCTGAGGACCCCAAGGGCCGCAGTGGCAAGCGACTCGTGATCGCCGGGATCATCGCCGTCGCGGTCCTTGCCCTGGGCGGCGCTGCTTTTGCGGTCTTCCAGAAGCTCGACGGCGGTGGAGCCCAGCCCCACGACGTGCTCCCCGAGTCGGTCGTGGCATATGCGCGCGTCGACCTCGACCCCTCGGCCAGCCAGAAGATCGCGCTGCTCAAGCTGATCCGCAAGTTCCCGGAGGCTGCCGACGACATCGGCATCAAGAGCGCCGACCAGGACGTCCGCGAGCTGCTGGTCAAGGAAGCCCTCAAGGCCGGCAGTTGCGATCTCACCTACGACGAGGACGTCGAGCCGTGGCTCGGCAGTCGCGTCGGGGTCGCCCTCGACAAGAAGCAGACTCCGCTCGTCGCGATCCAGGTGACGGACGAGGACAAGGCCGCCAAGGGCATCGAGGCGATCTTCACGTGCAGCGGAGAGAAGGCAGCTGTCGCATTCCTCGACGGCTACGCGGTGGTTGCCGAGGACCAGAAGGGTGCCGACGCTGCCGTCAAGGCCGCGACCACGTCATCGCTGGGCGACAACGCGGACTTCGCCAAGGACACCGAGAGCCTCGGCGAGCAGGGCGTCGCCTCGGCGTGGGTCGACACCGATGCGCTGATCGATGAGTTCCCTGAGATGAAGGACCTCGCCGGCTCATCCCCCGACCAGCTCAAGCAGCTCGAACAGGTCGGGTCAGGCGCCATGGCGTTGCGCGCCGACGGCTCGACCCTCGAGCTCGCCGGCATCTCCGGACTGACCGACGCGCTGGACGAGCTCCCGGCGGCGCCGCTGACAAAGCTGCCGTCCGACACCGTCGCGGCACTGTCGGTCGGAGGGTTGGGTGAGCAGATCTCGGCGCAGTACGACACGTTCCTCGAGCAGCTGACCGGCGCCTTCGGCGGGCCGAGCGTGGCACGGGTGCAGGCCGCCGAACCGTCGGTCGCCGAAGGCATCACGCCAGGGAAGGAGGATGAGGTCGATCCGTATGCCGAGAGTGACCCTGCCGCCGCACCGACCCCGGACGACTTCGTCGCGGAGCTCGAGCGCGAGACCGGTCTCAAGCTCCCCGACGATCTCGAGACGTTGTTCGGCGACGGCCTGACCATCGCCATCGGCTCGGAGAATCTCCAGACGCTTCCGACGATGGAAGGCCCCGCTGACATCACCTCCCTGGACGCCGCGCTGCAGATGACGACCGACCCGGCCAAGGCGCTCGACCTGGCCAAGCGCCTCGCGGCCTTGGCGGCCCAGGCCGGAATCACCCTCTCGACGGCACAGACCGACGACGGCGCGGTCCTGGCGACCAACCCGGAGGCGGCGGGCGCCCTCGACGGATCGGGCCGGCTCGGGGACGACGAGACGTTCTCGTCCGTGATGCCCTATGGCGACGACACGACCTACGGACTCTTCGTCGATGTCGGCACGATCCTCGACCAGATCAGCAAGGCCGACCCGCCGGAGGACATCAGCAAGGACATCGAGGAGGCCAAGGCGCTCAAGGCCGTCGGCGTCTCAGCCGGCAAGAAGGGCGATCATTCGGTGTTCAGCATTCGGATCGCCTTAAAGAAGTAGACAACCGATGAGGGGCCGGTCGACGTCGTCGGCCGGCCCTCCCTTGGCACTCAGGCAGCTGAGTCCCGGCCGGACGTCACCTCGGCGGTCATGACCTCTTCATGGCTGTCCGGGTCGACGAGCGGGGGTCGGTCGAGCTCACCGACGGCGCGCCTGGCGAAGTCCGCCGCCAGCTGCAGCGCCATGTCGCTCTCGGGGAGGATGTCCGCCAGCACAGGAAACGCGTGGACCTGTTTGCGCCACACGTGGGTCTCGACCTCGACGCCGCGCCCGGACAACAGCAGGGCCATGGCTTCGATCTCGGGGCGAAGCATCTCGTCCTCGACGGCGACGAAGAACGTCGGCGACGAGATGTAGGCCGAGGCGTGCAACGGCGAGGCATACCCCTCGATCGAAGCGCCCCCCTCGGGCAGCCAGCGCTCTCGGATCTGGGCTATCCGCTTGACCGGGAGGTAGGCGTCGCGGGCCCGGATGATCCGCTGGACGGCCTTGTCCTGCCGGTCCGGATCGACGCTGAGCAGGGGTGAGAATCCCATCAGCGCAGCCGGGTCCTGCAGCCCGCGCCGGGTCGCGAGCTCGGCGACCTTCATGGTCAGATAACCGCCCGCGGAGTCGCCGGCGACCACGATCTTGTCGGGTCGCTCGCACACGTCGAGCAGGGCGACGTAGGCCGACATCACATCCTGCACGGACTCGGCTATCGAGCCCTCGGGCAGCTGGATGTAGTCAACAGAGATCACGGTCGCTCCGGTCTTGCGGGCGAGGCGCTCGCAGATGCGGCGATGCGTCACGATGCTGCCGGAGAAGAACCCGCCGCCATGGAGATAGAGCAGTGTCATCTCACTGTCGGGACCATGCCGATGCTTCATCGACTCGACCCGCACGCCGCCGAGCTCGTAGGCCTCGAACGTGATGTACGGCGATCGTTTGCGGCGGGCCGAAAGCCCGTCGACCTTCTGGATCACCGCGATCGACCGCTCGTTGATCGGGGTGTACCGGAGCACAGGCTTGAACACGATCCGCAGCGTCCGCTGGAGGACCCGCGCCTTGAAGCTGTAGCTCTCGTGGACCACGGCCTTGTCATAGACGACGCGCATCGGCCGGCGACCAGGGAGCACGAGCCGGACCCGCTTGCGCGGGGGCCGGGAGCCACCCACAAGAGCCGTCAATCGGTCGTACACCAGTGACCACATGCGTCGAGCGTACCTTCGGTATGCTCGACTCTCAAGTCAGCCGTAGAGCATTTGCGCAGGTCAGGGGCCTAATCCGCCTGGAAGCGTGCGTCCACGTCGACGTGGATGACAATCTCTTCGGGAGTCAGGTCGAGCTCCAGCGGGCCATCGACGGAGTCTGCAAAGGCCGCCCTGGCGATCATCGGAAGGCTGCCAGGGCCCTCGATGTGGTGCGTCAACATGCCGGGATCGGCGAGCTGCAGGGCCACGACCTTGCCCCGTCGGACCGCATTGGCATAGGACTGCGCCTTCGCGACGGCATCGTCGACAGCGGCCTTGCGCACCTCCGTCTCGTAGGCGCGCCGGTTCTTGGCGCCGACGTCCCACGCGACACCACAGATGTCGACGCCCTCGGTCCCGGCCCAGTAGTCGAGGAACCCGCTGAGACGCTCGAAATCGGTGAACTCGGCTCCCACCTTGACCCGCGCGACATGCACCATGGCACCGCGCTTGCCGTCCTCGCCCCACGGACGGTGGCTGTAGACGCGAACCTGGTCGCTCGACCACGTGGCGACAGCGTGCAGATCGACAAGCTCCTTGAGCTGGGTCGCCAACGGATCCTGGATCGCGACGGCATCCTTGAACACCTGCTGCTTCTCGTGCCCTTCGATGGCGACGGCCATCGAGACGATCGCGCGCTCGGCAGGATGGTGCTGCTCGGCGGAACCGCGCACCGTGATGTCCAGAGTCATGGATTCATCTTGCCGCATGGCAGGCGGATCGAGCCCGACTCGCCACTTGTCACAGGGCCGGATGCCTGATTTACTGAGTTCAGATAGTCCGATTATCTGAATCTCCAGGAGCCTCATGCCCGACACCATCCACGACGCCGCGATCATCGGTGCCGGCTTCGGCGGCATCGGCGCGGCGATCCAGCTCCGCCGGCTCGGCCATGACGACCTCGTGATCCTCGAGCGAGAGAGCGACCTCGGCGGCACGTGGCACGTCAATCGCTATCCCGGGCTCGCCGTCGACATCCCCTCCTCGACCTACTCGTACTCCTTCGAACCCAATCCCCACTGGTCACGCTTCTACGCACCCGGCCACGAGCTGAAGGCATACGCCACGCATGTCGCCACGAAGTACGACGTGCGTCGCCACATGCGATTCGACACCGTGGTCGAGGGCGCCGTGTGGGACGAGGACAACGCTCACTGGACCGTCATCCACACGACTCGCTGGGATGACTCGATCCAGCTCGACGGCCGGAAGGCCGCCGTCATCGGCACCGGGGCCACTGCCGTGCAGCTGATCCCCGAGATCGCCCCCCGGCTGGCTGAGCTCACGGTCTATCAGCGCACCGCCATCTGGGTGACGCCCAAGCAGGACGGGAACATCCCGAAGCGGATCCAGAAGTTGTATGCGCGGATGCCCCTGACGCAACGGGCCGTGCGGACCATCGGGTCGGGCGTCCTCGAGGCGATCATGGTCAGCGGAGTCCTGCGCTATCGCCAGACCAAGATGATCAACAAGGCCGTCGAGAAAGTGGCACTGGGTCACCTTCGCCGGCAGGTCAGAGATCCCGAGACCCGCAAGAAGCTCACGCCGGACTATTCGTTCGGGTGCAAGCGCCCGACGTTCTCCAACACCTACTTCCCCACGTTCAACCGTCCCCATGTGCACCTCGAGACGACTCCGATCGCGCGGATCGAGCCCGACGGCATCGTGACGTCCGACGGCAAGAAGACCGAGATCGACACCCTCGTGCTGGCGACCGGGTTCAACCTGTGGGACACCAACTTCCCGGCGTTCGAGATCATCGGCCGCGATGGCAAGGACCTCGGCAAGTTCTGGCGCGAGGGTCGGTTCCAGGCCTACGAGGGCGTGGCCATCCCGGGGTTCCCCAACCTCATCTCGCTCAACAGCCCCTACTCGTACTCGGGCCTGTCCTACTTCACCACGATCGAGTCGCAGATGGTCCACATCGGTCGCCTCCTCGGCGAAGTCCAGCGGAGGGGCGCCAGTGTCTTCGAGGTCACCGAGCGGGCCAACACGGAGTTCCTCGACCGCATGACGCAGAACCTCGGCGACTCGGTGTTCCTGCACGGCAGCTGCTCGACCTCGCGGTCGTACTACTTCAACCAGCACGGCGAAGCGACTCTCCTGCGACCCACGTCGACGATCAACGCATTCCGAGAGGCCGCGAGCTTCCCGCTCGAGGACTACTCGTACACCTGAACATCTCCCGGGATCACCGTCAAACGTGAGGGTTTCCTCGGATAGCATTGAGCCGTGGTCACCTTCTCCGATCTCCAGGTCCGCTCGCTCGGCGAGTGCGACATCGATTCGCCGCTCGCGCTCTATGTCGAGGGGCGGACGACCAATGAGTACTACGTCGGTGAGACCGACCGCATCCTCTATGACGACACCCTCGAGCTGATCGCCTCACGCGGTGTGCCGATGGATGAGCTGCCGACCTTCGAGTCCGGCGGTCCGCGCCAGCGCATCTTCTTCGATCCTTCGACGACCAAGGTCGGCGTCGTGACGTGCGGTGGCCTCTGCCCCGGCCTCAACGACGTCATCCGTGCGATCGTGCTCGAGCTGCACACCCACTACGGCGTACGCGACGTCGTCGGCTTCCAGCACGGCTATGCAGGGCTGATCCCGGCCAACGGCCACGAGGTGGTGACCCTGACCCCGGACTCGGTTTCCCGCATCAGCGAGCGCGGCGGCACGGTGCTCGGTTCGTCACGCGGCGCGCAGGACCCGGTCGAGATCGTGAACCGGCTGGTCGAGCTCGACATCGACATCCTGATGGTCATCGGCGGTGACGGCTCGATGCGCGGAGCCCACAACATCGGCGCCGAGATCGCCGCCCGTGGACTCTCGATCGGCGTCGTCGGAGTGCCCAAGACGATCGACAACGACATTCCCCACATCGGTCAGAGCTTCGGCTTCTCCACCGCCTTTGCCAAGGCGGCCGAGTCGATCAAGGCCGCTCGGGTCGAGGTCGAGGCCGCGGTCGGCGGGGTTGGCATCGTCAAGGTCATGGGGCGTCACGCCGGGTTCATCGCCTGTTATGCCGCGCTTGCCAACCACGACGCCGACTTCGTCCTGATCCCCGAGGTCGACTTCACGCTCGACGGTGACAACGGCCTGCTTGCCCTCCTGCAGCGCCGCGTCGCCACCCGTGGGAGCGCCGTCATCGTGCTCGCCGAGGGCGCCGGCCAGGACCTCATTCCGGCCAGCGACCGCGCCGACGCGAGCGGCAACGCGGTCCTCGGCGACATCGCCGGATTCCTCCGTGGCCAGATCAGCAAGGACTTTGCCAACCGCAACCAGCCGCTGACGATGCGCTACTTCAACCCCGGCTACGCCATCCGCTCCGTGCCGGCCGATGCCTCGGACTCGGTCTACTGCGCGCGCCTCGCCCAGACTGCGGTCCATGCCGCGATGGCCGGACGCACCGACATGGTCGTCGGCCGTCGCCGGCACCGCTTCGTCCACGTGCCGATCCCCTTCGTCACGACCGGATCACACAGCGTCTCCCCCGACGGTGACCTGTGGCTCTCCGTGCTGGAGAGCACGGCTCAGCCCTTCTCGATGTGCTGAGGCCGAGCGGCCCCCACCAGGGCTCGTTCGGCCCCGGCCCATTCGTGCTCGATCAGGAATGAGTTGACCATCGCGCCGACCTTGGCGCCCTCGGCGGCAGCCGAGATCACCTGCGACGCAGCATTGGCGATGTTTCCTGCGGCCCAAACGCCGGGCACGCTCGTCATACCCATGTGATCGACCGCGACAACCGGGCCGATCGGCGTGTCGACCATCTCCAGCCCCAGGCCGGCCACCGGTCCGAGGTTGAGCATCATGGTGGTCGCGACGAAGACCGCATCGACATCGTATGAGTTTTCGTGCTGGTCGCGTACCGCCCGCAACACGCCCCCGTCGCGGACGACCTCGGCAACCGGGCCGTCGACGACGTCGACGCCACGCGCGGCGAACAGTCGGCGCTCCTCGGCGTCGAGCTGGACCGTGTCGTTGAGGAAGAACACCACGTCGGACGACCACTGCCGGATCAGCCGCGCCTGATGGCCCGACATCGGGTGCGTCGCGATGACGCCCAACCGCAGATCTGCGACCTCATGTCCGTGGCAGTAGGGGCAGTGGAAGACGTCGACACCGAAGCCCTCGCGCAGGCCGGCGATCCCGGGCAGCACGTCGGTGACGCCCGTTGCGAGCACGATGCGACGAGCCGAGATGTCACCGGCATCTGTCCGCACGATGAAGTCGTCGCCCGCGATCTCGATCTGCCCGGCCCTCGCCTCGATGACCTCCACCCCCACCTCCTTGACCTGGCGGCGGCCGATCTCCAGCAGCTCGAGCGGACTCGGACCGTCCACCCCGAGATAGCCGTTGACGTGCACAGCCGGGGCATTGCGCGGTGGCCCACCGTCCAGCACGATCACCCGTCGGCGGGCTCGCCCGAGCACGAGGGCAGCAGAAAGTCCGGCCGCGCCGGCTCCGATGATGAGGACGTCACACGAGTTCGAGTTCATGGCACCAGTCTTCGTCGCGACCACCGGACTGACAAACTCGATTGCCACTATGGCAAACTCCGACATATGCCCCATGATCTCTCCGAAGCTCTCACGACCGTCGGCCCACGCCTGCGAGCCCTGCGTCAACGCAGCGAGGCCACCTTGGCGCAGCTCTCGCAATCCACCGGCATCTCGGTCAGCACGCTGTCCCGCCTCGAATCGGGGCAGCGCAAGCCGACGCTCGAGCTTCTGCTCCCCTTGGCCAGGGCTCACGGGGTCTCACTCGACGAGCTCGTCGAAACTCCTGCCTCGGAGGATCCCCGCATCCAGGCCGAGCCCATCATCCGGCACGGGCGCACCTTCGTCCCGCTGACACGTCAGCCGGGCGGCTTGCAGGCCTTCAAGGTCATCATGCCGCCCGACCCGGCCCATCAGGACCATGAGCTCAAGACGCACGAGGGCTACGAGTGGCTCTATGTGCTGTCGGGTCGATTGCGACTGCGGATCGGCGAGCACGACCTCAACCTCGGCGCCGGAGAGGCCGCCGAGTTCGACACCCGGCTGCCGCATGCCGTGACCAACGCCGGCAAGCGCGAGGTCGAGCTGCTGATGCTGTTCGGCACGCAGGGCGAGCGCATGCACGTCCGCGCCAGGCCGCGGTCACAGGACTGAGTTGCCATAGGAGCAAGCCGCTTTGCCCCAAGCTCAAGAGCCGCGCACGATGGCACCATGACACACGAGCACACGACCGAGACCCACGACTTCTTCAGCCAGGCGTTCTGGGACGAGCGCTACGGCAGCGAGCAGGTCTGGAGCGGCGAGCCGAATCCGCACCTCGTGACCTACGCCTCGGACCTGCGCCCGGGCACCGCACTCGACCTCGGGTGCGGCGAGGGAGCCGACGTCATCTGGCTCGCCCAGCGAGGGTGGCAGGTCACCGGACTGGATGTCTCGCCGGTGGCGCTCGACGGTGCCGCTCGACGAGCGGTCCACGTGGGTGTCGACGCACTCACCACGTGGCAGCAGGCCGACGCCTTCGCTTGGTCGGCAGACGCCGCGTATGACCTGGTGTCTGCGCAGTTCATGCACTTCCCCCGCGCGACACTCACCGCGCTGCACCGCGAGCTCGCGGCCTCGGTCGCACCGGGCGGGACGCTCCTGATCGTCGGCCACCACCCCCACGACGTCCGCCACTCGCCGGAGGGTGAGGTCTTCGAGGACATCCGCTTCACCGCCGAAGAAGCCGCCGCGTCACTCGATCCGGCCGACTGGCAGACGATCGACCCGCTGACCTCCGAGCGCGCCTGGACCGACCGCGATGGCCACCCTGCCATCGCGGTCGATGCCGTGCTGCGCGCGGTTCGCCAGCCCTGATGCCGGGCGCTCAGCCAACCTGCGGACGTGACCGCTCGGCATAGAAGTTGCTGGACTCCTTGCGCCACAGCAGCACGAGGATCGCGATCGACAGCAGAAGGCTGACAACACTCACCACGATCGAGGCGCCAGTCGATGTGCCCGCGGCGACCGCATAGATGGTGGAGACCACGGACAGCCCGCCGAGCACTGTGGCGACGATGCGCGCCCAACTACGTCCCTGACCGTTCTTCCACGCCATCCACAACCAGATCCCGGTCGTGACGAGCGACAAGACCACGGCGAATGCGAGGGTGGCGGTGTAGATCGCATCGAAATCAGCCTGCGAATAGTTGGCGTCACTTTTCTCCAGCGAATCCCGCAGCTGGTCCTTCAACGTGCCCAGCGTGGCGAAGGTGACGATCAAGCCGATGAGGCTCAACGCAGCGCCGGCCCACATGAGGCGAACTGCCAAGCGGATCGAGGGCGGCTGGTCGACCAGTGCCGCAGAACGTCCCGGCTGGTCCTGCGGCGTGCCCGGATGCACCGGGTATCCGGCCGGCCCCGTCGTCTGGTCCCCGCCCTCAGGCGGTGTCGGTGTGGTGCTCATGCAAATCCCCTGTCGATGTCATCAGATGGTGTGCACCACGGTAGTTCACGAACTACAGCCTGTCCGTATCGCGTCGCGACGACTGGAGCGGCGGTCAGACCATCCTGCGGACGATGCTGAGCGGCGCGTGCTTCATGACCTGGCCGATCGGTGCCCACGGCCATGCAGGGACGGCGGCGTCAACGACTTCCTTGTCGATGTACTTCATGAGTGCGCGGCAGCCGGTCTCGGTGTCGACCATCAGCTTGGCCTCCTGCTGCACTCCTTCGTTCATCTCCGAGGCGATGTAGCCCGGATAGAGCGTCGTGACCTTGATGTCCAGGCCCTTGCGGCCGATCAGGTCCGATCGGATGCCCTCGGCGACCATCGCGATGCCCGCCTTGGTCGCGGCGTAGGTCGTCATCGCCGATGGCATCCCGCGCATCGCCGACATCGAGGAGATCACCACGAGATGGCCGGACTTGCGTTCGTAGAAGTGCTCCATCGCCGCCTCGCACTGGGCGATCGCCGCGATGAAGTTGGTCTCTGCAGTCTGCTTGTTGGCCTGGAACTTGCCGGTTCCGATCCGCCCGCCCTTGCCGAGTCCGGCGTTGACGATGACCCGGTCGAGCCCGCCCAGCTCGGTGATCGCCTGCTTGAAGACCGCGAAGACCTGCTTGTGCTCGTTGACGTCGAGGGCGTGGACGACCACCTCGACGTCCGGGTGTGCCGCGACAAGCTCGTCGCGCAACGACTCGAGCCGGTCGAGGCGCCTCGCCGTCAGGGCGAGGTTGTGCCCGTTGGCAGCGAGGATCCGGGCCATGCCAGCACCGAGACCGGAGCTGGCGCCCGTGATGAGAACGTTCTTGCGCATGCGATTCAGTCCTTCTTCGACGTGTGCGGGAGTGCTCAGATACTAGCGGTATCCGAATTCATCGGAACGTCACCATGTCCCGAGGAAGGTGGCCGCTCTCGTTGAACGCCAACAGTCGCGGACCGGTCGAACCGTTGATCACCGTGGTGACGCTGGTGTTGATGACCATGTCGTTGAGGCGCTGGAACACCGAGTCGTCCCCGGTCAGGAGGTGCGAGCAGATCATCGCGATCGGGCCTCCCGAGGTGAACACGGCGAACGTGCGCCCCGGACCCGCATCCGCCACGACCTTGCCGAATGACGTCATGACCCGATCCACGAAGGTCGCGTATGTCTCGCCGTGCTCGCCCTCGCCAGCCATCCAGCCGTCCAGCGCGACGTTGAGCAGGCGCTGAAACTCCCGCGGGTCGGCAGTCATGGAGGCCGGGTCATGGGCGCGAGCTATCGCGATGTGGTCGAACTCGTCCCATCCGTCGTCGACGTCATAGCCATCGCCCTGGCCGCACGCATCGATCGTCGCGATCGCGGTCTGCGCATGGCGCTTCATCGACCCGGCGACGGCAGCGGTGGGCGCCCAGCCGGACGCCTCCCACGACGTGCCGAGAGCGATCGCCTGATCCTTGCCGACCGCGGAGAGCTGGTCATAGTCATCACTTCCCCACGACGCCTGGCCGTGCCGGATGAGGTGAACCGATCCCATGACCCGGAGCCTACCGGGGGGTCAGATGGCGAGATCGACGACGGGCAGCGTCGTGGGGGTTGCGGACCCGCCGCGCGGCTCGACCGTGACCGCGACGTGGTCGGCCTTCTCCAGCTGCCTCATGATCAGGCTGTGATCGGTCGCGAACGTTCCCTGGGAGAACGCAGTCTCGCCCTTGATCATCCAGACCTGGTAGACCCGGCCCTTCGTGAGCGCGGGCAGATCGTTGGCCACGATGACGGCCACGTCCCGAGCAGCTGAGGAGACGAGCCGCACGTTGCCGCCGCCGCTGAACGCACGGGCCTTGGTCGAGGCGTCCGGCGCGGCGAGGACCGACGTGATCGAGTCAGTCGCTGCTCGATTGTCGCGGGCATGGTCCCGCTCTATCGCGAAGCCGCCCGCTGCGACCATGCCGATGGCGAACACCGCAGCAAGGGCGAGACGGGGGATGGCCCGGCGCAGCCGCTGGTGACGACCCCTGTCGATCATGACCGGGCGTTGCTGGGGAGTCGTGCTGACCGCGCTCAGCAAGCGAACGCGGGCGCCTGCCGGCGGCGTACGCGCCTCGGCCTCTGCGAGACGGGCGGCGGTACGGGCGAAACCGGCCACCTCTGCCCGGCAGGCCTCGCACTGGTTGAGGTGCTCCTCGAAGGACTCGCGATCCCGCTCACTCAATGCGTTCAACGCCCAAGCGCCGGACAGCGAGTGCATGTCAGCCATCCTGAGCTCCTCACGGGTTGATCGATGTGTGCCGGGAAGTCGCGCTCCGAAACGGCGGGAGTGGTGCAATTCTTCTCAATGGTCATTCGTTGCCGCGGAGGGTCTGGATGGGTGCGAGATCACCACGAAAAACAGAGCTGTGGATGGCGCCCCTGGGGCGCATCCACAGCTCTGGGTTGCTGTCGCGCACCCCCCGGAGGGGATGCGCGATCGATCAGTCGCCTGAAGTGGTGTTGACGGTGATCTTCGCAACGCCGACCAGCAGGTCCTCGGTCACGGCGTCGGTCTTGAAGGTGTCGTTCAGCAGGCCGGCAGCAACGGGGCTGACGAAGACCTTGGTGCCCTCGAGGATGGCGGTGTTGCCCTCAGCCTGGAGCGGCTTCAGCGTCGTGCCGTTCAGCGTCAGGACGTATGCCGAGGTGGCCGCGACCTTGCCGTTGACGAGCACGTCGCCGTAGACGCGGGAGACGCCCGGGTCGACGTTGAGGTTGGTGATCTCAACCTTGGTTCCACCGGCCTCGAGCGAGAAGCCCGAGCCCTCGTGCTGGAGCTGACCCTGGACGTACGGGGAGATCGAGCCCGGCTTGTAGTAGCTGACGTTGCCGCCCGAGATCGGGAAGACCAGTGATCCGTCGGTGAGCTTTGCGGTGCCGACGACGCCGGGCTTGAGCTTGAGTGAGGTCAACGCGTCGGTGAAGCCCTTGTCCAGGGCGACGGCGGTGGTCTCACCGGTCAGCGCGCTGATGTGGGCCAGCGCCTTCGGCGGAGTCGAGGACGAGGCGGTGGCCGAGTCCATCGTGGTGGCGACGATCGTGACGGGGACCGCTGCTGCGGCCGCCATCGCGATTCCTGCGACGAGCTTGCGGTTCTTGAAGGTGGTCATGATCTTCTCTCAATCCTCTGTCGGTGGCTTGTACAAGTGCTTCGCCGCCATGCATCCCGAGGATTGGTCCCGGGTGGAACGGATTCGGATTTGCGTGCCACCCCAGTCAGCAACGTGGGCGCGCCGGGTGATCCAGCGCGCCCACGTCATGGCACATGCAACAGCCGACGCACCGGGCTCCCGGTGCGTCGGCTGCTGCTTTGCTCCCACCCACGGGGGGAGGTCAGGGGATGACCGTCAGTCGCCTGAAGTGGTGTTGACGGTGATCTTCGCGATGCCGACCAGCAGGTCCTCGGTCACGGCGTCGGTCTTGAACGTGTCGTTCAGCAGGCCGGCAGCAACCGGGCTGATGAAGACCTTGGTGCCCTCGAGGATCGCGGTGTCACCCTCGGTCTGGAGCGGCTTGAGCGTCGAACCGTTGAGCGTCATGACGTAGGCGCTGGGAGCGGCAACCTTGCCGTTGACCGACACATCGCCGTAGATGCGGGACTCGCCCGGATCGACGTTGAGGTTCGTGATCTCGACCAGCGTGTCGCCGGCCTTGAGCGAGAAGCCTGAGCCCTCGTGCTGGATCTGGCCGATGACGTACGGCGAAGCAGTGCCCGGCTTGAAGTAGGTCACGTTGCCGCCCGTAATGGGGAAGACGAGCGAACCGTCGGTCAGCTTGGCGCCGCCGACAACGCCGGGCGTGAGCTTGAGCGACGTCAGTGCGTCGGTGAAGCCCTTGTCCAGGGCGACGGCGGTGTCCTTGCCGGTGAGGGCATCGATCGAAGCGAGAGGCTTCGGCGCCGACGAGGAGCCGGACTCCGACGAGGACGATGACGATGATCCGCCCGAGTCGGACGAGCTGCAGGCCGCGAGCGGGAAGGCCGCGACGGCGGCCAGCGCGATGCCGGCCAGGAACTTGCGGTTGCGGACAGTACTCATGATGTTCTCTCAATCCTCTGTAAGTGGCTTGTACCAGTGCTTCGCCACCAGTTGCCGAAGGGATTGGTGCAATCGTGATCGAGTGAAAGATTCTCGCCGGCTGACTCGTGAGTAACCGAAAATCGCTCCTAGTCTGAGGTGATGAGCGATGCAGGAGTGTCATTCTCGTCAGACAGCACGTCAGCCACCGCGCGCAAGATCTTGTCCGATGCCTTGCGCAAGGCCGATCCGGTGGGAGCCCGCGGGGTCGAGCACGAGACGAGCTGGCGCCGCAACTATCTGAGCCACTTCCGTCGGGCGCTGGAGGCCGGCATCGGCGAGGCGCCGGCGGCGCACTCGATCGCCGCTGATGGGCTGCGCAGCGCCCAGGAGATGATGCGCTTCGGCGACGCCCCGCTCGACGAGGCGATCGACGGGACGGCCCTCTCCCAGGTTTTCCACACCCGCACGATCGACGGAACCGGGGAGGCCGAGACCGAGCTCTCGGTCCCCTATCGGGGTGAGATCCTGCGGGACCGTGCGCTGCAGGTGCAGCTCGAGGAGTGGGTCACCAGAGGCATCATCACGCAGTCGTGCTCCGAGGCGCTGCAGACCGTCCAGGAAAACCCTGAGTGGCTGCGCCTCGAGGGTGACACGGTCGTCGTGCTCGGCGCCGGTGCCGAGATGGCGCCCTACCGGGCGTTGCTCCGATGGGGTGCCGAGGTCGTCGCGATCGACCTGCCCAAGCCTGACCTGCAGGCGCGGGTGCGCTCGCATGCGCAGGAGTCTGCGGGACGAGCGCACGTGCCGGCTCGCATCATCACGAACGGCGACGATGACTCAGGCGCCGACCTCATCACCGAGCTGCCCGCCATCGCGCACTGGATCGACGGCATCGAGGGACGCCTGGTCCTGGGCAACTACTGCTATGCCGATGGAGCAGCCCACGTACGCGTGTCGATGGCCGCTGACGCCCTCGCGATGCACCTCACGCGGCATCGGCCCGACACGTCCCTCGCATTCCTGGCGACGCCGACCGACACGTTCGCCGTGCCGCCTGAGGAAGTCGCCGCCGCCAACCGCGCGTATGCCGAGTCGTCCCGGATGATTCGCGGGCCGCTGCGGATGATCAGTGGCGGCCGGCTGCTCCAGCGCAACTATCCGCCCGGGGCAGATCCCGGCGTGTGCGACGCCTTGGTGCCGCAGCAGGGGCCGAACTATGCGCTCGCCAAGCGGCTCCAGCGTTGGCGTGCCACCGCGGCTCGCCACGAGGGCACGACCGTCTCGCTCAATGTTGCACCGGCCACCCGCACCCGATCCGTGGTCAAGAACAAGGCCCTCGCCGCCGCCTATGCGGGGGCGCATCGCTTCGGCGTCGAGGTCTTCGAGCCCGCGACGAGCAACACCTTGATGGCCGCGCTGCTGGCATACGACCTGCGCTCCGGCGCCGCCGCCCAGGCCGAGCCATGGCAGGACGAGGCGATCAATGCCGCCCATGGGGGACTGTGGACCTCGGCCTACCACCCGCGAAGCGCGCTCGGGCTCGCCGCCGTGCTGGGGATCGGCGCCCTGCGCGGCTGACTCCCGCTGACGCACGGCTCAGCCGACGTACGTGACGGCATCTGTGATCGCCGCCCGCGTTGACCTGAAGTCTGCCGAGGGGTGGTCGGGATCGGCGTAGCCGAATGCGATGCCGCAGACGACCAGGCGATCGTCCGACAGGCTCAGGTGCTCGCGAAGCGCCGGCGCGACCTGACCCATTGCCGCCTGGGCGCAGGTCCCGAGCCCCAGGGCTTCAGCCGCGAGCAGGAACGAGTTGACGTAGAGCCCGCAGTCGATCGCACCATAGACCCCGAGGTCGGCATCGGTGGTGACGATCGCGACGTGCGGCGCTCCGAAGAACTCGAAGTTGCGGAGCATCTGCATCGCCGAGCCCTCGCGGTCGCCCCTGACGACGCCGACGGCCTCATACAGCTGCCATCCGACCTCCTTGCGACGCTCGTCGTGAACGCCGGTGTAGGCGGCCGGAAACGGGAAGTCCGAAGGAGCTGGCTGGCCGAGGGAAGCGATGACGCTCTCGACGAGCACCTTCGACAGCTCACGCGTCGAGTCCCCCGAGACGATGTGGAGCCGCCACGGCTGCGTGTTGCACCACGACGCGGTGCGCTGGGCCGCCGTCACCACCTGGTCGATGACCTCCCGCGAGACCTGCTCGTCGAGGTATCCGCGACAGCTGCGCCGGTTGGTGAGGACGCGCTCAACTGCTTCGAAGTCGCTCATCGAATCACTCATCGGCCCGTGAACTCCGCCGCGCGCTTCTCGATGAATGCCCGTCCGCCCTCCGCCGCATCGGCAGTCGAGAACAGCGAGATCTGGCCCTCGCGCTCACGATCGAGCGCCTCCTCCAGACGCGTCAGAGTCGTTGCGGCGATCGCCGCCTTGGTCAGACCGAGAGCCACGGTGGGCCCGCGGCCGAGCTTCCCGATCAGCACGGCCAGCTCGGCGTCGTATGCCGCATCGTCGAGAGACTTGTGGATCAAGCCGATCTGCGCAGCGTCGTCTGCCGTCAACCGCTCGCCCAGCAACGCCATCCGATTGGCGCGAGCGCGCCCGATCGATGCAGCAACCAGCTCGGTCGACCCGCCGTCAGGCATCAGGCCGATGTTGATGAACGCCAGCAAGAAGTAGCCAGAGCTCTTGGCGATCGTGATGTCGGCAGCGATCGCGATCGAGCAGCCGACTCCCGCCGCGATGCCGTTGACCGCGCTCACCACCGGGATCGGCGTACGCGTGATCGCTCGAACCAGCCGATTGGCGCCATCAAGGGTCGCGGAACCGTCGAAGCCGGCCCCGAGCGCCGCGCCGGAGCTGAACGCACGCCCCGAACCGGTCACGACGATCAGCCGGATGTCCTCCGATACGCCTTCGATGGCTGCCGATGCGTCGTGGAGCATCTCCGCGGTCAGGGCATTGAGCCGGTCCGGCTCGTTCCACGTGATGGTCAGGACACCGTCAGTGGTGTCGAAGAGCACGGAATCGCTCATGCAGGCCTCTCTCACTTACGGTCAGTATTGACGGTAAGTGACGAATCCGGCAACCCGCTCCCGACCGAGCTGCGCTCAGTCGATATCACGTCTGGTCGGGTGCGCCCGTCAGCTGGGCGAGCCCGATCGCGCCAAGCGTGGCGACCGGTAGGCCGGCCAGCAGGAAGCCCCCGGCGATGATCGAGCCGAGCGCCAGCGCCACCACGAGCGAGACGAGACACAGGCCGACGCCGTAGGCCACCGCGAAGCTGGCACCGGTCACCGGGGAGCGTCTGATCAACCGCAGCGTCATGCCGGCGACCACCATCACGACCAGGATGACAAGGCCCGCGAGCAGGGCGAGATCGGCGAGAAAGGCATCCCAGACTCCGCCCCGGTCCGACGAGAGCACGAAGAACACCGCAGCCACACCGGCGAGGCCGAGGATGCAGGCAGCCACGAGGAAGGTGAGCAAGAACCTGAGAAGGGAGAGCGCGACAGGCAGGTCCTGGCGTCGCCCTGCCATCAGAGCAACCTCATCGGCGTCAGGTAGGTCGGCTCCAGCACCCGGGTCCGCGGCGAGATACGCCTGATCTCTGCCGTGATCGCACGCATCCGGCGGCGGGTCGCCTCATCGGTCCTCGGCGGATTGCGGAGGACGGTCTCAAAGTTGTCCCAATGCACGAGCACCACAGTCCTCGGCAGCTCGAGCGCGCGGAGCAGCCGGCCGACGTAATCGACAGTCACGTCGTTGCTCGGCACCGGCAACGCCACCGTGTCGACGTCGAGGCCGTCCAGCGCCTGGTCGTCGTAGTCGCTGGCGCCGAGGAGCAGCACACCGCCGCCGCCGCCCGAGCGCCGTATGACGAAGCCGAGGGTGTCACCCTCGGGCATGTCCGCGATCGTCTTCGGCGGCTCAGGCACCTGCGTACGCAGCCCCGGAAACAGCAAACCCCCACCCCCGGTGCGACTGTGCAGCGAGGGGACCACCCGTACGACTGCATCTCCCACGCGGAGCTCCTCGCTCCCCTTGACGACCGCGAGCTTGCTGGCAGGAATCCCCATCGCCTGACCCAGGTGGTAGCCGCTCAGGCTGGTGTAGACCGTCGCTCCCCTGGTCGTGGCGATGTGGGGGACGTCGGCGAAGTGATCCCAGTGGGTGTGGGTGACCAGGATGGCGTCCACGGATGCGCCCCCAGTGCCCGGTGCGCCGAGCACCTCGTCGATCGCCGTGGTGTCGAGTGTGATCGGCGTCGTGGCCCTGAACGCCCCTGCTGCCAGACCCGTGTCGAAACGGCTGAGGTAGGGGTCGACCAGCATCGTCGTCGTGGGTGTGGATACCCGCCAGCCGGCGTTGCCGAGCCACTCGAACGTGGCTGATCCAGGCTTCGCCGGCGAACGCTTCCCAGCGGACGAGGGGTCGGCAGCGGCCGCTCCGGCGGTGATGCCCGCAAGAGCCACGCCCCCGGCGGTCGTGAGCAGCGCGCGCCGACCCATCCCCGGTCCGGCCTGCGGCTTTTCTTTCGTGTCTGAGGAAGTCATGCCGAGATTCTTGGCTCGTCAGCGTCGAGTGTCAAAGAGTCTTGGCGACCCACTCCGATCTTGTTTCGCTATCGTTAAGGTGGGGGCGCGTGGGACCAAGCGACCCCACACCTAGCATCACCATGTGATGCACCTCCCGAGCGTGATCGTGGTCGGCGGCGGGGCCATGGGCTCCAGCGCCGCCCGCGAGCTGGCTCGCAGCGGGCACGCGGTGACGGTGCTCGAGCAGCACGACCGACTGCACCATCACGGCAGCTCGCACGGCACCTCTCGCATCATGCGCTTCGTGTATGACGACCCGTTCTACGTGCGACTGGCCGTGGAGGCCCGGCCCCTCTGGGACGAGCTCCAGCTGACCACCGACCTCGAGCTCCTGCGCATCACCGGAGGTGTCGACCACGGGCCACGACGTCTGCTCGAGCCATTCGCGGCCGCGCTCGACGAAGTCGGGCTCTCCTACGAATGGCTCCTCCCGGGCGAGGCGGCCAGGCGTTGGCCGGGGATGCGGTTCGACGAGGCCGTGCTTTTCCAGCCCGATGCCGGCGTCACCCACCCCGACAACACCATGGTTGCCCTTCAACGGGATGCGGAGTCCCATGGGGCGCAGTGGCACACCCAGACCCGAGTCGTCCGGATCGAGGAGACCCCTGACGGGGTGACGGTCGCGGCCGCCGATCGTGTGTTCACCGCCGACCAGGTCGTCCTGACCACCGGTGTCTGGACCTCCCTACTTGCCACGCTCCCGGTCGAAGCGGCGACGCAGGTCCAGCCCGCGCACTTCGTGGCGATCGAACCCGGCTCGGCATGGCCGACGTTCATACATCGCCGGGCAGACGGCAGTGGCAGGCCGATCCCCGAGGCGTACGGGCTTCCCTCCCCGGAGGGCGTCAAGGTCGGATTCCACGGCGGCGGCAAACCCGTCGATCCCGATGATCGAGACTTCGCCGTGGTCGCCCAGGAGCTGGAGGACCTGCGCGCGTACGCCACCGACTGGCTGCCGGGCGTCGATCCGGCGAGCCTGGACGCTGGCACCTGCCTCTACGGAGGGCTGGCCGAGGACGACTTCCTCATCGACCGCTCAGGTCGGGTCACCGTTGCGATCGGATTTTCCGGTCACGGCTTCAAGTTCGTGCCCTTGGTCGGCCGGATGGTCGCCGGACTCGTGGCAGGCACTGCTCGGCCCGAGCCCCGCTTCACCATCTCGGCTCACCGTCCCACTGTCTAGGGTGTGACCATGTCGCTTGCAGGAAAGACCATCATCATGTCCGGCGGATCCCGTGGGATCGGCGAGGCCATCGCAGTCCGCGCTGCCAAGGACGGCGCCAACGTCGCCCTGCTGGCCAAGACCAGCGAGCCCCATCCCAAGCTGCCGGGCACGATCTTCACCGCCGCCGCCGCGATCGAGGCAGCCGGCGGCACGGCGCTGCCCCTGGTCGGCGATGTGCGCGACGACGACTTCGTGGTCGATGCCGTCGCCAAGACCGCCGAGGCATTCGGGGGCATCGACATCGTCGTGAACAACGCCAGCGCGATCGACCTGACTGACACCGCCGACATCTCGATGAAGAAGTACGACCTCATGAACGACATCAACACCCGAGGGTCGTTCCTGCTCGCCAAGTCCTCGATCGAGTGGCTCAAGCGGTCCGACAACGCCCACATCCTGACACTCTCCCCCCCGATGAGCCTCGACCCCAAGTGGTTCACCAAGCACACCGCCTACACGATCGCGAAGTACGGCATGAGCCTGGTGACCCTCGGTCTGAGCGAGGAGCTGCGCGAGTTCGGCATTGCTGCCAATGCCTTGTGGCCGCGCACCGCGATCGACACCGCCGCGGTCCGCAACGTCGTGGGCGCCGGCCTCGTCAGTCACTCCCGCAAGCCAGCGATCATGGCCGACGCGGCTTACGAGATCCTCACCAAGCCCAGCCGGGAGTTCACCGGCCAGTTCACGATCGACGACGACGTGCTCGAGGACGCTGGGGTCACCGACTTCTCGATCTATCTCAACGGCGGCACCGAGGACGACCTTGCGCTCGACTTCTGGGTCGAGCCCAAGGGCGCTCACAACCCCGATCTCAGGCTGCACTGACTCCTGCGCGGGATGACCCGCGACTTCGTACTTGACACCCTGGTTAATTAACCCATACGTTAAACGCATGGCGACCGATCAGCTCAGCAAGGTGTTCTCGGCACTGGCCGACCCCACTAGGCGGGACATCCTCGCCCGGCTCGGCCAGGGCGATGCCACCGTCTCGGAGCTCGCCGATCCCTATCCGATCAGCCTCCCGGCGATATCTCGGCACCTCAAGGTGCTCGAGACCGCCGGCCTGATCAGTCGGGACAAACGGGCCCAGTGGCGGACCAACACCCTTCAGGCCGCACCGCTGAAGGAGGCGACGACCTGGATGGAGCATCTCAGCCACCTGTGGGATGACCGATTCGCCCGCCTCGACACCCACCTGGCAGCCATGAAGGCGTTGCAGGACAGACCGACAACCGACAGCACGGAAGAGGAGCAGCACGATGACTGACACCACCTACGAAGTCGTCCTCGAACGACACTTCGACGCCCCGGTCGAGATGGTCTACCAGGCCTTCGTCGACCCCGACCAGATCGCGCAGTGGTTCGGCCCGCTGGCGTTCCACGTGCCCCGTGACACCGTCACGATCGACGCCCGCCCGGGCGGCGCGTGGCACATGACCATGGTCGGCAACGACGACCCGGGCTGGAAGGCGCCGATCACCTCGACCTTGGTGGAGGTCGTCGAGAACCAGCTGCTGGTCGGCTACGAGATCGCGCAGGACTTCCCGAACATGGCGGACGGCACCAAGATGACCCTGACCCTCGAGTTCCTGCCTGACGGCGACGGCACGCTGCTCAAGCTGCGACAGGGACCGTTCCCGGAGCAGATGCGCGAGATGAGCGAGACCGGATGGAGCCAGTCGCTGTTCAAGCTCGACGCCCTGCTCGCCACGCCGGCGAAGTTTCGTGCCCCGAGCACAGTGGAGGCGTCATGATCACCGTCACCCCGTTCCTCTGGTTCGACGACGACGCAGAGGCGGCCATCGAGCGCTACCTCCGGGTGTTCCCCGACACCGAGTTGGTCGAGGAGAACCGCCACCCCGACGGCTCGCTGTTCGTCGGCACCATCGGGATCCAGGGCCAGCGCCTCACCCTCATGAACGGCGGACCGCATCATCGCCTGACCGACGCGTTCTCCCTGGCCGTGACCGTCGTGACGCAGGAAGAGGTCGACACGATCTCGGACGCGCTGATCGCAGGCGGGGGCACCCAGGGGCGCTGTGGCTGGCTCGTCGATGCGTACGGGCTGTCCTGGCAGATCGTCCCCGAGACCATGTTCGTCCTGTTCGCCGATCCCGACCGGGAGGCAGCCGGGCGTGCTCAGGCGGCGATGATGACGATGCAGCGGTTGAGCATCCAGGGGCTGCAGGACGCGTTCGACGACCGGTCCTGAGTCGTACGCCGGCCGCTGAGCAGCTCGCTCAGCGGCTGGCGATGACCGAGTCCACCGGCGTACCGACGATGACGGTGCGCGTCACGGTGCACAGGCGGTCGTGCGACTGGGTCACCGCCCTCGGCAGGATCTCGCGCGCACGGTCCCCGTCTGGACCGTCGGGGAACGTGAGGTCGAAGGAGACCCGTATGTCGGTCAGCCGGTTGCCGAGGTCATCGCGGATCTTGTCGGCCCGCGCCGAGACCTCGAATGAATCGGGGTCGACGCGCTTGCCCACGAGATGATCGACGTCGATTGCGCTACACCCGGCGATCGCCACCAGGAGCAGCTCGACCGGGGTGAAATCGCTGTCGTCGCCCTCGCCGAAGTCCAGGGTCCCGCCCCGGACATTGGTCGCCCGGAATCGGGCCTTGCCGGTGCGGTCGAGCTCCACGGATCGTTCGGTGTCAGTCGTCATGGGTCGACGCTAGCGCGGTTCGAACGAAATTCCAGACTCGCCGCATACCGCGCCGACCGAAGGGTAAGGACTAGACATATACCGTCATTCTCGCGTGTCTCCCAACACAATCCCCGGAATCCCGGGGACCCGAACGTACGGTCGGACCAGGGGCATCGGAAGGACATCTGGGAGATGAGCGTCTACCTCTTCGACATGCAAGGCGAGTCGATCGCGTTCCGACGAACGTGGACCGACCCCTACGTCTTCGACATGCGAGGCAGCTGGATCGGTTGGTTCCCGTGGGGAGACCACGATGCCGTCGATCTCGAGGGGCACTATCTCGGCACCGTCGTGGACGACCGGCTGGTCCGCCGCAACGACTGGTATGACCGGCCGTGCCTGGCACTGCCCCCAGACCCCGGCGAGGCGAGACCCACCGGGCGCCCACTGACACCGCACGACTTCCCCAACTGCTTCGCCTACGAGGACGCGGGAGTGCGTCTCTTCACGTAGGACTCGGCGTGCAGCATCCCCGCTCTGCACGAAGACTGGACAGATGCCCGCCACCCGCAGTCTTGTCACCGGCGCCACCGGATATGTCGGCGGCCGGCTCGTCCCGCAGCTACTCGAAGCGGGCCATGACGTACGCGTGATGGTGCGCGATGAACGCAAGGCCCGGGCCCACGCCTGGGCCGCGGACGTCGACGTCGCCGTCGCGGACGCCACCGAGGCAGAGCAGGTCGCCGCAGCGCTCGAGGGCGTCGATGTCGCCTACTTCCTGCTGCACTCCATCGGCTCTGGCAAAGACTTCGCCGCCACCGAGCGAGGCATTGCCCAGACCTTCGCCGCCGAGGCCGAACGGGCCGGGGTGCGGCGCATCGTCTATCTCGGCGGGATGGTCGCCGAAGGCGAGCAGCTGTCCGAGCACCTCAGCTCACGCGAGGAGGTCGGCGACATCCTGCTCGGTTGCGGCGTGCCGACCGCCGTCCTGCAGGCCGGAGTCGTCATCGGCTCGGGCTCGGCATCATTTGAGATGCTCCGCTACCTCACCGAGCGCCTGCCGGTCATGGTCACGCCCAAGTGGGTCCACACCCGGATCCAGCCCATCGCGATCCGGGACGTGTTGCGCTACCTCGTCGGCTGCGCCTCGCTGCCCGACGACGTCAACCGGCGCTTCGACATCGGCGGGCCGGACGTGCTGACGTACTTCGACATGATGCAGCGCTATGCCGCGGTCGCGGGGCTGCCGAAGCGCCGCGTGCTCCCCGTGCCGGTGTTGTCTCCCGGGCTCTCGAGCCACTGGGTCGGCCTCATCACGCCGGTGCCGGCGAGCCTCGCCCGGCCCCTGGTCGAGTCGCTCAAGAACACCGTGGTCGCAGCCGAGACCGACATCCGGGAGTACGTCCCCGACCCGCCCGAGGGACTCATCGACTTCGACCGCTCGGTCGAGCTTGCCCTGACCAAGATCCAAAAGCTCGACGTCCCGACGAGCTGGTCGTCCGCCGCCACTGCGGGGGCTCCTGCCGAGGGTCTGCCGACCGACCCCGACTGGGCCGGCGGATCGCTCTACCAGGACGAGCGGACCCGCGAGGTCGACGCCTCTCCGGAGCACCTCTGGGCCATCATCGAGGGCATCGGCGGCAAGAACGGGTGGTATTCCTGGGGTCTGGCCTGGTGGATCCGCGGTCTGCTCGACCGGATCGTCGGCGGTCCGGGTCTGCGACGCGGCCGCCGCAACGAGAAGGATCTCGTGGTGGGTGACGCTCTGGACTTCTGGCGGGTCGAGGAAACCGACGACCGTACGTTCTTGCGCCTCCGTGCCGAGATGAAGCTGCCCGGCCTGGCTTGGCTCGAGCTGCAGGTCGGCTCGACCGAGGGCGGCACGACGACCTTCCACCACCGGGCGCTGTTCCACCCCAAGGGCCTGTTCGGCCACCTCTACTGGTGGTCGATCTATCCGTACCACGGCATCATCTTCGGTTCGATGCAGAAGAACATCGCCAAGGCCGCGGAGGCTTTGGAGGAGCAGAGCCCTCGACATGCGGCCCCGCCCCGACGCTGACAGGATCGGGCGTGGAAGAGGGAGCACATCATGGGAGACGTGGCAGAGCAGGGCAACCGAGCAGGCCAGGAGGCCAGACACAGCACGACGATGCGGGCTGCGGCTCGAGTCGGGCTGGTGGCATACGGCATCGTCCACCTGATCATCGCGTGGATCGCACTGCAGATCGCGTGGAGCGGCGGTGGCGATGCCAGCAGCGGTGGCGCCCTGCAGAAGATCGCGGAGCAGCCGTTCGGCAAGGCCCTCCTGTGGATCGCCGCGGCGGGGCTCGTCGCCCTCGCGGCGTGGCAGGTCATGACCGCGATCTGGGGCTACCAGTCCGAGTCCGATGACAAGAAGCGGCTCCTCAAGCGCCTGTCCGCGGTGGGTCGTGCGATCGTCTATGCCCTGCTGGCGTTCTCGGCGGCCCGCACCGCCGCCGGCTCGGGTGGATCCAGTGGGGACTCGAAGGAGGAAGGTCTCACGTCGGACCTGCTCTCCGCGCCGGCCGGCCGCATCCTCGTCGCCGCCGTCGGCATCGCGATCCTGGTCATCGCGGCGCGGCACGTGCACCGCGGCGTGACTGACAAGTTCACCCACGATCTCGAGGGTCCGGCCACCAGCGGGACGTCGGGCTCGGGCGTGATCATGGTGGGCCGGGTCGGCTATGTCGGCAAGGGCATCGCGATCGCAGTGATCGGCGTGCTGTTCGGCTGGGCCGCCATCTCCTACGACTCCGAGAAGGCCGGCGGTCTGGACGATGCCCTGAAGACCGTGCGTGACCAGGCCTTCGGTCCCTACCTGCTGACACTCGTGGCGCTGGGCCTCGCGGCATACGGCCTGTTCTGCTTCGCTTGGGCGCGCTACGTCCGAACACGCTGAGGCAATAGTTTGCGTCCGCCTGCCACCAACGACAGGATCGGACCATGGACCTTTTTCGCATCAAGTCCGTCGAGCGTTCGATCGCGGAGACCGACGAGCCGGAGCACCGGCTCAAAAAGGAATTGTCGGCATGGGATCTGACGGTCTTCGGCGTCGGCGTCATGGTCGGCACCGGCATCTTCGTCCTCACCGGGGAGCAGGCGTTCAGCAACGCCGGGCCGGCGATCGTGATCTCGTTCCTGCTGGCCGGCGTCACGTGCGGGCTCGCGGCGCTCTGCTATGCCGAGTTCGCCTCGACGGTCCCGGTCGCCGGCAGCGCCTACACATTCTCGTATGCCACGCTCGGTGAGCTCATCGCGTGGATCATCGGCTGGGACCTCGTGCTCGAGCTGGCACTCGGCGCGGCCGTCGTGGCGCGCGGCTGGTCGGCATACCTCCAGTCGCTGCTCGAGCTGCCCACCTGGCTCGCGGGTGACGAGGCCATCCCTGACTTCGGCGCGATCGCGATCGTCCTGGCACTCACCGCTCTCGGCGTGCTGGGCACCAAGCTCTCCGGCCGTGTCACGAGCGTCCTCGTCGTCGTCAAGGTCGTTGTCGTCACCTTCGTGATCGTGGCCGGCCTGTTCTTCATCAAGGCTGCCAACTACTCGCCGTTCGTCCCGGAGTCGAAGCCCACCGAGGGGACCTCGGGGCTGGACTCGACGCTCCTCCAGTCGATCTTCGGTGTCGAGCCGACCGTCTTCGGCGTCTACGGCATCATCGCTGCGGCCTCGGTCGTCTTCTTCGCGTTCATCGGCTTCGACATCGTCGCCACCTCGGCCGAGGAGACCAAGAACCCGCAGCGCGACATGGCCCGCGGCATACTCGGCTCGCTGGCGATCGTCACGGTGCTCTATGCCGCCGTGGCATTCGTCGTCACCGGAATGCTCAAGTACAGCGACGAGCGCATGAACACCGCCGCGCCCCTCGCCGAAGCCTTCAAGGCTAATGATCTCGACTGGGCCAGCAAGTTCATCTCGGTCGGCGCGGTGGCCGGCCTCACGACGGTGGTGCTCGTCCTGATGCTCGGGCAGGCGCGCGTGCTGTTCGCGATGTCCCGCGACGGACTGCTCCCGGTCGCCCTGGCCAAGGTCCACCCGAAGTACGGCACGCCCTATCGCATCACGATCATCACTGGCGGCTTCGTGGCGGTGCTCGCTGGATTCGTCCCGCTGTCGGAGCTGTCCAAGCTCGTCAGCATCGGCACTCTGTTCGCCTTCGTGGTCGTGTCGGCCGGCGTCATCATCCTGCGCCGCACGCGCGGTGACCTGCACCGGCCGTTCCGTGTGCCCGGCGTCCCGCTGGTGCCGATCCTGTCGATCGCGGCGTGCCTGTGGCTCATGGTCAACCTCTCGGTCGAGACGTGGATCCGGTTCCTGATCTGGCTGTTGATCGGATTCGTCCTCTACTTCGCCTACGGCTATCGGAGCTCCCGTCTCGGGAAGGGGCTGCGGCAGGCCAAGGTCGACCGTGACGCGCCCACCGTCGAATGACCTCAGCGGTGCGCGGTCGCGACGAAGTGGTGCGCCGCAGCATCAGCGATCTGTTCAGGGTTCGCTTCAACGGTGCCCTCGATCCACCCAGTGACCAGCTCGGCCACCCCACCGATGAACATCGTCGCGACCATCTGGCCCTCGGGCTCGCTCCAGGCCTCGAGCCCGTAGAGCTCGCGAGCCTCGTGCGCCGCGAGGTCGGCGAACCTGCGCAGCAGCTCCGCCCGACGCACCCGCAGGGCTTCCACCGCCATTGACTCCACGATCGTGACCCGCCCCTTGCGCGGATCTTCGGTCAGGATGCGGATGAACTCGCCGATGCCTGCCCTGACCCGCTCGGCCGGGCCGCCGGCTGCGCGGTCGAGGACCGTCACCGTACGCTCCTCGATCTCATCGGCGATACCGTCCATCACCGCGATCAGGGCCGCATCGAGACCGTCGAAGCTCTCGTAGAAGTAGCGTTCGGTCAGACCCGCCTCCACGCAGATGCGTGTCATCGTGACCGGGGGCCCACCCTCGCGACCCCACACCTCGAGCGTCGCATCGAGGAGTCGCGAGCGTCGCTCCGTCCGACGCTGCTCGGCGCTCATCCCGCGATATGTCCCCGCCTTGACCGCCATGACCTCATGTTGACAGAGCGCCCTGTCTGAATCAAGATGGCGGGCATGACGATTGGGACGAAGGCCTCGCCGCGGCGACGAGGGTTGCCCTACGTGGGTCACACGCTCGCCTACATCCGTGACCCGCTGGCGATGATGCAGAGCCACTACGACCGCAGCGGTCCGGTCTCGGACATCAACTTCATCGGCAAGAGATGGACGGTCCTGCTGGGACCCGACGCGTGCGAGGCGGCGCTGCGCAACGCCGACAAGGCGTTCGCGAGCGGTGACGGCTGGGGATATCTGGTCGGTCCATTCTTCGACCGCGGCCTGATGCTGCTGGACTTCGAGGAGCACCACCGCCATCGGCGGATCATGCAGTCGGCCTTCACTCGCGAGAGGCTCCAGGGCTACACCGAGGCGTTGCAGCCCGCCGTCATCGCCGGGCTCGAGCGGTGGGATTCGGCCGAGCACTTTCGTGCGTACCCGGCGCTCAAAGGGCTCACGCTCGACCTGGCGACGACGGTGTTCATGGGTGGTGTCGACCTCGCCTCGACCGAGGAGATGGCCCGGGTCAACCAGGCCTTCATCGACTGCGTGCAGTCAGCGACGGCGCTCGTCCGGCTCAACCTCCCCGGGACCCGCTGGAGGAGGGCGATCCGAGGCCGCGCGCTGCTCGAGGAGTTCCTGGGCCGCCACCTCGCCGCCAAACGAGCGAATCCAGGCACGGACCTCTTCTCTGTGCTGTGCCAGATCACGACCGATGATGGCGAGCGGTTCTCCGACGAGGACATCGTCAACCACATGATCTTCCTTCTCATGGCCGCGCACGACACGTCGACCATCACGGTGTCGACCATGATGCAGCACCTCGGACAGCACCCCGAGTGGCAGCGGCGCTGCCGCGAGGAGGCGCTGGCGCTGCCCGAGCACCCCACGATGGCCGAGCTCGACGGACTCGAGGCGATCGATCTCGTGATGAAGGAGAGCCTACGGCTGGTCCCGCCGGTTCCGGTCCTGGCCCGCAAGACCGTCAAGGAGACCGAGGTCCTGGGCCACACCATCCCTGCCGACCGCCTCGTCGCGGTCATGATGCACCTCTCACACCACCTCGACGAGCTGTGGCCCGATCCTGAGCAGTTCGACCCCGAGCGGTTCGCTGACGATCGGCGCGAGGACAAGATCCACCGCTACGCCTGGGAGCCGTTCGGCGGCGGCGTGCACAAGTGCCTCGGCATGTTCTTCGCCGGTGCCGAGGTCAAGACGATCCTCGTGCACCTCCTGCGGCGCTATTCCTGGACGGTGGACCCGGCCTACCGCGCGCCGATGAACTACCACTCGCTGCCGTTCCCCAAGGACGGGCAGCCCGTCCACCTCACCCGCCTCTGACGATCAGGTCGATCGAGCGTCCAGCGCCTCGGCAGCGTCGGTCACGGCCACGAAGGTCGCGTCGAGGATCTCTCTGGCCGACCCCGAGCGGAGCAGCCGCACCTGGTCAAGTGGTCCGACCGGTGCGATCCCGGCAAGCTGCCACAGGCTGCCAACTGGATCGTCCATCAGCTCGATCGTCGGCGGCCACAGCTGCTCCTCGAACTCACTCGCCCGGGCGAGGGTCCGGCGCACCAGGAGCTCGGTCTGCACCCGCCGATCCTCGCACGTCTCGTCCCACTCGAGATCGGGGATGAGGCGAACCCTGGCTCGAGGATATGGCGACTCCTCCAGCCACTCGACAACCTCGATGCGATCCGTGCCGGTGGACAGGATGCCCACGAAGTCGTCTCCGGCCCTGACCTCTCCGATCCGGGCCACCGTGCCGGTTGAGAAACACTTCTCTCCGCCACCCACCTCCTGCCCACGCTCGATCAGGACGACGCCGAACTCCATCGGCTTGGACGGCAGCAGGTCCTGGAGCATCGTGAGGTAACGCGGCTCGAACACTCGCAGCGGCAGCGGCATCGCAGGGAACAGCACCGATCCCAGCGGAAACATCGGCATCTCGACGACATCGCCCGTGCGCTCACCGTCCATCCATTCAGCCAATCACGCGAGCAGTGACGAGCAACTCGAATCGTGGATCACAACAGTGCTGCGATCGGTTCGCCCGAAGCGTGATGTCTGCCCCGCGGGACGATCATCGGCGTCCCGCTGACCGGATCGGGCACCACCTCGCACGACAGTCCGAACACCTCGGTCACGACTGCGGAATCGATGACGTCGACCGGAGGGCCCTCTGCGAGGATCTTTCCGCCCTTCATCGCGATGAGGTGGTCGGCGTAGCGACACGCAAGGTTGAGGTCGTGGAGCACGATCACGATGGTCTTGCCCGACTCGCGATTGAGATCGGTCAGCAGGTCCAGCAGCTCGACCTGGTGGTTGATGTCGAGGAATGTCGTCGGCTCATCGAGCAGCAAGAGATCGGTGTCCTGCGCGAGTGCCATCGCGACCCACACCCGTTGGCGCTGCCCGCCGGAGAGCTCGGAGATGTTGCGGGCGGCAAGCTCAGCCGTGCCGGTCGCCTCGAGCGCACCGACCACCGCACGGTCGTCCTCGACGCTCCACTGGCGGAACCACCCCTGATGTGGATAGCGGCCACGACCGACCAGGTCGGCGACGGTGATGCCATCCGGTGCGGCGGGTGACTGCGGCAGAAGACCAAGCACCTTGGCGACCTCGATGCTCTTGAGATCCTGCATCGAGGTGCCGTCGAGGTTCACCTGCCCCCCGCGGGGCCGCAGGAGCCGGGCGAGCCCCCGCAGCAGCGTCGACTTGCCACACGCATTGGCCCCAACGATCACCGTGATCCGGCCATCGGGGATCTGGACGTCGAGGTTGTCGACGATGTCGACATCCGAATAGCCGAGGGTGAGGTCCTTGGCGCGCAGGTCGTGGGTCATCCGCCCCGTCCTTCCCGATTGACCGTGGCGAGGAGCCAGATCAGGTATGGGGCACCGATGATGCCCGTGATGACGCCGGTCGGGAGGTCGACCGGCACGACGTGATGGGCGACGAGGTCAGCGGCCAGAACGATGATCGCTCCCACCAACCCAGCCGCCACGATCCCGCCCCCACCCCGGCCCACGATCCGTTGTGCGATCGGCCCGGCGATGAGGGCCACGAACATGATCGGTCCCGCGACCGCGGTGGCGAGTCCGATCAGCACGATCGAGACCGCGATGAGGGCCAGCCGGCTGGTCTCGACCCGCGCGCCCAACGCCATCGCGGTGTCGTCACCGAGCTCCAGGACCCGCAGCGGCCGTTCGAGCAACAGCGCTGCGGGAACCAGGATGAGCAGGCCGAGGATCAGGACCCGCAGCTCGGTGGATCCGGCCTGACCCACCGTGCCCACCAACCACGTCATCGCTTGCTGCGCCTCGTAGAGCTCAGCACGGGCCACGATGTAACCGATGATCGAGACCATGAACTGCGAGATCCCGATGCCGATCAGGATGAAGCGATAGCCCGAGATCCCGTCACGCCAGGCCAGCAGGTAGATCAGGACGGCACTGAGCAACGCACCGACGAGCGCCGAACCGGAGATGACGGCGCTGCTCGCTCCGAACAGCACGATCGACGACACCGCGAACAGGCTGGCACCGGCAGAGATGCCGACGAAGTCCGGGGAGGCGAGCGGATTGCCCAGGAGCTTCTGGAACATCAGGCCGGAAACACCCAGGGCGAACCCGACCGCCAGAGCCGCCGTCGCGGTGGGCAGACGGAGATCTCGCACGATGAAGTCGACCGCCGGCTCATCACGCACGTGCAGCACCGACACGATCACATCGGTCACCGAGAGGGCATAGCTCCCGACCATCATCGTGAGCACGAACAGGGCGCACGCGACGAGCGCCAGGCCGGACGTGACTGCCGTCATACGCGTACGGCGCGTCGGCGATCGACGAGTCCTGAGAGCGGCCCCGCTGCTCACAGCTCGGCCAGGTTGCGATAGCGGACGAGGGCGATGAATGCGGGTGCACCGAGCACGCCCAGCACCACGCCGACCTGCAGCTCGCCGGGAGACACGACGACCCGGCCGAGGATGTCGGCAGTGAGCAGCACGATCGGGGTGAGGAGCAGCGAATAGGGCAGGATCCAGCGGTAGTCCGGGCCGCAGATGAGTCGCGCGAGATGCGGTACGACGAGCCCGACGAACGCAATCGGGCCACAGGCCGCGGTTGCCGCGCCGCACAGCACCGCGACCGTGACGAACAGGACGATCCGGGTGAGCCGCACCTTCTGGCCCAGCGCCACCGCCAGGTCCTCGCCCAGGGCGAGCCCGTTGAGCGCGCGGCCCGCGCCGAGGGCGACCACGAGACCGACCAAGATGAAAGGCGCGGTCTGCCAGAACACCGGCAGATAGCGACCGGCGAGCGAGCCGACCTGCCAGAAGCGCAGCTCGTTGAGTGCATCGACGTTCGTCATGACGATCGCCGAGGCCACGGACATCAACACAGCCGTGACAGCGGCCCCCGCGAGCGCGAGCTTGACCGGCGTCGCTCCTTCGCGGCCGAATGATGCGATGCCGTAGACAGCGACGGTGGCGGCGCCCGCGCCGGCGAAGGCCAGCCAGATGTAGACGCTGACGCTCTGCGCGCCGAGCACCATGATCCCGAAGACGATGAAGGCTGCCGCGCCCGCATTGATGCCCATGATGCCCGGATCCGCGAGCGGATTACGGGTCACGCCCTGCAGGATCGCTCCACTGAGGCCGAGTGCCGCACCCGCGAAGACGCCAATCAGGGTGCGCGGCACCCGCATCTGGCGGACCACCGTCTCCGAGGCCGATGCGGGATCGAAGTCGGTGAAGGCCTTCCATATCGTCGACACCCCGACGCCGCGCGAGCCCAGCGTGACGCTGGCGAAGCACACGACCAGAAGGATCCCGAGCAGCACGACCAACCCGGCCGCCAGCCCGGCACCCGGGCCATGGCGGGGAGCGGTCTCAAGGTCGGAGGTCGGCGTGGTCAGCAGCGTCATGCTCGGGTGTCGTCGGCCTTCTGGATCGCCGCGGTCAGCTGGGTCAGCTGCTCGGCGTACTCACCATAGGTGTGCATCCAATAGGCCGGCCACTGCGCGTAGGCCTTGGCCTTGGCGGCCTTGATGTTCGACCACGTCGGCTGCTTCTCACCCTGCTTGAGCGTCGAGTCGTACGTGCGGTTGTCGATGAACAGCAGGTCAGGCTGATACTTGTCAGCGTTCTCCCAGCTGAGGTTCTCCCAGTACGGAAATCCCTTGTCCGGCTTGTCCGGGCTGATGACGTCGAGCCCCCACCGCTGGAAGTCCAGCAGCTCCGGGGCGTACTTCGGGTTGGCCACATAGAGGACGTCGTCGGCCGGGGAGACGGCGAGGACCGTGAGGTCGGGCTTGGCCTCGACGGCCTTCTTGAAGTCGGCCCGCGCCTTCTCGAATGCCTCCTTGTGCCCTGCGAGCTCCGGCGCGTCGACCTCGGCGCCCAGCGACTCGGCAAGGTCCTCATAGCCATTGGCCAGCTCTTCGATCGAATCGCCCTGGGAGACGCCGACGATCGGGGCCAGGTCGAGGATCTTCTTGCTGCTGGCCTTGGCGCCCTCCTCGAGCCCGCTGTATGCCTTCTCTGCTGGCCACCAGTCGGCGACGATCAGGTCCGGCTCGAGCGACGCGGCCTTCTCGACGTCGATCTCGCCCCAGGTCTCGCCGAGGATCGTGATGCCGGACAGGTCGAGGTCCTTGAGATTGGGATCGTCCTTGACCGGTCCGGGCGCATAGATGCCGACCGGCTTGATCCCGAACGAGATCAGCGCCGCCGCTTCGGCGCCGCTGGCGATGATGCGCTCGGGCGTCGAGTCCAGCTCGACGGTCGTGCCGCTGCCTGAGGTGAACGACCACGCGCCACTGCTCTCGGCGTCGTCCGAGGCAGTCGAGCCGCATGAAGCGAGGGCACCGGTGAGCAGAGCGGCAAGCGCTCCGCCCACCAGGCGGGTTGCGTACGACACGGGCAGGCCTTCCGTCAGGGAAACACAGGTTACCCTAACTTAGGACTGGCTTACCTTGCCAGGCGGGTCAATCCTTGGACCGATTCCGGAATGCCTTGAGGGCCAGCGGCGCAAAGATCGCGGTCAACACGATCGACCACACGACCGACATCAACACGGGGTGCTGCAACGGCCAGGCCGCATCTGATCCTGCCGGCGCACCATTGCCCCACAGATCGCGGGTGGCCTGGGTCAGTGACGACACCGGATTCCACTCGGCGATGAACCGCAACCACCCCGGCATGTCCTGGGTGGGCGCGAAGGTGTTGGCGACAAATGTCAGGGGGAACATCACGGTGAACATGAATCCCTGCACCGCCTCGACGGTTCGCATCAGCGAACCGACCCAGATCCCGAGCCAGATCATGGAGAAGCCGAACAGCAGCAGCAGCGCGAAGCCCAGCACGCCGTTGACCACACCGTCGCGGATTCGCCAGCCGATCAGCACGCCCGTCACGCCCATCACCGCGATGCCGATGCTGGAGTGGATGAGACTGGAGATGCTCCTACCGACCAGCACCGAGGATCGCGAGATCGGCAGCGACTTGAGCCGGTCGACGATGCCCTTCTGCAAGTCGTTGGTCAAACCCATGGCCACGACGGCCGAGGAGAAGACCATGGTCTGCACCATGATGCCGGGCAGCAGAAACTCCTTGTAGGAAGTCTCGCCCGGCGGGTCGATCGAGCCCCCGAAGACATACGCGAAGAGCAACACGAACATCACGGATTGCACCGTCACGTCCATCAGCATCTCGGGCATGCGCTTGATGTGGATCAGGTTGCGCCACACGACCGTGGTCGAGGCTCGGAGCAGCGACGGTGGGGCGATCGGTGGGCGGGTCTGGGTGGTCAGGGTGGTCATGAGAGCGCCTCCTCTTCGGCGAACTGTGACTCGAGATCGTCGGTGGCCTCTTCGGCCTTGTGGCCGGTGAGATGCAAGAACACATCATCCAGGCTCGGGCGCTTGAGACCGAGGTCGTCGACCGCGATGCCGCTGCCCTCGAACACGTGGGCCATGCGGGTCATGTCCTCCAAGCCCGATGCCTTGGCGGTGAGGCGTCGCGACGTCTCATCGACGTGCACCTCGCCTGACACGGTCCTGGAGAGATCCGCGGCGCGCTGTAGGTCGCTCCCGTGGGTCACGGTCACCACGACGCTCGCTGCGCCAGCCTGGTCCTTCAGCTGGGTCGGCGTGCCGGCGGCGATGACCTTGCCCTTGTCGATCACCACGATGTCGTCGGCGAGGTGATCGGCCTCCTCCAGGTATTGGGTCGTCAGCAGCAGGGTCGTGCCGTCGCGGACCAGCCCACGCAGAACCTCCCAGAGCTCGGTGCGACTACGTGGGTCGAGACCTGTGGTGGGCTCGTCGAGGAACAAGACCGGGGGGTTGGCGATCAGGCTGACGGCCAGGTCGAGCCGGCGGCGCATGCCACCGGAGTAGGTCTTCGCGATCCGGTCAGCAGCATCGGTCAGCGAAAATCTCTCGAGCAGCTCCTCGGAGCTCTGCGCGATGTATGCCTTCGGCAGACCATAGAGCCGGCCGATCAGCTTGAGGTTCTCTCGGGCGGTCAGCAGCTCGTCGACCGTCGCGGCCTGACCCGTCAGGCCCATGCTTCGTCGCACTGCGTCGGGCTCGGTCAGGATGTCGTGACCTGCCACCGTGCCCGTGCCGCTGGTGGGCACGCTCAGGGTCGTGAGCATACGGACCGTCGTGGTCTTGCCCGCGCCGTTGGGGCCGAGCAGCCCGAGGACCGTCCCCTCGGGTACTACGAAGCTGACGCCGTCGACCGCAGCGTTGTCTCCAAATCGTTTGACGAGGTCCAGTGCCTCGACTGCCGGAGCAGACATGTTCTTCCTTCCAAAAGAGCCAGGGTGCGAGACTATCGCGTTGTTCCTAACAGGAATACAGGAGACCACTGACATTTTTGTGATCATCCGGTTTCCCAACAACGTTGCCCATGCTCCAACCTCAACCTTGGTTGATGTCAATGCGGCGCCCAAGAATGCCGAACGCCCACAGGCATGACCTGTGGGCGTTCGGCGATGTGGCGGATCGTCAGGCGAAGATCTCACCGTTCTTGGCCTTGTCGAGCAGCAGTGCCGGCGGCTCGAACCGCTCGCCATACGTCGCCGCGAGCTCCTGCGCGCGCTCGGTGAACGCCTCGACGCCGATGCGTCCGTCGGGCGCCTCGTAGCCGTTGATGTATTGCAGCGCCCCGCCCAGGAGGGGAGGGAAGCCGATGCCGAAGATCGAGCCGATGTTGGCGTCGGCGACCGTCCGCAGCACGTTCTCCTCGAGGCAGCGCACCGTGTCGAGGGACATGACGAACACGAGCCGGTCATTGAGGTCCTGGAAGTCTGGCTGCTCGGCCGCGACCGGGAACTGCTCGGCGAGTCCCGGCCACAGACCGGCCCGCTTGCCGGCCTCGTCGTAGTCGAAGAAGCCCTTGCCGACGAGCTTGCTCGAGCGCCCCAGCCCGATCATCGTGTCGACGACGTCCTCAGACGCGGTCTTGACCCAGGTGCCTCCCTCGGCCTCGATCGCGCTCTGCGAGGCGACCCGGATCTTCTTCATGAGCTCGAGGTTGAGCTCATCGCTGAGCTGCAGCGGACCCGTCGGGTAGCCCGATTGCGTGGCGGCGCGGTCGATCGAGGTCGGGTTGACCCCTTCGGCCAGCATGCCGAGGCCCTCGTTGATGAACTGGCCGATGACCCGGCTGGTGAAGAAGCCACGGCTGTCGTTGACCACGATCGGGGTCTTCTTGATCGCCTGGACGTAGTCGAGGGCGTGGGCGATCGTCTCGTCGTCGGTCTTGGCGCCGGCGATGATCTCGACCAGCGGCATCTTGTCGACCGGCGAGAAGAAGTGGATGCCGATGAAGTTCTCGGGGCGACTGACACCCTCTGCGAGGCCGGTGATCGGCAGCGTCGAGGTGTTGGACCCGAGCAAGGCATCCGCGTTGACGACCGGCTCGAGCTCGGCGAACACCGAGTGCTTGAGCTCGACCGACTCGAAGACCGCCTCGACCACCAGGTCGCAGCCTGCGAGATCGGCGTAGTCGGCGGTCGGCGTGATCAGGGCGAGGAATGCGTCCACCTTGTCCTGGGTGATGCGGCCCTTCTCGAGCTGCTTGGCCAGGATCTTGGCGCTGTAGGCCTTGCCCTTCTCGGCGGCCTCGAGGCTGACGTCCTTGAGGACGACCTCCATGCCTGCCTTTGCCGAGACATACGCGATGCCGGCGCCCATCATGCCGGCGCCGAGCACGGCGACCTTGGTGAACTTCTTGCGCTCGATGCCCTCGGGGCGAGAGCCGCCGGCGTTGATGGCACCCAGGTCGAAGAAGAACGCCTGCGTCATGTTCTTGAACTGCTGGCCCACCAGGAGCTCGACGAGGTATCGCGACTCGATGCGCGACGCCGTGTCGAAGTCGACCTGCGAACCCTCGACGGCTGCGCTCATGATGTGGCGCGGAGCGACATAGCCGGCACCCTTGATCTGCTTGCGCAGGTTGGACGGGAACGCGGGGAGGAACTGCGCGAGCTTGGGGCTCGACGGCGTGCCACCGGGAATGCGGTAGCCCTTGCGGTCCCAGGGCTGCGTCGCGGCTTCCTCGTTGTCGGCGTTGGCCTCGATCCACGCCTTGGCGGCAGGCAGGAGATCGTCCTGGCTTGCGACGATGTCGTCGACCAGACCCTTTTCCTTGGCCTGAGCCGGCTTCATGCGCGGGCCCTGCAGCAGGATGTTCATCAGAGCGTCCTGGATGCCGAACATGCGGACCGTACGGGTCACGCCGCCGCCACCGGGCAGGAGCCCCAGCGTGACCTCGGGGAGCCCGATCTCATAACCGCCGTCGACCGCGATGCGGTGATGGGTGGCAAGCGCGATCTCGAGGCCGCCACCGAGGGCGGCGCCGTTGATAGCCGCGACGACGGGCTTGCCGATCGTCTCGAGCTTGCGCAGCGTGGCCTTGATCCGCTCGACGTTCTCGAACAGGTCCGGCGCGTCGGCCGGGGTGGCCTGCGTCATCAGCTTGAGGTCTCCGCCGGCGAAGAATGTCTTCTTGGCCGAGGAGACGATGACGCCCTTGATCGCGCCGGCGTCGGCCGCGATCTCACCGGCGAGACGGTCGACGGCGCCGGCCATCGAGTCGCCGTACGCCTGGTTCATCGTGTTGGCGCTCTGGGTGGGGTCGTCGAGGATCAGGTTGACGATCCCGTCGGCGACTTCGTAGCGGACAGCTTCGGTGGTGCTGGTCATATGAGTTCCTAGTCCGTTTCAGATTCGTTCGACGACGGTCGCGATGCCCATGCCGCCACCGACGCACAGCGTGGCGAGGCCATAGCGCAGATCGCGACGCTCGAGCTCGTCGATGAGGGTGCCGAGGATCATGGCGCCGGTGGCGCCGAGCGGGTGGCCCATCGCGATCGAGCCGCCATTGACGTTGGTCTTTTCGTGCGGGAAGTCCAGGTCCTTCATGAGGCGCATCGCGACGGCCGCGAATGCCTCGTTGATCTCGAGCAGGTCGATGTCGGCGACCGTCAGGCCGGCCTTGTCGAGCGCCTTGAAGCACGCCGGGGCAGGACCCGTGAGCATGATCGTGGGATCGGCGCCGGAGACGGCGGCCGAGACGATTCGCGCGCGGGGAGTCAGACCGTGGCGCTGGCCGGCGGCCTCGCTGCCGATCGCGACGAGGGAGGCCCCGTCGACGATGCCCGAGGAGTTGCCTGCGTGGTGGACGTGGTTGATGCGCTCGACGTTGTGGTACTTCTCCAGTGCCACGGCGTCGAAACCACCCATCTCACCGATCCCCTCGAACGAGGCAGGTAGCCCGGCAAGGCTCTCGGCAGTCGTGCCCTCGCGGACGAACTCGTCGTGGTCGAGGATCGTCAGACCGTTGGCGTCCTTGACCGGGATGACCGACTTGGCGAAGTAGCCGTTGGCGATCGCCTTGGCAGCACGCGCCTGCGACTCGGCCGCGAACGTGTCGACGTCCGTACGGCTGTAGCCCTCGATCGTCGCGATCAGGTCGGCACCGATGCCCTGCGGGACGAAGTCCGTGTCGAACGCGGTGCGCGGGTCCATCGCCCACGCGCCACCGTCCGAGGCCATCGGGACGCGGCTCATCGACTCCACGCCACCGGCGAGGATCAGGTCCTCCCAGCCGGAGCGGATGCGTCCGGCGGCCTGGTTGACCGCCTCGAGGCCGGAGGCGCAGAAGCGGTTGAGCTGGACGCCGGCGACCGTGTCGGGAAGTCCCGCGGCGAGCGCTGCGGTCTTGGCGATGTCCGAGCCCTGGTCACCGACCGGTGACACGACGCCGAGGACGACATCGTCGACACCGTTGGGATCGAGGGTGGGGTTGCGCTTCTGGATCTCCTCGATGAGGCCGGTCACCAGGGAGATCGGCTTGACCTCGTGGAGCGATCCGGTCTTCTTGCCGCGACCTCGTGGGGTGCGGATGGCGTCGTAGACGTATGCCTCGGTCATAACTGGGGTCCTCGCAGATCAGGTGTAAAGACAAGTCAGCAGTGTGACAACCTCGATTGTGACACCAACACTGTCAAAGTGGTAGCAATACATCTGAGAGGTGGCCCACATCACCGGGATCGCGGATCTCGACAGTGGCGGTGGCATAGTCTCAGCACCATGAACGCCGCGCCAGCCGAGACGATGAGCGTCGAGCAGCTGTCGGCCCGCGTCGGGATGACGGTGCGGACCGTCCGGTTCTATGCCGGGCGCGGTCTGATCCCGCCACCCCGGCGAGAAGGCCGCAACGGCTACTACGGTCCCGACCACCTGGCCCGCCTCGAGCTGGTCCGCGAGCTCCAGGCCCATGGCTTCACCCTCTCGGCGATCGAGGGCTATCTCGAGAACATCCCGTCCGGCGCGACGCCCGAGCAGGTGGCGCTGCACCGCACGCTGCTCGCGCCCTGGATGCCGGACCTCCCCGAGACCGTCTCGCGGCCGGATCTGGAGACACGATCGGGGCGTCAGCTCTCCGACGACGATCTGGAGCTGCTGGTCGCCCTCGGCGTCATCGAGCCCACGCCGGTCGAGGACGTCTTCCAGGTCGCCCCGGCCCACCTCGCCGTCGGCATCCAGTTCCTTGACGTCGGCCTGCCGACCGAGGCTGCACTGGCGGCACGGCGCATCATCACCGAGCACGGTCAGGCCATGGCTGTCGCGCTCACCGAGCTGTTCCGCACCACGGTCTGGCCGCACCTCAAGTCGTCCGGGCAACCGCCCGAGGCGATCACCGAGATGATCGAGCGCTTCAAGCCCCTGACGATCCAGGCGCTGGTCACGGCATATGAGTCCGCGGTCGACGAGGCCAAGCGCGACACGATCCGCCGCCGCAGCTGACCCCATCGTGCGGGCTGCGGGGAGTCAGACGCCGAGGGACCGGCCGACGATCTCCTTCATGATCTCGGTCGTGCCGCCATAGATCGTCTGGATCCGGGTGTCGAGGTACGCCCTCGAGATCGGATACTCCGTCATGTAGCCGTAGCCGCCATGCAGCTGGAGGCACTGGTCGGCGGTCTTCTTCTGCAGCTCGGTCGTCCACCACTTGCCCATCGCGGCATCCTCGACCGTCAGGGTCCCGGCGTTGAGCTCGGTGATCGAGCGGTCGACGAACACCTGGGCGATCTGCTGCTCGGTCTCGAGCTCTGCGAGGGTGAAGCGCGAGTTCTGGAACGCGCCGATCGGCTTGCCGAACGCCTTGCGCTCCTTGACGTAGTCGAGCGTCATGTCGATCATCGAGCGACACGCAGCAGCCGCGACGACCGAGATGGTCAGGCGCTCCTGCGGCAGCTTCTCGAGCAGGTGCAAGAAGCCGTTGCCCTCTTCACCGATCGTGTTGGTCACCGGGACGCGGACATTGTCGAAGAACAGCTCGGCGGTGTCCTGCGCCTTGAGACCGATCTTGTCGAGGTTTCGGCCACGCTCGAAGCCCTCCGCGCCTCGCTCCACAGCAATCAGCGTGAAGCCCAGCGCGCCGGCCTCGGGGTCGGTCTTGCAGACCACGATCACGAAGTCGGCGAGGATGCCGTTGGAGATGAAGGTCTTGGCGCCGTTGATGACCCAGTGGTCGCCGTCACGCTTCGCGGTGGTCTGGATGCCCTGCAGGTCCGAGCCCGTGCCGGGTTCGGTCATCGCGATCGCGGTGATCATCTCGCCGGTGCAGAACTTGGAGAACCACCGCTGCTTCTGCTCCTCGGTGGCATACGACAGGAGATATCCCGAGACGAGGTCGGTGTGCAGCGCGAAGCCCACTCCGCTCGCGCCGATCCGGGTCAGCTCCTCCTGGACGACGGCGTTGAAGCGGAAGTCCGAGATGCCGCCTCCACCGAACTCCTCCGGCATCATGAAGCCGAGCAGGCCCAGCTCACCGGCCTTGAGCCACAGCTCGCGCGGCACGATCGAGTCCTTTTCCCATTGCTCGTGGTTGGGCGCGATCTCCTTCTCGCAGAAGGTGCGCATGGTGTCGCGAAAGGCTTCGTGGTCGGCCTCGAAGATATGGCGCTTCATGTCTGTCCCTGTTCTAGTCGGCCTGCACGGCGACGCCGTCGGCGATGAGCTGGTCGATATCGGTGATGCCCCAGGCAGCGAGTGCCTCGGCGGTGTTGGCCCCCGGCTTGGCCGGAGGGGTGGTCAGGGTCGCGGGGGTGTGGGAGAACCGGGGAGCCGGAGCCGCCTGCACGAGTCCCTCGTGCTCGACGTATGTCCCACGGGCGAGGTTGTGCGGGTGCTGCGCGGCCTCACCGAGGGGGACGACCGGAGCGACGCAGGCGTCCGTCCCGTCGAACAGCGCGGTCCACTCGGCCTGGGTCTTCGACGCAAACGTGTCCGCAAGCACCTTGCGGAGGGCCGGCCAAGCCGCAAGGTCCCACCGGTCGGGGAGATCGTCGATCTCGAGGACCAGCTCCATGGCCGAGTAGAACTGTGGCTCAAGCCCGCCGACGGACATCCATCGGCCGTCGGACGTCTCATAGACGTCATAGAACGGCGCACCCGAGTCGAGCAGGTTGGTGCCGCGCGCGGGGTTCCACGACCCGGTCTGATGCATCGACAGCGGCATCGCGAGCAGGTGTGCGGCGCCGTCGGTGATCGCGGCGTCGACAACCTGGCCCTCGCCCGAGGTACGCGCATGGGTCAGAGCGGCGAGCACTCCGGTGACGAGATACATCGACCCTCCGGCGAAGTCCCCCACCAGGTTGAGCGGGATCTGGGGCGGTCCGCCGGCTCGTCCGATGGGGTCGAGCGCGCCGGCGACGGCGATGTAGTTGATGTCGTGACCGGCAGTGTGGGCCAGTGGACCGTCCTGTCCCCAGCCCGTCATCCGGCCGTAGACGAGTGCCGGGTTGCGGGCATGGCACGCCTCGGGGCCGATGCCGAGCCGCTCGGTGACACCTGGCCGGAATCCCTCGATCAGGATGTCGGCGTTCTCCACCAGGTCGAGCACCAGGTCGATGCCGCGTGAGTCCTTGAGATTCACCGCGGCAGACGGCCTCCCCCTGGCGAGGATGTCCTTGTCGGGCTGAGAGGCCTGCATGGCATTGCCGCCCGGACGATCGATGCGGATCACATCGGCTCCGAGGTCGGCGAGCAGCATGCCGGCGAACGGCCCGGGGCCGATGCCGACCAGCTCGACGACGCGTACGCCGTGGAGGGGTCCTGAAGCTGGAATCGTCACAGCGCCATTGTGACAGTTGAACTGTCACAATCACAAGTGACACCAATCACATACTCCGGGTACGCGACTGTGTCATCATCAGTGTCACCGTTTGCCGGCTCGATGGAAGGTCACGCCACCATGCACTCCGAACTCGTCTATACCCGCAAGGGATCCGGGGAGCCTCTCGTCCTCATCCACGGCATCGGGCACCGTCGTCAGGCCTGGGACCCCGTCTTCGAACAGCTCGCGGAGAAGTACGACGTCATCGCCGTCGATCTCGCCGGCTTCGGCGAGTCCGCGGCCTATCCCGTCGGCGTGAAGTACGACATGGCGAGCGCGTGCGACAACCTCGAGGACAACTTCCACGCCTGGGGCATCGATCGACCGCATGTCGTCGGCAACTCCCTCGGCGGCGCCATCGCGCTCGAGCTCGGCTCCCGGGGGCTGGTCCGCTCGGCCACGGCGCTCAGCCCGGCCGGCTTCTTCGGCGTGGTCAACAAGGTGCAGACCTTCGCGCTGCTCATCCTGCTGCGCATCAGCAGTCTGCTGCCTGACGGTGCGCTGCGGTTCGTGTCCCGGCGGTCCTGGGGTCGCAAGCTGGCCGGCAGCTCCCTGTATTCGCATCCCGAGCGCTTCACTGCCGAGGAGGTCTACGGCGACGCCCGCTCGCTCAAGAACTGCACGGCGTTCGAGCGTACGATCCTGGCCGGCGTCGGCTACACATTCACGTCCGGAGTCGCCGTGCCGACCACGATCGCCTGGGGCACACGTGACCTGATCCTGCCCTACAGCTCATCGGCGATCGCTCAGGAGCGCCTCCCCCAGGCGCAGCATGTTGCGCTGCCCCACTGTGGGCACGTGCCGATGATCGACGACCCCGAGCTGATCGTCCGCGTCATCGACAACACGGTCGCCGCCACCAGTGCGGCGAACGAGCAGGCCGCCTAGAAATAGCGGCCCGCCTCCGGACGTTGAAAGCCGTGTGGAGATCTTCGACTCCGTCGTCATCGGCGCCGGCCAGGCCGGGCTCTCGTCGTCCTACCACCTGACCCGCCGAGGCATCGACCACATCGTCCTCGACGCCAACCCCGGCCCGGGCGGTGCGTGGCAGCACCGCTGGGCCGCCCTCACGATGGCCGATGTGCACGGGGTGTCCGACCTCCCCGGCAACCCCGTGCCCGACGCGGTGGCGGCCGACCGAGCCAACACGTTCGTGCCGGACTACTTCGCGGACTACGAGCGCACTCGCGACCTGCCGGTGCTCCGCCCGATCCGGGTGGAGTCCGTACGCGACGACGAAGGGCTCCTGCGCGTCGAGGCCGACCGCGGGGCATGGCTGGCGCGCACCGTGGTCAGCGCCACCGGCACGTGGACCCGGCCCTTCATCCCCTACTACCCCGGCGCCGAGACATTCGGCGGTGCGCAGCTGCACACCGTGGACTATCCCGGGCCCGAGCACTTCCGCGGCAAGCGTGTGCTCGTCGTCGGTGGCGGCGCCTCGGCCGTCCAGTTCCTCGGGGCGCTGCGGCTCGTCACCGACACGATCTGGGTCACCCGGCGCGCGCCGGTGTGGCGGACCGGCGAGTTCACACCCGAGATCGGCAGAGCCGTCGTGGCCAAGGTTGAGGAGCGGGTGCGTCTGGGGCTTCCGCCCCGCAGCGTCGTCAGCGTCACGGGGCTGATGCTTCGTGAGCAGGAGCGCGAGGCCGAGCGGCTCGGAGCCTACGAACGCCGACCCCTCTTCGCCCGCATCGAACGCCACGGCGTGCGTTGGCCCGACGGCTCGTTCGAGCACGTCGATGCCATTCTCTGGGCGACCGGCTTCCGTCCCGCGGTCGATCATCTCGTGCCATTGCACCTGCGCGGGCCGCGCGGTGGCATCCAGCTCGACGCGACCACCGTGGTGGTGGATCCGCGGGTCCAGCTGGTCGGCTACGGGCCATCTGCCAGCACGATCGGGGCGAATCGTGCCGGCCGGAGGGCTGCGCGCGGCGTCGCCGAGTGGCTGTCCGGCAGCAGGGTCCCGGTCCACGAGCGCGCCACGGCGACGCGTTCTCACCTATAGTGACCACAAGTCCGCACTGCCCCGGGGGGAGCGCACATGGTCACACGTACGGTCGGGCCGTTCGCCTACTACAGCGAAATCTATGCAGGCGTCACCGGTGACTCGATCCGTGCGGCCGTCGACCCGGTCGACACCCATGCCTCGGACCTTGGCGCCCTTGCCGACGAGCTGCGGGGCGACGAGAAACACATCCTCGAGTCGACCGAGGGCGACATCTCGACCGCGGTGGCAGCCAGTCCGTTCGTGCCCTACGAGATCGCCAGGTCATTGACGGCCAAGGCGCAGTTCGCGTCGGGATGCACCCGACTGTTCGCCCAGGACGTCGACGCGTTCGACACGACGGTCAATGGAATCAACGAGTCCTACCGCTCGATGGTCAGCGGGGCACAACACGATCCCGATGTGCGTGGCGGCGATGTGTCGATGTCTGACCTCCAGGCCGGGTTCAAGGCCAACCTGCAGCCGCGCTACACCGCCGCCGAGAACGCGCTCGACGCCCGGGCCGACGAGGTCGCGGGCAAGCTCAGGAACGGCCCGACCGACGAGGACGTACGCCAGCTCATCCGCGCGGGACTGATGCCACTGGCCGCTGCCTCGTACTTCCCGACCCTGGTGCTCACCGACTCGGACAAGCAGGCTGCCTACAACGCGGCAGTGACCCAGACGATTGCCCGGCTGCGCAAGGAAGGTCTGCTGACCGGCTCCGATCCCGTCGGCCCCTACCGCGACTGGCTGGAGAACGCGGCGCGGCGGGGCGTGTCGATCGACGCCATCATCGACATCGCTCGCGACCACGACATCACGCCGGAGGACTTCGACGTGCTGGACGGCCTCGAAGAGGTCAAGGATCGCGACGGCAAGTCCTACTTCATCCTGCCCGACGACATCAGCGGCGACGACGCCCGAAATGCCGTCCTGATGACCTACATCCTCAACGCGGGGACCGATTACGGCACCGCCGGGCCGACTCGCGACTTCCCCGAGACGCCCTACTCCTCTCAGGAGATCCAGCGGATCAAGGACCGGCAGGACGCCAACAACTGGTTCAGCTATGACCAGGACGTCGGCTTCGTCCACGGCAACGGCGGGCGCCTGTCGACCACACCCAACGGCATGCTGATGGGTCTGGGCGGCGACGGCCTGCAGGACCTCTACAGCCTCAACGGAGGCACGACATTCGGCGACATCTTCATGATGAACATCGACGACCCCAGTGACGAAGAGGCTGCGCTGCGACAGATCATCCGGAGCGGCGAGGGCCCGACCGTCGACGACGACGGCAACCTGGCGCTGCGCGGGGACCACCTCGACCTCGACCGGTTGCTGCACCATGAAGAGCAGCACTCCCGGCAATGGGCCGACGAGGGCTACGCCGGATTCATCGCCGGCTACCTCAACGAGTCGGTCGACGTGGACTGGAAGGGATGGGGGCCGTTCCAGGCGCCCGTCCCACACACGGTTGAGGGCAAGGACAACTCCTATGAGTCCGGGGCCGGCCTCACCGACGGCGGATACGACGAATAGATGCCGCGACTCGTCCGTCAGTCGACTCCGGCCCTCGTCATCCTCGTGATCCTTGCGTTCGTGGCCGGGTGCGATCCGCGCAGCGACCCCATCATCCCCCGCGGTGCCGGCTTCCAGCAGGCCGCGAACGGTGAGCTCCTCATCTGGTTCGGCGAGCCCTGCCGCGACGTCGTCGAGGTCGAGCTGGGCTTTCGCCGCGACTCCGATGACAAGCAACCACTGACGTACGTGTTGCGCGCGCCGGGTTACATCCCGTCCACCGAGCTGCCTGCCGTCGCGCCCAGCCGCGGCTCCGGCATCACATCCCTCAGAGGTCTGACGCTGGGGAGCCCGGTGCCTGGCCTGCGCGCGGAGTCGCCGCTGCCGGCGCAATTCGACTGGCGCGACTTCTACTCCGTGGAGCTCCTGGTCAAGACGTCAGGCGGGCAGGGCGCGACGTACCTCATCACCCAAGACCTGACCAAGGAGTCGAAGGACCATCCCGGCGAGTTCTACGTGCAGGACCAGGGCTGGTTCGACAAGGGCGCCTTCACCAAGGCCGACGGTGGCGACTTCAAGGCGATCTGCAGCAGCATCAACCCACCGTCCTAGCGGCCCAGCTTGGCCGGGTCCACGATCTCGTCGGCGGGTGGCGCCTCGGCAGCGTCCATCTTGTCGTAGGTGAAGTCGAGGGTGCCGCTGCCGTCGTCGGTCGTGACCAGGCTGACCGGCTTGGCATCGCTCTTGTCGAAGTAGAACGTGCTGTCAGTGCTCTTGAGCCCGACCGAGTCGACGCCGTTGACGGACTTCTCGTCGACCTTGGTGACCTTGCCGTCCGGGTCGAGCAGCTGCGCGAAGAAGTCCTTCTTGGACACGAAGGACGCGATCTCGCCGAACGTCGGGTCGTCCGGGTCGGCTAGGACCCATCGATCGCCGATCAGGTCCATCGTCTCGGCCGCCGACTCGCTCGGACCGAAGAACTCCTTGCCAGCCTTGAAGTAGGCCTGACCATCGGCCTTCAGGAGCTCGATCTCCATGCCGTTGACCGTGATCGTGCCCGAGGCCGTGTCACCGGCGAAGTCAAGGTCGATCTCGAGCGAAGTGTCGTCGTCCTTGTCGGTGCCCTTGCCCTCGACGGAGACATACTCCTGCGTGGCGAGCTGCTTCTTGGCCGCTGCCAGGAGCTTGCTCGTGGACAGATTGGAGACGTCGTCCTGGTCCGAGCCGTCGCCGCACCCCGCCAGTGCGAAGGCCGAGGCGATGAACAGGGCGAGAAGTCGCAGGCGGAATTTCATGGATACACCCTCTCGCAGATCACGGTTCGATGCCAACCACCTCCGGCCGGCCGAAGGTGCGGACCAGGCTGACCGCGACCGCGACGACCGCAGCGATCAGTGGCACCAGCAGGGCCACCCGATAGTCAGCAAGGGTCAGCGCGCCGCCGTCGGCCGCAGCCACCAAGACCGCCGAGACCACCGCCAGGCCCAGCGCAGCACCGACCTGGAATGCGGTGTAGAGCAGGCCACCGGCGAGCCCGTGCTCGGAGTCTTCGACGCCGTCGGTGGCGGCGATCGCGAGGGTCCCGTAGGCAAGCGTGAAGGCGAATCCCATCGCGACGAGGCTCGGCAGCATCGCGAAATAGGTCCAGTCCGCAGTCATCGGCAAGAACAGCACGAACGAGAGGGCCTGCGCCACGAGACCGGCCGTCAGCACCGGCGCGTGGCCGAACCTGGTGACCAGGCGAGGGGTCAGCGTCGGCGCGAGCACCCCGTCGATGGCCATGATGAGCAGCGTCAGGCTCGTCTCGAGCGTCGACCAGCCACGCAGCTCCTGAAGGTAGAGCACGATGACGAACTGGAAGCTGAAGAATGCTCCGGAGAACAGCAGGGCGACGGTGTCGACCCGCAGGACTGCGGCGGTCCGCAGGATGCCGAGGCGTACGAGGGGTTCTTCGGTCCGGCGCTCGATCGCCACGAACAGGGCCAAGGCCAGGGCCGACGCCGCCGCACTGGTCAGGGTCGCCCACGCCGAGGCGTGAGCGGCCCGCTCGAGCGTGTAGACCAGCAGCAGCAGACCCGCTGCGAGCGAGACGGCCCCGCTGAGGTCGAGCTCACGCACCCGGCGGCGGGACGAGGGCGGATCGGCCGGCACCAGCCGGATCGCCGCCGCGAAGAACAGCGCAGACATGATGACCGGTGCAAAGAACACCCAGCGCCAGTCCGCCAGGGTCAGCAGGCCACCCATCACCAGGCCGAGGCTGAACCCGGCCGCACCGGCCGCGCCATAGATCAGCAGCGCCTTCTGCCGGGCCGCGCCCTCGGCGAAACCGGTCGTGATGATCGACAGGCCGGCCGGGGTCATGAATGCAGCGGCGATCCCGGTGACGAAGCGGGCCACGATCAGCATCCACGACTCCGTCGCGAGGCCGCCGATCCCGGAGAAGACCACGAACACCGCCAGCGAGATCAGGAACATCCGGCGCCGCCCGAGCAGGTCGGCCGCGCGACCGCCGAGGAGCAGGAATCCGCCGTAACCCAGGACATACGCACTCATGACCCACTGCAGACCGCCGGCTCCGAGATCGAACTCGTCCCCGATCGACGGCAGCGCGACTGCCAGCATCGCGATGTCGGCACCCTCGAGGAACAGGGCTCCGCTCAAAAGGAGCAGCAGCCCAAGACCATGGCCATCGAGGCGCTTGACCTCCGGCTCAGGCGGTGTGGTCGACGTCGTCATGAATTCCTCATTTCTGGTTACCTCTTGTAACTGACCCCATCCTGCGTCACCATTGTCAACTATGGAAGAAGGCACTTCAGAGTCACCCAGTTCCGCCGACGTAACCTACAGCTGCTCGGCGCTCCAATGGGACATCCGCGAGGGCTGCGAGGTCCGGCAGATCCTCGATCGGGTCGCCGACAAGTGGTCACTCATGGTGATCTCCCTCCTCGGCCACCAAACCCTGCGGTTCACCGAGCTCAAGCGAGAGATCGAGGGCATCAGCCAGCGCATGCTGACCGTCACGCTCCGCCATCTCGAACGCGATGGTCTGATCGAGCGGACGGTCCACCCGGTCGTACCACCCCGTGTCGACTACGCACTGACGGATCTCGGCTGCGGGCTGATCGAGACGATCCAGTCGCTCGTCCGGTGGACCGAGGGCAACCAGGAGGCCATCGTCCGTGCGCGGCTGGAGTTCGACGCACGGCAAGCCGCAGCGGCGATCGCGACCTAGGCAACTGATTGCATTGCAACTCGTTGCATAGTATGGTCGCGGGCATGGCCCTCGAGCACGCGATCCTGGTGTCCCTCGCGGAGAAGTCCGCGTCGGGCTATGACCTCGCTCGCCGGTTCGACGCCTCGATCGGCCACTTCTGGAAGGCCAGTCACCAGCAGATCTACAAGGTCCTGGGCCGTATGCAGGCCGACGGCTGGGTCGCATCGGAGCTGATCGCCCAGGACGGCAGACCGGACAAGAAGGTCTATGTCATCACGGTCCGTGGGCGCGAGGAGCTCACGCTGTGGACGTCCAAGGCCACGCCGGTCGAGCACCTGCGCAGCGAGTTCGCGGTCAAGCTGCGGGCGCTGCCGTTCGGTGACAGCGACGCGATCATCGACGACGTGCGCGTGCGGCGGCGGGCCCACGCGGAGCAGCTGGCCTACTACGTCGACAGTGCCGCGAAGTTCTACCCTCGCCCCGACGACCTCACCGACGACGAGATCGGCGGCTGGCTCGTGCTGCGCGGCGGCATACTCGCCGAGCAGACCGGCATCACGTGGTGCGACGAGATCCTTCGTTCGCTCCCAGGCCAGGTCTCTCAGCGACTGGGTGACGAGCGATGAGCGCGTACGCCCACCAGCAGCACGCCCAGCCCGATCACGATCGCCGTTGTGATGAGCACAGCGTGCACCCAGAAGAACGCCTCAGGCGCACTGTTCCACCGCTCGCCGGACCACGCCCGGTCGTCCTCCACGATCGCCTTGGCGAAGCGCGGCCAGATCACGACGTTGAACACGCCCGCCGCGATGAGGAACCTGGCCGCGGTCTTGGAGATCACCCGCCCATCCCATCACAGGAGTCCTCATGCCCGAGCGGCAGCGGAAAGATCAGACAGAGTTCATGACGCCATCTCCGTATCGTGGGTTTTTGACGGGGGTGGCGTCATGAAACCGTTCCGCGCTGCCGTCGAGGCCGGCGACTTCGCTGCCCTCGGCGAGCTGCTCGCTGAGGATGTGGTGTTTCGCAGCCCGGTCGCCTTCAAGCCCTACGAGGGCAAGCCGATCGTGGCGGCGATCCTGCGCGCAGTCGGGCGCGTGTTCGAGGACTTCGGCTACGTGCGCGAGCTGACCGACGACGACGGACGCGGCTCGGCGCTGATCTTCGAGACCGTCGTCGAGGGCGTCAGCGTCAACGGCATCGACCTGATTCGCCTCGATGATGACGGTCTGATCAGAGAGCTCACCGTGATGGTGCGCCCCCTCTCGGCCGCCACCGCCCTCGCCCAGGCGATGGGCGCCCAGTTCCCCCAGATCCAGGCCGAAGTCCTGGACGCGATCAAGGATGAATGACGTGAACGCTGTCTACCCCCATTTGCTGGAACCCCTCGACCTCGGCCACACGACCCTGCGCAACCGGGTCATCATGGGCTCGATGCACACCGGCATGGAAGACCGGGCCAAGCACCTGCCGGAGCTCGCAGCCTATTTCGGCGAGCGCGCCAAGGGTGGAGTCGCCCTGTCGGTGACGGGTGGATATGCACCCAACTGGCACGGCTGGCTCCTGCCGTTCGGCTCACTGATGACGTCGGCCAAGCTCGCCGACAAGCATCGCATCGTGACCGACGCGGTGCACGAGCACGACGGCAAGATCGTCATGCAGCTGCTGCACGCCGGCCGCTACGGCTATCACCCGTTCAAGCGCGCCGCGTCGTCGAAGCCGTCGCCCATCACGCCGTTCGGCAAGCCCAAGGCGATGTCGACCAAGGAGGTCGACCAGACCGTCAGCGACTTCGCCGAGTCGGCCAGGTTGGCCCGACGTGCAGGTTACGACGGGGTCGAGATCATGGGCTCCGAGGGTTACCTCATCAACCAGATGCTGACGGCGCGCACCAACGATCGTACGGACCGGTGGGGCGGCAGCGCTGAGAACCGCATGCGCTTCCCGGTCGAGATCGTCGAGCGCGTGCGTGAGGCGGTCGGCGCCGACTTCATCGTGATGTACCGGATGTCGCTCCTGGACCTCGTCGACGACGCGCAGAGCTGGGACGAGACGGTTGCGCTGGCCCAGAAGGTCGAGGCCGCCGGAGTCTCGATCATCAACACCGGCATCGGCTGGCACGAGGCCCGCATCCCGACGATCGTCACCTCCGTGCCACGCGGGGCGTTCTCCTGGGTCACGGGCAAGCTCAGGCCCGAGGTGACGGTGCCGGTCGTGGCATCCAACCGCATCAACACCCCCGAGGTCGCCGAGGAGATCATCGCCTCCGGGCAGGCCGACCTCGTGTCAATGGCGCGCCCCCTGCTGTCCGACCCCCACTTCGTCAACAAGGCCGCCGAGAACCGCGCAGACGAGATCAACACCTGCATCGCATGCAACCAGGCGTGCCTCGACCACACGTTCAAGAACCAGCGGGCGAGCTGCATGATCAACCCGCGGGCCGGCCATGAGACCACGCTCATCCTGTCCCCCACGCGTACGTCCAAGCGGATCGCCGTCGTCGGCGCCGGTCCGGCCGGGCTCGCCGCCGCGACCGAGCTGTCGGGCCGAGGGCACAGCGTCGAGCTGTTCGAGGCATTGCCCGAGATCGGCGGGCAGTTCCGCCTCGCGATGCAGATCCCCGGCAAGGAGGAGTTCCAGGAGACGATCCGCTACTACTCCCGTCGCATGGAGATCAGCGGAGTCAAGATCCACCTCGGCGCCAAGGCCGGCGTCGACGATCTCGCGGACTTCGACGAGGTCGTCATCGCGACCGGCGTCGAGCCCCGGATCCCGGCACTCCCGGGCATCGATCATGCCAGCGTGGTGAACTATCAGGAGGTCATCCGATCCGGCGCGCCGGTCGGGCGCCGGGTCGCAGTGATGGGCGCCGGTGGCATCGGCTTCGACGTCTCGGAGTTCTTGCTGCATGATCCCGACGAGTCGGTCGAGCACTGGATGGAGCGCTGGGGTGTCGTCGACCCCGACGTCATCCGGGGTGGGCTCGGGACCAAGCTGCAGGCGCCGCCCAAGCGCGAGGTCATCCTGCTGCAGCGCAAGAGCACCGAGCTCGGCAAGGGCCTCGGCAAGACGTCGGGATGGGTCCACCGACAGACCCTCAAGGACTCCGGCGTCGAGATGATCAAGGGCGTCACCTACGACCGCATCGACGACGACGGCCTGCACATCACGGTTGCGACCGGCAAGGATTCCACGGAGTCGCGGGTGCTCGATGTCGACACGATCGTCCTGTGCACAGGGCAGGAGTCCGTACGCGATCTCCTGGCCCCGCTCGAGGCGCGCGGTGTGCCGGTGCACGTCATCGGTGGTGCCGACGTCGCCGCTGAGCTCGACGCCAAGCGGGCCATCAAGCAGGCCACCGAGCTGGCCGCAATCCTCTAGCTGCCGCTGGTCCGGGCGAGACCGGTGTGCAGCGTAGGGTCCGACGAGTGACCCAACCCCCCGAATCGGACCTTCCGGCGTACGGCTCGGTGCCACCGCCGGGGTCCTACGTGCAGCCGTACCCAACGCCGACTGGCCCCGCGCCGCAGGTCAAGGACCGCACCGTCGACCTTGCCCTCTCCTGGATCCTGTTCGTCCTGCAGGTCCTCGGTTCAGTGGCGATGTGGATCATCTCGATCTTCGCGTACGTCGTGGACTCGTTGTGCGAGGGCGGCAGCGAGGCCTGCGCCGATGGCGGCGCCGGTTCCGCCGTCTCCGGCTACTGGATCGCCCTCGCCATCCTCGTCGTGGCCACCCTGATCGGCATGATCGTCGCCACCTCGACCAAGCGGCCCGCGTGGCCATGGGCAGTCGGCGGCTTCGGGCTCACGGTCGTCGCGACCATCGTGTTCTTCGCCATCCTCGCGAACTGAGCGACATACTGGTGATGTGAGCACCCGCATCATCTTGCTTCGGGCCGTCAATGTCGGACCGGCCCAGCTGCCGATGGCGGAGCTGCGCGAGATCGCCGCTGAGCTCGGCGCGACCGACGTGTCGACCTACATCGCCTCGGGCAACCTCGTCGCCGACGTGCCCGGCAGGGCCGCCGAGTTCGACCGCGCCCTCGAGCAGGCGATCGAGCAGCGGTATGGCTGGTTCCGCGACGTCATCTCGCGCACGACCGCGCAGCTGCAGAAGGCGCTCGACGCCCACCCGTTCGAGGTCATCGAGCCGAAGTATTCCTACGTCGTCTTCCTGACCGGCAAGCCATCTGCCGAAGCGATCGCCAAGGCCGAGACGTATGAGACGGGCGACGACGATTGGCGGGTCATCGGCACCGAGATGCACATCCGCTACGCCAACGGCGCCGGCCGCCCGACGATGAAGAGCGACTCGATCAGCCGCGCGCTCAAGGTCCCCGGCACGGCCCGCAACCTCAACACGGTCAACAAGCTCATCGAGCTGGCCCAGTGAGCGAATGGTCGACCGGTACAGCACGAACGTACGCTGGACGACGTGGACGATCCGCCGTGGAGGCACCCGGACCCTGACGCTGTTCAGCGGATGCACCAAGTCCTCGGGGACCGGAAGTGGCTCATCCTGACCGGTGCCGGGGTCTCGACCGACTCCGGCATTCCTGACTATCGCGGACCGGAATCACCGGTTCGAACGCCCATGACGTATCAGGAGTTCGTGCGCACGGCCGAGGGGCGGCAGCGCTACTGGGCCCGCGCCCACGTCGGCTGGAGTCGCATGCGCGAGGCCCGACCCAACGCGACGCACACCGCGCTGGCTGAGATGGAGCGCAATGGACAGATCACCGGGCTCGTCACCCAGAACGTGGATGGGTTGCACCAGCGCGCCGGACACCACGATGTGGTCGATCTGCACGGCCGGATCGATCGAGTCGTCTGCCTGGGGTGCCGCAAGGTGACCACGCGCGCCGAGCTCCACGCCCGGCTCGCGGAGGTCAATCCGGGATATGAGTCCCGCGTCGGGGACGTGGCTCCTGACGGCGACGTCGTGCTCGCAGCCACTGCCGACTTCCGCGTCGCTGCGTGCAAGGACTGCAAGGGCGACCTCAAGCCCGACGTCGTGTTCTTCGGTGAGAACGTGCCAAAGGATCGGGTCGAACTGAGCTATGCACTGGTCGAACAGGCCGAGGCATTCGTCGTGCTCGGCTCCTCGTTGCAGGTCATGTCCGGTCTCCGCTTTGTCCGCGCCGCCCACAAGCGCGGCATTCCGGTCGTGATCGTCAACCGCGGATCGACCCGAGCGGACCACCTCGCGACACTCAAGCTCGAGGCCGGCTGCGCCGAGACCCTGGCCTCGCGAGGCGGAGCGCTCAGGTGAGCTGGCGCAGGCGAACTGTCTCGGGCAGGCTCGCGAGCTCCTTGAGCACATCTGGCCCGATCTCGGCGGAGACATCTGTCAGCACATAACCGATCTCGCCGCGGGTCGACAGCGACTGAGCCTCGATGTTGACCTCGTGCTCGCCGAGCAGTCCGTTGATCGTCGCCAGCACGCCCGGGGCATTGCGGTGGACCAGCGCGAGCCGGTGCTTGGTCGAGTCGACCGGCAGGTTGATCTCGGGCATGTTGACGCTCAACGACGTGCCGCCGAACGAGGCGTACGACCGGAGCTTGGAAGCGACGAAACGGCCGATGTCCTGCTGCGCCTCCTCGGTCGATCCGCCGACGTGCGGCGTGAGGATCACGTTGGGCAGGCCGCGCAGGTCCGACTCGAACGGATCCCCCTGCCGCTTGGGCTCGACCGGGAAGACATCCAGCGCAGCGCCGGCGATGTGGCCCGACTCGATGTGCGATCGCAGAGCGGCGGTGTCGACCGCGATGCCACGCGAGAGGTTGAGGAACAGCGCCCGGGGCTTCATCTGCGCCATCTCATCGGCACCGAACAGCCCGGCATTGCCAGGACGGCCGTCGACGTGCAGCGTCACGACGTCCGAGATCTGCAGCAGCTCCTCGATCGTCGAGCAGCGCTGGGCGTTGCCGAGCGCGAGCTTGTCGTCGATGTCGAAGAACACGACCTTGAATCCCAGCGCCTCGGCGATGACCGACAGCTGGCTGCCGATGTTGCCGTAGCCGACGATGCCGAGCGTGCGGCCGCGCACCTCGTGGCTCCCGGCAGCCGACTTGTTCCACACCCCGTTGTGCATGTCGGTCGACTTCTCGTGGAGCCGGCGCGCGAGCGAGATGATCTCGGCGATCGCCAGCTCGACGACGCTGCGGGTGTTGGAGTAGGGCGCGTTGAACACCGCGATGCCGCGCTTGCTCGTCGCGGCGAGGTCGATCTGGTTGGTGCCGATGCAGAAGGCCCCGATCGCGAGCAGATCAGGAGCGGCGGCGAGCACCTTGTCAGTGACATAGGTCGTCGAGCGGATGCCGAGCAGATGCACGCCCTGGATCGCCTCGATGAGCTCGTCCTCGCTGAGGGCGCCATCGCGGGTCTCGACCTGGAAGCCCTTGCCGCGCAAGAAGTCCGCGCCATCGGCATGGATGTTCTCGAGCAGGAGGACCCGAACGTCCTCGTCGTCGAGCAGCGAGGTCGGGAATGGATCAGTGGTCGTCATGGTCATCATCATCTCTGTTGCCTCCAGTCAGCAATGCACGGCTGACGTGGGGCCCAGGCGAACGGTCCCGATGTCTGGTCTTGCAGTCGCTCCCCGGTGGTATCCACCTCAACGCCAGTCGCGACCGACTACACCAATCGTACCGGGTGGTCGAGGTGGGCCAGACCGACGTCCGTACGTCGGTCTGCACGTTCAGTCCCTGGCGACGGACCCCGTGAACTGCGCAAGCACTTCGGGCGGCAGCTGCTGGTCGAGATTGGCAAGCCGTACCTGGCCCTGAGCGATGAGCTTGTCGTCCTGGTCGACCGAGTCGAGATGCCACAGCTGCTGGCTGCGGCCCCGGTGGATCGGCGTCGCCGTCACGGTGATGGTGTCGCCCACCTTGGCCTGGCGCAGGAAGTCCGTCGAGTTGTTGGTGCCGACCACGATCCCCTTGTCGCCGAGCCAGATCTGACCGGCGATGCTGGCGGTCGACTCGTGGACCGCGCAGTAGACGCCGCCGTGAGGGATGCCGAACGGCTGCAGGTGATGCTCGCCGATCGTGAAGCGCACGACGACCTTGTCGGCGCTCGCCTCCAGGTGCTCCACACCGAGGGCGCCGTCGAGGCCAGGAACTTCACTCATGTCCCGAGCCTAGGCAATGGGGTGACGACGGGGGCCGCCCGGGTCTGCATCTCAAGCGCAACCGCCCGAGATCGACACCCTGATGGCTTTCTCTCAAGCCTTCGAGAATCTCGCCTATCATCGTCAGATGGTCGAGGTCGCGCACGGCGTGGGAGATCTGGACACCGACACCCGCAACCGGCTGAGCCGACGCGCCAGGATGCTGGCCGGGCTCTCGGTGGGCTACAACATCGTCGAAGGACTCGTCGCCATCGCAGCGGGCATAGCTGCCGGCTCGATAGCCCTGATCGGATTCGGTCTCGACTCCTTCGTCGAGGTCTCCAGCGGCCTGATCATCTTGTGGCAGTTCTCCCACAAGATTCCCGAGACCCGGGAACGCACGGCATTGCGGATGCTGGCCGTGTCCTTCTTCGCCCTGGCTGGCTATGTCGGCTTCGAGTCCGTCCGGGCCCTGCTCGGCGGCACTCACGCCGATCCGTCCGGTGTCGGGATCGGTCTGGCGATCGCCTCGCTGATCATCATGCCGTTCATCTCGTATGCCCAACGACGTACCGGGCGGGCGCTGGGCTCGAATGCCGTGGTCGCTGACGGCACCCAGACTCTCCTGTGCACCTATCTTTCGGCGGTCCTCCTGATCGGGCTCGTGCTCAACTCCACGCTCGGCTGGTCCTGGGCTGATCCGATCGCCGGGCTCATGATCGCCGCCGTCGCGACGCGCGAGGGGGTCCAGGCCTGGCGGGGGGACGGTTGCTGCGCACCCGTCTCGGGGCCGATTGGGCCGGGCGACGAGGATGGCTGCTGTGAGCAAGCAGACTAGGGTCGCCATCGCCGTCGCGCTGGTCGCGATCGCTGGCTTCGGTGCCGCCTTCGCCTATCAGTTGCTCGCCGCGCCAGGTCCGGTGGACAGCTCGGCTCGCACGTCAACAGTGGTCCGCAGCGACAGTCACCGTCTGGGCGATGAGGGGGACGGCAAGGTCACGCTGGTGGAGTTCCTCGACTTCGAGTGTGAGTCCTGCCGCGCCGCCTATCCGTTCATCGAGCAGCTCCGCGCGCGGTATGCCGGCGAGGTCACCTTCGTGGTCCGCTACTTCCCGATCCAGAGCCATCGCAACGCCGACAACGCCGCCTACGCAGTCGAGTCCGCGGCCCGCCAGGGCAAGTTCGAGGACATGTACAAACAGATGTTCGAGACCCAGCTCGAGTGGGGCGAGCGCCAGGACTCCCAGGCCAAGCTGTTCCGTTCGTACGCCAAGGACCTCGGACTCGACATGTCCACGTATGACCAGGACGTCACGAGTCCCGCGGTCGCCGCCCGGGTCAAGCGCGATGTCGAGGACGGGATGGCCCTCGGCGTGTCCGGGACGCCGACCTTCTTCCTCGACGGCAAGAAGTTGGTGGCCGGATCGACCGAGGAGTTCACCCTGGCCATCGACCGAGCCCTGGCCAGGTAGCCCCACTCAGCCCCGGTGGCTCAGGGCCGCAGCTCGGCGATCAGTGCGAGCTCGTCTGCGCGGTCGAGACCTGCCTGGCGCGGGCGATCGAGGCCGCGAGCCCGCTCGTCGATGAGGGTGTCCCTCACGGTTTCGGCCACGGGCCGCCGCTCGAGCCCGTGTGCCAAAGCGCGCGCGTCGTCCATCATCCCCATGCCGTGGTGGCTCGCGGGCAGCCACAGCGGCAAGGATCGTGGACCCATCCATTCCTCGACGTCGTGGGCATGCAGCCAGGGCTCCTCCGCGAGGACCCGGTCACCGCGAAAGCCGGCGACCTCCGCCGAGACCTGACCGATCTCCCCCACGGTGGTGTGCTGTCCGACGGCGTGCATCGTTCCGGCGACGCCGTCCTCAGCGGCGAGGACGACCCAGCGAGCCAGGTCGCGGACGTCGATGACCTGCATCGGCTGGCTGCCCACGCCCGGCAGAAGCACAGGTTGATCGCCCGCGAGCGCGAACCGCGAGACGTAGTAGCCGAGCCGGTCCGACCGGTCCCCCGGCCCCCCGATCAACCCAGCACGCACGATGAGGTGCCGCGGCAGTTCCTGCACGGCCAGCTCGCACGCGACCTTGCCCTCGCCATACTGCTCCGGCTCGCCGACCTCCCCGGCGAGAGGCACCAGCAACGGCGAGTCCTCGGTGAGCGGCACACTCTGATCGGCATAGACCGAACCCGTCGAGACGAAGGTCCAGTGTGCCGCGGCGCCACCGAGGGCGTCGACGGCCGATCGCACCTGCCCCGGCTGCCGGGACACGTCGATCACGCTGTCCCACGATCGTGCCCGGACCTCGTAGTACGCCCCTGGGTCCGCGCGATCGGCCCTGACGAATGTCGCACCCGGTGGAGCCTCGCCAGACTCGCCGCGGGCCAGACAGGTGACGTCGTGACCGCGAGCAACCGCTTCATCGACGATCTGCCCGCCGACCCACGAGGTGCCGCCGAGGACCAGGATCGCGCTCATGCCTTCAACCAATCATGCCGAGGCCCGTCATCGACAGGGTGTTCACTCCCGGCAGAACGGCGCATTCGCGACGGTGCGATGTGACTGCGAGGCATAGCATTCATCGCATGGCCTCCGAAAACGTCCTCACTGTCACCGGCTCTGTCACGTTCCGTGAGCGCATCGCCGTGCCCCCCGGTGCGGTCGCGACGGTCAAGCTCGTCGACACCGAAGGTGAGGTCCTTGCCGCCACTGCGATCGAGGCCTTGGGTGTCCCGGCCGAGTTCGTTCTCCGTGTCGACCCGGAGTTCGTCTCCGCCCCGGACGACCTGCTGATCTGGGCGGCGCTGCGCACGGATGTCGGCGTCTGGGGCACGACCGACCTGGTCCCGGTCGAAGGTGAGTCGACAACTGTGCTGCTCACCAAGATCGACGACTGATGCCCCGGAGCAGTCCCAACGTCACCCATCTGAGCGACGACGAGATCGGCGGCGGCCCGCCGATCCTCGGGCGGATTGCCCGGATGCTGCGGCCCTACCGCACCAAGATGGCGTACGTCGGGATCGCGGTCGTCGTCTCCGCGGCGCTCACCTCAATCGCGCCGTTCTTCACCCAGGCGGTCTTCGACAAGGCGCTGTTCCCACCCAGCGGCGACATCGACACCGGCCTGCTCGGCTGGCTCGTCGCCGGCCTGTGCGCGATCCCGGTCGTGACTGCCCTGATCGGCATCGGGCAGAACTGGCTGACCTCGACGATCGGCAACTCGGCGATGGCCGACCTGCGCAGCGACCTGTTCGCCCACCTTCAGAAGATGGAGCTCGCGTTCTTCACCGCTACCAAGACCGGCGCGATCCAGTCCCGTCTGGCCAACGATGTTGCCGGCGTACGGACCGTGCTGACCGATACCGCGACGTCGATCCTGCAGAACAGCGTCACGGTCGCGGCGGCCTTCGTCTCGATGGTGATCCTCTCGTGGCAGCTGACCCTGCTGACCATCGTCATGATGCCGCTGTTCGTGTGGATCCAGCTGCAGGTCGGCAAGCGCCGGCAGAGGCTTGCGCGCAAGACCCAGGAATCACTCTCGGAGATGACCGCGATCACCGAGGAGGCGCTCAGCGTCTCGGGCATCTTGTTGTCGAAGGTGTTCAATCGCGCCGATTCGGAGGTCGAGCGCTACCGCGAGGCCAATCGCAACCAGACCCGTCTGCAGGTCGAGCAGGCCATGACCGGTCGGGCGTTCTTCGCGACAGTCCAGACCTTCTTCGCGATCACGCCCGCACTGATCTATCTGGCCGCCGGCTACATGCTGAACGGGGGCTCCGGCTCGCTGACGGCCGGCACGCTGGTGGCCTTCACGACGCTGCAGGCTCGGTTGCAGATGCCGCTGCTCCAGCTCATGCGCGTGTCGCTCGACGTGCAGACCTCGCTCGCGCTGTTCCGCCGGCTGTTCGAATATCTCGACCTCAAGCCCGCCATCACCGAGCGCCCCGGCGCCCTCGCGCTCAATCCCAAGAGCCTGCGCGGTGAGATCGAGTTCCGCCGCGTCTACTTCCGATACCCCGAGCCCCGCAGCCTGACCGGCGCGACGAGCGGCGACCGTTTTGGGGACAACGGTGTGCGAATCGACCGTTCCGAGCCTGCTCCAGAGCAAGGCTGGGCCCTGGAAGGCGTGTCGCTGCGGGTCCAGCCCGGCCAGCTCGCCGCGATCGTCGGTCCCTCAGGGTCCGGCAAGACGACGATGACCTATCTCGTGCCTCGCTTCTACGACGTCGACCAAGGCTCCGTGCTGATCGACGGCACCGACGTCCGCGACCTGACGATGGGATCGGTCGCCGAGGCCGTCGGCATGGTGACGCAGGAGCCCTATCTGTTCCACGGCTCGATCCGCGACAACATCGCCTACGCCAAGCCCGAGGCGAGCGCCGAGGAGATCGAGCAGGCCGCGCGCGACGCCAACATCCACGATCGGATCGTTTCGTTCGTCGATGGTTACGAGACGATCACCGGGGAGCGCGGCTATCGCCTCAGCGGTGGTGAGAAGCAGCGGCTCGCGATTGCCCGGGTCCTGCTGATGGACCCTCGCGTCCTGATCCTCGACGAGGCGACCTCCGCGCTGGACACCGAGACCGAGCGGCTCGTGCAGGACGCGCTCGAGCGGGCGACCCACAACCGTACGACGATTGCGATCGCACACCGACTGTCCACGATCCACAACGCCGATGTGATCTTCGGCCTCGAGGACGGCAAGCTGGTCGAGCAGGGAACCCACGACGAGCTGCTCACGCTCGGCGGCCTCTATTCGCGCCTGTATGTCGAGCAGTTCGGCTCGGGCCGGATCGAGGCGCGCTTCACCGACGGCGTGCGATTCACCGACGGACAGACGTACTGCGACAAGCCCGGCGCCGACGAGCGCCGCGCCGACGTGTCGTTCTAGCCGAGCGCGAGCCCGACGTACTTGGTCTCGAGATACTCCTCGATGCCCTCTGCTCCACCCTCGCGGCCGAAGCCCGAGGCCTTGACGCCACCGAACGGGGCAGCGGGGTTGGAGACGATGCCCTGGTTGATCCCGACCATGCCGGTCTCGAGCGCCTCATAGACCCTGATCGCGCGGGAGTAGTCCTGCGTGAACGCATAGGCAACGAGACCGAACTCGGTGTCGTTCGCCATCTGGAGCGCGTCCTCCTCCTCGGTGAAGGTGAAGATCGGTGCGACCGGCCCGAAAACCTCCTCCTTGGCGATCCGCGCATCCAGCGGTACGTCCGACAGAACGGTCGGCGAGTAGTAGTAGCCCTCACCGTCCGGTGCGGAACCGCCGGTCAGGATCGTCGCTCCCTTGTCGACCGCGTCGTCAACGAGCTCGGCGACCTTGTCGCGCTGCTTGGCTTCGACCAGCGGCCCGACCTTGATGCCGTCCTCCGTCCCTCGGCCGACGGACAGGTCGGCCATCTTGGCCGTCAGCTTGGTGCCGAACTCCTCGGCCACCGACTCGTGGACGATGAACCGGTTGGCCGCCGTGCACGCCTCACCGATGTTGCGCATCTTGGCGAGCATCGCTCCGTCGACGGCATCGTCGATGTCGGCATCGTCGAACACGATGAACGGCGCGTTGCCGCCGAGCTCCATCGAGACCCGCAGCAGCCCTTGGGCACTCTGCTCCACGAGCGAACGCCCGACCTCGGTCGAGCCCGTGAACGTCAGCTTGCGCAGACGGGGGTCGCGGATGATCGGCTCCATGACCTCTCCGGTGCTCTTGGTCGTGACGATGTTGAGGACGCCGTCAGGCAGCCCGGCCTCGGCAAGGATGTCGCCCAGGCGCAGCATCGACAGCGGCGTCAACGCGGCCGGTTTGACCACCATGGTGCAGCCGGCGGCGATCGCGGGACCGATCTTGCGGGTCCCCATCGCGAGCGGGAAGTTCCACGGCGTGATCATCAGACACGGCCCGACGGGCTGCTTGAGCGTCAGCAGCCGGGTCGCCCCGTTGGGCGCGATCGAGTAGCGGCCCGAGATGCGGACGGCTTCCTCTGCGAACCAGCGGAAGAACTCCGAGCCGTAGGCGATCTCGGCCTTGCTCTCGGCGAGCGGCTTGCCCATCTCGAGCGTCATGAGCAGCGCGAGCTCGTCGGTGCGCTCGGTGATGATCTCGAATGCCTTGCGCAGGATCTCCCCACGGTCTCGCGGAGGCGTCGCAGCCCATTCCTGCTGTGCGGCGACCGCTGCGTCGATCGCCGCCTTGCCGTCGGCAACGCCCGCATCGGCGACCTCGACGAGGATCTTGCCGGTCGAGGGATCCTCGACCGGGAACGTCTTTCCCCCCTCGGCGGCTCGCCACTGCCCACCGATGAACAGCTGCGGGTTGACGGCATCGACGACCTGGGTCTCGCGTGAATCACTCATGCCGCCAGCCTAGGACCGGAGCCCTCCCACCGCCGCTTCTGCGGACGGGCCGTCAGGCGGTGCCGCGGGCCCGGAGCTGTTCACGGATGCGGATGAAGGCGAAGACGCCGATCACGGCCAGCACCAAGGCGATGACGAGCTTCTGGAACAGCGAGGCATACGGCTCGACGGAATCCCAGTTCTCTCCCAGCCGATATCCGGCAATCACGAAGATCGAGTTCCAGATCAGGCTGCCCAGCGTCGTCAGGACGAAGAACAACGTGAAGCTCATCCGCTCGACGCCGGCCGGGATCGAGATCAGGCTGCGGAAGATCGGGACCATCCGGCCGAAGAAGACCGCCTTGCCCCCATGCTTGGCAAACCAGGCCTCGGTACGTTCCAGGTCGCTGACCTTGAGCAGCGGCGTCTTGTCGAAGATCCATGCTGCCCGGTCGCGGCCGAAGATCGCGCCGAGCCAATAGAGCACCGAGGCACCGAACACGGAGCCGACCGTGGTGGCGATCAGCGCTCCGGTCAAGGAGAACGTGCCCTGGCTCGCCGCGAAACCCGCCAGCGGCAGGATGATCTCACTGGGGATCGGCGGGAAGAAGTTGTCGAGGGAGACCGCGAGCGCGGCGCCGAACAGACCCAGCTTGTCCATCAGGTCGACGGTCCAGCCCGCCAGCCCGGAGTCGGGTGCATTGGCTGCGTCCGTCGCCAGCGTTGTCATGAGGGTCACGGGCATGAGCGTATCCGGCAGGCTCAATCCGCTCGTCCCGCCAACCGGCGGATGAACCACACTCCCTGCCTGCCGTGCCGACGGGCGCTGCGGTACGCAGCGAGTTTCGTAGCCGGTCACATAGGCTGTCTGGCCATGGCGCATTGCGTGACCCGACCGGCCACCGATGAAGATCTGCCTTCCCTTCGTGACCTCTACCGCCGGTCGTCCCTGAGCAATGAGAGTTATCGTGCCAACCTGCTCGCCGTCCCTGAGGCACTGCACTGGTCAGGCGATGGTGTCGCAGCGGGCCGCACCCTGGTGGCTGTCGACACTGACAGCAGAATCCTCGGGTTCGTGACCACTGTCGACATCGACGGTGGGCGGGAGCTGGAAGACCTGTTTGTCGACCCGGACGCGATGAGGCAGGGGGTCGCGACGCAATTGGTTCAGGATGCAGTTCTCGATGCCATGAGGTGCGGGATGCCATGGATCGAAGTGACCGGAAATCGGCACGCTGCGGAGTTTTACGCATCAGTGGGGTTCGTCCGGGTCGGGGACGAGCAGACCCTGTTCGGCCTGGCACCGCGACTCCGGCGCAACCTCGCGGCGACCTGAAGAGCGCTCGCCGGTTCGGCCGGCCGACAGGGTGAGCATGTGTCCCTATCGGGGCGGTGAATGCCCGGTGTCGGCCGCTCGGCTGCGCAGTTGCGCGTTGAGCCGTGCGGCTTGTCGTGTGAGGTGGTCGCGCTCGGGGAGGCTGGACGCTGATCGGGCGGCTTTGGAGTAGAGCCGTGCTGCGGTCGTTGGGTCGCCGTCACGCTCGTACAGGTATGCCTCGGCAGCGGTGTGGCGGGGCAGGGCGGGGTCGAGCTCTGCCAGGGCGGCCAGGCCGGTTCGCGGTCCGTCGGCCTCGCCGACCGCGACGGCCCGGTTGAGGCGGACCACCGGGCTTTCGGTGAGGCGCACCAGTTCGTCATACCACTCGACGATCTGCACCCAGTCGGTCTCCTCGACCGTTCGGGCGTCGGCGTGCAACGCGGCGATGGCGGCTTGGGCCTGGTACTCGCCCAGGCAGTCTCGGGCGAGGGCTGCCTGGAGCACCTCGACGCCCTCGGCGATCAGGCGGCTGTTCCACAGATTGCGGTCCTGCTCCGAAAGGGGCACGAGCACGCCGCCGGGGGCGGTCCGTGCCGGGCGCCTTGCGTGGTGCAGCAGCATGAGCGCGAGCAGACCCGCGACCTCCTCGTGGTTGATCTTGGCCGCCATTTGGCGAGTGAGGCGGATCGCTTCGGCGGCGAGGTCGACCTCGCCGGAATAGCCCTCGTTGAAGACCAGGTAGAGCACGCGCAGCACCGTGGCGACGTCGCCAGGTTGGTTGAACCGGACGCCCGAAACGGTCCG